>JACKQC010000001.1 GCA_024233085.1 Akkermansiaceae bacterium
GTTCCCGCGGCGGTTCCGGCGAAATAGGGCACGGGCCGGATGTCGGTGACGCCGCCGGCGTAGTTGAAGAAGCGGTAGGGGGTGCCGGGGAAGAGGCGCAGGAGCGCGATTTGCCACCAGGTGGCGCCCCGGATCTTCTCCCGCAGGGAGGAGAGGCGCGCGCCGGTCATGCGGTCGACCATATCCTTGCCCAGCGCCCGGCCCAGGATCCAGCAAACGACCGTCGCCAGCATTTCGCCGAAAAAGATCAGCCAGCCGCTCATCCACCCGCCGAAAAGGATCGCGCCGGTCACTTTGACGACATCTCGCGCCGGGACAGGGGCGATGCTGACCAGCGCATAGAGGGCGACATAGGCCGGATAGCGCAGGATGGGGTCGATGGCGCCGACGCGGGTCTTTAAATCCTCGAGGGGGATATTATATTGCCACGCCAGCCATCCCAGGCCCGCCATGAGCAAGGCCAACGCGGCCAATTTGGCGCCGGCCACGGCCAGGGAGGGCGGCGTCGCGGGCGCGTCGACGGCGGGGGAGGTGTTCATCGGCGCAAGCCATAGCAAATTAAATCGCCGGACGATAGGGGTCCGGCGGCCCTTGGCGGGGCGCTTTAAGAGGGTCTGCTTCGATTTTCTCTGTCATTTCCAATTGTTTCGCCTCTCCGTCGAGGGGAAGTGACCGGGATTCGGCGCGGTCGGAGGCCAATTCGGACGAAAATCGCCTCGGATAAGGAAAATGCTCCGTCGCCCCTTGACGCGCGCTTGCTCGCGCCTATAATTCCAGCCCCTTGGGTGCCCTGGCGCCGAACCGCATTTGGAATGCCGGCGTAGCTCAATTGGTAGAGCAACGCATTTGTAATGCGTCGGTTGCGGGTTCGAGTCCCATCGCCGGCTTTGGCGCCTGTCACGGTTTGGCTCGACGACTGACGATCTTAAAGGGCGCGAGAGCATATTTTTTCCCAGGCCGCGCGACGCATGCGCGGCGACCGTACGGTGGGATGCCCGAGTGGTTAAAGGGAGCAGACTGTAAATCTGCCGCCGGATGGCTACGGAGGTTCGAATCCTCCTCCCACCATCGTTCTTTTTTGGAAGATGGATTCGTTTCAGTGGAAGTTCACGCCGCCTTTTCGGATCGACTCGACTAAGCGGCGATATCAGCGAGGGGCCGCAATGGCCCGGCGAACAAAGGATGAAACAGCCCGGATCACCTCTCAAAGTTGACGTTGGGAGGGCATCGGGGCGTTTACGCTTTTTCCCGGCAACGGGGCCGAGCTTGTGAAGGCGAGGCGGCCGCGCAGGCCTAAGGTCGCCCGGGAAGGTTCGAGGGGTCGCGGTCGGTTCGCCAAGGGCGGACGACGGATCCCGCCGGTCGAGGGCCCGGCGACCGAATCTTAAGGAGCGCGGGAATAGCTCAATTGGTAGAGCATCAGCCTTCCAAGCTGGGGGTTGCGGGTTCGAGTCCCGTTTCCCGCTAACGCGGCAGGACGATTCGGTTCGGGGCGAGAAAGTTTTTCGGACAAGGTTCTTTTCGGACGAGGTTCGGGGCTAGGAATTTTTAGGGGTTAGGAATTAGGAACGCGCCGGGATGCGGCGCACGGTCTTGGAACTGGAGGACAATG
>JACKQC010000002.1 GCA_024233085.1 Akkermansiaceae bacterium
CACCCCGGCAAAAACCAGCAGCACCAGCGCGCCCATGGCCGCCAGATCCGGCGAAAGCCATTCGCGGACCAGCGCGAGGAACACCGCGACCGTCACGATCGCGGTGATGATTTGCTGCCAGGTTTGGATATCCATCGAGTCGGCGCAATGGGAACACGGATTCGCCCGAAAAAAACGCAATTTTTGCGACGGCGCGCTCGGAGCCCCGGCCCGATGCCGGAAAAATTCCCCCTGTATTCCCTCCCCTCCGTGGTCCAGAATAGCGCCCGATTCCGATCCGGGGGCCAAAGTCCCCGCACCCCTTTCAAGACAACACCATGGAAACGCTCGCCCTCGCCCTGGGAACCCTCGTCCTCTACCTGATCGCCTACAACACCTACGGGAAATGGCTGGCGCGAAAGATTTTCAAGCTCGATCCCGGGGCCGCCGTTCCCAGCGTGGCGCTGAACGACGACAAGGATTACGTGCCGACGGAGAAGGGCGTCATCTTCGGTCATCACTTCACCTCCATCGCCGGCACCGGACCCATCGTCGGCCCGGCCGTGGCGGTGATCTGGGGTTGGGTGCCGGCGCTGCTCTGGGTGCTCCTCGGCTCCATCTTCATCGGCGCCGTGCATGATTTCGGCGCCCTCATCGTGTCGGTGCGCAACCGCGGCCAGACCGTCGGCGACATCGCCGGTCGCGTCCTCGCCCCGCGCACCCGCGTCCTGTTCCTGTCGATCCTGTTCATGGCGCTGACGATCGTGCTGGCCATCTTCGGCCTCGTCATCGCGGCCGTTTTCCGCCAGTACCCCACGTCCATCTTCCCCTGCCTCATTCAGATCCCCATCGCCGTCGCCATCGGCGTCTGGCTCCACAAGCGCGGCATCGCCATCCTCCTGCCCTCGCTCATCGCCCTGGCGGTGATGTATCTCACCGTCGCCTTCGGGGATGTCGGCTTTCTCCACGCCGTCAATTCCTACCTCGCCGGCTGGCCGACCATGACCTGGGTCGCCGCCCTGCTGATTTACAGCTACATCGCCTCCGTCCTGCCGGTGTGGATGCTGCTCCAGCCGCGCGACTACATCAACAGCCTCCAGTTGCTCAGCGCCATCGCCCTCGTCGTCGTCGGCCTCGTCGTCGCCGGGCTCGTCGGTGGCGCCCCGGTCGCGGGCGAAGCCTCCCGCCCCGCCTTGGAAATTGTCGCCCCGGCCTTTCGCGCCGCCCCGGAGGGAGCGCCCTGGATTTTTCCGTTCCTTTTCATCACCATCGCCTGCGGGGCGATCAGCGGATTTCACTGCCTCGTTTCCAGCGGCACCTCGTCGAAACAGCTCAAATGCGAGTCCGATGCCCAGTTTGTCGGTTATGGATCGATGCTGACGGAGGGCTTCCTCGCCGTGCTCGTCATCCTCGCCTGCGTCGCCGGCATCGGACTCGGCTCCAGCGGCGGCGAGGGCGGCGCGCTCCTGACCGGCCAGGAGGCCTACCTGCACCGCTACGCCTCGTGGAACGCCGCGAACGGCCTGCCGGCGAAGATCGGCGCCTTCGTCGAGGGCTCGGCGAATTTCCTCCAGGCCCTCGGGCTCGGCGCCGGGTTCGCCGTCGCGCTGATGGGCGTCTTTGTCGCCAGTTTCGCCGCGACCACCCTCGACACGGCCTGCCGGCTCCAGCGTTACGTCATCCAGGAACTCGCCTCCACCCTCGCCCCGAAAATTTCGCGCACCGCGCTCGCGGCGGAAGCCTATGACTTCGACGACAATCTCGCCGGCGCCGACCGCGGCACGGGCGAAGCCGCCGACCATCGCCCCCACCGGTGGAATCCCCTCACCTGGCTGACCAACAAGCACGGCGCCACCATCTTCGCCGTCGTTCTCGCCACCGCCATCGCCGCGCTGCCCACGGCGGCCGGCGACTGGGAATGGTCCACCGCCGGAAAGGGCGGCCTCATCCTCTGGCCGCTGTTCGGCGCCACGAACCAACTGCTCGGCGGCCTCGCGTTTCTTGTCATCACCTTCTGGATGTGGCGGCGCGGCCTGCCGCTCTGGTTTGTCGCCATCCCGACCGTGTTCATGCTCATCCTCCCGGGCATCGCGATGATGCTGAACATCTTCGGTCCCGGCGGTTATCTGGAGCAGAAAAACTGGCTGCTTTTCGGCATCGGCATCGCCACGCTCGCCCTCGAGGGGTGGATGATCGTCGAAGCCTTCATCGCCTGGCCGAAGGCGAAGGGCGTTCTCGAACCGTCCCTCGCCCCGCTTCCCGCCATGCCGGAGGGTGGCCGCTCCTGCTGAGTCGAAAAATCGGCCCGACCCAACAGGGTCGGGTCGCCGACCTAACCCTGTTTGGTCAGCCCCCCCTCAGTTGCTCATCGCTTCCGCGAGCTTCTGCGAGAGCTTTTCCACGGCGTAGGGCTTCGGCAGGATGCCGATGTATCCGTCCTCGCGAAAGCGATCCTCGGCGTCCTCGTCGAAATAGCCGCTCGTCGCGATGACGCGCGCCCGGCCATCCATGCGCCGGATTTCCTCCATCACCTCGTCGCCGCTGAGCCCGCCGGGCAGGGTCATGTCCAGCAGCACGGCGTTGATCGGGTCCGGCGACAGGGAATGCTGCCGGTACAGTCGCACGGCCTCCTGGCCGTCGGAGGCGGAGACCGTCCGGTAACCGAGGCGCTCGAGCAACCGTTCCGCGGCCTCGCGAACGCTGTCCTGGTCGTCGACGACGAGCACGCGTCCCTCGCCAATCATCACGGTGTCGGGGGGAGCCGCCCCGGAGGCGTCGGTGCCGCTGGCGGGGTGGTCGCCGTTGGCGGCGGCCCGCGCCGGCCCGGCGACCGGCTCGTCGAAAACGCAGGCCGGCAGATAGACCTGGAACTCCGTGCCGACATTCACGCGGGAACTCACCAGAATCGTGCCGTGATGCCGCTGCACGATCGCGCGGCAGGTGGCGAGCCCGATACCGGTGCCGTTCTTTTTCGTCGTGTAGTAAGGCTCGAAAATGCGGGGCAGGTCTTTTTCGGAGATCCCGCAGCCTCGGTCGCGCACGCGCACCATCACGTAGTGGCCGGCGGGCAGACCCGACTTCGATCCGGAGGGAAGCTCGACATTGGAGACCGACGCCTGCACGACGCCGCCGTCGGGCATGGATTGGCAGGCGTTGATCATGAGATTGTGGATCACCTGGCGGATTTGCCGCAGATCCACCTCGACGCCCCAGACGTCCTCGGGCGTGGTGAGGTCGCAGCGCACCTTCGAGCCCATCGTCGCGAGCTTGGCCACCTGCTTGAGCACGTCTCCGAGATTGGCGATCTGGATCTGGGGCAGGCGGCCCTTGGTGAAATCGAGAATCTGCTGGGCGAGCTGCTGGGCGTCCTGGGTGGCTTCGACCGCGTCCTCGATGTGGGTGCGCGCCGGGCTGTTCCCGGAGGTCTCCAGCGCGGCGAGCGAGAGATTGGTCAGGATGGTCTGGAGCACGTTGTTGAAATCGTGCGCGATCCCTCCGGCCAGCAGGGCGAGGGACTCGACCCGGCTTTTCTCGAGGCTGTCCTCCAACTGCGGGTCCGGCTCGGCCGCCGCCGCGCGGTTCCTTTCCTCCGCCGCCCCGCCCGGACCGCGATCGTCCGCCTTGTCGGCGCCTTTGGCCGACTTAACCGAGAAGGTCAGGGTGAAATTCACCGCCCGCCCGCCGGCGTCTCGCACCGCGGAGATGGTCCAACGACAGGTCTCGCGGCGGCCGCTGCGCGTCACGAGCCCCTTTTCCATCTGGTAGATCTTCGAGGCTTCGGCCACGCGCGGCAGGCGCAGAATGAGGTCGTTGAGCGCCTCGGGGTCATACACGAGCCCGATCGGCTGCCCGAGCAGCGAAGCCTGATCGTAGCCCGTCAGGGCGGTGGCGGCCCGGTTGGCGAACACGATCACCGGACCCAGCGGATGGCGGACATCCGCCTCCACAATCACGATCCCCTCGGTCACCTGCTCGATGGCGTGCCGAAAGTGATGATTGATCGACTTGATCTGTTCGAGCGAATGGCTCATCCCTGAACGCGCGTCTGAGAACACAAGAACCGTGTTTATACCCGATTGTTCTGATTAAGAAAAGTTTAATTTTTCCAAAACTAAGAAAAATCTCAACCGAGCGAACCGCCTCGCGACACGGCACGCGTCGATTCGCCGATGACTCCCTTCGCCGTCATCTCCGCCCTCTCCCTTCGCATCGCTTCCCGTTTCTTTCATCCCGGCGTTTCTCCCTTTTGCCGCCCCGCCCTATTACTGGACGCCGCGCCATTTCCTGTCAATTTCTTGGCGCATCTTTCCATCATCCCGCTCCCCTGCTCCCATGTCACATTCCCACTCTCCCGATCCCTCCACCGTTCGCGTCGGCATCATCGGCGGCGGCCTGATGGGCAAAGAAGCCGCCTCCGCCTTTGGCCGCTGGTTCGCCCTGACGGATCTCCCGATCAAAGCCGAACTGGTCGCCGTCGCCGATCTCGCCGAGCCCGTGCTCGACTGGTTCCGCGCCGTGCCGACCGTGCGACACCTGACCACGGACTACCACCAGATCCTCGCCGATCCGGAGGTCGATGTCGTTTACTGCGCGCTGCCGCATCATCTTCACGAGCGAGTTTACAACGATGTGCTCGACGCGGGGAAGGACCTTCTCGCCGAAAAACCCTTCGGCATCGACCTCGGTGCCGCCCGCCGCATCGTCGAGAAAATCGAGGCCACCGGCCGCTTCGTCCGCTGCAGCTCGGAGTTTCCCTTTCTTCCCGCGTCGCAGCGCGTGATCGATTACGCGCGCACCGGGGACATCGGCCGCGTGATCGAGATCGTGTGCGCCTTTCACCACTCCAGCGACCTGAATCCCGACAAACCGATCAACTGGAAGCGTCAGGTGAAACATTGCGGCGAAATCGGCGTGATGGGCGACCTCGGCATGCACGTGGCCCATATCCCGCTGCGGCTCGGATGGAAGCCGAGGCGTGTCTTCGCCCAGCTCAGCCAGATCTGGAGCGAGCGGCCCGACGGCCACGGTGGCATGGCCGCGTGCGACACCTGGGACAACGCCCTCATCCACGGCGAAGTCGCCGTCGGCGACCGGGAAGCCGTCCCGATGCGCTGGGAAACCAAACGCCTCTCCCCCGGCGCCACCAACACCTGGTTCATCGAGATCCACGGCACCACGGGCGGAATCAAATACTCCACCGCCGAGCCGAAGACGCTCTGGACCTTCCGCCGCGAGGGCAACACCCAGGCCTGGACGCGCGAGGACCTCGGCTTCGGCACCCCGTTCAAGACGATCACCGGCGGCATCTTCGAGCCCGGGTTTCCCGATATCCTCCAACAAATGTGGGCCGCCTTCATCGCCGAGCGCGCCGGACAACTCAACGGCCGTTTCGGGTGCGCCACCCCCGCCGAGGCCGTCGCCTCCCACGAAGTCTTCGCCGCCGCCCTGGAATCGCACAAATCGGGGCGCGCCGTCGATGTGGGGTGAGTGCGCTCGGGGCTTTCCTTTTTTGAACGCGGAAACGCCAAGGACGCGGAGAGACGCAAAGTCCATATTTCGGGAAACCCGAAATCCCGGCCCATTCAATTAAGAAAACCTTCCGCGTTCCTCAGCACCCCCGCGCCTCCGCGTTCCAATCGACCACCCCCCGATGCCCCCGACCACCCCCAGACAAGGCCTGCTTGCCGCCGGCAATTTCATCGTCGATCACGTCAAGCTCATCGACGCCTGGCCCTCGCAGGACGCGCTCGTTTCCATCCTCTCCGAGGAAAGCGCCAACGGCGGCGGCCCCTACAACCTGACGAAAAACCTGTCCCGCCTGTTTCGCGACCCCGAGGCCGCCGCCTTCCCCCTCGCGGCGGCGGGCCTGGTCGGTGACGACGCCGACGGCCGCTGGATCCTCGACGACTGCGCCGCCCACGGCATCGACACGACCCATCTCCGCCTCTCCGAAAACGCCCCGACCAGCTACACCGACGTGATGACCGTGGCCTCGACGGGCCGGCGCACCTTCTTCCATCAGCGCGGCGCCAACGCTCTCTTCGACGAGAACGGCGTCGACTTCGCCGGCGTCACGGCCCGGATTTTCTACCTCGGCTACCTGCTCCTGCTCGACGCGCTCGACGCCAAACGCCCCGACGGACAAACCGGCGCCACCATCCTGCTGCGGCGCGCCACGGCGGCCGGACTTACCACGGTGTTGGATCTCGTCAGCGAGGAGAGCGGCCGCTTTCGCGAGGTGCTCGCCCCCGCCCTGCCCGAGGCCGACGTGCTGCTGACCAACGAGTTCGAAGCGTCGCGCCTTTCCGGCGTCGACCTGGAAAGCTTCACCCCCGAAACGGCCCGCGCCGCCGCCGCCGCGATCCTCGAACTGGGCGTCCGCCGCCTGGTCGTGATTCACGCCCCCGCCGGCGCGGTGGCGTTGGAACGGGGAGGATCGACGCACACCTCGGGCTCGGTCCGCGTGCCGGAGGAGGAGATCAAGGGCGCCCTCGGCGCGGGCGACGCCTTCGCCGCCGGATTTCTCCACGGGTTTCACGAATCGAAGACCCTGGGCGACTGCCTGCGGCTCGGGGCCTGCGTCGCGGCGAGCTGCCTGCGCCATCCCACCCCGTCGGGAGGCATCCCGCCGCTGCGCGAGTGCGTCGCGCTCGGCGAGCGGTGGGGCTTTCGCGATTTCTGACGCGGGCCGTTTTCGGCCGCGACCCAACAGGGTTGGGTCGGTGAGCCAACCCCATTTGCGTAAACTTAACAAACTCGAAGGTCCCAAAGGCCCGATCACAGCCAGCGATATGGCGAGGGGCGCCAGCCGGGTGGGGCGAGGCGTCCCTGCCGAGCCGTCGTAATGCCAAATCGCGTCGAACGTTCTTCGGCCATTCGCCGAAGCCTCGGCTTTCCCTCGTTTCTCCTTCGCGGTTGGTTTTGCGGGCGGTATCGCTCGTGTCGAACGCGGCGGGGCCTCGCAACGGCTCGGCAGGGACGCCTCGCCCCACCCATCCATCGCCACGGAATCGCGGCTCCGTGACTTTGACACATCCTCCTGTGTTAAGTTTACGCCTATAAAGTCCACCCTGTTGGGTCGATTCGAGGCTGTCTTTCGGCGAAAACGTGGTTCCTTTCCCCCTTTCCGATGGCAAAAACGACTCCGCCCACCAAACTCGACGGCGATCTCGACCGGCTCAAAAAGATGCTGCGCCGCGTCCTCGGCAATGACGAGGCGGCGATGCGGCGCGTCTTCGAGTCGGGCGGCAAGGAGGCGCTTCGCATACTCGACCTCGCCTGCGGCGCCTGCCACGAGGCGGACGCGCTGACCGAGGCGACGGCCGAACTCGCCGGTCAGGAAAACCGGCCCGCCGACGTGAAGCTCATCGGCATGGACATCCGCGCGCGGGAAATCGCCGACGCCCAACGGCGCTTCGGTGGAAAACGAGTCGATCCGGAAACCGGCGCGAAACGCGAGGCGGAATTCCTCACCGGCGACGCCTCGAAGCTCGACGATCACCGCGAACTGGGTGACGGCGCGGCCTTCGACCTCGTTTTTCTGCGCCACCAGAACTTTTGGAACGGCGACCGCACCTGGGAGGAGATCTTCGACCAGGCCCTCGGCAAGCTCGACCCGGACGGCCGACTGGTGATCACGAGTTATTTCGACAAGGAACACGCCCTCGCCCTCGACGCGATCCAGCGGCTCGGCGGTGAACTGATCGCGAGCGAGCGCCACGAGGAGTCGCGCGAACTCGACACGCCGGGAAAATCCATCGACCGCCATGTGGCCGTGTTTCGACGGAAGGAATAGGCCGGCTTTTGCCTGGCGATCTCGTCAAAGATTGTCGCCGCCCCCTCGCGGCGGCGCCCCGCGAGAGTTCCCTGGCGCCATTTGCTTCCTACCCAAACACCCCGCTCCGCAAATCGCGCAACACCCGCAGGTCGCCCCACTCGGCGCCCCGCATTTTGCGGGCGCCCGATTTTCGGTTCGGACCGTAGCGGGTACGATGGGACTCGAAGACATCGTTGACGAATTCCACGCTCCCAAAAACCGCCCCGTCACAAAAGTAGCGCACCCGGCAACGGAGAATTTCCGGAATCGACAGTTTCCCGCCGCGTTCGACTTCCGCCTCGACCCGCTCCTGACTGAATCCCTTGCGGCTTTTCACGCCGTAATCCGGATCGCCCTCGCGTTCCTCGCCGTGGCCAAAGAGCAGGAGCCGGTATTTCGTGGCCGTGTTCGCCCAAGTGATCCGGCGGTTCACTCCGTATGAGGTCTGCTCCAGGATGATCGCCAGCCCGCGCCGCGCCACGCGCCGACCGGCCACCGCCTCCGCGTATCCGCACCACCGGTAATCCTTGGGATCGCTCACCATCCCGGCCCGCACCGGGTTCAAGTCGATGTAGGCCGCCATCGTCAACAGCGCCTGCTCCGAACCCTCCACCAACACGCTCTTGAACCGGTCCTCCCACAGCGTTCCCCGGCGATTGTTGGTGCGGTTGTACCATTGGGTGAAGCGTTGCTTCAGTTCTTTGAGAAACACGGACAAATCGCCCCGCCGCGATTCGTAGCGATCCAGAATCTGCCGCAGCCACCGCTCGTCTCCCGAAGCGCGCGCACGGTCAATCTCTTGGCGAATGTGAAGCATCTGCGTGTCGTTGTAGAGGATCGGCAGCATTTCGAGCAGGGCCTCGACGGTCAGCCTGGCCATCCGTTCGCGCTCGGGCACGCGGATCAGAAGATGGAAATGGTTGGACATCAGGCAAAACGTCACCACCTCCACCCCGCAAAACGCTTCCAGCTTTCGCATCCATTTCCGGAAGAAGTTTTTCTCCTTGGAATTGAAAATAAAACGCTTATCCACCACCCGCGACATGCAGTGGTAAAACGCGTCGCCGCTTTCTCGGATTAATCGGGCCTTTCTCATGGCGACCTCAGAATGAGGGATTTTCGGCAAATTGCAAGCATTTTTCAATAATTGGCCCGTCCCTTTATTTTTTCGCGATACCGAATCCGAACGGAATCAGCATCATCGTTAATGCCGCCGGCGCGGTCTCACGGAGATCCGACCAATCGAAGCCTTTCAACCCCGAAAGCATCAACACCCCCACCACCACCAGCGCCGGAGCGGTGGCCGCCGCGGGAAGGCGGAGAATGACCGGATGAAAAAACAGAGCAAGCAGGAAACAGGATGCCACCACCACCCCGGTTCGCCACGTCCGCCCGCCCGCCTCGACTCCCGCGGCGGATTCCACGTAGGCCGTCACGGGTGAAGTTCCCAACAAGGCTCCAACGCTCGTCGCGGCCGCGTCCGCCACCAGCGCGGGCCCCATCCCGGGAAGCTCTCCCTTTTCGTCCACCAATCCCGCCCGCCGCGAAACCCCGATCAGCGTGCCGATGCTGTCGAACAAGTCCACGAACATCAGCATCACCACCGGCACCCAGGCCACCTGCCAATGACGAAATGGATATAACAAATCGGCTTTGAACAAAAGCGGCTCGATCGACGCCGGCGCCGCCATCCAGCGGTCCGGCCATCGGGTGACGGCTTCACCCCCCTCACCCGGGACCCAGAGCCCCAGCACCGCCACCGCGAAGATTCCGATCAAGACACCGCCCGCGACTTTCCGAAACAACAGCACTGAAGTCAGAATAATACCGATCATGGCCAGCGTCGCCGTATTCGGTGTCCAGCCATCCGAAAGGTCGTTCAGCGTCACCAACGTTGCCGGATGATCGCCGATCAGCCCGCATTTCTGAAGCCCGATAAACGCGATCAGCAATCCGATTCCTACCTGCATGCCCGTCTTGAGCGACTCCGGAATCGCCCTGACGACCGCCAATCGAAGCGGCGTCAAAGAAATCGCCAGGAACAGAATTCCATTCCAGAACACGATCCCCAGCGCCCCCTGCCAGGGAACGCCGAGATGACCGCAAATCTCGTAGGAAAAAAACGCGTTCATCCCCATCCCTGGCGCGAGAGCGATCGGCAGCCTCCCGAGGAAGGCCATCGCCAGCGTCCCGAGCGCCGCCGCCATGGCCGTTCCTGTCACCAGCGCCCCCGAATCCATGTAAGCGTCAAGAGGAGCACCTATTGAAGATAGGGTGATAAGGGTCGTAGCGTATGGGCTATGACGTCTATGACCGAGCAGATTCTGAAAACCGACAAGCTGGGGCGCGTCCGGGTTCCTGTCCAACGCCGAGAGGCATTGCTCGAGGAGTTCGAGCACAGCGGGATGAGTGGAGCGGCTTTCGCCAAGCGATACGGGATCAACTATCAGACCTTCGCCTCCTGGCGCCAGAAGCGGAAGAAGGCCGCGGCGTCCAGCGGCAACGATGGTCCCTCCGAGTTCCTTTTGCTGGAGGCGCTGGAGGCCCCCGAGGATGGGGATCGGGGGCCGAGGACGAATTCCAAAGCGGGTCTGGAGATCGAACTGCCCGGCGGCGCCCGGCTCTCGATCCGCGGCCCGGGGCAGGTCGCCCTGGCGGCGGAACTGCTTCGCGCCCTGCGCTGATTCGAACCCGTCACCGCCGTCCCCGGCCACCGGCAACCGCGATGCTCAGCTTCACCGGTAGTCTCAAAGTCTATCTGGCCGTCGAGCCCTGCGACATGCGCAAGAGCTTCAACGGGCTCTACGCCCTGGCCGAGGGGACGCTTGGCGCCGACCCGAAAAGCGGCGCGCTGTTCGTCTTCTGCAACCGGCGGCGCAACCGGATCAAGCTCCTCTACCACGATGGCACCGGCCTGTGGGTGGCGGCCAAGCGCCTGGAGGCGGGAACCTTCTCCTGGCCGAAGCGCCAGAGGGAGGATGAGAAAAGGTTGCGCCTGACCCCCGAAGCCCTCGCCCTGCTCACCGACGGGATCGACCTGCGGGGCGCCCGGCTGCGCGAATGGTATCGGCGGGAAGAGTGAGGCGATTCTTTTTTCGCCTTTCGGAAAGAAATCCAGATGACAGGACGCCGGAACCAGTTAGGATACCGGGCATGACGGAACTGGAGTGGGCCCACGCCGAGATCGCCCGCCTGCGCGAGGAAAACCGCCTGCTGCGCCAGAAGCTCGACCTGGTCATCCGCCAGCTCTTCGGGAGGAAGAGCGAGAGGCTCGATCCCGCGCAGTTGGAGCTGCTGCTCGGCGAATTGGACGAGCCGGAGGGAAAAACCCGGGCCTCCGCCGCTTGCCCGGGGCTGGCGGAGGCCGAAATCCCGGAGAGAAAGAACCCCCGCCGCAAGTCCACTGAAGCGGGCCGGGTGCGGCTGCCCGAGAACCTTGCGGTGGTCGAGGAGGTCATCGAGCCCGAGCCGGTCAAAGGCTGTCCGGAGGCGTGGCGGCGCATCGGGGAAGAGGTCAGCGAGCAACTCGACTACGAGCCGGGTTACTTCTTTCGCCGACGACTGATCCGTCCCAAGTATGTGAGGATCGCCAAAGCGGAGGCGCCCCCCATCGTCGCGCCTCTGCCGGAAAAGCTCTTGGAGCGCGGCCTCCTCGCCCCCGGGCTGCTGGCCCACATCGTGATCGCCAAATACGCCGATCACCTCCCGCTTTACCGGCAGGAGCAGATCTATCTGCAACGTCACGGAGTGGGCCTCTCGCGCCAGACGATGGCCAACGGCGTGGCCCTGGTGGCCGAATGGCTGCGGCCCGTGGTGAGGGCGATGGAGGCCGAGCAATTCGCCGGCGGTTACGTCCAGATTGACGAAACGCCTGTCAAATACCTGGCGCCCGGCACGGGCAAGACCGCGCGGGGCTACCTGTGGACCTGTCATCGGCCCGGAGGGGACACCCTTTACCACTGGCACGCCGGACGGGGCAACCGATGCCTGGAGACCATCGTGCCCCACGACTTCGAGGGCACGATCCAATGCGACGCTTACAGCGCCTATCGGACCTTTGCCCGGGGGCGTGAGGAGGTGGAGTTGGCCGGTTGCTGGGCGCATGTGAGACGCCGCTTCCACGAGGCCTTCGTGCAGGGCGAATCGAAGTTGCGGGCGGCCTGGGTGCTGCGCCAGATCGGTCATCTTTACCGGATCGAGGAGGAGCTTCGCCGGAGCCGGGCGGGCCCGCGCTGGCGTGAAGCGATCCGCCAGAGTCGGAGTCGCCCCATCGTCGAACGCGTCCACCGAGCGCTTCATCGGTTCGAAAAAAGTCGCCAACACCTGCCCCAAAGCCTGATGGGCAGGGCGATCGCCTATGCCCTGGGCCAGTGGCCGATGCTGATCGGGTGGCTTGGCGACGGCCGAATCGAAATCGACAACAACCTTTGCGAGAACGCGATTCGGCCGACGGCTGTCGGGAAGAAGAACTGGCTGTTCATCGGGGCCGAGGAAGCCGGTTGGCGAAGTGCCGTGATCTACTCGGTGATTACCAGTTGCCGCAACCGGGGAATCGATCCCCATGAATATCTCCGGGACGTGCTCACCCGTCTGCCCACGATGACCAATCGACAGATCCCCGATATCACGCCCGCGGCTTGGGCGGCTTCCCGCCAACGGCCGCCAAAGTTGGCATCGTAAGTCGTAGGTGTCATAACCCTACGCTACGACGAATATGACCCCGGCCCGGTCAAGAGGGGCTCCGCTTGACGCTTACGGTAAGTAAGCATACGAGCCAAAATTTCGGAGCCCGCCCCTGTCAAGCGTTTTTTCCGAGCTATTTCCGGCACGCTGGCGGCGTTTCAGCCCGCTCGAGGGTGATTTCGACCCTCGAAAAATGACCTCACCACGCCGCCCACACACGCCGCCAGCCCCCTCCTGGCGGCCATTTTCGCCGCAAATATTGGACACCCATGTTTTTAAATTTGTCGCCTAACACCTAGCGGCAGCGCCCCAAAACTTAGGGTGCGCCCGAACCCAATTGACTGGGTTGTTGTTTCGACGCCATGACATTGCTAATCACCACGCCAAGTAAAAACGAAAAACTTATAAAGGGGGACGCAATCGTGATCGCAACAATGTCTATCGCTAGAGCCAGCCGAGAAGAATTGGGTCGAACTATACGTGAGCCCCCCAAAACAAGTGACGGCACGTATGAGACAAGGGCTGCGACGATCGCTCCGATAGCCCCTGCGCTAATCACAAAACACAGCATAACCAGAACGAGATATAATATCAGAACAAGTTGGGCTTCAGACTTCTCGCGGAAATAAGCGGAGAACTTCGAAAAGACAACAATGACAGCCACGAGTGCGACGGCGGCTCCGCCATGTTGAAACCATGTCACAAGCGAAGAAAGGTATCGACCGAATCGAGCGTCGGGGTCATCCAACGCTTTGCGATTGCGCATTAGCGCTTCTGCGGTGCAGCCGACCCATGCGGCAAGTGTCGGCACCTTTCCCCGAAAAAGCGCGAACACCAACGCGGCGAAAACTCCACCGATCTTCGCAGCATCTGTCATCATACCGGTGGCCACAAGGGTTACGATCGAAATCACCGCAACTATCACAAAAATCCATCCAAATAATGACAAGAGAGCGACGCGCTGCAGTCTTTTCGTAACTAGTCCCGGGGGTAATTGATCTTGGATTGCATTCAGACCATGGTCAATTTTTATACCAACACTCCGTAAATACAGAACTTTGTCGTCTCCCGCAACCACAAGTTTTGTCAACTTACCCTCGATGGGCTTGACTGCTAAACTCGCTGGCGCTTCGACTCGAAAAATGCGATCTGCTTTTACTTCGATCGATTCCTGTGTCGAGGTATTTATCAGGCAAACTTTGGAAAAGCCTTTGAAACGGACGTCCCAGATTGGGTTTCTTTTAGCGTATATCTGTGTGAATTTCATACTTTCTTTTTGATCTTGCCTGACAAATAGAATCTGGTTCTTCGTCGATTTCAGTGGGTTCAAGCTTGAAGAGCCGCTTGCTTGTGGATGAGGATGCCCCATGAGCACAGAGACAAGCAAGGAGTTTTTCGAGTCGATTCTTGGGTTGGGGCCGGACTGGCAAGTGTCGGAGGTGAGGTTGGACAAGACATCGGACAAGGTGACTCTTGATCTTTCGCTGCGCGCTGGAACGAAGGTTGCCTGTCCCGAGTGCGGGAAGCGCTGCGCCATCTACGACCGGAACGCGCCGCGCGAGTGGCGGCATCTGGACACGATGCAGTTGAAGACGGTGCTGCGCGCCCGTCTTCCCCGGGCGAACTGTCCCGAGCACGGTCCGCAGACCGTCCGCGTTCCCTGGGCCGATCCGATGGCGCGCTTCACCCTCGCCTTCGAGGCGCACGCCATCGACGTGCTGGAGAACGCGCGAAGCACCACCCAGGCGTGCGACCTGCTCAAAATCGGATGGGCGACGGCCGACCGGATCATGGAGCGGGGAGTGGCGCGGGGACTGGAAAGGCGCAAGCTCGAAGATCTTCGCCACGTGGGAATCGACGAATCGGAGCGTAGCGGAGATAGACTGCCAAAGGCAGCCCGAAGGGCGAGCGAAGCGAGTCAAAAGAGCTTCCTCAAAGGGCATCGCTACATCACCACGCTCAACGACCTGGACCGCGGCCGCGTGCTCGAGGTCGTCGAGGGCCGAACCGAGGAGGACGCCCTCGCCCTCTGGGGCAAGATTCCCGAGACCAGCCGCGCAACGATCAAGGCCGTGGCCATGGACATGTGGCAGGCCTTCGAGAACGCGGCGCGGCGCATGGTGCCCGGGGCGGAGATCGTCCACGACAAGTTCCACATCGCCAAACATCTCAACGACGGGGTCAACCGGGTTCGCATCGAGGAGCACCGGCGCCTGCTCCGAGAGGGCGACGACCGGCTCAAGGGGACCCGCTGGTTCTGGCTGAGGGCCGAGGACAACCTCACCGACGCCCAATACGAGAGCTTCCGGGACATCAAGGACGCGGCTTTGAAGACCTCGAAGGCTTGGCTCATCAAAGAGGCTTTCCGCTTCTTCTGGGTGGTGCCGAAGACCTCCGACGAGGCGGAGGAATACTTCGGGCAATGGTACCGGCACACGATCTACAGCAAACTCGAACCGATGAAAAAGGTCGCCCGGATGCTCAAGGAGCGGCTCGGCAACGTGGTGACCTGGTGGCGGCATCCGATCACCAACGCGGTGAGCGAGGGCCTCAACAGCAGAATCCAGAGCATCAAGTCGGCGGCGCGCGGGTTCCACTCCTTCGCCAGCTACCGCGTCCGCATCCTCTTCTTCTGCGGCAAACTCGATCTCAAGCCCAGGCTTACCCACTCAATTTGACGAAGAACCGTTTTTTTTCGAAATCTATCGCCTCACGCGAAAGGAGCGGATCATGCGAAAGATTTCCTGTTCGCGCACCTCGCGAACGGGTTTGTGGAGGCTGCCCTGCAGGATGTAGATGGAGCTTTTCGCGCCGACGGCGGTGAGATGATAGACGAAGGGCACGACGCGGTCGTCGGTCTTGAGGTCGACTTCGAGCCGGATGTAGGCGCCGGGCAGGTCGCCGACGGTGACGCGCTTGGTGGGATCGATCTTCCGGACGATGAAAACCTCGGCCTGCCCCTCGAACATGTCGCGAACCATGCCCTCCAGATTCTCGGCCACGTCCATGGTGCCGGAATCGTCGGCTTTCAGAATGTACATCGAGGTGCGGCGGTCCGACGACTCGTAGCCGGCGACGGCGCTGGAGCCGGACATGTTTTGCTTCGAATCCCTCCAACCGGGCGGCAGGTCGATGGCGACGCTGCCATCCTCGGAAACGACGGGCTTGTCGTCGAAGGCGAACGCGGAAAAACCCGCCGGCAAGGCCAGCCCGAGCGCCAAAATCACCCGCATTCGCATGGGTCTCACCATGCTATTTAAACAGAGTCTTCCGCCCTCCGCCAGCCTGTTCGGGGTGTGGACGAAAGTGGCGGACATTTTGAAATTCTCGGCGATTTGCTTGAAAATCGTTGGCGGTATCCGAAAACGCCAACGGCGTTTTGGAAGGAAGACCGGGGTTGGAACAACCCCGGGAATAGGAGGCGATCAATTGCCAACCCTGAAAGGGTTGCGCGGGTGGTGGTGAAAGTCGCGGCTGCGGCGATTCCGCAACCCCTTCAGGGTTGGCGGCATGTGGGTCATCAGTTCCCGGGGTTGTTCCAACCCCAGGCTTCCCAGTGGAATGCCCTTGGCATTCTCCGAAATTCGGTTTGATGACCGGCACTTTCATTCACACCCGCCTGTTCGCTTGCGTGACGGTGAAAATTCGGTTCAATCCCACAGCAGACGCGTCCCTCTCGACGACCTTCTCGAAAACGCCCACCGCTCATCCCATGGCCCGCCTCAACGACAACTTCCGCAAGCTGAAAGCCGGATACCTTTTTCCGGAGATCGCCCGGCGCGTGAAAGCCTTCACCGACGCGAATCCCGACGCCGCGAAAAACATCATCCGCTGCGGAATCGGCGACGTGACGGAACCGCTGCCGAACGCGTGCCGCGAGGCGATGCACGCCGCGATCGACGAACTCGGCACGCGCGAGCGTTTTCACGGATACGGTCCGGAACAGGGCTACGAATTCCTGCGCCAGGCGATCGTGGACCACCAGTTCGCCGGCCTCGGCATCGCGGCGGACGAGGTTTTCATCTCGGACGGTTCGAAGTGCGACACGGGCAACATTCTCGATGTGTTCGGCCCCGGAAACCGGATCGCGATCACCGATCCGGTCTACCCGGTTTACGTGGACACGAACGTGATGGCGGGAAACACGGGCGAGGCGAACGCGGCCGGCGCCTTCGAGGGCCTGCTTTACCTGCCCTGCACGGCCGAGAACCGGTTCGTGCCCGCGATTCCCGCGGAAAAAGCCGACCTGATCTATCTCTGCTATCCGAACAACCCGACCGGCGCCACGGCGACGCGCGAACAGCTCGCGGACTGGGTGACCTACGCGCGCGCCAACGGATCGATCATTCTCTACGACGCGGCCTACGAGGTTTTCATCCGGGACGCCGACGTCCCGCGCTCGATCTTCGAGATCGACGGCGCGAAGGAGTGCGCGATCGAGTTTCGCAGCTTTTCGAAGATCGCGGGCTTCACCGGCGTGCGCTGCGCCTACACGATCATTCCGAAGGCGCTGGAGGGCACGCTGGCCGACGGCTCGAGGCAGGCGGTGCATCCGCTGTGGTCGCGGCGGCACAGCACGAAGTTCAACGGCGCGAGCTACCCGGTGCAGCGGGGCGCGGCGGCGATTTTCACGGAGGCGGGCAAGGCGGAGGTGGCGGCGCTGATTTCCCATTACATGGGGAATGCCGGGCTGATCCGCGAGGCCTGCGAAAAGGCCGGTCTCTCCGTCTTCGGCGGCGAAAACGCGCCCTACGTCTGGGTCCAATGCCCGGCGGGAATCGACAGTTGGGGCATGTTCGACAAGATGCTGGAGCAGGCCAACGTGGTCGTCACCCCCGGCGCGGGATTCGGCGCGGCGGGCGAGGGATACTTCCGCGTTTCGGCCTTCAACAGCCGCGAAAACGTCGAGGAAGTGTGCCGGCGCATCGCGGCGCATCTGTGATCGGGTGGCTCACACGGGCGCTCCGCGGTGGCCGCGGCACTTTTCGCGGTCGCGTTTCCCTTCGTCAATTTTCGTCATCTGGACCGCGGCTCACTCCGCGCGGATGTCGTCCACGTAAACCGCGTCGTCCATCCAAGTCGCATGAATGGAAATCCCGGAGAGCGTCGTCGGGGGATCGTCGAAAGTGACCGCGACCGGTTTCCACTCGGCCGCGGGCCGGAGATAGACGTCGCGGTCCACCATCCGCGCCCGGTCGCCGATCAGGCTGACGCGAAAACGAAGCCCCTCCGGAATCGTGCCGTCTTCCCGCGGTAGAATTTTCAGCGCCCCCGGCACGAACACCCGCATCGAAACGGTCACCGGCCGGCCTCCGGTCGGGATTTCGTCGGTCGGCAATTCGAAGCGCGAGCCGTCCGGGCCGAGTATCATCGCCACCCGGTTGCGGGGGTCGGTCGGATCCGAGACCACCTCCGGCGCCACGGGGCTGTCCGGCGTCTCGCCCTCGAAGTCCGCGTCGTAGATGTTGATTGGATTCCGCGGAGGTGGCGAGGAGGCGGCCGGCGGCGGCGCGGCCGGCGCGGGAGTCGCTTCGGCACCGATCCCGCGCTCGCGAAGGAAGGCCTCCACGGAATCGGGCTCGCCCGTCAGCGGATTCAGCCATCGGACCGAATTCCGATCTTCCGCGACGAGGAAAATGCCGACGCGCGGCGCGACGTTGGGATCGAATCCGGAATCGGGCGCGTGTTCCTCCCGCACCTCGACCGCCTGATGACGGGGCGGATCGGCCGCCTCCGCCGAGAAAACCTGGAGCGAAACCCCGCGCGGCATCGAGTCCGCGAGCCGGCGAAACCACGGTAGCGCCATGAACCAATCCTCCACCGATTCGCCCGCCGCCGAAACCGGCGGAATCGTGCCGCTCCCCGCCCCCGCCGGCGCACCGACCCCCGAAGCCGTCACGTTATCCAGGTAAACCGATCCCGTGAATCCGATGGCCTCGATCCAGAGCGTGTAGGGTCCGGTGCCGGTGTCTTCGAAGCTCTGCTCGACCGTCTGCCATCGCGCCGAGGGCTGGAGCAGGCGGTCGGCCACCGCCGAGCTTTCGAAGCGGTCCGCGAACCGAGTCCTTACCCGAACGGCCCCCAACGCCGGATCGATCGCCGTGCCCTCGGGAATGGCGGCCTCGAATCGCACGGCGATCACGCCGCCCCCGGGCGCGGCCCTGACCGGAATGGCGATCGCCATTTCGTCGGGCCCGACCAGCCGCCAAGAGTAATTTCCCGCGTCGGGTCCCTCGAAGCGCCCGCCATCGCCCTCGGTTCCCATCGGAATGCCGCTCATGAAGTCGCCATCCTCGATGAGTCTCGTTCCCGCCGCGGCGACCGGCGTCGATCCCGGAACGGGCGCAACCGGCGGCGCGGGTCCTGTCGACGGCGGACCCGCCGCGGGAACTGTGGCGTCGACCGTTCCCGCCGCCGACGCGGCGTTCGGGATCGGCAGTTTCAACACGCCCTTTTTCCAGAACCACCACCCGGCGGCGCCGACGGCCACGAGCAGCGAAAGGATCGCGATCCCGAGCACCGCGAACGCGCCGCCACCGCCTCGTTTCGCCCCAACGGAAGCGGGACTGGATGCCGCCGAGACCTGAGCAGCCGGCGCGGCGACGGGCGTCGGCGACGGAACCGCCGCTTCCAACTTTTCGGCGGCCGCCGAAACGGGCGCGCCGCAGGCTTCGCAAAATCGCAGACCCTCCTTGAGAGGCGCCCCGCACTGTTCGCAGAATCGTTGGGTGGTCATGGCGAAATAGATGAAGTGTCCTCGAAAAGGTTTTACCGCGCGGCGGCCCGGTCGATGTAGATCGCGCCCTCGAACTCCCGCGCCTCGAAACGCAGCCGGTGGGGCGCGAAGCCCGGTTCGTGGCGAAAGGCGAGGTCGAGCGGCTGCCAGCGGTTCTCCGGCTTGAGCCGGACCTCGCGCGACTCCTCGGTCCCGTCGTTCGCGATCAGCGAGACGCGAATCGAAATCTCGCCGGACGTGACCTTTGTTCTCACCAAGGTCGGCGCCAGCACCTGGAAACCGGGCCTGAACGTTCCCGCGCCCTCCGTTTTTCCAACCGGCACGTCAAAGGTCGATTCCTTCGGCCCGACCAGACACCACACGGGCCGGTCCACGCCGAGGCCCGGCGACCGCATCACGTGGCCGTCGCCCTCGATCGCCACCTTTTTGCCGTCGATGGTGTTGTTGATGGAATCGATTCCCCGCGGCTCGACGGGAAAAACCGTCTCGGAATCGGGCGGGGCGGTTTCCGCTTTCGGCGGTCCCGGTTCGAATGACGCGGCAATCCAGAGGCCCAGCACGATGGCCAGCGCGGCCACGATGCCGATCGCCACCAACACGCGGAGGCCGCGTCCGCCGCCTTTTGGCGGGGAAGACTTTGTCGGCGATTCGGGTTCGGATCCGGCTTCGGTCGCGATTCCGTCCGCCTCACCCGGCACCAAGACCGGATCGGGCACCGGCGCGCCGCAGGCCTCGCAGAATCGAAGACCGGGAGCCAGCGGCCCGCCGCAAGCCAGACAGGTCTTTGGAAAATCGTCTTTCGTCATTTCGTTTCCGGAGCGGATTGTTCGTTGATGTCGAAAACCCCGAGCCCGGCGCAGACGCCGAACAGGGCGAAAAGCCCCAGCGCGGCGAGTTGAATGCCCAGGACCAGTCCCGACCCCGGTTCGTGCAACGAGGGTGGCTTCGTTTTAAAAAGGAGAACGACCGATCCGGCGATCCCGATCGCCAACGCCGAACCGAGCCACCCGCGCACGGGCGGCTTCGAAACAATGCCCACGCAAGTCAGCGCCACCATCGGCAGAACGAAAACCGGCGAAAACGCGAGTGGAAACCCGGCCAGCAGGAAGGTCCCGAAGACGGTCGCGCCCAGCCACACCAAGACCTTGACCGCCACGGGAACGTCGGTGCGGCGCTCCCGGCGGCTCGCGGCTTTCGCGATGCCGGTCTCGATGCGGTTCAGCACCGCCTCGAAGCGGTCAGGCGGCACGAAAAGCTGCATCACGGTGTGCCAGTCGTCCCAGAGGCGAATCTCGCCCGTCTTCGGATTCGCCTTCGCCTCGCGCAGATCGGCGTATTCGAAAGCCTCGACCTGGCGAGACGCCGCCAGCAATCCCGCTCCCGCCGCGGTCGAGCCCCGCGCGCCACCCGCCAGCAGGCCGCCGATGATGGCCGCTTGATTCGCGGCCGCCGCGCGGCGGCTTCGCTGGATCTGCGTCACGCCCCGCCCGCCGACAATCACTTCGACCGGCACCTTTCCGCCGAAGAAAAACTGCCCGATCAGAAACGACAACACGGTAAACGCGAGCCAAATCCCTCCCACGATCTTCAGCAAAGTCGTCACGAAATCGTAGTTGCCGTCGTGAACCGCCAGGCCGACCAGCAGCAGTCCCACCGCCCCGCAGGAAATCGTCCAGACGACCACGATGGAAATGGCGACCGTCTTGTTTTTCACCACCGGATAATCGCCCGTCCAGACGATGTCGTCCGCCGACGCGGAAGTTTCGGCTTCGTTTTCGGGAGCAGATTCGGCGTTCATTTCAGTGTCTTTTTCGGATTGAAAAATCCCAGCCCCGCCGCGAGTCCGAACGCGGCGAACAGACCGATCACCCCCAGCTGGACGCCCAACGCCCACCCGATGTCCTCGCGCCCGGGCGAGGGCGGCTCGATCCGCCACAGGTGAAAAACGGCGCCCGCGATCCCGGTCGCCAGCAGCCAGCCCAGCCAGCGCCGCCACGCCGGCGGTCCCAGGATCGCGAGCAAGGTCAGCGCCACCATCGGCAGCACCCGGCGGGCATCGAAGCCGAGCGGAAACTCCACCAGCAGAAAGCCGCCAAACACCAACGCGCCCATGATCACCGGCAGCTTGATCAGCGGCGGCAGGTCCGCGCGCTTCACCGGCTCGGCCCTGGCCGCCACCAGCAGGCGCAGGCGCTCGACGATCTCTCCGAAACGCTCCGGCGGCGCGAACAATTGCATCACCGTCCGCCAATCGTTGCGCAGGCGGATTTCGCCCCTCTCGGGACGGACCTCGACCGCCTGGAGATCCGAAAACCGCGCCGATTCGCTCCGGGTGGCGGCGGCGATCAACCCCGCGCCCGCCGTGCCCGGAGACCCCGAGGCCGCGCCGACCAGCACCGCCGCCAGACCGCCCCGATCCGCCCGCCGGCTCACGACCGTCTGCGTCACCCTCTCGCCGTCCACCACCACGCGCGTCCGCATCCCGCCCCGGAAAAAGACCAGGCTAACCCCCATCAAAAGCAGCCAGACACCCCCGCCAATCGCCGCCGAAAAGGCGAGCACGCCTGGAATGCCCTCGTAGCGATGCCGCGACACCATCATCGCCGTGGTCACCAGAGCCAAAAACAGCGTCGCGATCCCCACCGCCGCCAGCATCCCGCCCATGACGAATTTGTTGCGAAAAATCGGCGTGTCCGCCTCCCAGACCAGCGGCTCCGTTTTGGTTGGGGGCGCCTCCGTTGGGGTCATGGCTTGAGGATTTTCACTTTCAACGCATCCGACGTCACCTCGACCTCCACCAGCGGCGTGCCGTTGACGACCGCCTCGCGAAACGCGGCCTCGCCGACTCCCACCGGAACGACGCGTTTCGCGTCCATCGCCTCCCGTGCCGCCAGCGTCGAGAACACCCCGTCCGGACCGTCCTCGTCGTCTCCCTTGCCGCGGTGATAGTTCGACCGGTCCTGTCGCAGGACGTCGGTCACCTTGTCGAGGCGTTCGCCCTGGGAGTTGAAATGATCGCCCGATCCGAGCTTCGCACGGTAAACGACGAGTCCGCCGCCGCCACTCCCCGTCGCGCCGGGTTCGCCGCTCACGCCCGGAGGCGGCATCTCGGGCAAGACTCCCAGCGGCCGCGTCCATCTTTTCACCCGGAATCCTCCGGCCACCGGCGTCACCGTCGCCGCGCCCGATCGCGGAGTGGCTTCCCCCTCGTACTCGAACGCCTCGACTTCGAGCGACCCGTCCGCGTTCGCTTTTTTGAACGAGGAAATCCACAGCCCCTGCCAGCGGTCGTTGTCGCGCGACCACGGAAAATTCCCCGACCCGCGCGGCGTTTCGAGCAGCATCCCTCCCGACTCCGCCGGCGCGAAGCGTCCGCCCTTCCATTTGAGAAGGCGATACCAGGTCGGCGACACGTCGCTCTGGGGCGCCGGCGTCACCAGCTCCACCGCGCCGTCCCCGTCGATGTCGGCCGCCAGTTCCGGAAGGCTGAAGCCGAAGTGCCAGTCGCCGAACACCATCGGGTTCTCGGTGTCGGTCACCTTCGGCCCCTCCCACAGCAGGCTTCCGTCATTCCCCAGCACCCGGACCTGATAAAAGGTCCCGTCCTCCTCGGTCTCGGCGAACTTCGCCCAATCGATTCGTTCGGCCTTCCCGTCGCCGTCCAGATCCACCGACAACGCCGCCGGCTCCGATTCGCCCGCGAACAATGACGGCCCCAGCGCGAGACACCACCCCACCAGCATTTGCCTTCGAATCTTCATCATCAGTGGGTTCGACACCGTCCGCCAACGAATCCATCAGCGGATTTTGCCCGATTCGAAGCGAACATTGCCCGAACTTTCGCCGCCCCATCACCAAGCCCCGGCGAGATGGTGCAGATAAAACACCCACGGAAAGCAAATCAGCGCCTCCAGGCAACCGATCCCGGTGATCCAGTCGTGGATCGGGTTCAATCGCTCGGTCTCGTAGGCGAAATTCCAGCCGAACAAGGCAAGGGCGATCCCCAGATAGCCGATGGAACAGACTTCCGCGGTCGCCCCGGAAATCTCGACCAGAATCGCGTGATTGAAGCCGGAGCGGCCGAGCCACCACGTGTTTCCGGTGACCAGGCCCCAAATCCCCAGCCCCGAAAAAAACAGAGGCGCCACGATTCCGAGTCCCCACATCCTCCACTCGTGGCCGGTGGGATGAATCGTGGCTTTGAAAAATTCGGGAACGCCGATCCGTTTCATGATCCCGAAGTTTCGCCCGGCGGGACCCGCCACGCCGTTGCAAAAGCACCGGACGTTTGGAATCAATCCCCGTCCAGCAAGCGCCCGATACCGCCGAGGACGCTGCCTTCGCCCGTCGCCTTGCCGCCCGCCGAGGGCGCGTGGGCCAAAATGCGGTCCGCCATCCGCGAGAAGGGCAGGCTTTGCAGCCATACCTTTCCATGGCCCTGCAACGTCGCCAGAAACAGCCCTTCCCCGCCGAAAAACATCGATTTCAGATTCCCCGCGCGCTCGATGTTGTATTCGATGCCGGGCGAAAAGGCGACGAGGCAACCCGTGTCCACCCGCAGCGTCTCGCCGTTCAACTGGCGCTCGACGATGGTGCCGCCGGCGTGGATGAAAGCCATCCCGTCGCCCTTGAGCCGTTGCAGGATGAAGCCCTCGCCGCCGAAAAATCCCGCCCCAAGTTTTCGGTTCAGCGCGATCGACACCGACGTGCCCAGCGCGGCGCAGAGAAAGGCGTCCTTCTGACAGGTCAGCTCCCCACCGACCTGGGCGAGGTTCACGGGGATGATCTTGCCCGGATACGGCGCCGCGAAGGCCACCCGCCGCTTCCCGCTCGCGCCCCGATGGGTGAAGTGGGTCATGAAAATCGATTCCCCCGTCAGCGCGCGTTTCCCGACCGCCAGCAGCTTGCCCATCAACCCCTGGTCGGGTTGCGATCCGTCGCCCATTTTGGCCTCGAACTGAATGTCCTGCTCCAGGTAGTTCATCGCGCCCGCCTCCGCGATCACCGTTTCGCCCGGATCCAGCTCGACCTCCACGATCTGCATGTCGTCCCCGAAAATCTCGTAGTCGATTTCGTGCGATTGCACCGGTGCGCCGCCGCCGCCGGATGCCGACATCGGCGGCGGAGCGGACACGCCGCCGCCGGGGACCCCGAAATGCTGCGCCAACACCTGGCCGGCGAGCTGCCAGTTCGGCATGCCGCTGGTCCAAACCGGCGTGTTGGGACCGATCGCCCCCTGCTGGATCGCCGCCGGGAGCTGGGATTCGTCGATCTGAAACTGCTGCTTGTTCGCGTCCGCGTAGTGCCAGGTAGCCATGATTCGCTTGAAAGGGTTCAGTCGCGCCCAAGCCTACCAGCCACCCGCCAATCCGCCAGAAACAATTCCCTTCAATTCACCGCGCGAGCGCCTCGAGAGCGGCAACCGCCTCGGCGTGCTCCGCCCGGTCCGCCACATTGACCGTTTCGCCGGGGTCGGTCCGATGATCGTACAGCTCGCGCGCCACGACCTCGCCGCTCTTCCGGTCGCGCCACAGGACAAACCGAAAACGCTCGTCGCGGACGGCGTAACCCATCAGCGTCTCCTTCCTCCGGGGAAACTGGCTGCGCGCGAAGGTCTTCACCGCCGCCTTCGGGTCGTCCAGGATCGGCGCCAGACTGTCGCCCTCCAGATGTTCCGGCTTCGGCAGCCCCGCGAGGTCGCACAGGGTCGGGTAAAGGTCGACCAGTTCGGCGAAAGATGACGTGTGCCCGGCCGCGTCCGCCCGGCCCGGCGCGGCGATCATCAGCGGCACGCGGGTCGCGACCTCGTAGTTCGTCATTTTTGTCCAGGCCGACTGCTCGCCAAGGTGCCAGCCGTGGTCCGCCCAGAGGACGACGATCGTGCTTTCCCACAGCCCGAGACGGTCCAGCTCCCCGAGCAGGCGCCCGGCCTGCGCGTCCGCGTAGCTGACGCAGGCGAGGTAGGCGCGCCGGATGCGCAACTGCAGCGCGTCCTCAATCTCGCCCGAACAGGGCACGCCCCGGTAACTGCGAAGCTCGAAGCCGTTCCACGCCGCGCCCTCGGCGGCCGACCGCGGCGGGTCGGGCATTTTCAGACCCACCCGCTTCGCGAAGCCGGCGTAGGTGTCGGAACTGAACCACGCGAAAATCGGCGCGTCCGCCGGCGGATCGCGGTTTTCCGGAAGCCACGACGAGTCGGGCCGGTAGCGATCGTAGTAAGCCTTCGGCGCCACCAGCGGCAGGTGCGGCCGATGATAGCCCACCGCGAGAAGGAACGGCTTATCTCCGCTCGCCAGCTCGCCGAGCGTTCCGACGGCGCGGGTCGTCATGCGCCCGTCGAAAAGCGCCTCGTCCGGCACCTCGGGCGCCTGCGTCGCCGGGCAGTCGTCGCGCGGGCCGATGAGGGTGGGAATTTTCGCCCGCTCCGCGAAGGGCACGCCCGCGAGGGCCGCCTCGTCCGCGATCTCCAGCATCTCGTTTTCCCGGCCCGTGAAGGGCGGCGCCGACCAGTCCCCGGCCAATTCCCAACCGGAATGCTCGATCTTTCCGAACGACTGCGCGTGGTAGCCATGCTCGCGAAACCAGCGCGGCAGGTTCGGCGCGGCGGCGTGGCTTTCGCGAAAGCGCCTCATGTCCCGCTCGCTGTGGGTGAAAACGCCCACCGACTCCGGCCGCAGTCCGCCGAGAACCGAGAGGCGCGAGGGACCGCATTTCGCGAACTGGCAGTACGCCCGGTCGAAGACCACGCTCCGCGCCGCGAGACGGTCCAGGTTCGGCGTCAGCGCGACGGGATCGCCGTAACAGCCGAGCATCGGCCGCAGGTCGTCGACCGCGATCATGAGGACATTCGGCCGCGATTCGACAGGGTTGACTCCCTGACCTAACCCTGTCAGGTCGGGCGCCAACAGGGCCGCCAGCGCCGCCGCGGCGCCGCGCAATGCCGCCATTGGCGGGAAAAACGGGGTTTGTAGGATGCTCCGCATGGATCGACGCCAATTTCTGACCGCCGGCGCCGGAACGGCCCTCGCCGCCGCGACCGGTCTCGGGGCCGAAAGTGACGACCCGATCGGGTCGATCGCAAAGGAAACCTGGCGGCGCAATCGCGACGGCGGCGGCACGACGTGGTTCCACCCGAGATCCTGCGCGATTCCGGGCGAGAAGCCCACCGTCCTGATGACGATGCAGGAGATCGCGGGTTCGGATTATTTCGGTCCGGTGCATCTGTCGTTGTCGAACGACCTCGGCCGCACGTGGACGGCTCCGGAGCCGGTCGCCCCGCTCGGCCGCGTGCCGGAGTCCGGCCATGAGGGCCTGGAGCGGGGTGTCTGCGATGTGGTGCCGGAGTTTCACGCCAAATCCGGGGCGGTGCTGGCGATGGGTTGGTGCGTCTATTATCGCGACGGACGCTTCGCGGGGAAAGATCAACTGGCGCGTTATCCGGTCTACGCCGTGCGCCGTCCGGACGGCGCGTGGTCGCCCGCGAAAAGGCTCGATTGGCCGGACGGCCAGCCGCCTTCCGTTTACGGAAACAACTGCGGGCAGCGCGTCGCGCTTGAAGACGGCGACATCGTCATGTCGCTGACCCACGGTTCGCACGACACCGGGTGCGCGGTGAGCGGGGTTCGGTGCTCGTTTGACGGCGAAACGCTGACGATTCGCGAGATCGGGCCGCCCCTGACCAATCCGAAGGGCCGCGGACTGCTGGAGCCGTCGGTGACGCGCTTCGGCGGCCGCTTTTTTCTCACCATCCGCGCCGAGGACGGACGCGGCCACGTCAGCGCCGGCGAGGACGGCGTTCGTTACCCGGACCAGAGGCCATGGACCTGGGACGACGGCGAGCCGCTCGCGATGTCGACGACCCAGCAGCATTGGTTGACGCATTCGGAGGGCTTGTTTCTGGTTTACACGCGAAAGGACGCCTCCAACGCGAACGTGGTCCGCTGGCGCTCGCCACTGTGGATCGCCCGCGTCGACCCGGACCGGCTCTGTCTGCTCCGCGAGTCGGAGCGGGTCGCTTTGCCCCTGGTCGGGGACGGCGTCGGCGAACCGGACGGCGTGGCGCTGATGGGAAACTTTCACTGCACCAACGTCAGCCCGGACGAATCGTGGATCACGGCCGGCGAATGGATGCCGAAACGCGGCGCCCGGGGCGACTTGGTCGCGGCCCGGATTCGCTGGAGGCGACCGAACAAGCTGGCGCCGGCCGCGGGATGACCGTCACGCCGCCGCCGCCTCGCTGCCGCCTTTTTTCCCCTTCCTCTCCGCTTTCTTCGCGTTGTCCATCGCCCTCAGGGGAATGCCACAGAGCATGATGAGGCCGAAGAGCCCCCACGACACGAAGAGCCACTTCCAGACGGCGCCGGTCAGACCGCCGTAGCTGTGCAGGCCGACGCCGAGATTGTTCACGCCCCACCAGGAGAAGGTCACGATGATTCCCAGCATCACGGACAGGACGTTCAGACCGACCTCGCGGATGTAGCCGCCCATCCGGGCGTGGAGGATCACCAGGGTCCAGAGACAGATCATGAGGGCGCCGTTTTCCTTCGGATCCCAGCCCCAGAACCGGCCCCAACTGTAGTTCGCCCAGATGCCGCCGAGGACGGTGCCCACCAGCGAAAAAAGCAGGCAGAAACAGACGATCCCGTAGGTCATGCGGCTGAGGGTGCGGTAGTATTCCCGGCTATCGTCGCCGCCGCCGGAGTCGCCCTGAATGACGACGAAAAAGCGCCCCACCAGATAGACACAGGACAACAGGCAGGCGAGCATCCCGGCGGCGTAGCCGATGTTGATGATGATCACGTGGGTGGCGAGCCAGAAATTCGTGTCGAGCACGGCGACGAGCTGGCCCATGGTGTCGCTGGCCTCGCTGGCCTCGTAACGGATCGACAACAGCATGCCCGCCGCTCCCGCCAGCGCGCCGATGAAAAGGCCCACGCCGATCCGCGAGATGGCCTCCAGAATCAACGCCAGCAGCACCACCACCGCGGTGATGAAAATGACCGTGTCATAGAGATTCGTGATCGGCGGCCGGTGGCGAATGACGCAGCGCATCGCGATTCCAACCGAGTCGTAGGCCACGCCGAGCACCAGGCAGGCGACCACCGCCCACTTCATCCACTTGGCGAAGGTCGAGCCCGGCGCCAGCCAACTGAGCGCCAACAGAACGAAGGCCAGGATAAACCAGGCCAGCGCGTTGGTAAAATACTTGCCCTGGTAGAGCTTCACCTCGAGTCCGGTGTGGGCACCCTCCCCGCGGGCCTCCGCCTCGGCGCGCTGAGTGTCGGCAAAAGTCTTCAACGCCCCGCCAAATCCCGCCGCGTCGCCTTTCGCCGCGTCGACGAGAGCCCGGACGCGCTTCATTTGCCCGACCGCCCAGGGCCGGTCCGCCTTCGACGCCAGGCCGGCCAGCATCACGTCGCCGATGGCGAGCCATTCCTCCTTTTTTTCCTCCGTCGGCGGGAACAGCGCGATGCCGCGTCCCGAGTTCGCGTGAAAGAAAAACAACTGCTGCGACGCCTGCACGAGGCGCGCGCTTTCGTCGTCGCCAGACGGCTGCTGAAGGGCGCGGATCAACTGGTCAATCGACCACTCGGGCATTTTTTCTAGCAGTTCGACGATGTCGAGCTTGGCGTCGAGGTCCTTCAATTCCTGGGGCAGCAGTTCCTCGTTCACCAGGCCCTCGCCCTTCCGGGCGAAGCCGAACTGGCCGAGCAGATACTCGAAGCCGCTCACGTTCCGACCCAGGCGCAGCACCATCGCCTCGACGCGATCCAGCCGGTATTCCTCGTTCTCGTCCGACTCGTCGAAAAGCTGCTGTTTCTTGGCGTAGTCGGCGGTCAACTGGGCCAGCTTCGCCCGCCCGGGAACCAGATCGGCATAGGAATACCGGTCCCGCCGGCCCTCCATCTCGATCTCGACCTGCGCGACCGCCTCGGAATCGTCCACCACGAAGATCGGCATTTCGCGCGCCAGTTCGGGGCGGAACAACACGTCGAGCAACCACGCCGCGGCGTCGATCTTGTGCGCCTCGCCGTCGGCCGTCTTGAATTTCGCCGACGATTTGCCGCTGAATTGCAGCAGGGTGAAACGGGCGTGGGTGTTGACCGGCTTGACGCGCCCGCCCTCCTGGATCATCAGCTCGCGGAAGGTGTCCACCGTTTCCTTCGGCCAGGGCGCATAGGATTCGAGGGAAACCTCGACGTCTTTCGCCGAGGCGGACCCGGCGCACAACGTCGCAAACGCGACAAGAATCCGAAAATAGCGGGATTTGGCGCGAGGCGTTGTCGCGACGGCGGGGACCGGGGGCGGATCCGAGGATTTCGCGGAAGAAGCGCGCTCAAGGAAAGAAACGAGGCTGATGCCAAAGTGAACCATCAACCCGACGAAGGTGACGACCAGCGCGTAGAGCGGCCACTGGTCGGCGGGATTGTTGGCCACGGCGAACTGGGAATACATGCGATCGCCCGGACCCGCGCCCTGAGGTCCGAAGGATTCCTGGAAGAAGGTGAAGCCTCCGTTCCGCATCGGCTCGTTCATCCTGATCTCGACCGCCTTTTCCCGGCCCTTGCCGTCGATTCGCGTGATGCGGCTCTCGTAGTTTCTCGCCATACTCACCCCGGGATGCCGTTCGAAGATGAACTTGTCGAGCCGCACCGTGTAGGGCACGAGCCAGGTCTTTTTCACGTAGCGCGCCGCCCACTTTCCGCCGTCCATCTCGAAGCCGAAGGCCGGAGGCTCCTCGCCGGGTTCCGTGTTGCCGCCGCGGGCGGAAAAGATCGCCTTCACAGCGCCCGCGTCTCCCTTTTTCGGCCGGAAAGTCGCGTAGAATCCGGGCTGATTCGGCATGTCGTCGCTGGTCGACTCGTCCACGCCGAGCAGGCGAAAGCCGTCGATCTCCTCGCCTTTCGCCCGCGCCGCCATCGGCGCCCCCACCGGCATCGGGATGGCGTTCGGTTCGTAGCCGGAGAGGGCCACGTCGAAGGGCAGCTCGTCACTTTGAAAAACCCGTTCGCCGCCCCGGCCGAGGACCGCCAACTGTTCCGTCGGAATGACCAGCGCCGCGGCCGCCCGGCCCTCGCCGTCGAGCGGCAGGATCTCGAACTGATAGTCGCGATAGCTTTCCACCCGGTTCGACGACTGCCCCTCGTAGAGCGCCATGTAACCGTCCGTGCCGAGCGCGTAGGTCACGTATCCGCTCACCATCAGGTAAATCATTCCCAGGTGCGCGATCAGCATGCCGGCGCCGCGCCAGCGCTTTTTCACCTTCAGGATCGCGCCGATGACGAGATTCACCACCAGCAGGCCCATCAGCAGCATGCCGCCCGGCAGCGGAATGGGAAACCCCTTCAGCCAGGCCGGAACGAAGGGCATCCCGTCGCCGAGCCGGTGCACCAGCCAGAGGGAGTGGAAATATTTCGCCTTCGCCGCGTAGAGGCCGTACTCGATCTGGTAGAGCGTGCCGAACAGCGTGACCAGCGTCATCAGCACCAGCACCGCCGTCGCCAGCCCGTAGGACGAAAACAGGCGCCACAACAGGCGCGGAAGGTTTTGCGGTTCGAAATCTTCTGCCGTGATCATCGTTCCAAGAAAAAGAGGGAGAAATTTTCCGCCGACACCGGAGGGGTTCGCCGGCTTACTCCGCCGGGCGGAGGCTGGTGTAGAAAGTCTTGAAATTCTCCTCGTTCGCCGCCACCAGCGCCTTCGGGCCGGTGAGCTTCACAAAGACCGTTCCCACGTCGGCGGTCAGGATGACGCCCAGCATCCGGTAGTCGGACTTCGCGTCCGCGGCGCCCATGCCCTGAAAAGCCCCCTCGATGTCGATGAAGACGGCCTCGCGGCCGAACAGGGTCGTCTTCGGGAGCGCGGCGGCGGCGGCCTCGTCGATCGGTGGCTGGCTCATCTGCCCGCGCCAACGGTTCACGTTCGCGAGCAGGCCGCCCGCCGCGCCGGGCAGCAGGCTCAGGTAACACTCGCCCTCGCCGTTTTCGCCGAGGGTGTAGTTCAGCTCGCGCATCATCGAGCCCGCCCGCGGCGTCCAGCCCTCCGGCGTGGTGGCCTGGAAACGGATGCCCGAAGGACCGGCCGCCTGCGCCGGCGCGTCCGCCGCGCCGCCACCCGCGGCCCGCATCATCGCCTCGCTCATGCGGTGGCGCTCGGCGCTCGATTCGACGATGCGAATCTGTTGTTCGCCCCCGGAAAGCTCGCGTTTTTCCACGATCGGAACCGGCCCGGACGTGTCGGAGCAGCCGGACCAGGCCAGCATCAGCCCCGCGAGAAGGCCGAATCGGATAGGGGGAAAGGGGGGTGGAGACATCGGATGGGTGACTTAGCCCAGAGTGACGGCGTTTGCCACCTTGGACACGCCGGAATATCGCCGAAAAATTACGCGCTCGTCCGGGACTCGATCACGTCCCATAAGACCGGCGACCGAACAGGGTTAGGTGCGCGAGTCAACCCTGTTGAGTCGGGGGCTCGACCCCGTCCCGCCGGAAAAACTCAGGCGGCGTCCTTTTTCGGCGTCTCGGCTTTGGGCGCGGGCGGGGGCGCCGGTTTGGGCGTTGTGTCCGCCGGCTTCGGCGTGGGCGGGGTGGTGTCGGCTTTTTTCGCGGCGGGCGGGGGAGTCGGCTTCGTCTCGGTTTTCGGGGCGGGCTTGGGCGCGGGCGTCTGTGGCTTGGGCGCGTCCGCCTTCTTCGGCGCGGGCTTCGGGGCTTCCGGTTTTTTCGGCGCGGGGGTGTCGGGTTTCTTGGCGGGCTCGACGGCGGCCGGTTTTTCCGGGGAAGCGGCGGGAGCCGCCTCGGGTTCGTAGCCGATGTTGACCTCGAGGCTCATGGCGCGCTGGAAACTCTTCGCGGCGCCGGGCTCGACCTTCGTCTGCCAGAGGTAGAGTTTGCGGAGGTTCCGCATATTCGCGAGCGGCTCGAAGATCGCGGACGTCACCGGCGTGCCGTAGAGGTTCAGGTATTCGAGCTTGGCCAGGCGCGCCAGTTCGGCGACGCCGGCGTCGGTGATCTTCGTGTTTTCGAGATGGAGACGCTCGAGGTTCCGCATCCGGGCCACGGTTTTCAGGCCCAGATCGCTCACCTGGCTGCGGCCGAGATCGAGCCAGACCACGCGCTCGGCCACGGGCTCCAGAGCTTTGAGCTGGTCGTCGCCAAACTCCTTCGCGGCGTTGATGACGTTCACCCGCAGGTGGTCGTCCTCCGACGAGATGGGCATGATGGAGAAGTGGTACTGCTCCGAAGCCGCCAACACCTCGTCGAGGCGGGTCTGGCGCTCCTCGGGACTGAGGAGGTCCCATTCGCTCAGCGGCGCGGCGCCGGCGAGCGCCTCGGTGGCTTCGTCGTTGTGATCAATGCCGGCTTCCACGGCGAGGAAAACGGAGGTCATCTCGTCGTCCAGCATCGCGTCGGCGACAGTGGTGTCCTTCGGGGCGCCGGCGTCGATCCACCAGCGGAGCAGCTTGATCTCCTCGGGCGTCAGCGGGTCCTTGCCGTCCGGGGGCATGAAGTCGTCGTCGTCGTCGGGCAGGGTGACGCGAACGATCATCTCGCTCTCGTCCGATTTGCCCGGAACGACATTCTGGTAGTCGGACCCCTCGGCGCCGGTCAGGATGAACTCGTGGGTGTCGAGGCGGAGCTTGCCCTTGGTTTTTTCGGCGTTGTGGCACTCGGTGCATTTGGCCTCCATCACGGGCATGACGAAATCGGCGAAGACCAGCTTGTCGTCGAAAGCCTTTTCCCCTTCCCCTTCCTCTGGCTCTCCGGTGACGGGATCCAGCGGCGGCTCTTCTTCCTTCGGTTCGGCCATGCCGAGGCTGAGGATCGGTTTCAACCATTCCAACCATCCGGGAGCATGGGCGGTGAGATAGGTCGGCCCGTGGACCAGCCCTGCGCCGAAGTGCCCGGCGGCGGCCGTGAGGAACAGCGACGCGGCGAGACACAACAGGTAAGCGCCAACTTTGTCTGTCAGCCGAAAAATCAGCGCCAGCAGGATGGCCACCCCGACGCCGACACCGCTCCAGAGATGATAATTCATGAGCGGGCTTTCCGATTCCTCGCCAATCATCAGGAGATAGCCCGCCACGGTCGAGCCGAGGGCGCCCAGCAGCGCGAGCCACAGCACGAGCGGTGCCGCCTCGCGCAGGTAAGCCGTGGAATCCCGGCGGCCGAACCATTCCAGCAGCGGAACCAGGAAGATCAAACCGATGGGAAGATGAACCACCATCGGGTGAAAACGGCCGAGAAAAACGAAGGCCCGCCCTTCTTCCTTGCCCATCCCGCCTTCGCGCCGCGAGACGAGCCACAACACGGTCATGGCGACGGCCCACAACGCGCCGAGAAGGATTGCGATCTTAAGATTTCGGTTACTCGATTCTCCGCGCCGGATCAGGGTGCTCATGGGCTTTCGGTTGGATTGGGGGGGATTGACTGGGGGCTGGCGGCCGACGCCGCGCGCGAAAACCAGCGCGCGACGCGACCTCGAAAAAACCGTCACTTTCGCTCAAACGGCGGGCAACGCGCGCAAATACGTATGACGAATCGAACGCTCTCGCGGCCCGGGAGCGCGCCGCGGCTCTCAGGCCGCTCGCGCCGCCCGCCGCCGCGCCGCCGATCGGCGGACCAGCTCGTCGGCCACCACGCCGACCAGCAACACCACGCCGATGATGGCGTATTCCATGTTCTGGATGTCGGAAAAGACGATGGTGATCATGTTTCGCAGCAGTTGAATCAGCGCGGTGCCGATGATGACGCCGAGAATGGTGCCGCTTCCCCCGCGCAGGCTGCACCCGCCCAGCACGGCGGCCGCGATGGCGAACAGCTCGAAGAAATTCCCCGCGTCCACGGGCTGGGCGAGGTTCACCTCCAGCACAAAGAGCAGGCCCCCCAGCCCGGAGAGCGTCGAGCAGATGACGTAGGACAGCACGATCATCCGGTCGGTCGGGATGCCGCTGAGCCGGGCGGCCTCCTCGTTGTTTCCCAGCGCCTGGAGGTAGCGGCCGTGGATGGTCTTGTTCAGAAACACCGCCGCCGCCGCCGCCACCACGATCATGAGCAGAAACGGGACCGGGATGCCGAAGTTGTCGAGAAAAGGCACCGGGACCTCGCCCTGCGCGAGCAGCCGCAGCCCCTTGTGGCCGGTGCCGAAGCCCGCCGTCTGGTCATGGGTGAAGCCGCGTGTGAAGCCGCGGTACATCAGCAGTCCGCACAGCGTCACGATGAAGGGGGGAAGGCGCAGCTTTGTGATCAGCGTGCCGTGGAAAAAGCCGATCCCCACCGACAAGGCCAGCGCGGCGGCCAGCGTCAGCCAGACGGGCCAGTTCAGCTCGGTCACACACCACGGCACGCCGACCCCGACCAGGCAGACCATCGATCCGATGGAGAGATCGATCCCGCCGGTGATGATGACAAAGGCCACACCGATCCCGAGAATGCCGAACAGGGCGGTGCGGCGCAGCAGGTTTTCCTGGTTGAACCCGGAAAGAAAACTCTGCCGCCCGGTCATCAGGTCGGCCATGATCCAGGTCGCCAGATAGACCACCGCGAAAAGAACGAGAATGCCGAGTATGCGTTTCATGTGATTCCGCGGGACTTTTAGTATTAGGGTCGGCGCTTTTCGTGCATCGCGGCGACAATCTGGACTTCGCCGTCCGAGACGCGATAAACGAGGCCGATCGGAAAACGCCGAAGCTGACACTTTCGCCATGGTTTTTCGAGAAAAGAATGGCGCTCCGGATTTTCGACGATGGAGGCGATCGCATCATCGACGGCCATCGCGAACGCCGCCGATGCTTGTTGACTGCGTTCGGCATACCACTGCGCGGAGTCGAGAATCTCCGATCTCGCCGCGAGATGAAGCACTACGCGCATCAGACGATCCGCCGAATCTCGTCCCGAACCGTTTCCCAGGGGACCAATTCGACTTCCCCGCGATCGATTTGCGCTCCGCGCCTTCCGAGTTCCTCGAGCCATTCGGGCGAAATGTCGCCGGGCGCGCCGTCATCGATCAATTCGCGCAGGAAATGCGCGAGTTCGCCCTGCTCGTTCCGAGTCAGGCCTTCGATCTGTTTTTTGATTTCGCCGACGCTCATGTTGCTCCTTCAACTCTACAGTGACGTCGCCTCGCCGGCAATCGCGGCGTTCGAGCCCCGGCTCACGCCGCCTCCCCGCGCTTTTCCCCGCCGGTGGCCAGCCGCATCACCGCCTCCTCGCCCAGTTCGGATCGACCTAGCTCACCGGTCAGTCGCCCCTCGTGCATCACCAGCGCGCGGTCGGACATGCCGAGAATTTCCTCCATCTCGCTGGAGACAAAAAGGATCGCCATCCCCTCGCGGGCAAGCTCCTCCATGAGCGCGTAAATTTCCCGCTTGGCGCCGATGTCGATGCCGCGGGTCGGCTCGTCGAGCAGCAGGACTTTGGGCCGCAGGGCGAGCCATTTGCCCAGCACGACCTTCTGCTGGTTTCCGCCGGAAAGGTAACGCACCGCCTGTCTGTCACCCGGCGTCTTGACGCGCAGTTTCCCGATCGTCTCGGCCGAAATCTCGCTTTCCTTTTTCAGATCGAGGAAACCCCGCCGCTGATCGCGCCGCAGGCTGGCCAGGCTCAGGTTTTCGCGCACCGCCATGTCGAGAATGAGACCCTGCTGCTTGCGATCCTCCGGCGCGAGCGCCAGTCCGGCCTGGATCGCCTCGCGCGGCGTGCGGATGGCGCGCGTCTCGCCGCCGATCCGGATCTCGCCGCCCAGCGCCGGCGTCGCGCCGAAAATCGTCCGCACCGCCTCGGTCCGTCCCGCGCCCACCAGCCCGGCCAACCCAACGATCTCGCCCGCGCGAATCGAAAAATTCAGCGTGTGCGCCGGGTGTGCCGGCGTCCGCAGATCGCGCACCTCGAGCGCCACTTCGCCCGGCGCGTGCGGTTCGTGCGGATAAAACCGCGAGAGATCGCGTCCCACCATCATGGTCACCATGCGGTCGTGCTCGATCTCCTCCCGCCCGAGTTCGCCCGCGTTTTCGCCGTCGCGCAGGACCGCGACCCGGTCGGCGAGTTCCTTCACCTCTCCGAGCCGGTGGGAAATGTAGATCACGCTGACCCCGCGCGAACGCAGGTCGCGGATCACGGCGAAAAGGTTTTCGGCCTCCTTCCGCGACAGGCTGGAGGTGGGCTCGTCCATGATGAGCACTCGCGCGTCGATGGAGAGGGCCTTGGCGATTTCGACCATCTGCTGGCGGCCGATGGAGAGGTTCCCGACGACCTCGCCGGGATCGATTTCCAGCCCGACCCGGTCGAGGAAGCGCTTCGATTCACGGGAGATGACGCGCTCGTCGATGACGCCGAATTTCCGCGGTTCGCGGCCGAGAAAGATGTTGGCCCCGGCGCTGAGGTTCGTCGCCAGGTTGAGTTCCTGGTGAATCAGCGCGATTCCGAGCCGCATCGCGGTCTGCACCGAATCCATCGCGACCGGTTCGCCGTCGACGAGAATCTCGCCGCTGTCGGGCAACTGCACGCCGGCGAGTATTTTCATGAGCGTGCTTTTACCGGCGCCGTTCTCGCCGATCACGGCCAGCACCTCACCGCGCCCGAGCCGCAGATCGACCTCGTGCAGCGCCCGCACGCCCGGGAAACGCTTCCCCACGGCGCGGACTTCGAGGAGGGGGGGCCGCAGATCGAGCGATGATTCGGAATTCTGCATGTTCACAAGGCTCCCGGTTTTTCGATTTTGTCCAATCAAGATTCTGGTCGATCAGCCGCGCAATTCAATGAGTTTGGTTCGCCATTTCGAATTCGGCCGGCCCGGGTTCGTTCGGACTGGACCCCGTCCCGGGGTTGAAGGTCGACGGGGTCTCGATTTCGATTTTCGAGATGAGTTCGCGGCTTCGCAACCCCTTTGGGGTTGGGTTGTCAGAGGGTGACCGGGGACCCCAGGGTTGTTCCAACCCTGGGCTAGGGTCCCAAAGCCCTTTGGGCTATTCAAAAAATCGGGCGGTCACCCCGAATCCGTCGCATCGGGTCGATCGCTCCGGGTTTCCCGACCCGGAATGGCCGACGGTCATTTCAAAAAGTCGGGCGATCAACCCGAATCCGTCGCATCGAGTCGATAGCGCAGCGGTTTTCGCTGTGGATAGCCCAACGGGCTTTCGTATCTCAGCCCAGGGTTGGAACAACCCTGGGTATTTCCGCACGATGCCGGCAACCCCAAAAGGGGTTGCGCGGACCCGCGCGCTCGCGGGCTGGGGTCAATCCCAAACGTACCGCTCGTCGTATTCGACTTCGTACCGATCCAGAAAATCCCGAAACTCTTCCTTGAACGTGCGCTTTCGATGATGCGCTTCCTGATCGCGAACATATCGGATTACGGTGTCTTTTTGGGATTGTCCGATGGAAAAAACGCCATACCCGGCCTGCCAATGAAACGCCCGAAAATCGGCCGATCGTTCCTTCAACCACAGCGCCGAAACTCGTTTCGTTTCCTTCACGAAATCCGCGATGGTGAGCGTCCGCGAAAGGGTCGTCAAAAGGTGGACATGATCCGAGACCCCGCCGATTTCGATCGGGATACATCCCAATGTATTGACCACCCCGCCCATCCAAGAATGAAGGTCCGCGCGCAGATTCGCGTTCCGCAACCAGGGTTCGCGGTTCTTGGTCGAGAAAATCGTGTGCAGATTGACGGAAGCGAGCGATTGGGGCATGTTTCTCAGGCGTTTTAGTTCGCGGTTCCACAACCCCTTCAGGGTTGGCCGGTCATTTCGTGACCGAGGACCCAGGGTTGTTCCAACCCTGGGCTAAGGTCCGAAAGCCCTTTGGGCTTTTCCAAAAGCCCTTTGGACTTTCCACGAAAACGCTTTGGGCTTTTCAAAGAGCTTGTCGGCCTTGCCAACAGTCTAAGTCGTCACACTAATCGAACAAGTGGGATGCGCTTCGCAACAATCCCCGTTTGTCAGGGTTTCTTGATGGTGGTATCCGGCTTGGCCGCGTTTCCCGCCCGATCGCGAGGCTTGCCCGCCTCCGACTCGCTCCGAACCGTTCCAATTCCCCGCTTCGCCTTCAGATCGGTCCAAAAGGCCTCCACATTGTCCCTCCGGATCTGCCGGGCCGGCACGACGATGAATTTGTCCGCCGGAATCACGCTCCGGTCGCCCGCCTTCAGGGCCTTGAGCACCTTGATCGACTGGTAGCCGTATTCGTACGGGTTCTGCACGACCGTGCCGTGAACCGAGCCGTCGATGATTCCCTGGAGCGTCGCGTCCGCCTCGTCGAAGCCGATCACCTTGACCTTTCCGATCTTCCCGGCGCCCTGCAGGGCCTCGAGAATCATCGGCGGATTGTAGGCGAACAGGCCGATCATGCCGTCGATGTCGGGAAAGCGCGACAGGGTGTCCTCGGCGTTGGCTTTCGCCTTGAGACGGTCAAACTGATCGGTCAGCGTGCCGAGGACCGTGAAGCGCCCGCCTTTGACCTCGGCGCCCGGCGGATCGAAGTTCTCCGGGTTCTTCGGCCGGTCGAGCAGCTCGTCGATCACTCCCTGGCGCCGCAGCCGCGCGTTGTCCTGCTCCATCCGGCCGATGAAAACCATCACCTTGCCCCCGTCGGGCAGGGCCTCCTTGACCAGGGCGCCGCATTGGCGGCCGGCCTCGTAGTTGTCCACCCCGATGAAGGCCTCGCGATTCGCCTTGGGCGCGTCGGAATCGTGCGTGATCAGCGTGGCGCGCTCGGCGATGGAGTTGAGCAGATCGATCTGGTTGGCGGCGTCGATGGGGCTGACGGCGATGCCGTCGATGCCGCGCGTGACGAGATCCTCGAGCATGTTTTTCTGCTCGACCGCGCCGCCGGCCGGCATCAGCACCGTGACGTCCACGTCCAAATCCGCGCCCGCCTTCTTCGCGCCGGACTCGGCGATGTTCCAGAATGGATCGACCCCGTTGGTCACGTAGGCGAGCCGGGGTTTGGCGCCTTTTTCCGATCCGCCGCCCGCGTCTCCGCCGCCGCCGCCACAGGAGGCAAGGCCGGCCGCGGCGAAGAGTGTCAGGACCCGCCGGGCCAGAATCGGGAGAGCCGTTTTCCAAGTCGTCTTTTTCATGATCGCTGCTGAAGGGGAGGTGAAAGGATGAAACTACCGCCGGTCGCGAGCCCGAGCCCAAGGAGGCGAACCGCCTTCCGGCAAAAGCCCCACCCTAGGCATTCCCCGGCGGGACGGAAAGCACAATTCGCGTCCGACATCGCGCACCCGGCGCCCGCGCCCGCGCTTCACTCGCCGGCGGTCACGGTGGAGCCCGTGCCGGACTCGCCCTCCGGCGTCGCGCGGCCTTCGGAGGCGGTTTCGGCGGGTTTGAGGATCGCCGAAATCCGCCGCGCCGCCCGCGCCCTGACCGCCATGGTGTGTCGCCGCGGACTGCTGAGCAGGACCGAGATCCAGCGCAGTTCGTGGCTGTTCTCGAGCATCACCTTGACCATCATCGTCAGCGGCACGGCGAGAAACATCCCCACCGGTCCCCAGACGTAGCCCCAGAAAAGCACCGACAGGATCACCACCGTCGTCGAAATGCCGAACCGGTCTCCCAGCAGCATCGGCTCGATGAAATTCCCGATCGTCACATTGATCGCCAGATACACGATCAACACCGCGAAAGCCGGCCAGAAACCCTGCTCGACCAGCGCGAGGATGATCGGCGGGATCGCCGCCACGATGGAGCCGACCGCCGGCACATAGTTGAAAATGAAGGCCACCAGACCCCACAGAATCGGAAAATCGACCCCGATCGCCGCGCAGCCCCCCCCCGCCAGCACCCCCGTCACCGCGCTGACGATGGTCTTGATGCCGAGGTATTTCTGGATGTCTTTCGACGAATTCTGAAAGCGCCGCAGGTCCGGACCCCGCTCCCGGATCACCTGCCGGACCGTGCTGGAAAAATTGCCCGATTCCCCGAGCACGAAGATCATGATGATCAGCACGAAGAAGGACTTCGAGGCCAGCGACGTGATGCGGCCGACCAGCTCGGTTTGACCGATCCACTCCACGATGATCTTCGAGTCCCAGTAACGGTTGAAAAGCTCGTTGAAAGTCAGCAGCGGCCTTTCGCCCGCGGTCCCCTCGTCCCCCGCCAGGGGCGGCGTCACATCCACCGGCGGCACCGGTGTCGACGGCCCCGCATCCGGCACCGCGACGGGCGAAACTGGCGCGGCGGGAACCGCCCCCGAGTCCGTGGCGGCCGCGGTCCCCTCGCCCGGCAGCAGATCCAGGTCGAATTTGTCCATGAAGGCGCTGAACCGCGCCAACTGCGCGTCCACCGTCTTGGTGAATTCCGCCGTCCGCTTCTGCAGGCTGTTCGCGTAGTCGAGCCGCTTGTCCTGAAACTCCGGCAGCACGCTGCCCGCCAGCAGGATCAAGCCGGACAGAATGAGAAAATCGATCCCCACCGTCAGACCGATCGCCAGCGGGCGCGGGACGTTCTTTCTGACGAACCAATTGAGAATCGGCAGGGACAGCACCGCGAGAAACAAGCCCAGCATCACCGGCACCAGCAGCTCCGAGGCCGCCCGCAGCCCCGCCACGATCACCACGAACGCCGCCAGCATCAGGAGCACGCGAACGCCCGCTCCCTGCGCGTCTTTTCGAGGTCCAAGTCCGGTGGCCATCGTGACCGACAATGTCCCTTCAAAGCGCGGGCGCCTCAACCGAAAAGTCCGCCGCCCCGAAGCCCCCTTGCCCCGCCGCCCGCCCCGCCTACATTGGATCCTCGCCATGGGAAAAATCCGCCTCCTCCCCGACGCACTCGCCAGCCAGGTCGCGGCCGGCGAGGTCGTGGAGCGCCCCGCCTCCGTGGTCAAAGAACTCGTCGAAAACTCCCTCGACGCCGGCGCCGGCAGCATCGAAGTCCGCGCTCAGCGCGGCGGCATCGCTCTGATCCGCGTCCTCGACGACGGCTGCGGCATGAACCGCGACGACGCCCTGATGTGCGTCGAGCGCCACGCCACCAGCAAGATCCGCTCCAAGGAGGACCTCGCCGCCATCGCCACCCTCGGCTTCCGCGGCGAGGCCCTGCCCAGCATCGCCAGCGTGTCGAAATTCCGCCTCGCCACCCGCGAACCCGGCGCCCTCCACGGCACCGAAATCCTCATCAACGGCGGCAAAATGACCTCCGTCGCCGACTGCGGCGAGCCGCCCGGCACCCAGATCGAGGTGCGCTCCCTGTTTTTCAACATCCCCGCCCGCCGCAAATTCCTCCGGAGCGAAAACACCGAGTTCAGCCACCTCGAGCAGGTCGTCCGCGTCCAGGCCATCGCCCATCCCGGCGTCCGCGTCGCCCTCGTCCACAACGAGCGCGTCGTCTTCCAGCTCCCCGCCACCGCCGATCCCCGCGAGCGCATCCGCGGCCTCGCCGGGGCCGACCTCGCCGGACGTCTCCTGCAAATCCCGCCCCTCACCCGCGACGGCGTCACCGTGTCCGGCTTCATCGGCCCGCCCGGAATGAGCCGGAGCGACCGCCGCCACCAGCTCAGCTTTCTCAACGGCCGCCCCGTCGAGGCCGCCATGCTCACCTACGCCCTGCGCGAGGGCTACCACACCGCCCTGATGAAAGGGCAGTACCCCGTCACCTTTCTCTTCCTCGAAACCGACCCCCGCGCCGTCGACGTCAACGTCCACCCCGCCAAGCGCGAAGTCCGTTTCCACGACGGAAACGCCGTGCGCGACGCCGTCATCGCCGCCGTTTCCGCCACCCTGTCCGGAGAAATGCGGCGCCCCGTCACCGGCGTCGGATGGGATGTGGAAAAAAAGGCCGCGCCATCCCCGTCCGCCGCCGTTTCCGGCGAACAGCCCGACCTCATCCCCCAGGCCGAGCAACACGCGCTGCGCCGCGACTGGAGCGATTTTTCCCCCTCTCCGGCGCCCGCAAACATTCCGGCGAGCGACTCAACAGGGTTGAGTCCCCCACCCAACCCTGTTGAGTCCGACGCCCAACCCTCTCCGGTCGAGCCCGACCCCGGAACGGTCGCGCCGAAGGCGGAGGATTTTCGACTACTCGGCGTGCTGGGAAAGCTCTACGTGCTGCTCGAGGGCCGGGAGGGCCTCGTGCTGATGGACCAGCACGCCGCGCACGAGCGCGTCCTCTTCGAGGAAATGCGGCGGCGGATGGAGACCGGCGGCGTGCCCTCGCAGGCCCTTCTCGTGCCGCTGACCATCGAGCTGTCTCCGCGCGACTTCGACCTCGCCTCGCGCAATCTCGAGACTCTCGCCAAGCTGGGCCTTTCCGCCGAGCCCTTCGGCGGCAACACGCTGAAGGTCGACGCCCTGCCGACCTTTCTCAAAAGCGACGATCCCGAGACCTTTTTCGGCGCCGTGCTCGACGAGTTGCGCGGCGCCAGCGACCGCATGTCGAAGATGCGCCTCGGCGAGGACATGGTGGCCACCACCGTGTGCCGCCACGCGGTGAAGGCGAACGACCCGCTCCATCCCGCCGAGCTGGAAAAACTGCTGCGCGACCTGCTGGTCTGCGAGATGCCCTACTGCTGCCCCCACGGCCGCCCCACGCTGATCCAGATCGGTTACGCGGAACTGGAGCGGAAATTCGGCCGCCGGGTATAGGGCGGGGCCAGAAAAAACCCGAAGACCGCGCGGGGCGATCTTCGGGTCGTTCGAGGCGGGCCGATGGCCGCCCGAAAAAGGGAGCGTTGCCGTCCCGGCTCAGGGCTTGAAGTCGTTGTGACAGCCCTTGCAGTTGACGGCCTTTTTGTAGTCGGCGGCGGCGCCTTCCTTGCCTTCCTGGAGGCCCTTGACGGCGGCGACCAGCGCCTGGCAATTCTTGACCCAGACCGCCTTGTCGCCCTGCGGCGGCTCGGTGCCACAGATTTTCTTGTAGCCGTCGAGGAGGCCCTGAAGCTCTTCCGCGGTGGCGGTGCCGGCCCCGGCCTTCTTGCAGACGGGATCGGTGCCTTCGGGAGCCTTGTGGTATTCCTTCATGAACTTGGAAATGACGTCGTCATCGGCCCGGGTCGTGACGGAGAATCCGATCAGGACCGCGGCGGCGGCGCCAAGGATGATTGCGAATTTGCGATTCATATCGATTTCGTTTTTGCTTATCTCGTTTGGATTTTTTTCTGTGGATGGTTTCGCTTCCGCCGCCCGGAAACCCCAAGGCAAAGCCTCCTTCAGGTGAAGCGAACCGGTGTTTTGCCGAAAATCCGGGGAATTGTCAATGTTTTCCGCGCGCAATGGCGCCCGGCGCGGTTGCGCTTGATTTCGCCCCCCGCCGGACGGACATTCCCGCTCGCCGGCTTCCACCTCATGACCGTCACCGAAAACGCCGCCCGACACCTCCGCGATCTGCTCGAATCCCGCGGCGCCGCGCCCGCCGAGGCGGGACTGCGGCTTTTTGTGGAGAAAGGCGGCTGCGCCGGCCTGCAATACGCCATGAAGATCGCCGAGCCGGAACCGGGCGACGAGGTCGTCGAGCGGGACGGGGTGCGGGTCTTCGTCGCCCGCGACAGCCTCGAGTATCTTCGAAACTGTGAAATCGACTACGAGGATTCGCTGAACGATTCCGGGTTCAAGATCCACAACCCCGACGCGGTCCGGAGCTGCGGCTGCGGCACGAGTTTCGAGGCCAACCCGGCGGCGGGTTGACCGCCCGAAAATCCGGAAAGCGCCGCGCCGTCCCGGCGAACAGTCTTTCGATTCGATGGAAATTCTCAGCGATCACACCAGTTTTTCCCGCGAGGCGCGCGAGGAGGCGGAAGACACAGGCGCCGGCAATCTCTTTCTCTGGAGCGTCGCCATCGTGGTGCTGCTGGGATTGAACGCGTTTTCGTGGATCTTCTGCATGTACGTGTTCGGCAATCCGGAGCAGCCCTTCTGTTATCGCCTGCTCACGAAACTGGACAAACTCGACCCCGTCGGCGGTTTCAGCCCGGTCACCGCGCCGCGCGGGCGTTTCCACGGCCCGAAGGATCTCTACACGGAAGTTTACGCGCTGACCGAAGACCAGCTCGAGCCCTACAACGCCATCCTGAAGCGCCTCTACCTCTACAACTACCGGGAGCGCGACGACGTGAAGTTTATCTCGGGCACCTTTTTCGTCGAAAGCGTCAGACGCCTCGAGGCGGCGGACATTTTTCCCTCGGGCCTGGCCATCCGGGCGCGGGCGGAGGATTTCCCCGCCGCCTATGTCGATCTCGTCCTGCCCTCGGACAACCCGCCGGACAAGCATTTCAAACCCGGCGACGTGCTGGAAATCGAGGAATCCGCGACCTGCGCGGCCGTCCTGAACGCCGCGAAACTCGAGGAGGATCGCATCTGCTTCACCGCCGTGCCGCTGGTGGAACGCAAGATCGAAACTCCCGCCGGTGAAATCATTTCCGTCAAACCGCCCGAAAAACTCAACCTCGGCACCGGCCGCTGGCCGCTGAGCGACGCGGGGATCGATCTGGCCGAGGAACCCGCCCCCGGGAAGGTCGGCGAAGCGGAAACCAAAGCCGACGGCGACGCCGAAAATGCGGTGGAGGACTCCGGCCAGGAAAAGGCGAAGGAAAAACCGTGACGAGCCGCGGGCGCGTTTCCGTCTCGACCGTGACGGGTTTTCGGGTTTCTTGTGCGGCATCATCGGCTCGGCCTGGCTCCAGATATTTCGCCTCGGCATCGTGCTCGCCATCGCGTGGCTGATTCGCGACGGGCACCTGCGCCATCGTGTCCAGGGCGGCGCGCCCATCACCGCCGCCGAGGCGCGGGTCTTCCTGCCCGAGACCCACCGGCTGGCGCCGGATCCGGGGCCGCGGGCCGGGCTTCGGATTTTCGACCGTTCGGGACGGGAAATCGGCTACGCCGTGCGCACCATGCCCCAATCGCGGGCGGTGACGGGCTATTCCGGCCCGCTGGACGCGCTGATTGTCCTGGACGCGGAGGATCGGGTGAAGGGCGTGGCCATCCGCCACAGCTACGACACGCCGAGCCACGTCCGCGACGTGGCCAAGGACTACCTTTTCATGGAAATCTGGAATGGCCGGACCTGGGAGGAAGTCGCGGCGATCGACGATCTGGCCGCCGCGGGCATCTATGGCGTTTCCGGCGCGACCCGCACCAGCGAGTGCCTCGCGCACAGCATCGGCGTAAGATTTCGCGGCGTTTCCGGCGGAGTGGCGGCGCCTTTTCGCTGGGGCTGGCGTGACACGGTGCTGGCCTTTTTCGCGCTGGGCGGCTGCGCCTTTGCGTTCGCGAAGGACGCGCGGCTCCAGCGGCTGCGGCCCTGGTTTTCGCTCGCCTGCTTTCTCGGACTGGGTCTGTGGCTGGGCGATCTGCTCGCGCTGTCCCTGCTGGCCGGCTGGGCGGAGTCGGGTACTCCCTGGCGTCAAACGCCGGGCCTGGTCCTGATGGCGGCGGCGGCCTTTCTCGTCCCATGGGCGACGCGGCAACCGGTCTATTGCCAACACCTCTGCCCGCACGGCCACGCCCAGCGCTGGCTGATGAAACTGACGCCGGCGCGGTGGATGGCGCGTTTTGACGACCGGGCGAAGCCGTGGCCGCGGTTCATTCCGTTCTGGCTCCTGTTTCTCGCGCTCGCGGGCGTCCTGCTCCGCCTGCCTCTCGATCTCGCCGGCTTCGAACCCTTCGACGCCTACCTGATCCGCTCGGCCGGCGCCGCCACCCTCGCCGTCGCCGCGGCCGGCCTGTTGCTGTCGGCCTTCGTGCCGATGGGATACTGCAAATACGGCTGCCCCACCGGCCTGCTGCTGGATTTCGCGCGGCGCCGGACGCGCGACCGCCTCGGACGGCGGGACCTGGCGGCGCTTGGCATGCTGGCGGCGGCGTTCTGCCTCCACCGTTTTCACGATTCGATTCACGCCTGGATGGTCAGCCCATGAAATCGCGGTTCGCCGGCCTGTTTTTTCCGATGTTCCTGTTCGCGGCGGCGGTCGCGATCTCGGGCTATTCGGCGTGGCGGGCGGTCGCGGAGACGCGCCTGCGGGCGCAGGTGAAAACCTGCCTGCTGGAGGTTCAGCGCGCCCTGCAGGACTACCACGTCGCCGAGGAGAATTACCCAAGAAAAACGCCCCTCACCGGCGCGGATCTGATCGGCCTGCTGCTCGAAGCCGGCCATCTGAAGGCGCCGCCCCGCAACCCGTGGACGGGCGAGGCCTACCGTCCCGACGGGGAAACCGCGGCAAGCGACCGCCTCCGCTACGGGACGGACGAACTGGCCGAAACCTATTCGTTGACGGCGCTGGCGCCGGGAAACGAGAGCGTTTTTCTACAGCTAGACAGCACCGAGCACCCGGCGCTGGAGGAGGATTGACGCGAAAAAAACATTCCGCCGCCGCCCCCGGATCGTTTACGGTTTTCCGCATGAGCGCCCCCGACGATCTTCCCCGTTACCGTGTCCGGAATTGCCACGGTTTTTTCGCCGATGTGCCGTGGGAAACGGCCGACGTCCTGGCGAATTTCGCCTTTCCCTGGGAAGACCGCCCCGCGCCCCGCACCGAATTTCGCGCGCTCTGGGACGCGGAGTGCCTGCTCTTCCGCTTCGACTGCGAGGACGACGATCTCGTGCTCGCCGACGGGGCGGACGCGAAGGAAAAGGTGATCGGCTCGGACCGGGCGGAGATTTTTTTCGCGCCCGATCTGTCGCTGGATCCCTATTTCGCCCTTGAAATGGACCCCCGCGGCGAAGTGCTCGACTACGAGGCGCGCCACCATCGCCGGATGAACTGGGACTGGACCTTTCCACACCTGACCCTGCGGGCCGAGATCGCCGGGGCCGGCTACACGGTCAAGGGTACGATCCCGCTCCAGACGCTGCGCGACCTGCACGTCCTCAAACCGGGCGCGAGCGAGTTTTTCGCCGGTGTTTTCCGGGCGGAGTTCAGTCACCGGGACGACGGGGACGTGCATCAGGGCTGGATGGCGTGGGTCGATCCGAAAACCGAGACGCCCGATTTTCATGTGCCCTCGGCCTTCGGGGTTTTCGAGCTGGTGGGCGGGTGAGGGCGGAGGCGGTTTGGGACAGAATTGACAGGATTTTTTTTCGAACGAATAACCAGCGAGCCCGTTCGTCCCTCGCGAAACGCCAATCCAATATGAAATTCCGACTCCTCATTCCACTCGCGGCCGCCGTCTTCTTTTCGGCGGGTCATTCGACTCGGGCCCAATCGCCGGGCTACCAGCTCACCGTCGAATGGCGGACGGCGGGCGGTTTGGTATCGAAAGTCGAGGCACCCGGCCTTCTGCTCGACTCGTACAGCGTAACCCTGCCCATCGACCTGAAAACATCAAAAGATTCCACGGAAAGGCGCCTGATCGTTCATTTCGATTTCGACTTTCAGTTCGATGTCGTCAACATCGAACTCAGAGACCCGTCGATTCTCGTGACCAACAAGGAAAGCTCGAGGCCACTGGAAATATTCGAGGGCACATGCAAGCCCGAATTGGACAAACCGGTCACCATTTTCACCAACAATGACGGGACTCTCAGCTTCACCCTGAATGCGCCGGAGGGGCGCGGTTCTTTTTCGGGGCCCGCCGAGATTCCGGTCGAGAACACCGCGAAAATCGAATCCGAAATTCAGGTCCGTGACGGACGGATCCATGGCACCCTTTATAATCCGACCGAATACCGCATCGAAAGCGTCCAGATGCGCGTGACCGCCGAAAAAACCGACGCGTTTGCCGGCTTCGATCGGATTTACGAGGACCGCGTGCATTGCGATCCGCTCGAATCGGAAAGTTTTCAGATCGAAGCCAAACTTCCCCGTCCTCCGGAGGGAGTCGACGTGAAGGTCACGCTCGAAAAGGCGTTCGGCGTCAAAACCGAGCGCTGACGACCGTGCGCCGCTTCATTCGCGGCAAGCAACGCCGCCTGCGCGAAACGGGGGTCGAATTTGCACATTCCCATAAATATGCGCATCTTCCCACATGCGAACGACTCTGGATCTGCCCGATCAACTTCTGCTGCGGGCCAAAACGGTTGCCCTGCAACGCCGCATCACATTGAAAACGCTTTTCACTGAAGCGCTCGAAAACGCCCTGGATTCCAGCGAATTCGACACCCGACCCCGGCTCGAAGCCCCCCCCATTCGAAGCCGCGACCCGATTCCCGCACTGACCAACGAGCAGATGGAGGAAATTCTTCAGGCCGAAGAAATCAAAAAGGCGTTGTGAATGAAAACCATCGCCGACATCAATGTCGTCCTCCCGATTCTCGTTCAAGCTCATGCCCATCATCCCACGGCGTGGGCGTGGTGGCAGACCCGGCGAAATGCCTCGGTCGCTCTGTGCCTGCCCGTGCGGTTGGGAGTGCTCCGCCTGCTCACGAACCCACATGCGATGGCGGGTAACCCGGTCTCCAACAAGGACGCCCTCGACGCGATGGACCTTTTGACGAGCGACCCTCGCGTCCTTTCTCTGGATTCGTTCGATGGGATGGTTCATCGGCGTATTTTCCGCCAAATGGTCGAATCCCGACCTCCAAATCCCAATCTTTGGACGGACGCCTGGCTGGCGGCGCTCGCGGCGACGGAGGGCATCGCGTTGACTTCGTTCGACGCGGGTTTTGCTCGATTCAATCTGGGCAGCCTCTTCGATCACCTCACGGCAGCGCCGTGAACACCCCGCGCGCGGCTTTCACGCCGATCCCCTGGTTCGCGGCGTAGGCTTTCGCGGCGCGCTCGCGGATTTCCGGACGCGATTCGCCCCGCAGCCAGCCGTCCAGCGCCGCTTTCAGCAGAAAGGCCCCCGGATACATCAGTTGCTCGGTCGTGAGGACGGGGCGGACATTCCGGTCGGCGAGCAGCTCGCCAAAGTAGGCGTGGCTCACGCAACAGAGCACGACGGCGTCGCGCGCTTTCGCCGCTTTGAGAGACGGGTCGTAGGCGATCTTGAAATCCATCAACCCGTTGTGACCGATCCAGGCGACCAGGTCGGGCGCGGTGTCGGCGTCGTTTTCCGCCAACAACGCCACAAACCGCTCCATCGCCCCGCGAATCTCCCGGCCGCGCCAGGCCTCGGCCACCAGGATCGCGCCCGTGCCGGTGTGGCGCCAGGTCCGTGTCTCGAGAATCTTCACCCCTTCCCAGGGATCGTCCGCGTCGGGGTTCGGCGACGCCTTCTTCGACTCGACCAGCGCCCAATCCTTCGAGGCGTCGAACACTTTCCACAGCCCCTCCGAACAGCCCCAGTAGAGATTGTTTTCCAGATCGTCCCCGTTCCCGATTCGGGCGTTCACCTTGACGATGCCCTGGTGCGCGTTGTCGCACAGGGCGACCACCACGTGGAGGCGCTTGGGTGGCGGGTCCGCGTCCGCCGCACCGGCCGTCATCGGGATCGCCGCAAAAATCCCCAAAAAGATCCTTTTAATCTTGTCCAAATCGAAGCCCCCCCGGCGTGCCGGCTTACCACTCCCAAGACAACCCCACCATCGGCCCGAGGGCGTTCAGGCCCGGGTTGCGCTCGTTGAGTCCGCGGTTCGAGGTGTGCTGAAAATAGGCGCCGTATTGAAAATAAAAGCCCTCCGCCAGCCGGTGCCTCAAGCCCAGGTGCATGAACCAGGTGAAGTTGAAATCCTGACCGTGGCCGCCCTCGACCGCCGTGCTGTCGAGAAACCCGATCCCGCCGCCCACGCTGTAGAAGACGGAAAGATCCCGCTCGGCGTTCCACCATTCGATGGACGGGCTCCCGTGAAAGCCGAAGAAATAGGTCTCGGGACCCTCGAGGAAATATTCCCCCAGAAAACTGAGCCGCGACCGCACCACCAGCTTGTCGCCCTCGTCGCCCCAGTCGAAGAGGTAAATCATCGGCCCCTTGAAAGTCAGCATCTGCGGGAGCACCACGTAGTCGATCGGCGTGGAGTTCGTGATGCGCCAGATGGCGCCCGTCTCGAAATCGACCTCGTTGCCCTCCCATGGCTCGCGCGGCCGCGGGGCGATGGCTTTCGCGTAGTCGACGGACGATGACGCCGACGCCTCCGCCCCGCCCTGCTGCGCCGCGGCGGAGCCCGCGAAGCACGGCAAAAACAGGGCGGCCAGCGCCGCGTGGGACGGAAAACTTTTCATCGGAACAAAACGGAGCCGCAAATCTACTCCAGACTGAGCCGGTCCACCAACGGAAAGCGCCGCTGGATTTTCACGAGCAGAAAGAAAAACCGCAGGCGCCACGTCACCGCCCAGCCGCCCTCGAGCTGCCCCGCCAAGATGGCCACGATGGCGTCGGGCAGGTGCATCTTCGTGTTTCGCGGCTGGAACAGCAGCTCGATGAAAGGCTGGTCGTAAAACTTCACGATCATCTCGAAATACGCCTTCAGATAGCGCCGCATCCGCTTTTCGTACCGCCGCATCCGCGACGTGTTCGGCACACCGCGGTCGATCGCGTCGGCCACCGCCAGCGCCGCCGTCTTCGCGCTGAGCATCGCGAGATACACCCCCGAGGAAAAGATCGGGTCCAGAAACGCCGCCGCGTCCCCGATCCGAACCAGCCGGTCGCCGGTGAACCGCCGGTTGTGGTACGAAAAATCCACCAGCGTCCGCATCGGTCCCGTCCGCTCCGCGTTCGCCAGCCGCGCCTTTAGGTCCGGACAGCGCTCCACCGCCGCGTCGAAAATCTCCTCCGGCGAACGCTCCGACTCCTTGAAAGCCGCGCGATCCACCACCAGCCCGAGGCTCACCTTTTCCCGGCTGAGCGGAATGAACCAGAACCACGCGTCTTTCAGCCGGAAAATCAGGATGTCGCCCCCGCATTTTCCCTCCGGCAGCGCGATCCCCGTGTAGTGCCCGAAGATCGCCACCTTGCGATGCGACTCGTAGATCTCCTTCAGCCCCTCGCGGTTACCCGTGAAATTCGCCGTGCCGCTCGCGTCGATCAGGAAATCCGCCTCGAACCGCTCCGGCGCGCCGCCATTCTGCGCCGTCACCGTCACGCCGCCCGCCGGATCGATGGTGTAGTCCTTCACCGCCCAGCCCTCGCGCACCTCGGCGCCCCGCGATTCGGCGTGGCGCAGCAGCATCTCGTCAAAGCGCGACCGCTCCACCTGGTAGGCCATCGGCTCGGTGGTGAATTTCCCCATCCCGAACTGGATGTGCGTCTTCAGGCTCCCGTCCGGCAGCACGAATTGCGCCCCGTATTTCTCCATGAAGCCCCCCTCCCGCAGCGCCGGCAGAAAACCCATCTCCCGGAAAAGCGGCATGTTGTAGGGCAGCAGCGATTCCCCGATGTGGAAGCGCGGAAAACGCTCCCGCTCCAGGATCAGCGTTCGCTTGCCCGCCCGCGCCAGATAGACCGCCGCCGTCGAGCCCGCCGGCCCGCCGCCGATGATGATGGCGTCGTATTTTTCGGACATGGGAAAAGGGAATGAAGCTCACGCCGCCGCCCCGATCGCCTCGGCGATGGTGCTGACGCTCCGCAAAACGCCCTTCGCCGCGTCCGCGTCGGGAATCTTCAGCCCGAAATGTTTCTCCAGCGCCACCACCAGCTGCAGCGCGTCCACCGAATCCAGCCCCACCCCCTCCGGACCGAACAACGGCGCGTCGTCCCCGATGTCGGCGGGACTGTCCGGAAGCATCAGCTCGTCGATCATCACGGTCTTGATGCGCTCTCGCAGGGCGGCGGAATCTTCGGCGGACATGTCGGCGGAAATCGGTCGGGGTTGCGGAAGCGAGGCCGTGCGAAGCCGCTTCGTCCCTAAAACTCAATCACCGATTCGACGCCCTTTCACCTCAAAAGATGCGATTCTCCGGTCAAAAAATGCCCCCGTCGATCTTCAGCACCGCCCCGGTGATGTAACCCGCCTCCGGTCCCGCCAAAAACCGCACCGCCGCCGCGACCTCCTCCGCCTTCCCGAATCGCCGCATCGGAATGCCCCGCGCCAGTTCCCGCCGCCGTTCGTCATCGAGATCCGCCAGCGCCTCCGTCTCGATGTAGCCCGGGCACACCGCGTTGACCGTGATCCCCGCCCGCGCCGTCTCCTTCGCCAGCGACTGGGTCAGCGCCACCACGCCCGCCTTCGCCGCCGCGTAGTTGGTCTGGCCCGCCGGCGCCAGCAGCGCGCTCAGGCTCGCCACATTGACAATGCGGCCGTGCCGCTCCGCCATCATCGGCCTGACCACCGCCCGGCAACCATAAAACACCGCGTCCAGGTTCGCCCGCCGCACCGCCTCCCAATCCGCGTCCGACATCGTCGCCAGCAGCGCGTCGCGGTGAAAACCCGCGTTGTTGACCAGCACGTCAAGCCGGCCGTGCCGGTCCAGGATGCCCCTCACCGCCGCCTCCCATGCCGCCGGCTCCGTCACGTCGAGGTCGAGCACCTCCGCCCGCCCCGCGAACTCCTCCGCCAGCGCCGCCGCCCGTTCGCGATTCGACCGCACCCCGAGCAGAACCCGGCTTTCGGCCGAGTCTTCGAGAAAACCGCGGGCGATGGCCTGGCCGAGCCCTCCGTTGGAACCGGTGACGAGAACGATCATGACGAGAAATTCTGACTCAAAAAGCCGAAATCCAAAACCGATTCATGCCGCCGCGCCCGCCGTGAAAATCGCCGCCCCCGCCTGCTCGTTTTCGCCCATCCCGGAGACGATGGCCGTCGCCGTCTCCCCCGAGGCCACCGCCGCCGCCGCCGCGACACATTGCCAGGCGACCGCCGCGCCCGCGCCCTCGCCGAGGATGGCGGCGGGATCGGTTTTTCGCGCCGTCAGCCCCTCCCAGGCGGCGTTTTCGGCCGTTTCGAAGCGTTTTTGGCCGTTGTTTCGACCCAACAGGGTTAAGTCACCGACCCAACCCTGTTGGGTCGAGGCCAGCAATTCGCGCGTTTCGGCCGCCACCGCCCGGATCGCGGCCCCGCGCCGGGTGCGATTCGTGTACAAAACCGGCTCCGCCACGGCGCCCAGCTCGACTTTCGGCGAATCCGACCGCCGCAACAGCAGCGCCCCGGCGCCCTCGGCGTGGATGACGCCCGGCTCGAACAACTCGAAGGCCTCGGCGCTGAGCCAGTCGAATTCCTCGCCGCCGACCACCACGACCGCGTCGCAGAAATCGTCCAGCAGCCAGCGCGCCGCGATGTCCAGCCCGTTGAGAAACTGCGCCGAGTCGCCGACCAGCGTTGCGTTCGGCTCGTGACTGCCGAGCAGCGCGCCCAGATGGCTTGCGGGCGCGTTGTAAACCGTCTCGGGAAACACGATCGGGCTCGCCAGCGCCGGATCGGCCAGCACCTCGCCATAGAAACGCCCGGAGTAATTGATGCAGCCGTTCACGAGCGTGAAGATCGTGCCCAGCCGGAGGCCGCCGCTTTTCACCGCCTCGACGCGGTCTGGCCCCATCGCCTCCAGCGCGGCGCCGACGCAGAACCGCGCGATCGGACTGGCGCGGCGCAGCCGCGGCTCGCGGAGGAAGGGGAGTTTGTCGACCGGCGCCGGGACGCGGCGCGCGCGCAGGGGACGGTCTTCGGCGCCCTCGCGGGCGAAAGGCTCGGGCGCGGGCGCCTCCCGCTCGCCGGACAGCACGGCGGTCAGTTTTTCCGCGCCCCAACCGGCCGGCGACACCGCGCCCCAGCCGGCGATCTCGATGCGTTCCATCCCGGAGAGACTGCCAGCCATCAGGGCGCGATGCAATACACGGTGGAAAGCGACCGCGAATAAAGCCGCCCGCCGATCGGGGCGAGGGTGGAGCGAAAAATCTCGTCCGGTTTTCCGCCGAGCGAGTTCTGGGCGACGATCTCGAGGGTCTTGCCGGGCTTGATGACGAGCGTTTCGCCGCCAAAAACGGTCTGGATATAGACGAGGCCGTTGGCGACGAGGGGCGAGGCGGCGAACTCGTTTTTGACGGGCAGTTTTTCGTTCCAGAGCAGCTCGCCGGACTTCGCGTCGAAGCAGCCGGTCATCCCGCTCATGTCGGTGACGATGAGGTAGCCGTCCACGGCGGCGGGCGAGGGCAGATCGCGCCCGGCCTTGCGCTTGGTGTGCCATTTCATCTTCGACTCCGTCACATCGCCGGAGCCGCCGGGCTCGACGGCGTAGTAGTCGCCGGACTTGCCGTTGACGACGTAGAGCAAGCCGTCCGCGTAGTCCGGCACCGGCGTGCCGCGGCCGTTGAAGGCCTTGCAGAACCAGAGGTCCTTCCCGGTTTCGGGATCGTAGGCGTTGACACCGAACTCGCCGTTGAGCACGAGTTCTTTTTTCCCGCCCTGCTCGACCAGAACGGGGCTGCTCCAGCCGCCCTTGGGCTTGGCCTCGCGATCAGTGCGCCAGACGACTTCGCCGGAGCTTTTGTCCAGCGCGATGAGGCTGCTCTCGCCCTCGGCGTCGCAGTTCTGGATGACCAAGTTGCCGGAGAGGACGGGCGAGGCCCCGACGCCCCAGGAACCGGGAAAGGTCCCGAGGTCGCGCGACCACTTCGCCTTTCCGTCGAGGTCGAAGGCGTGCAGGCCGCCCGGCCCGAAAAAGGCGACCACGATCTCGCCATCGGTGGCGCAAGTCGGCGTGGCGCGGGAGTTCATCTTGTGAAAGGCCTCGGGCGCGGCGCAGGCGACCGTCTTTTCCCAGAGAATCTTCCCGTCGGCGAGGCCGAGACAGTGGAGGGTGCGCTCCGTGCCCTCGGCATTGGCGCTGGTGACGAAAAGCTTGTCGCCCCAGTTCACCGGCGAAGACTCGCCCTCGCCCTTGAGATCGGTCTTCCAGGCGATCTTGTCGGGGGTCCATTTCACCGGCACATCGGTGTCGGCCGTGTGTCCCCGGCCCGTCGGCCCCCGAAACTGCGGCCAGTTTTCCTCCGCCCGCAGCGGCGCGGCGAGGACGGGGAGCAAGAGAATGAGAGGAATGAGGAGGCGCTTCATGGCCGACATTCTGGCGCGGCCGAATGGAAAAATCGAATGGTATCGCAACGCATTTGCGGGGCCGGATGAGGACCGCCTGCTTTTACTGGTTGCCGCGGCACGGTTCCGGATCGCTGTTGGAGAAACACAAGATTCCATGACGACGCCCCCGATCCGAATCCCATCGCGCATCCGCCTTTCCCGCCTGTCGGCGGCGACGACGATGTTGCTTTCCGTCTGCGCGATCGGCTTCCTCAGAGCGGACGAGGATTCCGAACTCGCGCCGGCGCCCTCGGTGTCCCTGACCGCCAACGAACTCTCCATCGCCACGGGCAAACCCTCGCTCGTGCTCATGTCGAGCGGGTCCACCCACATTCCCGTTTGGTCCCTTTCGGGCGGCACCGTCGGCCAATCGGTCGCCGGAGTGGTGCCGGGGTTTTCCCGCGACTACGCCGCCGTGAGAGTCGAGATTGTCGTCACCTCGACCGATCCGGAGACGGGGCCCGAGTTTTCCGACGCCTACCGCGTCCATCTCTCGCAGATGGTGGAGGACGATTCATTCGCCGCCCGGAATCGAACGGGCAAACCGGTGCGGACGGCGCTGCCCGCCGGACCGCTCCACACCCGAACCATCGTCCTCGAATCCCACCACCCCGTGGTGCCCAACGCACCGCTCACGGTGCGGATTCAGCGGGAACCGGACGACCCCGGCGACACTTTCACGCGTCCCACCGGTCTGGCCATGGTCAAAGTGACGCCGCTGCGCGCGCTCGCGAAACCCCATGTGGTGCAGGATGTGGGCGGCTACAACTCGTGGCCCATGATTCAGGCCATCGGCGAAAAGCTCGTCTGCGCCTACAGCCGCGGCACCGCCCATTCCATCGGCGAGGACGTCCGCGCCGTTTACGCCCGCACCTCCACGGATGGCGGAAAAACCTGGACGGCGGAAACGGTGGTCGCCGACACGCCCGGCTATGGCGAGGTGACCGTCGGAAAAGGCCTCGATTCCACCGGCGCGATGCTGCTCTGGGTGCGGCGGATCGGGAAGGACTGGAACCACGACCTCTACCGCGCCACCGACGGCGAGACCTTCACACTGGTGGCGACCCCGAAACTCGCCCTTCAGCCCATGCAGATCACGGATGTCTTCGACGTTCCGACGGTCGGTCTCATGTGCCTGTGGTTCGCCGGAAACTACGCGGACGACGAGAGTCACGCCTGGGGAACCCTGACCTCCCGTGACGACGGCAAAACCTGGACCCAGACGCCCGTCGAGTCGGGGTTGACCAGGAAAGACTGGCCGACCGAGCCCGCCGCCGTTTTTCTCGGCGATGGCCGGATTCTCGCCATCGGACGCACCGAGGGCGGCCATTCTCAATTCCAGATGATCTCGACCGACCACGGCGCGACCTGGTCGCGTCGCCCCACCAACATCAGCGACGTCTCCGCCTCCACCCCCAGCCTGATCCTCGACCCCAAAACCGGTCTCGTGAGCAATTATTACTACGAGCGGGGCGCCGGAATCCTGCGCCGCCGTGTCGTCGCGGCGGACCGCGTTTTCGATCATCCCCTCGGCTGGCCCGGCTCCGAAGCCGTCGCCCTCGGCAGCGAGATCGCCCTCGATTCCGGAAACGCCAACGCCACCGCGATCGGTCAGACCCATTACATTTCCTTCTACTCGGGCAAAGCCCCCGACACGGCGGTCGTGGTGTCCGAAATCCCCGCGCCGGAAAAAGGCGGCGACTGAACAGGGTTAGGTCGCTGAGTCAACAGGGTTGGGTCGAGCCGTGTGGGACATTCGCCCGGGCCGGAACGGCCCTGGAAAGCCATGCCGCGGATTGGGTTGCCGGGACGCGTCACGCCGGGCCGAGTCGGCGACAAAACCCCTCTGAACCGCAAGGCGCGATGGGTTTCGACCGGCGCGGACGAAGCCCGAGTGTTTTCTTGCCAAGAGTGGCACTTTTCGCCAAAGTGAAGGCCGCAAACCCAACGAGGAACCCCTGAAAACCATGAAGATTCGACCCACTCTCTCCGCGGTGGCGACGACCCTGGCCACGCTCGCCATCGTTCACCTGTGTCCGGCCCAGGAAGCGCCGAAGAGCGGCAGTGTGACCGTCTCGGTCGGCGAGGTGAAAGTGACCCCGCCCGGCGGCGCGGAAGCCCCGCTGAAGGCCGGCGACCAGATCGCGGTCGGCAGCACCGTGAAGACCGGCGCGGGCGCGCGCGCGGTGATCGTGATGACGGCCAAATCGGCGATCCGTGTGGCGGAGAACTCCGAAGTCATCATCGAGGAGGTCGTCGAAACGGCCACGCCGCCCAAAGTGACGCTCGACCTGAAGGACGGCAGCCTCGGCGCGCTGCTGAAACCGGGCGCGGGGGCGGAGATGGATTTCAAGATCAAGACACCCAGCGGCATCGCCGCCGCGCGCGGCACCTATTTCGCCGTGGTGGTGGAAAACGGCAAGGGCTTCGCCCAGGTCAAGGAAGGCAAGGTCGAGATCATCCCCGGCGGCCAGGCGGCGGGCGGCGGCGGCAATCCGAACTGACACCGTCCCTCCCACGCCGGTCCGAGGAACCCGGAGCATGAACCTTTTTCGCGAGCCGAATCGTCGCAGTCTGGCCTGGCTGCTGTGCGCCGCCCTGATTCCGGGCCTGTCGCTGCGGGCGAATCCGCTGGGCGAGGCGGTGCGGCACGGCGACGTGCAATTCGAGCGGCTCGACGGCCAACTGCGCGTCCTCCAGCACACGGACAAGGCGATCATCGACTGGGAATCGTTCTCGATCGGGGCGGGCGAGCTGACGGAGTTTCTCCAGCCGGGGGCGCGCTCGGCGGCGCTGAACCGGGTGCGCGGCGCGTCGGCCTCGCAAATCGACGGGGCGCTGCGGGCGAACGGTCGCGTTTACCTCATCAACCCGAACGGCGTGATGATCGGCCCGGGCGGCACGATCGATGTGGCGGGTTTCACGGCCTCGACGCTGGATGTCAGCGACGGGGAATTCCTCGCGGGCGGCGACCTCAATTTCCGCGGACCTTCGCAGGCGGGCATCGTGAACCTGGGTCGGATCACGGCCTTTGACGGCGATGTCTTTCTGGTGGCGGCGACGGTGGAGAACGCGGGGACGATTTCGGCTCCCAACGGCACGGTGGGCCTCGCGGCGGGCAACGACGTGCTGATCACCGAATCGGGCGCGGAACGGGTCTTTGTCCGCGGCGCCAGCGGCGGGAAAAAATCGGCCGGCGTCACCAACAAAGGCACCATTGAAGCGAACATCGCGGAGTTGAAGGCCCACGGCGGAAACATTTACGCGATGGCGATCAACAACGAGGGCCGGGTCGCCGCGACGGGCGTGACGCGCGAGGGCGGACAGATCTTCCTGCGCGCGGGCGGCGGCGGGACGACGGTTCGCTCCACCGGAACCCTGAAAGCGCGGCGGGCGGACGGGTCGGGAGGCCGGATCGAGGTCGATTCGGGTCCGGGCGGCAAGACGGAGATCGGCGGCGAAGTCGACGCCTCGGGCGACACGGGCACGGGCGGGGAAATCCTCATTCTCGGCGACGAAATCGATCTGTTCTCCGGCTCGTTGATCATCGCCGACGGGCCGACGGGCGGCGGCTCGATTTTTGTCGGCGGCGGCGCGGGTGGCGCGGACGAAACGCTGCGCAACGCCCGGCGGGTCACGGTCGGCGAAGGCGCCCGGCTCAGCGCGAACGCCCTGAACGCGGGCGATGGCGGCCGGATCGTGATCTTCGCCGAGGGCGACACGACGTTTCTCGGAACGCTGTCGGCCACTGGCGGTCCGAACGGCGGGAACGGCGGTTTCGCGGAGATCTCGGGGAAACAGTCGGTGACGATTCCCAATCTCTCCCGGCAGATCGATCTTTCGGCCGTGTCCGGGGCCTTCGGAACGCTGCTGATCGATCCCGTCAACGGCGCGGTGGTGGATGGCGGCCTCGGCGGTTCGACGGGCAACACGTTCACCGACGCCGACATCGCGGCTTTTCTGCAGAGCAGCGGCAATTTCATTCTGGAGACCGATCTCGCCGGGCCCGACCCGGGCGACATCACGATCGCCGGCGGGGTGGACATCACCTGGAATTCGGCGAATTCCTTGACTTTCAACGCATTTCGGGATTTTACGATGGTCGGCTCGATCATCGCGAGTCAGGGAACGGGCTCCGTGCGCGTCGACGCGGGCCGGGCGATCTCCCTGGGATCCTCGGCCGTCATTTCGACGATGGATGGCATGGTGCGGCTCGGCGCGAATCAAGGGGCGCCGCAGTCGGGGAATTTCGTCGGAATCGCCGTCGACAACGCGCAGATTCTCTCGACCGGCGCCGGGGACATCACCCTCCTCGGACGCGGGGGAGACGCGGGAGGCGGCAACACTGGCATCCGCATCTCGGGCGGCTCGCAAGTGGCGGCCTCGGCCGGCGGCAAGGTGACGATGACCGGCACCGGCGGACCGGGATCGGGAATCGCCAATCACGGGATTCACATTGTGGGCGGTTCCTCCGTGAGCGGGGTGGACGGCGATTTGTTGTTCACCGGGCAGGGAAATTCGGACGGAACGGCCGGCGATTCGGTGGGCGTCTATTTTCAGGATGGCGGAACGGCCAGCACCACGGGAACGGGGGCGATCAATATCAACGGCATGGGCGGACCGGGCGTGACGAACAACCCGGGTGTCGCGTTTTTCCATTCCACCGCGACGGCCACGGGCATCTCCACGGTCAACGGGGAAATCCACATCGTCGGTCAGGGCGGCGGCACGGGGGGCTTCAACGATGGAATCCGACTCGAGAACGCCATGTCCTTTGTGCGTTCCACCGGGACGGGAAATGTGACCTTCGAAGGCACGGCGGGCGCCGGTTCCCCGAACAGCGCGGGGATCGCCCTGCGCACCGGGGCCTCCTACGGAGCCGCCAGCCACACGGGCACCACCACCTTTCTGGCGGACACGGTCGAACTCGGCGCCCTGGCCACGATCACGCTGGCGGGTCCGGCCACCGCCTCCCTCCAATCCGCCGGCGACCTCACGATCGCCCCGCTCACGGCGATGACGTCGATGGGAGCTGGCGGCGGCGCGACCGGAACGCTGAACCTCACGGCGGCGGAACTCGGATTCCTGGTCGACGGATTCAACTCCATCACCCTCGGCAGCTCGACCACCGGAACCGCGACGCTCGGCTCCGCGACTTACCTCGATCCTCTCCATGTGATCGGAAATTCCATCGTGATCGACGGAGCCGTGTCCGGCGGCGACAACGACCTGACATTTGACGCGACCCGCAACCTCGCGGCGAATACCGGCGCCTCGGTCGCGACCACCTCCGGAAACATCGTTTTGAACGCGAACCAGGGCGCGCCGCAATCCGGCAATTTCATCGGAATCGCCCTCAACAACGCGACGATCGGCTCCACCAGTGGTACGATTTCGCTGACGGGAACGGGCGGCGACGCCGGGGACGGGAACACCGGCATCCGGCTGGCGGGTTCGACCGCGCAAATCTCCTCCGCCAGCGGGAACATCACGCTCACCGGCCACGGGGGCGCCAGCACGGGCAATTTCAACGTTGGCATCCGCGTGCTCGGAGACGCGAAGATCCTTTCGACCGGGATGGGAGCCGGCGCGGCGACCATCACCCTGAACGGGACGGGCGGGAGCGACGGCGGGAGTTCCAACACGGGAATCTATCTCTCCGGATTCTCGACGGACGTGAAGGCGATCGACGGCGCCATCGACATCAATGGCTGGGGCGGCGGGGACGGTTCGGGCTCGTTCAACCACGGCGTGCTGCTCGAAAACCTCGTCGCCACGATCGAATCGACCGGCGTCGGCTCCGCCATCGGAGCGATCACGATCGACGGGACGGGCGGAAACGGGGTCGGCAACAACATCGGCGTGGTTTTCTCCGGGGACGTGTCGCTGAAAACGGTGGATGCCGACCTGACGGTGACCGGCACGGGCGGCTCGGGAAGCGGGGACAGCAATCAGGGCATTCGGATGGACTCGGGCGCGGTAATCGAATCGACCGGAACGGGTACCGAAGCGGGAACGATTTCGCTGATCGGCACGGGCGGCACCGGAGCCAACTCGAACCACGGCATCCACGCCCACGGCTTCGGCACCCGGATCGAATCGGTCGACGGCAAAATTTCCCTCGATGGCCAGGGCGGCATGGCGACCGCGGACAACAATTTCGGCGTTTTTCTCGGTAACTCGTCCACGATCCGATCCACCGGGACCGGAGCGAACGCCGCCGCGATCGACATCAAAGGTGTCGGCGGCACGGGAACCAGCCTCAACAAGGGAATCGAATTCAACGGGCTCGTCGAATCGATCGACGGCGACATCAAGATCGACGGAACGGGCGGCGGCACGGGGCCGATGTCGGAAAAAAACCGCGGCATTGAAGGCACCGGTTCGACCTCCCGATCCACGGGCGCCGGCAACGTCACCTTGATCGGCCAGGGCGGCGCGGGCGACAACGAAAACGACGGCATTCAGCTCAATGGAAACAGCGTGGTGGAAGTCGCCAACGGCGCGCTGTCGATGACGGGCACCGCCGGCGGCACGCTTGGGATGGGCGTGTTCGTGAACAGCGACTCCGAATCGTCCGGCTCGCGCCTTACTTCGACCGGAACCGGCTCCGTCACGGTAACCGGCACCGGCGCGGGAATGATGGCGCCCGGCGTGCTGCTGGACACCAACGCCAACACCATCGGCGGAGCGAACGCGGCCTTTGCCACCGTGCGGTCGCTGGGTGGAGACACGATCCTGAACAGTCCGACCGAGGCGAATGGAGACGTGACCGTCGAAGGTCCGGAGAAGGTCGTGCTGGACGGGGCGATTCTCTCGAACATGGGAAACGTCTCCGTCACCGGCAACCGGATCGACGTCAACGCCCCGGTGTCGGCGGCGGCCGCGACCGGTTCCATTTCGCTGAGCATCGACGACAACGGAGCCGCCAACGACGGCACCATCGCGGTGAACGCCCTCCTCACCGAAGGGGGCGGCGGCCTCGCTTTCAACGGCGGCGCGGGAACGGCCGACACCGTCACTTACGCGGGCTTCGGCGGCGGACCGATCGTTTTCGATTTCAACGATCTTGCCGGCATCGAGATTCTGACCGGTCCCCTCACCCCCGGCGACGAGCTGTTGGGACCGGCCGCCGCGAGCGCCTACGATTTCACGGGCCCCGACAGCTTCACCGTGGGCGGCGTGGCGGTGACGGAGTTCGAAAACGTCACCGCAGGATCGAACGACGACACGTTTTCCTTCACGGGCGGAACGGCTTCGCTCTCCGGCCACCTCGACGGCGGCGGCGGCGCCAACCAGCTCGACTACTCCGGATTTCCGACCGGCGTCGTGGTCAATCTGGCCACCGGAACCGCCACGGCGATCGGCGGCGGCTTCTCGAACATCACCGGTTTCACCGGCTCGCCCGTGGTGGACACGCTGACGGGACCGGCCGCGGCGAGCATTTTCAACATCACCGGGCCCGACACCTTCGATGTGGGCGGCGTGTTCTTCATCAATCAGTTCGAAAATCTCATCGGGGGCGGCGAGGACGATGTGTTCAAGTTTTTCCCCGGCGGGAGCCTTTCCGGGTTCATCGACGGCGGGCTCGCCGCCACGAAAAACCGTCTCGACTACTCCGGGTTCAACGCCCCGGTAACCATCAATCTCGGCACCACTCCGAGCGCCTCGGCCACCGCGGTGGGCGGCGGATTCGGGAACGTCACGGATTTCATCGGCTCCACCGGCGCGACCGACCTGTTTCGCGGTCCGAACGCCGGGAGCACCTACAACCTCACGGCCCTCGACGCCTTCAACACCGGCCCGTTCAGCGCCAAGGATTTCGAGAATCTCACGGGCGGCAACGCGGCGGACACCTTCAAGGTCAGCCCCGGGGCCGGGCTGACGGGTATTCTCACCGGCGGCGGAGGTCCCGACACGCTCGATTATTCCGGCCACGGCGCGTCCGCCATGGTCGATCTGGGCGCGGGACAGGCGACGGGGTTCGGGGGCTTCGCCTCGATCGAAAAATTCATCGGGTCCGGCGCCGCGGACACACTTCAGGCCACCAGCTCCGCGGACGTTTTCAACATCACCGCCGACAACGCCGGCAACGTGGGGGGCACGACCTTCATGGCCTTCGACATCCTGCGCGGGGCCGGTGGAAACGATCGCTTCAATTTTCTCAACCAGGCGACCCTCGCGCTCGTGGACGGGGGCCCCGGCACCGACACGCTCTTCCTGAACGACTCCAATCTCGGGGGCACCAACACCTACACCATCTCCGCCAACAGCATCTCGCGAAATCCCACCTACACCTTCAACAGCGTCGAGGTGATTCAACTGCTGCTCGGTCCCGGCGACGACACCGTCAACACCCAGGCCTTCGGCGGGTTTACGCAGATCCTCGACGGCGGCCCCGGCTCCGACACCCTGAATGTCCCGGGCCTGTTCGTCGATCAGGGCAGTCCCTTCGGCCCGATTTCCTTCATTAATTTCAATCAGCCCACCAGCAACGGCGTCGATCTCGGGGACATTCTTCAGATTCAGATCGATCAGCCCCTGCTCGATCTCAACATCATCGGCGACGCCGGTTTCTCCACGCAAAATAATTTCAACATTCTGGGCGGCGGGATGAACGTCCTTTCCGGAGGGCTCACCAGCCTTCAGGGAGCGTTCGCCGCGGCGGCGGCGGCCGGCCAGGCCGTCATCATTTCGGTGGACGGGAACCCTGTGATCGCCTTCACGCCTTTTTCGCTGGATGGCTCCGGACTGACCCCCTCGAACCTCGCGGTGGCGGCCCTGGCCGAGAGCCTCGGGGTGAACGCGAACCTGGAACTGGCCCAGGCGATCGGTTATGACGGCGCCATCTTTCTCTTCATGCCCGACGGCGCCCACGCGCTCGACCTGAGCGGCGCTCCCGCCGATCCCAACGTGGTCAACGCTCTTCGGGAAAGCCTCGCCATCGCCGCCGCCCAGGAACTCGCGGCCGCTCTCGGGCTGAACATCCAGATTGTCATCACCCCGGTCGACGCCCCTCTGGCGATGGACCTGAGCGGCGCCGCGGCGGGCCAGGCGATCCTGCTCGAACTCGCGGACCAGCTCGGCGACGGCGCGTTCAACGAACTGAACGCCGCCATCGGCGGTTCCGCGAACTGATTTCTCTCTTTCGAAAACGACGCAATGATCCGCCGCCTTCCGACAGACAAGCTCGTTTTCGCGCTCCCCGCCGGCCTTGTTCTGCTGGCCCTGACGAACGGGGTCGCCCCGTCCCAGAACCGCCCCGTCGAAAAGGCGGAGGCGCAACGCGCCGAGGTCCTCCGCGAGGCCGCCGCTCACGATTCCGCCCGGGATGCGACGAAAAAGGATGAACCCGATCCCTCCACCGACCGCACGCCCCTGGGCGTCGATATCGCCCAGGTCCGCCTGATTTCCCATCAGGACAAAGCCACGCTCGATCCCGACCTCGGCCCGGAAAAAATCGAGATCGACCCCGCCATTCCCGCTCCGGTGGATTTGAAACCCCTTCTCGAGCCCTACCTCGGCCAGCCCGCCTCGATGGGCCTGCTCGCCGACCTCGCCAAAGACATCATCCAGGCCTGGCGCGACAGCGACCATCCCCTCGTCGACGTCTATTTCCCCGAGCAGAACATCACCCGGGGAAAGGTCCAGATCGTGGTTCGCGAGGCGGTCCTGGGAGAAGTCACCGTCGAGGGCGCGCGCCATTCCGATCCCGCCTGTCTCGCCGGCCAGGTTCGCGTCGACGCCGGCGAACGCATCAACCGCCGCGTCGTGGAGGCCGATCTCGACTGGCTCAACGAGAATCCCATCCGCCAGGTAAATCTCATCTACGAGCGGGGCGAGGCCGACGGAACCAGCGACATCGTTCTCCAGACCGTGGAGGAGGATCCTTTCACCGTGTACGCCGGCTTTGCCAACACCGGCGTCAATCTGACCGGCGAGAACGAATGGTCCGCCGGAGTGAACTGGTCGAATCCCCTCCGCACCGAACAGTCGATCGGCTACAACCACGGTGCCGACGTCGATTTCGACACCCTGGAGGCGCACTCGCTCTTTTACCGCGCCTTTCTGCCGTGGCGACACGAGCTGCGGCTCATCGGCGCCTACGTCGTCACCGACGTCACGACCGGCGCCGATCCCGCCATGCCAATCGACATCGACGGCGAGAGCATCCAGGCCACTTTGGAGTACCGAGTTCCCCTGCCCCGCCTCCGATGCTGCGACGGTTTGCGGCACTCTTTCACGCTCGCCGGCGACTACAAAAGCACGAACACCGACCTGCTTTTCGGGGGGCTGAGCGTCTTCGATTCCGAGATCGCGGTGGTGCAGTTCCGCGGCGAATACGAAGCCGCCCTCCGGGACGGCCTGGGAATGACCCGCCTGTCGCTCGGCGGGGTGTGGTCTCCGGGCGATGTGCTGTCGAACAATGACGACGCCTCCTTCGATCTGCTGCGCGAGGATTCCACCGCCGACTACTGGTACGGCTTCGCCGAGCTGGAACGCCTTTTCAAGCTGCCGGCCGAGTTCGTCCTGCAACTGCGGGCGACCGGCCAATACACCGACGCGCGGCTCACTTCCACCGAGCAGCTTCTCGCCGGCGGCTACCGGAGCGTCCGCGGCTTCGACGAAAACCTGCTCCGCGCCGATTCCGGTGTCATCCTCAATGCCGAACTCATCTCGCCTTCCTTCTCGATTTTTGACGCGACCGTCCCCGGAGCGAAGGACCGGTGGAACCTTCTCGGTTTTTACGACGCGGGCCTGCTCGACTTCAATGACATCGACGGACGCCCGGAGACCGATCCGGCGATCCAGAGCGCCGGCGTCGGCGTGATCCTCCGCCTGGGAGAGTTTGCCTACGCCCGCGCCGCCTACGGCTGGGTGCTCGACACTCAGGGCATCCCCGACGAGGGCATCCCGGACGGCAAGATGCACTTCGGCGTGACGGTCCGTTATTGAAGGACTCGAATCACGGATAGTCGCCGGTCACGGGCGGCGCCACGACGTTTCCGTTCACGATCACCGTTCCCAGCGGGGAACCCGGAGGTCCGGGCACGATGAAAATGTCGCTCGCCCCGAGCGTCGAAACCGTGTTGCTGTCGCCCGCCGGATTCGTCAGGAAGAGGACATCCGTCACCGAAATCACCCCGAGCCCGTCGGAGTCGGTTCCGATCGTGAAGATCGTGTTGCCTCCCAGGATCGCCTCCACCGGCGCGGCGGTCGTGTCCGACACCACCACGATTCCAGGGGAACTGTCGCCGAGGGTGTCGATCCGATTATCCTCGAAATCGGCCATCCCGACCGCGCTGTCGACGATTTCGAACCAGATGCCGGTCGCGGAATCCGATTCCGTGGCGATGGTGCCTCCAAAGATGCTCGCGTTCAACTCGGCGAAGTCTTCCGCGTATAAATCATGCCCCCAGGCGTCCGGAGCCGTCGTGGTCACGCGATCGCCGACCGACGTGTACACCATCAGCGATCCCTCGTGGGCCTCGGCGTCGATCCCATCGGAAATCTCGCCCCTGACGGTGATCCGGTTTCCCAACTGGAATGCATCCAAAACCGAATCGCCGAAAGACTCCAGATCCACGCCGTCCGCATCCTCGCCCGAGGTGACGATACGGTTACGAATCAAGGCCGAGATCACCAGCGAATCGTCGTCGGAAAGCAATTCCACCCCGTCCGAAAGATCGCCGTGGGTGCGGAAAGTGTTGCCCGCCATGATGGTGTCGAGAATCGAATCGTCGTAGGCCTCGAAGTCCGTGCCGGAAGACTCGTCGTGCCACGTCGTCACGCGGTTTCCGTATAGATCGAAGATCACATCGGCCATGCCCGTCGTCTCGACATCGACCCCGTCCGAGAGAAAGCCGAAGGTCGTGATCGTGTTGTTTCGCAGCACGACGTCGAGAAAGGCGAGCGCGTCCGCGTTCAGATCCACCCCGTCCGCCGCGATGGCATCGGTCACGATCCGGTTTTCGGAAATCACCACATTCCCGACGAGGTCGGCGTCATACTGCAGGTGGATCGCGTCGGCGCCGTCGAGGGTCGAGCGGATCACGTTGCAGTTGACGAGCAGGTCGGGGACGTTTTCCGCGTAAAGCCCGTTGCCGGCGTGCGGCCCGGCGGCGAGGCCGTTCATCTCGAAACCGATCACCTCGGCCGAAACGACCGATCCCGAAGGACCGCCGCGAATGTCGAAGCCATTGGTCACCGGACGCGGCGTGTCGCCCCCGAACACGTATCCGCCGCAGGCGCGAATTCCCTTGAAGCTGGACACAAACGACACCCTCCGCACCCCGGTTCCATCGTTCGACCCGGTGCCGGTGCCGTCGAAGCCCACCGAAACGTCCTCGCCATAGGGCGCGTTTCCACCCTGCACATAAATCGTTCCCGAGCCGCCCAACCGGCTCGCCAACCGCTCGACTCCGAGCCCGATCGCATCGACCGGACGCTCCGCCGTTCCGTTGCCCGTCGGCGAGCCCGCGCGGATGCCGTTGCCCACCACTCCGCCGTTGTTCACGAAAATGATGTCGTCCGCGATCGTTTTCGTCTTCGTTTCCACCTTGCGCGCCACTTCGCGTTCGCCCCGGTTTTCGATGAACCCGGACTCGGAGGTCATCACCCGCCGTGCCCGCAGAATCTCCTCGCCCATCCGCCGCCGTAATCCGCCTCCGCGCTCGCGATGCCCGCCGAACAGTCCCGCGAAGGCCCCCTGAAGCGGACTGCGCCCGTCCTCGAGGTTTTCCGGAAAAATCGGCACATTCATCCGAATTCCGAAAACCCAGTCGTCCCCCACCACCTCGGCATCCTCGTACCACGTCGCGTCGATGGCGAATTTTTCCGAAAACCGAAGTTCCGCCCGCGCCTTGACTCCGCTGAGATCGTTGCCGAACGAGTTTTGAAAGTCGTAGTAGCCGAGAAAAACCCGCAGATCGGCAAAGCGGTGGATCCCCGGAACCAGGGCGCCGATCTCCGTGTCCAACCCCTCCATCGAATCCTCGAAACGCTCGAAGAGCCGGTTGACCGTCGTCGTCGTCGTCGTCATGTCCTGCAGGATCATGTGTCCCGTGGCGTAGGGCTCGTCGAAGGCCGTGGTTCGCCACCGTTGAGTCGTTCGCTGGGCGTCGATCCGGTTCCGGTCGCTTTCGGGCAGGTAATAATTGAAGCGGAAATCGAAAATCTCCGTCAGCACCTCCGCTCCGAGCCCGAGTTGATTGTAGAAATTCCCGTAAGGGCTGCCGTGGCGGTCGAAAAACAGGCTGGCGCCGAAAATCGCGTCGAGTTCCGCGCAGTAATGCCGCCCTCCGAACCCCACACTGAATCCCGGATCGATATCGCTGCTCAAGCCCAGGCTTGGATACAGGAAAATCAGCGTGTCCGGATTTCCGAACAGAGGCGCCAGAAAATCGATCTGCCCCTCGCCATGATCGTCGCCGAAACGGCTCTCAAAGATCGCCCGCACCGGCCATGGCGTCGCGGCGGGGTTCACCGTCGCCTCCGGTTCCTGAGCCGCCGACACCGCCACAAAGATGGCGGGGAGAATCGCCATCGCAAATCGGGACCGACCACCGATGTCTCGGAGGTCGCTCGAGTTTCTTGAGTTGGCCATGAAGGGAAACGCGCGCGTTTCCGGCGGAAAACGGTCGGTTGTTTGAGGGGGGCGCGACGGCCAGGGCCGCCAAAACTGAAGAAGGACTTGGTTCTTTCACCTTTTCGCGAAAGAAAGTCAACACAATTGAATTATCGGCGAAATTCCCCGTGCCCATGACGCCGGATTGCGGGCTTGCCGGTCGCCCGCCCGGGGCATTACGCTTTCTTTTCCGACCGAATTCGATCGTGAACGTGAACGCCTCCATCCGACTCTTCGCCCTGGGCCTTGCCCTCGCCGCCGGAGCGCACGCCGCTCCCGCCGGCTCGGACGCGCCCCGTCCCAACATCCTGCTCGCCATCGGCGACAACTGGGCCTGGCCGCACGCCTCGGTCCTCGGCGACCCCACCGTGAAGACTCCCGTCTTCGACCGCGTTGCCCGGGAAGGCCTGCTGTTCGACAACGCCTTCTGCCCCGTCCCCTCCTGCTCGCCGACGCGGTCGAGCCTCGTCACCGGCCGCGTCGCCCACCAGCTCGGCGAGGCCGCGAGTCTCTGGAGCGTTTTCCGGAAATTCGACGCCTTTACCGAGATGCTCGCCGCGTCCGGATACGAGGTCGGCTTCACCGGCAAAGGCTGGTCGCCCGGAAAATATCTCGAATACGGCTGGACCCAGAACCCCGCCGGCAAGCAATACGCGAGCTTCGAGGAATTCATGGCGACGCGCGACCAGGCCAAGCCCTTCTTCTTCTGGCACGGGAATGTCGATGTCGCCCTCGGAAAATGGAAATACGGCCCCGAGGCCTGGGGCGGCATGGATCCGGACTCCGTCGTCGTGCCGCCCAACCTGCCGGACACCCGCGAGGTTCGGGAATCCATCCTGGCTTACTATGGCGGTGTGCAGCGGCAGGACGCCGTCTTCGGCGAAGCCGTGGCGCGCCTCGAATCCGACGGCCTGCTCGACGACACGCTCGTGATCTACACCAGCGACAACGGCTGGCAGATGCCGCGCGGCCTCGCCAACTGCCACGACACCGGCACGCGCATCCCCCTCGCGATGCGCTGGGGCAAGCGGCTCGAAGCGGGCCGGCGCGTGGCCGATTTCATCAGCCTCACCGATTTCGCGCCGACTTTCCTCGAACTCGCCGGCTTGCCCGTGCCGGAAGCGATGACCGGCCGGGCCTTCGTCGATGTGATGACCGGAAAACCGTCCGCCGTCCCGCGCGACCACGTTTTTCTCGAGCGCGAGCGCCACGCCAATGTCCGCAAGGGCGACCTGAGCTACCCCATCCGCGCCCTCCGCACCCGCGACTTTCTCTACCTCTGGAACCTGCGCCCCGACCGCTGGCCCGCCGGCGATCCCAAGGCCTGGATGTCGGTCGGCAACTTCGGCGACGTCGACGGCTCCTGGGCGAAGGAATTCATCCTCGATCACCGCGACGACCCGGACATCCGGCCCTTCCACGAACTCAACTTCGGCAAACGCCCCGGGGAGGAACTCTACGACCTGCGCAAGGATCCCAATCAGCTCAACAACGTCGCCAACGATCCCGCCTACGACGAGGCCCGGCGCGACCTCCGTGCCCGCGTCGAGACCTGGATGCGCGAGACCGGCGACCCGCGCGTCGATCCCGCCTACGACGAGTGGGACAAATTTCCCTACTTCGGCGGCAGCGTCGTCGACGAACACGGAAACCTGAAGCCGCGCAGGCTCCCATGGGCGGACCGGCTGAACGCCCCCTGATCCATGAGCGAGAGCACCGCATCCTCCCCTCCCGCCGGACGCCTGCTGTCGGTCGACGCGCTGCGCGGCTTCGACATGTTCTGGATTGTCGGCGCGGGCACCCTTGTGAAGGCGCTCGAGCAGATGAAGGGAAACCCCGTCACGAACTTCCTCGCGACGCAGCTTTCGCACGCGCAGTGGACCGGCTTCCGTTTCTACGACCTCATCTTTCCGTTGTTTCTCTTCCTCGTCGGCGTCTCCATCGTCTTTTCCCTCGACAAGGCGCTCGCCGGGGGAGGCCGCGGCGCCGTGCTGGCGCGGGTTTTCCGGCGCGCCATCCTGCTTTTTGTGCTGGGAATCCTCTACTACGGCGGACTTTCGAAGCCCTGGCCGGACGTCCAGCTCGGCGGCGTCCTCCACCGCATCGCCGCCTGTTATCTATTCGCCGCGCTCGTCTACACCTGGATTCGCGGCACGCGGGGGCTCCTGATCGTCGCGGCCGTCCTGCTGGCCGGCTACGGGGCGCTCCTGGCCTTCGTTCCGTTTCCCGACCTGAAACTCGAAAAGGACGTCGTCGAGGCCGTCGCCGCCCGGGCCGTTTCCGATTCGCCCTTCGCGATCGCCGCCGCCACCGAGGGACGGGTCAGCGGGCTTTACGAGGAGGGCCGAAACTTGACCAACTTCCTCGACTTTCTCCTGCTGCCCGGGAAAAAAGCGCAGCGCTATTACATCAACGAGGGACTGCTTTCCACGCTGCCAGCCATCGCGCTGAGCTTGTTCGGCATTCTCGCGGGCCGCTTGCTGAAGGACGAGGAGACGGCGCCCGTCCGAAAATGCCTGATTCTCCTCGGCGCCGGCGGCGGTGCCCTCCTGCTCGGTCTCCTGTGGAGCCTTCAGTTTCCCGTCATCAAGCGCATCTGGACCTCGTCGTTCATCCTCGTCGCGGGCGGGCTCAGCGCGTGGATGCTCGCCCTGTTTTATTACCTCGTCGAGGTTCGGCGATGGCGGCGCTGGTGCCGGCCCTTCGTCTGGATCGGTGGCAACGCCCTGACCGTTTACATGGTCTCGCGAATCGTCTCCTTTCGCGAGATCGCGGCCTGGTTCACCGGCGGCGACATCGGCGCGTTTCTCGATCGCCACGTCGCCCAGGGCTTCGGCGCCGTCGTCACCGCGGCCGTGGCGCTCCTGCTCGTCTTCCTCTTCGCCCGCTTCCTCCACAGGCGCGGAATTTTCATCCGGGTTTGATCTTGAATCGCGGATTTCACGGATCGCACGGATTTCTTTTTTGAAGGATTAGCATTTCCGGGAAAACCCATCTGTGCAATCCGTGTAATCCGTGGTTAAAACCGCCCCGCCGCCTCCCCCCCGATAGCGTTTCCGCGCCGATTCAGCCGCTTGCCAGAATCGGCCATCTTCTTCAGAGTGCGCGCCATGAATAGCTGCAAATTCCTTATTGCGAGTATTCTCGCGATCTTTCTCGGTGCCGCCCACGCCCAAAACCGCGCCTTTTCCCCCGAGCCGGCGCGACTGGCGGAGATCCACGACGCGATGGAGTCCCAAGTCGCCGCGAATCACACCGCCGGCGCGGTGACGCTCGTGCTGCACGGCGGCAAGGTGATCCATCACGACGCCGCGGGCCTGGCCGACCGCGAAAACCAGGTGCCCATGACCGAGGACCGCGTTTTTTGGATCGCCTCCATGACGAAGTCGGTCACCGCGACGACCCTCATGACCCTGGTCGACGAGGGCAGGCTCAACCTCGACGAACCCGCCTCGAAATGGCTTCCGGCTCTCGCCAAGGCCCACCTCGCCGATGGCACGCCGCCGAAGCGCCCCATCACCCTGCGCGATCTGATGTCGCACACGTCCGGACTCGCCTTCCCGCCGCGCAAGCCGACCGACGGCGCCCAATCGCTGAAAGGCTACGTCGCCCAGCTCGTGGCCGCGCCGCTCGCCTTCGAGCCCGGAACGGACTACGAATACGGCTTCGGATTGACGGTCAGCGGCCACATCGCCGAAATCGCCGCCGGCAAGCCCTTCGACGCCCTCATGCGCGAGCGGGTGCTCGATCCGCTCGGCATGAAGGACACCGCCTTCAACCCCGGCGCCGCGCTGCGCGCCCGCTTCGCGAAAACCTACAAGACCGCCGAGGACGGCGAGGGGCTGGCCCGCGCCCACAACCCCTTCGTCATGCCCGACGACGAAACCCCGCGCATGGTCGAGCCCTCCGGCGGCCTTTTCTCCACCGCCGCGGACATGGCCCGCTTCTACCAGATGATCCTCGACGGTGGCGAGTTCGAAGGAAAACGCATCGTCTCCCGCGAAGCCATCGCCGAGATGACCACCCCGCACCACGCCGGCGGCAAGGTGCTGAACTACGGTCTCGGCTGGCAGTGCAACAACCCGGAAAAGGCCAATGTGCCCGGGTTTTCCGCCAACGCCTTCGGCCACGGCGGCGCCTTCGCGACCCACGGCTGGATCGATCCAGAACGCCGCCTCGTCACCGTCCTCATGGTGCAGAATGTGCTCGTCCAGGGCACCGGCGACGTCCGCAAGGCCTTCCACGACAAGGTGCTCGGCGTCGCTCCGACCGAAAAAAACTGATACCGCCATGACCAACTCCCCGCGCCCGAATCCGCCGCTTGTTCAGCTTCTTCTTCTTTTTCTGCTGCCCGCGTTGCCCGCCGTGGCGGACGAAACGCCGCCGCGCGCCGCGGAAAAATTCGAAATCGAGGGAAACCAGGCCTTTCTCTACGCCGCGCCCCGACCCGCGCCGGGCAAGCCGTGGGTCTGGTACGCGCCGACGATCAAAGGCATGTCGATCGTGGGACGGAAAATGTATTACGAAGGCCTCCTGAACGCGGGGATCGGCATCGCCGGCTTCGACCTCGGCGAAGTGCGTGGCGGACCCGCCAGCACGGCGAAATTCACGCGCTTCTACGACGAGATGGTGAAGCGCGGCTGGTCGCCGAAACCGATCCTGCTCGGCCAGAGCCGCGGCGGCATCATGACGCTCGCGTGGGCCTTCCGCCATCCGGACAAACTGAGCGCGTGGGTCGGCATCTATCCGGTGTGCAATCTCACCAGCTATCCCATGAAGAACCTGAAGGTGACGCTCGCGGATTACGGAATGGACGAAGCCGCCTTCCGCGCCCGCCTCGGCGAGCTGAATCCCATCGACAACCTGGACGGTCTCATCGCGAACCAGGTGCCGATGTTCTCCGTGCATGGCGATTCCGACAAGGTGGTGCCCTACGCGGAGAACACGGGGCTGCTGAAGGAACGCTACGAAGCCGGCGGCGGCCGCATCACCGTGAAAATCGTTCCCGGCGAAGGGCATCAGGCCACCCCGTCGTTTTTCGAATGCGGGGAGCTGCTCGACTTCATCCGGGATCAAGCCGGGAAACGATGATGCTCGCCAAGTCCCCGTCGCCCTCTCTCCGCGGGATGCTGAGCCTTTTGTCGGCCGGCATCCTGGCGACGGCGGCGGCGGCGGCGGGCGACGATTCGATCCAGCGCGTGGAGGCATTCCTGCAACCGCGCCTTCTGGCTGTCCCCGGCGCCGAGGCGAAGCCCGCCGTCGTCGAGGCCGTTCTCGCGCGGCCCGATCCCGGCACCTTCTTCCTGCGCTATGCCTTCGGAATGAAACGGCACGCGAAAACGCTGCTGACCCCCGGGCAGACCGTGACGCTCGAGGCGGTGATCGCGACACACTCGCCCATCGGCTCGCGCTGGCACGACGAGCGCAACACACTCCGGTGCCGATGGAACGCGGTCATGTGGCGCCACGCCGCCGCCAGCGAGGCCGACGCGCCGGCAGTGCGCCGCGAACTCGAGGAGTGGATGCGCCTCCGGATGCTCTGGACGCGACAGGAACACCTGGCGCAGTATCGCTTCGCCCGCGAGGTGTGGGACCTGCTCACCCCGGAACAACAGGCAAAACTCATCGCCGGCGATTGGAAGGCCCACGCCACACTCGACACCGGCCACCAGCGCGCCGATGCCACGGCGAAGATCGTCACGCGCGCGCTCGGAAAACCCGACCGAACCGCCGAATTCGAGGCCGCCGGCGCCGCCTGGTCGAACGAACGCGTCCCGCTCCACACCGCGTTGAGGGACGCCGAGGACCTCGAACGCCGCCTCGCGTTCGCGATGGACCTGAACGACGAAGGCGTCTGCCATCGCGCCGCCGTCACCGCGACCGACGCCTACGCGAAGCTCTATCTGGCGGAGGCGAACGCCGTTCGGCGGCTCGTGCGGGCGGGCTACGCGGATGCCGCGGCGGGTTGCGACCGGGCCGCCGCCGAGGCCTGGGCCGAGGCGCCGAAACGATTCGCCCCGGGCGCCGCCGACCTCATTCGACTCCTCTCCCCGCCTTGAATTCCGTCGGCCCGCCAAACAGGGTTGGGTCCCCGACCTAACCCTGTTTAGTCAGCCCCCGAGATTCACCAGGCGCCCCAGCCTTTCAGGTTCAGGACGGTGGGCACCCGGCGGGTCTGGTCCGTTTCGCTGTCGGTCCAGCCCATCTCCAGGCGGGCGATGCGGGCGTGGTTGCCGACCAGCTCGGAGGACAGCCCCAGGCGATTCAAATCCTCCATTCGCAGGACGATCCGGCGCGACTTGCTCGAGTCGAGCGGCGCCTGGAGAAACACCTCCACGCCGGGAGCCTTCCACGGATTGTCGGAGCCCTGAATCTCCTCGCCGCGGCGCACGAGAACCCGAAATTCCTTCGGCGGCGAGGCGGGATCGGCCAGGAAACGCTCGAGCGGCTCGTCGATAAGTTGCTGGTAGAGTCCCCAGTCGATTTTCTGGTCGCCGGTGCGGATCTGGACGATGCACCAGCGGTGGACCTCCTCGTTTTCGTTTTCGCGGGCGTCGAAGACGGCGAACCACCGGCCGCTGGCGCCGTCATACATGGGACCGCGATATTCGACCGAGCGCAGGGTCGGCAGATAGCGAAAACGGCGATAGTAAGCCTCCACGGCGGAGCGCGACATGACCGGGTCGATGAGATACTGCAATCGTTCCTCGAGCGACTTTCCACCGTAAAAGGCCGTCAATACCTCCTCGCCGATTTCCTCCAGGTGGGGCGGGGCCTCCGAAGGCGCGGGATCGGAGGCGCCGGCGGCCCCCTTCGCCGGCGGGCCGGCGGCGGACATCGGCGTGATCGGGGCGGAAGCCGGGGCGACGCCGGGCGCGATGCCCGAGGCGGCGGCGACTTCGGGAGAGCCGAAAACGGGCGCGTCCAGGGTCGACTGGGGCTGGGAAGCCAGGATGACGGGCTCGGGCGAGGCGGCCGGCGTCGACGCGGGTTTCGCCTCGGGCTTTGGCTTCGGAGCCGGGGTGGTTTCGGCGACGGATGGTTTCGGCTCCGGCGGGGTGTCGGCTTCCTTTTTCGGCTCGGGCGTCTTGGAGGCCTCGGGCATCGCCGGCGGCGGCGGGGTCGAGCCCGACTCCTTGGGGGGAGCCGGTTTGGGAGCCGTTTTCGGCTTGGCGGGGTTGAATTCGGGGCTGTTTTTCGGGTCGAGCGCCTTGAGGCGGTCCTCCTCCTGCCTGGCGAGTTCTTCGAGGAAACCGACCTTGAAGGGCAGGTATTCCCGGAGCACGACGCCGGGGCGGAGCCATTCCATGAGCTGGACCTTCCACTCGGCGACCTTCTGAGGCGGAGTCAGCAGGTAGGCGCCGCCGCCGGCAATGGCGACGACCAACCCCGTCACAACCAAGCGGTAAACGAGGCGCGGGACGCCCGAACTCGCGAAGCGGCTTGCTTTCGCGGAGGACGATCCCTGAAACACGCTCTCGACCCCGGCGTGCTTGTCGGCCCCCTTTTTCCGGGATTTTTTGGTTTTGGACTTTGGACTCGGCGCGGCTTCGACCGGAGCGGCGGCCGGCGCGGCTTCGGCGGCGACCGTGGGGGAGACCTGGGTGGCGAACAGGTTTTCGAAGGAATCGGGCGGCGGCGGCGCGGCGGGATCGAGGTTTCCGGGAAACTCGTTGGCGACCGGCGCCGCCGGATCGACCTTCAGTTCGCTTTCCCACGGGGGCGCGTCGCTCCCGAAGAGATTTGGCGCATCGGTCGCGAAGGGCGGCGGCGTTTGCGAGTCCTGCGGCGGCGGCGCGGGAGCCGCCGGAGGATTCAATGCCGGAGGCGCGGGAGCGGAGGCCGGTGCCGTCGGCAAGGTGGCGGCGGCGGCGGCGGCGGCGGGCTGGGCGGTCGAGTCCGGAGAGGGAGGCGCGTCTTTTCCGAGTGAAACGCCTTCTTTTTCGAAAAGGGACGCGAAACTGTCCGCGAAGAGGCTTTGGGCGGTCTTCGGGGGAGCGGGCGCCGGAGTGGCGGCGGGTTCGGCCGGTTTTTCGGCGACGACCTCGGCGGGGGCCGGTTTCGGCTCCGGCGGAGATTCGGGCCGCGGCGGCTCGGATGCCTGGGGCGCCTGGGCCGGAGGGCTCTGAAAGCCCGGTCCCGGACCGAATGCCGGCGGCTGGGATGACGGCTTGGCGGCGGGCGCCGGTTCCCCGAAAAGCGAGGAACCCGCCGGGGACGGCGCGGGCTCGGGATTCGCGGCCGGTCCGGCGTTTTTTTTCGGCGGAAAAGAGGGCGAGGCATCGATCTCGACCGCCGCCGCCGCGGCCGCGAGAGCCGCCGCCGAGGACGGCAAGGGGGAGGTATAGGCCATGTTTCGCGAGTCACCGGGCGGAACCTGGCTGGGAAAGGCGGGAAGGGCGGGCTTCGGAGGAAGCGTCTCCGGCGCGGCCGGTCGGGGCGATTCCGCCATCGGAGCGGGCGGTGGAGACGAGACGGGGCGCTCAATCACGACACCCACACCCGGGCGCTCCACGGCAATGATGGGCTCGCCGCAGCCGACACACTGGCCCCGCACCCCGAGATGCTGACGCCGCAGGTTCATGGAATGGCCGCAAACCGGGCAGGCGACGGAAATCACGGCGTCGGGCGACGGAGACTGCGATGGCCCGGACGCGGGCGGCCGCTGTATCATGGCGGGGTTTCCGGCCGGCTGGGCCGGGTAGCCGAGGGGCGAGGCATTGGGGGCCGTTTCACGCGGAGGAAACGGCCTGTCGGGAGTCGGAAATTCCGGGCGGGCCGGACCTCCAGTGACTTCGGACGGAAAGCTCATGGAGTGGCGGTGCGATCGCCGGGATCGGCGATGACGGGCGTCGAGGCGGGCTCGGAAAGGGTGGATCCGGGAAGAGAAGACAGGGCCGAATTCGGCGTCGGCATGATTTCGATCGCCTCGCCGTCCGGCAGCACCTGCGCCGTGGGCTCGCCGACGGGGGGCGCGGCGGTGGCATCGGCCGGCTTGGGTGCGGCCGGGGTTTTCGGCGCCTGGGTTGGCTTCGCCGCGGGTTTCGGGGCGGGTTTGGCGGGCGCGGCGTCGTCCGTCACAGCTTTGGAACCGGGGGCGTCCGCGCCGATCCGCTGGTAAAAGGCTTCACGAATCGGTTCGACGACTTTGGCCTTGATGTCCTGCCAGAAAAAGGAGGCCGCTCCGATTCCGCTCACCAGGCCGACGACCACGATGAGAACGGCGACCAGCTTGATCGTGGACGGGCGTTTCCGCGTCGCATCCTTCGGCGCCGGCGCGGGCGCGAGGGGGGCGTGGGTGATGTTGTGGCTGGCGGGGTCCGCCGCGCTTTCGGGATCCGGCTCTCCGGGAGGCGACCAGGAAGGCGTGGTTTCCGCCGGCTCCGGCGGCGCCGCGGCGGCGGCGGCCTTCTTGCTCGTGGCGGCTTCCACGAAATCGAAACCGGTCTCCTTTTTGGCCGGCAGCGAGGACGGCAATTCGGTGGATTCTCCGCCGAAGGACCCTTCTCCCCCGGCCAGCAGAGAACGACGCGGAAAAGCGGCGGCGGCGGCGGCATTGCCCCCCGCTCCTCCCGGCTCGGCGGGCGGCAGCGAACCGGGAAAACCCCATCGGCTGCTCGTTTCCCCCGCCTGCCCGTCGGACGCCGGGGAAGGCGACGGCGACGGAGTCCCCGGAAAGACGCTGGCAAAGGGGGAGTCATTCCCGCCGGCGGCCAAGACGTCCGGGCCGGCCGCTTTTTTCGGCTCGGGAAGCGGGGAAAGCTGGGCGTTCGGGCTGTCGCCGAAGGACAGCTTTTTCTCCGGCAAAGCGCCCGGGCCCAGAATGCCGCCGCCCGCCGGCAGGGGCACGGAGGCGTCCGACGCGCCCGGCCAGGCATTCTCAGCCGGCTTGGGCACTTCGGCGGCGGGTTGAGCCGACTTGGGAATTCCGCGAATCACTCCGCTTCCGGCAAGATTGGCGAAAGGCGATCCGACCGGAGGCGCCTCGGGCGCGGGAGACTCGGCGTTCCCGGCATCCGCGGCGGCGGGAGCGTTTTCGGGGATCGAAACGATCGGGGTCGAGCGTGTCGGCAGCCCGGCCAGGGGCTTCGGAGGCGTCCAGCGCGGGGTGGATGCCAGCTCGGGCTTGGTCGGCGCCGTGGCGGGAAACCCCGCACCGAGCGCGGCGGCGTCGGACACGGCCTCGGCGACGGGAGCCTGGGAAGGCTCCGCCACGGGAATCGCCTCGGCGGAAGCCGGCGCGTCGGGAATCGGAACTGGAGCCGCCGCCGGCGTTTCGAGAGTCGGTGCCGCCGGAGCGGGCGAAACCGGGGCCTCCGCGGTCGGCGCCGGCGGAATCGGAGCGGCGTCGACCGGCAATTCGGGAGTCGGCGCCGCCGGGGCGATGGCCGTCGCCAAATTCTCGATGATTTCGGGAGCGGCGGCGGGCGGGACCGATGGTATCGGCGCTTCGGCCGCCAATGGAAGCACAGGCTCGGCGACAATTTCGGAGACGGGCTCCGGCGCGGGGGCCGGGACCGGAATCGAGATCGCCGGCTCGGTCGGCGCCACCGGAACCGGCTCGGCTTCGACGGGAGCTTTCGCCTCCGTCTCGAGCCCGGTCTTCTCCGCCAACACCTCGCCGGCTTTCACCGGCGCGGCGTCGGCGTCGGCGGATTCGGGAAGAACGATGCGAAACAGTCGAACCATGCCGTCCATCCCGGACACCGCGGCGACGATGGGTTCCTGGCACCAGACGCACTGGCCGGCAACACCGAGATGTTCGCGGCGCAGGCTGAGACCCTTCGCGCAACCGGGGCACAGGACATTGAGAATCTCCGGGACCTCGGCGGCCTCGCCCGCCGTTTCCGACTCCGCGACCGGACCCTCGGGATCGTTCGCGGGAGGCGTCTCCGTTTCCCCGGTGGACGAGGAGGCGGCGGGCTCCGGAGTCGGTTCCGCCGCGGGCGGTTCCGGCACTTCCGCGGGCGCCGCGATCTCGGCGACGGGCTCGGGAGCCGGAGCGGGCGCGGCGGATTCGACCGTGTCGGCGGCCGCGACTTCGATCCTTTCCCCGGCGACCGGCTCGTTCACGGTTTCGGCGGTCAGGGGAGCGGGAAGCGTGGCGGTCCGCGGCTCGGACTCTCCGCTCTGATTCCAAAGCATTTCCGGGGAAAAACCTGGCGCGCTTTCCGGGGCGGCCGGTTCCGGGACGACCGGTTCCGGGGCGGCCGGTTCCGGAGCGGATTCGGCGACGAGAGGAAACGGCGGGGTCTCCGTGATCGCCTGGACGGGAGAGGGAGCGGGAGCGGGAGCGAGTTCGGCCACCGGAGTCGGAACTGGTACTGGAACCGGAACGGGGATCGTTTCGGAAACCGGTGCCGCGCCCTGCTTGTGGGCGGCCGAGATCGCGGCGAGAGCCTTCGCGGCGGCCATGTTCGCGCTTTCCACCATCTTCTTGCCGGCGGTCTCGGTGGCGGGCGGCGGACCGGACTCCGGCAGGGCGAGAGATTCGGGACCGGCGGGCGGCTGAATCCGGGCGTTCACGGTTTTCCACGCGGCGTCATCGACGGCCTCGATGTCGATGGCGGTCTCGGCGGCGAAAATTTCACTGGCGCCACTGCTTTCCATTTTTTCCAAGCTTTCCTTCGGGCTCTCGTCCGCCGGTTTTGCCGCCGTCAGGGCCGGAACGACGGGAGCGGCGGGCGGAGAAACGGGTGCGACGGGAGCGACGGGGGCCGCCAAAACCGGAGCCGGAGCCGCCGCCTCGGGCGCCGCCGTTTCAGTGTCCGGGGCCGCGGGCCTTTCGTCAACGCTGGCGAAGACATTCGCGGTGGGAAATTCGGGTCCCGATTCCGCCTTCAACACCATCCCGTCGCTGTCGCACTCGGTCTCGGGTTCCGCCGAGGCGGCGATGGCGTCCTGAAACGACGCCAGGTCTTCCGGCACGACATCGTCGAGAGGTTCGAAAGGTTCCAGCCCCTGCGGCGCCCCGCCAAAAGGCAGCGAGCGTGAAATCGCCCCGTCCGTCGGCGGGGGCGTGGCGGGTGCCGGAGCGGCGGGAGCCTCCCCGCGGCCCGGAATCGGCGGAGCGGCCCCTGGCTCGGCGGCCCGGGCGGGCGGCGCTTCGTTGGTGACCGTGCCCCGCGTCGGCAGCGCGGCCAGCCCCGTCCGGCGCGGCGGTTCGGCGGCGGCGGCGGCGACCGGTGCGGCCACCGCGACGGGCACGAACGAAGCGGCCACGGGTTCAGGCGCGGGGATCGGGGCGGGTTTCAATTCGGTTCCGGCATCGACAATTGGCGCCGGGGGAGTGACGGAGGCGGTCGCCGCGGGTGGGGCCGCCGATCCGTTGCTAGTTCCTCCCGGTTGAAATCCGAGGGTCTTCAGAAACCGCGAAACCCCTTCCGAGGCCGAATCGTTCGAGCCGGGGTCGCTGGCGGGGGATGGAGATGGAGTAGGAGGCGTTTCCATGGCGCGCCAAGGAAGGGAACTGCTAAAACAAACGAAATTTATTATTTTTATGATACTTTTCGGAAATATTCAACAGATTTCGGGCATTTCTTGAAGATTCATTTGGTGAAAATTTGAACCATTCTTGAACATCCGATGCCCACGCCGATAATGCGCTCCATGTCGCTGTCCTCTTTTTTCCGTGGCCGGGACCGGCCGACCCGGCGGTTTCCGGTTCTCACGGGGGCAATCGTGCTCCTGCTTCTCGGTCCCCCGCTCGCCCATTCCGCCGAAGGCGCCGGGCGTCGGGCCGCGAAAAACGCTTCCCCTCCGGGCGATGGCCGCGCCCGCATTCAGCTACCGCAGCAAGACGCCGCCGCCATCGGCCGGAAGATCTGGCGGAACGAATGCTCCGGGACCGTGGAGGGCCTGACCAGTTGGAACGCGGGCGAGGATTTCCCGTCGCTCGGGATCGGCCATTTCATCTGGTATGTGAAAGGCCGGCCCGGCCCCTTCGACGAGAGTTTCCCAAAACTGATCGCCTATCTCCGGGCGCGGAGGGTCCCCATGCCCGAATGGCTGGCCACCCAGCAGGGCAGCCCGTGGAAGACCCGCGAAAGCTTCCTCGCCGAACGCGACTCGCCCCGCATGAAGGAGCTGCGCCAGTTTCTCGCCAACACCGTCTCCGCGCAGACCGACTTCATCGTCAACCGGCTCGAGCAGGCGCTGCCGAAGATGCTGGGCGTCACGCCGCCCGGCGACCGCGCGCGGCTGGAGGCGAATTTTTACAAGACCGCCACCACCAAACAGGGCGTTTACGCGCTGATCGACTACGTGAACTTCAAGGGCGAGGGCGTGAAGAAAGAGGAGCGCTACCGGGACCAGGGCTGGGGCCTGCGCGACGTGCTGCTGGCCATGGGCGACACGCCCGGCGGCGCCGCGTCGGCCAACGAATTCAGCGAAGCCGCCAAGCGCGTCCTCCAGCGCCGCGTCAAGAACGCCCCGCCCGAGCGCGGCGAAGGCCGCTGGCTCAACGGCTGGATGAACCGCTGCGAGGGCTACAAGCGCGGGGTCTGAATCGGAATACCGGGCGAGCCCGGCCCCGCGATCGCGATCCGTTCCGCCTCCGAATCCGTGGCGCCAATTTCCCCTTTCCAAGCCGCCGATCCCGGCTACTGATTACACCCCCAAAATTTCCCGATTTCCCATCCCACCGAACCGCTTTCTCCCCATGGCCGCCGAACATTCCCTCATCCTTCTGAAACCCGACTGCGTGACAAAAGGCCTCTGCGGCGAAGTGATCAAGCGCTTCGAGGCGGCCGGCTTCGCCATTCGCGGGGCCAAGATGATGCGCCTGAGCGACACCTTGCTCGCCGAGCATTACTCGCACATCGCCGACCGGCCCTTTTTTCCCGAAATCGTCGCCTTCATGCAGTCCTCGCCGGTCATCGCGCTGGTGCTCGAGGCCGAAGGCGTCGTCGCCAAAGTCCGCGACATGCTGGGACCGACCAATTCGAAGGAAGCCCCCGAGGGCACCATCCGCGGCGACTTCGGCGAGGACATGATGGTCAATGTCTGCCACGCCTCCGACTCCCCCGAAAACGGCGAGATCGAGGTGAAGCGCTTCTTTGGCGCGGACGAGGTGTTCGCCGCCTGACCTTTTGGAGGCGCTTCGCCTCCGTGGCCGAATCCACCCAACAGGGTTAGATCCAGGAGTAAACCCTGTTGGATCGCGGCCGGGTTACGGGTGAATTGCCGCAAAAAAGGCATAAGACAGGTCTTTGTTTGCGAATTCTGCGCCTTTTTGCGGCCATCCAGCGATTCGGCAAAGCTCGAGCGCGGCCCCTTCCGGGCTGTCGGGTCGAGTTCCCCCGCCCGATCACCCTCCCGCCAGCCCGAAGGCCTCGTGCACGGCCTTGGCGGCGGTCTCGATCTCGCTTTCGGCGACGGTGACGGCGATCTTGATCTCGGAGGTCGAGATCATCTGAATGTTCACGCCGGCTTTGGCGAGCGTCTCGAACATCTGGGCGGCCACTCCGGCGTGGGAACGCATGCCGATGCCCACCACGCTGAGCTTGGCGATGCCGTCCTCGGCCTCCAGGGCGACGCCCTCTCCCAGCTCGGCCAGCACCGGCTTGAGCGCGGCCTCGGCCCGGGCGAGGTCGGCCTTGTTCACGGTGAAGGAGATGTCGGTGATGCCGGTTTTCGACACGTTCTGGACGATCATGTCGATGATGACGTTGGCCTCGGCGACGGGACCGAAAATCCGGCTCGCCGTGCCGGGCAGATCGCCGACGCCGGTGATGGTGACTTTGGCCTGGTCGCGTTCGAGGCTGACGCCGCGGATGACGACGGATTCCATGCTCATGGTTTCTTCGCGGACGAGGGTTCCGGGATTGGTGTTCAGACTGCTGCGCACTTCGAAGCGCACGCCAAATTTTTTCGCGAACTCCACCGAGCGCGACTGCATCACCTTGCTGCCGCTGCTGGCCATTTCCAGCAATTCGTCGTAGGCGATCTCGTCGAGCTTGCGCGCGTCGGGCACGACGCGGGGGTCGCAGGTGTAGACGCCGTCGACATCGGTGAAAATCTGGCACAGATCCGCGTCGACGGCCGCCGCCATGGCGATCGCGGTGAGGTCCGAGCCTCCGCGGCCGAGCGTGGTGATGCGTCCCTCGGCCGTGCGGCCCTGGAATCCGGCGAGGATGACGATGTTTCCCTCGTCGAGGAGCCGATGCACCTCGCTGGGGGTGATGTTGGAAATGCGGGCCTTGGTGTGGACGCCGTCGGTCTCGATGCCGGCCTGGGCGCCGGTGAGCGACACGGCCGTGCCGCCCATGGCGTTGATGGCCATCGCGGTGAGGGCGATGGTGGTCTGCTCGCCCGTGGCCAGCAAGACGTCCATCTCCCGCTCGGTGGGTTCCTTGCCCTCGCCGGTCACCTTCGCCGCGATCTGGATGAGCCGATTGGTCTCGCCGGCCATGGCCGACACCACCGCGACGACCTGGTTGCCGGCCGCGTGCGTCTCCAGAATGCGCCGGGCGACATTCCGGATGCGCTCCGGATCGCCGACCGAGGTGCCGCCGTATTTCTGGACGATGAGGCTCACTGAAAAGAGGGAAAACTGGAAAAGGGAGGGACTTTTGACGCAAGTATCCGCTTTGTCGAGGACCGAAGCGGGCGCGCGCCCCCCATTGCGGACTCGACGCGCGAGGTCCCCGGTGCCTTAATGGGCGGCACCATGAAAAAACAACTCCTCCTCACCCTGCTGCTCCTGCTCGCCACCGCCGCCGGCGGCTGGCTCGTCGCCCGCGCCGCCGACGCTCCCGCGAAACCGCTCCGCGTTCTCCTGATCGCCGGCGGTTGCTGCCACGACTACGCCACCCAGACGCAACTGCTCAAGGCCGGCCTCGAGTCGCGGCTCAACGCGGTCGTCGATGTCGACTTCAATCCGGACAAATCGACCAAGGCCACCTTCGAACGCTATGCGAAGGACGACTGGGCCGAGGGCTACGACGTCGTCCTGCACGACGAATGCTCCGCCGACGTGACCGACCCGGCTTATGTGAAGCGGATTCTCGACGCCCATCGCGGCGGCGTTCCGGCCGTCAATCTCCATTGCGCGATGCATTGCTACCGCTGGGGCGACTTCCGCGAACCCGTCAAGCCGGGCGCCGACAACGCCGGCTGGTACGAGATGCTCGGCCTGCAATCGACCGGCCACGGCCCGCAGTCGCCCATCGACGTCAGCTACGTGGACGGGGAAAACCCCATCGTCAAAGGCTTCGCCGGCTGGACCACCATCAACGAGGAACTCTACAACAACGTCCAGATCCTCACCGCCCGCGCCCTGGCGAAAGGGAAACAATTCCAGAAACCCAAGGGCAAAAAGGGCCAGCCCGCCGATCCCGACGCCAAGGGCGAGGAAGTCGAAACCGTCGTCGTCTGGACCAACGAATACGGCCCGACAAAAACGCGCATCTTCAGCACCACGCTCGGCCACAACAACGAAACCGTCGGCGACGACCGCTACCTCGACCTCGTCGCCCGCGGCCTGCTCTGGGCCACCGGCCATCTCGAAGCCAACGGCTCGGCGGCCGATGGCTACGGAAAATAAGCCGAAAATTTTCGGCCGACCCAACAGGGTTGGGTCGTCGACCCAACCCTGTTTAATGGAAGTTGCGCGCGTGAGTCGGGAAATCACAGAAGAACGGGCGGTCTCCAAGATGATCTGGGGAGAGCGCGAGGATCACGTCCGCCAATTCCTTCGCGACCAGGGATTCCCGCCGGAGGAGGAGGAGCGGGTGATCGCCCGGGCGATCGCGGAACGGGCCGTCGAAATGCGGAAAAGCGGCATCGGCAAGATTGTCTGGGGTTCGCTCCTGATCGTCGTTTGCGGCTCGGTGATCCTGTTCATGGGGAACCTCTTCGGCGGAGCCCTCGGGTTTGTCTCGTTTTCCGCGCTGGGGCTTCGCGGCGCGTCCGCGATCGGCCTGGCGACGGCCGGCACATTGTTCGGTCTGCAAATGATCGGAACGGGGATTTACAGACTCGTCAAAGGCGCCAAGGTCGTCGGCCAGGTTTACTGAGATACCCTTTGAACCTCCAAACTCCATGAAACTCGACACCGGCACCACCTTCATCGCCAACGGCCAACTGATCGACGGCACCGGGGCGCCGCCCGTGGCGGACGCCGTCCTGATTATCCGGAACGGCTGTATCTCCTATGCCGGCGACGCGGCCGGCGCGCCGCCGGTGCCCGAAGGAGCGCGGCGGATCGACGCGAAGGGCGGCACCATCATGCCGGGATTGGTCGAGGCGCATTTCCACGCGACCTACTTCAACATCCTGGCGCTGGAGGATCTCGACATCAAGTACCCGGTCGAATACGTCTCGCTGCTCGCCTCGGTCAACTGCCGCCTGGCCCTGGAATGCGGTTACACCGCGGCGCGCTCGGGCGGTTGCCTTTTCAACTGCGATGTCTGGCTCCGCAAGGCGATCGAGGGCGACCTGATTCCGGGGCCGCGCCTTTCGCCGTCGGGGCGCGAGATCTGTTCCGCGGGCGGACTGATGGATTGGAACCCGGAGTTCCGCAAGATCGGAATGGAAGGTCTCGTCTTCATCGTCAACGGCGCCGACGACGCGCGGAAAGCCGTCCGCGCTCTGGTGAAGGACGGCGTCGAATGGGTCAAAACCTACCCGACCGGCGACGCCGCCGCGCCGGACACGAACGATCATCACACCCTCTGCATGACCTTCGACGAGATGAACGCCGTGGTGCGGACGGCGCACAATCACGGGATGAAAGTCACCGGCCACTGTCGCGCCACCGAGGGAATCAAGAACGCGCTGCGGGCCGGCTACGACACGCTCGAGCACGGCACCTTCATGGATGACGAGGCGCTGGAGATGTTGCTGGCGCGCGATGTGCCGGTCGTTCCGGCGCTGTATTTCGAAAAGGCGAGCGTCGAGCGCGGCCCCGACTTCGGCCTTTCGCGGCGGGTCATCGACGGTCACCAGGAAACGCTCGATGGCGGCGCCGAAAGCGCGCTCCGCATCCTGCGCGCGGGCGGTCGGATCGGGATGGGTGGCGATTACGGCTTTGGCTGGAACCCGCACGGCGACTACGCGCGGGAGCTGACCTTTTTCACGAAGGACGTCGGCTTTACCCCATTGGAAACGATCAGGTGCGCGACGAAGACGGGCGCCGAGATCATGGGCCGCGGCGACGAATTCGGCACGCTGGAGCCGGGCAAACTCGGCGACGTGCTCGTCGTCGACGGCGACGTGGTCGCCGACATTTCGCTGCTCGAGGATCGGCAAAATCTGCTGGCCGTTTTCCAGGGAGGTGTCCTGAAGGCCGGCAAGCTGGCGCCGCGCGGGGAGACGACGGTGATGGTGAACGGGTAAATGGATGGGAATCGCGAAACCGGCTCCGGAAGGACGCAATTCTGCCATGAAAAAGAGCGAAAACGTATATTCTCGCATTCTAACTATTCGTTCCCAGCCGGTCATCCTCGACACAGATCTAGCGGAACTTTACGGTGTCGAAACCAGACGGCTCAACGAGCAGGTCAAGCGCAATGCGGATCGGTTTCCCGCGGACTTCGCATTCGATCTTACAGAAAAGGAATATGCTTCTTTGAAGTCGCAAATTGCGACATCAAACCCGCAATCGGTTGATTTTCAATATTTTGTAGCCTTGCGATCGCAAATTGCGACATCAAAGCGTGGGGGAAGCCGGAAACGGCCACGCGCTTTCGCCGAACACGGCGCCTTGATGGCGGCGAGCGTTTTGAACAGCCAGGAAGCGGTGACCGTGAGCGTGTTTCTTGTCCGCGCCTTCGTCAAAATGCGCGAGGAACTCGCCTCCAACCGCGAGATCCTCAAGCGCCTCGCTGAAATCGACAAAACCCTGCTTGCCCACGACAGCGCGCTCCGCGATCTCTACCAAAAACTTCTGCCGCTTCTCACCCCGCCGCCTCCGGCGCAGGGAAGAAAAATCGGCTTTCAACCACCCGAAGACTGACGGGTAAACGCCCTGCCTCAACCACTCGCCATGACACGGCACCCGTTCCTTTCTTTTGCCATCGCGCTGCTCGTCGCCGCCGAGCCCGGTTCCGCGCGCGCCGAGATACCCGGCAACCTTCGTGACGAAAACGTGGTGGCATGGTGCATCGTGCCCTTCGACGCGAAAAGGCGCGGCCCGGAAGAGCGCGCGGCGATGCTCGAAACGCTCGGCATCCGGCGGTGCGCCTATGACTGGCGGCAGGAACACGTGCCGACTTTCGAGCGGGAAATCCTCGAATACCGGAAGCGCGGCATCGAATTCTTCGCGTTCTGGGGTTCCCACGAGGAGGCGTTCGCGCTTTTCCGGAAGTATGACCTGCATCCTCAGATTTGGCAGACCGCTCCGGCCGGCGAGGGCGCGACCGACGAGGAAAAGATCGCCTCCGCCGCGAAAAAGCTGGAGCCGCTCGCCAAACGGACGGCCGAACTCGGTTGCGCGCTCGGCCTTTACAACCACGGCGGATGGGGCGGCGAGCCGGCGAATCTGGTGGCCGTCTGCGAGAAACTGCGCGCGCTGGGTTACGGCCACGTTGGGATCGTGTACAACTTCCACCACGGCCACGGACACATCGACGACTGGCCGCAATCTTTCGCCCGGATGAAACCCTACCTCCTCTGCCTGAACCTCGACGGCATGGCGGCCGACGGCGAGGCGAAGGGGCGGAAAATCCTCCCGCTCGCGCAGGGCGACCGGGAGCTGGACATGCTCCGCGTCGTGGTCGAAAGCGGCTACGCCGGCCCGGTCGGAATCCTCGATCACCGTCCGGAAACGGACACGGCCGAAACCTTGCACGACAATCTCGACGGCCTCGGCTGGCTGCGAAAAGAACTCGAAAAACCCGGAAGCGGCGGGCCGAAACCCAAACCGCGCGCCCCGTCGGCCCCTCCGAAAAACGCCGCCAAGGCCGCTCCCCCGCCACCCGTCGCCGCCGAATCGCTCGGCCCCGCCTTCGGCAAGGCTTTGCGCGGCGGCCTGACGGTTCCGGCTCGCGAGGAGTTTCGCCAGCCGCCCTTCACGGTCGAGTGCCGCGCCCGGCTCGACTCAAAAAAAAACTTCAACATTCTCGTCGCCTGTGACACGAAGGCTTCGTCGAGCCACTGGGAAATCTTCTCGATGCGCGGCGACGGACGCCTGACGGCTTATTTTCCCGGTCTGGTTCCGGACCACATCCGCTCCGAAGCCGACATCTGCGACGGCCGCTGGCACGCCATCGCGATGCGGGTCGCGCCCGGCGAGGTCGTTCTCTGGCTGGACGGAAAACCGGTCGCCACGCGCGCGGTGGCGCCGAAGCCGGGCGGAAAGCGGGTGCCCGGAGACCTCGCTTTCGGCCGGCTCGTCGAGGGCGGGATCGGCTGCGACGGGGCGATCGACGAGGCGCGGATCACGCGCGGTCTTCGAGACGATCTCGCGCGGGTCCCGACGACGCCGGCGGGGGCGGACAGTTCCCAGGTGATCGGTTATTGGAACTTCGACGACCTCGCCGAGGCGGAAGTCTTCGACCGCAAGCCGTTGGAGCCGGACGCCAATCCCTACTGGCGCGAATTCATCAACCGGGACCGCGTTTATGACTTCTACGCGAAGCAGGCGAGGCAATTTGGAAGTCTCGAGCCGGAACGGCGGCCGAAGATACTGCCGCAGTTTCCCGGACTCGACGGGGGTTCTTTCGGCCACTGGGGCAACCAAAACGACGACGACACCTGGGCGGACGACCGGGTGCGCGGGATGGACCACGGAGCGATGGTCAGCGGGGTGTTTCGCGGCGCCGGGAAAACTTTTCCGCGCGGCGTCAGTGTCCGGCTCGGGGGTGGGTTGAACGCGGTTTTCAACACGCGGACGCTCGCCTTCGAAGCGGCCTGGTCGGGTGATCTGGCGAAGTGGTCCGACCGGCGGCGGGGCTTCATGCAGGGCACGCCGATGGGTGGGGAGGCGCTCCGATCGGCGGTTGTCGAAGACGGCGCCGCCCGAGCCGGCGACCGCTACCTTGGTCTCTATCGACACGGCGAGCGCGTGATCTTCTCCTATGAACGCGACGGCAGGCGATGGCTCGACTCCGTTTCCGAAGTCGACGGCAAACTCGTCCGCCTTCGCGAATCGGAGGGCGACGGTTCGCGCGGGCTCGCCGACCTGGTCCGCGGCGGCCCTTCCCAATGGCCGGAGCGGCTGATGACCCACGGCACGCTTGGCGAGGGATCGCCCCACGCGATCGACACGCTCGCGCTGCCCCACGAAAATCCCTGGAAGGCGCTGTTGTTCGTCGGCGGCGTCGATTTCCTGTCCGCCACCCGGATCGCGGTCTGCACCATTCACGGCGACGTCTGGCTCTGTGACATGGACGGCGAGGACTTGAAAACGCTGACGTGGAAACGGTTCGCGGCCGGTCTGCATCAACCGCTCGGCCTGAAAGTCAGCGACGGCGTCGTGCACGCGATGTGCCGCGACCAGATCGTGGCGCTGCACGATCTCAACGGCGACGACGAGGCCGATTTTTACGAGTGCGTGTCGAATGCCCACGTCACCTCGCCCGGCGGACACGATTTCATCACCGGCCTGGAGCGCGACGAGGCGGGCCGGTGGTATTTCGCTTCGGGCAACCAGGGACTCTGCCGCGTGTCGGCCGACGGCGGATCGGTCGAGGCGCTCGCGACGGGGTTTCGCAATCCGAACGGGCTCGGCATTTCGCCCGACGGCGGGGTGATTCTCACCGGCGTGCAGGAGGGCGACTGGACCCCCGCCAGCGCGGTGTGCGAGGTGACAAAAGGCGGCCACTATGGCGCCGGCGGCCCCGGGGACGGACCGCTCGGCTACCTCCCGCCGATGCTCTACCTGCCGCGGGGCGTGGACAACTCCTGCGGCGGCCAGACCTTCATCGACAGCGACCGCTGGGGTCCGGTGAAGGGAAGCTGGCTCCATTTTTCGGGCGGTTTCTGCACGCACTTTCTCGTCCTGCGCGAGGTCCTCGACGGCCACTCCCAAGCGGCGGCCATCGCGCTGCCCGGGGAGTTCCTTTCCGGATCGCATCGGGCGCGATTTTCCCCTTTCGACGGGCAACTCTACGTCGTCGGCGCGCAGGGATGGGGAAACTACGGAACGCGCGACGGCTCCCTGCAACGCGTGCGGTTCACCGGCGCGAAGGCCGCTTTTCCCTACCCCATCGCCTACGAAACTCACGACAATGGCATCCTGCTCACCTTCGCCGGACCGGTCACGGACGCGGTTGCCGACGCGGGGCGCTGGTTCGCGCAGCAGTGGAACTACGTTTACGGTCCCGCCTACGGATCGCCGGAGTATTCCGTCCGCGACCCCCGATCGCCGGGCCACGACCCGCTTGAAATTCGGTCCGTGCATCGCCTTGGGGACGGATCGCGGCTCTTTGTCGAAATTCCGCAACTGCTGCCCTCGAGCCAGTTGCATCTCCACTGCGACGCGGCGCCCCGGCTCGAAATTTTCGCCACGCCGCACCGGCTCGGCGAACCGTTTGCGGATTTTCCCGGTTACACCGCCATCCCGAAGGAAACGCCCGACCCCGCCGCCGCCGGACCGGTCGAGGCGGCTCCGAATCCCTGGACCGAGGGCCCGGCCGGGCGCCCCGTCGTCATCCGCGCCGCGCTCGGCCTGCGGTACGAGACGAGGCGTTTCACCGTCAAGCGCGGGGAGCGGATCAGCCTGACCCTCGACAATCCCGACACGGTTCCCCATAATCTTGTGCTCGCGAAACCCGGCACGCTGAAGAAACTCGGCGATCTCGCCAACCGCCTCCTGGCCGACCCGAACGCCTTCCGCGCGCACTACGTGCCGGACTCGCCCGAGGTGTTGGCGCACACCAGTCTCGTCATGCCGGCGGAATCCGAAACGATCCACTTCACCGCGCCGGACCGGCCCGGCGGGTATCCCTACCTCTGCACCTTTCCCGGACACTGGATGGTGATGAACGGCGTCATGGTCGTCGAATGACCACGCGCGCCTCCCTCTCCGCTGGCGCGAGCAGGCTATGGCCGCCTCCGGTGGAAAGGGCGAGGATGGCGGCCCATGAAACGCCGATTTTCGCTCTTTCCGCCCGTCGCGATGGTGGTCGCCCTCGCCTTTCCCGTCGTCTCCCGTGCCGAGCATGAGGGTAAAATCCAGGTCCTGCTCCTCGGCGACAGCACCACCGAGGGCAGCATCCCCCGCGGGATCAAGCCGGCGGGTCCGCATCTCGAAACGGTGATCGAGCAACTGCTCGCCGCCGAGGACGATCTGCCGCCCTGCCACGTCATCAATTCCGGCGTCAGCGGCGAATTCATCCGCCGCCTGCTCGACTCCGGCCGCTATGACCGCGACGCGGCGAAGCTGCCGGGCATCGACTACATTTTCATCCGCTACGGACTGAACGACCGGGCCAAGCGCGAGGATTTCGCCGAGAATTTTCCGAGGGACTTCCACGAATTGATCGCCCGACTTCGCCGGGATCATCCGGGCGCGAAGCTGATTCCAATGGCGGTCCTGCCCTTCTCCAGCGAGGAGACGAGCCGGGAGATCAACGATCTCGTGCGCCGGGTCGCGGAGGAGGAAAAGCTGGAGGTGTTCGACATGTACGACCGCTACGCCGGGGAACTGGCGAAGGGCCCGAACATGCTCAACTACCGGCGTTACCCGCTCGAGAAGGTGCCCGAAAAATTCCACGAACTGGTGAAGCCCTTCGTCGATGGACCGAGCGTGATCGTGATGGACAACGAACTCGACGCCATCCTCGGACACCTGCCCGGTTGGTTCGGCGACCGTCATCCCAACCTCGCCGGCTACAACGTCATCGCCGACGAGACCGCGAAATACCTCGCCCCGCTGCTGCGGGCCGGGAAAAACGCGAAGCCGTAAACGAACTCCCCTCTTCCCTGCGCACCGAAACCCGCTCCGACCATGCAGACTCATTCCCAAATTGCCGCGCGACTTGTCTGTTGGGCCGCGGTTTTGGCGACGCCGGCGCTTTTCGCGGTTCCGCCGCTTATGGAGACGTGGGAATCGGGATACACCGGGGCGGACGCCACCGGAGCCCATGTCATCGGTTATTGGAAATTCGACGGCGACACGCCCGGGGCCGCGCTGCGCGATGTCTCGGGAAAGGGCCACGACCTGAAAATCGAGGGCGGCGGAATTCTCGGCCCGAAGGGCAGAACCGGCGGCGCGCTGGAATCGTTCCCCGGTTTTCCGGTCCAGGACAAGCGTCATGCCGCCGCCACGCCGGCCCGGCCCGACCTCTCCCCGCGCGGCGCCTTCACCCTCGAGATGTGGATCGCTCCGAAACCGGAATTCGAGGACCGGTTGCGCTGCTTTCTCCTCGACAAGAAATACGTCGATCACACCGATTTCCAGTGGCAGATCGGCGAGGCCGACAAGGCGGGCCTGCGCCGCCTGTGGGTGAATATCGGCTTCGGCTCGGACTCGCGGATTTTCTATTCCGATCCGGCGCGGTTCGAGCCCGGCGTGTGGCGGCATGTCGCTTTCACCTATGACGGAGCCGGCGAGGGGCGCTTCTACCTCGACGGCGCGAGCGCCGGCGTGCAGCGGCACGAGGGCGTCACCGCGCCCGTGCCGGGAAACAAGCCGCTTTCCATCGGCGACCGGCTCGGCAGCAACTACGGCGGGTTTCCCGGCTTCATCGACGAGGTCCGAATCTGCCAAGGCGTCCTGGCCTTCGAGCCCGTTTTGCTGAGCATCCAAAGCACTCGAAGCGTCTGGCGGCGGATGGAAAAGGCCGCGCCCATCGAAATTCTCTGCACCAATCTCCGGCGCGCCCCCCTGAAGGGCGCGAAGCTCCACCTCTCGTGGTCCGGCGGTGGCGAGACGAAGACCGAAACGCTCCCCGAACTGCCCTCCGGTGAAACGCACATCGCCCGCTTCGCCGTCGACACCGCCCTCAAGCCCGGCGACTACGACTTTCGCGCCCGCCTCGAGCTGACCGAACCGAAGCCGCTCCTCACCGAGCGATCCGCCGACTTCACCCTCGTTCCGCGTCCGCCGCCGGGCCGCCTGCCCGTCGTCATGTGGGGCGTCGGCATCGGCGGCGTCGAGCGCGAGGCGGATCGTCTGCGCGATCTCGGGTTCACCCACTGTCTCGGCATGGGCGCGGACTACGGCGCGATCTGGAAGGCCGGCGCGGTCACCTCCCCCGAAGACCCCGAGCGCATCGCGGAAAACCGCCGCCTCCTCGATGTCGCGCTGAAGCACGGCCTTTCCCTGATCGCGAATCTCTCGCCCGGTCGCTGGCTGGAAAACGACCCCGCCAACCTTCGTGTCGGTCGCGATGGAAAACCCTTCACGCGCCGGGATATCTGCGCCTCGACGCCGGCCTTCGCGCCGTTTTTCGAAAACGTCGGCGCCAGTGTCTCGAAAGCCTACGGCGATCACCCGGCCTTTTCGATGGGCCTGGTCAACACCGAAGTCAGGGATGCCTCGCAGCCCTCTTTCAACGCCGTCGATCTGGAAAACTACCGCGACTTTTCCGGCGGCGACATCCCGCCCGAAGTCGCCTATCGCGGCGGCGTCGAATGGACGAAGCTGAAGGGCTTTCCCGAAGACCGCGTCATTCCCGACGATCACCCGATTCTTCGATACTACCGCTGGTTCTGGACCGTCGGCGACGGCTGGAACGCGCTCCATTCCGCCCTGAGCGACGGCTTGAAAAAGAACGCGCCGCCCGGATTTCGCACCTTCTTCGATCCGGCCGCGCGTCAACCCAGCATCTCGGGCGCGGGCGGCGGCGTGGACATTCTCTCGCACTGGACCTACACCTATCCCGATCCGCAGCGCATCGGGCTCTGCACCGACCAGCTTTTCGCCATGGCCGAGGCGGGCGGCAGGGGCCAGGATGTGATGAAGATGACCCAGGTCATCTGGTATCGCTCGCAGACGGCTCCCATTCCCAAGGCGGGCGGAGACGCCCCCGGCGCCCCGGTCGCCTGGGAAGACCACGACCCCGACGCCGCCTACATCACGATCGCGCCGATGCACCTGCGCGAGGCGTTCTGGACGAAAATCGCGCGGCCCATCCGCGGCATCATGTATCACGGCTGGCAGTCGCTGGTGCCCACCGACAGTCCCGGCGCCTATCGCCACACGAATCCGCATACCCAACATGAATTGAAACGCCTCGCCCGCGAAGTCGTCGAGCCGCTGGGTCCCACCCTGCTCCAGCTTTCCGGCGTCCGGAGCGACGTCGCCTACCTGGAAAGTTTCACCTCGCAGATGTTCGCCCGGCGCGGCGGTTACGGGAGCAATCTCGGCTGGTCCGCCGACGTCTGGCTGGCTCTCCAGCATGCCCACATCCCCTGCGACGTCATCTTCGAGGAAACCCTGCTCAAAGACGGACTCGACGGCCGTCGCTTCCTCGTCATGCCCGACTGCGATGTCCTGACCGAATCGGTGGCGAAACAAATCGCCGACTGGCGGAAGGCCGGCGGCCGGATCGTCGCCGACGAAAACCTGTGCCCGGCGCTGAAGGCGGACCTGACGCTCACATCGTTCAAGCGCGTGAAGAAAGCCGATCAGGACAAGGCCAAAGTCCTCGAACTCGCCGCGAAACTCCGCTCGGAAATGCCAAATCTCGGACTAACGCGCGACTTCGATTGCGACAATCCCGAGATCGTCCTCCACACCCGAAAACACGGCGACGCGGATTACCTGTTCGCGATCAACGACCGGCGGGAGTTCGGCGCCTACGTCGGCCCGCACGGACTCGTCATGGAAAACGGTCTGCCGTCCTCGGCCACCTTGACGATTCCAGATGGGAAGGACAAGCACGTTTACGATCTCCTCGCCGGCCACGAAATCCCGATGCGCGACGGCCGTTTTCCCGTCTCGCTCGGTCCCTGCGACGGGCGGCTGTTTCTCGTGACCCCGGCGGCGCTGGGAATACTCGCGCTCTCCATGCCCGAATCCGCGAAGCCGGGCGAGTCGGTCGAAGTCAAAATCACGCTCGACGACGAATCGAACCAACCGCTCCGCGCCATCGTGCCCGCCCGGCTCGACATCCGCGACGCCAACGGCCGGCTTGCCGAGGGCGGCGGGTATTACGGCATCCGGGACGGTGCGCTGACCGTGAAGCTGGACCTCGCCCCCAACGAGGACCCGGGAACCTGGGAAATCGCCGTCCGCGAATCGGCCCGCGGCGAAACCGCGACCGCCTACCTGACCGTGAAACCCTGATCTCCGTCCCGGCGATCCTCCACGCCCGACTATTCCGCCGATTTCGCGCCCGTTTTCGACAAGCGGTCGAGCACGTTGCGCGTGATGCGTTCGACGACCGCGTCTTTGCCCTTCAGGCCGTGGGCCCAGTCCGTGGTGGCCGCCGTGAAGACCGTGCCGCCCTCGGTGTAAATTCCCAGGCACGCGGCGCCGGTATGGCCGATCTCCCAGCGCTCGTACCATTCGGCGTCGTCCGGATGCCACCGCACCGGGCAGGTGCCCAACACCTCGAACGACTTCGGTGTGCCGTCCTTGCACGTCGGATAGGGCAGGCCGTCGCGCCACTCCAGCTCGCAGCCGTCGGCCTCATAACCGACAATCGTGTCTTTGCCCCCAAACTCGTCGCCCCGCTTCAGCCCGGTGCCTTCGAAAACCCAATGCTCCGGCCGATGCGCGGTGTAGGCGGCTTTCTCACCAATGAACTGTCCGTGACTGTCGCGATAGCCGCCGTTGAGAAAGCCGACCCCCGTCAGCTCGTTCTCCGGACGGGCAACCAGGTGATGGCTCCACGCCGTCGAAAGCAGCTTGAAATCGCGCGTCTGAAAGATCGGATCGAGATGGTAGTTCTGCTTGAAACAGGTGAAGGATTTCCCCTCGTCCTCGCTCCGAACCTGCCAGCAGACCGAGTTGCCGCTGAAAAAGGCGACATTGCCGCCCTTGGCGATCCACGCCTCCAGATGATCGCGCATCGGAGCCGACCAGTATTCGTCGTGTCCCACACTGAGAACGAGGTTGTAGCGGTCGAGGATCTCGGGACGGACTTCGAGGTCGGCGTTGGTCGCGTAGTCGAGAGCGTAGCCGTTTTCCTCGCACCAGACGACGAAAGGCTGTTCCCAACGCGCGAACTGCGATCGCCCCGGACGCTCGAACGAGACCTTGTGCCCCTGGTTTTTCGCGAGTCCGCTGTAGGCATAGACGCTGAATCCTCCCCAGTTGTTGTAGGCATTGTAGGTGTTGGTGCAAAGCTGGATCAGGATCTTTGTGTTCTTTCCCGGCTCGGCGGCGCGGACGACGAAAAACGCCTCGGCCTCGGCCGTTCGCTTGCAGCGGCCGGTCCAGGCGCCCCCGCTGTCGGCGATGCGAAAGGTGGCGGTGTAATACCCGCTCTTCCATGTCGGATCGACCGGCACGCGAAACGTCTCGGGCCACTGGCAACCGTTCGCCGAGGCGTCCTCGGGAACGGGATGAAATTGTCCGGGCAGATCGTTCTTGCTCCACACGACCCGGTTTTCGGCGCCGAGGCGGGCAATCTCGACCGAAAACCGCGGCGCGCTCGAGGAGACGTGGAAGGCAATTTCATCCCCGGCAGCCACACTGAGGTCGCCGGCGTATCCCTCGATGGAAAAGGGACGGTCCTCGGCGCGGGCGGTCGCGACGAGGAAAAAACTGGCCAGCGCCGGGAAAAAGGCGGTCCGCCAAAACGAGGCGAGGATCATGTTCATAGGATTTGGGGTAACCGGGCTCGAAAAACGGCGCGGAGGGGCCGCGCCACTCGCGCTATCCTTGCGGGGCGCCCTTGAATTTTCAAGACCATTGGCGGATTGGTGATTGGCGCGATGATGTTTCGAAGCCAGCCGGCGATTTTTTTGCTCATGATGATGGCAATGCCGCCCTCGGGGCCGGCGCAAATCGTCCCGCCTCCCCCCGAGATGGAACTGGCGGCCCTGCCGATCCGGGCCGCCGATCCGGAGGACAATCCCTCGACCCCGGAGAAAATCGAACTCGGCCGGCTCCTGTTTTTCGATCCCATCCTGTCGGGAACGCGGACCGTGGCCTGCGCGACCTGCCATCATCCTCGGCACGGTTGGGCGGACGGTCGGTCGACTCCCATCGGCGTCGGAGGCCGCGGGATCGGGCCCGAGCGGCTGCCGGTGGACACCCGCGGCATCGATCCCCTCCCCCGGAACAGCCCGGGATTGCTGAACGTGGCCTTCAACGGTCTGGTCTCGGGCTCGGCTTATGAACCCAAGAAGGCGCCGATGTTCTGGGACGCGAGGGAGAGCGGCCTGGAGGCCCAGGTCTTTCACCCCATCCGGTCACGGGCGGAAATGCGCGGCGACACCGGCCCGGAAGCCGAGGCGCCGGCGGACACGGCGCGCCGCGTGGAGAGCTTTCCGGAATATCGGCGACGCTTCGCGGAGGCGTTTGGCGAAGGCGACGACGGGCGCGTGACCGCGAAAACCCTCGCCGCCGCGATCGCCGCCTTCGAGCGGTCGCTGATCGGCAAGGACGCGCCCTTCGACCGTTTCCTGCGCGGGGAAAACGCGGCGATGACGACGCAACAGGTGCGCGGGATGAAACGCTTCGAGAAAGCCGGCTGTGTCCACTGTCACGGCGGCCCGATGTTTTCGGATTTCAAACTTCACTTCATCGCCGTGACCGGAACGGACGAGGACGATCGGCTGCCGATGCGGACGCCGACCCTGCGCAATCTGCGCCGCACCGCCCCCTACCTCCATCATGGCCGGATGCGCTCGCTTGAGGAAGTGCTGGCCTTCTACGAGCAACTGATGGACGCGGCGGCCGAAGTTCTCGACGGCGGCGCCGAAACCGATCCGCCCTTCGATCCCGCGCTCAAGCACCTGCGTCTCGAAGCCGGGGACTTCGACGACGTGCTCGCCTTCCTGGAGACCCTGAACGACGAGGTTTACGACCAAAGGGTGCCATCGGCCGTCCCCAGCGGGCTGAAGGTCGGCGGGGAATGAAGGCGGGGCGTGCCGAATGGCCCCAAAAAGTCGCAAAGTCCACAAAACCAACTTTGCGGATTCTGCGCCTTTTTGAGGCCATCCCGTAATTCGGAGTGTCCCGGACTGAACGGTCCGTCTCCAATGCCTTTCGGCGGGATGTCCATTTCGGACGGATATTTTGATTGTAGTGATAATCAATTAACATCATTACGTCTCCAATGCCTTTCGGCGGGATGTCCATTTCGGACCAGGCAATTGCGAAGCAGTGCGAAATTGACCTCACGTCTCCAATGCCTTTCGGCGGGATGTCCATTTCGGACTTGCGAATCCCCTCCATGAACTCTCGATCGTGATCTGGTCTCCAATGCCTTTCGGCGGGATGTCCATTTCGGACAAAAGTGGAGGACCCGCGCTGCTGGAATGCTTTAAGTCTCCAATGCCTTTCGGCGGGATGTCCATTTCGGACGCCGACAACCTGGCCGGTTACTTCGAGGTGACAGGCCTGTCTCCAATGCCTTTCGGCGGGATGTCCATTTCGGACCATCCAGTGGTCTTGGCTCTGGGTGCTCTCTCCCCTGTCTCCAATGCCTTTCGGCGGGATGTCCATTTCGGACCGGCCCGTCCGGCATGTGAGGCTGGAGGAAATCATGTGTCTCCAATGCCTTTCGGCGGGATGTCCATTTCGGACGATGTCGGGAAGACTGCTCTTGAGGCAATCCTCACGTCTCCAATGCCTTTCGGCGGGATGTCCATTTCGGACCTTGTTTCGGCAGGAAGTCTCTTCGGTCACCACCGAGTCTCCAATGCCTTTCGGCGGGATGTCCATTTCGGACCCGGCACCTCGCAGAGGCGGTCAAACGCTTCTTCTCGGTCTCCAATGCCTTTCGGCGGGATGTCCATTTCGGACCGCTCGACAGCGCCCTGCTCACCTTCCTGGTGGCGCTGGTCTCCAATGCCTTTCGGCGGGATGTCCATTTCGGACGCCGCGAGCGCGACCTGCGAAAGGCCGCGCCGCTTGGTCTCCAATGCCTTTCGGCGGGATGTCCATTTCGGACTGATCGAGAACCTGCAGCGGGAGGACCTGCTGCCGAGTCTCCAATGCCTTTCGGCGGGATGTCCATTTCGGACCTGGGCATGGTGCGCCGCGTTCATCTGCTGGGGCTTCGAGTCTCCAATGCCTTTCGGCGGGATGTCCATTTCGGACGGCAGTTTCGTGGTTATTCCAAGCACACGCGAAGCCAGTCTCCAATGCCTTTCGGCGGGATGTCCATTTCGGACCAGCGATGGAGTTTGAGGAAGACCACGCAACGCTCGTGTCTCCAATGCCTTTCGGCGGGATGTCCATTTCGGACGGTGTCAGTTCCAATGGGGGCAGTCGATGCCGTCATTGAGTCTCCAATGCCTTTCGGCGGGATGTCCATTTCGGACCCAGTTATTGTCAGGCTACCGAATGGCTTGAAGCGTCTCCAATGCCTTTCGGCGGGATGTCCATTTCGGACTTCACGGATGACTTCGTGCTGCGATGCTTCCAATCAAGTCTCCAATGCCTTTCGGCGGGATGTCCATTTCGGACTCTCTTCGGTGGTGAAGGCTCTGACAGCTTGCTGATCAGTCTCCAATGCCTTTCGGCGGGATGTCCATTTCGGACACGACGAGACCGGCCTCACCCTCGAATACCGCAAAGTCTCCAATGCCTTTCGGCGGGATGTCCATTTCGGACCCGGAAGTGTCGCCATCGACAACCTGGTTCCCGACGTCTCCAATGCCTTTCGGCGGGATGTCCATTTCGGACTCAAAGACGGGGAGATGAAAGCCCTCGTTCCAATGGTCTCCAATGCCTTTCGGCGGGATGTCCATTTCGGACTGTTCGGTAGCATCGATGCCCAAAAAGCCGGGTTTTGGGTCTCCAATGCCTTTCGGCGGGATGTCCATTTCGGACAATTCGTAGCGCCCCGGGGGGTGGGCGAATAATCAGGTCTCCAATGCCTTTCGGCGGGATGTCCATTTCGGACTCGGGCGGTTTGACCGATTCGGTCCGGCGACGGGGGTCTCCAATGCCTTTCGGCGGGATGTCCATTTCGGACCCACCGTGGAAGGTCTCAAGGCGGTCATCGCTCGCGCGTCTCCAATGCCTTTCGGCGGGATGTCCATTTCGGACTTGGCATCGTCGCCTCGTTCTATTTTGGCAGCCACTAGTCTCCAATGCCTTTCGGCGGGATGTCCATTTCGGACCAAAAAAAGGAAGGAAACAAAAAGATGCCACGCATTGTCTCCAATGCCTTTCGGCGGGATGTCCATTTCGGACATCCGGACGGTATGACCCCGCTTTACGATGCCGTTTTGTCTCCAATGCCTTTCGGCGGGATGTCCATTTCGGACAAAGGATCGCCAAGGCAGGAAAGAATGCCATTCTGGTCAGTCTCCAATGCCTTTCGGCGGGATGTCCATTTCGGACCGGATCGAATTGATCCCGAGGGGGCAAAGCTCATTAGGTCTCCAATGCCTTTCGGCGGGATGTCCATTTCGGACACCCGGATCAATTGGGGCAAATAATCCCCAAAATCCTGTCTCCAATGCCTTTCGGCGGGATGTCCATTTCGGACTTCGAGAGGGTCGAGCTGACGGAACCCGACTCGGCAAGTCTCCAATGCCTTTCGGCGGGATGTCCATTTCGGACAAGGTTCCGGTACGTTCTTCGTCACTCCGGCGGACGGTCTCCAATGCCTTTCGGCGGGATGTCCATTTCGGACGCATAATGAAAAATTCCAGTTTCAACTTTCACGAAGGTCTCCAATGCCTTTCGGCGGGATGTCCATTTCGGACTGAAAGAAAAGGTGTTGGAGATGCTCGCAGTCTTTTGTCTCCAATGCCTTTCGGCGGGATGTCCATTTCGGACCTCGCTGGGATTCTCAAGATCGCGAAGATTCCCCACGTCTCCAATGCCTTTCGGCGGGATGTCCATTTCGGACAGGAGTTCGCGGCCGCAGTTGCCGAGACGCAGAGCCTGTCTCCAATGCCTTTCGGCGGGATGTCCATTTCGGACAGAAATGGGTCAACGGCAAGATGATTCCTTTCCTGGGTCTCCAATGCCTTTCGGCGGGATGTCCATTTCGGACGCAGTTCGGGGCGCTGGTTTCGTTTGCCTACAATGTTGTCTCCAATGCCTTTCGGCGGGATGTCCATTTCGGACTACTGTCTCAAGCAGCGCGCCAAGTCAGAGATGCGCTTGTCTCCAATGCCTTTCGGCGGGATGTCCATTTCGGACTCGGGATCGTGATCTGGATGATCGGCCCCCGCGCCGGTCTCCAATGCCTTTCGGCGGGATGTCCATTTCGGACACGTGACGGCACGGCGAAATCTCGCCGAGTACCTGGTCTCCAATGCCTTTCGGCGGGATGTCCATTTCGGACCTTTGGTACAAAACCGTGTGGCCGAGATTCTCGAATCAGTCTCCAATGCCTTTCGGCGGGATGTCCATTTCGGACCCGTCCTTCCACTCAGTGACCGTCGTCGTCCAAGCTGTCTCCAATGCCTTTCGGCGGGATGTCCATTTCGGACGAAGTCGGTGACGGTGTTTCGGCTACGGCCGAAACTGGTCTCCAATGCCTTTCGGCGGGATGTCCATTTCGGACAAAAAATGGGCGTCATCCCTACTGGCAATCGCAATCGCTGTCTCCAATGCCTTTCGGCGGGATGTCCATTTCGGACCTCGTCGTCACCGAAGAAGCCGAAGTGAACGCCGTGTCTCCAATGCCTTTCGGCGGGATGTCCATTTCGGACAGGACTACGACTTGGTGGTGACCCAGCCCCGCCGTCTGTCTCCAATGCCTTTCGGCGGGATGTCCATTTCGGACTCCCCCCCATTTAACCCCTTGAGAACCAGATGTCAAATCCCCCTCCAGGTCAGGGCTCGAAAAATGACCCCAACATCGATAGCCAAAACCTGCCCGAAAACCCTCCGATTTTTGGCGCAAGCCGCTCCCATTCAGCCAATTCCGAAAAAAGGTCAGGGGATGGCCGTTTTCGGGGGTTCCGGAGCCCTGACCTCGAGCGGCGTTTTTCACGGTCAGAACAGGTAAACGGACCGTTTTTCGGTCACGGTGACGCCCTCGCCGGCCGTGCGGCGCTTGCGGGCGAAGCGGTCGTCGATGACGTAGGCCATGAGGCTGTCCTCCGCCGGTTTCATGATGCGGAGCAGCCGCTCCCACAACTGCTCGAAGCGGTCGTCGTCCAGCCAGCACTCGAAGACGCTTTTCTGCACGCGGACGCCGAAATCCTCGCAGGCTTTGGCGACGAGGCGGAGGCGCTTGTCGTCGGCGATGTCGTAAACGATGACGCGCAGCATTTCGTCGGCTCCGGGCGGTTTGGCGTGGGGACGGACGGGCAGGAGATCGTCCCACCAGTCGGTTGAGTTTTCAGTTTTCAGGATTCAGTTTCCGGTTTCCGGTTTCCGGTTTCCGGTTTCCGATGAGTCGAACATTCGCGTCCATTCGCGGTTTCGTTCCTTTTCGATTCAGTTCATGCGAAAGGGGGCGAAGCGTTCCGGGTCGGCGAGGGCGGTCTTGTAGTGGAGGACGGTGTTTTCGATCTGGCGGCGGAGGGAGGTGCGGCATTGGGCGAACTCGGAGTAATGCTCGCGGTTGAGCGTCTTTTCGTAGTGCTGGAGCAGCTGGCGGCGGCCTTCCTTGTTGAGGTAAATGCCGTTGTTTTTGACCTTTTCGAAGTGTTCGGCGCGCAGGACCCGGTGGGAAAAGAGGCGGAGGGTGAGGGCTTCGGCGACGCAGGGGCGGAAGGGCTCCATCAGGTCGAGCGGCAGGGACCAGCGGTCGTCGGTGGAGGGGTGGAGATGGCCGAAGGCGGGATCGAGCCCGCGGGCGTGGCAGGCGCTGAGGACTTCGCCATAGAGCAGGGTGGAAACGTAGGAAAGGCAGGCGTTGACGGGATTGAGCGGGGGCCGGGTGGAGCGGCGCTCGAAAGGGAAGGCCTCGGGCAGGAAAGCCGCCCAGGCGGGCAGGTAGGCCGCGGCGGCGGCGCCCTCGCAACCGCGCAGGGCGTCGAGGTTTTCGGCCAGAGCGGCGGCGTCGCGAAGGGCGGCGAGGCGTTCGGGCAACACGGGATCGAGCCGGTGGTGATTGGCGTCGAGCCGCTGGAGCAGGCGGCGCTGGTTGGCGATCTTGGCGGCGACGATTTTGCCCGCGACGGCGAGCGTGAAGGGCTCGTCGCGATGGCGCTCGAACTGGGCGTAGCGGGTGAGCCCGCGGGGTTCGCCGGGCGGCTCGAAGGCGCCGAGAAAACGGCCGGAGGGGGATAACAGGGTCACGGGGATGCGGCGGCGCATGAGTTCGGCCAGGGCGGGCGGGGTTCGCGGGCGCGCGCATGCCGGCATCGATCTTGCGGAGAGTCAGCTCCGTGGCCGAGGCGTCGAGGGGCGCGGCGTGGATCGTCCGATAGCCGTCGAAGCGGACGGGATGGCCGGGCAGCGGATGGACGCGCTTCGGATTGTCGTCGGCCCAGAGGACGATCTTGCCGTCGCTCCAACATTCGGAGGACTCGCGGTTGATGTGGACGTTGAGCACGCGGCCGGGCAGAAGCTTGTAGCTGAGGACGACGGGCGAACGCGGGGCGGTGGGCGCCGGCCTCGGCTCGGGCACGGGAAACGGCTCGGCGGTGCCCATCGACGAAACGACCACGGAGCCATTGGCGGACGGGCGAACGAGGGCGAGGCCGCCGGACAAGTCGGCGTCGTTCAGGCGCCGGATCGCATTGCCGGCGAAGGCCCCGGAGTCAACAGGGTTGGGTGAAGGAGTCAACAGGGTTGGGTCGGAGGCGGCGGCAGCCGGGAGGCGTTTCGCGGTCTGGGCCTCGGTTTTGGCCTTCGCTTCGGTGGCCAAAAGGGTCTCGGCCCTCGCGCGATCGGCGATCCGCCGGGCCTCGGCGGCGCGGACTTCGGCTTCGGCGGCCTCGCGGCGATGGGCGTCGGCCTTGGCGGCGGCTTCTTTGAGCGCGGCGCGGGTTTCCGCCATCTCGCGGGAAAGCGATTCGAGGCGCGCCTCCTCGCGGGCGCGGGCCTCGCGCAGGGCGGATTCGCGGTCGGCCCGGGCGCGATCGCCCAGCCATTCGGCGTGGATTTCCGGGGTGACGGGCCGGGCCTCGGCCCGGTCGCGCGGCGTGTAACCGGGCCGGTCCCAGAAACGGCGCTCGCCGTCGAGGTGGTCGGCGTAAAAGATGAGCGCGTTGCCCGCCGGATCGAACCAGTTGACAGTGGCGGGATCGACCTCCGACATGCGGGCGGGCAGGCCGCTGTCGTCGACGCCGCGAATGGCCTTGACCGCGACGGGCGCGCCGGCGCCCAGTCCGCTGACGGCGAGCAGGATGAGGGCGGGTTTCCAAAGCCTCAGCCCTGCGGCGAAGGGCCAGAAAAAGGCGAGGATGAAGGGGCCGAACAACCCGATCATCGCCAGGGAGGCCGTCCACGACACGATGCCGGAGAGCCAGTCGGCGAGACGCCGGTCGATCCCGGCGACGCGGGAGAATTCCTCGGCGCCGCCGGCGAGCTGGTGATGGACCAGGGCCACGCCGACGAAGCGCAGGACGATCAGGCCAAGGACAATCAGGACGGCCAGCCCGGCGAACCGGGCGGCGAGACGGGACACGGCGGCGGCGAGGCGCCGGGCGTGATCGGGGGCGCCGAGTTCGGTGCCGGGAGCGGGAACGAGTTCGATGACCGAGGGATCGGAGTCGGGGCGGGAGTCGTGGGTTTTCATGGGAAGCGGTTTTTCTTGAGGGGTTGGGGTTCGGGGGGGTGTCGGGATCAGGGTTCCGAGCCGAAAGGCATTGGAGACATCGCCGGAGCGGAAAATCGACGGTGGCGGTCAGTCGTCCTCGGGGGAGCGGCCGCCGGTCGTGGCGGCCCGGCGGAGTTCGCGGACGAAGTGCCGCAGTTCCCACAGGGCGTAAAGGACGCCGAGGGCGAGGAAGAGGAAGCGGTTCAGCCGCGCCATCGCGCCGCGGAGGGAAGCGGCGGCGTTGGTGGCGGCATTGGGGGAACCGGAGCGGGTCGAAGGAGACGGGTCGTTTTTCATGTCGCCGTATTGGACGCGGCGACGGGGCGGATGTTGAGCGTGTGGACGTCCGGCGTACGTCGGGCGCGATCCGCGGGCGAATGGGGCCTCTCTCAGGGCACGATCTCGACCGCGCCGGCCGGCAGATCGAGCGAACTCCGACCCTTTTCCGGGAGGAAGGGGATGAGCCCGGCGGCGACGCCCCGGGCTTTTCCCAGCTTCTTGCCGATGTCCCAGGTCAGGCGGGTGACTTCCCGCTCGTCGAACCGCGTGGTCCCGACAATGCCCTTCAGAAACGGGCAAAGCCGTTTCGCCTCCTCGAAACCGTCAACCATCGCCAGGCCGACATCCTGATGATTTTCGAAGGGTTTGCCCATGTCGATCGCCCGCCGGGCGAGGCAGAGCATCAGGTATTGCTCGCGCGGGCCCAACCGGACGCGCCGTCCGGACACCTCGATCTCGGCCCTGCTCTGGCTGACTTTCAGCGAAATGGACCCCCGGGCCGACTGGCGGGCGCCGATCCCGCAGCGCCCGATCAATTCCGAATAGGAATGCGGTTTTCGCACCAGTTCGCGCTCGAACAGATAGCGCAGCGGGACAAAGGGCACGTCGATCAGGAGAATGCGGGCGTCCGAGGCGCTGGCCGGGGCGACGCGCTGACGGGTTGGCGAAAGACTCTGAGCGCTCTGTTTCGGGAAATAGAAGGGCGGATCGAAGACGTTTTTGTCGAAGGGGTCGTTGACCAGAACATGGGTGATTCGGTCCGATTCGCGCCCCATTAGGGTCATGCAGGAGAATAGCAGCGCGCTCATGGTCTTGAACCCGCCGGCGATCGAGGCGATCACCCGCGTTCCGCTCTCCGGTCCCGCCAGACTCCACAATTCGCGCATCATCGCGTCGGCGACGGCTTCGCTTTCGGCGGCGTCGCGGATGTCCTCGATCTCGCGGCTGGCGCCTTTTTCGAAGATTGAGAAGATTTTCACATGCTCGCCGTCCGGCCCGAAGGCGAGCCGGTCATCGGCCAGGGGATCGTCGAGGAGGGCGGCCCGCAGTTCCTGCCAGACGGTTCGGTCGCTTTTCGAACCGGGGAGGGGTTGAAAAAGTTGCGCGCGGATCGCCTCGGCGCCGCGGGTCGTGGTCAGCGCGACGACGCGGTCGGGGATGACGGCTTCGCGCGGATCGCCGGCGTCCGCGTCCGCGTCCGCGTCCGCGTCCGCGTCGGGGCGCGCGAGCTTCCAGACCGTTTCGGTCAGCACGGCGGGCGACAGCCCGGTGACGGCGAGCAGGGTGGTTTTCATGCTCCTTATCTCCTTTTTTGACGGGGCGGCACGCGAAACGGGCCGGTGAACCGCATTCGTCAGTAAACTGAGTGTGCGGAACACCGGCCCATGGTGTCAAGACGGTTTCAGTGGGTTGTGCGTCTGTCTGCCAGTTTTCGACTTCGAGGCGCCTGAACGGATATTCCGAAGGGGGGCTTTGGGTGGCTTTCGGAGAACGGCTTTGTCGATCCGGTCCTCCCCGAACCAAGCGCGCCACCAATGCTTTTCGGCGGGGAGTCCATTTCGGACTCTCATCATCGTTTGGTTGTACTCAATCATTTTCGACGTCTCCAATGCCTTTCGGCGGGGAGTCCATTTCGGACACCGACGACGGGAGCTGGTCCTACATCGGGACGGACTGGTCTCCAATGCCTTTCGGCGGGGAGTCCATTTCGGACTAGGAATTCGTGATGGTACAGTTGTGATGATGGCGGTGTCTCCAATGCCTTTCGGCGGGGAGTCCATTTCGGACCACCGGAAGCGAAAAAAGACACGGAGCCGGCCAACAAGGTCTCCAATGCCTTTCGGCGGGGAGTCCATTTCGGACTTACCGCTGTGGCGGCACTCCGTACGACCTCCATGGTGTCTCCAATGCCTTTCGGCGGGGAGTCCATTTCGGACTCGTCTTTGGCGCTCATGGCGAAACAACACCTTATCCGTCTCCAATGCCTTTCGGCGGGGAGTCCATTTCGGACCCCTCCGGGAGCCCTCATCCAAGCCGGTCAGTTGAGTCTCCAATGCCTTTCGGCGGGGAGTCCATTTCGGACCCTGAATGGTGTCAACGTCTTGCTGGATGAAATTCTGTCTCCAATGCCTTTCGGCGGGGAGTCCATTTCGGACAACAAACTGCCGGGCCTACATCGCCAGCGTCTGCGCGTCTCCAATGCCTTTCGGCGGGGAGTCCATTTCGGACCAAGTTCAAGCTTGCACAGGACGGCCAGTCGACTGAGTCTCCAATGCCTTTCGGCGGGGAGTCCATTTCGGACAACGAATGTCCTCCTCGGCCGCATTGAGAGCATTCTGTCTCCAATGCCTTTCGGCGGGGAGTCCATTTCGGACAACTAGACGAAATGTTCTCTCAGTTTTTGGGGTGCAGGGTCTCCAATGCCTTTCGGCGGGGAGTCCATTTCGGACAAAAAGACAAGGCACTAACTGGTGGAATATTTTTAAGGGTCTCCAATGCCTTTCGGCGGGGAGTCCATTTCGGACTCCCCCCCATCTAACCCCTTGAAATCCAGTTGTCAAATCCCCCTCCAGGTCAGGGCTCGAAAAATGACCCCAACATCGATAGCCAAAAGCTACCCGAAAACCCTCCGATTTCTGGCGCAAACTATTCATTCCCAGAAGATTCCGCAAATAGGTCAGGGGATGGCCGTTTTCGGGGGTTCCGGACCCCTGACCTCGAGGGACATCACCCGCCGTTGAGTGAAGGCCCACACGGGTTCGGAGAGGATGGATGGCGACATTCCGTCGAATTCGACGAAGGGATGTTTTCATGTCGCCTGTCAATTCTTGAACGGAGCGACCTCCTCCTCCGTGACCGGAATTTCGAGCAAATCGGAGTTGCCGTGGACCACCGATTCGACCAGGGGGAGGAACTTCTCGCTTCGCAGGAAAGCGATCTTGTAATCCTTTCCCCCCGTCGCAGCGCCCAGGATTCCCTGAATCTCCGAACGGCTGAGATCGGCTCGCCGGGGCTTGTGCTCGATCGGGTGGACCACCCGTTTCGGGTTTTCGGCGTCAACCAGATGGATCGTCACCCGCCGGCCCAGATGGCGCTCGCGAGACCAAAGGCGGAACCAGCCGAAGAGAGAAACCACACAGGTAATCAGCCCCACAACGGTGAGGAACCGGTCGGCATTTTCGAAGAAGGTGTCCATGATCGTTCAGCGCGGGTCGTGGTTGAAGATTTCGACAGGCCCGGTGACCGGAGAATCATAGGCAAGCGTGCGGGCGATGCCGTGCAGGGCATGGGCGAGGCGCAGATAAAGCCAGACGGGCGCCGGACCGGTGAGGGTGACATCGGCGCCCGGCGGCGCCAACTCCCGGACCCGCGCCTCATAGGCGGGCAGATCGGCCAGCTTCGCCTGGCCGGTCTCGGCGTAGAGGGTGGAAAGGTCGAGCGTAGTCATGAGTGAGTGCATCGTTGATCAAAAACCGCGACGGCGCGAGAGGATGGACCTCCACGGACCTCCTCCGTCACTCGACATCGACAGGCTCTTGCCGAGCGCGTTGTTTTAGGAAAGCACGCAGTTCGGGGGCCATGTCGTGGTTGGGATGGATCAGCGCGACGGCCCAAGGCCCGTTCTTGGACCTTTTGTAATATTCGACCCGCCCGAACCTGCTGACTGCCCTTTCCAGATCATCCCTCGAATTCCAGCCGACGGCCGCGCCGGAATAGCGAAGGAGATACTTGCCGCTCAAGTGGTAAAGACTGAGGCCCATACCCAGCTGAGTGGACTCCAGAGCGTACGGGTCCAAATCAACGAATCCCAAGGAACTTTCCAACGGCCGGTCGGACCGCGGCGCTCTGGGGAGGCGCGGAGCACTGAATAGGCGCCTGTTTTCTCGACCCGCCTCTTCGTGGAGCCGGTGGACATCGGCCGCCGGGCCGGATTCCGGAACCGGAAGTTCGAGCATCCTGCATATCGCGGGCACGAGGCCGCTCATGGACTCCTGCGTCCACAAAGTGACCCGGTGTGCCTTGGCCAACTTTCCGAGGCCGGAATCCTGCCCAATCCATGAGGGACGAATAGCGACCGGAACGGCGTCCGATCCCCCGAGGGCGGCGCCGTCTTCGGCGAGCCGACTGATCTGGTCGATCACGGCGGCATCGTCCGCCGAGTCAGATAGCTTGAGATCAAAGACGATGATCTTCCGCCCGGTGGAGACGACAAAGTCGAGTTCGTGCAGGATCTTACCTTCATGGGTTAGCTTTACCGAAGCCGCGAAATTCTCCGCTCCGCACGCGTGCAGCAACGCTCCAAAATAGTCCTCGAAAGCGAAACCTGTCAGTATTTGGGAAAGCAGCGGAAATTCGTTCTGAAGCGTTCTCCAATTCCATCCGAGTTCGATGCCTCGACCGGTGATCGCGCAAAGATCGAGACCACGCGGGGGCGGGTTCTGGCTCCACTCGCCGCCGTCGGGGATTTTGGCCTGCGCCCGGATCAATTCGATGACCGGCACCCGCACCCGAGTGGTCGAGGCATCGGGAATCTCAACGCACGAGAGCGTTTGAATCCCGGAAAGATCGTGCGGCTCGAGCTGGAACCATTGGCCGCTCACTTCGCGATAAAAGGCTTCGACGTACGACAACCGCACAAAGGGCAGCGCTCCGGCAAACATCGTCTTAGTTCCTCCGGTGACATTCAGCGACCAGCGACTGGAGTTTCCGCCGCCTGATTCGATGATGGCGTGAATCGCGTGCAGCACCGCCTGGGTGAGCGTCTCTGTCCGATGGAGCGTGACGCTCAGGCCCGGTTGCATCAGGGCGGCGATGGCCGCGATCCTGCGGGCCGGTTCGGCGGAGCGCCTCTCATCAGACGTGTGCAGAATGTCGAGGCTTGAAACGCCGCCGTCCCTGCCAACAAGCCAGGCGAGACCGAGCAGGTTCGGCCAGATTTGCTCGCTGGCGATGAGGATATGGCGGGTCATGGAAACGACTGAAGGTAACCAGGAGCATCCGCTTTCATCGCGTCATAGAGATCGCGGGACACCGTCCGAAGCTGCCCGTTGATGTAGACGGATTTCGGGCGCCCTTTAGCAGGATCGTCGGGCCACTGCTTGGCGTCGACAAAGATGACCAACGCATGCCAGTTGCCTTGGGCATCTTTGTGGGGACGGAGAATGACGGGAGAGGCAAAGCGGCCTTTCGGTTCTTGGAACGTTCCGCGGCCAAACTCCCAGTTGTTTGTTCCTCTGCCTGTTCGCTGGATAATAGGGAGGCCAAGAGCCGGACGAAACGCGGGATCGCTGCGGACATCCGGGTTGCCGTAACCAATGTCATGATCCCGTTTCGCAAATGCGAACCCGCAATTCTGCGGAGGTTGGTTGGCATCGCCCCGGTTCTTCGCGTGGTCAATCGATCTCCCGTGTGAACGCCATTGTCGCAACCACGCGCCCAACTTGCTGATCGCATTGGAAGCGGAGTTGGCGGACATGGACCGAATGGTGATGGCATTCGCAGTGGAAAATCGATTGAGAGCGGCAGTCAAGCCCGACTCAGGTTCCAAGAGGCAAAGGGCACCCATCGCTCGGCGGGAACGAAACCCCAATGATCCAAGATTTCCATACACAGTAGTTAATGCTGCTAGATCCGGTCTAAACTCAGTCGCGCCCCGCCACGTCAGGATCAAGTCGAAGGTGCCCGAATCGATCACGCCTCGACTTCCGTCCACATTCTTTCGGGATTGCATTGGGAAGGTAAGATACGCGGGATCAGAGAACGGGCGATGACCGAGAGCTTCGCTGTCCCTTCGTGATTGCTGTATTCGAGTCATGCGAACTCGCACAATCAGTTTCCCCGACTTTCTGCCATCCCCGGCAGCAGAACCGAAAATCATTTCTTCCTGCTCCCGATCGCTCATTCCTTGCGCGGCTAACGACTTGAAACCACCGAGAACACGGAACCACCAGCGAAGTTGCCCGCGGATCGACGCGGGCCGGATTTCAGCCTGCTTGTTGGGCTCGGCGCCACCGCAGAGGCAGGGCGTGATCAGTTCGAGGTTACAGGTCAGGCGGATCATGGCATTTTGTCTCCGAAGAGTTGTTTGTTGAGAGCGCGAATGGCGTCGGCGGCGCGGGCCGGGTCGCCCTTGACGGCACTGGTCTTGAATTGATTCCAGAAATCCAGTTTCGACCCACGCAACGCCCGGACGATTGCCTTGCTTTCCTCCGCCGACGGTCCGCCTTTCTTCGGCTCCTTGAAGAAAGCGTGGACTTTGCTGCTGAGCTGGTCGTCGGACAGTTGGGCAAGCTTCCAGTCCGCCCTCTCGTCTTCACTCATCCCTTTAGTGGCGGCGGCTTCGGCTTCGCGGGCGCGGCGCCGTTTTTCCAATTCGGCTTCGTGATTTATTCGCCCAGCTTCCCTCGCCGCCGCTTCTTTCTCGCGTTTCTCGGCAACTGCCAGCGACTCCCAAGCCTGTTCGTTCACAACTTGCGAAGCATCGAACCACCCATAACCCGCGTTGGTCTTGGCGCCGATGCCCAATGCTTCGAGGCCCAGCGCGAGCCAGGCGCGGGCGGTCTCGATCTGATGGTCCTGCGTACGGGCGGTTGGTTGCAGTAGAAAGGCCCAGGTTCCTCCGGGAGCGATGGCGGGGAAGATGACCGGCACGGGTTCTTCCGTGTCGGGCGCATCGGCAAATGCGTCATTGCCCTTGTAATACTCGCTGTGATGACAGGTGATGACATCGAGTTCGATGCCGGGATCTTTTTCCCACGGGTAGGCCGGGAGGAAGGCGACCGACCCCGCGAAATGGGGCAGGCTCTTCCAAGGGCGTTCTTTGTCTTTGGGCTCGATTCTCAAGTGTGCGCATAGCTTCCCAACCACGCCGAAGCGAAAGGAGTTCCACTGCTCGCCGCAGGCCCAGGCGAAGTCGCTCTTGTCCTTGGAGTCATGCCACTCAAGATCGCCCCAGCCGAAAATGAGGCAAAGCTGAAACAGGAAGTCTTCGGGGCTTTTGAAGTCCGCGACCGCCGCTGAAAGGAGATTTTCCCCGTCTCCGGGAATCAATTCCCCTGAAATCCACTCTTGCAGCGCGGCCAGGGCCAGGCGGCGGGTGCAGCCTTTGACGGCGCTGCCTGGGAGAAAGGGAATGCCGCTGACGCGGTCGAGGCAGAGGTTGCCGTTCTCGAAGACTCCACCAGCCATGTTGACCATGAGGCGGCTCTTCTGGCGGGCTAAGAGGAGGTGGGGCGAGTTTTCCCGATCGGCTCCGGCGAGCTTCAGGGCGAAGTCCCGCCAACTCCCGAGCTTGCGCGAGTCGGTGGCGCCATCTTTGACGGCTGAAGCGTTGCGGCGCCGCCAGTCTTTGTCCTGAGCATCGTCCGGAAAGTCGACGTAGCGCGTGGCCGCCAGACTGCGGGCAAGTTTTCCGCCCGCCGGCCTTCTTCTCAACGTATCGAGCATCGGAGCAACTCCTGGAGACGCGTGGATCATGGCTGGTCGGGGGTTTGAACGTGAATTTCGGTTTTCACGAAGCGCTTGAGATAGCCGAGGAATGCCAAAGCTTCCGAGGTAGCCCAGCGAAGGGTCAGGGCAGTGCAATTCGGGCTGGCCAGGTGGTTGAGCAGCCAGGCGGCGTCGGCCGACCCGCCCTGGGTCCGGCGGCAGACGTTCATTTCGTGAAGATGATAGGCGATGGCATTGGCAACTCGAAAGTGTTGTTTCTGCTTCTCAACGCTGAAGGCGAGGCAGGCGAGCAGCCCGTTGTTGACGATGAGCCCCGGGTACCCGGAGAGGCAGTCGCCCTCGTCTCCGCGTTTCCGGCAATCGTTCGCCTTTTCCAAGGCGTGGGCGGCGCGGCGTTGTTCGAGGTTTTGCATGACGGTCAAGGGTTGGAAGATCAGGAAAGCTGGGCGGAGCAGAAACCGAGCCCGGTCGTGGCGTCACCGCCGATCTGAAGGATGGCCGGGATCTTCAGCTTCGGAAAAGCGTCTTCCCGCAGTTCGGTGAGGACACTGTAGAAAAGGGTTTCAGCAGGCACGTTTTCCTGGTTAAAAAGCTTCCCATCATCGGCCGTTCCAGACTCATCGTTGATGGAGACGTGCTGAGCGACTTCACAAGCCGTGACGGCGAAGTGAGCCATCATGTCGTCGCTGATGAGACAGAGGTGGCTGGCTTGCAGATCGATCCAAAGAGGGTCGCCGATAGCCGAAGTGAATTCTGCTCCAGGCTGGAAATCTCCCTGGTGTTCCAACGCGTAGTCTTCAAGGACCACAATGCCGTTTTCGGCCAGAGTCGCGGCGTCGCCATAGATTTGAACTCCGGCCGGCAACCCGTCAGGATAGTTCACCGTCTTGCCAGTGGCTTGTTGCCAGCGCTTGAGAAGCAGTGGGCTGGTAACCCAGGCAAAACAGCCTTTGGGGGAACGGACCGGGAAGGCCAACAGCTTTGCCTCGGCAATCGAGATGTCGCCGGACTTGTGCCCCTTGTCGGGAACATCCTTGTCCACTTCGTGACCCTGACGACCGAAGAGCGCCGTGCCGTCCTCCGTGCGTACTCCTCCCTTGCTTCGGTCGTCGAGGTAGTGATCAGCGAGGACTCCCTTGATGGCCGATCCCGGCACATGAGGGAACCCAGTGTGCCGTTCCCGAACGACGGGTTGGTCGATAGCTCCGACGCTGGCCCCGGCGCCGACATGGAGCGGGGTGCGGGTGAAGAGATAGAGAATCTTGGTGGTCATAATCTAAAGAAGGATGAAGGGTGAAACGAAAATATTAAGCGGTGGGATGTCCGGGGAGGTCAGGATCGCGTCCCGGGAAGCTTGCCGATGTGGAACCGCCAGGTTCCGCAGACGCCGAGGCCGAAGCCTTTCTCCCCCAAGAGGGTCGAGCGACGGTTGCGAATCGTGTCCGGCTCGCCCGCGCCATGCCAGTTGAGTGCGTTGGCGAGGTCTTTGGCGGCCGACTCGCTTTCACAGGCGAAGTAGTAGACGCTGCCGGCGGGAACGGCGAGGTGGGTGGGTTTGGGGCCGCCAGCCTTGCCATTCGCTTCGTGCGGAAGGGCGTAACCGCTGACCAGGATCGGTTTGTCGACATTGGCGGCGACGAGTTGGGCGGCGATTTCCGGCATCGCCGCGATTCGCTTGCGCCAGGAGTCGCGTCCCTCCCGTTCTCGTCGCGATGCGTCGCCTGATTTGAGCATGACCTTGCCGTCAGCGCGGCGAACCCAGGAAGGCAACCAGCCTCCCTTGTGTTCGTTGATTTCGGGGAAAATGGCCGGGGTGAGGAGCGCCCATTTGACGAGATATTTGCCGCTGTCGGCATCATGAAGACCCTCTGACTTGCCACGCGGCAGCGGAATGGATGGACTGCATTCCCGCCTCACCGTGCAGGCGCGTTGCTGACCGCCCACGATGATCGGCGTCTTGGCGCCGGAATTCGGAAAGACGGCCTCGATGAGGTCGCGTTCGTTCTTCGGGTCGCCATTCCCCTTGTCCTGGCAATCGGCCAAGAGGCCGAGCCGACAATCAGGCTTGAGTCGCAGGTAGTGGGCGGAGTAGAAGCGCTCGCCGTCCTGAACGCCGGTGTCCGGGCTCATCCCGATGCCGTAGGTGAACTCGGTTTCGCTGAAGGCGGCGTCTTTGTGGAAATGGACGGGTTTCTGGGAATTCTTGGCGTTGACCTCCGGGTCTTTTTCTGCGAGAAGGACGTCACCCTTGAGATAGGATTCCCAAGCGGTTTTTGTCCACCATGGGGAAGGCGTCGCCTTGGTTGGCGTGAGTGTGGCGGCCACAGGGTATTGCAGCGGCTCGGGTAGGCTGGCGTGGGCGCGCTTAAATCCCTTTTTCAGCGGCTGAAAGGTAATTGCCGTGGAATCAACTGCCGTCTTCTCCGTCACCCCGGTGTCGAGCGGCCTGGGAAAGAGCCACTCGCCGCTTTTCAGCACAGGGAAGGGGCCGGCGGTGAGCAGGGAACCGAACATGCGGATGCGGACGCCGTCGTGACCGTCGTGGCCATGGCTGTGGACTCCATCGAGATCGGCGCGCCAGAGCGCGGCGTGGAGTGCGGCGTTGACCACGGTGGGCAGCGGCCAAGCCGCACCGTGGCCCGAAAGGGAGCCTCCCATCGGCCGACCATCCCGAAAGAAGAGAACGTCGGTGGGTTCAAAGAGGAGCGTGTTCATGCAACGGATTGGGGTTTAGCAGTTGCTGGAGACGAGGACGTAGACTCGCGGTTGCGGTTGGCGAAGGCCACGGTGGCGCAGAGACAGAGGACCGATTCGAGGAGTTCCTGGGTGGAAGTGACCTTGCTTTGCGGACCCTTCTTTTCTCCCTCATCGCGGGCTGCGAGGACGCCATTCAGGTAGGTTTCAAGCGGCTTTTCCAAATCTTTGGCAGCCTGCTTCGAGCCCTGGCGTTCCGCCGTGAAAAGGAACTCTAGGGAGATGAGTTCCTTGATGGTGGAGTCGTCCGTGATGGCGTCCGTTTGCTTCGAGATACCGGTGCGCGTGGTGAGATGCCGCTCCAGCAATTGGCAGACCCGGTGGGGAAACCTGCCACCCAAGTCGCCGCGGGAGAGCAATTCGTCGACCTTCTGATACAACTCCCAGCCGCCGCTGCTCCACTTGCTGCCCCAATGGGAGATTTCCCCGGAGCGCTTCATCAGGGTGACCGAGAAAGCGGGACGGCCGACGATGTTCTTGGCCCGCTTCTCCGCCCTTTGCGCCTCGCGAATTAGATCCTGCAAGGGCGCGTGGATGTGGGCGATGGCAATGCCGGCGGAGGCATCGGGCTGTTCGTCCAATGTGGGCGTGTCCCGGGTGCATTCGCAAAAGGTCTCTTGAAGTTGTTTACAGACTTCCAACGCGGCGTCCGCCGGCACGAGAGCCACCACGTCGTCGCCGCCTGCGTAGATGAGTTGCCCGAGAGGAACCTTACAGGGCTTCTTATTCTCGTCGGTTCCGTCCACCATCTCCTCCACAATTTCTCGGACTTTCCCGAGCGCGAAGTTGCTCAGGTCTCGACTGAATTTCGAGTGGTGGCTGCGCAAGTCGGTTTTCGAGGGCGACTTGTCCCCGTTGACCCAGGCGCCGATCGAATCGCCATCGAAGGCAATGGCGGCGATGTACTTGTCGCCACCGCCAGTTTCGCCGGTCTCGTCGTCGTCATCGTGCGTCTTCTTTCGGGCGGCGATCGCGGGGATGGAACGGATGCGGAAGTCGCCGGAGGATGTCTGCAACTTCGGTTTCCCCTCAGTTACGATGTCCCGCAGGTAAGCCAAGTGCCAGCAGCGCTTGATGATGGCGAGCGCTCCGAGGTGGTCGGCGTGTTTCTTGAACAGCGAACCATACTCGCCGCCGGCCTTCTCTCGAGCCGATTGGAAGTCCTTTCCCCCCACCAGCGCCTCTTCCTTGCCGGTCAGGCTGTCCTTTTCCGGCATCCCGGTTGAAGAATCCCAAGCCGCGAAGTCGCGCGTCTGGCGGACGGCGTCGAGACGCCAGCCATTCTGGCGGTAGGCTTCCCGATAGGTTTCGGGGGAATCGCCGTCGACCGGCGTGATCTGCCAGGCGATCGACAAGTGGCGGGCGACCTGGGCTTGGAAACGATCCTTCTTCTGGTCCATCGGAATTCCGATCTCCGCACGCTTCTCCCAAACGGCATCTGCGATCGCCTGCCATTCCTTCTGGATCATCTCTTTCACGCCCTTTGCCGCCTCCACCGCGTCTCCCTCAATCCGAGCGATGAAAATATTGGGCAGGTTGGGAATGAGAATTCCGTCGTCGTCGGGATTCAGCTTGGGCTTCAGCAGTGGCTGCACACCGGCCTCGCTGTCGCGGGCCGGGTAGATGAGAGTCGCGGTTGCCGGAAGCTTTCTGATCCCCGCCGCCACCAGCCAACTCAGCAGATAGCTCCCGCTCCACAAATCCCGCGTGCTCCGCGCCGCGGCGATAAAGTCCTGCACCGGCCCGATCTGGAATTTCAGGAGGTGCGCTCCTCCTCGCGCGGGTTCACTGCTGGTGTCAGCTTCGCTCATGCGGTCCATCGTGTTTCGTTCATTGACGGCTTAGGGATTTCTCGAATGCTTGGCAAGAAAAAAGATTCCACGTTAGAAAAAGATCTCGTGGCAAGACTGGCCGGGAATTCGCGGCGTGTCGATGGCGCGGACGTCCCGGGGACGTCGGCGTGCCGTCCGGGGCGGCGATGCGAGCCGCGAACGAGATTGCGTTCGCGGCCTGGCGAGCGGTGAAAAAATCGGCGGCCCTCCACCCCAAAGGCGGGGCACGATTTTCGTTTTGAAGGCCCGCGCCGGATTGCAATCCACCCGGTATCCCCTCCCCCGAAAAGAGTGGGGAGTTTGCCGGTTCGACCGATCTGCGCCCAAAACGACGGAATTTCTTTCATCAGGCAATCCCCGAAGCGGAAATCGCGAACGCCCGTTACGGAAAAACCGCGTCTCCTCGAAAAAAGAAAAACATTTCACCCGCTGGAAACCCCGGCGGCGGGTTTCGCCATGATTCCGCCTCATCCCCTTCCCTTTCCTTCATGCCGGCGATGTCCGGGCGGGTGAATGAAAGTGGCGGTCGATGTGGCACCGGCAGTCCGCCCGCGGGCGTCAACTTAAGGCCAACAGAGCCGATCCCATAATGGGCGGCGGCAGCCGGTGGGCCAGGCGGCCCCGGCCGAAAGCCGCCGAGCCGCCGCGATGCCGTGATGCCGTGATGTCGAGCCGCGATGTCGAGCCGCCGTGATGCCGGGGCCAAAGATCGTTCACCAGCCTTTCGCCGAAACCGGGAGCGGCCCGCGATTTCCTCCGCCGCCGGAGGGCAAGCAGGAAGCCCGCGAAATCTTGGGCAGGATACCCAAGCCACGCGGGAGGGGCGTCCGAAGGCGATGGACAACCTCTCCGAAGACGAGCGGGCTTTTCGTTGGAAGCCACGGAATCGGACTCCGCGGCTTTGGCTTAGTCTTCTTCGCCAGGTTTACGCCGATGGGCTTCCAAGCCCGGGAATGGGGCGGCCGCGGGCCAAGGGCGACGGTCGATCTGGACGCCCTGAACGACGAGGTTTACGACCAAAGGGTGCCCGACACCGTCCCCAGCGGCCTGAGGGTCGGCGGGGAATGACACCCGGTTTCCCGGACCCAACAGGGTTGAATGGCGGACTCAACAGGGTTGAGTCGCGGCCCGTTTCGACGCATCATCGCCTTTTCTCCCCCGCTTCCTTCTCCCCCGCTTTCATGAAGTTCCGGATCCTTTTCGCTCTTCTGCTCGCCGCGGACCCGTTGGCCGTCGCGCAGGAGACACGGCTGGTGCGGGAGACCGATCCGCTGACGCCCGAACAGGAACAGGCCGCGTTGCACGCGCCGGAGGGCTTCGGGGTTTCCCTCTTCGCCGCGGAGCCGATGGTGAACAAACCGATCAATCTCGCCTTCGATGACCGGGGACGGCTCTGGGTGTCGTCCACCACCGAGTATCCCTATGCCGCCGCGAAGGAACGCTGGAGCGATCCCCGGGGGTCGCGGGTGAACGGCAGCCGCGACGCGATCAAGATCCTCGAAGACACGGACGGCGACGGACGGGCCGACAAGGTCACGGATTTCGCGGACGGCCTGAACATTCCCACCGGCGTGCTGCCGTGGCACAAGCCGGAGGACGCGGACGGCTGCATCGCGTGGAGCATTCCCAATATCTGGTACTTCGCCGACACCGACGGCGACGGGAAATGCGACCGGCGCGAGGTGTTGTTCGGCCCGCTCGGCTACGAAAAGGACACGCACGGGATGTGCAGCAGCTTCCGGCTCGGACCGGACGGCTGGGTTTACGCGACGCACGGCTTCAACAACACGAGCCACTTCGCGGCCAAGGACGGGAGCACGCTCGACTTGCGGAGCGGCAACGTCTTCCGCTTCCGGCCGGACGGCTCGCATATCGAGATCTGGTCGTGGGGACAGGTGAATCCCTTCGGGCTCGCCTTCGACCGGCGGGGAAACCTTTACAGCGCCGACTGTCACAGCGCGCCGGTTTACCAGCTCGTCCGCGGGGCTTACTATCCGAGTTTTGGAAAGCCGCACGACGGGCTCGGCTTCGGGCCGGCCATGATCGAGCACACCCACGGCTCGACCGGCATCTGCGGCATCGTCTATCTCGACGGCGACGTCTGGGGCGCGGATTGGAACGACCGCGTGCTGATCGGCAATCCGGTCACCTCGCGCGTCAACCATGACATCGTCGCGTTCCAGGGCACGACGCCCCACGCCATCGAGCAACCCGATTTCGTCGTTAGCGACGACCCGTGGTTTCGCCCCGTCGATCTCCACCTCGGTCCCGATGGCGCGCTTTACATCGCGGATTTCTACAACCGCATCATCGGCCATTACGAGGTGCCGCTCGACCACCCCGGGCGCGACCGCGAGCGCGGGCGCATCTGGCGGATCGTGAAAACGGACCGCCCCAGGGACGCGCCGGCGCCCGCTTTGCCAATTCTCCAGACGCTGCCGGACCCGGTCGCGGCCCTGGCGGACGCCTCTCCATTCGTCGTTCGCCGGGCGGCGGGACAACTGCAGGAGGCGCCTGAACTCGCGGCGATCGCGCCCTTGCTGCGCGCGTTGAAAAACACGCCCGCCGAGGACACCCATCTCCGCCACGCGCTGCGTCTCAGTCTTCGGGAGCAACTGCGCCCGCCCGGCGGTTTCCAAGCGGTCGACGCGCTCAGTTCCGCGGGAAGGATTTCGGAAAAAGCCCGCGCCGACCTCGCTTCGATCGCCCTGGGGGTTCCCACCGAGGACAGCGCGAATTTCGTCCGCGACTCGCTCGCGACGTCGAAGCGGCTCGCCATCGAGCCGGTTCGGCATGTGGTCCGGTATCTTCCGGAGGACGGCTTGGAAGATTTGATTTCCCAATGCCGAGGCCGCTCGCCCGACACGGATCGCGTCCCTTTTCTCCGGGGAATCCACGAGGCGCTGGCGGAACGCGGCGCGATACCGCCGCCGGCCTGGATCGATTGGGCGAATGCCGAGGCGAAACGTCTTCTCGACGCGGCCGGACGCTCCGATTGGACCGCCGTCGCCGATCCGGAGTCGCCGGAGTCGCCCTGGGTGCTCCAGTCCCGGCAATGCGCGGACGGAACTGAAGCGACGGTCATTTCCAGCCTCGCGCGGGGCGAACGCGGCGCCGAGCAGCGCACCGGCGCGCTGGAATCGAAGCCGTTCCCGGCGCCGACGACCCTGCGATTCTGGATCTGCGGGCATCGCGGTTTTCCCGACGCGCCGGCCCATGAAAAGAACCGAGCCGAGCTGGCCGACGCCGCTTCGGGAGAGGTGTTGCGTCAGGCTTTTCCGCCGCGAAACGACGTGTGCCAACCGGTCGACTGGGACCTCGCCGATCTCGCGGGCAGGTCGGTGAAATTTCGCCTCGTCGACGGCGACAACGGGCGCGCCTACGCCTGGCTGGGCGTCACGCGTCTCGAGCCGGCGGTCGCCGCGGTCGTTTCGTTTCAGCCGGCGACGAACGGCGATCTCGCCTTTCTCGCGTCCGCGCTCGGCGCTCGCGGCGGCGACCCGCGCTTGGCGGCTTATCTTCCCAAAATCTCCGCCGAACCGCCTCCCCCGGCGCGACCGCCGGGCATCGACGCTCTCCTGGCGCGCCGGGCCGCGGCCTTCGCCACCGCCAAAACCGATTCCGCCCGCGGCGCGGAAGTTTTCGCCGCCCAGTGCGCCGCTTGCCATCGCATGGAGGGCAAGGGCGGCCTGGTCGGCCCGCAGCTCGACGGGATCGGTGCGCGTGGCCCGGAGCGCCTGATCGAGGACATCCTGGATCCGAACCGCAACGTCGATGTGAATTTCCAAGCTCATCTCCTCACGAAACGCGACGGCGGCACCTTCACCGGCTTCGTGCGGGGCGAGGCGGGCCAGGCGCTCGTGCTGGTCGACGCCACTGGCCAGGAGTCGCGCCTGCCGAAGTCCGACGTCGCGAAGGACGAAACGCTGCCGATGTCGCTGATGCCGCCGATCTTTGGGCAGACACTTCCCGAGGCGGATTTCCTCGACCTGCTCGGCTGGCTGCTCGAAAAAACGCGGCCGCCCAAACCCTGACCGATCTCTCGAAAACCATGCGCCTCGCTTCGGTCCTCACCCCGTTCAACGACGAAAACCTCGCGCTCGCCGCGCAGTGCGGCGTCGAGGACATCACGGTGCGTTATCCCGGCCCCGGGCTGGAGCCGCTGCGAAGTTTTCAGGATCGCGTCGCCGCCCGCGGCATGCGGCTGGCGGCGGTCGAGGGGTTCCTGCCGATCGAAAAGATCAAGCTCGGCCGCGACACCGACGGCGCCGAGCTGGCCGAACTCGCCGCGCTGGTGGAGAACATGGGCCGGCTCGGCATTCCGATCCTGTGCACCAATTTCATGGCCGGCACGGACTGGGTGCGCACGCGGCTCGACGTTCCGGAGCGCGGCGGCGCCACGGTGACGGCTTTCTCGTTGAGCGAAGCCGCAAATCGCGCGCGCTCGCTGAACTCCGCCTCCGGCGAGATTGACGGCACCCCGGTCTCCGCCGCCGAACTCTGGGAGAATCTGGGAAGCCTGCTGCGGGAAATCGTTCCCGTCGCCGAAAAGGCCGGCGTCTATCTCGCCATGCATCCGGACGACCCGCCGCTGTCCGAGTTTCGCGGCAAGGCGCGCATTCTCAACTCGGTCGATGCCTTCGAGCGACTGGTTTCGCTGGTCCCCAGTCCGCACAATGGCGTCTGCTTCTGCCAGGGCAGCTTCGCCTCGATGGGCGGGCTCGACATCCCCGCGACGATTCGGCGGCTGGGAAAACACATCCGTTATGTGCACTTCCGCGACGCGCGCGGCGACGGGCCGGGGGATTTTGTCGAGACCTTTCACGACAACGGCCCCACCGACATGGCCGCCGCGATGCGGGCCTATCGCGGGATCGGATTCGACGGCCCGATCCGCGCCGACCACGTGCCGCGGCTCCACGGCGAGGACGACGGCGAGCCCGGCTACACGATGAAGGGCCGCCTTTTCGCCTGGGGCTATATCCGCGGCCTGATCCAGGCCTCCATGACTCCGACCCCAGGCCCCTGACCCCCGAACCCTCTTTCCCAATATGCGCATCACCTCCATCGAAACCGCCATCCCCGCCGGCATCATGCCGAACCTGCTGCTCGTCCGCGTCCACACCGACGCCGGGCTGATCGGCTGCGGGGAGACCTACTACACGCCCCACGCCGTCGCCGCGCTCATCCATGACTGGATGGCCGAGCGCCTCCTCGGCGCCGACGCCCTCGCGATCGAGGCGCACTGGCGTTTTCTCTACGAGCGCTGCACGCCCTTCGGCCATCCCGGCGCGGAAATGCGGGCCCTCTCGGCATTGGACCTGGCTTTGTGGGATTTGCTCGGACAGGCCACCGGGCAACCCGTGTATCGCCTGCTCGGCGGCCCGGTGCGGGAGAGCATTCCGGTTTACAACACCTGCGGCGGCCCGACCTACGGCGCCGTCGACGGCGCGGACGAGGCGGAAAACGGCGGCCGGCATCCCGGCTGGCCCGGCTACGGCGATGTGGGAAAACCCGGCCCCCTGCAGGACAACTGGGCCTCGCTGCACGCGGCCGGCGACCTGGCCGAGGAACTCGTCGCCGAGGGCATCCCGGCGCTGAAACTGTGGCCTTTCGACCGGTTCGCCCATCGGAATGGCGGGCACTATCTCAGTTGGGCCGACATCGGGGAGGGTCTGAAACCGCTCCGCGAAATCCGCGAGCGCGTCGGGATGAAGCTCGAGATCGCCATCGAGGGGCACGCCTTTTTCACCCTGCCCGCCGCGCTGAGACTGGCCGAGGCGCTCCGCGAGATTCGCCCCTTGTGGCTCGAGGACGTGTTGCGGGTCGACCACATCGGCACGCTCGCCGATTTCCGCGAGAAATCCGGCCTGCCCGTCGCCGCCAGCGAGATGTTGCTGGGCCGGAAGGAATATCTCGCCCTTCTCGAGGCCCGCGCCGCCGACTACGTGATGGTCGACCCGACCTGGAACGGCGGCATCAGCGAAACCCGGCGCGTCATCGACCTCGCGCAGGCTTACAACGTCCCGGCAACGATCCACGACTGCACCGGACCCCTGACGCTTTTCTCCGGTCTTCACCTCGCGGCGGCCTCGACGAATGTCGTCTTTCAGGAGACCGTGCGCGCCCACATCCGCTCGTTTTACGACCGGCTCGTGGACACCCTCCCCACGATCGGCGACGGCCGCGCCGCCCTGCCCGGGGGAGCCGGACTCGGCACCCGGCTGCGGGACGAATGGTTCCGGCCCGGCGCGAATTCGTATCGCAAAAGCGCCCTCGCCTGACCGATAGTGAAAAGCAGACAAAGCGCCGCCCCCGTGAACCGCCGCCATTTTCTCGCCCAATCGGCCGCCGCCACCACCGCCTCCGCGTTCGCCGGCCCCGGCGCCGCCTCCCCGGACATCCCGACCATGCACCTCGCCACGAACGTCTATCCCTGGACCACCTTTTACCGGCGCGAAAACCGCGACTGGAACGCCGACCTCGACACCGGGCTCGCCGAAGTCGCCGCCACGGGCGTCAGCGGGTTCGAACCCGTCGGCCAGAGCCCGGACCAGATCCGCGATCTCGGCGCCCTGCTGCGGAAGCACGGCCTGGAAATGCGCTCCCTCTATGTGAACAGCAAACTTCACGATCCCGCCGACGCCCCGGCGAGCATCGACGCCGCGCTCGCCATCGCCGACGCGGCGGCCCCGCTCGGCTGCCGCTTCGTGGTCACCAATCCCAGCCCGATCCGGTGGGGAGGCGGCGAGGACAAGACCGATGCCCAGCTCGTAGAGCAGGCGAAAAACCTCGACCGCCTCGGCGCAGAACTGCGCAAAAGAGGGCTCGCCCTCGCCTACCACAATCACGACGCCGAACTTCGGAGGGGCGGCCGCGAGTTTCACCACATGCTGGCCGCGACCGATCCGGAACACGTGAAATTCTGCCTCGACGCCCACTGGGTTTTTCGCGGCTGCGGCGACTCGGAGGTGGCGGTGTTCGACGCCGTGCGACTTTATGGCGACCGCGTCGTCGAGCTGCACCTGCGCCAGTCCGCCGGCGGCGTGTGGACGGAGGCCTTCGACGGCGCGGGCGATATCGACTACGGACGGCTCGCCGCCGCGCTCGCGGAGAGAAAGATCCTTCCCCATCTCGTCCTCGAACAGGCCGTCGAGGAAAAATCGCCCCGCACCCTCGACGCGGTGGCCGCCCACCGGATCGGGCAGGCCAACGCGCGGCAAACCTTCGCGATTTTCGAGCCGATTCAATAGGGTTAGGTCATTGACCATACCCTGTTGGGTCGGGACGGGTTCGATCGCGGAAAGCGTCGCCCGCGGCGTCTGAGTGTCAAAAATGGGGGATTTCTCGCTTTTTTGAATTGGAAAAACCATAAAAATCAGCTTTATTGTTGCTTTCCAAGCGTTTTCTCGGTTTTCCTCCCCATGTCCGCCGCCGATCACGACGAGACTCATCACCGCAACCGGTCCATTCGGCTCGCGGTGGTGACGTCGCTTTTCTCCAAGTTCGGCACCGTCATCCTGCGGCTGATCTCCATTCCCGTGGCCTTCCGTGTGCTGGGAAAGGAGGAATTCGGGGTGTATGCGGCCATCACGATGGCGGTGGGGATGATCGACACCTTTCATGTCGGCATCGGGCCGGCTTTGACGCGCGCCATCGCCAAGGCCGTGGCCGCGAAGGACCGGGCGCGGGAGGAGGGTGTCTTCGCGACCTCCCTGCTCCTGAGCGCGGGGTTGACGCTTTTCATTGGAGCGATTCTGGCTCTGCTGGTCGTCTTCGTGCCGATCCCGACGCTGTTCGGCGCGAAGTTCGCGCCCTTCGCGGCGACCATGCAGCGGGCCTGCGGTCTGGCGATCGTGGTGATCGTCGTCGAGCTGATCTGCCTGGTGTGCGAGCGCGCCCGCGACGGCTATCAGGAAACGCGTTTCAACAACACCTGGGGCGCGGGCGGCAATTTCCTGGGCGCGGGCATGCTGCTGATCGGGGTGCGGTTCCTCCCGACGGTGGAGTTTCTCGTGCTGGCGATCAACGGCACGCTGGCGCTCGCGAAGTTGTCGAACACCATCCACCTGTTCGTTCAGCGCCCGTATCTGTGGCCCCGTTTTTCGCGGTTCCGGCGGGACTTGGTGAAACCGCTGCTGCTGGACGGGGGGCGCTTCTCGATCACCTATCTGCTGAGCGCGCTGATTGAGTATAACATCTTCGCCTACCTGATCGGCCGGGTGTCGGGGCCGGAGGCGATCGCGGTCTACAACGTGATGATCACGGTTCACTTTTCGCTGACGGGCGTGGTGCAGATGGTGACGATTCCGCTGTGGCCGGCGCTGGTGAACGCGCATTCGAAGGGCGACTATGCCTGGATCCGCCACTCGGCGCGGCGCATCCGGCTGATGGGTCCGGCCTTCGGGCTGGCGGTGGGGCTTGGGCTGACGACGCTGGGCACCTGGGCCTTTCCGCTCTGGATGGGCGAGGAATTTCACATCTCCCGGGCGGCGCTGGCGACGTTTTCGGCCTATTTTTTCCTGCACATCTGGAGGCACGTGAACCAGGTCGTGGTGCTCGGGCTCGGGCTGATCGACGCGTGCGTGAAAACGCTGGTCGCGGAGGCGTCGATCTCGCTGGCGCTGGTGGCCTTCGTGCTGTGGACGGGCGGAAACCTCGCGACGGTCTATGGCGTGCTGGCGCTGTGCCTGTTGGGGGCGACAGGCTGGATATTCCCGCTGCTGTCGGTCCGCGAACAGATGCGCCTGGAGACCGGACCGGCGGGCGCGCCCGATACGGTGCCGGAGGCGGGCTTCGAGGCGCCGGTCACGCCGGAGTCGGTGGTGGCGTGAACGATTTCAGCGCGTAGGCCTCGCGCGGGGTGCGTTCCACGAAGCGGTCGGCCGAATCGCCTCCCGCCACGCCGGCGAAAAATCCGGCCTGCGACGCGTGGGCGCGCAGGGCCTCCAGCCGGGGCCCGCGGAAAGGGACGGCGTCGACGAGGAGATCGGGCAGATCGTCACGGTTTTGAAAAGTGGGAAAGGCGTGTCCCTCCTGCCAGGCGTTCATCGTGGCGAGGATGACGGGTTTCCCCGTCTCCGACGCGAGGGCGGGGAGCGCCCGGCGCACGGCGGCATGGACCAGCAGGTGCGCGGGGTGCCAGTACTCGCCGCCGCCGCCGTGGGTGACCACCAGGCCCGGCGGATCGGCGCGCCAAAGGCCGAGCAACTGCTCCGCCAGCGCGTCCTTTCCCACCGGCGGCGCGTAGGTGCGAAATTCGCGCCCCAGGGGATCGACATGACCGAGGAACTCGACCGAATCCACGCCGAGCGCGGCGCAGGAGGCCCGCATTTCGGCCTCGCGGACGGCGCCGAGTTCGCCGCGATCGGCAAGGTGCCCAAGCGGGCCGCCCTCGCCGCGGGTCAGGCACAGCGCCCGGACGCGGGCGCCCCGCCCGGCGAGGCCGGCGAGCAGGCCGGCGCAGAAAAGCTCGTCATCGGGATGCGCGACCACGAGCGCCACCTCGCCGGGCGTGTCGAAGCCGGCGAAGGCCAGCGGCTCCGGGGCGATCCGGGCGTGCCGAAACGGTCTGGTGAGACCGCGAACCCGTTTCCGGTAAAAGACCGGGTCAGACAGTCGCTGGCTTAGCTTCCTCAACATGACGGGCAAGGGTGCGTTCGCCCGGCGCGGCGGCCGTTTCGCGGGCGGCGGTCCTGCCGGCGAGGAACGAGTAAAAAATCCGGTGAAACTCCCGGCAAAAGACCTCGGTCCCGAAGCGATCGGTGGACTGGGTCAATTCCCGCCGCAGCTCGCGAACCCGCCGGGGATTCTCCAGAAGCGCGACGATCTTCTCGGCGCCCTCGCCGACGCCGCGGAACTGAAGCTCCCGGCGGCGGACGATCTCGCCCGCGCCGCCCGTCCCGGGCACCAGCGGCACGCAGCCGGCGGCGGCCATCTCGGCCACGGCGATGCCGAAGGCCTCGATCCGGCAGGCGTGAAGGCCGAAGGATGTCGAGCGCAGCAGGGATTTTTTTTCCTCGGAATTGAGAAACCCCGGCGTCCGGATCCAATCCTTCCTCGCCTCGGTGAGCCGGCGAATCTGGTCGCTGTAGGCGCCGCCGTCGAACTGGCCGATCACGTCGAGCGTCACGGGATAGCCGGCGTTCCTCACCCGGTCGAGGATGGCGATGACGGTCTCGATTTCCTTCTCCGGGGCGATGCGGCCGAGGCAGGCGAAGGCGAAGGGCCCGCGTTCCACCGGAGCGCCGGCGGCGGGGGCCGGGGCGTCCGTTTTCCCGGGTCCGGACAGGGTGACCGGCGGGTAGAGCACCGGGGCGTCGAGGACGCCGAAGTACTTGGCGAGGAGGTTCGCCGACCATTCGGAATTGGCCACCGCCAAGTCGCCCCGTTCCGCGAGAGCCGGCCTTCCCAGGCCACGGAGGCACTCTCCCGTGGCAAGGTAAAGCCGGCGTATTAGCGACTGGCGGTGGTAAAAGGGTTCGTCGTTGGCGTCGTAGAGGCGGCGACGCATCGACTCGCTGAAGCTGAAGTCGCCGAGCAACTGGATGCCCGGGCGACCGAAATCGATGGGATTGTAGGCGCTGACGCAGACGTCGAATCCGCGCGAGGCCCGGCGGCATTGCCGTTCGAAGTAAGCCCGCTGCCAGTGGACGAACTGCGCGCCGCTGCGCACCCCCGGCAGCTTCGTGGTGCGCAGGAGACGGATGCGCCTCGGATCGACGCTCGTGCCGTAGGCGGCGTTGAGGGCGTCCCAGTTCATCGCCGAGGCGGTCATGAAGGTGACCTCCGCCCGTCCCTGCAGGGCCTGCAAGGCCCACATCGCGACCGCCTCGCTCCCGCCGCGGCCCATCCAGGGATGGACGACGAGGACTTTCGGCAAAGTTGTGGCGTGGTCGGGCATGCGGGTGCGTTTTTTCCTTCGCGTTTGTGACGGCGGAGATCGGCGGGTTCAGGCGGCCTCGCGGGGAAGGGCGGCGTTTTCCGTTCCGGCGGCGACGCGCTTCGGCGGTTCCCAGAAGCCGGCCTGGTCCTCGGTGAAGAACCGCCAGATGCCGATGCCGAGGGCGAGGTTCATGAGCATGAAATAACGGGCGAAGCGTAGCGGGCGGAGGTGCGTGCCGCTCCCGGCCAGCCAACTGTCCAGCGAGGCGCCGACGACGCCGGCGATCTGTCCGAGAAAGGCGAGCAGGTAAAACCAGCTCGACAGCGCCAGGAACGCGCTCGCTCCAAAGGCCCCGAGCAGGAGAAAGGGACCGAACCAGCGCAGCCCCTTGTGCGACCAGAAGGCGAAGGCCGTCGCCATCCCGGCCCGCCACGGCAGGAGGAAACGCCAGAAGCGCTCCAGGTTCTGCATGTTGCCGATGGAAATGCGCCGTTTCCGGCCGAATTCCGTCCAAATATCCTCGGAAACGTCCTCGTGGGCGATGGCGCCGGGCTCGACGATGGCGTCGTAGCCGAGTTCGAAACACCGGATGGTGTGGGTGAAATCGTCGGAACGGAATTTCTCCGGCACCGGTTCGAACAGGCGCCCGCGCATGGCGAAACACGCGCCGAAAGCGCCCATCATCCGGCCCCAGAGGATGCCCTCGTGGAGTTTGATGGCGTTCTCGCGGTTGATGTAGGCGTCCTCCTCGTCGGCGATGCCGTGGTGCTCGCGGCGGCCGTCGAGGATGTTCGGCGACACGAGGCCGATCTTGTCGTTCTTGAAATGCTGGACCAGCTCGGCGACCAGCCGCGGCGCCCACCGGACATTCGCGTCGCACAGGATCAGCGCGTAGTCGCCCTTTCCGGCGAGACGGACACGGTGTTCCCCGAGGATCTGGTTGATGACGCGAATCTTGCCGTTGCGGCCGGGAAACTCCCGCACGGTCAGATTGGGGTGCTTTTCCTTGAAACGGTTGAGGATTTCCACGCTGCGGTCGGAGCAGTTGTCGGCGGCGACGAGCAGTTCGAAGCGGTCGCGGGGGTAGGCGGTGGCGAAGATGCTGGTCAGCGTGGCCTCGAGCACGGCCTCCTCGTTGTGAACCGCCATCACGCCGACCACATGGGGCCAGTCGCCGGGCGCGTCGCCGGAATCGTAAACCTCGCGATTGTTCCGCTTCCGGCGGGCGAGATAACGGATCAGAGCCGGGTAAAGCACGTAGCTGTGCGCCAGCCCCAGGACGGAAAGCCAGAAAACGATTTGAAGGAGGATGTTCGGAAGGGATTCCATGGGTGGACTTCGAATGAGAAAAGGAACGGTCAGGCGCGCGCGGGGAAGACGTTCTCCCAGTTCGGCGGGAGATCGTCCTCGGCGAGGATGAGCTGGGGACTGATGGCCGCCTGCTGCTCGCGATGCTGGAGGTAGCAGGCCCGGTTGAAGAAGAACTGCGGCAGCGCCACCATGAATCCGAACAGGACCCCGGTGAAGCGCTCGTCGAAGGGGTTGCGCGTCACGCTCTCGCTCAGCACGCACAGCATCGCGACGAAGGGCAGGAACATGAGGTGCGCGTCCCAGGCCCAGCGCCCCATGACGGTCTCGGAATTTTTCCAGGCCGCCCGCAGGCTGAGCCCCATGGTAATGAAAAAGGTGCCCAGCATGATGCCGATCCCGATCAGCCCGCTCGAAAACAGCGTGTAGGTCCAGATGCTGTGACCGGCGGTGAAAATCTCCTCGGCGAACTGGTGCCGGTCCTCGGGGTAAACCATGAACAGCTCCGGGAAATAGCTCTCGTCCCAGTAGTAGCCGGCCCCCGGTCCCCGGCCGTATATGAAGGCGGTCGGCTGCCGGGAGAGGATGTCGAACATGGCCTTGGCCTCGGCCTTGCGCATCAGCGCGGAGAGGTCCTCCGTCGTCGCGTCGCCCGCGCCGCTGTTGTGGAACATGCGATCCGCCCACCGATCGGTCACCGAGGGCATCGCCAGGGCCATGATCACCACCCCGAGGAGGGCGGCGGCGACGGCGGCCGCGATGGGCCCGAGTTTCTTGATCGGATGCGTCGGGCGGTAGAGCCGCCACCACAGTCCCAGCCCGAGGCAGAAAGCCGACGCCATCGCCGAGGCCGTGATCGGGAAAAAGACGCTCCGGGTGATGCTGAACACCGTGGGAATCATGGGTACGATCAGGACCGGAACGATCCACCAGGTGAACTGCCGCCTCAGCAGCAGCGAAACGCCGACCCAGGCGAAGAGAAAATCCATCGCCGGGCTCAGGATTTCCATGCGGATTTCGCTCAGGGGAACCCCCGAAAACAGGGCGCCGTGAATAAAGCGCCACAGCACGTTCACGCAGCCCGCCACCACCAGCCAGCGCACCGCCTCGCCGGGCCGCATCCCGGCGCAGGCGACGATATGGGTCACCGAGATGCTCAGAAAAAGCAGCAGCGGCGCGATCAGCAGCCGGAAGATGCGGCTCGGATCGTTCCCGTGCATCAGCGCCACGAAGACCATCATCCCGAGGTAGCCGCCCCACAGCAGCACCAAATAGGCGCCCGGCCTGACGAACAAGTGACGCCATCCGATCAGGATCGCCAGGCCCGCCGCGGCCAGAGCGAGGCCGAGAAAGGCGAACTGAAACATCGAGCCGCCGGTCTTTTCCGAGTCGAAGAGGATCTCGTAGGCCCGGTAGTCGAACGCGAAGGAAAACAGGAAGGTCACGAACAACCACCGCAGCACCCGCAATTCGCGGCGCGCGGGGGCGTCCAGTTCGTCCTGCCTTTCGGCGTCTGTGATTTCGGCGGGCATGGCGGAGGCCTCAGCAGGCGTTTTCCCGTTTGAAGAAGGTCAGCAGCATGATCTGGAAGTCGAAAAACACGTTCCAGTTCTCGATGTAGTAGAGATCGAAGCGGATGCGCTCGCGGAGGTCGGTGTCCCCGCGGAGACCGTTCACCTGCGCCCAGCCGGTGATGCCCGGCTTGATGTGGTGGCGCGCGTTGTAATGCGGGATGATCTCCTTGAAATTCTCGATCAGCTCGGGGCGCTCCGGGCGCGGCCCGACGAGGCTCATTTCGCCGCGCAGCACGTTCCAGAACTGCGGCACCTCGTCGATATTCCAGCGGCGCATGAATTTGCCGACCCGCAGGCAGCGGGGGTCGTCCTTCACCGTCCAACCGGGCGACCCGCCCTTCTCGGCGTCCAGGCGCATGCTGCGCAGCTTGATCATGTCGAAAAGCCGGCCGCCCTGTCCGAGGCGCCGCTGGCGGTAAAAGATGGGGCCCGGACTTTCCAGATAGATCAGCAGACCGAAAACCGCGATGACCGGCGAGGCCAGCGCGAGGCCAGCGATCGCCCCGGCGATGTCGACGAGGCGTTTCAGGTGCTGGTTCAGGGCGGAGTGCAGCGGCAGCTTGGAAATCCCGACGACCGGCATGCCGCCGACGGACTCGAGATGCAGCCCGCTGAGCAGCACGCGAAACCAGGTCGGCACCAGCTTGAAGTCCACCATTTCCTTCTCGCAAAGCTGGGCCAGCTTCACGAGTTCCTGGTTGCTGTTGTTCATGTCCGCCACCAGCACGACGTCGCACACCCGCATGTGCAGCAGGGCCGGCAGGTCCTCGTACCGGCCGATGACGCGCACCCGCTTTTCCTCGTCGAAGCCCTTCAGCTCCCCGCCCGGCGGCTTGACGATGCCGCAGATGTCGAGCTGGCGTTCCGTGTTGGAGCCGAAAAGCCGGAACGCCTTCGCGAATTCCTCGCTCCAGCCGACCACCACGGTGCGCTGGCGCAGCCGCGAGGCGTGCGGTTCGCGCCGGACCAGGTGATTCAGCCACCACCGCCACGCCGACAGCAGCACGAAGGTCGTGACGAATCCGAATCCGCAATACACGCGGCTGATCGACGGCTGGAATTTCAGGATCAACGACAGGCCCAGGTAGGCCACCAGCCAGACCGCCGCGGACTGGGCCACGATGCGCAGCGTCCGCTGGTAGGACAGGAAATTTTGGCGATCGTAGAGCCGGAAATTCGTCAGGATCGCCATCATCAGCACCTCGCCCAGCACGAAATGGCCGAGATAATCCGCGAACCCGATCGGCCACGGGCCGCGCACGCCGAAGTCGGCCATCGACGTCTCGAATCGCAGCCAATAGGCGAGGATGAGCCCGTACCAGACGACCACCGCGTCCACGAGGAAGGAGGCCGCCGCCAGCCGGTTGTAGTGGCTGGTGGAGTTCTCGACCGCGGGCTGGAGATTCGCCTCGGCGCTGACGGTTGACTGACTCATTGATTGGGAAACATTTCGCGATTCTATGGCGTCCGGTTTTCGGCTTCAGTGCGCCATGCCCAGAGAGAGCACCGGTTTGCGCACCGGCGAGGGAGAATAGGTCTCGAAGTAGGCCTTCGCCCGCTCCGGATCGCTGACGCCGTTGAGAATGCAGCCCGCCAGCGGCACCCGCATCCGGCGCAGCTCGCGGCAGGCGTTTTGCGCGTCTCCCGTCTGGGTCACCCCCGCGCGCACCACCAGGGCGACCATGTCGGCGTAGCGGGCGAAATTCAGCGCGTCGCTCACCACGCCGAGCGGCGAGCTGTCGATGATGACCGCGTCGAAGGAGCGATAGGCCTCCCACAACATCGCGGCGAACAGCTCGCCATTCATGATCTCGCCCGTGTTCGGCGCGAATCGGGCGCAGGTGATGAGGTAGAGATTCGGGAAAGGCGTCTTCTGGCACACGTTCTGCGCCTCCAGCGCGTGACCGCCCGCCGCCGATTGCGCGCCGATGCCGGAGAAACCGAGAAGCGCCTTCGACAGGCTCGGGCGGCGGAAATCCGCGTCCACCAGCAGCGTCCGGTAGCCGAGCTGCGCCTGGAGCAGCGCCAGATTCGCCGCGCAGAAACTCTTGCCCTCGCCGGGCATCGCGCTCGTCAGCAGAATGCTCCGCGGGCTGAAGGTCGAAAGCGACATCCGCAGGGCGCGGAAGGATTCCGCCGCCACCGAATGCGGCTCGGAAAAGACCACCAGCGAATCGCCGAGATCCTCGCCGGTCTCGTCCTCCGAGCCCTGGGCGATCTCCGAGAGCACCGGCAGTCCGAGCGTCTGCTCGATCTGGTGCCGCGTCCGCAGCGAACGGTCCAGCAGGAACAGCAGGATCACGACCCCGCAGCCCATCGCTCCGCCGAAGATCCCCGCCAGGGCCACGGTCAGCGTCTTTTTCGGCTTCGCCGGCTTCGACGGGACAAGCGGTTTTTCCACCAGGCGCACGATCGACTCGCGCACGCCCTCGCTGACGTCCGTTTCGTTGATTCGGCTGAGCAGCGCCTGGTAGGTCGCGTAGGCCGCGTCCACATTCTGCTTCAGGGAGCGGAATTCCTTGCGCACCCCGTCGAGGGCGAGCACCTCGCGTTTCTGCGCGTCGACGGACTCCTTCAGCTTCTGCTCAAGCTCGACCGCCGTGCCGTAGTTTTTGCGAATGCTCTCGCCGACCGCCACCGCCGTCGCCTTGACCTGGGCGTCGAAGCCGTCGATCTCCGCCACATAGTCCTGGTAGGTTCGGCTCGCCGGCTCGTACTGGTTCTGGATCTTCGCGAACTCGGCCCGCTTCTGGTTTCGCGCCAGCAGCAGCTTGCCGATGTGCTCCTGCATCACATAGCTGCCGATTTCCAGAATGCGCTCCTCCTGCCCCGCCGGGATCGTCTCCAGCTCCTCCATCTCCGCCTGCAGGTGGAGGCGCCGGTTTTTGGCCTCGCTCAGCTGGCGGTCGATCTCCTGAAGTTTCTGCTCGATGATGCCGCCGTCCTCCAGCGGCACGTCGGCGTGTTTTTCGCGGAATGCCTGGAGCAGATCCTCCACCTCGCCGACGCGTTTCAACTGCTCCTTGGCCTGGTTCTCCAGCATTTCGGTCGCCTTTTGCGTCGATTCGAGATTCTGTTGCATCAGCACGGCCTCGAACTCGTCGACGAAAGCCTGCGCCAACAGCCGGGCGCGTTCCGGCGAGCGATCCTCCACCACCACGTCGATCAGCCGCGTGCCGCGGCGCAGCGCGCTTTTCACCCGCTTGCCCACGATCTCGACCAACTCCGCGTCGCTGTACGGTTCACCGGAGGGTTTCGGCTTGATGAACTCGGCGTCGTTCCGCAGATCGTGCTTTTCGATCACCTGCAGGATCACCGTGCCCGACACGATATTCGCCTCCAAGGACTTGAGGGCGTCGAGCTTCGTCACGTCGTCCCGGCGCACGCCGCGGAGATTGTCCGAGAGCACGTTTTCCGGCTCCACATAGATCACCGCCGACGACTGATAGATCTTTTTCGCGAAAAGGACGTAAACCAGCGCGAGAACCACGATTCCGCCGAAGACGGCCCCCGCGATCCACCAGTTTTTCCGGAAAGCGCCGATCACGCCCCCGATGTCGAGAGTGGGAAAGCCCGGAAACGGCGAATTGCCCTGCGGCATTTGCGGTATTGGATTCATCGGTCGGAACGGGATGAGAAAATCGAAATCGCGGCGGCATTCGCTTTGTCAGCGCTGCTTGACGGGCCGCCGGCGCGGCGGGCGGTTTCGAAAGGTGACGGGCAGGGGCACGCGCGCCGGACGGGGCGACCACAGAAATCCGCCCAGGATGACTTGATCGAGCGAGAGAAAGGCGCTCCAAACAGCCCGAAACGGGGCCAGGGAACGCCTTGCCAGGAAGCGGAACGGTAGGCAAGGATACATGAAAAATCGCGGAAGTTATGGAAATAATAATCATTAATTTCATATCTGCAAGACAAAAATAGGATTTTTTCTCATAATTAATAATTTCTGACTTTCTTCAACCGCTAATTGTTGGGATCGGTTGATATTTCGTCCGCTCGCCGGAACGGGCGAATCGGGCCTCCCCTCGCCACGCTTCCGTTCCCGCGCCGTCACGGTTGTCGCGCCGGCGCGCGGGAAAACCCCCGCGATTCAATAGGGTTAGGTCATTGAGTCAACCCTGTCGGGTGCTCGCTCACACTTTCTTTACAACTTCGCCCTAAAGGCTCCGCGCGAATGGCGTTATATTGACGAATACAGCGGTTCCCGCGGTTCCGCCCGCGACTCCCTTTTGACACCCAACCCCCCAATGGTCCGGCTTATGAAAAAAAGCAATCGCTCCCGATTCGGTTCTCCTCTCCTCGCCCTGTTCCTCCTCGCGTTCGGCCTGGTCCCGCCCGCGACGGTTCGGGCCGAGCAGGAAATCGGTTTCATCGAAACTTTCGCGCTCGCGAAAGACCGCGCCGAGGCGCTCAAGCTCCTGATCCCCGGCACGGAGGACTACTACTTTTTCCACGCCCTGCACGCCCAGAACGAAGGGCGCCTCCAGGACGTCGACGCCCTGCTCGAGCCGTGGATCAAGCGCCACGGGGAAACGCAGCGCGTCTGGCAGATTCGCCACCGGCAGGCGCTGCTGCGCCACGGCGACGACCCGAAGGCGACGATCGAATACCTGAATCATCACCTCGGCCTGACCTTCAACCACACCCAGCCGCGCCTCGACGCCAAGCCGCGGTTTCCCACCGCGCTGGACCCGAAACTCGTTTCCTGGCGGGCCTTTCTCGACCGCGCGTTCCGGAATTCCGACACCACATCGCTCGTCTCCGACGCCGGGCTCGACCGGCTCCTGCGCGACGATGTGCCGCTCGACGAGAAACGCCGCCGCGACCTGCTCGCGCGCCTCCACTATCCCGACTACCCGCGCCTCGCCGGCCTGGTCGCCGCCGACCTGCGCACCCGCGAGAGCGGCGGCTTCGGCGAGTTCGACATCCATCGGCGGCTCCTGCCCGCCCAGCTCGACGAGCTGGCGGGACTGCTGCCCGAACTGCGGGACAACCCGGCCTTCGTCCAGACCCGCGCCCGCAAGCTGCAACCCGGCGCCGACACGGACTGGCGGCGCGACGCCGCGGCGCGCGAGGCTTACCTGACGCGGCTGTGGGATTTCGCGAAATCGCTCTCGCCGGCCTTCAACTCGCTCAAGGTCCACACCCTCCACCAACTGCTCGACCACAAGCGGCGCGCCGGCGACTACCCGCGCGACCTGTTCTTCGAATACGTCAAGCTCCCCCGCGCGGTTCACTACGTCGAGCCGGATTGGCTGCGGCAGACCGCCCGCGACGGCGGCCCGGCGGACCTGAACGCCGACTTTCGCGAAATCACCTCCCTGCCCCCGATCGGGAACGACGAGGCGCTGGTTCGCGATTTCCTGCTGCGCTTTTTCGCCGAGGGCGCGACGCGGGAAAGCTACGCGGCTTACCTGCGCGAGGATTGGCTGAAGCCCCTTTTCGCCGAGGCCAAGCTCACCGCCGGCGCCGGCGATCCGGAGGAATGGTTTTCCCTGCTCGAACCCGCGGCCGTTCAGGCGCTCAAGGACCGCGTCGATCTCGAGTTCGCTCCGGAAAATCCCGCGACCTTCGCGCCCGAAGACCCGGTGAAGCTCGATCTTTTCGTCAAGAACGCGGGCAAGCTGATGGTGAAGATCTACGAGATCAACGCGCTCAACTACTACCTCGACCAGAAACGCGAGCTGAACACCGACCTCAACCTCGACGGCCTGACACCCAACGACGAGCAGGCCTTCGAATTCGACGATCCGCCCATCCTCCGCGCCCGGCGGAGCTTCACCTTCGATTCCCTGACCGGCAAGCGCGGCGCCTGGGTCATCGAATTCATCGGCAACGGTCGCAGCAGCCGCGCGCTGATCCGAAAGGGCAAACTGCAATACCTCTCGCAGGAAACCCCCGCCGGCGTCGCCCTGCGCGTCCTCACCGAAGCCAACGAACCCGCGAAAAAACCGTCCGTCTGGTTCGGCGGCCGCGAATTCCGGCCGAACGAAGGCGATGAGACCGGCACCATCCTGCTGCCCTATTCGAACGATCCGGGCGAAAAACCCGTCGTTCTCACCGACGGCGATTTTTCCTCGATCGAATGGCTCGATCTGCCCGCGGAGAACTACGAATTGGAGGCCGCTTTTCACGTCGACCGCGAAAACCTGCTGCCCGGCAACCGGGCGCGGATCGCGGTGCGGCCGAGGCTCTTCGTCAACGGCCAGCCCGGCGCCGTGGCCCTGATCGAGGAGCCGGAACTCGTCATCCGCTCCACCGACCTCGACGGCGTCGAATCCGTCGAGACGGTTCCAAATTTCAAGCTCTTCGGCGACCGCGAGTCGATCCACGAGTTCCGCGTGCCCGAGCGCCTCGTGTCGCTCGACGTCGCGCTGAACGGCGGGATCGAGAGCCTCAGCGGCGGCGGGGAAAAGATCGACGTCGAGGACGCGGATTTCTTCGAACTCAACACCGTCGACGCCGCGCCCCATGTCGCGGATATTTTTCTCAGCCTCATCGACAACCGCCACGTGGCCGAGGTCTTCGGAAAAACGGGCGAGCCGCTCGCCGATCGCGCGGTGCGATGCGCCTTCCGCCACCGGGATTTCACCGACGTGTTTGGCGTCACGCTCAAGACCGACGACCGCGGCCGGATCGATCTCGGCGCGCTCGAGGGCATCGAGCTTCTGTCGGTCGAGAGCGACGGGTGCCCCGGCCACGACTGGACGCTGCCGGATTTCGCCGATCGCAACGCGCGCTTTGCCTCCATCCACGCGAAAGCCGGCGATATCATCCGCCTTCCGGTCGCCCGCGGCGGCGGCGCGGCGAAGCCGGAGGATCTCGTGCTGCTCGAAACGCGCGGCGGCGAGTTTGTGGCCGAACATTTCGGGAAAACGACCCTCCGCGACGGCGTGCTCGAGATCGCCGGGCTCGCGCCGGGCGACTACGAGCTGTTCCTGCGCGGGCCGGGCGAAAAAATCGCGATCCGTGTCACCGAGGCGCTCGCCGAGCAGTCCGGTTATGCGCTCTCGCGCTTCCGCAACCTCGAGATCAAAAACGCCGCCCCGCTTCAGATCGCGTCCATCGACACCGGCGGGGACGCCCTGCGCATCCGCTTGCTCAACGCCGGTCCGCGCACCCGCGTTCACCTCGCGGCGGCGCGTTTTGTGCCGGAGTTCGATCTCATGTCGCTGGGCGAGCCGGCCTCCTCCGAGCCCGTCGCCGTTTCCCGCGCTTCGTCGGAGTCGCTCTTCGTGTCCGGCCGCGACATTGGCGAGGAGCATCGTTACATCCTCGAGCGCCGCAACGCGCGGAAGTTTCCCGGTCTCATGCTGCCCCGGGCCGGTCTGCTGCTGAACCCGTGGGCCATCGAGGAAACCCGCACCGCCACCGACGAGGCCGCCGCCGGCACGGAATACGACCGCCAGGCCGACGCGAAAAAGAGCCAGCGCGGCGCGATGGAAAAACCGGCCGCCGCTCCTCCGGAGCCGCACCCCGCCGCGGCGCCACCGACCTTTTCCAGCTACGACTTCCTCGCCAAGGCCGCGCCGATCGCCTACAACCTCCTCCCCGACGAAAACGGCGTCATCACCGTGAAGCGCGCCGACCTCGGCGACCGCACCCATGTCCAGGTGCTCGCCGTGGACGACGACGACGCGGCCTTCCGCCGGATCTCGCTTCCCGAGCCCGAAAACGGCGTCGCCGTCCGCGACCTGCGCCTGACGCAAAACCTCGACCCGCAAAAGCATTTCTCCCAGCGGCAAAAGGTCACCGTCCTGCGCGAGGGCGAAAGCCTGACGCTGGCCGACCTGCGCGGCTCCGAGCTGGAGACCTACGACACGGTCGCCTCGGTTTTCACCGCGCTCGCCGCCGCCCGCGAGGACGAGGTGTTCGCCGGGTTCGGTTTTCTCACGACCTGGCCAACACTCGACGCGGCGCGCAAGCGCGAGCTGTATTCGAAATACGCCTGCCACGAGCTGAATTTCTTCCTCTTCCGCCGCGACCCCGCGTTTTTCGACGCCGCGGTGAAGCCCCACCTGGCGAACAAGAAGGACAAGACCTTCCTCGACGACTATCTCGTCGGCGCCGACCTCGCGCCTTACACCGACCCTTGGCATTTCGGACGGCTCAACCTGTTCGAGCGCATCCTGCTGGCGCGCCGCCTCGGGGGCGACGAGACGGCCGCCACGGCGCGCCACGTCCGCGAATTGTTCGAGCTGCAACCGCCCGCGCCCGAGCGCGACGCGTGGTATTTCCAGAGCGCGCTGCGCGGCCGGCGGCTGGCCGGGGGAGAAGCGGGAGCGGCGCTTGGGCTCGTCAAGGACCTGGGCGATTTCGACAGGGGGGAAAGATTCGCTTATTCGGGCGAAGCGAATGCGGCGACAATCATGAGTGTGGCACGGGAGCTGAGTTCGAAACGCGGCGGAGTGGCGGCCATCGCCGGAAGAATGGTCACTCCCGACGATGCCACGGTCGAACTTGGGAAAGTCGTTTCCGGTTCACCCGCGGCGATCGTCGCCGACGGCTTCGCCGCGATGCCCGCGATCAGGCAGGAAATGGAGGAACGCCTCGCCGAAGGCAGGGAATACTCCCTCGCCCAACTCGCCCTCGTCGCCGAACCGATCAAGGCCGAACGCCTCAAGCGGCGCGCCCTGTTCCGCAAGCTGGAGGAGACGAAGGAATGGGCCGAGAACAATTACCACCATCGCCGTATCGGGGAACAGCTCGCCGATCTCGTCGCGGCGAACGCCTTCTGGCGCGACTTCGCCGCCTGGGACGGCCAGGGCGGCTTCTACTCGCGGGAGTTTCCCGCCGCCTCGGCCAACCGCACGGAAATGCTGCTCGCCCTCGCGGTGCTCGATGTGCCCTTCGAGGCCGGCGACCACGATCTCACCATCGAAAACAACCGCCTCACCCTGAAGGCAAAGAGCCCCCTCATCGCCTTCCACCAGGAAGTGGAGGAAAGCCCCGTCGCCGACGACCGGCCGCCCATTCTGGTCAGCCAGAATTTCTTCCGCGAGGGCGACCGCGTCCGGCACGACGGGAACGAGACGGTGGACAAATTCGTGACCGGCGAATTCCTGACCGGCGCGCTCTACGGCGGGCAGATCGTCATCACCAACCCGACCTCGTCAACCCAGCGGCTCGCGGTGCTGGAGCAGATTCCCCGGGGCGCCCTGCCCGCCAACGGCAGCGACTACACGAAGACCGAGCACGTCTCGCTCGAGCCCTTCAGCACGCAAAAGCTCGAGTATTTCTTCTACTTCCCCGCCCCGTCCGGCGACCAGGCCTTCGCCCATTACCCGGTCCAGGTGGCCAAGGACGAGGCGGTCATCGCGTGGGCCGAGCCCTTCGCCTTCAAGGTCGTGGACAAGCTCAGCGTGACCGACAAATCGAGCTGGGAATACCTTTCCTCCTTCGGCACGGATCGCGAGGTGATCGCCTTCCTCGACCAGAACAACGTCCACCGACTCGACCTGTCCCGCGTCGCGTGTCGCTGCCGCGAAAACGTCGATTTCTTCCGCGAGGTGACCGCCCTGCTCGCCAAACGCCACGCCTGGGACGCGACCCTCTGGAGCTACGGCCTCTACCTGAACGACACGCCGACGGCGCGGCAATACCTGCTGCATCGCGAGGATTTCCTGCGCCAGTGCGGCCCGGCCATCGAGTGCGAGCTGGTCAGCATCGAGCCCGTCGAGCGGCACTGGTATCAGCACCTCGAATACCAGCCGCTCGTCAACGCCCGCGCCCACCGCCTCGGCCGCGAGCGCTCCATCCTCAACGACCGCTTCCGCGCCCAGTACCAGGGTTACATGAACCTGCTCGCCTATCGCCCGGAGCTGAGCCCCTCCGACCGGCTCGGCGTCGCCTATTACCTGCTGCTGCAGGACCGCGTCGAGGAGGGGCTCGACTGGCTCGCCGGCGTCGCCCCCGACTCGGTCGACACCCGCCTCCAGTACGACTACCTCGCCGCCTGCGCCGCCCTGTGGCGCGAGGATGCCGCCGCCGCCGGAAACATCGCCGCCGCCTACGCCGACTATCCCGTGGACCGCTGGCGCGAACGCTTTGCGCAGCTCTCCGGGCAGGTGAGGGAAATCCAGGGCGCCGAAGCCGCCCCCGAAAAGGTGACGAACGCGGCCCCCGACCGCGAGCGCGACCAGGAGACGCTCGCCGCCACCGAGCCCGGCTTCGAGATCGAGACCGAGGGCCGCCAGGTCACCCTGTCCTACCGCAATCTCGACCGCGTGCGGGTGAACTACTACGAGATGGACCTGGAATTCCTCTTTTCCAGCAATCCCTTCGTCTCCGCCGACAGCGCGCGCTTCAGCTACATCCGGCCGAACGTGACGCTGCTCAAAGACCTCCCCGCCGGCCAATCGTCGTTGAGCTTCGAGATTCCCCCGCAGTTCGCCAGCAAGAACGTCCTCGTCGAAGTCACCGGCGCCGGCCGCAAGGAAACCGCCGCCGTCTACGCCAACGCGCTCGACGTGCGCCTGGTGGAAAACTACGGACGGCTCGACGTGCTCCACACCGAAACGGGGAAACCGGCCGCCAAGGTTTACGTGAAGGTTTACGCCCGCTTCGAGGACGGCGGCGTGAAGTTTTTCAAGGACGGCTACACCGATCTGCGCGGGAAATTCGACTACGTCAGCCTGAACACCGGCGAACTGGACCGCGTCGAGCGTTTCAGCGTGCTCGTCATGAGCGAGAAGGACGGCGCCCTCGTCCGCGAAGCCGCCCCGCCGGCCCGGTGAAAACGGGCGCGACTTAACAGGGTTGGGTCACCGACTCAACCCTGTTGGGCCGGCTTTCAGAGATTGACGTCGTTGGTCGCCAGGGTGGCGCCGGTCTTGACCAGGCCCGAGTCGTCGTAAACCTCGTCGGTGACCGACACGACCTCGTCGATGGTCGTCATGCCGTCGAGCACCTTGCCCCAGCCGTATTCCCGCATGCTCCGAAAGCCGTCGCGGACGGATTGCCGCGAAAGTTCCTGCCGCGTGGCGCCGCGCACGATGAGGTCCTGGAGGGAGGGCGTGAGCCGGCACAGCTCGTAGATCGCGAGCCGCCCGCGATAGCCGGTGTGGCCGCAGGCATCGCAGCCGCCGGGGTTGGCGGCGTAGAGCGTTTGTTGCCGGATTTGCTCGACTGGAAATCCGCAGGAATGCAGGTGCTCCCGCGAATACTCCACCGGCGCCCGGCACTGCTGGCAGAGCCGCCTCACGAGGCGCTGGGCCATGAAGCCGCGCACGGCGGCCGTGACGAGAAAGGGCTCCACCCCCATGTCCAGCAGCCGGGAAATGCCGCCGAGCGCGTCGTTGGTGTGCAGGGTCGAAAAGACGAGGTGACCGGTCAGGGAGGCGCGGATCGCGATCTCCGCGGTCTCGAGGTCGCGAATTTCCCCGACCATGATGACGTTGGGGTCGCCGCGCAGGATGCTGCGCAGGCCGGAGGCGAAGGTGAGGTTGATCTCGGGTTTCACCGCGATCTGGACGACGCCCTCGAGCTTGTTTTCGACCGGATCCTCGATGGTGACGATGCGGCGCGATTCGTTGTTCAGCACCGAAAGAAAACAGTAGAGCGTGGTCGATTTCCCGCACCCGGTCGGTCCGGTGACCATGAGGACGCCGTTCGGTTTTTTCAGGATGTCGTCGACCTGTTTCCGGACGACCTGCGCCATCTCCAGGCGCTCGAGATTGAAGCGCTCCTGCCCGAGCAAGCGCAGACTGATGCTCTCGCCCTCGATGCCGGGGATGGTCGCGACGCGAACGTCGATGGGCTGGCCCTCGAGACGGAGGTGGATGCGGCCGTCCTGCGGGAGGCGTTTTTCGGCGATGTCGAGGCTGGACATCACCTTGAGCCGGGCGATCACGGAGGACTGGAGGGCCTTGATGTTTTCCGGCACGGGCACCTTTTGCAACACGCCGTCGATTCGGTAGCGGACCCGCAGGTCGGAGGCCAGCGGCTCGACGTGGATGTCGGTCGCGCGGCGGGCGAGGGCTTCCTTGAGGATCTGGTTGACGAATTTCACCACCGAGGCCTCGGCGTCGAGTTCGCCGATCTCGTTGATTTCCTCCTTCATCTCGGCATCGGCGCCGTCCATGTCGCGCGACGCGAGCACCTCCTCGAAGGTGTCGGCGCCGACCCCGTAGAAATTCTGAAGCCCGGCGATGATCTTGCGGCGCGAGGCCATGGTCCACACCACCGGCGAATCCACCGCCTGGTAAACGGCCCGGCGTCGCCGCGGCGAAAAGGGATCGTAGGTCGCGATCACCACGGTGTTTTCGCCGCCGCCGTCCTCGGCGTGGCTGGCGGAGTCTTCGTCGCTCGCCCCTTCCTCGCCCAGAAAACGCAGGGGCAGGATGCGCTGCCGGATGCTGACCTGGGGTCCGCACAAACGCTTCAAGCGCCGGGCGCCGACCGTGTCGGGCTCCGGATCGGCCTCGTATTCCATCCCCAGCCGCTCGCTGATCGCCTTCAAAAACGGCTCCTCCTCGACCAGTTCGGCGTCCAGGAGCCGGTCGATGATTTCCAGGTTGCCGGTCAGGGCGTCCTCGATGGCGGCCCGAAACGCGCCGAGGTCCCCGCAGCCGGCCGTTTCGGCGGCGGCGACGAGTTCATCGGCGATTCCGTTGCGTTTCATCGCCCGAATCATCCCATCCTCCCCGGGCACGTCAAGCATTCCCGCCGGGGTTACGCCATTGTCACGGGGAGCGCCTTTCCCGCAAAATGGCTCCTTTTCCGGCAGATGAGCGCCTTTCCACCATTCTCTCCCGCGCCATCCCCGCGCCCGTTGGCGGGTCGGCGGGATTTTCTGCGGGTCGGTTCGCTGACCTTCGCCGGCTCCGCGCTGCCCGCGCTCGGCATCGAGCCGGCGATTCCGAAGGGCAAGGCGGACGCGGTGATTTTTCTCTGGATGGCGGGCGGGGTGACGCACATCGATTCCTTCGATCCGAAGCCGGAGGCGCCGACCGAGGTGCGCGGAAAGCTGGGGACCATTCCGACTTCGCTGACGGGCGAGCGTTTTTGCGAAACCCTTCCCGAACTGGCCAAGATCGCCCACGAACTCGCGGTCGTGCGGAGCTATTCGCACGACAGCAACGACCACCTGCTCAGCCAGGTCTACACGCTCTCCGGCCGCAAGGTGGGGCGCAACGACCTCCACACACATCCCAACATCGGCGGCATCGTCGCCCATCTCCGCGGCCCGGGCGGCGAGGGCCTGCCCGGCTACATCGCCGTGCCGGGAATCACGCGCCCCGGGCCGCCGCCCTACAACTTTTTCGGCGGCGGCTGGCTGGGCCCCCATCACGCGCCCTTCTGCGTGGGCGGCATCCCGGAGCAGCCCGATTTCACCGTCGGCGACAAGCTCGAAAACCCGCCCGCCCTCGTCGAGGAGGATCTGCGGCCGAAATCGCTGACGCCCCGCGCCGAAGTGCCTTTGGCGCGCCTCGACGGCCGGCTGAGCCTGCGGGAAAACTTCGACCGCGCCCTCGGACAGCTCGACCGCCAGCCGGCCCTGGTGGCGCAGGATGGCGAGTTCAACAAGGCCGTCAGCCTCCTCACGAGCGAAAAGGTGCGCCACGCCTTCGAACTCGATCGCGAATCCGCCGCCCTGCGCGACGCCTACGGGCGCACCAAGATCGGCGGCCGCTGCCTGCTCGCCCGGCGCCTCGTCGAGGCCGGCGCGCGCTTCGTCATGGTCGACTACGGCTACGATCCCGACTACGGCAACGTGTGGGACAATCACAACGCCGCCGGGCAGGTTCACCCGCCCATCCAGGACATCGTGCGGCGCGGCTATCACCTCGCGGGAATGGATCGCGCCTTCGCCGCCCTCGTCACCGACCTGAGGGCGCGCGGCATGCTGGAGCGCACGCTGGTGGTGTTCCTCACCGAGTTCGGACGCACGCCGCTGATCAACAAGAACGGCGGGCGCGATCACTGGGGCGCGGCGGGCAGCCTGTTTTTCACCGGGGGCGGCGTCAAAACCGGCCAGATCGTCGGCGCCACGGACAAGACCGGCGCCGAAGTCACCACCCGGCCCTACTCACCCGCCGACGTCGCGGCCACCCTCTACACGCAGCTCGGCATCGAGCCCAACACCCTCGTCACCGATTTCCAAAACCGTCCCCGCCCCATCCTCGCCGAAGGGCAGGCGATCCGGGAGATCGTTTGACAAAATTTTTGGACAGGATTCACAGGATTATTTTGGATTAGGTGTTCACGAAACCGGACGGCTCGCGCCAAAACCGCATTTGGGCATCGGGGATCCTGTTTCAAAATCCTGACAATCCTGTCCAAAAACCGACTTCCTCACCGCCCCCACTCCCAGAAGCCGATCTCCCCGAGCGCGCGTTTCACGGAGTCGCGGCCGCCGGGCGGCAGTTGGGGCTGGGGCGGGCGCAGGGCGCCGGCTTCGAAGCCGAGGAGCGGCAGCAGCCCCTCCTTCACCGACGCGCCGAAGCCGCCAGGCTGGGCCATGAGCGTGCGGACCAGCAGGATGGCCAGACTCTGAAGGTTGCGGGCCTTTTCCAGGTCGCCCGCGTTCCACGCGTCGATCAGCCTCACCCAGAGGGGCGCGGCGAAGGCGTAGCAGGTGCCGACGGCGCCGTCGCCGCCCATCGCCAGGGCCGCGAGCAGCATTTCGTCCGAACCGAAGGGCAGGTCGAAGCGCCCGCCGTCGAGGCCGAGGCAGTGGCGGTAAACGGAGAGGTCGAAGTCGCTGTACTTGATGCCCGCCAGGGTCGGCACGCGCGCCGCGCCAAGCTCGAGGAAACGGCCCATGTCCACGGCCACGCCGGTCAGCCGGGGTATGTGATAATAGTAAAACGGCAAGCCTTCCGCCGCGGCGGCGATGGGCGCGATGCAATCGATCAGCGTCTCGACCGAGCCGGGCTTGAAATACATCGGCGGCGTGGCGGAGATGGCGTCGGCGCCGACCTCGGCGGCGTGGGCGGCGAGCGCGGCGGCGGCCGGGATGGAATTGCTGCCGATCTGCACCACCACGGGGACCCGGCCGGCGGTCGCCTTCACGAAAGCCTCGGCCACGGCGCGCCGCTCGTCGTCGGTCAGCGACATGCCCTCGCCCGTGCTGCCGCAGACGTAAAAACCGGCGACGCCGTCGGCGATCATCCGATCGACCATGGGCGGGACGAGTTCGAGTTTCAGGGACCCGTCGGGATGCATCGGGGTGAAGGTGGCGGCGATCAGGCCGCGCAGGCGAAAGGCCGGGGGATTCGAGGACATGAAGCGGAAGTACGCGACGAATTTCGAAAGGTAAAGAACGCATTCCCCGCCGCCGGTCGCGAAATCCGGGGATTTTTTCTGGTTTTGGCGGGGCGCGGTGTCATCTTGCCCGGCTGTCAGCAGCGCGCATGGCGAAAAGTTCCGTTTCAATCCGATCGATCTTTCTGAGGCTGGCCGTGGTCGCCGTGGCGGTGGGACTGGCGGCGTGGCTGACGTGGCATCGCCGGGCTGGCGGCGGCTTCGGAACGCAAAACGCCCCCGCCCTTTTGCCGCCGCTGGACGAAACCCCGGTCAGGCCCGAGCGGGCGGACGCGGCGCTGGTGGCCCGCTTTTCCGGCACGGCGATGCGCGAAATCCTCGCCTCGCTGCCGGAGCCGGAGACCGCGCCGCCATCGGCGACGACCGAAGCGCCGCGGCCGGTGGGTGCCACCGGCGACTTGGAACTCATTCCGGAATTTCGCGATCTCGCGGCGGAGGCGGCGCTGGACCTGAGCGGCCCCGTGGCGGTGTTGGACGCGGATGGCGACGGCTTGCTCGACGCGGTCGGCCACGACGGGGCCGGGGCGTTGCGGTTTCTTCGCCTGACCAAACAGGGTACCTTCACCGACTCGACAGGGTTGAGTGGCCTGACCGGCTATCCGGGGGCCGAAACGCTGTTGCCGGCGGATTTCGACGGTGACGGCGACGACGATCTGTTCGCCGGCCGCACGGGCGAGCGGCCGGACTCGTGGCTGCGCAACGATGGGACGGGCGTTTTCGAGGAAATCGCGGAGGCCGCCGGAGTTCTCGCCTTCGCGGACACGCGGGGCGGGTGTTGGACCGACTTTGACCGGGATGGAAGGCCGGATTTGCTGGTGTGGGGAAAGGCGGGGCCGCGCCTGTATTGGAACGCGGGCGACGGGAGCTTTCGCGATCTGGCGTGGGAAACGGGGCTCGCCGCTCTGGGCGAGGTTTCGGGCGCCGACTGGGGCGATGTCGATGGGGACGGCTTTCCCGATCTGTTGCTGACCCTGGCGAGGGAGGGAGAAGCCGGCGAAACGGTCCAATGGCGGCGCGCGGTGCCGCCCGCGAGCGGCAGGGCGGAGGATTTTCGGTTTTCGGAGGGACCCGCGCTCGCGGGAAAAGTCGAGGGCGTGGCGACGGGCGCGGGATTTCTCGACTTCGATCGGGATGACCGGCTCGACGTGGTGATGTGGGGCGAGGCCGGGTTTCGGCTATGGCGCGGGACGGGATTCGGGATGTTTGACGAGGTGACGGCGGAGTCGGGGCTGGCGGCCGTGGCGGGCGCGCGGGACCTGGAGATCGCCGATCTGGACGGGGACGGCTTCGACGATCTGCTGCCGCTTTCGGGGCCGGCGCGCGCGGTGCTGAATCGGGGGGGCGACGGTTTCCGCGAGATCGGCACGACGGGGCCGATGACGGCGAAACGCTGGCGGGCGGGATGGGCGCGGGCGGATTTCGACCGGGACGGGGATCTGGATTTTCTCGCGGTGGCGGCGGACTCGGGCAAGGCCGCGCTGCTGGTGCGGGAAACGGCGGAGCCGGGCGCCTGGCTGGCTTTTCGGCTTTCGGGGGCGGGAGCGGCCTTCGCCTCGGTGGAGGTGGTGGCGCGGGACCGGGACTGGGTCCTGCGACGGGTGTCCGGCGTGGCGGACCCGACGGGCCGGCTGCACTTCGGCCTCGGGCGGGCGGAAACGATCGAATCGCTCCGGGTCACATGGTCCAGCCCGGACGGTCCGGGAGAAACGCGCGAGAAACTGAAGCCGAACGCATTGTTGAAGCTGCGGCCTTCGGCGGAAGCCGGCGATCCGCGGTGATCCGGCCGCCGGCGGGCGACCGGGAGAACTTCCCAAAAAGAAAACACCGCCGGTTCGAAGCCGGCGGTGCCTTCAGAATCACCTAGGAGTTATCGCCAAAAAAAATTCTTCGTTCGTTTGTGGAAGCCGTGTTTCGTTCGGATTCGCCGATGGTTGCGTGTTCGGAATACTTTCGGATTTTCGACCTCTGATGACGCTGGATGCTTCAACGATGGAGATGGGTCACCTCGGCAAATCTTTCGGCGGAGTTCGAAGTTCAGATTCGATTCCCGCGTTTTCGATGTCGCCACCCCTCCGTCGTCGATGCGGCCGTCAGCGGACCTTGAGAAAATCCTGGAGCTGACCGTAAACGGGCTCGACGTCGGACGTCTTGCCGTTGTTCTGGGCGGTCATCACCGAAGCGATGTTCTCGGCGATCACGTTGCGAAGACGATTGACCAGTTCGATGCCCTTGCGGGTGATCTGGACCATCACCTTGCGGCGATCGTCGGCGGCGTGAAGACGCTGCACGTAACCGAGTTTCTCCAGACGGTCCACCAGGCCGGTAGCGGCGGCGGTGGAATGGCCCATCTTCTTGGAGATGTCGGTCATCGTGAGGTAGTCCTCGTTGGCCAAGTATCCGAGAAGGAAGAACTGAGCGTAGGAAATGCTTCCGTTGTTCAGTTCCTTCGATAGGTCGAGCAGGAAGGAGCGCTGCGCGAACATCAAAAAGTCCGCGAGGCGATCGGCATTCCCGTCGGCCGGTTTTGTTCTGTCATTGATTACCTGCATGGCTGTATTTACCTCCTAGCGATTTTGGTGATTACGACTAGTGTGAAAATTTAAACCAAAGTTATCCCCTAGCGCAACTATATTTTTAAAATAATCATAATTATCGTAAAATAGGTCGCACCTGGGAAAAATTTTGCCCCAAATAATGACAGGTTTCCCCCTATTTCGCAAACTTTAATTGTAAAATTGATCGTATTTTCAAATCTGCTCCGGTCCGGCGCCATTCCGCACCCGCGCCTCTTTCCGCGCCCGCGGTGAGGGGGCCGGTCAGCGGTTCCCGTCCCGCGGTCGATCCGCCCCGGGGCGATCCCTTTCGAAAAACGCCGAGCTGGAGACCGGTTGCGGCTCCGCCCGGGAGGTCTCCCGGACGGGTGACGGCCCGGAGCGCCGATCCGCTCAGAGATCCGCGGCGATTTCCTTGATGAAGCGGCGCAGGCCCGGGCCGATGTCCTCGCGTCGCAGGCCGAACTCGATGTTGGTCTTCAGGAAATCGAGTTTGTTGCCGATGTCGTAGCGTTTTCCCTCGAACCGCAGGCCATACATCCCCCGTGCCTCCATCATCCGGGCCATGGCGTCGGTGAGCTGGATTTCGTCGTTCTTGCCGGGCTTCGTCTCGGCGAGGAAGTCGAAAATTTCGGGCACAAAGACATAGCGGCCCGCGATGGCGAGGTTCGACGGCGCCTCCTCGGGCCGGGGTTTTTCCACCAGGGCGTCGAGCTTGAACAGGCCGTCCTCGATCTCCGCGCCGCCGCCGATGCCGTAGCGTCCGACCTTGGCGGGATCGACTTGTTCGAGGGCGACGACGGATTCCCCGTAGCGCTCGCAGATTTCGATGAGCTGGCGGGTCACGGGCCGGCCGAGTTCGTCGTTGGTCCCCAGCAGGGTGTCGCCGAGCAGCAGGGCAAAGGGCTCGTTGCCGGCGAAACTGCGGCCGTACCTCACGGCGTCCCCGAGGCCGTTGAGTTCCTTTTGCCAGACGAAGTGAAGGTTCGCCAGGTTCGAGATCGCCTCGATCTCCGCCAGCAACTCGGTCTTGCCCTTGGCCTTCAGCTCGTCCTCCAGCTCGTAGTTGCGGTAGAAATGCTCCTCGATGGCGCGCTTCGACTTGCCGATCACCATGAGAATGTCGGTGATGCCCGAGCCGACGCACTCCTCCACGACGTATTGGATGGTCGGGGTGTCCACGATGGGCAGCATTTCCTTGGGCTGCGACTTGGTGGCCGGCAGAAAACGGGTGCCGAACCCGGCGGCGGGAATGATGGCTTTGCGAACTTTCATGGCAAGGGGAAGGCCCCGGGACGGTCTCGGCGGCCACTTCTTTCCCTGCCCCGAAACGCCGCGATTGCAAGCGCGGGCTGGACTCAATCCGCCGCTTCGCGCCCGGCGGCGATGAGGGGTTTGATGACCTTCATGCCGAGCGGCTCCAGGCTTTCCACCAGTCGGCGGAACATCGGTTCGTCGTCGCAGGTGCCGACGATGGCCCCGCCGGAGCCGGTGAATTTCGCGGTCGCCCCGCAGCGGCGGGCGGTCTCGACCATGCGGAGATTTCCGTCGCTGACGCGGTAAAGCTTTCGCCGCAGATCGAAATTCGCGTCGAGGAGCGGACCGATCTCGCCTCCGCGGCCCGCCACCAGCAGGTCGCGCGTCCGCTGGGCGAGCCCGGCCCAGGTCTGCATGGCGTCAACCACCTCCCGTTCGCCGCGATTGAAGCGGCTGCGGATGTCATTGTGAAAAACCTCGGTGCCCTCCGAAAGGCGGGTGCTGTAGGCGATGTAGAGCGGCGGCAGCAGCGCGGGATCGAGTTCCTCGTAGTCGCCGAATCCCTGGCGATCCATCGTTTCGCGGTCAAAATTCATGAAAACCACGCCCTCGTAGGCTTGGATGACCCGGTCCTGCAGGCCGGCGGGAATGTTCAGCTCGTCGTTTTCCACCGACAGGATCAGCTTGGCCTGGATCGCCCTGGGAATCTTCACCTCGTAAAAGGCCATCAGCGCCCGCAGCGCGGCGGTGATGATCGCGCTTGACCCGGCCATTCCGACCTGGGGCGGCACGTCGCTGGAGTAGCGCAGCGTGAAATTCCGATCCGCCAGCGTCACGCCGTTTTCCCGGCAGTGATCGGAAAATCGCTTCACCGTCGCCTTGAGCAGCCGAATTCCGCCGTAGTAGCCGAAATAGGCGACGTCCCGCCGCAGCGCCTCCATGTTCTGAAACACCGAGTGATCCCGGGCCGCCGGCAGGATCTCGATCTCGGGCGTCTCCCACAGCTCGACGTTCGCCGTGTAGTTTCGCACGATGAACGAGATGGTCTTCCCGAAGTAGCCGTCCGACGGATTGCCGACCAGCCCCGCGCGGGCGTGGGATTGAGTGCGAATGATCATGGAAAATTCAAGGCGCGAAGGGTAGGTCAGCCCCGCCAACCGCGCAAGGAGGGAGGGCGCCGAAGCCGGCCCGAATCGGAAAGGGTTGACGCCCCGGCCCACCCACGGGATTTTTTCGCGGTCATGCCCCCGATGTTCCAGCCCGATCCCCTCTCCCGCCGCGGCTTTTTCACCAGCGCCGCGAGCGGGCTGGGCACTGTGGCGCTGGCGTCGATGCTGCGCGACGACGGCCTGCTGGGAGCGGAAAGCGGCGCCCGGCCGCATTTCGCGCCCAAGGCGAAGCGCTGCATCTACTTTTTCATGGAGGGCGGGCCCAGCCAGATGGATCTCTTCGATCCCAAGCCGAAGCTCAACGAACTCGACGGCCAGCCAATGCCCGACTCGCTGCTGGAGGGCGTGAAATTCGCCTTTACCCAAAAGGAGAGCGCCCGGCTCATGGGCAGTCCCCGCACTTTCAAAAAATACGGCGAGTGCGGCATGGACATGTCCGATCTGCTGCCGCACCTCAGCACCTGCGCCGACGACATCGCGCTGGTGCGATCGATGCATTGCGAGCAATTCAATCACCTGCCCGGTCAGTTGCTGATGCTCACCGGCTCACCCCTGCGCGGATGGCCCACGCTCGGCTCCTGGTTGAATTACGGCCTCGGCAGCGAGAGCCGCGACCTGCCCGGCTATGTCGTGATGGCCACACTCGGCCGCGGCCTGCCCGGCGGCGCGGCGAGCTGGTCAAGCGGTTTCCTGCCCTCGAACTTCGGCGGCTCGCTCTTCCGCAACCAAGGCAGTCCGGTGCTGAACCTCGAAACGCCGTCCGCCCTCTCCCCCGGCATGCAGCGGCGCACCCTCGATGCCGTAAACGACCTCAACCGCCAGCGTCTGGAGCAGACCGGTCATCCCGAGATCGCCGCCCGCATCGCCAACTACGAACTCGCCTTCCGCATGCAGTCCGCCGCGCCGGACCTGCTCGACCTCTCCGGCGAATCCAAGGCCACCCTGGAAGCCTACGGGGTCGAACGGCAGGATAAGACGGGATTCGAGGGCTCCTTCGCGCGAAATTGCCTGCTCGCCCGCCGCATGGTCGAGCGCGGCGTGCGATTCGTGACCCTTTTCCTATCCACCTGGGATCAGCACAGCAATCTCGACTCGGGCCTCGCGACCAACACGAAAATCTCCGACCAACCCGTCGCCGCGCTGTTGAAAGACCTGAAGGAACGCGGCCTGCTCGAGGACACCCTCGTGGTTTGGGGCGGCGAATTCGGCCGCACCCCGCTGGGAGAGAACCGCAAGGGCTTCGCCAAAGTCACCGGACGCGATCACCATCCCTATTCCTTCAGCCTTTGGATGGCCGGCGGCGGCGTGAAAGGCGGACAGATCATCGGGGAGACCGACGAGATCGGCTGGGGCGTCGCCGAGGACCCCATCCACGTCCACGACCTCCATGCCACCATCATGCACCTGTTCGGTTTCGATCACGAGGAGCTGACCTATCGCTTCCAGGGCCGCGATTTCCGCCTGACCGACGTCCACGGCAAGCTCGTGAAACAACTGCTGGCGTGACACCGCGGCGATTTGTGGTTCGGGAACCACGAATGGACACGAATTCGCACGAATCATTTTCGATTTCGGTGCGATCCGTGGCTTGGCCATCCTGGCCAAGTTTTCGCGGCCGGCGTATTCTCCAAGAATTCCACCATTCAATCTCCCATGCCGCCCGGTCGCCCGTTTCGCGATCCGAAAAAATATTCGTGTCCATTCGTGGTTCCGAATTTGCCCCACAGAATGGGTGATTCTGTGAAACTGTGCTATTTTGTCCCATGAAAAACATCACCGTCTCCCTCGATGACGAGCTGTACCGCCGGGCCCGAGTGGCGGCGGCGCAATCGGACCGCTCGGTCACGGCCTTGGTCCGCGAGTTCCTGACCGCTTTTACCGCTTCGTCGGCGGGTACCGGGACTCCCTCGGACGCGATCCTCTCCATCGTCGAGAAAATGCGATCTCGGCATCCGGGCTTCACCGCGGAAAACCGTCTCTCACGGGACGAAATCCACGCCCGCTGATCGACCCCGATGCGTTTCATCGACACGAACGTGCTTCTCTACGCCTTCGCCGGCGACTCGGACGCCTCCGACCGACCGGAGAAGGCGCGCGCTGTCCTGGCGGAGGGAGACATCGCCTTTTCGGTGCAGGTGTTTCAGGAATTTTTCGTCCAGGCGACCCATTCGCGGAGGAACGATCCGCTGACTCACTCCGAAGCGCGCGAAGCGATCGAGGCGTTGCGCGCCTTTCCGGTTCAGGACAACACCGTGGACATTTTCTTCCAGGCTCTCGACATCCGGGCCCGCTTTCGGATCTCCCTCTGGGACGCCAACATCCTCGCCGCCGCCCGGGCGCTGGGTTGCGCCTCCGTCCTTTCGGAAGACCTGAACCCCGGGCAGGACTATGGCGGCGTCACCGTCCGGAATCCCTTTCGCTAGAATCCCGTTCCGCGGTCAACCGCGGGCGACTTTTTCGGAAATATTCGTGTCCATTCGCGCCCATTCGTGGTTCCATCCCCTGTCCACCCAGCCCCGGATCGAAAAAATGCCCTTCAAATTCACCGGATTCACCGACGAAGCCGAGAAAACCCTCGACGCCCAGATTTCCACCCTTCGCGAATGCGGCTGGAACGCCGTCGAGCTGCGACTGCTCGACGGGAAAAACGTCTGCGACCAGACCGACGACGAATGGGCCGCCACCCGCGACCGGCTCGGCGCGGAAGGCATCGAGATCGTCGGTTTCGGAGGACAGATCGCCAACTGGGCCCGCCCCGTCACCTCCGATTTTCAGAAGGACCTCGACGAACTGCGGCGCGTGGCGCCCCGAATGCGCGAGACCGGCACGAAGTTTCTCCGGATCATGTCCTACCCGAACGACAAGGATCGTCCCCTGAGCGCGGCGGACTGGAAGGCCGAGGCCGTTCGCCGGATCAAGGAGCTGGCCGCGATCGCCGAGGGCGAGGGCGTCATCCTTGGACACGAGAATTGCAACGGTTACGGCGCGACGCCGGAGGGCTTTCTCGAGCTGGCGGAGGCGATCGACAGCCCCGCTTTCAGGCTGATCTTCGACACCGGCAACAACAGCCTGCACGACAACACCTGCGACTCGACGTGGGACTACTACCAAAAGTGCCGCGACCACATCGCCCACGTCCACATCAAGAGCGCCCGGCCCGGGCCCGACGGCGCGACCTACGTCACCTGTCACGTGGACGAGGACCCCACGCAGCGCCGCATTCTCGAGGATCTCGAAAAAACGGGCTACGACGGCTGGCTTTCCATCGAACCGCACATCAAGGCCGCCATCCACGCCGGCCAGGATGTCGACGACTCCGGCGAAGCGCGCCGGGTATGGGTCGAATACGCGGGGCGGCTGGAGAAACTGGTGGCCGAAATCCTCGGCTGACCGCCCGAACCAACAGGGTTGGGTCGATGACCTAACCCTGTTGACTCTCCGGCTCCGACGCCCAGTCGGCGTCGCAGGTGCAGATCAGGTTCCGGTCGCCGAAGACGTTGTCGATCCGGCCCACCGGGGGCCAGTATTTCGCCTCGCGCAGCCAGGGCGCGGGGTAGGCCGCTTCCTCCCGGCCGTAGGGCCGGTCCCAATCGGCTTTCAGCAGGGTCTCGGCGGGGTGCGGGGCGTTTTTCAAAACGTTGTTCTCGGGATCGGCGCGGCCTTCCACCACGGCGCGGATCTCTCCGTGGATCGCGATCATCGCCTCGCAGAAGCGGTCCAGCTCGGCGCGCGACTCGCTCTCGGTCGGCTCGATCATCAGTGTGCCCGGCACCGGCCACGACATCGTCGGCGCGTGAAAGCCGTAGTCGATGAGCCGCTTGGCCACGTCCTCGACATCGATGCCGCTTTCGGCCTTCAGCGGGCGGAGGTCGAGGATGCACTCGTGCGCGACCAGACCGTTCTTGCCGCGATACAGGACGGGAAAATACGGGCTCAGGCGATGGGCGACGTAGTTCGCGTTCAGGATCGCCGTCTTCGTCGCCTCGGTCAGGCCGTCTCCGCCCATCATGCGGATGTACATCCAGGAAATGACGAGGATCGACGCGCTGCCGAGCGGCGCGGCGCACACCGGGCCGACTTTTCCCTTTCCCGGCAGAAAGGGCGCGAGATGTTCCGCCACACCGATGGGTCCGACGCCCGGCCCGCCGCCGCCGTGGGGGATGCAGAAGGTCTTGTGCAGATTCAGGTGGCAGACGTCGGCGCCGATCGCGCCGGGCGAGCAGAGGCCGACCTGGGCGTTGAGATTGGCGCCGTCCATGTAAACCTGCCCGCCGTGCTCGTGGACGATCCGGCAGATTTCGACGACCGATTCCTCGAAGACCCCGTGGGTCGAGGGATAGGTGATCATGAGCGCGCCGAGCGTCTCGGCGTGTTCGGCGGCCTTGGCGCGAATGTCGGCGACATCGATGTTGCCGTGATCGTCGCATCGCACCGGCACGACGCGGAAACCCGCCATCGCGGCGCTGGCGGGGTTGGTGCCGTGGGCGGAGGTCGGGATCAGGCAGACGTCGCGCCCCGGGGTGCCGTTGGATTTGTGAAACTCGCGGATCGCGAGCAGACCGGCGTATTCGCCCTGGGACCCGGCGTTGGGCTGCAAACTCACGGCGTGGAAGCCGGTGATCTCCGCGAGCCAGGCCTCGAGCTGCGCGCTCATCTCGGCGTAACCTTTCGCCTGATCCGCCGGCGCGAAGGGATGCAGGCCGTTCACGGTTTTCCAGCTCACCGGCAGCATCTCGGCGGTGGCGTTGAGCTTCATGGTGCAGGACCCGAGCGGGATCATGCTCCAGTTCAGCGCGATGTCCCTGCCCTCCAGCCGGCGGAGGTAGCGGAGCATTTCCGTCTCGGTGTGGTGGGAGTTGAAGACGGGATGGGTGAGGAAAGGCGAGGCGCGGCGGAGGTTTTCGGGAATCGCGGTCTCGCCCGCCGGCTCGATCCCGCTCGTTTCATCGAAGGACATGCGTTTCCCATCGACTTCGACCGTGTCGAAAAACGCGCCCTCGCCCCCTTCGGCGATCGCCCGGGCGTGAACTCGTTCCGCGATCCGCCGCAAACCCTCCGGCCCGTGCCACACCGCGTAGAAACCGGCCATCACCGCGAGCAGCACCTGGGCGGTGCAGATGTTGGAGGTCGCCTTTTCGCGGCGGATGTGTTGCTCGCGCGTTTGCAGGCTCAGCCGCAGGGCGCGGCGGCCGTCGGCGTCGCGGGACACGCCCACGAGGCGCCCGGGCAGGCGACGCTTGTGCGCGTCGGCGCAGGCCATAAAGGCGGCATGCGGTCCGCCAAACCCGAGCGGCACACCGAAACGCTGGGCGCTCCCGACGACGATGTCGGCGCCCCATTCGCCGGGCGGCTTGAGCAGGCAGCAGGCCAGCAAATCGGTCGCCACCACCGCGAGCCCGCCGGCCGCGTGAACCCGCTCGACGACTTCGGCGTAGTCCTCCACCGCACCGTCGGTGGCCGGGTATTGCAGCAGCACGCCGATGCAGGCGTCGCCTTTCGCCGCGAAATCGAAGGCGAACGCGTCGCCGATCTCCAGCGCGATGCCGACGGGCTCGGCGCGGGTTTTCAGCACCTCGATCGTTTGCGGATGACACCGCTCGCTGACGAAAAACGTCGTGCCCTTCGCCCGCGCGGCCGCGCTCATCGTCATCGCCTCGGCGGCGGCGGTGCCCTCGTCGAGCAGCGAGGCGTTCGCCACCGGCATGGCGGTGAGATCGCAGACCATGGTCTGGAAATTCAGCAGCGCCTCGAGCCGGCCCTGGGCGATCTCGGCCTGGTAGGGCGTGTAGGCGGTGTACCAGCCGGGATTTTCGAGCACGTTCCGCTGAATCACCGGCGGGACGATGGTGTCGTGATAGCCCTGCCCGATGAAACTCTGCCGGACCTCGTTTTTCGCCATGATGGACTCGAGTTCGGCGAGGGCTTCGGACTCGGACGCCGCGGGGGGCAAAGCGAGCGGCTCCCGCGAGCGGATGCTCTCCGGAACGACGGCGTCGATCAGCGCGTCGACCGAATCGAAGCCGACGGCGGCGGCCATCGCGGCGGCCTCGACGCGGCTCGGGCCGAGGTGCCGGTCGGCAAAGCGATGGGGATCCGGCGGCTCAGCCGACATGGCGACGATACGCCTCCGCGTCCATGAGCCGATCCAGCTCGGCGGGATCGCTCAGCTTGATACGAAACATCCAGCCGGCGCCGTAGGGATCGCTGTTCACGGGACCGGGCTCCTCGGCCAGCGCCGAGTTGACCTCCACGATCTCGCCGCCGACCGGCGCGTAGATGTCATTGGCCGCCTTGACCGACTCGATCACGGCGATGGCCTCGCCCGCGCCGACCTGGCGGCCGACCTCGGGCAGCTCGAGATACACGACATCCGTCAGCTCGGCCTGGGCGTGGTCCGACACGCCGATGGTGGCGGCGTCCGGGTTCGCCGCGTCGACCCATTCGTGGGAATCCGCGTAGTGGAGGTGTTCGGGGATCTGGCTCATGACAACGCGACGAATCATTCGACAAAAACCGCCGCCGCATCAACCGGAATCGTTCGTCCGCCCGCGAATCGGACCGCGTATGACAGGGTTTCGAAGGCCCGATTCGCCAGAAAACGCCGCGAGATGGCCAACGCACGCGCGAAAAACGGCCGGCCCGGTCTGGTAGGTTGAAACGGAAAGGAACACCCCCATTCATCCACCCATCGGAACCATGAAAACGACCGCCCCCTTCATCGTCACCGCCGCCGCCCTACTCCTCGCTTCGTGCGGCGAGGACGCCCGTCAGGCCCGCGGCTTTCGCCTTCCCGAAGGCGACATCCAGGCCGGCGAAGCCGCCTTCGCGGAATTGAAATGCACCCTCTGCCACTCCGTCGAAGGCGTCGATTTCGCCGGCATCGCCCCCGGCACCGGCCACGTGCTCGGCGGAGAAGTGCGGCGCGTTCAGACCTACGGCGAACTCGTCACCGCCGTCATCGATCCCAACCACTCCGTCGCCTCGAAGTACGCCGCCAACCACCCGACTCCCGAGGGCAAGCCCGCCGAAAAATCCCCCATGCCCTCCCGCAACTCCACCATGACCGTCCGGCAGTTGTCCGATATCGTGACCTTTCTCCATTCGCGCTACCGCGAAAAAGGACCCGAATTCCCCGACTATCCCGGCCCTTACCCCATGCCGTGAGTTTTCCGCGCGAAAGGCTCACACGAACGGCTTCTTCACCACCTCGGCCGCGAAACGCCGGCCGCGGATCTCGATCTCCAGCGGCGTTCCCGCCCGAGCCAGTGCCGCGGGCAGGTAGGCGAGGCCGATGCCGCACCCGAGCGTCGGCGAAAGCGTGCCGCTCGTCAGTTCGGCCACCGGTTCCGCTTCCCCCGACGGGAAAACCGCGTAGCCGTGCCGCGGCGGCGGTCCTTTCGCGGTCCGGCGGATGGCGGACAATTTTGTCGCCAACCCCTCCGCTTTTTGCCGGGCCAGGACGTCGCGGCCGATGAAGCCGCCCGCCTTGTCCAGCTTGCAGAAAAATCCCAGCCCCGCCTCCAGCGGCGTGTGGACCGGGTCCAGGTCGGCGCCGTTGAGCGGATAGCCTTTCTCCAGCCGCAGCGTGTCGCGCGCCCCGAGTCCGCACGGCTCCGCGCCCGCCTCGACAAAGCGGCGAAACCACCCCGCGATCCGCTCCGGCGGCGCGAACAGCTCGAAGCCGTCCTCCCCGGTGTAGCCCGTCCGGCACACGATCGTGGCGCCGTCTTCGACGCGGATCATGCCGTTTCGCGGCGGCAAATCGCCGAGCGCGCCGGCCGTCGTTTCCTCCCACAGCGCCGCCGCGCGCGGTCCCTGGACGGCGATCCCGCCAAACGCGGCGCTCGCGTTTTTCAGCGACACCTCCGCCTCGAAATCCGCGTGCTCCTTCAGCCAGGCAAAGTCCTCGCCGATCTTCGAGGCGTTCACGACCAGGAAAAAACCGCCGCCGTTCGCGTCCGTTTCGCGATAAGCGATGAGGTCGTCGATCACGCCTCCCGCCTCGTTCGGCATCAGCGTGTACTGGCCCTCGCCCGGACCGATCAGGTTCAGATCGTTGGTCAGCAGCCGGTTCAGCCACCGGGCCGCGCCCGCCCCGCCCACGCGGATCTGGCCCATGTGCGAAATGTCGAAGACGCCGCCGGATTCCCGCACCGCCCGATGCTCCGCGACGATGCCTCCGCCATACTGGATCGGCATGTCCCAGCCCGCGAAGGCCGCCATCCGCGCGCCCAGACGCGCGTGCTCCGCCGCCAGCGGCGACGCCTGGAGCTTCGTGGGAGTTTCCGATCCGGGTATGTCTTCGCTCACGCCGGTTTGTAACCGCCGGAGCGGCTCCGCGCAATCTCTCATCGCCGTCATGACACGAGACTCGGCTCTTGAGGCGTTCCCCTCGCGTGGTATCCTGCGCCTCTTCCCCGCCCGCCGCTTCCGCCCGATTGACACGCAAACCGATGCTCGATTCCGGAAAAACCCTCCTCGCCATAGCCGAGCGCCGCCTCGGCCACCTCGCCATTCCCGGCATCCTGCGCTGGATCGGCGCCTTTCAACTGCTCGTCTGGGGCCTCTCGAATCTCGATCCCCATTATCTGGAGTATCTCCTCTTCGACCGCTCGGAAATCCTGCGCGGCCAGGTCTGGCGGCTGTTTTCCTTCGTCTTCGTGCCGGTGAACGACAGCGTCATCTGGGTGCTGGTGGGCACGATGTTTCTCTGGTTCATCAGCGACAGCCTCGAAAACGCCTGGGACAGCTTCCGGACGAATCTCTTCGTCCTGGCGACCGTGCTGTGCATGGCCATCGCCGGGCTGTTTCCCGTTCCCGGGCTGTTGTCCGGCTTTTTCGCGCCCTTTCTCTTCGATTCCATCATGTTTCTCGCCTTCGCGGCGCTGTTTCCCAACCAGGTGATCATGCTCATGCTGATTATCCCGGTCAAAGCCAAGTGGCTCGGCCTCGCCAACGGCGCCCTGCTCCTCGCCACCGCCGTCGCCGCGCCGGTGCTTTTCCTCACCATCGGCTGCGCCATGCTCCCGTGGCTGCTCGTCTTCCTGCCCGGATTTTTTTCCGATGTCCGCCGGAGCAGCGACAACGCCACCCGGCGCCTCGCCTTTCAGCAGAGCGTCAAGGCCTCCGATTCCGACGCCTTCCACACCTGCGAGGGCTGCGGCAAGACCGACGTCAGCGACCCCGATCTCGAGTTTCGCGTCACCGCGTCGGGCGAGGAACTTTGCGCCGACTGCATCGCCACCCGGACCGGCGGCGAGGCGCCCTCCTCCTGAATCCGTTTCCTCGACCGCCGCCCGATGCCGTTTTCGAAGATCCTGTCCCGCTTCGCGACGATCGCCCTCCTCGCGGCGGCCGGACCGGCCCGCCCGGCGGCGAACGCCGCCCTCGATCCCGCGAAGCTCGACGCCATCTCCCGCGCCATCCGCGCCGCCATCGGGCGCGGCGAGATTCCCGGCGCCGTGTTTCGCCTCGAGCATCGCGGCGAAGTCTTCGAAAAAGCCCACGGCCTCCGCGCCAGGGTGCCCGGGGAGGCGCCCATGACGCCGGACACGCTCTTCGACGCCGCCTCGCTGACGAAAGTGCTCGCCACCGCGCCGTCGGTCTGCCTGCTCGCCGACCGCGGCCAGCTCGACCTCGACGCCCGGCTCGTCGACCTGCTGCCCGAGTTCGGCCCCAAGCCGGCGTTGCGCCCGCTGTTTCGCGACAAATTCGACACCTCCGCCGACACCGAAGCCAACCGCGCCAAAGTCACCGTTCGCCAGATGCTCACCCACACCTCCGGCCTGCCGCCCTCGATCTCGATCAAGACCGACTGGTGGTGGGGACACGAGGAGGGCGTCCGCCGCTGCCTGACCACGCCCCTCATCAACCCGCCCGGCGCCGTCTTCCGCTATTCGGATATCAATTACATCCTGCTCGGCGAAATCGTGCGCCGCCTCTCCGGCGAGCGGCTCGACACCTTCGCCGCCCGCGAAATCTTCGGACCGCTCGGGATGACCGACACCGGCTTTCTCCCCGCCCGGGAAGATCGCGGCCGCGTCGCGCCCACCGTCGTCTTCGAGGGCTACGGCGGCCTGCTCGGCGAGGTTCACGATCCCGTGGCGCGCCGGATGGAGGGCGCGGCGGGTCACGCCGGCGCCTTCACCACCGCGGCCGATGTGGCGCGTTATGCCGCCTCATTTCTCAAGGGCGCCGCCGGCCCGCAAATCCTCAGCCCGGAGATGCGCGCGCAAATGACCGCGCCGCAATCGCCGGCCGGCGTCGCGGAACGGCGGGGTCTCGGTTGGGACATCGACTCGCCCTTCGCCTATCAGCGCGGGGAAGTCTTTCCCGTCGGCGGCTTTGGCCACACCGGCTGGACCGGCACCTCCGTCTGGGTCGATCCGGGCTCCGAAACCGTCGTGGTGCTGATGACGAATCGAAATCACCCCTCCGAGGCCGGCAGCATCAAGAACCTCCGCGTCGAAGTCGGCACCCTGGCGGCCGAGGCCGTCGGTTTGGCAAGGAAAGGGCGGTTGGGGCCGGAAGCCCAAGCCACGAACAGGGTTGAGTCGTCGACCCAACCCTGTTGGGTCACCGCCGCCGGCGATCCCCCGCCCCGCGTGATGAACGGGATCGACACCCTCGCGGCGGACGGTTTTACCGCGCTGAAAGGCCGGACCATCGGCCTCATCACCAACCACACTGGCATCGATCGCGAGGGGCGCTCCACCATCGACCGGCTCGCCTCGGCGCCGGGCGTGACCCTGAAGGCCCTTTTCGCGCCCGAGCACGGCATCCGCGGCGTACTGGACACCGCGAACATCGACGACGACCGCGACGCGAAAACCGGTCTTCCCATCCACAGCCTCTACAAGTCGAAGGAGCGCAAACCCTCCGCATCACAGCTCGACGGTTTGGACACGCTCGTTTTCGACATCCAGGACGTCGGCTGCCGCTTCTACACCTACATCTCGACGATGGGCAACGCGATGGAGGCCGCCGCCGCGCGCGATTTGAAATTCGTCGTGCTGGACCGCGTCAATCCCATCGGCGGCGAGATCGTCGACGGCCCGGTGCGGATGGGTGAGAGCAAGTTCACGGCCTGGCACCCCATCCCGGTCCGGCACGGGATGACCGCGGGCGAGCTGGCGCGCCTTTTCAAGGCCGAGCGGGGTTGGGAATCGCTGGACCTCGTCGTGGTGCCGGTGCGCGGCTGGTCGCGCGGCCGTTTTTTCGACGAGACCGGGCTGCCCTGGGTGAATCCCTCGCCCAACATGCGCAGCCAGACCGAGGCCATCCTCTATCCCGGCGTCGGGCTGCTGGAGTTCTGCAAACTGTCCGTCGGGCGCGGCACGGCGACGCCCTTCGAAGTCGTCGGCGCGCCCTACATCGACGAAAACCGGCTCGCCGCCGCGCTGGCGGCGGCGGCTTCGCCCGGCGTGCGTTTCGAGGCCGCGCGCTACACGCCCGACGCCTCCGTTTTCGCCAACGAGGAATGCGGCGGCGTGCGTCTCCACATCACCGACCGGGAAAAGTGCGTCCCGCTCGATGTCGGGCTGACTTTGGCGGTCACGCTTCACCGGCTTTACCCGGAAAAACTCGGCCTGCGCGAGCATTTCGACACCCTGCTCCGCCATCCGCCGACGCTGGAGGCGGTCGCGCGGGGCGACTCGATCGCCGCCATCCGAAAACTCTGGGAACCGGCGCTCGCCGGGTTCCGGGCGCGGCGCGGGGCCTTTCTGCTTTACGACTGAGCCTTGGGCCGGCGCGTTTCTTTGCCAAAACGGCCCGTTCCTTGGCCGTCCGTTTCCCGGGACCTTGCGCCGGCCGCCCGAACCGGTTTTGTTTCCGGTCCGCGAACGGCCCTCCGATGAAACGCCACTTCTTTCCCATCCTTTTCCTCGCCGCCCTCGCGGCGGTTCGCCTTTCCGCGCCCGCCGCGGAGACCGAGCCGGCGCGCCACCCCGGAATCGCCGAATTGCGGCTGGTCAGCGACGCCACGGCCATCCGGCCGGGGGAAACGATCGTGCTGGGACTGTTTTTCCGGCACGAGCCGAAGTTCCACACCTACTGGAAGAGCCCCGGCATCGTCGGAGTCGGCGCCCTGATCGAATGGAAGGACTTGCCCCCCGGCTTCGAGCCCGGCGATTCGCTCTGGCCCGGCCCGCTGACGACGAAGATGGCCCAACTGACCGCCTACGGCTACGAGACCGACACCTGCATCCTTTTCCCGATGAAAACGCCGAAGGCGGTCGAGGGCGACGCCGTCACCTTCAAGGCCCACGTGGGCTGGATGGCCTGCGCGACGACCTGCCACCCCGGCTGGCACGACTTCGAGTTGACGCTCCCCGTCAGCCGCGAGGGCGATCCGCCGCCCATCGACGCGAAGTGGCGCAAGGTCTTCGACGAGACCCGCGCCCGGGTGCCGAAGCCGGCTCCGGAGGGCTGGCGTTTCGCGGCGGAGCACGACGGCGAACGCGTCATCCGGCTGAAGGTCACCCCGCCCGCGGGCGCCGCCCCGATCGATCCGGCGAAGGTCTATTTTTTCTGCGACGACTGGCAGGTGGACTCCGATTCGCCGCAGAAACCGGGACCGATCGATCCGAAGGACGGCGGTTTTACCATCGAGCTGGTCCACCCGAAATACGCTCCGGAGGACCCGAAGTCCTTCAGCGGCGTTTTGTATTCGCCCGACGGCTGGCCGGGTTTCGACCGGCCGTGGATGCGGTTGGCCATCGACTGGTGACCGCGAAACGCGGGAGTTGGTCTTTGACTCGCGCGGGTTTTGCCCTTCACTTGCGCGCCGAATTCCCCTCCCGGCGGCGGCGCGACATGAGCAAGAAAACGACGGCGACAAAAAACACTCCCGAACCTCCCCGTCTCCGCGGCGGGGACGACGTCTGCGATTCGGAGTGGTGCGAAATTCGCGGCTCGACCATCCACGGGCGCGGTCTGTTCGCGACAAAGACGATCCCAGAGGGCGAGCGCATCATCGAATACGTCGGCGAAAAAATCACCAAAGCCGAGTCCGACCGGCGCGGCTGGGCGCAGATGGAGCACGCGAAGAAGACGGGCGAGGCGGCCGTTTACATTTTCACCCTGAACAAGCGCCACGATCTCGACGGCAGCGTGCCGTGGAACGCCGCCCGCCTCATCAACCACAGTTGCGCGCCGAATTGCGAGGCCCAGATCGTTCGCGGCCGCATCTGGATCGTCGCGCTGCGCGACATCGCAGCGGGCGAGGAGCTTTTTTTCAACTACGGCTTCGACCTCGAGAGTTACGAGGATCATCCCTGCGGCTGCGGAACGCCGAAATGCGTCGGCTACATCGCCGGCGAGGATTATTGGAAGGAACTGAAGAAGCTGATCAGGAAAAAGGCGAAAAAGGAACGCAAAAAGAAAAAGGAGAAGAAGAAAAAAAAGAAGAAGTGACGCGCGCGCGCCCGGGTGGCGGCGGCGTTTCGGATCGCCGGTTCGAAAGCCCGATGCCTTCTCACTTGAACTCGCCCGCGTCGTATTTCGCCCAGAACTCGGACGGCGGCATCAGGGTGTTCAGATCGTCCGTGAAGTCGGTGCCGATCTCGGTCATCATCGGGATGCGCCGAATCTGGTCCATCCCCTTTTCGACGGTCGCCGGAGTGAAAACGAGGCGGGTCAGCGGCAGTCCGGCGATGGGCGAGAGGTCCTTCACCGGCGTTTCGCCGATGTGGAGCCGCTGCAGGGTGCGCAAGCGGGCGAGCGGCCCGAGATCCTCGACCCGCGTGCGGTGCAGGGTGAGGCTTTGCAGGGGCGTCGCCGTCAGCGGCGAGATGTCGGTCACGGGCAGGTCGGTGAGCCAGAGCATTTTCAACGGCATGCCGATGAGCGGCCGCAGATCGGAGACGCGGGTGCCGACGAGGTTCAGCTCCTCGATGGGCAGACCGATCAACGGCCCGAGATCCTTCACGTTCGAGGCATTGAGGTAGATTTTTTTCAATTCGACGCACTTCGCGAGCGGCGCGAGGTCTTCGACGCTGGAGTTGTCGAGGTAAAGCTCCACGAGCGGCATACCCTCGAGGGCGGCGAGATTGCTGACCGGGCAGCCCTGCAGATCGAGCATGCGCAAAGGCATTCCGCGCAGGGGTTCGAGATTCGCGACGCCGCAGTTGGCGAGCACAATCGCCTGGGGCTGGCCCTGCTCGTCGATCTGAAACTGGCCGTTGCCGCTGTAGCCGATGTTTCCGTCCCGGATCGCCTTGTGCAGCGAGACGTCGCTCCAGTATTTCGGAATCTCGGGCGGGGCCGGCGTCTCCGCCTTTTTCGCTTCCGCCGAGGCATTCCCCGGTCCGGTTTCGCCGGTCGCCGCCGCGTTTTTTTCGTCGCCGCACGCCGCCAGAAACACGGGCAGAACCCCCGCCGCGAACCATCGTTTGGAAAAGCCGATCATGCCTTCGAGTGTGGGACCGGCGGTGGCGGATTGCAAGGAGCCGTTCAGTCTTCCACCTCCGCCAGGGCCGCCTCGCAGGCGTCGGCGGTCTTCGCGTCGAAACAGCAGAAAATCACGCGCGTCACGGTCGTGGCGTGCTCGCGGCACAGCTCGGCGACCGTCCGCACCGCGATGCGGGCGGCCTGGTCGAGCGGGAACCGGTAAACGCCGCAACTGATGGCGGGAAAGGCGATCGACCCGAGCGCGTGCTCCCCGGCGATTTCCAAACACCGTCGGTAACACGAGGCCAGCGCCTCCGCCTCGCCGCGCTCGCCCCCGTACCACACCGGCCCGACGGCATGGATCACGTGCCGGGCCGGCAAGCGGTAGGCCCCGGTGATTTTCGCGTCGCCCGTCCCGCAGCCGCCGAGCGTCTCGCACTCGGCGAGCAGATCGGGCCCCGCCGCGTGGTGAATCGCCCCGTCCACCCCGCCGCCGCCGAGCAGCGAGCTGTTCGCCGCGTTGACGATGGCGTCGACCTCCAGCCGGGTGATGTCCCCAATGTGAATCTCGAGTTCGGTGTCGGCGATTTTCATGGAGTTGTTTGTCCGCTCAAACCAAATCCACGATCGATCCGAAGTTCGCGTCGAACAAGCGACGGTAAACGCGCGCCGCGACGCTGTCGGTCATGCGGGCGATGGCGTCGCAGACCAGACGGGCGCGGGCCGCCTCGGAGTCCTGCGCGAAGACCTCGCGCTCCTGGTCCTCGGGCAGCAGTTGGAAATGCCCCGGGCCGGGCCGGTCGCGCGCGATGTAAAGGTCCGCGAAGGCCCCGAACAGGCGTCCCACGATGTAGTCCGCCTTGTGGTCGAGCTGCTGCAATTGTTGGGATCGAAACACCAGATCGAGCGACAGCCGCTTGTGGAGATCGCGCTGGGCGGCGATCGCCGGGTCGATCTCGAGCCGGTAACGGTGGCGATTCGACAGCGGGGCGAGAAAATTCTCTCCCGCGTCCGCGAGCCGCGCCGCCGCGATGAATTCGCCGATCTTCCGGTTCAGGCGCCCCTCGACCCGGTCGTCGCGGATCGCCTTGAGCAGAAACTCGACGGCCACCGCGTCCGTGTCGCTCAGCCCGGCCCCGGCGGCCCAGCGCTCCAGCGTTTCCAGGCCGATGAAGCCGGCCTTGATGCCGTCGGCGACATCGTTAAGCGAGTAGGCGGTGTCATCGGCCCAGTCCATGATCTGGCACTCGATCGAGCGAAAAGCGTTGCGCGCCTTTCCCGGCGGGAGGTCCTCGGGGAAGTCCGCGCCGCCGGTGACGAACGCGATTTCCGGCCGCTGATCGGCGTATACGAAATGATTCGGCGGATCGTCCAGCTCGGAGTGGAGCGTCTTGTATTTCAAGACCGCGTCCATGAAACCGCGGCTCGGGTTCATGCCCTTGCGCTCGGAAAACAGCGTGTGCGTCAGCATGCGCAGGGTCTGGGCGTTGCCCTCGAAGCCGCCCCACGGTTTCATCAGCCGGTGCAGCGTCCGCTCGCCCGTGTGCCCGAAGGGCGGGTGCCCGATGTCGTGCGCCAGGCAGGCGGCTTCGACGAGGTCGGGATCGATGAAATGCGCCTCCCCAAGGGCGGCCTCCGTGGCCCGCAGACGCGCGCAGAGGCTGCGCCCGATCTGGGCGACCTCGATGGAATGCGTCAGCCGTGTCCGGTAAAAGTCGTACTCTCCCGAGACGAAGACCTGCGTCTTGCTCTGCAGGCGCCGGAAAGCCGACGTGTGGATGACGCGGTCGCGGTCGATCTGAAAAGGCGTGCGAAAGTCGCCCGCGACGCCGCGCGGCGGGGACGGTTCGCGCGGGGCGTGGTCGAAGTCGTTGTAAAACGTGTTTCGCATTCGCTAAATCGGGCGGCAACAGTGAACGCGCCCCCGGCCCGCGGTCAACCGTCGCGTGCAACCGGATGACCGGCAGGGAGCGGGGGTTGCCCGATTGATTTTGCCCAAGCTGGCACGGCGAATGCTCCCTTGGGAACTTGTCCACCGCTTCACGCGGTCGACGACCAGAGGGTTGAAACACACCAGTGCGGCCCGGTTGGCACCGAGAATTCGCGGTTTAATGGGGGTTTTCCCGCGAAGGATCGCCGGCCGGGCCGCGCTCCTTTTCAGGAGCGGACCCAACAGGGTTGGGTCGGCGACCTAACCCTGTTTGGTCAGCCGTCAAATTCGCGCGGAATCGCCGCGGATCTTGGTTCGTTCCCCTGCGACGAAACCCGGCGGTGGGCCGGCGACTCCGTCGCGGCCGAACGGGTTGCCGCGCGTGATTGTTTTTGGGCGCCGAGTTCGAACGACGCCTCCCCGCCGGTCAGGACCCCGATTCGGCCCCGCCGCCGCCGCCGGAGGAGGCGAGTTCCTGCGGTTTGTAGCCGCCTTTCGATCGGAAGTGGAAAAAGAGGATCAGGTAAATCAACAGCATGAAGGCCGGCAGGGCCGACTGACGAATGAAGGCCTTTTTCTTGTTGGCGTTGACGACCGCGCCGACCTGGGCGGCCTCGGCCTCGGGAAGCGATTCGACAACGTCGTTTTTCAGGCTCGGCGACTCGCCGAACATGGTGGCTTTCATCCCGCCGTCGACCTTGGCATACAGGGCTGGCTGTGTGGTTTTCAAATCCGCGTCGATGCCTTTGTCGAGGTAGAGCCCCATCAGCGGAGCGCCAAGAATGCCCATGCCAAGCACGCCGACGGCGGAAACGCCGTTCAAGGTGAGGGCGCCCCCTTTCGGAAACTGCTCCGAAACGACGCCCAACGTCGTGGACCACAGGAACGTTTTCCCAAACGCATAGACGATGGCCGCGACCACCAGCAGACTGGCGGGCGCCTTGCCGAGGAAGAGCAGGCCAACCACCGCCAGCGCCGCGCTGGCAACCAGGAGTCCGATGGGCGAGAATTTGTGAACGATCGGCCCGGCGTAGAAGCGCAAAATGGTCATGATGATGGAAACCATGACGAAAACCCAGCCGGCCATCTTCGGCAGGTCGGCGGCGAGCAGTTCGGCCATCCAAGTGTCGGTGCCGAGTTCGGTCGTGGCGAGGAAGGGCATCGAGACCAGGATGAGAACGAACATCCAATTCCCCGCCGATCGTGTGTATCCGAAGGCGGCGGCGCCCACCACGGCGGAAACGCCCAGCGACACGGGAAGGTGGACGGGTTTATTCATGATCTGTCCCACGCCCATGACCACCAACCAGGCCATCAGGAAAAAGCCGATGGCGCCGACTTCGCTGAGCATGTCTCGGAAGGTGACACCGGCGGCGACGCGTTCCTGCACCGGGAAATGGCGGGGAATGATGAGCAGCGCGTAAAAGACGACGGGCACGAGACAGATGGCGAGTTTGAAAAACAGACCGACACCCGCGCTCGCGAGGATGAGACCGGCCGCCGCTCCCAGCGCGAGACCGGCCGGCCACCCGGCGTGGAGAATGTTCAGCCACTTCGCCTTTTCGCGGCTGAACAGGGTGGCGACGACCGGATTGATGAAGGCCTCGACCGTGCCGTTGGCGATGGCGACAAGAAAGGTGCTCCAGTAGAGCCAGTCGTAGGACGAGTTCCGGATCGCCACCAAGGTGCCCACCACGGCAAGGGTGTGCGAAACGATGGCAAAAATTGCGGCGGATTTGTAGCCGATCTTGTCGATGATCAGGCTGAAAACGATGATGCTGAACGCAAACGGCCACAACCCCACGCCCAGCACCTGTCCGATCTGTGTCCCGGAAAGTCCAAATTGTTTCTGGAGATCGGGAACGACGATGGATCGGAGGCCAAAGAAAAATGACGTCGCCACCAGCGCGATAAAACACGCCCAGAAGAGTTTCTTGTTGCCGGAATCGGTTGCTGCTTCGCTCATAGCGGGATCGGGGATTCGAATGGGTTGAAAGGCCGGATTTTGGGGAATTCCTTCGCGAAATCAATCTTCTTTCCGCAAAGACGCGGGTTTTGCCCGTGCCGCCCCCCGGCGACGTTTCCTTTACCTGCCCTCCATGTCATCCCGCCCACATCCGACCGCCCCCCGATTGCGGACTCGCCTGGCCACGCCGGTCTTCGCCGCGCTTTTCGTCGCGTTAGCTTCGGCGCAGACAACCGGTTTTCCGCCGGAACAGCTCGAATTTTTCGAAAAAAATGTCCGGCCCGTGCTGGCGGATCATTGTTTCGAATGCCACTCGGGCGCGAAGGCGAAGGCGGGCCTGCGGCTGGATTCGCGGCAGAATGTGCTGAAAGGCAGCGAGTTTCGGCTCGTGGTCGACCCGCAAAAACCGGAGGCCAGCGTGCTGCTGCTGGCGGTCAAACACGCCGGCGGAGACAAGGTGCCCGCCATGCCGCACGAAAAGCCGAAGCTCCCGGACCCGGCTGTCGCGGCCCTGGAACAGTGGCTGAAAATGGGCGCGCCGTGGCCGGAAGACGCCGGCGGCCTGAGCGGCGACGACCCGGCGCGGAGTCACTGGGCCTACCAGCCGGTGAAGGCGGAGGCGGTTCCCGCCGATTTTCGGGGCAACCCGATCGACTGGTTCGTCGGCGAAAAACTGCGGGAAGCCGGTCTCGAAAGCGCCCCCGCCGCCGATCGCGAGACGCTGGTGCGGCGTGCCCATCTGGACCTGACGGGTCTGCCGCCGACAGCGGACGAGGCGCGGGCCTTCGTGACGGATCCGAGGCCCGACGCCGAGGCCTGGCCGGCGCTGGTCGACAAACTGCTCGCCTCGCCCCACTACGGCGAGCGCTGGGCGCGGCACTGGATGGATGTGGCCCGCTACTCGGACACGCGCGGCTACGAGGCCGGCGGCCGCGAGCGGCGCTTCGTATACAGCTACGTCTATCGGGACTGGCTGGTGCGGTCTTTCAACGAGGACATGCCCTTCGACCAATTCACCGTTTACCAACTCGCCGCCGACCGGGTGGTGGACCGCGACGGCCCCGACAAACGTCACCTCGGCGCGATGGGTTTTCTGACTCTCTCCAAAAACGGCCCCACCGAAGAGGTGATCGACGACAGGCTCGACACCACCTTCCGAGGATTCCAGGCGCTCACGATCGGCTGCGCGCGGTGCCACGACCACAAAAGCGATCCCATCCCGACCAAGGAATACTACGGTCTCTACGGGGTGCTCGGCAATTCGTTCGAGCCCGAGGAGGCGCCCGTCGTCGGCGAACCGAAATCGGGACCGGAATACGAGGCTTATCTGAAGAAGTTGGCCGAAAAACAGAAGGTGGTGGACGATTTCCTGAACCCGAAGCTGGCCGAGGCGGCGGAAAAATTTCCCGAACTCGCGAACCGCCAGGCCCAGCTCCTCGGAAAACTCGAGCGCGCCGACCGTCGCAAGCTTCAGGATCTCGAAAAGGTGGTGGACAAATTCGTCGCCGACGCCGGCATGGAACCGGACCGCGCGCTGATTCTCGAGGATCGCGAGCGGCCCGCGCCGCAGGCGGTTTACATCCGCGGAAACCCCGGTCGGCGCGGCGACATCGTGCCGCGGCGTTTTCTCACCGTGGTGGCGGGCGAGGACACCCCGGATTTCAAGGAGGGCAGCGGCCGGCTCGAAATGGCGCGCGCCATCGCCGACGCGAAGAATCCGCTCACGGCGCGCGTCATCGTGAACCGGGTGTGGATGCACCTGTTCGGCGAGGGCATTGTCCGCGGCGTGAGCGACTTCGGCGTCGCGGCGCAGAAGCCGAGTCATCCCGAGCTGCTGGACTGGCTGGCGAGCTGGTTCGTCGAAAACGGCTGGTCGATCAAGAAGCTCAACCGCCTCATCCTGGCGTCGGAGACCTGGCGCCAGTCCTCCTCGCATCCGCGGGCCGACAGCTACGCCGGTGTCGACGGCGACAACCGCCTGCTGTGGCGGCAGAACCGCCGCCGGATGGATTTCGAGCAGATGCGCGACTCGATGATCGCGGTGACCGGGCAGTTGGACCGCACTCTGGGCGGCCGTTGCGTGGAAATTCTCCAGCCACCGTACTCGAACCGCCGGACGGTTTACGCCTTCATCGACCGGCAGAATCTCGACCCGACCTTCCGGAACTTCGACTTTTCCAATCCCCAGCAACACACCGGCCAGCGGCCCGTCACGAGCATTCCGATGCAGGGTCTCTTCTCCCTGAACAGCCCCTTCGTTCAGGACAAGGCGAAAAAACTCGCCGACCTGCCCCCCGTCCGCGGGGCGGCGGACGACCGCGCGCGCGCCGCGGCGCTCCACCGGGCCGTGCTCACCCGCGACGCCGGTCCGAGGGACCTGGAATTGGCCGAGGCATTCGTCCGCGACTTCCGCGCCGGCGGCGGGCCGCTCCTGAAGCGCCAGACCGTGACGGAGTGGGAATACGGCTATGGCTCGGTGGACGAAACGACCGGAGAAGCGGCGTTCACGGCTTATTCTCACTGGACCGGCGACCGCTGGCAGGTCGGCGCCGCGTTTCCGCTGAAGGACGACCCCCGCAGCTACCTGAGCGCCGGCCCCAACGGGAGCAGCCATCCGGGTTACACCGACAAGGAATGCTCGATCTATCGCTGGACCGCGCCGCGCGACCTGACGATCCGCGTTTCCGGTCCCGTGGAACGCGCCGCCGTCGGAAAAGGCACCGGACTCGGCCTGCGCGTCGCCGTGTCGGGCCAGGGAATCGTGCTCAAGACCACTCTGCCCGCCACTGAAAAGCAAAAGGCCGTCACCGTCGACAAGCTGACCGTCAAGGCCGGCGACACTGTCGATTTCGTCGCCGATCCGCTCGAGAACAACAACTCCTTCGACTCCTACAACTGGCGGCCGGAGATCGCCGACCTCGGCGGTTCGCGCGACCGCTGGAGCCAGACGGCGCAGTTTTCCGGCCCGGCCGATTTCATGAACGAATGGGAGGCCTACGCCCAGGCTCTGCTGGGCACGAACGACTTTTTGTTTGTCGATTGAACGATCCCGGAAAAACACCATCCTTTCCCTTTTGACTTTCATGTTTGACTCACATTCGATTCCCGTCTCCCGACGCGATCTCCTGCGCCGCTCCGGCATGGGAATGGGCATGCTCGGCCTGTCCGCGTTGTTGGGCCGCGATTTCGCGGACGCGGCCGCCGACCCCCGCAACCTGAATCCCCTCGCCGCCCAGAAGCCCCAATACCGCGCCCGGGCCAAGCGGGTCATCCACCTCTTCGCCAACGGCGGACCGTCGCAGGTCGACACCTTCGACCACAAGCCGGCGCTGGCGAAATACGACGGCCAGGAACTGCCCGGCGAGCATCTGAGCACCGAGCGCAAGACCGGCGCGGCCTTCAAGTCGCCCTTCGCCTTCAAACAACGCGGCGAAAGCGGCCTGTGGATCAGCGACCTCTTTCCCACCGTCGCCGAATCCGCCGACGACCTCTGCGTCATCAACTCGATGCACGCCAATGTGCCGAACCACGAGCCCTCCCTGATGCTCATGAATTGCGGCGCCCCGCGGGTGAACAACGTGACGCCCAGCATGGGGTCGTGGATCACCTACGGCCTCGGCACCGACAACGACAACCTCCCCGGCTTCGTCGCCCTCTGCCCCGGCGGCGTGCCCATCGTCGAGACCCAAAACTGGCGCTCCGCTTTTCTCCCCGGCGCCTACCAGGGCGTCCACATCGACACCAAGAACACCGAGATCGACAAGCTGATCGCCAACATCGAGAACGACCGCCTGCCCCGCGCCGTGCAGCGACGTCAGGTCGACCTGATCCAGGCGATGAACCGCGAGCATCAGTCCCGCCGCTCGGCCGACCCGGCGCTGGAGGCCCGCATCCAGTCGCTGGAACTCGCCTACCGCATGCAGTTGGAAGCCAGCGACGCCTTCGACCTCGAGCAGGAGCCCGACCACATCCTCGATCTCTACGGACGCGACCTGCAGGGTCGCCAGATGCTCACCGCCCGCCGTCTCGTCGAGCGCGGCGTGCGATTTGTCCAGGTCTGGCACGGCGCCGGCCAGCCCTGGGACAGCCACGAGCAGATCGAGAAAAATCACGGCCGTCTCGCCGGCGAATGCGACCGCGCCATCGGCGGCCTGCTCAAGGACCTCAAACAGCGCGGCCTTCTCGAGGACACCCTCGTCGTCTGGGGCGGCGAATTCGGACGCACCCCGACCGTCGAACTGCCCACGCCCGGCGCGAACAGCCCCGAAACGAAGCTCGGCCGCGACCACAACCATCACGGCTTCAGCATGTGGCTGGCCGGCGGCGGCGTGAAGGGCGGTTACCGCCACGGCTCGACCGACGAGTTCGGTTTCAAGGCCGTCGAGAATCCCGTCCACGTTCACGACCTGCACGCCACCATCCTGCACCTGCTCGGGTTCGATCACGAGCGGCTCACGTACCGCTATTCCGGCCGCGACTACCGCCTCACCGACCTCGCCGGAAACGTCGTCCACGACCTGGTCGCGTAGGACCCTCGAATCAGGAGGCCGCGAACGACCGCAGAGTGCGGAGCATGATCTCGAAACTTTTGGAACGATTGATTCCTTCATCGAGGGATAGCCGAGCCGCAATCTGCTTTGCCCGATCTACTTTGGTGACCACCCCGGTGATCTTGTGGATTTCGTCGGCGGCATTCCCCACGGAATCTGGATCCCGGTATTTCGCCTTCCCCTTCAGAGCGGCAGCCTTGCTATCCGGATAGGCCCGTTCAACCGCGTCCAAATCACCGATAAACCAAGCTTCGAGCTCCTGGCAGACAATTCGGACCTTGAAATCATGGCCCGAATGATTGGTGGCCAAGCCGACCAGTTTTGCTTTTACCGATTCGCAATCCCCGCCGTCGTTGTCACGGACGATAATGAAGGTCGGCTGGTTGTATCCCCAGCTCTCCATTTTTTTCCGGATGTTCTTCTCGAGGTCCGACTTTCCGGAAAACGAAAGCGCTAGCCAATTCAGACCCTCGATCCAATCCGGATATAGGCTCTTGACCATCGCGCCGATGACCTCTTTGATCGACGCCTCTTCCAGCAGGAACACGATCATTCGAAGATCTCTTTTTTCTTTTGTTCCTGTTTGATGCGCGCCCCCATGCCTTCAAAACTACCTTGCTGCCAAAGGTAACCCGGATGGTCACCTTCCCTGACGAGGTTCGCCACCACGGGGTCGTCCATCGCCCGATACACCTTCGTCACTCCTTCCTCCTTCTCGAGCACGAAAATGGACTCGCCGCTAATCGCATTCAGGAACTGCGGCGAATGGGTGGAGACAAGCACCTGCCCCCCACGCTCGGCATAATCGATGAACTCCTCCGCAAGGACGATCATCAGTTCCGGGTAGAGTTGGTTTTCCGGTTCCTCCACGCAGAGAATCTTGTGCGGCAACGGGTCGTTCAAAAGAATCAGGTAGCTGAACATCTTGATCGTTCCGTCCGACACATTGCGATCGAAAAACGGATCTTTGAAGGCGCCATCCTGGTACTGAACCAAAAGCCCGCCATCCAATTCCTCTTGCACCACAATCTTTTTGACACCGGGAACCCGTTCCTCCATGCGGCGACAGATGCGAGACCACGTCTCTGGATACTCGTCACGAATCCGGCGCGCCACGACCGGAAGATTGTCGCCAGTCGAAGACAAATGACGTCCCTCCTCCGGTTCCTTTTTTCCCCGCGCGGAGGTTATGTGGAAATCGGAGATGTGCCAATTCTCGATCAACTGCCGGAATGCGTTCGCGGCCTTGAAGCGTTGGAACTGCCCCAACGCCTTGATCGCAAGCAGATCCGGAGAATCCAATGCCTGGTATTCTCGTTCCAGCTCCTCATCCGGCTTGTCGAAGTCTTCTTCGTTGGAAATGGCATACCCCTCACCGTTGCGGAAATCGATAAAGTGAAAAGGCGCACCGTGTCTCGCCCTTTTGTATCGAAGGATTTCCCGTTTCACGAAAGGGCGTCTTCCGTCTTCGCCGATCTCAAGCAGATAGGTGACGAGTCGTTCGTGGCCCGCAATCTCGAGTCGGAATTTGATCTCCAACTCGATGGATTCCCCCTCGCATCCGCGGGTGATCACCTCGCGGAAGCCATTCAGCCCTCCTTCCCGTTGCAACGCGGTTCGCACATTCGTGGCCAGACAGTCTTTCAGGAACGCGAAGACCCGAAAGAGCGTGGTTTTCCCCGCTCCGTTCTTGCCCACAAACACCGCGAAGTTGGGTAAATCGCGCAGGGTCACCTCGCGAAGCGCTTTGAAGTTCTCGATTCGAAGTTTTTCGATGACCATGAGCGAGCCCTTTCTGTCGTGATTGCCAAAGGTTTTCTTCGCGTCAAACGACGGGAAAAACAATCGTTTCTTCGCTAGTTCGCGAGCGGGCTTTGAAAGTCTGGATCGCGCCGGCATTCAGTCGATCTCTTCCGGAAATTCGGCGTTGAGGCAAATACACCGCAAGGGCGCCACACAGGTCAACGCCTATTTGAAATCCGCCATGCCGCGACTTTTTCGGCGCGGCGCCATTCGGCCCGTGATTCGATGAAGACGATCAATCACCTTTTCTGCGGCGCCGGTTTCCACGGGCGTCAAAGGACTGGCGCGGTTCGCCGCCATCGCCGACAATGGCCGGATGACGTCGAAAATGCCCCCGTCTGGCCTCCGATTTGGAGCCCTGCCGGCCATCGCCGCGTGCCTTCTCACGATCGCGGTCGCGACCGCCCGCGCCGAGACGCCGAACATCGTGATTATCTACGCGGACGACGCCGGCTACGGCGATCTCTCCTGCTACGGCGCCACCGCCGTCCAAACGCCGAATATCGACCGCATCGCGCGGGAAGGCCTGCGCTTCACCGATGGCCACGCGCCCTCCGCCACCTGCACGCCCTCCCGCTACGCGATGCTGACCGGCGAGTATGCCTGGCGCCGCAAAGGCACCGGCATCGCCAAGGGCGACGCCGCGCTCATCATCGATCCGGCGCGCGACACGCTGCCCTCCATCCTGAGAGGCGCCGGATACCGCACGGGCGTGGTCGGCAAATGGCACCTCGGCCTCGGTCCCGAGGGCGGCCCCGACTGGAACGGCGACATCAAACCCGGCCCGCGCGAGGTCGGTTTCGACTATAGCTTCCTCGTGCCCGCCACCGGCGACCGCGTGCCCTGCGTTTATGTCGAAGACGGCCGCGTCGTTGGACTCGACCCCTCCGACCCGATTCACACCAGCTTTGGCAGGCCCATCGGCGACGAACCCACCGGCAAGGACCGGCCGGATCTGCTCCGCATGCATCCCAGCCACGGGCACAACATGACGATCATCAACGGCATCAGCCGCATCGGCTACATGACCGGCGGGAAGGCCGCGCGCTGGATCGACGAGGACATGGCCGACACCCTCACCGGCAAGGCCGTCGACTTCATCGAGCAAAACAAGGCCGCCCCCTTCTTCCTGTTCTTTTCCTATCACGACATCCACGTGCCCCGCGTGCCGCACCCGCGTTTTGTCGGCACAACCGCCATGGGACCGCGCGGCGACGCCATCGCCCAAATGGACTGGTGCACCGGGCAGATTCTGGAAACGCTCGACCGCCTCCATCTCGCCGAAAACACCCTCGTCATCTGGACCAGCGACAACGGCCCCGTCGTCGACGACGGCTATCGCGACCAGGCCGTCGAAAAACTCGGAGGCCACCGGCCCGCCGGACCGTGGCGGGGCGGCAAATACAGCAACTTCGAGGGCGGCACCCGCGTGCCCTTCCTCGTCCGCTGGCCCGCAAAGGTGAAAGCCGGCGGCGAATCGGGCGCCCTCGTCTGCCAGGTCGATTTCGCCGCCAGTTTCGCCGCCCTCACCGGCCAGTCGCTCGGCAGCGACGCCGCGCCCGATAGTTTCGACGTCCTGCCCGCCCTGCTGGGCGAGTCCAAAACGGGCCGCGATCACCTGATCGAGCACGCCGGAGCGCTCGCCCTGCGCGTGGGCGATTGGAAATACATCGAACCGGGAAAGGGACCGAAGGTCAACGCCAACACCGCCACCGAGATGGGCAACGATCCGACCGGTCTGCTCTTCAAACTGGACAGCGATCCCGGCGAAACCAAAAACCTCGCCGCCGAAAACCCCGGCAAGGCCCGCGAACTCGCCGAAAAACTTTCCAAGATCCGCGCCGATGGCCGCACCCGGTCCGAGTGATTTTTTCTCCGGCGATTTTCCCGAAAAAACCATGAAACCACGCCCCCTCGCCGCTCTGGCCCTCGCCACCTTTTTCGCCGCCGGCATCGCGGCCCAGGAAACGGCACCGTTGACGATTCCCTTCGCCGACGCCTTCACCTCCCTTCGCCTCGCGGGCCGCACGGCCTCACGCGGTCCGTGGAAGATCGCCGACGGTGTGGCCGCCTGCACCCAGGACGACGCGCTCTACAAGCAATTCAAGGATCACGGCCCCATCATTCGCTGGGATCTTCCCTTCGAGAATGCCCGCATCCGTTTTCGATACCGCGCCGACGCCTCCGCCAAGACCTTCGTTTTCACCGCCAACGGCGAGACCGGGCATGTCTTCCGATTTGTGACCAGCGCCGAACGTGGCACCGACCTGCGCGCCTTTCCGCCCGGGGGCGAGGCGAAATCGATTTCGATCGGCCGCGGAGGCCCGAAACTCCAGCCGGGCGACTGGGTGTCCGTCGTCGTCGAACTGAGCGGCGCGAAAGCCACCGTCAAAATCGGCGACGACCACGAAACCACCGCCGAACACCCCTCCCTTTCCCGTCCCAAGAAAGACGTCAGCCTGGGCTTCAGCTTCGGCGCCGTCGCGATCCGGGACTTCGCCATCGAGGCGCTCTGAGGGGCGATCCAATAGGGTTAGGTCACCGAGTCAACCCTGTCGGGTCGAGCGAGACCGTTTCGACCGTTTCACTGCCCGGAGGGCTTGGCCGCCGCGTCCGGCTTGGGCGCGTCCGCCTTCGGTGCCGGTTTTTCGGCGGCGGCCGGCTTGGGTGCTTCGGCTTTTTTCGCCGCGTCCGCGGCGGGCTTTTCGGCCGGTTTGGGCGTGGTCGGAGCCGGCTTCGGTCCCGCCGGCCTCGGCGTCGCCGCCTTGGGCGCCGGGGGCGCGCCGCCGCCCGGAATCGGGCCGACATTTGGCACTTGCGGGATTTTCACCGGTGAATCGGCGGCATCGCCTTCCTTCTTTTCCTTGAGGATCTCGGAACGCTTTTTCGTGATGGAGTCGGCCACATAGCTGCGAACCTTGAAGACTTTGCCGGCCATGGCCTTTTCGGCGTTGAGCTTGTCCTGAAGGGTTTTCAGACTGGCGGCGAATTCTTCGTCGAGTTTTTTCTTTTCCTCGTCGCTCTCCTCGGGGCCTTCCTTCCGCTTCGTCGGGAAGTTGCCTTTGACGTCGAAAGTCAGATGCAACTCGTTGAGGTCGTTCTTTTCGCCGACGGTGACGGTGTAATGGAAGTCCTCGAAGGTGTCGATCTCGAAGGTGGTCTTTGCGGGTTTCTTTTCCTTGGCTTCGTCGCCGACGATGACGTCCTCGAAACGCGGATTGTTGAAGGCCGTCTTCATGGCGCTGACTTTCGTCTCGTCGAGTTCCTCGCCCGGCTTGGGCTCCGCGAGCGCGAGGTCGCCGCCGTCCTCGTCGCGGCTCAGTTTCCAGTCGTCCGCGGCGTTTCCGGTCTTGATGGCGATGGCCTTGAGCTTGTCCACCTTGAAGAAATTCTCGTTGAGCCAGGAGGCGGGCTCGATTTCGACGTTCTTGAACAGCTCGCTGACAAGGAAGACGTCGTTGCCGGAGCCGGTCTTCACATAGCGGCCCGCCTCGGTGGTGGCCTGGCCGTCGCCAAAGGGATTGGCGCGATTTTCACGGCGCTCGAGGATTTTGCCGAGCCAGAGCGCCCGCAGTTCCTGCCCGCCCGCGTCGCGGAAGCTCACGACCGTCGCGGCGTTCTCGGGATCGCCCTTGGCGGGGTCGAGCAGCTTGAGCCGGGTGAACTGCGATTCGCCGAGTTCGGGCGACTGGACCACTTTGAGGTCCCACACCTTGGTCAGGAATTCGCCGATCTCGCCGTTGTCGGCGGGGTAACCGTCACGCTCGGCCACGCCCCACGTCTTTTCGCCCTTCGCGAGATTGACCTCGCCGGCGGCGGTCTGGATGCGAACCTGCGCGACGTCGTTGATCGGAAAGTCCTCGAAGACTTTCGTCCGGTCCGAGCCGGTGGTGACGGTTTCCACCTGGCCGGGCTGGGTGAATTTCACGATCAGGGCGATCGCGCCCAGCGCGGCGAGAACGATCAGGAGTCGGATGAGTGCTTTGGGTCCCATGTTCTTTTCGGGGATGGGTTCGGTTTGAGAAGGGATCGGGGGGGGAACGGGCGGTTTTTTTCGAATCAGCGGGCGGCGGTCTTCATGCGGCGTTGCAGCGCCAGTCCGATGCCGAAGCAGACCACGAGGATCGGCACGGCGGCGGTGCAGAGCAGTTTGATGCGCAGTTGGGCGAGGTCAAAGTCGCGCTTCATTTCCTTGTTCAGCTCGCGAACGGTCTTGTTCACCTCGGCCTGCTGCTGGCGCAGTTTGTGCAGCTCGGTCTGCACGGCGGGCGACATGAGGGTTTCCTCGACGTTGTCCGGTTTCTGCGAGAGGATTTCATTGATCTTGCTCTCGGCGTCGCGCGCCTCGGTCTCGAATTCCTTCAGCTTGTCCTGAAACTTGGCCTCGGCTTCCTGCAGCCATTCGTTGAGCTTGGTGAAGGGTCGGCGGTTCGACACGCGGCTGCGGATGTTGATGAGTTCGGGATCGCCGGAGAGCATCTCGATGGCGTTCTCCATGAGGGTCACGTTGCTGTTGAGGGGCATCACCATGGTTTGGCCGAGAACGCTCTGGCGCTGGACGCAAAACTCATCGTAGAGAAAATCCGCGTCGGCGAAAACCACGACCACGCCTTCTTTCTCGCTCTTTTTCAGCGAATTGTCGGCCGGCGGCGGCGGCGGCTCCTCCTTCTTCCCGTCATCCGCGGGCTTTTCGCCGTCGGCTTCGGCCTGTTCCTTTTCGACTTCGGCGGCCGCCGGGTCCTTCGGCTCCGCGCCGTCGGCGGGGGCGTCCGCCTTCGCGGCGGGATTGCCGTCGGGGAAAGCCGTCGCGAAATTACCCGAAAGCCGGATCGCCAGCGCCTCGGCTTTGCCGGAGGGTTTGAAATTCTTGCGGAGGTTTTCGATCAGTTCGCGCTGGGTCGGGTCCGCCTCCATGGAGGAGACGAGGCTGTTGGTCGGCGACGACTGGAGCAGCGTTTCGGCGGTGATGCCTTCCTTCGCCGTCACTTCGAGGGCTCCGGGATTGATCAGGAAAATGTCGTTGAGCCGCTGGGTCACCGGATCTCCGCGGTTGATGGCCTCCTCGGCGAGGGACAACACGGTGGGCGAATAGCCCTCGCGAATCTGCGTCTGGTAAACCATGTCGGCGACGACGCGGTCCGGATTGAATCCGACACCCCATGCCGCGAAGAGCTTGTCGAGATTCGACGAGGGCCCGGGACCGCCGGCGGCGCCCATCATGGGATTGCCCTGGCCCATGAAACGAGAGGCGAAAAAGCTGGGATCCACCACCGCGACGACCTTGCCGCCCTTCAACAGATACTGGTCGATCGCGTACTGGCCGGCTTCGGTGATGTCGTAGGGATGCAGGACCATCAGCACGTCGGTTCCGGCGGGAATCTCGTCGGCCGACATGGGTAAAAACTCGACCTGATAGTCGCGGCGCAGGCTTTCCACCAGATACCAGGCCGGGCTCGGCGGGGCGTTGAAATTGCCGCCGAAACCGCCGCCGATCTGCATGGTGGTCATGATGCGCACCATGGAGCCGGCGCCGTCGTGGACGCGGGCGATGGCCCGGGAAAGGTCGTATTCCAGCAGCGTTTCGGGCCGGGAGGGCAGGAAGGGAAGCGTCTCCTTTTCATCGACGCACTCGACCGAGACGCCGAGGAAAATCTCGTTCCCGCTCTCGCGCGAGAGTCCGCGCTGGAGGCCATCGAGCATGGCGGAATCCTCGGCGTCGGTGTTCGGCTCGGGGTCGAACTTCTGGAGAGTCAGTTTGCCCTTGGCGGCGCGGCGGTATTCGTTGAGCAGATCCTCGACGCGCTGCGAGTAGGCTTTCTCGGCCGGGCTCAGCAGGTCGGGGCTGACGTAGTAGCGGAGCACGACCGGGGTGTCGAGACGGCCGAGGATTTTCTTCGTGCCGTCGGACAGGGTGAAGATGTTGTTCTCGGTCAGATCGACCCGGAACGAGCCGATGCTGGCGACGTAATTCAGGACGAGAAAGATCAGGAACACGATGACCAGGCCGGCCAGGGCCATCGAGACGCGGCCGAGCTTCTGGGAGGATGGCTTTTTCGAATCGCTCATGTTGGGAAAGACGGGGAAGGGCGTTATCGAATCGGATGAGGGAAGAGGCGACGAACCGGATCAGGCGCGCTTGGCGCGGATGGCGATGGCGGTGGCGAACAGGAAGAACGCGATAAAGCTCAGGAAGAAGACGATGTCGCGAAACCCGAGGACGCCCTTGGCGAATTCGTTGAAATGCGGCAGCACGCCGAGGGTGGTGACGAGTTTCAGAAGCGGCCAGAAGGGATTCCAGCGCGGCAGATTGTCCACGGCGTCGGTGATGGGCGGCAGCCCGCTGAGCCAGACGGCCAGGCAGACGCCGATCGACACCAGCAGGGCCACGATCTGGCTGCGGGTCAGCGCGGAAATGGCCGAGGTGATCGCGAGATAGCAGAGGGCGGTCAGGAACGTGGCGACAAAGCCGGCGAGGATGACGCCGTTGTCCGGATCGCCGAGATAGTTGACCACCATCACGATGGGGAAGGACAGCACCAGCATGGCGAACACCACGACCGAGGCCGCCAGGAATTTCCCGACGATGGCGTGCCACGGGGCCAGCGGCATCGTCATCAGCAGCTCCATCGTGCCGAGGCGTTGCTCCTCCGACCAGAGGCGCATGCCGACGGCCGGGGCGATGACGATGAAATACCAGGGCATGTACTGGAAGAAGGGCCGGTAAAGCTCGGCCTCGCCGCTCTCCAGCATGCCGCCGAACCAGAAGGTGATGCCGTTCGAGATGACCAGGAAGATCACCACGCAGACATAGGCGATCGGCGAGACGAAGTAGCTTTTCACCTCGCGCTTGAAGACGGTTCTCACCTCGCGCGGCAGGGCGAACATCAGCAGCGCGATGAAGATGGCCGCCACGACCAGCGCGGGAATCGCGAAGTGCAGCAGCAGTTGGATGATTGCATCGACCATGGCTTCGGGGATGGGTAGGAAATTCGGGTTGGTTGCTTGGCTTGCTGGCGAAATGAGGCGTCGCCCGCCCGTCCGAGCCGGGAAAAGGCGCCGCGAAAGGCGTTCAGGCTTCGATGTCGGACCGCGTGATCTGGCGGAACAACTCGTCGAGACGGCCCTCCTCCACCTTCAGTTCCTGGATGGTGAGGTTCTTGTCCACGGCGGCTTTGAAGATCGCCGCCGACAGCGCGCCGCCCTTGCCCTTGTTCGGAAAGACGCGCACCGTCACCGCGTGATCGCCCGACTCGACCGACTCGACGCGGTTGACTTCGGAGAGCTTCTCCAGCTCGGGACGCAGGCTCGCGACCGCCGACCCGGTGACGCTCACCAGCACGGCGCCGGCGTTTTCGGCCTTGTTCTTCAGTTGCTCGGGCGTGCCGTCGGCGATCACCTTGCCGCGGTCGATGATGATGGCCCGCGTGCAGGACGCCTCGACCTCCTCGAGGATGTGGGTGGAAAAGATGATCGCCTTCGTCTCGCCCATGCGCTTGATGAGCCCGCGCACCTCGTGCTTCTGGTTCGGATCGAGACCGTCGGTCGGCTCGTCGAGGATGAGCACCTCGGGATCGTGAATGATCGACTGCGCCAGGCAGGTGCGGTGGCGATAACCCTTCGACAGCGTGTCGACGCTCTGGTGGCGCACCCGCTGCAGGAAGCAGGTCTCGATCGCCTTGTCGATCGCCGCCGGAATCTTCGAAGCCGGCACGCCCCGCATTTCCGCCGCGAAACGCAGGAAATCGTCCACCGTCATGTCGCTGTAGAGCGGCGCGTTCTCCGGCAGATAGCCGATCTTCGACTTGGCGGCGATCTCGTCGTCCACGACGTCGGCGTCGCCGATGCTCACCGAGCCGCCCGTGGGAGGCAGGTAACCGGTCACCATGCGCATGGTGGTCGACTTGCCCGCCCCGTTCGGTCCGAGAAAGCCGAGAACTTCCCCCTTCTTGACCGTGAATGAGATATTATCGACGGCGACCTTGTCCCCGAAGTGTTTGCTGAGATTTCTGACTTCGATCATGTTTGAATCGGATTCCCAATTTGAAAAATTAGTCCCCACTAAAATTCCAAATGAAAATTCGTCCAGTCCGCAATTCAGGTCTTACGTGGCGATGAAAAAAGGAACTGCCATAAAATCCGGGCCGCGCAAGGAAAAATTTTTTTACTTTGTAAAGCCTTTCGCAAAATATTGAACCTGAACCGATTTAAAGATGAAACTGCATAGCTGGAACGTAAACGGAATCCGCGCCACCCTCGGAAAGGGCTTCGAGAATTATCTCCTCCTCCACCGCCCCGACCTGCTTCTGATCCAGGAAACCAAGGCCCACCCCGATCAGGTCCAGCTCCCCGATTCCCTTTCCGACTGGTCGGTCCACTGGAATTCCGCCGAACGCAAAGGCTACTCCGGCGTCGCCACCTTCACCCGCGAACAACCGCTCAACGTCACCCGCGGCCTCGGCATCGCCGAGCACGACACCGAGGGCCGCGTGCTGACCCTCGAGTTTCCCGACTTTCACCTCGTCAACGTTTACACCCCCAATTCCCAGGACGGCCTGCGCCGCCTCGACTACCGGCAGGAATGGGACCGCGCCTTCCTCGCCCACATGCGAAAGCTCGAGAAGGAAAAACCCGTCATCTTCGCCGGCGACCTCAATGTCGCCCACACCGAGATCGACCTCGCCCGCCCCAGGGACAATCGAAAAAACGCCGGCTTCACCGACGAGGAGCGCGCCGGCTTCGACGCCATCGTCGACGCCGGTTTCGTGGACAGCTTCCGCCATTTCCACCCCGGCGAAACCGGCCAATACAGTTGGTGGAGCTTCCGCGGCGGCGCCCGCGCGCGGAACGTCGGGTGGCGCATCGATTACTTCTGCGTCTCCGGCAAACTGATCGACCGCGCCCGGAGCGCCGCCATCCACAGCGCCGTGACCGGCTCCGACCATTGCCCCGTCGAACTGATCCTCCACTGAATCGCCACGCCCGCGCCCGCCATGTTTCCCCAAGATTATCCAGCCGAAGAGGAAGGCGATTTCATCGAGGGCATCGACACCTACTGCGACCGCTGGTGCGAACGCTGCGCGATGACCGCCAAATGCCGCCTCTACGCCGGCGAATCCCTGCGCGATGCCCTGGGCGGCGAAGACGAGGACGGCGAAACGCAGGCCGAAGCCGCCGGCGAAACCCCGGGCGGCCCGGTAGCCGGCGATCCCTTCGGCTCCGGCGATTTCGGACCCTTCGCCGATCCCGACTTTGACGAGGACGACGGCGAGGCGTGGAAATTCGAGGAGGAAGACGACGAGGAAATGGCGCGGTATTTCGAGCAGGCCGAACGACGCCAGCGCGAGGCCCGCAACCATCCCTGCGCCACCGAGAGCGCCGACTATCTCGACCGCGTAAACCGGTGGCTCAAGGAAAACCGCGCCTGGCTCGCCGCGCGCGGATTCGACCTCGATTCGCCCCCGGTTCGGCTTCGTCCCGGCCAGACTCCCGAGACGGACGCCGAGCGCCTCCACGACGCCGCCGAGATCATCCTCTGGTTTCATACCCAGATCCATGTGAAGCTCCAGCGCGCGCTCGGCAGCCAGGTCGAGGAACTCGACGCCCCCGATTACCGGGATTGCGAGTGGCCCAGCGACGCCGACGGCTCCGCCAAGGTCGCTCTTGTCGGCATCGACCGCAGCCTCTCCGCCTGGACCGCCCTGCGCGAGCTTTACCCCGAAAAGGACGGCGAGATTTTCGAAATCCTCGTCCCGCTCGACAATCTTCGCCGCCTCGCCGAGCAGCAGTTTCCCAAGGCCCGCGCCTTCAAACGGCCCGGTTTTGACGAATAAAATAAGCCGACCCAACAGGGTTGGGTCGGCGACTCGACCCTGTTGCCTCCCGGCCGGACGCGCGCTCCGCGGCGGTGAAATGGGACTTGGATTCGGCCGGCATTCGCCGGATACTTTGGCGCCATGAAAACACCCCGCTTCCTTCCGTTTCTGTGCCTTTCCGCCGCCCTGCTCGGCCTCGCGCCGGCGGCGAATGCCGGTTTTTTTGACGACAGCGCCGTCTTCAAGCTCCTGCTCGGAGACTGGGAAGCCGCGGGCGACCTCAAAAACCTCGAGGACGGGAGCACCGTCCATGTGGTCGAGACCTGGAAGGGCGAAGCGCGCGACGGCGGGAAATCCTTCCTCATGAAAGGCCGCCGCACAATCGGTGACGATCCCGAGCACACCTTCGAGTGGGAATATCTTTACAACCCCGCCACCGAACTGGTCGAGGGCGTCATGCGCATGTCCACCAGCGAAAACGAGACCCGTCTCGAGGTCCAGATCTCCGAAGCGGAGGGCACCATCACCCTCAAAGCGCCCCTCGGCGCGGACGGCTCCGAACTCCGCATCGTCAACAAAATCGAAAAGGACAAGGTCGTCGGCACCGTCACCCTGACCGACGCGAACGGGAAGACCACCATGCGGGGCGACATCGTCCATCACCGGCCCGCCGAGTAAGATCCGAAATCTGAATACCGATATTACTGAAACCGTGCAACGTCCGCTCTCCGTCATCACCTGTGTGCTGGTCCCGGCGGCGATTCTCTTTTCCGGGATCGCGTTTGGTGTCGCCTATGGTTACAAGGCGTTTCGCCACCTCGGTCGCGAGGACGGACGCGGCTCCGCGCCGCCGGGATTCGGCGTGGAAATCCTCGAGCCGGGCCGCCGCACCCTCTGGCTGCATACCTACACGGTTTTTGACGGACGCGCCTACGAATCGGGCGAGCGACTTCCCCAGGGCGCGAAAGCGGTCGTGACCGACGAAGCGACCGGCGAAACGATCGTGCTGAACCCCTATTTTTCGGCCCGAAAAAGCCTCGGCAACGACATCGCGGTGTCGCTCGGCACCTTCGAGGTCGAAAATCCCACGCGCCTGACCGTCTCCGTCGGCGGCGTGCGAAATCCGGTCGTTCTTTCCGTCGCACCGGTGAAGCTGGGCGAAATTTTCGGCGCCATCATCAAACTGACCGGCATCGGCGCCATCACGCTGTTTCTCGCCGCGGCGGCGCTGATCGTGATGCTGAAACGGCGCCGCGACGCCATCGAGGCCGCGAAACACGAAGGCGGCGGGACTTTTGGCGGCGGCGGGAGCGGAGCGAGCGCCTTCCGCGGCGACGGCGACGATTTCTGACCCGACAGGGTTGACTCTTTGACTTAACCCTGTTGGGTCGAAAAAGACGCGCCGCCGCGATTGCGCGCGCCGGTTTTTTGGCCCACCCTCCGGGGTATGCCCGACACGACCTCCAGCGGCCCCGCCGCCGAAACGCGCGACGCCCGCGAGGCGCTGGAGCGCCACTTCGGGTTCGGGGAATTTCTCGCCGGTCAGGAGCGCGTCGTGTCCGCCCTGCTGGCGGGACGGGACGCGCTGGTGGTCATGCCGACCGGCGGCGGGAAATCGCTCTGCTACCAGCTTCCGGCGCTGGTGATGGACGGCGTGACGCTGGTCATCAGCCCGCTGATCGCGCTGATGAAAGACCAGGTGGACGGGCTCGTCCGGCGCGGCGTGCCGGCCACGATGATCAACAGCACGCTGTCCCCCTCCGAACAACAGGCGCGCATCCAGGAAATGCGGCGGGGAAAACACAAGCTCGTCTATGTCGCGCCGGAGCGCTTCCGCAGCCAGGCGTTCACCAACGCGCTGAGCCAGGTCGAGATCGCCCTTTTCGCCGTGGACGAGGCGCACTGTCTCTCGCAGTGGGGGCACGATTTCCGGCCCGACTACCTGCGGCTCGCCCAGGCCCTCGAGGCGCTCGATCATCCCCAGACCGCCGCCTTCACCGCGACGGCGACCGAGGACGTGCGGGCCGACATTCTCAAACACCTCGCCCTGCGCGACCCTTTCGTGTCGATCAGCGGCTTCGAGCGGCCGAATCTCAGCCTCGCCGTCACCCAGATCTCGAAGGTGCGGGAAAAATACGACCGCCTCGAGGCCATCGTCCGCGAGCACAAGACCGGCATCGTTTACTGCGCGACCCGGAGGAAGGTCGAGGAGGTCGCCGACTCGCTCGCGCTGATGGGCGTCAAGGTGGTGGCTTATCACGGTGGAATGGAGGACGCCGAGCGCGAGCGCGTCCAGAATGTCTTCCTCGACCGCGGCAAGGACGTCGCCGTCGCCACCAACGCCTTCGGAATGGGGATCGACCGGTCCGACGTGCGGTTCGTGGTGCATTTCGAGACCCCCGGCAGCATCGAGGCTTACTACCAGGAAGCCGGACGCGCCGGGCGCGACGGCGAACCGGCGGTGTGCGAGCTGCTTTTCAACTACGCGGACACGCGGACGCAGGAGTTTTTCATCGACGGCAACAACCCCGGCTACGATGTCATTTGCGACCTCTACACCGCCCTGCGGACGCTGGCGCGGGACCGCGGCGAGGTCATGATGAGCATTCGCGACCTCGCGGACACCATCGGCGTCAAGAACGACATGGCCGTCGGTTCGGCCATCTCGACCCTGGCGCGGGCGGGTTATCTGGAGCGCTTCGACATCTCCGGCGAGCGCACCCGCGGCACGCGGCTGCTGCGGCCCGAAATCGAGGCCCACCAGCTCGAGGTCGACCGCGTGGCGCTCGCGGAAAAGGAACGCCGCGACCGCGCCAAGCTGGAGGCCATGATCCGCTTCGCCTATTCGGAGGACTGCCGGCAGCGGTGGATTCTCGAGTATTTCGGCGAGAAAAACGCGGGCGACTGCGGGAGCTGCGACGTTTGCCAGGCTTCGGGCGCCGCCGACCGGCGCGAGCCCACCGACGAGGAATTCCTGATCGTGCAAAAGGCGCTCAGCGGCATCGCCCGCGCCTCGCGGCGCCTGCCCGACGGCCGTTGGGAGGGCCGCTTCGGCAAGGGAAAGATCGTGCAGATGCTGGTGGGAAGCCGGTCGCAGGAGGTGACGTCGGCCCGGCTCCACGAGCTGAGCACGCACGGCCTGCTCAAGCCCGAGGGCACGAACTACGTCTATGCCCTGCTCAAGGAGCTGGAGGGCGAGGGACTGGCCGCGACGATGCGGAAGGAGAACTTCGCGCTTTTCACCCTGACCGCCCGGGGCGCCGCCGCGATGCGCGGCGACCGAAGTTTCCGCCTGCGCTGGCCGGACCGCGGCGGGATGACGACGCCTCCGACCGCCAGATCGAAGAGCGGCGGAGCGATCGAGGAATTCGCGCTGGAGGAACTCGCCTTCGACGAAAAACTTTTCGAAAAACTGCGCCAGAAACGCGCCGAACTCGCCGAGGCCGCGGGCGGCGTGCCGGCTTACGTGATTTTTGGCAACCAGACGCTGGAGTTTCTCACCCGCCTGCGCCCAAAAACGATGGAGGCCGGCCTGCGCATCCGCGGCATCGGCAAGGTCAAGGCCGAGCGTTACCTCGAGGATTTCATCGGCGTGATCCGCGAGCACGACGCCCCCGGGGCGACCGGCTCAGAATAACTCGGTGAGCGGGCGCCCTTCGGCGAGGAGATTGATCGGACGATCCGCGCGGTCCTTGGCCCGGAGATCGGTGACCCCCATCGCGTGGTAAACGGTCTTCGTGATGTCCTCGGGACCGACGGGACTTTCGTCCGGGTATTCGCCGCGCGCGTCGGTCGAGCCATAGACCTGGCCGCCGCGCACGCCGCCGCCGGCGAGGATGTTGCTCATGCAGGCCGTCCAGTGATCGCGCCCCGCGCCGTTGACACCGCCGGAACGACGGTCGCCGATGAGCGGTTTGCGCCCCATTTCGCTGCTGACGAGCACGAGCGTCTCGTCGAGCAGGCCGCGGCCGGCGAGATCCTCGATCAGGGCCGAATAGGCGCGGTCGAACTCGGGAAGCAGGAAATCGCGCAGACAGTTGAAGTTGTTCCCGTGGGTGTCCCAGCCGCCCGCGCTGCGGCACTTGTCCTTGATGGCCTGGTTTTCCTTCCAGAACACGGTGACAAAGGGCACGCCGGCCTCCACGAGACGCCGCGCCATCAGCAGGCTCATGCCATTGACGGTCTTGCCGTAGCGTTCGCGGATTTTCTCCGGCTCGCTCGCCAGATCGAACGCGGTCGACGTCGAGGCGGACGACAACAGCGTGAACGCCTTGTCCTGGTAGGCGTCGAGATCGCGCGCCGCCGCGTTGTGGTCGAACTCGGCGCGCGCGTCGTCCAGCGCCGCGAGCAGGCCGCGACGTTCCTCGAGCCGACCGGCGCTGGTCTGGAGCGTCAGCGAAGGCGCGGTGAACCGCATCGGCTCGGCCTCGCTGCCGTTGAGGTAGATCGGATCGTGCAGGGGGCCGAGTTTCCCGGAAAACTGTCCCGGGCGCGTGTAGGGCGCGCGACTTGGCTTGTGCGGCAGGGTGATGACGGAGGGCAGCTCCGGGTGCGGCGGCCGCCGCAGGCCGACCACGCTGCCCATGAAGGGCCAGTCGTCCGGGTAGGGACGCCGGTTGTTTCCCTGGGTGCGAAAGGTCGGGTCCGGGGCGTGTCCGGTGAGATTGTAGTAGTAGCCCGCGTGATGATCCCCGGTCGCCCGGCCGAAATCGCTCACCGATCGCACGATCGCCAGGCGATGCGCGACTTTCGCGGTCATCGGCAGGTGCTCGCAGAGCCGGATGTCCGGCGCCGAGGTGCGGATCGGGAGAAAGGCGCTGCGATACTCGGAGGGCGCGTCCGGTTTCAGATCCCACATGTCCACATGCGAGGCGCCGCCGCAGAGAAAAAAGAGGATGGTCGATTTCGCCGGGCGCGCGCGCTCCGGGATCGCCGAAGATCCCGCCGCGCCAAAGGCGGACGTGCCGAAGCGGTAGCCGGCGACGCCCAGGGTCGAGGCGACCAGAAAATCACGGCGGGAGAAGGGACTCATGATCGCGCCAATCATAGCCGCTCAATTCGCCGGGCGGAAGCCCGACCGGGGTAGGAATTCGCGCCATTCGGACCCCCCACCCAACAGGGTATGACGCCGGACCCAACAGGGTTGGGTCGGGGACTCAACAGGGTTGGGTCACGGCGCCGGCGGCTGGACGACCGCCTTGGCCGGATGGCCGTTGGCGGCGCTGTTGCCGGGCGCGAATCCCTGTTTCTGAAAGGCCACGGCGTCGAAAACGATCTTCCTTCGCCCGGCTCCGGTGGTGTCGAAATATTGGCCGGTGATCCAGCCGGTGCGCCGATTGACCTTGATCGTCAGCCGCTCGTCCGCGCCGGCGGCGTTCGGCGTCACGCGGTCGTTGGCGCCCCAGTCGAGCGCTTTCGGGGGGACGGCGGGAGCGATGGCGCCGCCATCGAGAATGAGTTCGGCGTTCGCGGTTCCGGCGGGCTCGAAGGCGTCGAGCACCAGTTCGTCGGACCCGGCCGGGATTTCGAAGGCGGATCCAGCGAGGGGCAGCGCGCGCTGAAAACCCCACGGAAAAACTTTTGAGCGGGGGTTGGCGGGTCGCGCCCACCACGCCTCGCCATGAAAATCGGTGGCGATTTCGGCGGGATCGGGAAAGACGGCCCGGCCGGCGATTTTTCCGAAAGCCCATTCGCGGGCGAAGGCGAAGGTCTCGTCGGCGGTGAGCGCGGAAGTCAGGCTGAAGCGCTCGCGGTCGGCGAGCATGACGAGCATTTTCACCGTGCCGTTCGCGTCGATGGAAAGCGCCGCGATGCCGTCGCCGGGCGGGAGTCCGGTCCCGAGCGGATCGGTCGCGGGCAGGGCCAGGGTGTAGGTCCCGGCGCGGGCGGCGGGATGGGCGCGGTCAAAGACGCGCTGACCGGCGAGAAATTCGTGACGGGCGGCGGCGTTGGCCTTGTCGGTCAGCTCGCCGGTCACGTAGCGATGGCCGGTCGCGGCGTCCTCGGCGAGTCTCCAGCCCGCGAAGTCATAGAGGGCGCCGAGCTTTCCGGAAACCCGGGTGACGGTCAGGGTGCCATCGGCGTTGACTGTGCCGCGCAAATTGGCGCTGGCGCCGGCAAAGCGGACCGTGGCGGTGAAGGCGCCGTTTCCGGAGCGCCGCGTGACGGCGAGATCGACGGTGCCGCAGGAACCGCCGCTTCGAAGGACTCCGGCATAACGTCCCGGGTGCGACGCGGCGTCGAACGGCGCGTCGGTCACCGCGGGAAGCGGAACGGGCACGGGCGCGACGACGCCGGACCCGCCGCCGCCGAGCGATTCGCCGGACGAGGCATTGCCGGCGACGCCGTCCCCGGTGAGGTCGAGCACGAAGGGATTCGCGGCGCGGTCGTTCGAGGCGATGAGGAGCTGGCCGGCGGCGGGACCCGTGGCGCCGGGCGCGAAGCGGACCCTGACCCAGGTGCTTTGTCCCGGATCGAGGTATCCGGCGCTCCCGGCCGCGAGCGAGAAGCCGTCGCCCGACACGGCGGGCAGTCCCGGCAGGAAAAGGCTGCCCGTGCCGGTGTTGGCGACCTCGAAGAGCCGTTCCCCGGCGCCGCCCTCGAAACCGATGGTCCCAAAATCCTCCGAACCGCCGCTCGCCAGGACGGTGGCGTTGACGTCGCGAACCGTGAGAGACGGCAGCCCGGCGGGCACGATGGTCATGGGACCGGTTCCGGCTCCGCCTCCGGCATAGCACAGGCCGGCAACGAGGCCCTGGCTCTGGAGCGCGACGCCGCGAAACGGAATCTTTTCGACGATGGAGCGACCGTTGGCATCCTGACCGGGTCGGCTGTACAGGCCGGTCACCAAACCCGTGGGCGAGACGGCGGCGACGCGGAGGGATTCGCCCGCGGGCATCGACGTCTCGAAGCGATTGTTTTCCAGCCAGGTGACGCTCGTTTCGGCCGGCGCCGGATCGAGCGGGGTGGCCTCGATTTTCCAGAGCGCGTTGTCCGCGCCGTCGCCCAACTGGGTGAGCATTCGCTCGCCGGGAAGCGGACGGCGGTAGGCGTTCCCGATGGCGTGCAACGCGAGATCGAAACCGTTGGCGTAGAGGCCCGGGGCGCCGGCCTCCTTTTTCCACTGAACCGGCCCGTCGAAGCTGGAAACATTTTCCGTGACGCGAAAGTCCAGCATGCCGGCCAGGAATCCCCCGCCCCGGTAAAGCGCCGCGTAGAGGGTCCAGGTGCCGTCCTCGTTCACGAAGCCGGCCTCGGAGATCGCCGTTCCGTCGCCGAGGGTCAGCAGCGCGCGCAGGGCGCCGTTTGGCGCCACCGTGACGAGGCCGTGGCCGTTTCCGCCGGGCAGCACGGTGGTGTCGCCCATCGGCGCGGGGATCGCCAGGGTGTAGGCGCCGCCCCAGTCGAAGTCGCGCCGGCGGCGGTCGTAGTCGGTCTTCGCGGCGACGATCTCGAAAAGCGGTCCCGTCGCGCCCACGGTCAGGGTGCCGGCGACGCCATAGGCGCCCTCCGCGTTGGCGCCGGCGGCGAGATTCAGCACGAGGCCGTCGCCTTCCCGGCGGGGGAGGACGATCTCGGGAAAAATCCCGGTATTCCCGTCGAGGACGCCGCGGAAGGACGAGCGGCTCCCCTCGAAGGTCAGCACTCCGGTAAAGGAGGCGTTCGGCCGGAGTTTCAGCCATATCTCGCCGGCGACCGAGCCGTTTTCAGCGGACTCGACCAGCCCTCGATAGTCGCCGGCCATGGCCGCGGTCCAGGCGTCCGGGTCGAAGGGCGAATGATCGCCCGGCTCATCCGGGATCTCGATGTCGTCGTTGCCGCCCTGCGGGGTGTCGTCGCCGGCGGCATTGCCGGAGAGGTAAACCCCGCTCCCGCCCGGATTCGAGAGCGAGACATCGCCGCCGTCTCCGGTCGAAAGGTAGGCCAGGGTCCGCACGCCGCGCCCCGGCGGCAGGGAAAAGGTCATGTCGCCCCCGCTGCTGGCGCTCGGCGCGTCGGAACGGAAACTCTCCCACGCGTCACCGGCGGCCAGCATCTCTCCGGGCGCGGTGTGTCCGGGAAACCAGTAGAAAATCAGCGGCACGCCCTCGGACAGGAGGTGACGCCGGTAGTCGATCGCGGCGATGAGGCCCGCGAAGCCGCGCCCGCCGCCGGCGAATCCCGTGTCCCCGGCCTGAAGCACGCCGAGAATGAGATCGTCGCTGAAGCCGATCGTTTCCCCGCGGCGCAGGCGGGTCCCGGCGACCGATTCGTGGTCGAGCGACTGAAACCCGTTGCGCGCGGCGTCGGCGACGAGAATGCCGACCGCGCCGTCGGGCGCGGCGAGATCCCCGCCGAGATAAGCCTGGATCGACACGTCCGCGCGGGCCGCGCCGGCAAACAGCGCGGACGCGGCGAAAACCGCGGCGAGTCCGGGGGCTGCGAGACGTTTTCTCATTATTCGAAAAGTTTTCCGTTCGTCGGTCGTTCAGTTCGCGGGTTGGACCCAGGGAAGCTCGGCGTCGTTCCGCGCGGGCGCCTTGCGGATCACCAGCACGGCGCCGGCGTTCAGGGGCGTGTCGTCGGCGACCGGGTGGGCGTTGGCGGGATCGACCCGGCGCCAGTGGCCGCCGACGCGGAAAAAGCGGGCGGCGGGCGTCTTGTTTTGCGCGGCCTCGGCATTGTCGAAGAGCAGCAGCTCGTCCTTGCGGTCGTTCGGGGCGGTGTTGCGGCTCGGGGCAAACTGCGCGGGATTCAGGACCAGATCGCCCAGCACCGTGGGCAGCGGTCGATTCAGGGCGACACGGGTGTCGCGCGGGTGTCCCTGCCGCGCCGAGATCAGCGATCCGGCGGGCGAACGATCGACGTTCAGACTTGCCCGGAAGACGGTCGGCGCCGCGCCCGCCTGGTGGCGGACGATGAAACCCGTGTTCGGCGGCACGATGACGTCGTTCGCCGACGGAAAATCCGGCCCCGTCGCGAACCACCCCGCCGCGGTCACGAAATAAACCGCCTCCGGCGCCTGCTCGATGCCGTCACGGGCGGCATTGAACAGAAGCAGCTCGCTGCCGCGCTGGCTGGACAACATGCCGGTTGAAGGATGCAGCGCCGTCTGCGTCGCGGGCGGCAACAGGGTCGCGAGCGTCCAGAACGGGATGATTTCGAGGGCGTCGCCCGCCGCCGAGCGCAGCGGTCCGGCGAGATCGGGCCAGGCCACGGTGATTTCACCGGCGGCGTTGGTTTTCACCGGCAGGATGGCTCCGGCGGCGGCGCCGTCCTTCATCCGCGCGTAGTGGGATTCGGCGAAAACGTCGGCCGTCCAGCCGGGGCCTCCGGCGACGCCGATCTCCCAGCGGTCGGGGGTGGCGAGTTTGCGAATCGTTTCGACCGCGCCGACAAAGGCCGCCGGCCGATGAAACGGCACCGAGACATCCGTGTCCGAGCCGCCGGGGCAGACGGTCTCGTGGTAGCCGACCACGGCGCTGCCCGGCAGGGTTTGGGCCGTCACCGACGCGGCGCCCGGGCCAAACACCAGTGCCGCGAGCCCGGCGGCGACCGCGAGTCGCGGGGCGGCCGATCGGTTGATGGATCTGGATAAGGGCGCGGTCATCGCGTCTCGGAATCGTTGAGCGAAGGGTTCGAATTCAGCGTGGCGGCGAGGCCGTTGGCTTCGGCGGCCAGCGAACCGTCGTCTTCCGGCAGGCGCAGGTCATCGGCCGTCCACCAGGCGCGGTCGGGTCCGGCGGAGAGTACTTCCATGACCTGGCTGGTGACGGGGTGAAAGCGGTAGGGCGTTCCCCAGCGGTCGAGGAGCCGGCCACCGGCGTCGAGATTCGGCAGGTCGGCCGGCAGAACGGCAACGGCCTTCGCGTTCCGGCCGAGCAAACCGGCGACGATTTCCTCGTTCTCGGCGCCGTAGGGATTGACACCGTTCGCGGCGCGGAAAACCTCGAGCATCGACTGGATCAGCGCGAGGTCTTCGATGGGGTCCGGCGCGGCCGCTTTCGCGGCCTTCCCCCAGCGTTCGCGGACCTCGGCGGCGATGGGGACTTCGACGAGCTTGCCGGGTTCCCGCGGGCTGACCGCGATATTGGGATCGCCGGGATTTTCGAAAACAGGCGCCGCCAGGGTCTCGGCGGAGGCGGCTTCGCCTTTTCCAACGGTTTCGGATCGGTGCGGCGCCGACACCGGCACCGGGACGCTTGCCTCCGCGACCGTTTTTTCGGTGCCCGCGCCGCTCGGCGAAGGCGTCCGCGCCATCCAGAACGCCACGCCCAACAGGACGCCACCCGCGGCGAGCGCGAGGACGAAAAGGGCCTTGGTTCTGGATCGGGAATTCGCCATGAGGGGGACGTTTTTTCGGCTCAGGGAAGGTTCAGGAAATTCAGGTTCGCCGACGCGACGGAAAACGGATCGTCGAATCGGGCAAGGTTCGGAAAAATGGTCTCCATCGAGGCCGAGTCGACCCCGAACCACCTCGCCAGCACGGCGCCGTATTGATCGACGGCGGTGGACGGGATCCATCGCCCGCGGCTGCCGCCCGCGTCGGCCGAGCCACCCGGAGTGATGTTGGGAAAGTGACCGTAGAGATTCTGGCCGACGACCGGCCCGCCCATCACCATCGCCGGGCCGCCCCAGCCGTGGTCGGAGCCGGCGGTGTTGGCGTCGTTGCCGTTCGGCGTCAGCGTCCGCGTGAAATCCGAGGCGGTGAAAAGGACGACCTTGTCCGTCAGACCGAGCGCGTCGATCGCCGCCTGGAACGCCGCCATCGCGTCGCCCAGCTCCGTGAGCAGATTGACTTGAGAGTTGATCTGGTCCTGGTGGGTGTCGTAGCCGCCCTGCGAGCAGAAGAAAACCTGCCGGTTGTTCCCCAGGTCGGTCCGGCCGGCCACGAGCTTGGCGATCATTTTCAACTGGTCGCCGAGCGGCGTGTCGGCCGAGGCGAAGATCGCGTCGAAATCGACTCCCGAAGCCAGCGCCGAGGCGTCGGCCTGGGCGACCACGGCCTCGGCGTCGCGGGCGCGGCGCATCACCTGGGCGTAGCCTTCCTCCATGAGGTTGGCGTGGGTGTAGGCCATGATCCGCTCGAAGGCCTTCAGCCGCCAGCCGGCCTGGTTGTTCTTGTAGGTGCCGTCGGGGTTGAGCGCGTTGGTGTAGTCGGTTCCGTAGCCGCTCAGCGGGATGGCCCCGTCGGCGGTCACCGCGTATTGCACCACGTCGGTGCCGACCTGGAAGCTGTTGATCCCCGAGAGCGAGATCGACATCGAGACGTTGCTGTCCGGATTGCCGCCGGCGTTGATGAGGTCCGCGAGCCGGCCGCCCCAGCCCGTCTGGAAGGGCCGGTCCGGCACGGAACTCTGCCACTGCACCTGCTGGTCCGAGTGGGAAAAAATCTGCGGCGGCACCGGCACCGTGCCGCTGAGAAACTCCGTCCGGTCCGCGATGGGATAGGAGAGCGTGCCCACATTGTGCAGCACGGCCAGCTTGCCGGTCTCGAAAAGCGAGGCCAACTGGCCCAGGCTCGGGTGAAAACCCCAGCCGTTCGCCGTGTCGTTTTGCGGATGCACCTGATGCAGGTTCGCCGTGGAGATCGACAACACCCCGCGGGCGTTCACGTACTGGGAACGAAACGGGCCGCTGTAGGGGATGAGGAGGTTGTTCCCGTCGTTGCCGCCGAAGAGAAACAGGCAGACGAGCGCCTTGTAGTCCGAGGGCGGATTCTGCGCCACGGCGGCGTTGAACAGCCGCATCTGGGCCAGCGCGTTGACCAGCCCGAAGTAACCGAGCTTCGCGCACGCCGCCTGCCGGAGGAAATGCCTCCGCGACTGCCGTTCCTGGTCGCGAGTTCTCATGGTGATTCGATGCCGTTACTTCTGCGTGATGTATTCCGGGGTGGTCGAGATGAGAAAAAGGATCATGTAGATGGCGTCGTCCCGGCTGTTCAAATTCGTCGGGTTATAGGTCTTGCCGACCGCCTCGAGGATTTCGCTTCGCGGGTTCGGCTCGGCCGCCCCGTCGTAGAGCGCCTTCAAGCGGCCCGCCATCAGGATGAAGTCGAGGTAGTCCAGCAGTTTCGCCACCGCGTCCTCCTTGGTGTCGCCCCCGTCGATGAAGCCCTGCAGCACCAGTTCCAGCGGCGGAATGTCGAGCTTCACGTTGTCGAGATTCGGGTCCGTCGCGTTCGGCAACTGCCGCAGACCGAGGCCCAGGCTGGTCACATTGCTGCCATAGACGGTGGACACGTAGTAGTTGATCGCCTTCACCACCTGCGTCTCCGTGGTGATGGTGAACTCCGGCGCCACCAAACCGGCCGCCTGAATCGCCCCGCCGGCGAGGTAATCGGGCAGGAACCAGTTGAACACCGTCGGCGCCGACTGCGGCGACTGGCTGAAGGTGTTCGTCAGGTCCCACCAGCGCAGCTCCGTCGTGCCGGGCGGGAAATTGTCCATCTGGTTGGCCGGGTAACCCCAGTTCGTCACCAGATTGGCCATCGGCATCTGGGACTGCGCATTGAAGGCCCGGAGCAACTGCGTGTACCGCAGCAGCGGCTCCTTCTGCTTGCCGAAGCCGATGTTGTCGATCTGCGTCAGGCTGCGCGCCTCGTAGTCGAGCAGGATGGCCTTGATCACCGCCCGCATGTCGCCGCGCGCGCCGCTTCCGTTGTCCTCGAAGGCCCGGGCGACGCGGTAGAGGTATCCCGCGCTCGGATTGCTCGTCACCAGGCGCTGAATCAACAGGCGCGAGACGAACGGCCCCGTGTTCGGGTGGTTGAAAAGGATGTCCATCGCCGCGTCGAGGTCCTGCTCCCCGTTGAGACCGGCCGGAATGCCCTGGCCCAGCACCGTCTTCGCCGCGGTGTCGTGGTAGGCCGAGAAATTCTTCATCGGATTCTCCCACGACGCCTGGAAATAGGCCGGGCCGCCACCGTAGTTGAAATTGCTGTTGTTCTGCGTCGGGTAACCCTGCGCCTGCGATCCGACCGCCTTGCTGAAGCTCCAGCCCGTGAAGACGCGCGCCAGTTCCGTGATGTCGTTGTTGTCGTAGGTCGAAAGGGGCAGACCATTCGGCCCCAGCTTGATCGAGCCGTCCAGATGGCGATGCAGCAGGCCGATCGAGAAAAGCTGCATCACCTCGCGCGCGTAGTTTTCGTCCGGGGAAATGACCACGTTCCCGCCGCCGTCGAGCACCGCCTTCTGATTCTTCAGATGGCTGAGGTACTTGCCCATGATCGGGCTCTTGCTGACGTCCTCGAGCAGGTTGCGGTAGTTGCCCGAGGCGTGCGAGCCGAGCATGTCGTAGTATTTCGCCGTGCCGTGGTGGCGGCCGCGCACCGTGCCCTCCAGATCCGACACCACGAATATCTGGCTCAGCGCGAAGGCCACCCGCTGCCGCAGTTGGTCGTGCCCGTGGAGCGAGATCGGCCACCAGGCCGCGCGGCGGTTGTTGTGGAAGGGCTGCGGGTTGGTCGGCGCCAGCGGACTCGTGCCGGCGTCCGCCCACTCCTCGTCGTCCATCGCCCGGGTCAGGTCGTAATGCCGCGTCTGGTCGAGCGCGAGCTGGGCGTCGATCCACGCGTTGTAAGCCGCGACGCGGTCGCCGCCGTGCACGTTTTCCACCGAGTCCACCAGCGCGTCGATGGTCGCCGCCGTCGCGCCGAAAGTGGCCTGCACCAGGAAACGCGACACATCCCGCCGCAACTCGTCCCCGGTCAACGGCTCGATCGCCGGCGGGTCCGGCGGGATCACCAGATCGGTCGACCCGTTCTGGCGCTCGAAAAAGCCCCAGATTTCCCCGCCCGGGTTGTTCGAGGTGTGGGCGTTCGCGTAGAGCGGCTCCTCGCCGTTCTGCCGGAAAAGCGCGTCCACCAGATTCTGCGGCGAAAACGCCCCGGTGCGCCGCAGCGTCCACGGATGATCCACGATCTGCCCCAGCTCGAGGCTTTCCACCACCGGCCCGCTGGTGATCGTCACCCCGTCGCCCGCCAGGTTCGAATGATGCACGTGCGCCGCGATCTGCAGCGAGGTCAGGCCGCTGAAGGACATCGACACCCGCGCCTCCTCCTTTTTGCCGTTCAGGAATAGCGTCGCCACCCCCGTCGCCGACGTCGCCGCGCCGCGCTCCGAACTCATCTGCCCGAGAAACAGCACGTCATTGGCAGGATCGTCCGTCGCGTCGAAAATCGTCAGCTCCGCCGTCGCCGTTCCGATCGTGTAATCGGGATGGGGCTGGAGTTCGAAAACCAGCGTGTTGGGAAACTCATGCGCGCCGTCGTCCACCGGCGTGATCGGCAGGTCCACGCTCGTCTGGCCCAGCGAAAAGGTCACAAATCCCGGCAGCGTCTCCGCGTAGTCCGCCGGCATGGCCGGTTCCTTCTCCGGGTCCGTCGAACCCGCCGCCGTGTAGAAAACCGTCAGCGGCGCCACCCCGCCCGTCCGGGAAATCCGGATCGTCCCCGGCGACGGCGGACCGCCCGGCCCCTTCTCGAAGGCCTCCGCGTTCGCCGCCGTCACGTTCACCGTGCCCGCCGCCGCGCTGAGCATCGCGATCAGCGTGTCGCGGTCGTTCGTGCCCGGATTCTTGCTGTCGGCCACGTTCGGGTCGAAGCCGTCCAGCTTCAGCTCGCCCCAGTCGCTGATCCCGTCGCCGTCCGTGTCGAGATCCTCCACCGTCACGTCGAAAAAACGCCGCCCCACCGGCTTCGGATCGAGCGTCACCTCCGTCACGCCGCCCTCCCCGTCCAGCACCGCCTCCTCGAAAGCCAGCGCCGCGTCCGGAGTTGGCCGCGAATTCAAACGATAGCGCTTTCCGAGTTCGGTCGGAAACTTCACCGTCACCGCCGCGCCGGAAAATTCGAGATCCACGATCCCCAGCCGGCTGGCCGCGTCGTTCGGATCCGTGCCGGTGAGCGATTCCTTCTCGTTGGTGTCCCCGTCGAAATCCGCGTCCTCGCCCGCCACCAGCCCGGAGGCGTTGTAAAACTGCTCCCAGACATCGGCGAGCCCGTTGCCGTCAAGGTCCACCTCCCGCGAAGACACCCCTCCCGCCAACGCCAGGAAACCGGCGAAAACCATGCCCGTCGCGAGCGGAGTCATGTCTCTGGCGATCAACAAACCTTGAAAAAATTCGGGGTGGGAAAACGGAACGCGCCGATCCAACTCCAAATCCTCCTCCCCGGTCAACAAAAAAACACCCGAAAAATCCATCCGCGTCCGCACCCTCGGCGGGTTCCTTTTCCCTCCCACCCAACAGGGTTGGGTCATCGACCTAACCCTGTTTAGTCAGCCTCAAAGCCTCCTTCAACAGAAATTCCGCGTCCAGCCACGGCTCGTGGCTGATTTCCGCCCAGCGAACGCGGCCCCCCGCGTCGATCACGAGGGTGCCGTGCATCGGTCGATTTTCGAATTCGTCGAAGACACCAAGTCTCCGGAAAACTTCGAGCCCGGCGTCGGAAAAAACGGGAAACGGCAGCGATGCCTCCGCCAGCCGCGCCGGCGGATCGGTGCTCACGGCCATCAGCGAGACGCCCGCCGCCTCGAAGTCCGCCGCCTTCGGCGCGAAGGCCGCCAACTGCTCGGCGCAGTAGGGGCAGCCATTCCCGAGGTAAAACATCAGCACCCGCGGCCCGGCCGTCAGCAGCACGTCGAGCATGATTTCCGTTCCATTGGGGTCCGCGAAAACGACATCCTCGGGCGCCTTCCGTGCCTCCCAGCGCTCCGGCCCCGCCGGCATCGGAAAATTTTCGGGCGGACCCGGCTTCGGTTCCGATTCCCGCCAATCGGCCGCCAGACCCGCCGCCTTCGCGAGCGCCGCGAGGTCCGGATCGTTTCTCAAAAAATCGCCGTCCGCCGCCGCGAGCCGCTCCCGAAAAGCACGGTCGAAACCGAACAGCGCCTCGCGCGTCCGTCCCAACCGCGTCAGCGCGCGAAGTCGAAGCGCTTTTGCCGCCAGCGAATGCGGCCGCGCCCGCTCTTCCGCCTCGGAGAAAACCAGCGCGCGCTCCGCGTCGCCCGTCTCCAGGCAAAGCTCGGCCCAATGCCCGTCCCCCGCGCCCGGCAATTTCGGCGGCGCCTCGTCGGCGCCGGCTTTTCCCGCCATCCATTTTCGGTAACGCGCCAGCTCGCCATCGGCCGAGACCTCCGGCGCGTCCATTTCCCGGTGAAACGCCGCCATTCCGCGCCAGCGGCCGCTGTCGTCGCCGGCGTTCGCCAGGTCGCCGTCCGTCGCCCCGGCCGCCAGCTCCGCCCAGCGCCCGTGCCGGATGAGGATTTCCGCCAGGGCGTTTCGACCCGCCACCCGGCAGGTGTCCGCCGGATCGCGCCACGCCAGCGTCGTCCCCGGCGCCTTCGGATTCCACGGCAGACGGCACAGCTCACGCGCCACCTCGACCGCTTCGCCGACCCGGCCCTCGTCGCTCAGCAGGCGCGCCAGCGCGGCCGCGTTCGAACCCAGATTCTGCGCCGCGTCGGGCATCGGGAAGCCCGGTTCGCTCTCCAGCCACGCAAGATCCGCCCGCACCGCCGCCCGGAGACTGGCGATCGCGTTTTCCGGGCGGCCCGCCGCCCGTTCGAACTCGGCCGCGATCCGCCAAGGAGCGGCAAAGGGCGACTCCGGAAAATTCCCGTCGTTCCGGCCCGGCAATTGCGGCTCACCCATCCAAAGCAGGCGTCGCAGCGGCGCCACCGCCACCGCCACCGCCGCGGCCGGCGCCCCGCGGTCGCGAAGCAGCGAATCGATTCCCAGTCGCGAAGGCAGGGTCTCGCCCGAGCGCCGCCGCTCGAGGACGATTTCCCGCCCCAGCCACAGCGTCGCGAAGGCGTTCTCCGGCTCCGCCAGCGCGCGACGCTCGAGGGCCGCGAGCCAGTCGCCCCGATCGGCGGGAGTCCCGGTTTTCGACAGCGCCTCGATCCACGCCCGCGTCGCCGGGTCCGCCGTCTTCGCCGCTTCCCGCGCCCGCTTGAGAAAAGTGCCCGCCCGGCGCGACCGCGTTTCGTTCGCCAGCACCAGGCCGAAAAGCGCGGCGACGTTTTCCGGTTCGCGCGCCAGCGCCCCGCGGAAACACCGCTCCGCCTCCGCCTCCCAGAATCCATTGAGACAGGCAAACCCGCGCGCCACCGCCGGATCGGCGCCCGGAAAGGGAAGCGGCGTCTTTTCCGCTTCGAGCCTGGCCTGGTTTTCCGCGCTCATTTCCCGAAACGGTCCGTCGAGAAAGATCTCCGGAAACGCGATCGGTTTTTCGCCCGGCTGTCGCGCCTCGCGAACCAGCGGCGCGAGACAGGGCAGGCCGTACGGAAGCTCCGCCGCCGCCGTCCCGGCGAAAAACGCCGCCGCGACCGCGCAAACGATCGCGATCCGAATTGTCACCCATTTTGCCATGACGGCCCACAGCATCGCAGACGCGCCGCCACGCGGTCAACCGCCGGAAAGTCTCCGTGAGCCCAGGCGTTCAAATTCAGGGAAGGCGCGGAAGGTGGGGCGAGGCGTCCCGCCGAGCCGGCGCTTGCCTGAGTCGCTTCCTTTCCAGCCTGAAGGCCGCTCGATCCCGAATTCTCCCAACCACGCCGTCGCTGGAAGAGGGATTCCCTTGCCCAAAAGCTTCCCGACGCGGGCCGAGTCCGCAAATCGCGAGTTCAATCAAGCGTCCCGAATTTCGACTTCAAAAATGGCGCCGCCGACTCCAGAATTGGGGCGTGCCGCCGAATGGCGAAATCCACGGAAACGATCCAAGGAATAACCATGGCAAGAAATTGGAACCGCCGAGAAGTTGCCCTCACAGTCAAGGCCTACCTCGATATGTTGGAGGCGGAGTTGGCGGGACGCCCGATCAACAAGGCGGCAGTTCGGCGCGCCCTACTTCCGAAACTCGACAACCGATCGAATGGTTCCCTTGAGTTTAAGAACTGCAACATCAGCGCGGCGATGATTTCGATGGGACTTCCCCCGATTGACGGCTACAAACCCCGGTGGAATTACCAGCATGACCTTCTCCACGCTGTGATCGGCGAATCCCTCCGGTCGCGCCAGGGGCTTTTTGAGACGGTCGAAGAGGCGGTCGAGCGGAGGGCCGAGAAACCGGATGTCTCCGACATCCTTTCAATCTTTGACCCGGCCATCCCCGAACGGGGCGAAATCTATGGCTCTCTGCGGGAGACGAAAGAAATGCCTGACGTGGTCCCGCGAAATTATCTGGAACAGGAAACGCGGAATCGGTCCATCGGCCTGGCGGGGGAGAAATTGGTCCTCGAGTTTGAGAGATCGCGCTTGATTTCACTGAACCGAGAGAAACTCGCCGATCGCATCGAGCATGTGTCTATCGGACGGGGTGACGGCGAGGGATTCGACGTTCGTTCCTTCGATGAACACGGAAAGGATCTCTTCATCGAGGTCAAGACGACGCAATTTCGGAAGGAAGCTCCTTTTTTTATTTCCGCGAACGAAGTAAGATTTTCGGAAAGGAATTCCGATCACTACTCGCTTTACCGGGTGTACGCGTTTACCAAGAATCCGAAGCTGTTCATGCTTCCCGGGAATGTCACCAAGCGTTGCCATCTGTCTCCGACGGCTTTTCGCGCCTCTTTTTAGAACTGCTCACCGCCGTGTCTTTCCAGATGTTTCTCAATGGAAATCGCGGACGGAACAAAGCTCCGAAGGAGCGCCGGCCTTTAGCCGCGGGGTTTACCCCGTGGATTCACGCACGCCGAATCGGGCAGCTCCGAAGGAGCGCGGGCCAAGCGCGATCCGCGATCCGCGGCATTCGGCCATAGTCGTCCTCCATCGGGCGCCGCCGCCGCTCCTTCGGAGCTTTCCCTTTTGCGTGGGCGACTTCCCCGGGGTAAACCCCGGGGCTGATGGCCGGCGCCACTTCGCGGCTGATTCCTTCGACTCCGCCGAAACGCCTTGCCCCGCCTATTTCCCGTAAACCTTGTCCTTCGGATCGCCGGCCGACATCAGATAAGCCAGCAAATCGCGCACCTCGTCGCCGTTCATCGCGTTGATCAGGCCCGGCGGCATCTGCGAGACGGGAACGGGTTCGACTTTCGCCACGTCGGCGGTTTTCACCGTCGATGGTTCGGCCTTGGCGTCGGGCGGATACACATCGAGCGTTCCCTCGCGCTCGACCACCAAGCCGGTGAGCGTGTTTCCGTCCTTCAATGTCACCTGCGAGCTGCCGTACTGGTCGCTGATATTCTTGCTGGGCTCGAGGATCGACTCCAGCACGTAAGCCGCGTCGAACTTGTTCCGGATGCTCGTCAGGTCCGGCCCGATGTCGCCGCCGAGCCCGGCGAAACGATGGCAGGCCGCGCAACCGGCGGCGTGAAACAGGCCTCGGCCGTTCTCGAAACTGGCCTCGCGGAATTTTCCGGAATTCGCCACGCGCCCCGCCGTGTCCACCGTCCACACCCGGCCGGGTCCCTTCGGAGGATGGATGGGAAAATCGGGCACGGGATTGAAATTCTCGCCGGTCACGTCGGCCAGCGCGGCGCGCTCCTCGTTGGTGCAGAATCCGAGCGCCTCGTCGCGGGTGTTGGCCAAAAACCCGCCGAAACTCGCCCCGCCCGGGTGTTTCGCCGCCGCGTTGAGAAACTCGAAGTAGCGCCGCCGCTGGCCGAGCGTCCAGCCCGAGCGCAGATTTCGCAGCATGAAGGCAAACCCGATCTCGCGCGAGGGCGGATAATTGTCGAGCATGGCGCGGATGGTGCCGCCGTAGCCGGGATTGCGCTCGATCAGCTCCGTCCAGTCGGGAATCTCCGGCGCGCCGCGGCCCTCGATCAGCGCGAGGGTTTTTCCGATCACCGACGGCGCCTCGAGATAGACGAGCACGCGGACGAGTTCGGTGTTCGCGTCGGCGGACTTCGAAGGCAGGAGCGGATCGAGCTTGGCGACGATCTCTTCGCGCTCGGCGTCGGTCGGTTTGCCGAGGCGGATGAAATCCAGCGCCCAGGCGCGCAGGTAACCGAGCAGTTGCGATTCGTCGAGCGTGGCCGGATCGAGTTCGAGCAGCGCCGCGGTCAGTTTTTCGCGATGCTCGGCCGGGTTTCCCTTGCGCGCCAGCGCGACCGCGCCGGTGACGCGGGTTTGCGGATCGTCCGCCGCGAACACGCGGCCCGCCCATTGCCCGACGGGCTGTGACTCGACCGCCACCCGCGCGGCGTGGCGGAGGAAGCGATCCGGGCTGGCGAGGTGCGGCCACGCCCGGTCGACGGCGGCCGGGTTTTCCTTTCCGTGGAAGGCCTCCAGCTCGCGGCGCAGTTTTCGCGCCGCGACGACTTCCGCCGGCTCGGCGGCGGGCTTTTCGTCGCCGAGCGGCCGGTCGTAAGTCACCCGGTAGAGCGCCGACTGCGTCCCGCGCCCGCCGATCGTGAAATACAGCGCGCCGTCGTCGCCGACGATCGCGTCCGTCACCGGCAGCGGCGCGCCATAGACGAAGGGCTCGCTTTTCCCCACATAACCGGCGCCCCGTGCCTCCAGGTGGATCGCGTAGATCGTCCCGAAGGTCCAGTCGAGCGCGAAGAGGGCGTCGCGGTATTTCGCCGGAAACTTCGCGCCAACTCCCGCCGCCACGCCCGTCGGCGAGCCGGGTCCGATGTTCACCACCGGCGGCAGGCTGTCCTCGTAGTAGGGAGGCCACTTGCCCGTCCCGGACCGCCAGCCGTAGTCGGCGCCGCTGACGACCTGGCAGATTCGCGTCGGCCGGTACCAGGGCATGCCCATGTCCCACTCCATGTCCGCGTCGTAGGTGAAAAGGTCATCGTTCCGGTTCAGCGCGATGTCGTATTCGTTGCGGAAACCGACGCAGTAAAGCTCGTGCTTCCTCGTCTCCGGATCGAAGCGCGTCACCCACCCGCCGGGCGCGAGGCGGCCCCGGGCGTGGCCGCGGGCGTCCCACTGGCGCGGCAGCAGCAGGTCCTCGTCCCAGGTGGTCACGCGCGAGCCGGCCATCGCCTCGTCGGGCGGGAGGTTGGTGTGGTTGCCGGCGTCGACGTAGATCCGACCGCCGTCCTCGGTCACAATCACGGCGTGATTTCCATGCTCGCCGCCGCCGTTCGACGCGGGCATTTCCTCCGCCTTGTCCAGCCGGCCGTCGCCGTTCGAATCCGTCACCCGATAGAGCGGTCCGCCGCTGCGATGAAACCACAGCGCGTCGAAGGCCCAGACCATGCCGTGGGCGCCGCTGATCTCGGCGGGCATCTTCTCGACCGTCACTTTCGGTCCCGAGGCGCTCTCGGCGACCGAAACGCGGTACAGCCCCTTGTCGCCCTGGTCGGAGGCCAGAAGACGGCCCTGGCCATCCTTCGTCAGCGAAACCCACGAGCCCTGCTCGTCTTTCGGCACCGCGTGGAGCAGCTCGACCTTGAAGCCCTCCGCCGCCGTGATGTCCCCCGGCTCGAGCGGAGACTCCTTCGCCGGCGCCCCGCCGCCCGGTGTCCGTTTCCCGGCGACACCCCACGGTCCGACGCCGAATTTCCCGAAATTCTTCAGCTTCGTCGTCCAGCCCGAGTCGTCAAAGGCCGCCGTCTTCCAGCCCTCGGCCTCGGCGGGCGAAGTCTTCCACGTCTCGTCGGTCAGAACGATTCCCGGCTCGGGCGCGACGCCGTCGATCGCCAGTTTCAGGACAAAAGCCGCCACGCCGCCGCGATTCTGACACCGGGCGGCGACGACGTTCCGGCCCGGTTTCAGAAGCGCGGCGACATCGTCGCGCAGGATGGGATTGCCCCAGTCCGGCGCCTCCCCAACCCGCTCGCCATTGATCCAGAGTTCGAGAAAGTTGTCGCAGGTCGCGTAGAGCGCCGCCTTCGCGATCTTCGACGGCGCGTCAAAGGTCTTGCGGAAAAAAAGCGGCTCGTTGTCCGTCTTGTCCGCGCGCCAAATCCACGACGGCGGCGGATCGGCCGAGGCCATCTCGTAAATCGCGGCGGTTCCCGAGGCCGGTTCCATCGCCGCCTTCGGCCGAACCGAGGCCTGGCTGTCGAGCGTCTTTTGCAGCACCGCTTTCCCGGTGTCGCCCGACAGTTGGCGCAGCTTCAGATCCTTGAATTCGACCCGCATCGGCGGACCGGCGTGAAGCTGGAGGCCGAGCACGCCCTTCGCGAGTTTCTCGGGATGCTCGTCCGTGACATCCGCGGTGACGACTCCGTTGACGAGATGGATCAGCCGGTTGCCGACCGCGACGATGCGCAGCTCGTTCCATTCCCACTCGGCGAGCGTGGCGCCGTCGCCGACCTGACCGACAACCTTGACCGACCCATCGGCGGCGATCTCGACCCGCTGGCCGCGCTGGGCGATGATGCCGCGCTTGCCCATCTTTTCGCCGTAGAGCATGCCGAAATACTCCGGCTTCGGGTGCAGATCGGCCTGGTAGCCGGCCAGCACGAATTTTTCCGCGTCCACGGTGCCGCTGCGATACTGCACGCCGGAGTTGTTTCCTTTAAATCTCACCTGGCAGACGAACTCGAAGTCCGCCACCTCCCCGCCCTGCCAGACGAGGAAAGTGTTGCCCGAAGTCGGTTTTTCGGCCGTGGTCTCGCCGACGATGACGCCGTCCGACACCGACCAGAAATCGAGCCCCTTCCAACCGTCGAGGCTCCCGCCGTCGAACAGCGACTGAAACTCGCCCGCGCCATCCTGCGCCGCGGCGAAGGGTCCGGAAAAGGTCGCCACCACCGCGGCGGCGAAGGAAAAAAGAAGCGGAATGTTTTTCTTCATGCGGCGCGCAGTCTGGCGGATTCGTCGCGCCGAATCCAGTCCGCAAACTCGTACGGTTTGGGCAGAGCCGTGGCGAAGCGGAGACGGCCGTATGCAATTCACAGAACCATTTCGATCCACTAACAATTATAAATTACCGTTTTGCGGTCTTCGGGCCGTATTTTGGAGAAACCCGGGAAGTCAATGAAAGTGGCGGACGCGATCCGTGGCATGGCCATCCTGGCCATGTTTTCGCGGAGGAGGCGTTGCTTCTGAAAGCCCGCCGTCCAATCGCCCTTGGCGCGCCGCCGCCCGATTCGCGGCGGAGTTGCCCCGCCAAATTGACCGCCACTTTCATTCGCAACCCACAATCCGGCGGTTCGACGGCCCGTCTAAAAAATTTCGTCAAATTCCTGTCAATCCTGTCAAAATACGCGACCCAAAAATCGGATGCGCATTGACACTCTCATCGTCGGCCAGGGGCTGGCCGGTTCGCAGCTCGCGTGGGAACTCCTCGCGCGCGGCGAGCGCGTGCTGGTGGTCGATCGCGACGAGCCCTTCACTTCGTCGAAGGTCGCCGCCGGCATTGTGACGCCCGTCACGGGACAGCGGCTGGTGACGACGTGGCGTTTCCCGGAATTTTGGGAAACCGCGGGCGCTTTCTATCGCCGGATCGAAGCCGAAACCGGCGCCCGTTTTTTCCACCCTACGCCCATCGCGCGCCTGCTGGCGAACCCCACCGAGGCCGGGCGCTGGGAGACCCGGATGAATGCCGAGACCTCCGGTTACCCGCCCCACACCGCCGGGCTCGACATCGACTCCGGCCTTTTTCGGAACGACCACGGCGGATTCGAGATGCCCGAGGCCGGCTGGCTCGATACCCGCGTCTTTCTCGAGGCCACCCGCCAGCACCTGCTCGAGCGCGCCGCCTACGCCATCGCCGATCTGCACGCCGAGGAGGTCGCCGTCGCCGGCGACGCCGTGCGGTGGAAGAGCATCATCGCCAATCGGGCCGTCTTTTGCACCGGCTGGGAGGGAAACCGCAACCGCTTCTTCGACTGGGTCGCGTTTCGCAACGCCCGCGGCCAGATTCTCGACCTCGAATGCGACGCCCTCGCCGTCTCCGGCGAGCGGCGCATCCTCAACCGCGCCGGCTGGCTGCTGCCGCTGGGAAACGGCCAGGCCCGCGCCGGCGCCACCTACGAGTGGGACTTCGACGAGGCGCGCGCCACCGAACCCGACCGCGCCGGCCGCTCCGAAGTCGAGGCCAAGGTGACCGCGATGTTCGTCCCCGACACCGGATTCCGCGTCACCGGCCACCGGGCGGCGGTGCGTCCCATCATTCGCGAAAGCCGCGCCGTCGCCGGCGTGCATCCCGCCGCGGAACTGCACGGCCGGATCGCCTTCTTCAACGGGCTGGGATCGAAGGGCGTGCTGAACGGCCCCTTTTTCGCGTCCCAGCTCGCCGGGCATCTCGTCCGCCACGAACCCATCGACGAGGAGGTCGACCTGCGGCGAAACCGGTGAAAACGCCGCCCCAGCCCCGTCTCCCGCGAGCCACCGAACGGGCTCACGATCTTGTGCGTTCCCGCCTCCGACCCGGCGACACCGCCCTCGACGCGACCGTCGGGAACGGGCACGACACCCTTTTCCTCGCCGCTCTGGTGGGGGAAACCGGGCGCGTCATCGGTTTCGACATTCAGACGGAGGCCATCGACGCCACCCGCCGCCGTCTCGAAGAGGCCGGGCTCGGCGCGCGGGTCGCGCTGCATTGGCGAAGCCACGATTCGCTCGCAGAAGTCTTGGTACCCGACCGGAAAGTCCACGTCGCGATGTTCAATCTCGGCTACCTCCCCGGCGGCGACAAAACCGTCATCACCCGGCCGGAGACGACGATCCACGCCCTGACCGAAATCCTCGACCGCCTCGCGGACGGCGGCCTGGTCACGGTGGTCGTGTATCCCGGCCATCCCGGCGGCGACGCGGAGGCGCGGGCCGTCGTCGAATTCGCCGGGTCGCTGGATCGCGGGATTTTCACGATCGTTTGTCCCGACGCGTTGGACCCGGCGGATCATCGGCCCTTTCTGGTCGTGATCGAGCGGCGCGAGTCGGTTTCGCCGCGAAAAGGCGCAAAAGACCGCAAAAATTCGCACTGACTTAACAGGGTTAGGTCAGGGACCAGTAGTGTCCAGTTAAGGAGACGGCTCGGTTCTTCTGATCCTTGTTTGACGGGAGTCAGCGGCGCGATGCAGTTGTGACGCAGTTGGACGCGGGTTGGCCGGCGGACCGGTCTTGTTGAGACTGGGGCATGAACGAAGGCCGCCTGATCTTCTCCCAGATAACCGACACCGTCCACCGCCAACAGTTCGATCGCTGCGTCCGTCTCCACCCGATGCCTCGTGCCAGCAGGGGCATGAGCGCCCGCGACCAGTTCCTCGCGATGGTGTTCGCCCAGATCACGTTCCGCGAGAGCCTGCGCGACATCGAGGCCTGTCTCCGCGGCAGCAGACATCTCCACGCGATGGGCATCCGGGGCGAGATCACCCGCACCAACCTCGCCTACGCGAACCTCCACCGGGACTGGCGCGTCTACGAGGCGCTCGCTCAGATCCTCGTCGCCAAGGCTCGCCGCTTGCATCTTGGCGATGCCAACGGTCTGGAGATCGAGGAGATGGTCTACGTGGTGGATTCCACCTCCATCGACCTGTGCGTCACGCTCTATCCGTGGGCGACCTTCAAGCGGACCAACGGAGCCGTCAAGATGCACACGCAGATGGAGCTGACCGGCTCCATCCCCGTGTTCGTCCGCGTCACCACGGGCAGCGTCGCCGACGTGGATTTTCTCGACCGCATCTTCTATGAGGCGGGTTGCCTCTACGTCTTCGATCGAGGGTATCTGGACTTCCGCCGGCTCCGGCGCATCGCGCTGGCGGGCGCTTGGTTCGTGATCCGGCCCAAGAGCAACACCCGCTTCTCGGTGGTCGGGTCGCGCCCGGTGGACAAGACCACCGGACTGAGATGTGATCAGACCATCCGGTTGAGTTCCGCGCAGGGCCGGAGGGACTACCCCGAGAGATTGCGCCGCGTCGTTTACGTCGATCCGGACACCGGCAAGCGGCTCGCTTTCCTGACCAACCACTTTGGACTTCCGGCGCTGGCGATCGCGAAGATCTACAAGAACCGCTGGCGGATCGAACTATTCTTCAAGTGGATCAAGCAGAACCTGCGGATCAAGGCGTTCTATGGCACCAGCGAAAACGCGGTCCGCACCCAGATATGGATCGCGGTGAGCGTCTATCTGATGGTGGCCATTCTCAACAAGGAACTGGGAACCGGCGAAAAACTCAGCCGAATCCTGCAAGTTCTGAGCGTCAACGTATTCCAAAAACTCGCTCTGCGTGAACTACTTACGAAATGCGCCCCGAAAAACCCCGCCGACCTGGATTTCAACCAGTTGATGTTCAATGGGTTTTAACTGGACACTACTGGTCGGTGACCGAACCCTGTCTGGTCGAAACTTGCGTCAGGGCGTTTTCTCAAAACGGAAGCCGTAGACTTTCGCCCGCGCGCCGGAGAATTGCACGGTCACCGTTTTGCCGCGCAGACTGGCCAGACTGGCGCCGGATTTCCAGGCGATCTCGGCCGAGGTGGCATTTCCCTGAAATGGTACCGCATCCTCCAGCCCGAACCCCGGGATGGCCTGACCGGATTCATCAGCCAACCCGGTCCGCAGCAGACCGAGGGCGCCAGTGTCCGCGTTCAATCGCAGCGAAGTCCCGTCGACCGGGACCGGCCGAGTGCTGGCCTTGCCGCCGGTGAGATCGAAGTCCGCCGAGACGAAACCGTCGATCCGCTGCACGAAGCGGTAAACCACGCCGTCGGTCTGGCGCTTCCGCTCCGCGACATCGCCGTGCCGGGATCGAAAGCCGGTGCCGTATTGCCAGATTTCCTCGCCCCGCACGATCAAGCCGGGGCCGATGAACATCATGTTGGCGTTTTCGGTGCCGGGAAATCCGGGCGCGGCATAGGACGCGCGATCGTAGCGGTGCCAGGTCATGCCGTCGCGGCTGCCGACGCACTGTACTTCGAGCCGCCCATCGCCTCGGGATTTTTCCCGCTGGAAAAAGGAGGGGAACCCCACCAGCCAACGCGGGTCGGGCGGATAGGGCGCGATCGAATTCGTATAGACGTCGCTGTTTTCCGGGTCGGTCGCGTCGGTAGCCAGCACAGTGGGAAACTCATCGCCGATCACCGCGACCTTGTCCTTTCCCCAGAGTCGTCGGCTGTCTTCGGAGGGGCGGATGGGCAGGGGAGTCGTCAAATCGGGCGCCATCGCCCGGACCACGGTGCGGTAGAGGCTTCCATCGTCCCGCTTCGTCCAGCCACGAAGATAAACCGCCCATCCCGCCGCCGTGGGCTGGCGAAAGGCGATGGCCTGACTGTCGGCGCCGAAAGGGAGCCACGCCGTGTCGTCCTCCTTCCAATGCAGTCCGTCCGGCGAATGGAAGCGCACCATTCCTTTGGTGATCAGGTGCGTCAGGTATACGTAGCGCTCCTCGGGCGTGGTGGCCTGCTCGTCCCGATAGACGGCTCCCTCGAGCGAGGAGAGGCCGACGAGGTTGTTGTCCCGGCTTCCCTCATAGTCCACGATGCCCAGATTCGGCTTCTTCCAGGTCAGGCCGTCGGTCGATTCGGCATAGGCGACATTGGGCCGGTTCTTCGCGTCGCGGCAGATGTACCAGAGCCGCAGGGTGCCGGTTTCGGGATCGTCCAGCACCGTGAGGTAGAAGCTGATCATCAGCTTCTCCCATGGCTTGTCGGCGCGGATCACGACCTCCCGGCGTTGCGGCGGATTGACCCGCAGTTGGACGCCTTCTGACTCGGTCAGGAACGCGGGATCCAGAAAGAGATGCCGGACCGGCGGGGCCGCTTCGAGCCTGAATGCAACCAGCAATAGGGTTAGAATGATCGCGAATCGCATCGGAGGAAAGAAGGGCCTGAGTTCGAGTCGATGCAACAGGGTATCGCCTCCCACTCAACCCTGTTGGGCGCGTTGACGGGATCGACGGCCGGCGCGGTTCTTTGTAGGACTGGTCGGATGAAACCGGACCGCGCTCGCTTCCTCGTTGTCTTTCTCGCCGCGTTCCACGCTTTTTTCCCATTCCGCCCGGTTCGCGCCACCGAGCGGCCGAATGTTCTGCTCATCGTCGCCGACGACCTCGGCTATTCCGATCTCGGATGTTATGGTGGGGAAATTCCCACGCCGAACCTCGACCGTCTCGCCGCCGAGGGAATGCGGTTTTCCCAATTCTACAATGCCGCCGTCTGCGTCACGACCCGGGCCGCGCTTTACACCGGGCTCTATCCGCGGCAGGGAGCGGGTGGCCCGCTCCGCGATAACATGCACACCCTGGGCGAGCGGCTTCGCTCGGCCGGTTACCGAACCGGGATGACGGGAAAATGGCACCTCGGCGCCGATCCCTCGCGGCAGCCGACCCAGCGCGGCTTCGACGAGTATTACGGACTCCTCAGCGGCTGCTCCAGTTTCTTCGATCCGGCAAAGCCCGATCCGGATTTCTACAACGGCGGCCAGGTTCGCCCCTTCGCCCATAACGGAAAACCCGTCACCGAGTTCCCCGCCGGCTTCCACGCGACCGACGCCTACACCGATCATGCCGTCGAGACGATCCGCCGCTTCGCCGAGTCGGGAAAAGCCGACGGGCGGCCCTTCTTCGTGAATCTCAACTACACCGCGCCCCATTTTCCACTCCACGCCCCGCCGGAAGACATCGCCCGCCACCGCGGCGCCTACGCGGATGGCTACGAGCCGCTCCGACGGCGTCGTTATGAACGGCTCGCCGCGCTCGGTTTGATTGATCCGAAGACCACGCCACTCTCGCCACCCGACCCGAAATCGGGCGACTTCCGCTACGATTACGAAGTCGTGTCCTGGGACCGTCTCGATCCAGAGACCCGCGCCCGCGAGGAGGCGCGCATGGAAGTCTATGCCGCCATGGTGGACCGGCTCGACCAGGGCATCGGCCGCGTTCTCGCCGCCCTGGAAATGGCGGGCGTGGCGGAGGACACACTCGTCTTCTTCCTGTCCGACAACGGCGGCTGCGCCAGTTGGCCGACCCCGGCGAAGGAGCCCGGGTTTTTCGCCTACAACGCGGGCATCCCGGTGGGTGATCCGCGCGGCTACGAATTCGTGGGGCGTTCGTGGGGCTGGGCGCAGAACGCCCCTTTCCGCAAGCACAAGGTCTGGGCCTACGAGGGCGGCATCCGCACGCCTTTGATCGCACGCTGGCCCGGCAGGATCGAGGCGGGCGCCATCGCCCGGCAGCCGGGTCATGTGGTCGATTTCATGCCCACTTTGTTGGAACTCGCCGGCGCCGACTACCCGGACGAGCGGGTGGGAAAGCCGGTCGCCGCGCCGATGGAGGGCCACAGCCTCGTCCCCATCCTTCGGGGAGAATCGCGTCCGCCCCCGGCGTTTTTCGCGTGGTCGCTCCAGGGCAGCCATGCCTGGCGGGAGGGCGACTGGAAAATCGTCTGGAACCCGAGTCCGCCTCCGTCCCGGCGGCACTGGGAACTCTACGATCTCGCCGCCGACGGCTCCGAAACCCGCGACCGCGCCGCCGAGTTTCCCGACCGCGTCGAAGCCATGGGCGCCCGCTGGGAGGAATGGGCCGCCCGGGTCGGGGTGACCCGGGATTGAACTGGCTTTTTGGGATCGGCCCCTCACCGCATTCGACGCTTGTGGAAGGATCGCTTTTGGGTTGATTGCGACCAGGCATCCGTTGGGTCCGGCGATTTTTCTTCGTTTTTCTTCATGTTTTTTCAAAACCTCGCCCGCGGCATCGACATCGGCGCCCATTCCTACCTGCTCGACCTCGACGGCGTGCGCGTCGTGCTGGACGCCGGCACCCATCCGAAAATCGACGGCCTCGGCACGCTGCCCGACTTTTCGCGGCTGGACGGGATCGACCTGGACGCCATCCTCGTCACCCACGCCCATCTCGACCACATGGGCGCTCTGCCGGTGCTGTGCCGGGAACACCCCGAAGCGCTTGTCGCCCTGACTCCGGAAACGCTCGCCCTCGGCGCGGCCATGCTTCACAACTCGGTGAACGTGATGGAAGCCCAGCGCCAGGAACTCGGCGTGATGGCCTACCCTCTCTACACCCACCGCGAACTCGACGGGATGGAACCGATGTGGCTCCCCCGGCCCTTCGGCCGGGCGTTTTCGATCGGTGACGACCGTGGGGAGACGGCGGAAGCGGTCCTGTTTCCCGCCGGCCACGTGCTCGGCGCGGCGGGTGTTCGGCTGCGGAGAAACGGAAAGACGATTTTCTACACGGGCGATGTGCATTTCGAGGAACAGTCACTGGTCGCGGCCGCCGACTTCCCCGACGAACCGGTCGATGTGCTGATCCTCGAATCCACCCGCGGCGATTCCGCCCGGTCGCCCGGCTACACCCGCGAAGCCGAAACGGCGCGGCTCGCGGACGGCATCCGCCACGCTCTCGCCGGGGGCGGCTCGGTGACGATCCCGGTTTTCGCGCTCGGCAAGACGCAGGAACTGCTGGCCATGTTGCTAAGCATGATGCGGCGCGGACAGTTGCCGCCCACTCCCGTGCAAATCGGCGGCCTGAGCACCAAGATGACGGCGATTCACGACGAATTCGCCTCCCGAAGCCGGCGCCTGTTGCCGGGCTTTCGATTTCTCGACGACTTTCCCGATCTTTGGTCTCCCCGCCGCCGCACCCGGGAAATCGAGCACGCCCCGGGCCGGATCTACGCTCTGTCGAGCGGCATGATGACCGAAAACACCCTCTCGAACGGTTTCGCGCGAAAAGTGGTGGGCGACCCGCGCAACGCGCTGTTTTTCATCGGCTATGCCGATCCCGACTCACCCGCCGGCCGGGTGCTCGCGGCCAAGCCGGGCGACAAGGTGTCCTTCGACGCCCGCGATCCGGATTCGGCGCGGACGATTCGCTGCGAGGTGGACAAATTCGACTTCAGCGGGCACGCCCCGCGCGAGCAATTGGTGGAATTCGCCGTGAAAGTCCGGCCTTCGCGGATCATTCTGGTCCACGGAGACGAAGCGGCGCGGCAATGGTTGAAAACCGCGATCGAATCGGCCCTCCCCGGTTGCCAAGTGGCCATACCCGAGGCGGGAGAGCGGATCGATTTTTGACGAGAATCGGGCGGTGACGATTTCAGTCATCCTTCGAGCCGGCGCCGGCTTCGTCCAGCCGTTTTTCCAAGGCTCGAATCCGATCATAGAAACGGCCGAGTTTTTTCTGCAACATCTGCTGGCGCAGGGTCTCCTTCATCGGAGCGGCGGGATAGCCGAAGACGGTGAGGCCGGAGGGAACATTCGCGATGACGCCGGAGCGTCCGCCGAGCACGGCGCGATCGCCGATCTCCAGGTGCCCGGCGATGCCGGACTGCGCGGCGATGGTAACGTAATCGCCAATGCGGGCGCTGCCGCTGATGCCGGTCTGGGCCACGACGATACAGTGTTTCCCGATCACGACGTTGTGGGCGATCTGGCAAAGGTTGTCGATCTTGGTGCCCTCGCCGATCACCGTCTCGCCAAAGCGGGCGCGGTCGATGGTGGTGTTGGCGCCGACTTCCACGTCGGCACCGAGCCGGACGATGCCGAGCTGCTCGATCTTCACGTGGCGGCCGTCCTGAAATTCGTAGCCAAATCCGTCGCCGCCGATGACGACACCGTCGAAAAGCAGCACACGATCGCCCAGGATGGAGCCTTCTCGAACGGTGACGTTCGCGCCGATGACGCAGTCGCGGCCGATCCGGGCTCCTTCCCCGATGACCGCGCAGGGACCGACCCGGGTGCCGTCACCGATCCAGACCCCGGCTTCGACGACCGCGTTGGCGGCGATCGAGACTTTTTCGGGATCGAACCGGACCTCGTCCCCCGACACGGAGGCATCGGGATGCACTCCCGGCCGAAAGGGAGGTTTCGGGGCGCCGTATTTCCGAACAAGCCGGTCGAAGGCGGTGACCGGGTTCTCCACCCGGATCAGCGCGGTATCGGCCGGCGCCTCGATCTCCGCCCGGGGAACGAGGACGGCTCCGGCGCGGGTGGCGGCCAGATCCTTGGCGTACTTCTCGTTCCCGTAGAAGGAAACGTCCGTCTGTCGGGCATCGCGCAGGGCGGCAATGCCGGAAAAAACAGCGGCGGCGTCGCCACGGAGAAGCTCTCCATCGACGAGCGCCGCCAGATCCGAAAGCGTGATCTCCACCGCTTTCTCAATTACCGCTTTCGCCCGTGCTGGGGGCGGCCGGAGCCGCGGGCGCCGCGGCGGCCGGCGGGGCATCCTTGTTCAGGGCGGCGACGACGGATCCGGTGACGTCGGGCACGTTTTTGGAGGTGAAGACGATGACCTTGTTTGCCTTGGGCAGGAAGGACTTGTCGAACACGAGGTCGAGTCCCTGTTGCGTGGTCGCGGCGTCCACCTGTTCGCGGACGAGTTCCACGAGCGAGGTTTCCATTTTCTGGCGCGCCTCGAGAATTTCGGCGCGGATCTTCTGCTCGGCGGCGGCGATTTCCTGGCCTTTGGCGGCGCGTTCCTGAAGAACCTGCTGAAGCTCGCCCAGCGCCTGCTGTCGGGGTTCGGCACCGAGGGAGGTGTCGCGGGCTCTGGCGTCGAGTTCGGCGGCTTTCTTGGTCATGGACTCGTAGTCGGCGCGCCGGCCGTCCAGTTCCTTGGTTTTCTCCGTGGCGAGATCGGTGACCTTTTTCAACTCGATCGGCGTTTTGTAGAACTGATTCAGGCATTCCTGCATGTCGACCACGCCGATTTTGATGTTCTGAGCATCGGCCGGCATCGAAACGCCAAGCAGCAGGGCGCCGGTCAGGAGGGCGATGGGAAAAATGTGTCGGGTTTTCATGACTGAGGATAGATCGGGGAGGGCTCGAGGCTCTGGGTGTTTGTCTGAAGGGAGGTAAGTAAGGGAAACGGAAGGGATGGGGCAAATGCGGTGATGCGGCCGATCACCCGCCCGGCGGTCCGAAAACCGGGCTGGCAACGAAAACAGATTTCCCGCAAAACGCAAACGCTTCCGGCGGCACGATTCTTAGAAAGCCTGTCGAAAAACCCGGCAAAGGGCGTTTTCAACAGGCTTCCGGGCCGGACTCAGAACTGATATCCGATCGTGAAGTTGAAGCGGCCACCGTCGTCGTTGAACTGGTCCGCGTCGATCGGAATCCCGTAGTCGAGTTTGACCGGGGCGCCGCCGAGGATGAAGAGGCGCAGGCCGAAACCGAAGTCGGAATTCACGCCGCCGCCTTCGGTGCCGGGACCGCCGCTCACTTCACCCATGTCGTAGAACAGCGCGCCGCGAATCTTCGGCACGATGGGGAAGGTGTATTCGGCGGACAGGAACCACATCTCGTCACCGCCGAGGGGCTCACCGTTTTCGTCCTTGGGACCGACGTCGCGATAGTCGAAGCCGCGCATCGTGTTCGCCCCGCCGAGGAACTGGCGGGTGAAGATGTGGTCGGCGCCGCTGACATTCGCGTATTTGCCCTGCACGCTCAGGATGGTGTCCCAAGGCAGGAGGAAGTGCTGGGACGCGGAGGCCGAGAAGGTCGTGGCGTCGACATCGCCACCAATCCCCTGCTCGACGCCGCCGCTGAGGCGGTGGCCTTCGCGGGGCAGGTAAACGCTGTCGCGGGTGTCGTGAACCAGATCGAGGCTGATCGGGATGTAGGTGAAGCTGCCCTCCTCGGCCATGAGCGCCTCGGACGCGTTGTTGTCCACCGACAGGTCGATGTTCTGCGGCTTGACCTCCAGATTGCCGTAGGCGAATTCACCCAGAGGCTTGCGAAGCGAGACGGCTCCGCCGATTTCGGTCTGGTCGTAGTAGTCGCTGAGGAAAAGCAGGTCGCGATAGAAGAACTCGCCCGTCAGCGCGAGACGCTTGCCCATGAACCACGGCTCGGTGAGGGCGATGCTGAAATCCTTGCGGCGGGTCCCGACGCGGGCGCCAACGCGGAAACGCTGCCCGGCCCCGGTAAGGGACGGCCAGTTGGTGATGTCGAAATTGGTCTGGGAAACTTCGACAAAGCCCACCAAGTCGTCGATGGAGCTGAACCCGGCGCCGAAGTTGATGGTGCCGGTCGGTTTCTCGGTCACAGTGATGACCAGATCCTTCTCGTTGACATAGGAACCAGTGTCGACGGGCATCACGTCCACCGTGGCGAAGTAATTGAGGTTCATCAGGCGGTTGCGCGAGGCCTCGATCGCCCCGGTGTCGAAGGGTTGGCCGGGCGCGACGGCAAGCTCGCGGCGAATGACGCGGTCGAGCGTCTTGGTGTTCCCCTCGACGTGGATCTGGCCGATGGTGTAGGAGGAGCCCTCGTCGACGAGGTAGGAAACTCGGACGGCGTTCGGACCGGCGGGATCGAGCTTGGGCGTCACCCGGGCATCGGCATATCCCTTGGCGCCGTACTGGTCCTGAATCAGCTTGATGTCGTCCTTCAGCGCCTGGCCGGAGTAGTCGCCACCGGTGCGGACCTTCAGGTAGGGGCTCAGATCGTTCTGAAGGGAGATGGACTTGACCCCCTCGACGGACACCGAGGCGATCCGGTAGGCGGTGCCTTCGTCGATGGTGATGACCAGATCGACGCTCTGTCCGTCGGCGGCGCGCACGCGACTGACGTTGACGACGTGGGCGTTGAGATAACCGGCGTTCTGGTAGTAGTCCTCGATGGCGCGGACGTCTTCCTCCAGATTGCTGTCGTCCATCCGGCCCGCTTTGCGGAATGGATTGAGCACGCTCTTGGGGCGCTGCTCCATCTGCTGGCGCAATTTCGCGGAGGAGAAGACCGAATTGCCGACAAAGGTGACGTTGCGCAGAACGGCCTGGCCCCCTTCGTTGATCTTGTAGGTCACCGTCGAGAGACCCTGCCGATCGGGGGCGGAAACGCTGTAGCTGACAGTGGCGTCCGGATAGCCGCGCTTGCGGTAGAGATCCTGGATTTTCTGCTGTCCTTCACGGATGGCCGCCTCGTCGATGGAACGGTTGAACTTGAGATTGGCCGCGTTTTCGAGCTTGTCGGTGGTCAGGACGGAATTCCCGGTGAAGGCCACCCCTCCGAGGATGGAGCGCGTCTGCACGACGAGCAGCAGCTTCACGCCGCCGGAGACGGGCTTGGAGAGGACGCGGATGTTTTCGATCTCGCCGGTGGCGTAGAGATTTTTGATATCCTCGTCGATCTGCGCCGCCGACATGGGCTGGCCGACCTTGGTGGACATCTGGGCGAGAATGCGCTCCTTCGAGACCGCGGCGTTCCCGACGTATTGAACGTCGATCTCCCGGACGATTTTCTCTCCCTGCGCGAGGCTTGAGGGGGTGAAGGCGAGGGCCGTCAGCGCCGCGGCGCCGATGAGACAATACCCGGTCACTCGCGTGGCAAGTTTAATGAGGTTCATGCAGAGAAGAAATCTGTTTGCGGTTGTGTGGTCGGAATCGAAATCGGAGGCGCCCTCTCCCGATTGAGGCGCTTCCTTTTCGGGAAAGTTTACCCTCGCGTCAAGACGGAAATTTGCAACCTGAAAGCCAAAGTATTCAAGATTTCCAAAGCGCTGGTTTCTCACATGTTTCGCCGACCCGTTTCCCGCCATTCCAACCCGGAAGCCGGAGATGACGAAAGAAAGTTCGACGATGTTAAATTCTCGGATAAATTAATCGCTCGATGCCCTCCTGAATTTCACCTTTCGAATCATCCCGCCACGCATCTTCGCCGCGCGACCGCATTTTCGCCTTCCCGAGAGCCCGAATTGGCCGCCTTATCGCACGTTTCATCTCATTGTTCAACTCCGGATTCCGTGAGTGAGAATTATTATTCAGAAACCGCGCTCACGCCGAAGAACGAATTCGACGTTTCCCTGCGTCCGCCGGACTTCGAGGAATTCTGCGGACAGGCAAAGGTCAAAGAGCGCCTGATGCTCATGGTGGAGGCGGCGAAACAGCGCGGGGACGCGCTCGATCACGTGCTTCTGTGCGGACCGCCCGGCCTCGGAAAGACGACGCTCGCCCACATCCTCTCCCGGGCCTTCGGAGGCACGATCCACTGCACCAGCGGACCGCAGATCGAAAAGGCGGGCGACCTTGCCGGCATCCTCACCAATCTCCAGCACGGCGATTTTCTCTTCATCGACGAGATCCACCGGCTCCATCCCGCCATCGAGGAGTATCTCTACCCGGCCATGGAGGACTACAAGCTGGATATCATCATCGACCAGGGGCCGAACGCCCGGTCCATCACCCTGACCCTGCCGAAGTTCACGCTCGTGGGCGCGACCACCCGGGCCGGCATGCTCACGGCTCCGTTGCGCTCGCGGTTCGGCATGACCAATCGACTGGACTATTACCTGCCCGAGGAACTCGTTGTCATCATCCTCCGCTCGGCGAAGCTGCTCGGCGCCGAGGTCACCGCCGAGGGCGCCCTCGAGGTCGCCACCCGCTCCCGGGGAACCCCCCGCGTGGCCAACAACCTCCTTCGCTGGGTGCGCGACTACGCCCAGGTGCGGGCCGACAACCGCGTGACCCGCGAAGTCGCCGACCTGGCCCTCGGCATGCTCGACATCGATCAGGACGGCCTCGACGAGATGGACAAGCGCATTCTGGAGGCGCTCATCTACAAGTTCGGCGGCGGCCCGGTCGGGCTGAATTCCCTCGCTGTGGCGGTCGGCGAGGACGAAGCCACTCTGGAGGACGTCTACGAGCCCTACCTGATCCTCCAGGGCTTTATCAAGCGCACCCACCGGGGGCGCGTGGCCCTGCCCGCCGCCTACACCAAAGTCGGCGCCCCCCTACCCCGCGATTGCCAGACCGATCTCTTCTGACCTTTTCCGCCTCGAAAACCCTCCCCGCCGTCATGAAAGAATTTCTCGATCATTTCGAAAAGCTGCTCGGCGCCTTCAAGGACCCCGAATACCTCTTCCTCGTTCTGGAGCCGGTCCTTTTCTACGGCATCGGCATCGGCGTGATCGGGCTCATCGCCGCTTGGTTCCTTAAAAACGAGCGCCTGCAACTGGCCTCCCTCATCGTGATCGCGGTGTCGGCCCTGGCCATCTTCCCCTATCTCGGCGCGCGCGAGTCGGCCCAGAAACGCATCGTGAAAGTGTACGAGATCGAGTCACCGGCCCGGGCGAAGGCCTTTTCGACCAACACCGCCGACCGGATCGATCACAAGTGGATCTATCTGGCCCTGGCCGGGGTCGCGGGCGCGGCCATTCTCGTGGGCCCCCGCCGGAATCGCCTTGGCCTCGGCCTGGCCATCGGCGCCGTCGTTCTCGGCCTCCATGGCGTAAACTACAGCCTCTGGATGCATTATCAGGACTCGCTCGCCTTCCACCCGAACTTGAAAACCAACGACGCTCCGGTGAAGGAGAAACTGCGCGCCAAACCGATCGAATCCACCGTCGAGAAATCCACGCCCGCCCCAAAACCGGCGCCCACCGCCGCGGACGATCGGATTCCCGCGCCGACGCCGCCCCGCGAAATCCGGCCGCTCGCCCGCCCCATCGCCTCCGGCGGATCGGGCGGGCAGGGGTGAGACGAAGCTCAAATTTCGACCGTGAACCGGTCTCCGGCCCGGATGGATCGGGCAAAGGCCGTCAACAGAGCGACAACCTGTTCGACGTCCTGAAAATCGGCCATTTCCACCACCGAATGCATGTAGCGCAGCGGAAGTGAAACGAGAGCCGTCGGAATTCCCGTCCCCACATTGAAAATCGAGTCCGCGTCCGTCATCGTCGATCGCGACGACGCCTCGTGTTGGATGGGAATGCCCGCCTCGGCGGCGCAGTCCAGCAACCGCCGGACGACGCCGGGATGATTCACCGTGCCGTGCGTCAGGCTCGGTCCGCCGCCAAGTTTCACATTCCCGTGGCGCGCATGATCGATGCCCGGCGTGTCCGTCGCATGCGTCACGTCGAGCACCACGCAGACGTCCGGACGCAGCCGGTGGGCCGCCATGCGGGCGCCGTGACCGCCGATTTCCTCCTGCACCGCGTTGAGCGCGAGCACGCCGCCCTCCGGTTTTTTCGTTCCCCCCCTCAGCTCCGTGAGAACCCGGGCGATGATGAATCCGCCGATCCGGTTGTCGAGCGCCCGACCGACGATGCGGTTTTCACCGAAGCGTTCCGCCCCGTCGGCGTACACCGCCGGATGCCCGACCCGCAATCCCAGGGCCCGCACGTCGTCGGCCGTTGACGCCCCGACATCGACGTAGAGTTCGTGAATTTCGGGTCCTTTCTCGCCGTCTTTCCGGTCCCGGAGGTGAATCGCGGTGTTGCCCACCACCCCGGTCACTTCGCCCTTGTCCCCGTGAAAAACCAGCCGCCGGCCGCGGGCATTGATCCAGTCCGACCCCCCGATGCGATCCACCCGCAGAAAGCCGTCGTCCGTGATGTGCCGCACCATGTAGCCGATCTCGTCGGCGTGGGCCTCCAGCAGCAGGACCGGTGCTTCCGGGTCCGAGCCCTCGACCGTTCCCCACGCGTTTCCATACGCGTCGCTGTCGACCGCGATTCCCCGGTCGCGAAGATAGGCGGCCCACCGGCGTTGTCCTGACGCTTCGAAACCCGTCGGACTCGGGGTGTGGAGGAGGTCGAGCAGAAAATCGATCGCTTCGCTTTCCATGACGGCGCGCAAGGTGCGCCGCGAACGCGATTTCCGCCACCGGAATGTGCCGCGCCCGTCATTCGGGACGCCGCGACTTACCGCGCCGGAAATTTACAAATTTCTCCCGCGATGAAATTCTTTATTGCCAATTGTTTTCAAAATTGCTACAAATCTCCCGGCCTGCGTCTCTTCTTTGAAAAAATGGTGAATTTCCTTCCCCAGAAATCGAATGCATTGCCCGCGGGCGCGTTGGCGGGACTGCTTTGGCTTTCACATGCCGGCCACGCCGCGGCCAACCTTCCGACGGCCACGGCTTTTCCCGGGAGCGAACCCTGGGTGACGGCGGACAGCGCCCTGGCGATGTTCCTCCTCGGCCTCACCCTCGGCGTTCTGGGCGGCATCGCGACCTTCTTTGCCTGCTTGATTTTGCGCGAACGACGCCAGGCGGACGAGAAACGGCAGGATCTGGCGGCCCTCTTCGAGGCGCTCGCGCTGGACGATTCCTGGGAGCCCACCGATCCGTGGGGAAATCCAATTTCGTCCGACCGGCCGGCCGGTTCCTCCGCCGACTCCGACGAGGCTCTGGAAGCCGAGGCCCGTGAGCCCTGGGAAAGGCCCGCCGACTGGTGGCGCCAGTCCGAATAGACCGCGCCGACCGCGCTATTCCGCCTCCAAACGATGCCACGGACGGTGGTTGCGTTTTCAGCGCTCCGTGCTTATTTCCCGGTCCCGCGGGCCACCCTTTCTTGTTTGGTGTCCCCGGCCCCTTCCCGCCGCGGCGCCCCGGTTTTGTCTCCCCGGCGGGTGGCCCGGTCCTGACCCTTTCTCCAGTATCCATCATGTCAAAACTCAGCGTCGAAGAAATCAAACGCGCCAGCCACGGCCTGCGCGGTGGGATCGTCGAAACCCTCGAGTCCGGCGCGACCCATTTCGAGGAGGCGGAGTATCAACTCCTGAAATTCCACGGCACCTACCAGCAGGACGACCGCGATCTGCGCGCCGAACGCCGCAAGCAGAAGCTCGACAAAGCCTGGAGCTTCATGGTGCGAAGCAAGATGCCCGGCGGCCGCCTCACCGCCGCCCAGTATCTCCTGCACGACGATCTCGCGGAATCCCTCGGCAACCGCACCCTGCGTCTCACCACCCGGCAGGGCATCCAGCTCCACGGCGTGCTGATCGGCGGCCTGAAGGAAGTCATCGCCGCCATCAAAGCCTCCGGCCTCACCACCTGGGGCGCCTGCGGCGACGTGGTCCGCAACACCATGGGCCCCGCTTCCCCGATCCAGGACGCCGCCCATCGCGACGCCCAATGTCTCGCCGAGGAAATCACCCAGGTCTTCCTCGCCCATTCGACCGCCTACTCCGAGATCTGGCTCGACGGCGAAAAGCTCGACCTTTCCCGGCCCGAAACCGAGCCTCCCGAGGAGATCTACGGCAAAACCTACCTGCCCCGAAAATTCAAGATCGGTATCGCCGTCCCGCCCTGCAACGATGTCGACCTCTTCACGCAGGATGTCGGCCTGGCGCCCGTGGTCGAAGGCGGCACCGTGCTCGGATACAACCTCTGGGCCGGCGGCGGCCTGGGCATGACCCACAACATGGAGAACACCCGCCCCGTTCTCGCCAAGCCCCTCGCCTACGCCGCCCGCGAGCACGTCGTCACCGTGGTCAAGGCCATCGTCGCCGTGCAGCGCGAGTACGGGAACCGCAAAGACCGCAAGCAATCCCGCCTCAAGTACGTGATCGAAAATTTTGGCGTGAAATGGTTCCTCAACGCGGTGAAACAGCGCGTGGATTCCGCGATCGCCCTCGAGCCGCTTCGCCCCATGACCTTCGACACCGTGTCCGACCGCCTCGGCTGGCACGAGCAGGGCGACGGCCGGTGGTTCCGCGGCATCCACGTCCCCCAGGGCCGAATTCAGGATTACCCGGAGGGCCCCCGGTTTCGCTCCGCCTTCCGCCAGATCGCCGAAAAGCTCGGGCTCCCCTCCATCGTCACGCCCAACGCCAATCTCCTCATCCACGACATCGACGAGTCCCGGCGCGCCGAGTTGGACAGCCTCCTGGACCGCCACCGCATCCCCCGCGGCGAAACTTTCACCGCCGCCCGGCAGGTCGCCCATGCCTGTGTTTCCATGCCCACCTGCGGCCTCGCCCTCGCCGAGAGCGAGCGCGTCTTCAGCGACATGCTCGACAAGATCGACGCCGTGCTCGCCGAGTTGGGCCTGGAGGAGGAGCCCCTTCTCATTCGCATGACCGGCTGCCCGAACGGCTGTGCCCGGCCCTACAACGCCGACATCGCCTTCGTCGGCCGCGCCCCCGGCAAATACGCCATGTTCGTTGGCGGATCGCACCGCGGCGACCGCCTCGCCGGCCTGCACACCAAGACCGTGACCTTTGACGACATTCCGGCGACGGTCCGCGCGCTGCTGGCGGATTTTTCGAAAAATCGCGAAACCGGCGAGACCTTCACCGATTTCTGGGGACGCAGCCGCGAAATCGGCCCCGAACCGACCCCCGAGCAGTTCCACATTGAATTCGCCGAACGCGCCGGCCACGGCCCGCTGACGGAGATTTGAAATCGAAGACAAGATTCCGCCGAAGCCGGCAAGGGAATCGGCCTCTCGACAGTGGTGCGGATCGCCCGAGCCGGAGGAGTCTCGGGACGGACGGCCTCGTCGGTCGCTCTCAAAATCGCGGCGATCTTTTGCGTTGATGCCCGGAGTCCCCTTGATAGAATCCGGCCACTCAAAACGACAAAACATCCGCCGGCCGCGTTTCCATCCTTCGGTCCGGCAACGCGTTACGGCGCCACTCATTCATCTTTTCCATCCCGTCCTCATGTCCAACAGCTCTCCCCTTCCCTCCATGTCGCCCGATCATCAGGGACCCTGGTGGCGTCATCTCACGCCCTATCACTGGTTCGTCTTCGCCATGGCGTCGATGGCGTGGCTTTTCGACTGCCTCGATCAGCAGATTTTCAATCTCTTCCGCCAGGCGGCCCTGCAGAACCTGATGCCCGAGGGCACCGACGGATCGGTGATCAAGACTTATGGCGGCTACGCCACCTCGATTTTCGTCGCCGGATGGGCGACCGGCGGGCTGATCTTCGGATCGCTCGGCGACAAGTACGGCCGGGCGAAAATGCTGACGCTCACCGTGCTGTTGTATTCGGTTTTTACCGGGCTGTCGGCGCTTTCGACGGGCTGGCTGGACTTCGCCCTCTATCGGTTCGTGACCGGTCTCGGTGTCGGGGGCGTTTTTGGCCTCGCCGTGGCGCTGGTGGCCGATTCCCTGCCGGAACACTCCCGCACCGGCGCGCTCGGCCTGCTCCAGGCGCTCTCGGCGCTGGGGAACATCGCCGCCGGGCTGATCAGCATGTGGATTGGAAAAATGATCACCTCCGGCGGCCTGAATCCCGCCACGGCGTGGAAGATGGCCTTCCTGGTCGGCGCGATCCCCGCCTTCCTGTGCGTTTTCATCCAGATGCGACTGAAGGAGCCGGAGAAATGGGTCAAAGCCCACGCCGCCAGCCGGGCGGCGGGGAAAGGCATGGGCTCCTACCGCAGCCTGCTGGGCGAGGCGCGCTGGCGCCATCCGGCGCTGCTCGGCATGTTGCTCTGCATCTCCGGGGTGATCGGCCTGTGGGGCATCGGGTTTTTCTCCTTCGAGCTGGTCGGCGACGTGATCTCCCAGTCGCTCCGGGCCAAGGGCACGCCCGACACGGAGATCGCCGGCGCGGCCGCCAAGTGGAAGGGCATCAACGGCATCATCCAGAACACGGGCGCCTTTTTCGGGATGATGTCCTTCGCCTGGCTGGCTCAAAAGGTCGGGCGCAAACCGACCTTCGCCATTTCCTACCTTGGCGCGCTCGCCGCGACCTGGGGTTTCTTTTCGCTGTTCGGCGGGGTGAAGGACGTCTGGATGAGCGGCGTGATGGGGTTTTTCCAGCTCGCGCTGTTCGGGGGCTTCGCCATTTACCTTCCCGAGCTGTTCCCGACCCGGCTGCGCAGCACGGGCACCAGTTTCTGCTACAATGTGGGACGCTTCCTCGCCGCGAGCGGTCCCTTCACCATGGGCAAGGTGCAGGCCGCCCTCGCGCAGGGCGCCGAATCGCCCGAGGCGAAGCTCGCCGCCTTTCGCCAGACCTGCCAGTGGATGAGCCTGATCTTCCTCGTCGGCCTGGTGGCCCTGGCTTTCCTGCCCGAGACCAAGGGCAAACCGTTGCCCGAGGACCTCGACACCGGCGAGGAATTCGACCCCGCCTGATCCCGCCCGCCAACCCACGCGCCTGAAGCCCCGGGGATTCGCCATTGCCAGCGCGCGGGCGACCCCTTACACTGCGCGGCCATGAAAATCCCCGCCTTGGCCGCCGCCGCGGTCCTGCTCCTGCCCGCCGCGCCCGGCTCCGTCTTTTCCCAGGAAAACGAGGCACCGGCGGCGCCCACAACCGGCGCGCCGCCGGATCCTTTCGGGAATCTCGAGACCCCCGTCAGCGCCAAGCCCTACGAGTTCGAGGTCGACCGCGATCGCGGCTCGCTGTCCCTGGCGGCGAAGGACGGCCAATACGCCGAAGGCAGCCATTTCGCGAACTGGAACTGGACGCTCAACGCCAAGCGCTGGGGCCGCTATTTTGTCAAAATCCGCTACACCTCCACCACGTCGAAGATCGGCGTGCAACTCAAGGTCGGCGAGACCGTGCTGAAAAGCTACGCCCCGCGCTCCGGCGGGCATCTCGACCACCAGCAGCACACCCTCACCATCGGCTACGCCTATCTCGACCGCCCCGGCGAATACCCCGTGATGCTGCTCACCGGCGACAAGTCGAACGGCCCCCTGTTTTTCCTCAAGGCCGTCGAGTTCACCCCCGCCCCGGAAAGCGACGAATTCGGGCAGAGCATCGACGGCACCATCGAGCTGCACGCGAAAAACGCCACCACCTTCGCCGAGAACATGCGCTTCGAGCCCAAGCCGGAGAAAAACTGCCTCGGCTTCTGGACCCAGCCCGACGACTGGGCCGAGTGGACCGTGGACGTCACCACGCCGGGCAAGTTCAAGGTCGATCTCGTCCAGGGCTGCGGCGACGGCAACGGCGGCAGCGAAGTCGCGCTGATGGTCAACGACCAGACGGTGAAGTTCAAGGTCGAGGAGACCGGCGGATTTCAGAGCTGGAAAAACCGCGACCTCGGCGTCGTCGAACTGCCGCATTCCGGCGAGCATCGCATCGCCCTCAAGCCCCTCAATCTCGCCGGCAAAGCCGTCATGGACGTCCAGAAAATCGTCCTGACCCCGGTGAAAAGCTGAACTCTTTCAGAGGGAGTCAACAGGGTTAGGTCGGTGACCCAACCCTGTTTACCGCGATTCGATCACGGTGAAACGCCGCGTCGGAAAATTTACCGCCATTTTCGCGTTCGTCGCCGGCGCACTCGCCGTTTCGGTCGCGTTCCTTTCGGGGACTCTGATTCCAAACGCGCCTTCGGTCGAAGAATTTCCCGTTCGGGGCATCGACGTGTCCCATCATAACGGAAAGATCGACTGGGCGGCCGTGGCGGTTCGGGATTTCCGCTTTGCCTTTGTCAAAGCGACCGAGGGATCGGATTGGAAGGACCCCGATTTTGAAGCCAATTGGAAAGGAGCCGACGCGGCCGGACTCGCACGCGGCGCCTATCATTTCTTCACGACGACCAGTTCGGGCCTTGACCAGGCCGATCACTTTATCGAATTCGTTCCCAAATCGCTGGGAATGCTACCGCCGGTCATTGACGTCGAATTCGAACGGAGGAACTCGAAAATGAGCGACGAGGTTTTTCATCGCGAATTCCGGGTGTTCTTCGAGCGGCTTCGCGCCCACTACGGCGTGACGCCCATCGTTTACACCACCGGAGAATTTCATCGAAATTACTTCGCCCATACGCCCATCGACCGCCTCTGGGCGCGGGCCGTGGTCTGGAAGCCGACCGACCTCGCGAAAGACTGGATTTTCTGGCAATACTCGAGCAGAGGTCGCGTCGCGGGAATCCGGGGACGAACGGACCTCAACGTTTTTCGCTTCGACCAAAAACGACTCGACTCGCTGCGAGTGCGGTGAGTTCGAATCACTCCGACAACCCGGGATGCTCAGCCGTCACGGTGAGCGAGATGCCGCCCCGCGAACCGAAGGCGCCCGTCACGACCATCCGGCGCGGATCGCAGGCGGCGACGAGATCGTCGAGGATGCGGTTCACCACCTCCTCGTTGAACGAGGGCTGGTTGCGGAACGAGGCGAGGTAGAATTTCAGCGACTTTGTCTCGACACAACGATCGCCGGGAATGTAGCGAATGTGAAGGGCGGCGAAGTCGGGCTGCCCCGTCACGGGACAGAGCGAGGTGAATTCGGGACAGTCCAAATCGATCCAGTAATCGCGTTGCGGACTGCGGTTTGGGAAGGTTTCCAGCCGCGCCTCGTCCGGCGACGCGGGCCACCGGCGCTCCGAGTGCCCGAGCAGGGTCAGGTCGCTGTCGGGCGGGGGAGTGGATTTGGGATCGTTGGCGGGGCGCTCGTTCATCGGTTTCGAATTTCTCGGTGAAACCGGGAATTTCGGCCGGAAGCCGGGGAATCGCAATCGGGCAATCGTCCGCCAGCGCGACGGGTTGACGAACCTGTGGATAGTACGATGCTTCGTCGTCATGACGCATGTGGAATTGAGATCGGTGATCGATCACGGTGTTCCGCTTACGCTTTTCGTGGCGGACGGGCGGAAATTCGACGTGCCCCACCGGGATTTCGTCTGGCTGCCGCCGCGGTCGACCGTGGTGACCGTGGCGATCGTGGCCACGCCGTCTCCGATGGACACGGAGGAAAACGTCACCCACATCATCCCGCTTTTGATGGTTTCGAGCGTGTCCGTTTCCGGAAAGCCGGTCGGCCGGGGCACAAAGTTTCTTGCAGCCCTTCGGGTTCTCTGATATTCAGATTTCCATGCCCGACGACGATCCCGACCTCACGCCGCCGCCGCTCGACGAGTCCGGCGATACCCCCGCCTCCACCGAGGATTCCCTCACCACGCCGCCACCGGGCGGAGGCGTGGCGCCGGGCCAGGGCAAACTGAGCGAGGCGGACGACAAGAACTTCGGCATGCTCGCCCACCTGCTGGGCGGACTGACGAATTTCCTGGGACCCCTCATCATCTGGATGATCAAAAAGGACGAAAGCCCCTTCGTCGCCGACCAGGGAAAGGAGGCGCTGAATTTTCAGATCACCGTCGCGATCGGCTTTGTCGTATCGTTCATTGTCGGCCTCATCCCGTTGATTCAATGCGTCGCCATCCTCCTGTTTCCCTTGTGCTGGGTGGCGGGCCTGGTCTTCGGTATTCTCGGATGCTTGGAAGCGACGAAAGGCAGAGTCTATCGTTATCCCTTCGCGTTGCGACTGGTGAACTGAGTCGAATTCTTTTTCCCCTCGACCCGGCGCCATGCCTCGTCCATCGGCCCTTTCGGGCTTGAATCCCGCGCAGCGCGAAGCGGCGGCCCAGATCGACGGTCCGGTCCTCATCCTGGCCGGCGCCGGCACGGGCAAGACGCGCGTCGTCACGACGCGGATCGCCCACATGCTCGACTCGGGCGTGCCGGCGGATCGCATCCTGGCGGTGACCTTCACGAACAAGGCCGCCGCCGAGATGCGGGAGCGCGCCGGGCTCATCGCGGGAAAGCGGGCGAAGGATGTCACGATCTCGACCTTTCACTCGCTCTGCGTGCGCGTCCTGCGCGCCGGGATCGACCGGCTCGGCTACAAGCGCAACTTCACGATCTACACCCAATCCGACCAGCTCGGCCTGATCCGCCGCATCATCGTCCGCAAGGCGGGCAAGGACGAGAACCTCGAACCGAAGGCGGCGCAGGCGCTCATCAGCAAGGCCAAGAACCAGGGCACACCGGTGTCGGAATTCGACGACGCGCTGATCGCCGACGTTTACCGTGCCTATCAGGTCGAGCTGAAACAGTTGAACGCGGTCGACTTCGACGACCTGCTGCTGCTGGCGGTGAAGCTGCTCGGCGAGCATCCCGATTTGCGCGACCAGTGGCGGCGCCGGTTTCGCTTCGTGATGGTGGACGAGTTTCAGGACACGAACTCGCTCCAGATGCGCCTGCTCAAACACCTCGTCGGCGCGGAGAAAAACGTCTGCGTGGTCGGCGACGACGACCAGAGCATCTATGGCTGGCGCGGCGCGGAGATTTCCAATATCCTGGACTTCGAGCGCTTTTTCCCGGGCCCGAAGGTGGTGAAACTGGAGGAAAACTACCGCTCCAACAACACCATCCTCCGCCTGGCGAACAGCCTGATCCGCCACAACCGGCACCGGCGGGAAAAGACGCTCTGGAGCGGCCGGGGCGAGGGCGAAAAGGTGAGGATCGTCGCCATGCCGGACGCCGAGACCGAGGCCGACGCCGTGGTCGCGGAGATCGTCGACGCGCGGGCGCGCGAGGGCCGGGAGTGGGACGACTTCGCGATCCTTTTCCGCATGAACACCCAGTCGCGCGTCTTCGAGGAGGCCCTGCGGCGCGCCGAGGCGCCCTATCGCGTGATCGGCGGCCAGAGTTTCTACGAGCGGCGCGAGGTGAAGGATCTGCTGGCCTATCTCCAGCTCTTCATGAATTTCGACGACGACGTCAGCCTGCTGCGGGTGATCGCCACGCCGCCCCGGGGCATCGGCGCGGGCACCGTCGCGGACGCGACGGAGTTTTCCATCGCGCGGAAATGCAGCGTCTTCGACGCGCTGAACGACCCGGAGTTTCTCGCCCTGTTGTCCGCGAAAGCCCGCGGCGCCATCGGGCGATTCGTCGCGTTCTGCCATCGTTATGCCGACTCGGCGCACACCGAGACGGCGAATTACGCGGGAATGACCGAGGCGCTGGTCGAGGAGATCGAGTATTTCGACTTTCTCAAGCGCACCTGCAAGACGGGCGACGAGGCCGACATGCGGCAGCGCAACGTGCGGGAGATGATCGAGGGCATGCGGTCGCACTTCGAAAAAAACGGCCGCAAGGGCCTGCGCGGATATCTCGACAGCGTGTCGCTGATGCAGGATCGCGAGGACGAGGACAAAGAGAAGGGCTGGGGCGTTTCCCTGATCACGATGCACGCGGCGAAGGGGCTGGAGTTTCCCGTCTGCCACATCGTCGGCGTCGAGGAGGGCGTGCTGCCGCATTCGCGCTCGGTCGAGGAGGGCAGCCGCGACGAGGAGCGGCGGCTGCTCTATGTGGGCATCACCCGCGCGATGGAAAAACTGACGCTCACCTGGTGCCACAGCCGCCGGCGCTACGGCCAGCCCATGCCCTGCATGCCGAGTTCGTTTTTCAAGGAGCTGGACCCGGCCGAGTTCGAGCGTCTCAACTTCGAGGAACTCGCCGCCCAACCCGCCGCCGAGGAGGTGGCGGAGGATTATTTCGCGAAGATGAAGGCGCTGCTGGCGTCGTGATCGGGGCGCAAGGGGCCGCTTTTCCTTTCCGCCGCTCGCGGCTATAGTGCCGCGATATGCCCCGGGCCGCTTGCCATCGTCTTTTCGCGCCGCTCCTGCTGCCGGCGCTCGTCTTTCTCGCGCCCACGGCGTTCGGTCAGGAGAAATCCGCTCCCGAAGAGCCGGCGGCCGCCGCCGCCGCCAAGCCGCCGGAGGGTCCGCGGGTGGAAAAGACCGGGGAGCACCGCTACCGGCTCGGCGAAATTGACTTCGACGCCGAGACGCGCGAAATCCGCATCCCCGCCGTGGTGAACCTCCGCGAAGGCGGCCCGATCGAATACCTGCTCGTCAACGAAAACGGAAAGGTTCACGAGAGCCTGCTGACCACCAAGGCGCGACCGCTGCACCTCCAGATCGTGCTGAAACTGCTCCGCTACCGAAGCGGCGAGGGTGCCCTTTTCGACACCTTCCTGCCCGAGGAGGAGCAGCGCGAAAAGATCGAGGCCGGCGAAAAGGCGCCGCTCGGCGATGCCGTCGCCGTCACCGTTCGGTGGGAAATGGCGGGGGAAACCCGCGACGGTCCGCTCGCTCCCTGGATTTTCGACGCCGGCACGGGCGCGGCCATGACGGACGAACCGTGGATCGTGACCGGCTCCCACGTTTCCGGCGGGACTTATCTGGCGGAGTCGGAGGGCTCCTTTATCGGAATTTACCTCGACCAGATCGCCATCCTGAACATGAGCCGGCCCGGCGCGGAGAACGACGAACGCTGGGGCGCCAACCCCGCCGAAACCCCCGAAGTGGGCCAGAAAGTCGCCATCATTCTCAAACCCGTCACAAAACCCGGCGCCACGGCGCAATAGACCGCGCGAAATCCGTCACCCGTCCCGCCATTTTTTTCCTTACCCGATCATGAAACCCAATCGCCTCCATCTCCCCTCCGGCCTGCTCGCCGTCCTCGTCCTCGTCTCCGCCGCCACGCCTTCCCCCGCGCAGGAAAAGGGGCGAATCTCGCCCGGCGCCGAGGGCAATCTCTCGCTCCGCCTGGAAATTCAGCGCGCCATCGACCGCGGTGTCGCCTACCTCATCAAAGTCCAGGCCGCCGACAAGGGCAACTGGGGCGACCCCCAGAACCCCGCCCTGACGGCCCTGCCGGTGATGGCGATCGTCAGCGATCCCGCCCGCGATCCCCGGGCGCCCCTGCCCGACGCCGTGAAACGGGCCTACGATTTCATCCTCGGCAATGTCCGCGAGGACGGCGGCATTTATTATAAGGGCCTCGCCACCTACAACACCGCCCTCAGCCTCACCGCCCTCTCCCTGTCCGGTCAGGACGAATACCTGCCCGCCATCGCCCGCGCCCGCCGCTTTCTCGTTTCCCAGCAACAGGACTACGACAAAAAAGGCGTCACCGACAATGTCCTCGACGGCGGCATCGGCTACGGCGGCAGCTCCGCCCACTCCGACCTGTCGAACACCCACTTCGCGGTCGAGGCCCTCTACTACTCGAAGATGGTTCTCGCCGACACGAAATACGACGACACCGGCGAGATCGACCTCGACTGGGACGCCGCGATCTCCTTTGTCGAGCGCTGCCAAAACTCCGAGAAAACCGTCGCCGCCCTCGGCGACTGGGCCGGCCTCCGCGAGGAGGACAGGGGCGGCTTCATCTATTTCCCCGGCGACACCAAGTCCGAGGAGATCGAGCTGCCCGGCGGCAAGACCGCCCTGCGGTCGTACGGCAGCATGACCTACGCCGGCATGCTCAGCTTCATTTACGCCGACATGGCGCCCGACGATCCGCGCATCCATGCGGCGATGGACTGGCTCGGCAAGAACTACACCCTCGACGAGAACCCCGGCATGCAGGCCCAAGGCCTTTACTACTACTACCACACCATGGCCAAGGCCCTGTCCATCGCCCGCGTTCCGGACCTGATGCTCGCCGACGGCCAGAAAATCGATTGGCGCGAAAAACTGAGCCTTAAAATCATGTCACGACAGAAAACGGACGGTTCGTGGGTGAACGAGGAATCGAACCGTTGGATGGAGGACAACTCCGCCCTCGTCACCAGCTACGCGCTGCTGGCGCTGGAGCATGTCTTCCGGCAGTTGTGAAAGATTCCCGCGGGACGGGGATTTCCCGACCCAAAAACCGAGTGCGCAAACTCGTCAAATTCGTCGCGCAAAGCGATCCCGAACGCTGGCTGGTCGGGCTTTACGCACTTGTCGCCCTCCTCGCGGGCGGTCTCGCCTTCAGGCAATGTCTCGCCGGTATCGGTATGGGAAGTTCGCGCGAAAACGCCGTCATGGCCTCTTTCGCGACAACCGCGATGGTGTTCATCCTGGTGTCGATCGGTCTGGATCCGTGGCCCCTCCGCATCCGCTGGATCCTGGGCTCACTCGTGGCGGCTTTGTTGACCGCGATTCACTTCTTCGCCTTTTCTTCGTAGGCGGAGCCCCCATTCCCGCGATGCCCTTTAACCCCCGGTCAACCCTGTTGGGTCCGTGACCAAACCCTGTTGGGTCGTCCCGTCGTTTTCACGCCGCCGCGCCGGCGAGCAGGGTTTTTGCGAGGGCTTTCGCCTCGCTTCCGCCACCGCCGAGCATGCGGGACAATTCGGCGATCCGCTCGTCGCCCTCGACCCGTTGGAGCGCGGAATGGGTGGCGTTGCCGGAGAATTCCTTGGTCACCACGTAGTGGCAATGCGCGCGTGCCGCGACCTGCGGCATGTGGGTGATGGCGACCACTTGATGCCGGTCGCCGAGGGCGGCCATCTTCTTCCCGACGGCATGGGCGATCTCGCCGCCGACATTGGCGTCGATCTCGTCGAAGACCATCAAGGGAATGCGGTCCTGGTCGGCCAGGGCGCTCTTCACGGCGAGCATCACCCGCGACATTTCCCCGCTGGAGGCGATAATCCGCAACGGTTTGGGCGGTTCGCCGGGATTGGGGGCGAACATGAAATCCACCGTCTCGAAACCGCGCGGCAAAGGCTCGACGGCGGGGTCGAGTTTCAGCTCGAAGACGCTCTGTTTGAAGCCGAGGTCCTCGAGATGACCGGCGATCTCGGCGGCGAGCTTCGGCGCGGCGGCGGCGCGTTTTTTCGTCAAAACGGCGCCGGCTTTATCGAGGAGGGCGCGGGCCTTCAACAAGGCGGTCTCGAGTTTTTCGAGTTCTTCCTCGCGGCGGTCGATGCGGTCGAGCCGGACGCGGGCCTGGGTGTGGTAGGCGAGGACATCCTCGAGGGTGGCGCCGTATTTGCGTTTCAGGTTCTCGAGGGTGTCGATGCGGCGTTCCATCGTCTCGATCTCGGCGGGATCGAACTCCAGCTCGCCGACGTAGTGACCGAGCGCGGTCTCGAGGTCCTCCAGCTCGACGCGGGCCGAGTCGAAACCGCCGAATCGTTCGGCGACGGCGGGGTCGAGGCGCTCGAGATGGTGCAGGGCGCGATGGACATTGCCGAGACTGGCGACGGCGCCGGAGAGATCGGCGAGGGCCTCGTTGGCCAGTTCGACGAGACGGGCGCCGTTGTGCGCGAGCCGGTAACGCTGCTCCAGTTCGGCCGCTTCGGCGGGGTTGAGTTCGGCGGTCTCGATTTCCTCGACCTGATAGCGGAGCAGTTCGATCTCGGAATCGGTGGCCTGGCGCAGGCCGCGAAACTCCTCCAGCTCGGTGGCGGCGCGCTGCCAGTCGCGCCAGGCGGACGCGTAGGCCTGGCGCTCGGACGAAAGCCGGGCGTAGGCGTCGAGCATGGCGAGCTGGCGATCCTGGGAGAGGAGCGACTGGTGCTCGTGGGGACCGTGGAGATCGACGAGCAGATTGCCCAGCGACTTGAGAATCGCCAGCGTGCAGGGCGAACAGTTGACGAACTGCTTGTTCCCGCTGCCGCCGCCGAAGACGCGCTTCACCACGAGCGTGTTGCCCTCGCACGGGTCGAGCCCCGCCTCCTCGAGCAGGTCGTTGACGGCGGACAGGTTCGACGCCAGCTCGAAGACGGCTTCGACGTTGCAACTGTCCGCCCCGGTCCGGATGAGGTCGTGGTTCGCCCGCTCGCCGAGGATGAGCTTGAGCGCGCCGACGATCATGGACTTGCCGGCGCCGGTCTGGCCGGTGACGCCGACGAGCCCGGGACCGATTTCCCAGGTCAGATCGTCCACCAGGGCGAGGTTTTTGATCTTCAGAACGGTGAGCATTTGAGCGGGGCGGGGACTTCGATTATGTAGCCGAATCCGGCGCGCTTCGCTCGGAAAAAAGTTCGCATGTCCGAAGGTTTCGAGATCGTTTTCCTCGGCACGGGCACCTCGATCGGGGTGCCGGTGATCGGCTGCGACTGTCCGGTCTGCACCTCGCGGGACCCGAAAAACCAGCGCACCCGCTGTTCGCTCTGGGTGCGAACGCCCGACGGCCATTCGCTGATCGTGGACACGGGTCCCGACCTGCGCGTGCAGTGCCTGCGCGAGGGCATCACCCACCTCGACGCCGCGCTTTTCACCCACGAACACTCCGATCACCTGATGGGTTTCGACGACCTCCGGCGTTTCACCGTGGGGCACGACGCCTCGCTGCCGATCCACGGCCCTCCGAGCTGCCTGGACCGGTTGCGGGTGGCGTTCGCCTACGCTTTCAACGGGGAGAATCGCTACGTCGGCTATCTGAAACCCGAGCCGCACGCCGTCGAGGGACCCTTCCGGATCGGCGACACGCGGATCGTGCCGCTGCCGGTCAAGCATGGCAAGGTGCCGACGATCGGTTACCTTTTCGAGAAAGCCGCGACGGGCCGCAAGGCGCTCGCCTACATCCCCGACGCCAAGACCGTGCCCGAGCCGACCCTCGAAGCGCTGCGCGGCGTCGACATCCTCATCCTCGACGCCCTGCACGACACCCCGCACCCGACGCATCTCTGTCTCGAGGAATCGCTCGCCATCGCGGCGAGGGCGGGCGCCCGCGAGACGTGGTTCACCCATTTTTCCTGCCGCATGGACTATCGCGCGGTCGAGCCGACCCTGCCCGAAAACGTGGGCCTGGCCTGGGACGGGCTGAAACGGCGCGCCTTTCCGGCGACGAATCGCGACGGGATCGATCCCGCGAATCCCGGCGAAAGCGAACGATGAAAGGCGGCGCGGACAGGCTCGCGGGCGCGGCGCGTTACGCGGATTTTCGCGCGGCGGTGTTCGCGAACGCCACGCTGCGGGAGCCGCCTCTCCCGCGGGACCCGGCCGGCCCGATGCCCGAGATCGAGATGCAGGCGCGCTGGTTCGCGGGGGAGTTCGGGCGAAAATTTCTCGGCGCCAACGGTGAGCCGGTCGAGATCGTCCAATTCGGTCATTGGAACCACGCGGCGGGCCCCGACTTCACCGAATGCGCCGTCCGCATCGGCGATCGGCGACATACCGGCGCCATCGAAGTGGACCGCGACGCGGCAAACTGGGAATCGCACGGCCACGGCGCGAATCCCGCCTTTGACGACGTGGTGCTGCACGTCTTCTTCGCGAAATCGCCGCCGGCAACCGGACCCGGCGCCGCGGAGGAGACGCGGTTTTTCACCCGCGACAGCCGGCATCGCGCGGTCGCCCAGGTCGCGCTCGATCCGGCCGCGCTCGCGGGCGGCGGCGAGGCGCGGCCCTTCGGCTGGATTCCCGAGGCGCGGCTGGGGCGTTGCGCCACGCCGCTGCGGGAGTTTTCCGGCGAGGCGCTCGATTCGCTGCTCACGGCGGCGGCCCAGTTTCGTCTGCTGGAAAAAAACGCCCGGCTCCGCGCCATCGCGGACGCGCATTCGGAGGACCAGGCCCTGTTCCAGGCCCTCGCCGAAGCGCTCGGATTCCGGCACAACCGCTTCGCCATGGCGGCGCTCGCCCAGCGGCTGCCGATGAAACGGCTCCGCCGCGAGGAGCCCGACACGCGCGAGGCGTTGCTTTTCGGGGCGGCGGGTTTCATCGATCACGAGCACTACGCCGCCGCCGAACCCGAGGCCCGCCGCTACCTGAAGGAACTCTGGGATCGCTGGTGGCGCCTGCGCGACGCCCACGAACCCGACGCCGAGCGCCGTCTCCACTGGCGCGTGGCCGGCGCGCGCCCCGTCAATCACCCCCAGCGCCGCGTCGCCGCCCTCGCCGCGCTGGCCAACCACTGGCGCGCCTTCCGCGCCGCCATGCCCTCGCCCGCGGATGGCGGCGACTGGCCGAAGACGGTGCGCCGTCTGCTGACCGGGCTGGAGCATCCCTATTGGTCGACCCACTACACTCTGAGGTCCGCCCCCTCGGCGAAACCCATGGCCCTCGTCGGCAAGGATCGCGTGCTCGACATTCTGGGCAACGTCCTGTTTCCCCTCGCCGTCGCCGCCGACCCGGCCCAGTGGGAACGTTTCAAAGCGCTGCCCGGCGCCGTCTCGAACGAAAAACTGCGCCGCGCCACGCTCCGTCTCTTCGGCGAAAACGATCCCCGGGCCGCCGAATGCGTGAAGGCTTACTACCGCCAGCAAGCCCTGCTGCAAATCTACCGCGATTTCTGTCTCGAGGACTTCAGCGAATGCGCCGAGTGCCCCTTTCCCGGGCAGTTGCTCCAGTGGAACGGCGAGAGGTGACGCCCCACCTCACCGCTCCCCCTTCAGCGAGGGCAGGCTTTGCAGGTAGGCGATGTCCTCCGCCGACAGTTTTCCGAACTGGACGGGAATTTTTTCGCCGTCCGGACGGATCAGCGTGCCGCCGGGTCCATCCGCGTCCAGCAGGGCGGCGTTCACCGTCGTGCCGTCCTTGAATTTCCAGTCCCGCACCGGCGACAGCGTCACCATCCGCTCGGTCACGTCGCCTTTCTTGATCGAAATCGCGCCGGTCGTCAGCCGGCCCGCCGCGTCCTTCGCCTTTTCCTCGGCCATGGCGATCTCCTCCGGCGTCAGGCGCTTGGCCTTTTGACGGGCGCTCAGGATCGCCGCCGCCAGGGCGTCCGGGTCCGCGCCCGTCGCGCCGGCGAGCTTTTCGCCCCCGGCGGTGGCGAGCACCAGGACGGGAAAGGTCTCCAGCGGCTCCCCGAAACGATCCGTGAACAGCGTCCGGTCGCCCGCGTTTCCGTTTCGGCAGCGCGCGATCACAAATTCCTTCTCGTGCGCCGCCAGCGCGGCGGTCAGGGCCGCCTCGGCTTCCCGCGAATCGTCGGAAAGATCGCGCAGCATGACGAAGGCAATCAGCCGGTCATTTTCCCGGGCAAAGGCGACCGCCTCGCGGGAGTCGCCGAAGCTTTTCGGCTCCGCGAAGGCCGGTCCCGGCGCCAACCCGGCCGCCAAAGCGCCGGCGCCGGCCAGGCGCGCGAGAGTTTTCAGTCCGGTCCGCATGGGCACACTCATAGCACAGGATCGGTCTCAGCGCCGCCTCGGACCGCGATTTCCCGACCGGTATTCCGGCGGACGCTTCGCCACCCAGCGCGCGAATTTTTCCATCTCCGGGTGGGCGAGCAACTTCTCGATGGTGTGGTAGTCCCGAGCCAGTTCGGCCTCGGTGAAGACGCTGTGGACCTTGTCGTGGCAGATGGTGTGCAGCACCGCGATCGGCCCGTGCTTGCCGCCTTTCAGCTTCGGCGTCAGGTGATGCCGGCTTTCCAGATGCGGCGGAATGGGCCGCCCGCACAGGGGACAAACGCGCCACTCGGGAGGCTGGCGCCGTGGCGTTGAATTCGACACTTGCAATGCGTGGGGGCGTTTTTAGAATCCCAATCCTATGCAAAAATCCACGTTTCTCACCCTCGCGATCGTCGCCGCCTTCGCCGCGGCCACCCTGCTTTCCTCCTGCTGCTCCGCCTGCGCCGCGAAACGCGCCGCCCGCGAGCAGGCCGCCGCCGCGCAGATGGCGCGGTAAGGGGTTTTCTCCCCGATTTGCCCTTCGTCTCTCAACCGCAGGGCAGGATCCACAGAGGCGCCAGCAGGGCCGCGTCCGCCAGAACGCGGAAGCGGTCGGGCGTCATCCGGTTCGCCGAGAAAAACGCCGCCGCTTCGGCGGCGGCGGCGGCCGTCAGGCACAGGCCCAGTTCCCGACTCCCCGCTCCACCGTCCGGGGGGATCCAGGGGAGCCCGCCGCAGGCCAGGCACAGCCACGCAAGCAGACGCAGGCGCCCCGGTCGCCGCGTTGTCTCTCTTTCCTCGATCGCGAGGCAGTTCAGCGCGCAAATTCCCGCGAAAACCCCGATCGCCACAGCGAGGGGCGGTCCCGGAATCCCCGTCCGCGCCCACACCGGCAGCGTCACCCCGGCGGCGAAGATCGCACCCGCCGCGATTTCCTTCCCGGGCCGCGACGATTTGCCGGCGCTCCGGACAAAGACCCAGAAATACAGGCCCGCCACGCCCGCCAGCACCGCGCCCGGGCCGAGCAGCGATGCGGGCAAATGGCGCAGGGTCACGGTCGCGGTCGCGGCGGCCACTCCCGCCAGCAGCACGGCGAAAAAATTTCCGTGCCGCCGCGCCGCCAGATGACGCGGCGCCTGGACCGGTCCCGCCCGGCGCGCGTCGGCGAGACGGTCGGCGAGGTAGATGCACCACACCGCGCCAAAAAGCGCCGCGAACACCGCTCCCCCGGGCCATTCGGCGCCGCCACTCCGGGCAAAGGCCCACAGCCAGACCACCGCGACGACCGGAGCGTCCAGCCCGAGCACATTCGGCCAGAGCCACCATCGGATGCGGCCGCCCGAAGCCTCGTCGTCGTCCATTCCGGACCCAACCCTGTTGGGTCACGGAGTCAACCCTGTTGTGCCGGGGACCAAACCCTGTTGAATCGCGGCCCCGCGGCGGCCAGACTCTCCCTCGTGGACAAGCCGCCGCTCGATCTCAAACGCCACTTTTCGGAGCTGTTCCGGATCGTGCTGCCAATCTTTGTCCTGGTCGCGGCCGCCGGCATCGTGGTCATCACCGTTTTTTCCCCCACTCGGCACGAGGAATTGATACGCCCCGGGTCCGCGGACCGCGTGGGCCTGTTGCCGGCCGATCCCGCGGCGCCCCTGGACCCCGCCTTCGCGCTGGCCCGGCCCATCGTCATCGCCGGCGCGCCCCGCGCGGTGCGTTTCGACTTTCCCATGGGCAGCCCGCTGGGCGCGATGACTTACAATGCCCAGCCCTTTCTCACCTCCCGCCATCTCGGCGACGATCTCAACGGAATCGGCGGACAGGACTCCGACCGCGGGGAAATCGTCCACGCCGCGGCGGATGGCGAGGTCATCTACGCCGGCTGGCCGTCCGACGGCTGGGGAAACGTCGTCATCGTGCTCCACCGGCGGACGGCGGAAGACGGTGAACCCGTGCAAAGCCTTTACGGGCACCTCGACCGGATGACGGTGACCGTCGGAACCCGGGTCCGGCGAGGAGAGGCGATCGGCCGGGTCGGCAAGGGCGACGGGCGCTATCTGGCCCATCTCCACTTCGAAATGCGCCGGGTCGAATCGCTCGATCCCGGCGGCGGATACGCCGCGTCGCCTCTGGGGCGGCTTTCCGGGGAAAAAACGCTGGCCGAATGGCGGGGAGCGCCGGCGGATCGACAGAACGAGGCGCCGGTCGGCGAGAGCGCCCCCGTGGAAGTGAGCGGCCTGGAGATCGGGAAACCGAGTGTCGCGCCCGGCGCGAAACCCGGTGACCGTTGACCGTTGACCGTTGACCGTTGACCGGGGGAAAGTGCCAGAGAACTGCGGCAATGCCGGACGAGCTACCGTTGCTGCCTTCCGGCCCTGGCGGGGTTCGCAAGCCGGTATTCCGCAGCCTCTGACGGGTAGGATTATAGCGGCATTTTGGCGCCGCGCCACTTCCTTGTCTGGAGGGTGTCCCGGGCCTCCGGCAAAGATTTTAAAAGAATGATTTTCGATGAATTTTTGTGTTGAGTTCGGGGGGTCCCCTCGCTAGGATGGCGACTGCGAAATTCGCGCGAGACGCACAAACGAGAGTTTTATTCACCGAGGACTTCAAAGCCATGTGGAAAGTATTGCTTGTGATTTCGGCCGCCGTGCTGGGTGGTTCGGCCTATCTCAGTTGGGATAACCAGAACACGTTGAAATCCACCCGCGTGGAAAAGCAGCGTGCCGTGCAGGAGCGCGATCTCCAGCAGCAGCAACTGGAGACGGCCCAGAAGAATCTCGAAACCGCCAAGGCCGAAACGGCGTCAATGAAGGAGGAGGCGACCAAGCTTCAGGTCCAGGCCGACGAGGCCAAGGCCAAGGTCAGCGAAAACGATCTCAAGATCGCCAATCTCAAGACCGAACTCGAGGCGAAGAAGACCGATCTCGACAAGGCCAAGAAACTCATCGCCGAGGTCGGCGACCTCAAGAAGCTGAAGGACGAGATGATCAAGCTCAACGCCGACATCCAGAAGGCGCAGATCGAAGCCGAGACCGCCCAGGCCCAGGTCGCCCAGGCCGAAGTGGCGAAGGAGAAACTCGAAAACGTCGCCAAGGAGCTGGAGGCCCTCAAGGAAGATCAGGAAGCCGGAAAAATTCGCCCGCCCTTCGAGAGCACCGTCAAACGCGCCTACAACCAATGGGGTTTTGTCGTCATCACCGGCGGCAACGACCAGGGCGTCGTCAAGAAAGCGCAGCTCGATGTCAGCCGCCGCGGCCAGCCGATTTGCAAACTCCTCATCACCAGTGTCGAGCCCGGTGAATCCGTCGCCGAGGTCATTCCCGGCTCCCTGATTCCCGGCCAGACCGTCCAGGAAGGCGACATGGTGACCAAGACGGACAATCCCATCCCGCAGTTGGACGAGTCCGTGCCCGCGCCCCCCTCGAAGCCGGCACCCGGCGCCCCTCCCGCTGAAGGCGGCGCACCCGCACCGGCGGCTCCGCCGTCCGCGACCGATCCCTTTGGGGCTCCCGCCGAGGGCGGTGCCATGGAAGGCGGCGCTCCGGCCGCGCCTTCCGCGACCGATCCCTTTGGCGCTCCCGCCGAGGGCGGCGCCATGGAAGGCGGCGCTCCGGCCGCACCCGCCGCGCCGCCCGCCGAAAACGATCCCTTCGGCGCTCCCGCGGCGCCCGCGGCCCCGGCTGGTGGAGCGGAAAACAAACCCGCCGCCACGCCCGATCCTTTCGCCCAGTAATCTCTCGAATCGAACCGTAAACCCGGAATTCCGATCATGAAAAAATTCATTATGGCCCTTTCGATCCTCGCCATGGGTGGCGGGGCGTTCCTCGGAGTCGTCAATCAGGGCGAACTGAAGGATGAGCGTCAGATTCTCGCCGATGTGCGGGAGGAAGTGACGAAGCTGAAAACCGACGTCAATCAGGCCGAAAGCGATGTCGCCGAAGCCCGGGAACAAAAGACGGCCGCCGAAGACGCCCGCAACCAGGCCAGCGCCGCGGTTTCGGAGCAGAACCAGCAGATCAAGCGGCAGGAAGCCCAGATCGCGACGTCCCAGGACGAAATCGGGCAGATCGATATCCAGAAAAAGGAAATCGACCTCGCCATCAAGGAAGTCGATCCCGACGGCGAGCTTCTCGGAAAAGGCATCGATCAGGTTCAGGTGAAAATGCAGATGCTTCGCGACAACCTGACCGAGATCGACAACAAGAAAGTCGAACACGCCGCGCAATTGGAGACCGTCAAAGGCCAGGTTGCCGTCGCCCAGGACAAGGTGCGGGAGCTGGAATCCTACCAGATCGAACGCGCCAAGACGATCGCCCTCAACGGTCTGGAGGCGACGGTGATCGCCGTGAACCGCCAGTGGGGTTTCGTGCTGGTCAACGCCGGCAAGAACCTCGGGGTGTCCCCCGAGTCCTCGCTGCTCGTCAAGCGCGGCCAGGACCGCATCGGTCGCCTGCGGATCGTGTCCCTCGAGCCGAACATGGTCGTCGCCGATGTGATTCCCGACTCGGTCGCCCAGGGCGTCCGCGTCATGGCCGGCGACAAGGTGATCTTCGAAAACACGAAGTGAACGGGAGCCGATTCGCCGCTCCGACCCGACAAATTGATTCAACGCGCGTTTTTTCAGCCGTCTACTTTTCCATGCGAAACGCCTTTCTTTTCCTTTGTGCCGCGGCGGTCGCGCTGACCGCCCTCGGTTTCACCGGTTGCGCCAACAGCGGAGGCCCCAAACCACCGCACCGCGAATACAGCAGCATGCCGCAGAACATGCCGGCGCAGTGGGAAGGCCAGTCCCGCATGGGCGGCATGCCCATGCAGTATTAGGGAATAATCCCACCCGCTCCCGGTTGAACCCGGGCTGTGCGCGATCGGATCGAGACGTTCACGCAAACAACCCCGCCACCGGCTTGCCTTTGTCGGCGACCGTGAAGGGGCGCTTGCTGGGGGAATAGAGCACCTGGTCGAGCGGCAAACCCAGCGCGTAGGCGATGGTCGCGTTGAGGTCGGGAACGGACACCTTGTCCTCCGTGACATTGGCTCCGCGCTCGTCGGTCTTTCCCCACAGTCTCCCGCCGCGGACGCCTCCACCCGACATCAGGCAGGTGAAAGCCTGCGGGTGATGGTCCCGGCCCTCGTTCTGGTTGATCTCCGGCGTGCGCCCGAACTCGGTCGCCAGCACCACGAGCGTCTCCTCCAGCATGCCCCGGCGGGACAAGTCATCGAGCAGCGCGCTCAGCGCCCGGTCGAGCACCTCGGCCTTTTCGGGCACCTCGACGAAATTGCCGTTGTGGGTGTCCCAGCTTCCGAAGGTGACCTCCACAAACCGCACATCGTGCTCCGCCAGACGGCGCGCCAGCAGGCAGCCCTGGCCAAAGGGATTGTCCCCGTAGCGGTCGCGGAGTGAATCGGATTCCTTTGAAATGTCGAAGGCGACCAGATCGCGGCTCCGCATCAGGCGAATGGCGTCGCCATACATGTCCGTGTAGGCGCGCACGTTCCGCTGGTCGTACTTCCCGATGAATCCGGCGTCGAGTTTTTGCGCCAGATCGACGTGGAAATTGAATTTTTCCTCCGTCAAGCCGCGGCGAAGGGAGCTGTTTTGCAGGCCGCCGGCGGGATCGCTGATCATGAGCGGCGCGAGGTTGCTTTCGAAAAAGCCGGCGCCGGGATGGTTCGAGTCGTTCCCGATCATCACATTGCCCGGCAGGGTGGCGTTGCGTTTGCCCTCGAACTTCAGCAGCCAGGCGCCCATGGCGGGGTGCCGGATCGAGCTGCGCAGTTCGTAGCTGGTGTGCATGAAGTAGTTGCCCTGCTTGTGGGCGCCCTGTGTCGAGGCCATCGAATTGATCACCGCCACCTTGTCCATCTGCTTCGCCATTTGCGGCAGGTATTCGGAAATCTGGATGCCGTCGGCGTTCGTGCCGATGGTGCGGGTCGGGCCCATGGCCTCGTTGCCCGGCTTCGGGTCGAAGGTGTCGAGATGGCTCATCCCGCCGCTCATGTAGAGGTAGATGACGCGCTTGGCGGTCGCGACCTGCCGGAGACTGGACGCGCCGGCGCCGGCGGCCGTGGCGGTGGGACGCGGCAGCGCGAGCGAGGCGGCGGACACGCCGAGAAACGTTCTGGCGGCCCGGGCCGCGAAGGCGCGGCGAGTCATTTCATCGCCGTGGAGCAGGTGTTCATTCATGGGATCGAAAAGCGAAAGGGAAGGGCGGGAGATAGGGCGACGCGCGTCAGGGCGTCTCCAGAGTCACTGGATGAAGAGAAACTCGCGCATGTTCAGCACCGTCCAGACGAGACCCTGCAGGCTGGCGGCGCCGTCGCTGTCGTTCCAGGCGGACTTCAGCAGCGCCTTTTCGTCCGGAGTGGCGTGACGGTTGAGCATGGTGAGAAAAATGCGGTCGAGGCGCTCGTCGAATTGCTTCACCTCCGAGAGGCCGCGGCCGAGCACCGAGTAGCGATGTGTCACCGCGCCGATGATGGGGCCGTTCAGCAGGGCCAGCGCCTGGGTGATCGAGGCCTGGTCGTTCGCGTTCTCCACCACCTCGCGGTCGGACTGGCCAAATTCGCGCAGGAAATGTCCGTTGGGCGCCGGCGAACGCATTTCCGAAGCGCGCTTCATCTTTTCCCGGATCATCTCGAAGATCCGGTAGGACTCGCGCTCTTCCTTGGTGTCGATCGCCCAGGCGGCGCGGTCCCGCTTCGCGAGCGCGAGGGCGTCGGCCCGGAGTTTCGCCTCGTCGTCGGCCAGCAGAGCCCGCACCAGCGGCCGGACCACTCCCTGACGACCACCGATCATGTCATCGATGCCCGACGAAGGCTCGCGGGACCCTTCGTCGGTCCGCGTGACGAGGGAGGCCAGTTCGTTGAGCAGCGCTTCGCCGTTTTCGTCGGTCGCGTTCGTCGCGACCAGCGCGATTTTTTCCTCCAATCCCTCGCGGTAAACCGTCTCCTCGACTCGTGTGGCGAGCTGGCGGCGCAATTCCTTCGACTCCTGTTGCGCCGCCTTCAGCGCGGCGGGATCCTTCGAGTCCCGGGCCGCCGCGAGCCGTTCCTGGGCGCCCTGGAGGAGATTCGCCAGCTCTTTCTGGATCGAGGCCACTTCGTAGGCGTTCCGGAGGAAGGGGCCGGGTTTCTGGTCGTAGACCGCCTCCGCGATCAATTCGACCTCGGTGAGTTGACGCTTCGTTTCGAGGACGAACTCCGGGTCCGGCGCGTCGGTGTTTTCCTTGCACATCGCGACGAGCGAATCCCACATCTGCTCGGCCGACATGCGGCGCAGCACCGGGCCGGGGAAATGATACGCGTCCCCGAGCACCGCCTCTCCGAGCGAGGCCTCGCGCTGGTAGGCCCGTGTGTTGTAAATCGTCCGCAGGTAGCGCTTCACATCGTAGCCGTAGGCGATCATCCGCCCTTCGAGAAAGGCCATCAGCTCGGGGTTCACCGCCTCGGTGTCGTCGCGCAGGTCGTCCACCGGCTCGATCAGACCGACGCCGAAGGCCTTTTTCCACAGGCGGTTGGCGATCACCTTGGTGAAGCGCGGGTTTTCCGGCGACGTCATCCACGCGGCGAAGGCATGGATGGGATTCTCGCCCTCGCTGACCGCCGCCCCGGGGGCGAAGGGCGCCTCCGGCTCCACCAGCGCCTTCGGCCGGGCGTCATCGTATTTGTAGTCCTTCGGCAGCCGCAGAGCCCGCTCGGTTTCGAACACGTTGTTGAAGCGCACCGGCTTCAGGATTTCCGAAAAAGCCCGCTGAATGTCCTGGCGCTGGTCTTTCGACACCGCCTTCTTCCGCTTTTCCATCGAGGCGAAGGCCGTCCGCTGATTCGGCGAGATGTTGCTCGTCATCATCCCGTAGGTGAAGGCCGACAGGTGGTAGTAGTCCATCTGCGTCCATGAATCGAAGGGGTGGTTGTGGCACTGCGCGCACACGATCTGCGTCCCGAGAAAGACCTGCGTGGTGATCGCCAGGTTATCCAGCGGCATGCCGAAATCGCGGATGTAATACCCGACCGCGCCATTGTCCCAGCTCGAGCCGCTCGCCGTCACCATCTCGCGCACGAAGACATCGTAGGGCTTGTTTTCCCGCAGCGACTCCTTGATCCACGCCCCGTAGGCCAGCCCCGCCGGCGCGCTCTGGCCGTTGCCGTTCAGCTCCGTCTTCGCCCGCAGCAGGTCGGCAAAGTAGTTGAAATGGTTCGACACATAGCCGTCCGACTCCAGCAGCGCGTCGATCAGCTTCGCCCGTTTCTCCGCGTCCTTCGATTCGAGAAAACGCACCGTCTCCGCCAGCGTCGGGGTGCGCCCGATGAGGTCGAGATAGATCCGGCGCACGAAAATCTCGTCGCCGGCCGGCGCGTTCGCTTTCAGGCCGTGCGCCGCGAGGCCCTTTTCGACGAGGCGGTCGATCCGCTCGCTGTCGGAGAGCTTCGCCTCCACGGCTTCGGGCTGTGCCGCGAGAATCGCCGCGGTCGCGATCGCATTCACGAGAAGGCACACCGCGGCGAAAGAAGGCCCGCGTTTCGAGGGATCAAATGGCAGTATCATCGGCTGGAGAAAAAAGGAACTCAGGAAACCCTGGCTCCCCGGCAAAGTTACGTGGGTGGCGCGTTTTCGCCACCCGGATGTTCGGTCCCGGTCGCCGCGTGGCTCCCGGTCTTTTCCGCCTTTCGGATTTTCCAATCCGCGATACATTCGCGGCCCGCCGCCGCTCCCGTGGCGTTTTCCCTCCACCGGAAACACGAACCCAACCATTCCTGTCCCTATCGCGTATGGAGAAAGTCCTTCTCACCGGCGCCGCCGGATTCATCGCTTCCCGGGTCGCCGGCCAGTTGCTCGACCGGGGCGTGCAAGTCGTCGCCGTGGACAATTACAACGACGCCTACGACGCCCGCCTGAAACACCACCGCATGGAGGCGCTCGCCGGCCGGGAGGGCTTCACGTTCATCGAGGGCGACATCGAGTCGAAGGACCTCGTCGAGCGCCTCTTCACCGACCATCGCTTCGAGGTCGTGTTCAACCTCGCCGCCCGCGCCGGTGTCCGCTACAGCCTGGAAAATCCCGATGTCTATTTTTCCACCAACGTCGATGGCACCCGCCACCTGCTCCAGGCCATGCGCTATCACGACGTGAAGAAATTCATCCTCGCCTCGACCTCGTCGCTCTACGCCGGGCTGCCGATGCCCTTCACCGAGGACCTGCCGGTGGACCGCCCCCTCTCGCCCTATGCCGCGTCGAAAAAGGCCGCCGAAGTCCTCGCCTACGCCTACCATCACCTCTTCGGGCTCGACGTGACGATCCTGCGGTATTTCACCGTGTATGGCCCCGCCGGCCGGCCCGACATGGCGCCCTTCCGGTTCATTCGCTGGATCGACGAGGGCACGACCATCGAGATGTTCGGGGACGGCTCCCAGGCGCGCGATTTCACCTACGTCGACGACATCGCCCGCGGCACCATCCTCGCCGCCAAACCCCTCGGCTACGAAATCGTCAATCTCGGCGGCGGCCGGCGGCCCACCTCCCTCATGCAACTCATCGCCGCCATGGAGGAGCGCCTCGGCCGGAAGGCCACCATCGATCACAAGCCCTTTCACAACGCCGACATGATGGAAACCTGGGCCGATATCGGAAAGGCCGAACGCCTTCTCGACTGGCGCCCCGAGATCTCCCTCGAGGAAGGCCTCGACCGCACCATCGCCTGGTACCGCGAAAATTGCGAACTGGCCCGGGCGTTGAATATCTGACACGCTGTCTCCCGGGTCCGTCCCCGAATCGGCGCGGGCCGTCGTTTCCCACAGACCGATGAAACCCGACGCCCCGACGCAGTCCCAGGCGCGCCTCGCCTACCTGTATTCGCGGTATCCCGTCGTCTCGCAGACCTTTTGCGACTCGGAGATGCTCGCCCTCGAGGCGCGCGGGTTCGACCTCGACATCGCCTCGCTCAATCCCCCGCCCGGCGCCTTTCGCCACGAACGCTTCGAGGACCTTCGCGCCGAAGTCTTCTACCCGCCCCCGCCCGCCGTCCTCGCCGCGCTCAAGGCCCGCCATGAAAAGGACGGAACCTGGGCCGAACGCTTCGGCGACCTCGTCGCCCGGCACGACCGCGACCACGGCAAGTCCTTCAAAGCCGCCACCCGCGCCCGCAACGCCCTCTACTTCGCCGAGCTTTTCGAAAAACGAGGCGTCGGCCACATCCACGTCCATTTCGCCAATCGCGCCACCCACACCGCCCTCTTCATCAAGCGCTGGGCCGGCATCCCCTTCAGCTTCACCGCGCACGCGCAGGATTTCATGGTCGACCTCGGCAGCGACGACCTGCTGCGCGAGCTGTGCCGCGAGGCGGAGTTCGTCGTCGCCGTCAGCGATTTCAGCGCCGAGTTGCTCCGCAAAACCTGCCCCGAGTCCGCCGAAAAAATCCAGCGCGTTTACAACGGCATCGCCCTGGACCAGTTCGGCGCCGCCGAAGCCGCCGCGCCCGCCGCCGGCGATCCCGACCCCGCCGCCCCCTTGCGCATCGTGTCCATCGGCCGGCTCATCGAGTTCAAGGGCTTCCACCACCTCGTCGGCGCCTGCGCCCGGCTGAAACGGCGCGGCGTCCCCTTTCACTGGACCCTCGTCGGCGACGGTCCCTGGCGGGAAAAACTCCACGACCTCGCCGCCGCCGCCGGCCTCGGCGGGACGGACGTCACCTTCGCCGGCGTCCAGAGCCAGGAAGCCGTGAAACGCCTCCTCGCCCGGAGCGACGTCTTCTGCCTGCCCTGCATTGTGGACGGCAAGGGCGCCTCCGACATCCTGCCCACCGTCATCACCGAGGCCATGGCCTCCTCGCTGCCCGTCGTCTCCACCCGCCTCGTCGGCGTGCCCGAGATGGTCGTCCCCGAGGAGACCGGCCTGCTCGTCGAGCCCGGCGACGAGGACGCCCTCGCCGACGCCCTCGCCCGCCTCGCCGCCGATCGCGCCCTCGCCCGCCGACTCGGAACGACCGGCCGCCGGCGCGCCGGGGAGATCTTCGAGCTGAAGACGACCGCCGCCCAGCTCGCCGCGAAATTCGACGCCCTGCCCATTCCCCCCGCCGCCCCGCCCGAGACACCCCTGCTTTACCTCATCGACCACTGGCCGCTCCGGTCCGCCGAAAAACACCTCGCCGGGGAGATCGAGGCCCTGACCCAACAGGGTTGGGTCCGCCACCTAACCCTGTCTGGCCGGGCACTCAAACCGGTTGAGTCCGGCGGCTTGGCGGCGGAAATCGAGTACCTGCCCGACGCCATCGTCTTCGAGGCCGAATGGCGCGCCCAACCCGACCGCGTCGCCCGCGTGCTCGAGTGGCGCGCCGAACTCGGCGCCGGCATCGAGACCGAGGATTTCCTCGCCGCCGCCCGGCGCGCCCTGCACCTCGCCCGTCTCGTGGCGAAGCGCGGTGTCCGCCTCGTCCACGCCGCCCGGTCCGACACCCTCGTCACCGCCTGGCTCGTCCACCGCCTCACCGGCGTTCCGTTTTCCTTCACCAGCGAAGCCCTCCGGTCCGCCCTCGGCCGGGAAACGCTCGACCGCCTCGCCGCCGAAGCCGTCCTCCTTTCCCGCGCCGACACCGCCGACCCGGCCGATGACCGCCTGTGCCTGCGTCCGCCCGACCGCACCCGCCGCCTCGCCCTCGGCCCGCTGAAGCTGCGCCTCCCCGGCCAACTCCCCGAGCCCGACCGCGCCCCCGTTTACGAAGCCTGGTTCCGGGCATTGAAACCGCTGATCGACGCTGATAAGCGCTGATTTTTTTTGAACCGCGAATGGACACGAATGGACACGAATTTTTCTTTTGGAACCACGGATCACACGGATGGGCACGGATTTTGTTTCTGAATTTTGAAGACTCCCGCTTCTCCCATCCATCCGTGAAATCCGTGGTCAAAACCCCCTGAAAAAAATTCGCGTCCATTCGCGTCCATTCGCGTCCATTCGCGTCCATTCGCGGTTCCTCCCAAACCCCGGCCCCTACTCCCCGCCCCCCCCCGAAAAAATGCGTCTCGCCGTCGTCATCGCGTCCTACAACCACGCGCAATACATCCCCTTCGCCATCGAGTCCGTCCTCAACCAGACCCGGCGGCCCGACCGCTTTCTCGTCATCGACGACGGATCGAAGGACGACTCCGTCGACGTCATCCGCCGCTACGAAAAGGACGGCGTCGAACTCATCGTCCAGCCCAACGCCGGCGCCCACGCCACCTGGAACCGCTGCGTCGAGACCGTCGCGACGGACTGCGACCTCGTCTCCATCCTGAATTCCGACGACATCTACCTCCCCGAGCGCTTCGAGCGCTGCCTGCCCCTGTTCGAGACCGCCGCCGCCGCCCCCCTCATGGCCTGCACCGGCCTGCGGATGATCGGGCCCGACAATGCCCCGCTCGCCGCCGACGAGTCGCGCGCCAAATGGCTCCGCGCCGCCTGGGCGCTCGGCGACGCCCCCGGCGTCGAGCTGTGGGAATGGCTCGCCATGGCGAATTTCCTCGTCACCAGCAGCAACGTCGTCGCCCGCGCCGATTACCTGCTCGCCCACCCCTTCCGGCCCTACCGGTTCAACCACGACTACTTCCTCTTCGCCGACGCCGCCCTGCGCGACGGCATCGCCCTGCTGCCCGACGTCCTGCTCGACTACCGCGTCCATCCGCAGAACAACATCAACACCGACCCCGCCCCCCTGCTGCGCGAGATGCTGCGCATGCACCTCGATCTCTACCGCGGGCACGCCGCCGAGTTCGCCGCCGACCCCGCCCTGCGCGCCCGGTTCTACGAATACATGGACGCCGCCCGGCGCAGCATCTCCGCCTTCCACGGCGGCCTCTTCCAGTTGCTGCTCGCCCGGCTCGCCGCCGATACCCTCGACGACGCCGGCGCCGAGGCCCTCGTCGCCGGCCTCGACGAGACCGCCCTCCCCGAGCTGGGCGACTACCCGAACAAGGCCCTCGTCAACCAGTGGGACGGCGCCTCGCCCCCGCAGTTGGCGCTCAACCTCGCCGAAAAGCTCGAGGCCGCCAAAGCCGCCAAGTCCAAGGCCGAGGCCGATCGGAAGGCCTGGCGCGAGATCGCCGAATTCCGCCGGGATTTGGACGCCTCCTGGGCCTATCATCTCGGCCGCGTGTTCGGCCTCGGAAAAAAACGCGCCGCCGATGTGGGGAAGACGCCGGGGGAGAAGCTGGAGAAGCTGCGGAACTCGAAAGGGAATCTAAAATAGAAGACTCAACAACAATGGGTATGAGTCTTGATCCTTTTGGCGAACGCAGCGCAATCAATGCCGACGAGAATTCGGAGGATCGCCGGGGTGTGAATGAAAGTGGCGGGGAACAAACCGAATTTGGGAGAATGCCAAGGGCATTCCGCGGGGAAGCCTGGGGTTGGAACAACCCCAGGAACCGACGACTCACACGCCGCCAACCCTGAAGGGGTTGCGGAATCGCGGCCGCCGCGTCTGCCACCACCTGTGCAACCCTTTCAGGGTTGGCCATTTGTCGCCTTTTCGTCAGCGACCCGCCGACCCAGAGCGATGTGCAGAACCTCGCCGACAAGCTCGACGAGCTGATCGGGGCGCTGCGGCGGTTTTGAGGGGCGGCGTTCCGGGGGGGGGGAACGGGCATCCCGTCCGTTGTGTCGGCTCAAGATCACGGAGCCACAATTTGCCGGCGATGAATGGGTGGGGCGAGGCGGCATTTACGGGTGAGTCGATACCGGAAGCTGGAAGGGTCGCGTCCGGGGGCACCAGACAGGGTTGGGTCGCGGACCGTACCCTGTTGGGTCGGGGGGAGGGGGGCGCGCGCGCGTTGCGAATCCGCCCGCGATTTCGCCATTGGAGGGGACCGGCGGCTTTGATAGGCTGTCGGCTCCTGTTTTTGAAAAATCCCAAACTTTTCCCCCTGATCCCATGAATCGAAGCACCCGCCGTCAATTTCTCAAATCCACCGCCGGGGCGGCGGTGGCGCCCGCCATTCTCTCGGCCTCGGTCCTGGGGACGAAGGCCCGCGCCGCGGCGAGCGAGCGGGTCACCCTGGGCGTCATCGGGGTGGGGGGACGCGGGATCGCGGACATGGAGTCCTTTCTGAAGCACGGCGACGCGCAGGTGGTGGCGGTGTGCGATGTGGACCGGCTGCACTACGGCAAGAACGCCGGCCGCACGGGCCGCCCGTGGGGCCTGGAGTCGGCGCAACTGATCGTGGACCAGCATTACGGAAAGGAAAAGGAGAGCGGCGCCCACAAGGGTTGCGCGACGCACACGGACTTCCGCGAACTCTGCGCGCGCGACGACCTGGACGCCATCGTGGTGGCGACGCCGGATCACTGGCACGCGCTGGCCACGCTGGAGGCGCTGAAGTCGGGCCGGGATGTGTATTGCGAAAAGCCGGTGACGCATTTCTTCGCGGAGGGCCAGGCGGTTTACCGCGAGGCGGCGGCGCGCCAGGCGATCTTTCAGGTGGGGTCGCAGCAGCGCTCGTCGGCGAATTTTCACCAGGCGGTGGAGCTGATCCTCAACGGGGTCATCGGCCGGGTGAAGGAGGTGAAGGTCGGCCTGCCGAAGGGCCACAACGAGCCGGACGGGGATCCGGCGCTGACGGATCCGCCGCCGACGCTGGACTACGATTTCTGGACGGGGCCGTCGCCGATGCTGCCCTACACGCGGGCGCGCAACCACTGGAGCTGGCGCTGGCACCGGGCTTACGGGGGCGGGCAACTGATGGACTGGATCGGCCACCACAACGACATCAGCCACTGGGGGCTGGGCATGGACAAATCCGGACCGCTGAGCGTGTCGGTCGCGGGCTGGACGTGGCCGGAGACGGACGTTTACAACTCGCCGGTCGACTACGAGGTGCGCTGCGAGTATCCGGGCGGCATCCAGGTGTCGATCGGCTCGGTCAATCCCATGGGCACGAAGTGGATCGGCGAGAACGGGTGGGTTTACGTGAACCGCGGCGCGCTGGAGGCCTCCGACCCGGCCTGGCTGGCGAAGGATTTCAAGCCCGGCGACAAGACGGCCTATCGCTCGCCCGATCATCACCGGAATTTCCTCGACGGGGTGAAAACGCGGACGCCCTGCATCTGCCCGGCCGAGACGGGTCACCGCTCGATCACGCCGGGTCACCTGGCCTATGTCGCGAACGACCTGAAACGCGAGACCCTGAAATGGGACGCGGCGAAGGAGGAGATCGTCGGCGACGCCGAGGCGCAGGCGAAACTGATGGCGCTGCCGTACCGCGCGCCATGGAAGCTGGGCTGAGCCGGAAACCCAAAATCCCACGCTCGAAATCCGAACCCCGACAGCCATGTCCTCTTCCCCAAATTCGCGCCGTCATTTCCTCAAATCCTCCGCCGCGGCGCTCGCGGCGCCGGCGATCCTGCCCGCCTCGGCGGTTTTCGGATCGGAGGACCGGCCCGCGCCGAGCGAGCGCGTCACGGTGGCGCTGATCGGCTGCGGGGCGCGCGGTTTCGCCAACCTGGAGGAAACGCTGAAGCTGTCCGACGCGCAAGTGGTGGCGGTCTGCGACGTGGACACCTTTCACTACCGCGAATACACGACCCGCAAGGGCCGCCCGCTCGGCACGGAGCCGGCGCGGGCGACGGTGGAACAGCACCACGCGAAGGAGGCCGAGAGCGGCGCCTACCGGGGCTGCGCGGCGGTGAAGGACTACCGAGAAATCTGCGCCCGCGACGATATCGACGCGGTGATCGTGGCCACGCCGGACCACTGGCACGCGGCGATCACGCTGGCGGCCCTCGAAAGCGGGAAGGACGTGTATTGCGAGAAGCCGGTGACGCATTTCTTCGCCGAGGGACAGGCGGTATACCGGGCGGTGGCGGCGCGGAAGGCGGTCTTTCAGACGGGGTCGCAGCAGCGGTCGGACGGGGAATTCCGCCAGGCGGTCGAGATCGTCCGCAACGGACTGCTCGGCAAAGTCAGCCGCGTCGAGGTGGGTCTGCCGGCGGGTTACCCGGAGCCGATGGGCGCCACGGACGCGGAACGGCCGCCGGAGCATCTGGACTACGATTTCTGGACCGGGCCGGCGCCGATGCTGCCCTACATGCGGGCGCGCAACCATCGCTGGTGGCGGGGAAATCGCGCCTACGGGGGCGGAAACATCATGGACTGGATCGGGCACCACAACGACATCGCGCACTGGGGTCTGGGCCGGGACGGCGGGGGACCGGAATCGGTCGAGGCGGCGGGCTGGACCTGGCCGAAGGGCGACGGCATCTACGACACGCCGGTCGAGTTCGAGATGCTCTGCGACTATCCGGGCGGCATCGTCGTCTCCATCGCGTCGAAAAACGAGGGCGGCACGAAATGGATCGGCGAAAACGGGGCCTGGGTGCACGTGAACCGCGGCAAGCTGACGGCGTCCGATCCGGCCTGGGCGGCGAAGGGCTTCGTCGCCGGCGAGTGGAAGGCCTACGCGTCGCCGGGGCATCACCGAAATTTTCTCGACGGCATCAAGACGCGGAAGCCCTGCGTGGCGCCCGCCGAGACGGCGCACCGGTCGATCACGCCGGGGCATCTCGGTTTTGTCGCCAACGCCACGGGCCGCAAGCTGAAATGGGACGCCGCGAGGGAAACGATCGTCGGCGACGACGCGGCCCAGGAGATGCTGATGGCGATGCCCTACCGCGAGGGATGGGGCGCCTGAGGCGGGGCCTTCGCGGGGCCTTCGGCGCGGTGGGATTTCTCCCGAATTTGGTCACCGCTTTCGGAATTCTGAATTCTCAACCGATCCTCGGACGCCGAGCGATCACTCCCAGACACCGAGGGCGTGAAGTTGTTTTTCGGCGGCGGCCGCCCAGCCGCGATTGGCCGCCGGACTGGCCGGACTGGGATGAAGGACACGGCCGACGACGGGTCGGGATGTCTCGGGAAGCGATTCGGACACCCGCTGGAGGCATTGTTCGGCGAAGCCCCCGACTCCGATGGCGAATCGCGGTCTCAGGATTTCGAGGTGCCGCTTCAGGTAGCGGTCGCAGGCGGCGGTCACGGGCGCGATTTCCGCCGCCGGCAATTTGTCCGGGGTCCGATTTTTGCCGCTGGCCTCCATCCAGACGAGGGGGCAGTAATTGAGCACGAAGTGATCGCGAAAAAACCGCTCGGGTTCGGGAAATTTGTCCGCGAACAGACCCCAGAGCCGGCGCCCGCTGACTTCGGACTTTACGCAGGCGAAGCCTTCAATCGGGCGTTTCGGGTGCTCCGGGTCCGGTTTTCCCACGGGTTCCTCGATGCCCATCCAATCGCGGACCGCGGCGATTTCGCCGAACGGCACACCGGTCTGCGCCATCCCCCAGGGACCGGGGTTCATGCCCAGAAACAGCACGCGCTTTTCGCCTCCCGCCCCAAATCGGCGCAGGTAAGCCTCGTGGGGCGCGCGGGCGTATACGAGGGGATTATAGGTGTGGGTCGTCGGTGGGCCGAAATCGAGAGCGGCCAATTCACGGCAGACTTTCCCGGCCTCGGCGACCAGTTCTTCGGCATTGGAGGACATCTTTTTTAATGGCAATCAACGGACGACACCCGGTGCCGCAAGCGCGCGAATGTGATCGGGTGTGGTCAGGCAACATCCGCCGATCACATCCGCTCCGGCGGTCGCCCAATCCCGCGCGGCGGCGGCGAAAGCCTCGGGCGTTTCGTGGCCGCGCCAGGTTTTTTTCCCGACATCCCAACCTTTGCCGGCATTGGGGTAAACGATCACGGCCGCGCGCCCCTGGAGTCCGTCGCGCAGTCGGGCCACCAGTTCGGGAATCCACTCGGGCACGACGCAATTGACTCCGACCGCGGCGATCATCGGAAAGTCGGCGAGAGCGGAAGCCACGGTCTCGATCGGGGTGCCATCCGACATTTCGGCGGCGCCGCGGCAGGTAAAGCTGAACCACGCCTCTTTTTCGCACGAGTCCTCGGCGAGAAGCTCCGCCACGACGACGGACTCCTCGAAGGAAGGAAAGGTCTCGAAAGCCAGGAGGTCGGCGTCGGTCCGGGCCAAACAGGCGAGTCTTTCACGGTGGAAGTTTTTCACTTTTTCCCGGGCGAGACCATACTGACCGGAATACTCCGAACCATCGGCGAGAAAAGCGCCGTAGGATCCGATGCTCGCGGCGACGAGGGGCGGATTCTCCGGCATGGCCTCGACCACCGATCGGCGGGTCAACGTCACCGCTTGGCGAAGGAGGTTTTCGGCGGCGCCATGGTCAAAACCGATTCGTTCCAGGCCCTCGAAGGTCGCCTGGTAGGTCGCGGTCGTCACGATATCCGCACCGGCGAGGGTGAAGGCACGGTTGACCGAGGCGATGGCCTCGGGATTCTCGATCAACAGTTTTGCCGACCACAGGAAATGCCCGAGGTCGGCGCCGGCCCTTTCGAGTTCGGACGCGAGGCCGCCGTCGAGGATCAGCCGCCCCGCGCGGGCGATTCTGGAGGCGAAGGGTTTCATGCGCCGAAGGGCGGCGGGAAATGAGGAAGTCGTGCCGGGCAGTGAAAACGAAAAGGAAAACCGGGATTGGCTCGAGTTTCCAAACAAAAAACCCGCCCCCCTTTCGGGAGGCGGGTAATAGACTGGCGACGTCCTACTCTCACGCGGCCTATCGCCGCACTACCATCGGCGCTGTGGCGTTTCACTTCCGGGTTCGGGATGGGACCGGGTGGTTCCACCACGCTATGATCACCAGAAGCCCGCTCCGAAGGATTCGTTTCGAATCGCGGAGCCGAATTCCGGCGACATTGCCTTTCCGCTCGAATTTGGAGAACACTGCCTCTGTTCTCTGACAACTGCAAAGAGGGTAACAAACAAACCGCAACGCCATGAGATGGTCATGGATTCAAACCGGCGGTTCCAAGAAAAGAACTGGAACAAGCCAAACGGATGATTAGTACTGCTAAGCTGAACACATTACTGCGCTTACACCCGCAGCCTATCGACGTGGTAGTCTTCCACGATCCTTCGGGGAGAATTAATCTTGGGAGGAGCTTGGCGCTTAGATGCTTTCAGCGCTTATCTCTTCCGCACTTAGCTGCCCAGCAATGCCCCTGACGGAACAACTGGAACACCAGAGGTGCGTCAAACCCGGTCCTCTCGTACTAGGGTTTGAACCCCTCAATTCTCCTACGCCCACAGAGGATAGAGGACCGAACTGTCTCGCGACGTTCTGAACCCAGCTCGCGTGCCGCTTTAACCGGCGAACAGCCGGACCCTTGGGACCTTCTCCAGCCCCAGGATGCGACGAGCCGACATCGAGGTGCCAAACCGCGCCGTCGATATGAACTCTTGGGCGCGATCAGCCTGTTATCCCTAGAGTACCTTTTATCCGTTGAGCGATAGCAATTCCACATTCAACTACCGGATCACTTAGGCCTACTTTCGTATCTGCTCGACATGTCCGTCTCACAGTTAGGCGGGCTTATGCCTATACACTCGACACGTGATTGCCAACCACGCTGAGCCCACCTTCGCGCTCCTCCGTTACCTTTTGGGAGGATACCGCCCCAGTAAAACTGACCGGCTGCCATTGTCCCCCGGCCTGATTCAAGGCGCGAGGTTAGATTTCCCATTACCAAAGGGTGGTGTCTCATTGACGACTCCACGACCCCCTAAAGGGCCGCTTCAAAGTCTCCCACTTACGCTGAGCATTGAAAACGAAAAACCAGTAACAGCTTACAGTTAAGGTTCATAGGGTCTTTCCGTCCTTCTGCGGGTAGGCGGCATCTTCACCGCCACTACAATTTCACTGAGCACCTGGTTGAGACAGCGGTCAACTCGTTACACGATTCGTGCAGGTCGGAACTTACCCGACAAGGAATTTCGCTACCTTAGGACCGTTATAGTTACGGCCGACATTCACGGGGACTTAGGTTCAGAGCTTCGCTTGCGCTAACCCCTTGCCTTAATCTTTCCGCATTGGTCACGTGTCACATCCTATACATCGGCTTTCGCCTTCGCAGAATGCTGTGTTTTTGCTAAACAGTCGGTTGACCCCTTTCACTGCGGCCATCCGAAGATGGCACCCCTTATTCCGAAGTTACGGGGCTATTTTGCCGAGTTCCTTAACCAGGGTTCACTCTTGCGCCTTGGTATACTCTACCCACCCACCTGTGTCGGTTTACGGTACGGGCTCCTTTAACACGACACGACAGCTTTTCTTGGCGGCGACTTTGAGAAGATGGGCTCGGCCGTGGCCTCGCTTCCGCCACTTTCAATCGGCGTCATCTCTCCGTCGCCGCGTCCCTGTCGCTTTGGATTCAGGAGGCGCGGGAATATTAACCCGCTTTCCATCGCCTACGCCCTTCGGCCTCGGCTTAGGTCCCGGCTAACCCTGGGACGACGAACGTTGCCCAGGAACCCTTGGGTTTACGGCGGACAGGAATCTCACCTGTCTTATCGTTACTCATGTCTGCATTCTCACTTGTCGGAACTCCACCATCAATCGCCATCCGGCTTCGACGCTCCGACAACGCTCCTCTACCGCGCATGCAAGAAGCATGCGCCCAGAGCTTCGGTATAACGCTTATCGCCAATCATTTTCGGCGCGAGACCACATCGATGAGTAAGCTATTACGCACTTTTTAAATGGTGGCTGCTTCTAAGCCAACATCCTCACTGTCAAAGCAGTCTCACATCCTTTCCACTGAGCGTTATTTTGGCACCTTAGCTGCTGATCTGGGCTGTTTCCCTTTCGCCTACGAAGCTTATCCCCCGCAGACTCACTGCCGCGCTCCACCCGATGGTATTCGGAGTTTGATTGAGTTTGGTAAGCGGGTATGCCCCCTAGCTCATTCAGTGCTCTACCCCCATCGGTCAGCACGCGACGCTGCACCTAAATGCATTTCGAGGAGAACCAGCTATCACGGGGTTTGAATAGCCTTTCACTCCTACCCACAGCTCATCCGAGAATTTTTCAACATTCACCGGTTCGGTCCTCCACGTGATTTTACTCACGCTTCAACCTGGCCATAGGTAGATCACCTCCGCTTCGGGTCTAGCGCCCGCAACTGAACGCCCTATTCGGACTCGCTTTCGCTCCGCCTGCGCCCCAGAAGGGCTTAAGCTTGCTACGGACACTAACTCGCAGACTCATTAAGCAAAAGGCACGCCATCACCTCCGAAGAGGCTTTGACACCTTGTAAGCACATGGTTTCAGGTTCTGTTTCACTCCGCTCGCAGCGGTGCTTTTCACCTTTCCCTCACGGTACTGGTTCACTATCGGTCGCCAGCGAGTATTTAGCCTTACGCCGTGGTCGGCGCAGATTCACGCGGCGTTTCACGTGTGCCGCGCTACTCAGGGACACCCTAAGGCCGTCTCGGTTTTCGGTTACGGGTCTCTCACCCTCTTTGGAGCGACTTTCCATTCGCTTCACCTAACGTTGACGGTCCCATGTCGGGGCCCTACAACCCCGGGATCAAAGACCCCGGTTTGGGCTGTTCCGCTTTCGCTCGCCACTACTTACGGAATCGATTCTCTTTCTTTTCCTCCGCTTACTGAGATGTTTCACTTCAGCGGGTCTCGCGTGCCCACTCCTATGTATTCAGAGTGGGACGATGCCGTATTAACAGCATCAGGTTACCCCATTCGGAAATCCCCGGGTCAAAGCGTATTTGCCGCTGTCCGAGGCTTATCGCAGCTTATCACGTCCTTCATCGCCTGCTGGCACCAAGGCATCCACCATGCGCTCTTAACAGCTTGTTCCAGTTTTTCTTTGAAACCGGAAAAGTCTTTTTGTGCTGGTTTGAAATACCAAATCTTGGCGCTTCGACAAGCCGCCACCCCCGGTTTTCCGGAGTTGACCGCGCTTGATCGAAGCGAAATTGCAGTTTGTAATTACCCTTAATGCAGTTGTCAAAGAACCGTGGCGATCCCCCTACTCAAACCGACACAGCGGGAATGGTGGGTCTGACAGGATTCGAACCTGTGACCCCACGCTTATCAAGCGTGTGCTCTAACCAACTGAGCTACAGACCCGCTGCCGCGAACTTTTCACCGTTTGGCGGCACAGCTTTCGGAGTCGAGAGATTCATGCCCCTCGCTTCCGTGGTGGAGGCAAGGGGATTCGAACCCCTGACATCCAGCTTGCAAAGCTGGCGCTCTACCAACTGAGCTATACCCCCAAAAAGGTTGCTAGATTACGAGGTTTGTCGGCGATCGTCGCCAAATAAGAAACGGAAAGGCAAAGGCTAATTAGTGCGTTGCGACACTCCGAGAGCACGCGCTGAAGTCTTTGTTTGGCGGCTTGGCCTCGTCGACCGCCGCGAGGCGGACAGACGAACCGAGCCTCGCCTGGTCGCGACCCCGAATGGAGCCATTCCCAGACGCCGACCTATCTGCCCATGATTGAAAACTCTGTGAGAGGGTTTTCGGGCAAATTTCTCCCTAGAAAGGAGGTGATCCAGCCGCAGGTTCCCCTACGGCTACCTTGTTACGACTTCATCCCAGTTACCAGTTACACCTTCGGACCCTGCCTCCTTGCGGTTGGCGCAGATACTTCGGGTGCGACCGGCTTCCATGATGTGACGGGCGGTGTGTACAAGACCCGGGAACGTATTCACGGCGCCGTAGCTGATGCGCCATTACTAGCGATTCCAACTTCACGCAGGCGAGTTGCAGCCTGCGATCCGAACTGAGCCCAGTTTTCAAGATTTCCTCCACCTCGCGGTATCGGTTCACATTGTACTGGGCATTGTAGCACGTGTGCAGCCCTGGGCGTAAGGGCCATACTGACTTGACGTCGTCCCCACCTTCCTCCCGTTTAATACGGGCAGTCTGAACAGAGTCCCCGGCATTACCCGCTGGCAACAGTTCACGGGGGTTGCGCTCGTTGCGGGACTTAACCCAACATCTCACGACACGAGCTGACGACAGCCATGCAGCACCTGTGCAAGTCCAGCCGAACTGACGTCCTGCTTTCACAGAACTACGACAAGCATGTCAAGCCCAGGTAAGGTTCTTCGCGTTGCATCGAATTAAGCCACATGCTCCACCGCTTGTGCGGGTCCCCGTCAATTTCTTTGAGTTTTAACCTTGCGGCCGTACTCCCCAGGCGGCACGCTTAACGCGTTAGCTTCGGCACGGAAGGGGTCGAATCCTCCCACACCAAGCGTGCACCGTTTACTGCCAGGACTACAAGGGTATCTAATCCTTTTCGCTCCCCTGGCCTTCGTCTCTCAGCGTCAGGAACTGTCCAGAGTCTCGCCTTCGCCACTAGTGTTCCTCACGATATCTACGCATTTCACTGCTACACCGTGAATTCCAGACTCCCCTCCAGCCCTCCAGCACGGCAGTATCGGATGCAGTTCCGGGGTTGAGCCCCGGGCTTTCACATCTGACTTGCCGCGCCGCCTACAGACGCTTTACGCCCAGTAAATCCGAACAACGCTCGGGACCTTCGTATTACCGCGGCTGCTGGCACGAAGTTAGCCGTCCCTTCCTCTTCAGATACTATCAATCTCCGGCGCAGTTACTCGCCGAAGCCTTACTCTCTGATGACAGGAGTTTACAACCCGAGGGCCGTCATCCTCCACGCGGCGTCGCACGATCAGGCTTTCGCCCATTGTCAATGATTCTCGACTGCTGCCACCCGTAGGTGTCTGGACCGTGTCTCAGTTCCAGTGTGACTGATCATCCTCTCAGACCAGTTACCCGTCGGAGCCTTGGTGAGCCGTTACCTCACCAACAAGCTGATAGGCCGCGAGCCCATCCAGAAGCGGCAGCCATCCCGAAAGATGACCACCTTTGATCGTCGCAGGATGTCCTGCGGGATCACACGCGGTATTAATCCGAGTTTCCCCGGGCTATCCCCCTCTTCTGGGCAGGTTGCTCACGTGTTACTCACCCGTTCGCCACTAGAAACTTTCAAAGCAAGCTCCAAAAGTTCCCCGTTCGACTTGCATGTCTTATCCACGCCGCCAGCGTTCGTTCTGAGCCAGAATCAAACTCTCCGTATAAAATTCGGATCCACTGACAAGCCACTCCAAAGCGCCTTTTCGGGCGATCCTTCGCGACTTGCTGCGGAAAATTGACGGTCTTGAACAATTTCTCCAACCTCCTCGCGGAAGCCTTCAAAACTGTCGCGGACCTGCGCATGATTTCGTCATGCGCAACGCACAAATTAGCCTTTCCCATTCCACCGATCGTTCCGCACGCGGTTTTCACCTCTGCGTCGCAATCGGCCAGTTTTTCTTAAAGAGCATCCATACCAAGCGACAAAAAAGCCGATCACAGATCCTGCGATCGACCGCTTTGGCCTCCGGCATCCGACGTTTTCCGGTCGGTTCGGGGAAAGTAGCCGGTATCCCGCTTCGGTCAAACGCTTTTCTCCAAGTTTTTTCAAAATTCTTTCCCGCCTCCCACCCTCCTCCCGAAGCCGCCACTCCACTCCCGTTCCGGCACCCGGATTTCCGGCTTCGTTCAACCGAATCCCGATTCGGACTTCTGTTCCTCCAAGCCCGATAAATCGGTTGCGCTTCCGCCTTCCCGATTTCTAAATAGGCATCGTGCAGGATGACGGGCTCGATCCGACGCTAGGACGTCGCTTTCGAGGAACCGCCGCTTCTTTAGAGACCCTCTTCCCCGCTTTCACCTATGCTTCAGAAGCTTCAAGAACTCTCCGACGATCCCATCCGCGTCGGCCTCGTCGGCGCCGGCGCCATGGGCAAGGGCATCGCCTGGCAAGTCTCCCACACCCCGGGCATGCGATTGACCTTCATTGGCGATCTGAATCTCGAAGCCGCCTCCGAGACCGCCAGGCAGATCGGCCTCAACCCGGTCGAGACCGACGGCGACACCATTCCCGACGTTTCCGATAAGGACGTCCTCGTCACCACAAATTCGCTCGGCCTGCTCCGTCAAAACGACAAGCTCGGCATGCGCGCCTTCGCGGAAGCCACCAACGCCATCGCCGCAGCCTGCGACTATTGCCTCTCCGCCATCGCCGGCGGCATGCACGTCATCCTCATGAACGCGGAGGTCGATCTCGTCTATGGCCCCCTGCTGCAGCGCGAGGCCGAGAAGCACAATGTCATCGTCACCAGCGACGCCGGCGACCAGCACGGCGTGTTGATGAACATGATCGAGGAGATCAAAATGTGGGGCTTCGACATCGTCCAGGCCGGAAACATCAAGGGTTTCCTCGACCGCTACGCCACGCCGGAGTCCATCCGATTCGAAGCCGAAAAGCGCAACCTCAGTCCCGTCCAATGCTGCGCCTACACGGATGGCACCAAGCTCAACATCGAGATGGCCCTTCTCTGCAACGAGCTGGGCCTGACGCCTTTTGTCGACGGAATGGAGGGTCCGCGCTGCGCCAACGTGACCGAGGCCCTCGACCTGTTCGACTTCGACGCCTACGGCGGCCACGGCCGGGTCGACTACATCCTCGGCGCGGAACCGGGCGGCGGCGTCTACGTCGTGGGACGCTGCGACGACACCTTTCAGCACCCCTACCTGGCTTACTACAAACTGGTCAACAAGGGTCCCTACTACCTTTTCTATCGTCCCTACCACCTCTGCCACCTCGAGACCACCGGCGCCATCGCCAAGGCCGTGCTCCACGGCGAGTCAATCCTCACCCAGAAAGCCGGAAGCGTCGCCGACGTCTACGCCTACGCCAAGACCGATCTCAAGGCCGGACAGGCCGTCGAACACGGGATCGGCGGCGCCGAATGCTACGGCCTGATCCGCTCCCGCGCCGACGCGCTCGCCGACGATCACCTTCCGATTTCCCACCTCGAAGGGGAAGGCGACCGGCTGCCGGTTCTCAAACGCGACATCGGCCGTGACGAACCCGTGAAATGCTCCGACGTCGAGCTGCCGGATATCGCCTTCCACCACCTGCTGAAACGGCAGGCCGAAATCGGCTGACCCCCATCGTCACGCCTTCATGACGGAAGCCGATTCAGCCGTCTCCGACGGAACGGGATCTCCAGTACCTGCCCACGCGGAAGCCCTCGTGCTCGGAGGCGGACCGTGCGGCCTTTACGCCGCGCTGACCCTCGCCCGCGCGGGAAAGAAGGTCGTGCTGCTCGAAAAGGAGGAAGTGCCCGGCGGCCTCGCCCGCGGCCACCGGCGGGGAAACAACTACTACGACCTCGGCGTTCACATGCTGCACGCCTTCGACCCGGAGGTGTTCGAGACCATCAAGGGCATCATGGGGGACGAACGCGTCGAGGTGCCCCTTAACGCCCTGATCAAGTGGGCGGGCTCGTTTTACCGGTATCCTTTGCAATTTGGCGACATGGTCAAGGGCATGAACAAAGTCGTGCTCCTCAAGTGCTGCCTCGGCCTGCTGGCCTATCAGTTCCGGTTCAAAGTTCGTCCCCGCGAACCTCAAAACGCCGAGGAAGCCCTGATCCAGCTCTACGGACGCCCGCTCTACCGGTTTTTCTTCCGGGAATTCACCCATCGCTACTGGGGATTTCCCCCCACCCAACTGTCGGCGACCTTCATCACCACCAAAATGCCGCGCCTCAGCGCCGTCGACGTGATCAAGAAGGCCCTCGCCAAGATCGGCGTCAAGGACCGCACCGTTCGCGCCGTCGAAAGCGCCCTGAGCGAGGAAATCCTGCACTATTCCCGAAATGGCGCGGAAGCGATGCCCCGTTTGCTGGTGGCGGAGATCGAACGCATGGGCTGCCGCGTGGTGACAAACGCGGAGGTCCGCGGCGTAGTCACCGACCCGGACACCAACCGGGTCACGGGTGTCACCTGGCGCGATCCGCGGGTCGAGGGAGACGGCGGCGCCGTCCATCGCCTGACCTGCGATCTCGTCGTCGCGACCATTCCCGTCGGCCAACTGGTGACCGCCTTTGACGACGCCGCGCCGGCCACCGTCCGCGAAGCCGCCGCGTCGCTGCGGACCAAACCCATCGCCATCTACGGCCTGTTGGTGAACAAACCCCGCGCCATTGACGCGCTCTACATTTACTACCGGAACAAGTACTTCCACCGCGTCGGCGAGCCCAAGAACGCCGGCCTCATCGTCGATCCGCCCGATCACACCGTGCTCATCGTCGAAATGACGTGCGAAATCGGCGACGCCAAATGGAACGGCGACCCGGAGGCGATGGACGCCGTCGCCGCCGACCTCGAAGCCGAGGGCCTCTGCACCCGCGACCAGATCGTCGAGACCCACGTGCTGCGCACCCCGCACGGGTATCCCATCTTCGATCTCGGCTTCGAGAAGCATCTGGGCGCGGTCCAGTCCTTCCTCGACGGCTTCGCCAACATCGTCAGCACCGGCCGGCAGGGCGGCTTTTGCTACCCGAACATGCACAAGGCCATGCGCATGGGCGCCGACGCCGCCACCGCGGTTCTGGAAAGAACCGGGACCGAAGCCCGATTCGCGCGACCGGACAGGGTTGACTCGATGACCTAACCCTGTTGGGTGGGGCGCGCCGCTCAGAGTTTCCGGCCGTTTTCCGGCACCACCACCACATCTCCCGGCATCAGCACGATGTCACGGCGCGAGTCTTTCACGATCGCCTCGAGATCATGCACCGTCGTCTCCTTGCCACGGATGATTTTGACCTCTTTCTGCTTCGCAAAATCCGTCAATCCCCCGGCCGCCGAAACCGCCTCCAGCAGCGTCATGCCGTCGAAATAGTCCACCGGCCCGCTTCGGTTGACGCCTCCCGTGAGGGAAACGCGGCGCACCACCCGCTCGTCGCCGAAGTTGATGACGATGGTCGGGTTGGTGTAAATCTGCGCCTCGCGGTAGGCCTTTTCGATCGACCCGGCCAACGCGGAGGGTTTTAGCCCGGCGGCCACCGGATCGTCGATGTAGGGGAGGGGGATGGTGCCGCTTTCGGAGACGGTGTAATCGCCGTCGAGGTCGCGCTTTTCCTCGTCGGGCACGCCCTTGATCTGGAGGCGGATCCGGTCGCCGGAGCGCAGGACGGCTTCGTCCGCCCGGAGGAGCGGAGCCGTCGCGGTTCCGATCGCGAGCGGCAGCCACAACCAGGCGAGAGAACGTGTGGGGAAGGAAATTCGTTTCATCGGGAAAGTGGGTTTCGTCCGAACGACGCGCTCAGTAGACATCCGCGACGGCGATGGCGGGCACGCCGGCGAGGGCGCCGGGAGTCACCGGATCGGTCTGCCGCGGCGCGGGCGCCGCCGCCGGCTGGGTCAGCACGGGCGGTTGATGGGTCTGGGGCGTCGAGTAGTAGGTGTAGTAGCTGGTGTAGTATTGGTACTGGCTGTCGGTGCGGACGTCGACGTTGTTCAGGACCACGCCGAGCAGGCGGCCGCCGGCGTTTTCGACGCCCATTTTCACCCGGAGCAGCGTCTTGCGGGGCAGCTTGCGATGCTGCACCACCGCGATGGTCAGGTCGCTCTCGCGCGCCAGCACGGAGGAGTCGCTGACTCCGAGAATGGGCGGCCCGTCGATCAGGATGATGTCGAAACGGCTCTTCAGCTCGGCGATCATCGCGGAAAGATCGCGCGTGTTGAGCACTCCGGCGGGATCGGCGGGCATCGCGCCGCTGGGGAGAAACCAGAGGTTCTCCTCGCGCGCGCGGAGCACAACTTCCTCGAGCCGGCGTTCGCGGGCGAGGAAATCGCTCAACCCCGGGGTGTTGGCGACGCCGAAAAATCCGTGCAGCCTGGGCCGGCGCAGGTCGGCGTCGATCAACAGCGTCGTGTAGCCGCCCTGGGCGCACACGTAGGCGAGGTTGGCCAGCGTGGTGGATTTTCCCTCGCCGGCGCTGCCGCTGACGACGGTGATGACATTGGCGTCGGCCCGGTTTCGGTTGAACTCGATGTTGGTCCTCAGGATGCGATAGGCCTCCGCGTCGGGGGTGTTGGCGCCGTTCTGGAAGAGCAGGCCCACGTCCTTCGGCACCACGGCCAGCACGGGGCATTCGAGGAGCTGTTCGACGTCTTCGATGGTTTTGACGCTCGTGTCGAGGTACTCGAGGAAAAAGGCGATGGCGAAGCCCGCGCCGAGTCCCACCACCCCGCCGAGAATGAGGTTGAGCAGGATGTTCGGCTTTGCCGGCCGCGGATTCGGCTCGGCGCGCTCGTGCATCCGCGTCGGGGTCGAGGTCATGTTTTTCTCGATCGCGACCTGGTTGTAGTCGCCCTCCATCTTTTGCAGGATGAAATTCTGCTGCTCGTATTCGTTTTTGGCCTCCGCGTAGGCGACGTAATCCTCGCGCTCGGACATGGACTCCTCCCGTTTGCCCTGGTGCAGGCCCTCGAAGCGCTCCATCGACTCCTCGGCGATTCGCAGTTGGGTCTGGAGCGTTTCTTTGATCGTAAGCACGCCGGAGTCGAGAAAGGTTCGCATTTTCTCGATTTCCTTTTCGAGGGCCAGCACTTTGGGATGGCGGGCGCCGAGGCCGAGGTTTCGCAGCCGCTCCAGGGCGATGCTTTGGTCGAGATACTGGGGGTACACCTGTTTCACGCTGGCGTCGGCGATGTCGAGCGAGAGGGCCATTTTCGTCAAATCATCCCCGCTCAGCTCCGAGAGGCGCTCGATCTGGGTCCGCAGCCGTTCGATCTCGCCTTTCAGGTCGAAGAGTCGCTGCTCGCTGGTCATCAGCACCGACGGCGTGGCGGTGACGGGCTCCGCGCCGCCGGACAGGGCGCTCGATCCGCGGGCGAGATCGACGATGTCGTTTTCGCGCATGAGACGGAGCATTTCACCCCGCAGGGAGGCGACGCGCTCGTGCTGCTTGGTCAGCTGATCTCTCAGGGCGCCCAGTGCCTTGTCGATGCGGGCCTGGTCGTCCTCGCGGCGGCGTTCGGCGTAGCTCTCGGCGACGGCGTTCGCGAGTTCGGCCGCCTCGGCGGGATTGGCGGCGTAAATCTCGATGTCGATCAGGCTGGTGTTCCGGCGGGCGGAGGTTTCGAGTTTCCCGCGCAACTGGGCACAGGCTTCCTGGCGGGTGCCGGCGTTCCAGCGGTTCACCAGGTCGAAGTCGTCCACCACGCGGTACAGCGTCTGCTGGCTGGAGATGATTTCGAACTGCGTCTGGATGAAATTGTAGTTGGCCAGTTCCGACGCCTGGCGGGTTTGGAAAAGGCGCAAATCCTCGTCATTCTGCACGATCTCCACCGTGGCGCGGCCCAGATATTCCTCGGGAAGGATGTGAGTGATGGCCACCGCCGTGATGAAAACCAGGACGAAGGTCAACAGGATAATGGAGAAGCGATTGCGGACAATCTGGAGATAGTCCAGCGCATGCAACCGAGCTTCCGAGGGATGAAAGGACATAGGCAGACTATATCAAAATTTTTCTAAAAACTCAAATATTTGTAAAAATTAATAATCAATGAATTTTCCACGAAAAAAGGCTTCGCCGCGTCTCCGTTTTTCGGATGGCGGCGAAGCCCTCGAAATCGTCCGCGATACTGGCGCGGTTCGGTTGCCGGGAAAGCTCGGTTCAGAAGCTCGCCTTCGCGCCGACCGTGATGCGATGACGGTCGTATTCGCGCTCGGTTTCGTCGGAGGAGTAGGTCGCGAAACTGTATCCGGCGTTGACCTCGAAGTTCGGATTGAAATGGTAAGCCAGCCCGGCGTTCACCAGCACGGCGTCCTCGGTGCGATCCGGGGCGCCGATGGCGTCGAATTCGCTGTGCAGATAGGAGACACCGACGTTGGTGGTGAGGTTCGACGTCACCGTCTGCTCGACGATCACCCCGGTCCGGTAGGTGTAGCGGTCACGGAATCCGAAGACCTCGTTGTTTTCCAGGCCCGCCCGGCCCATCCAGCGAACCGTGATGTCCTCGGTCACCCGGTGGCGAATCCCCGCCTCGGCGTAGGGCCTCCAGAAGGCGTCGAAACGATCGTAGTCGCGGTATTCCGCGCCGGCGGCGAACGAACCGCTGGTGTATTCGGAGAAATTCCGGTCGATCCCGGCCAGGAAATAATGCGCGTCGGAGTCGAGCGGCGCCTGATCGTACCGGGTCATGCCGTAGCGGTATTCCGCCCGGACGCTGGTCTGGCGGTCGAGCGCATAGCGTAACTGCTCGCCGAAGTAGTGGCTCAACCGGTCTTCCCGGAAACTCAGGAGATCGTCCTCGTACCGTACGCCCTCGATGGTGTAGCTGCTGACCAGCGCGAGCAGGTCCGTGAGGCTGAACCACACCGCCGTGCGATTGTATCCGTAGAGGTACTGGTCGTTTCGAAAGGCGGCCGAGGCGCCGATCAGGTAGTCCGGCTCGATTTCGTAGGCGAAAAGACCGTTGTTCGTGATGCTCAGGCGGCGGGAAATCTGATGGCCCAGATTCGCCGTGAAGCGCGTGTTGTAGAACACATCGCCACCCTGCGCCGTCTCGTCATAGTAGAGCGCGTCCAGCCCGCCGTTGAGATCGAACCGCGTGGTGTCGTTCGCCATGGAATAGCCGAGGCTCAATCCGCCTCCGCCAAAAAAGGTGTCAATCTCCTGGCCGGACGGCGCGGTGTTGACGTTCGAATCCCAACCGGCCACGCCATGGACCGACATCGTCAGCGGCTGCGCTTTGCCGATTTCCGATCCGTATTGGCCGATGCCCAGCAGACCCTGGGCCTCCGCGGTCGGAAGGGAGATGAGATGACCAAGGCTCGCAAGAGCGATGGCCACAAGAGATGGGAATGAAGAGCTGGCTTTCATTTTGTTTAGTAATTATTAAAATTTAAACCATTTATAATTGTCGGCAATCTGATTTTTTATAAAAATTAACAATTTTTCTGTTAAATCTCAAAAAAGAGGACCCGCGCCCCTCTCGGGAACGCGGGTCCTGCCGGATGCCAGTATGGAAAGATTTGAATCGTGGCGCTCGCCGGAGCCTCTCCGTCGTCACGGTCCCGTCGGCGACATCGGCACCGAACGGAACACCCGTCTGCCCGGCGTGCGGCGGGGCGGAAAATTCGTCGTGACCTCCTCTTCCTCGGGATCGTCTTCGACGAAGGGATGCGCGGTCGCGACCGGCGGGACCAGATAGAGACCCGAGGTGTCCACCGGAATGCCGGCGATCACGCCAGCCAGGGTGTAGGAACCGTCCGGATCCGAAGCGGCTTCGCGGTCCGTCCCGGAACCGTCGGCAAAAGTGGGCTGCATGTCCTCGATCACGACGCCCTTGCCGCCGTCGGTCACCACACTCTTGCCATCCGCATCGTGGGACACGACCGCCGGCGAGGAGTTGGCCGAGGCGGGCTTGGTCTTCGGAGTCGATTCGACGAACCGCGGCTGCTTGTCCTTCGAAGCAAAGAGACCCTTGCCCTTCTGATCTTCGAAAGCCTGGGCGAACGCCGCCCGCACCGCGTCGGCCTGGTCCGGAGCCGCGCTCACGGCGCACTCGGCGATCGCGGGCGCGTTTTCCGGCATCGCCTTCACCGCGACGAAAACGATCTTTTGAACCGTGACCGGGTCGGCCTTGGTCAGGGACACGGCGGCCTTCACCACCTCGCAAACACAGCCGGGATGCGCGACCAATGCGTCCTCGACGATCGTGAGGACCTCACCGGGCGCGGCTTCGATCTCTGTTCGGACCGCCTCGGCGGCGACGCGGCAATCCTCCGCCCGGGCGGCGAAAGCGCACGCGAAAACGAGAAACGCCATTCCGGCGAAACCCGAAAACAGACGCGACCGATTCAAGACGAAGGCGGATGGACTCATGACAACACAGGGCTGACGGCTGAAAAATTGGAGCGGGTAGCGGGAATCGAACCCGCATAACCAGCTTGGAAGGCTGGGGCTTTACCATTAAGCTATACCCGCAGCCGACAAGAAAATATTCCAGAAATTATGGAAATTTCAAGAAATCTTTTAATCTTTTTGAAATTTCTTTCGCCGATGAATTTCGGTTTGTCCGATTCACCGGTGTTTCCGGTCTTTTCCTTGCGCCTGTGCTTGGTCGCTTGGACCCTGATTTTCTAGCCCACCTTTTCTTTTCTGCCAACCCCTTTTTCCGCGCCCGTCGCCTCCTCCCGCCTTGCTCGCGAAAACCGCAACGTTCCTGGCCCGCGAACCGCTGCTTCCCCTGGCTGTCGCCGCGGTGGGCGGAATTTTCATCGCCGACCTCGGGCACATCGCTCCGGCGCCGCTGGCGGCTTTCTCCGCCCTGGCGCTCGCCTCGGCGGGGGCTTCGCGAAGGCCCTTCCCGTTTCTGGTGCTGGCGGCGGGAGCGATTTTCGGCTTTCACCACAGCCTCGCGGTGGCGGATGCGCGACGCTTTCCCTTTCGACCGAATCTGGAAGGCGGCGAAAATCTTCGAATCGAAGCCACCGGAGTGATCACCGCGCCTCCCGCGTCGAGTTCATCCGGAACGGGCGCGGCGCGATGCACGGTGGCCTTTGACGCCTTCGAAGCCGCCGGCTATCGCTGGCCCTGCGCCCAGCGGCTGCCCGTGCGCCTGCGGATCGATGCCTCGGGCCTCGAATACGGCGATCGCATCCGCCTTTCCGGCCTCCTGGAGCCCCTCGACGGCGCGCGGGTGCCCGGTGCCTTTGCCGCCGACCGGTTTTACTACCGGGCGTTGGGCGCTTGCGGCGAGGTGACGGTGCATCCGGGCGACCGGCTCGAGGTGTTGGGAAAAAACCGCGGAAATCCCGTCATCGCCGCCGCGCACCGGTCCCGCCGTTTTCTGGAAAGGGCCCTCACCCGGGGCCTCGAAGACCGGCCCGAATCCGCCGCGCTGATCAAGGCCATGGTGCTCGGCTCGCGGGAGGATACTCCGGAGGAAATCGAGGAGCATTTTCGGCTCAGCGGGGCGATGCATGTCTTCGCCGTCTCCGGCCTGCATGTCGGCATGTTCGGCCTCATCGTCTGGGGATTCCTGAAACGCTGCCGCGTTCCCAAACGACACGCCATCCTGCTCATCGTCCCCGCGATCCTGTTCTACGCGGCCGTGACGGGCCTGAGACCCTCGGCCGTCCGGGCCGCCCTCATGGGGGCGATCGTGCTGGCCGGTTTCCTGATCGAGCGCCGGGCGCGACTGCTCAACTCGCTGGCGCTGGCGGCTCTGGTCTTGCTCGCGGCGGACACCCAGCAGGTCTTTCTGCCCGGGTTCCAGCTTTCCTTCGCCGTGCTGGGGTCCATCGCCCTGATGGCCGACCGCATCCGCGATTGGCTCCGCGGTCCCTGGGAAATCGATCCCTTCGTGCCGCGCCGGCTGGTGTCGCGGAGCCGGCGCTGGACCGATTCCGCCATTCGCAAACTCGCCGCCGGCGTCGCCGTTTCCCTGACGGCCTGGGCCGGGTCGGCGCCCTTTGTCGGCCATCATTTCCAGATCGTCACCCCCATCGCGATCCTGTCGAATCTCGCCGTCGTGCCCGCCGCCTATCTGATCCTCGGTACCGCCACGGTCTGCATGTTGCTCTCCGTCGCGGGCCTCGGCTTCGCCGCCGTGCCGCTGAACCTCGCCAATGCCTTTTTCGCCCGCGCCACCGCGTCGCTGGCGGGTCTCTTCGCGTCCGTTCCCGGCGGCCATTTCCACGTCTCCCCGGCCGCCCTGCTCGATCCCCCGCCGCCCGCGCGGCTGGAGGTCGTCGAGCCAAACATCGGCGGCATGTCGATGCTCCTCTCCCGGCACCCCTCCGGCTGGCGCTCCGCCCATTGGCTGATCGATCCCGGCACTCCCGACGGATTCGCCGCCGCCGTCCAGCCACTCCTCCGCCACCGCGCCGTCAACCGTCTCCAGGCCATCGTGCTCAGCCACGGCGACTACAATCACATCGGGGCCGCCGCCGCCGTGATCGACCGCTACCGGCCCGGCGCCGTCTTCGAAAGCCCGCTCGAAAACCGTTCCCCGAGTTATCGCGAAATCCTCGACGTCCTGGAACGCCGGTCCCACGCCGTCCGGCGGTCCCTCTCCGGCGGCGACCGCATCCCCCTCGCCGCCCGCACCGCCATTGACGTGCTGTATCCGCCCCCGGACTTTCCCTCGCAAAACGCGGCGGACGACCAATGCCTCGTTCTCCTGTTCCGCGAGGGACCCTGGCGCACCCTGATGACCTTCGACTCCGGATTCGTCGCCGAAAACTGGCTGCTCGCCAACCGTCCCGACGACCTCCGCGCCGATGTCTGGATCAAAGGCTGGCACACCACCGATCACTCCGGGTCCGCCGCCTTTCTCGACCGCGTCGCGCCGCGCGCCGTGATCGCCACCGACCACGCCTTCCCGCCCCGCGAACGCATCGATCCCCGCTGGCGCGACCTGCTCGCGCGAAAACAAGCCGTCCTTTTCAACCTCACCGAATGCGGCGCCGTCACCCTGGACTACGAACCGCATTCCCTCACCCTCACCGGCTTCGCCAACGGCCAGACCCTCGCCCTCGACGCGCCCTCGGCCCCGTGAAAATCCGACCGCCCGACTGCCCGAGGGGCTAACCCATTTTTCTCAGCCTCAGGCCCCGCACCCGGCGCCCCTCCGCCAGCCAGTGCCTCTCGAAATCCGTCTCCGGATAGAATTCCCGGTCCCCGGCCGGCCAAGCCATCCTTTCGAAAAAATCGATCGACTCCAGGACTTCCTCCGCCTCCTCGAAGTAGGGCTCGTGGTCCGTTTTGAAGAAAAACTCGCCGCCCGGCTTCAGCAGATCGTGAACCGATCTCAGGAATTCCCGACGGCACATCAGGCGCTTGCGGCGGTGTTTTTTCTTCGGCCACGGATCGGGAAAGAGCAGGTGCGCCCGGTCCGCGAAGGCCCGCGGCAGCAGCCATTCCACCGCGTAGGTCGTCTCCAGCCGGAGCACGCGCACGTTGGCGAGCCCGGCCTTTCCCGACTCCCGCGCGACCTTCCGCACCCGCCCCAGCAGGCGCTCCACCCCGAGAAAATTTCGCTCCGGATGCCGGCTCGCCATGGCGAGCAGAAACCCCCCGTCCCCGCAGCCCAGATCGATCTCCGCGGGCGCCTCCGGCCTCCCGGGAAACACCTCCGCCGCGGTCAGGCGGCGAAACCAGTCTGGCGGGTACAACTCGCGGGGCAACGGGAACGGCTCGTTTTTCGGCTTGAACGGCATGGGGCGGAAGTCCGCGCATCCTTGCTCCGCAATCCGCCCGGAGTCAACAGGGTTGGGCGCGCGACCCAACAGGGTCAGGTCGGCGACTCAACCCTGTCGGGTCCGCCTCAGCGTTCCCAGCCCCGGGCGTTTTCCCGTTCCTCCTCGCTGTCGAGGACCCCGAACCAGTGGGCGAGGAAGAATTTCTTCTCCGTCGTGAAAAACCGGTCCGATTTTTCGACGATGGGCCGCAGGGTCGTGGACATTTGCAGCGTCACCACGGCGAACATCAGGCACCACAGCGCGAGGTGGGCGCTCTTTCGCACGCCGAGCATCCGGGCCGTCCGAAAGACGAGACCCAGCCCGATTCCCATCGAAATCAGCCAGAAAACCAGCGCGATGAAGCCCATAAACGCCGACGAGGCGATCGACTGGGAAAAGATCCAGGCCACCGGAGCGAATCCCAGCAGCAACAGAGCCATCAGACACAGCGCCGCGCTCAGCACGCCGCCGACGAGCCGGGCGTTCACGTCCAGGCCGTTCAGGCAACTGAACACGTAGAGACTCGGCAGCGAAATGAGCGCCGCCGCCAGGGTGCCGAAAACGACTTTCACCGGCGCCGCCCAGAGCTGGCTTCCGCCCGAAAAACAGCCGATCACCAGCCCGAAGACCGCGAGACAGACGACGGCGACAAAGACGAGGTTTCCGACGACGCGGCCCGGCCTTTCGCCGTGGCGCAGCTCGTGGAGCACGGAGCCGGGTTTTTTCAGCAGGGTGTCGAAGGTGTTCGACACCGTCGGATCGCCGGTCATGGGGACGAAGGGATCGGCCTCCGGTTCCGGAGGCGCCGACGACAGCGCGGCCGGGAGCGACGGCGGTTTGGCGGGTGAGTTGGGTTGGTTCATCTCGTTCGGTGTTGGGTTTGGATTCGGATTATTGGGTTCGTTTTTTCGGCAAAATCATCGCGCCAGCGTGTGGCGGAGCGCCCACCAGACGCTCTCGTAGAAATTTCCCTCGAACGGATCCGGGCGCAGGAAGACGGTCTCCAGACCCGGCGTGCCGAAGATGGGCCGCAGCATGAAACCGATCTGGGCGCCGGCGAAGAGATTGCCCGCCAGCCACGCGAGGAGCGTCGCCCGCGCGGCCACGGGACCGCCCGAGAAGCGCCGCAGGATGCCGTGCAGCTTCCGCGTGGACACGATGCCCGCCTGGGCGATCACGAAGGTGTGGAACAACAGCAACCAGCGGTGCGCGTCTCCCGCGGCGGCGCTGTCCGGCCCCGGTAGCGCCCGGGTGAGAAACAGGATCGGCGGACAAAGCGCCCCGACCACGAGGGAAAAGACCGCGAAGCTCAGCAGCAGAGCCTCGAAAGTCTGGCGAAACGACAATCCGCCGCCCAGCACCCGCGCCAGCATGCCGTTGAGCAGGGAATTTACGCCCAGGGTGAGGACGATCGCCAGCGGCAGCTTGACCGCGACATAGCCCGCGTGAAGCGGCCCGAGCCAGACGCCGATGCTCGCCCCGTAGCAGCCCGTCCCCAAAACGATCAGCGCCAGGCTCGCCCCGAGGCGCCGAATCGAGGTGTGCCGCAGCTCCTCCGCGACAAGGCCGGAATCGCCCATCAGCAGGGCTTTCCACGAAAAGGTCCGGGCTGGCGGGGCGTTCTTCATTTTTCCGGGGCGGTCTCGATGATGGTGATCGCGAGCCATGGGCCCGCTGTCCCGCGGTGGAAGGTGGCGTCCCAGAACCACTCGGAAACCTCGGTCCAACGGTGGCGAGGTTCGGCGGAATCGAAGATGAATTCCCGGACGCGAAAGCGACCCAGGTCGGGATGGAAAATGACGAAGCGTTTTTCGTCTTCCCTGTGGCCTCGATCCGGCTCTTCGGCCGTGAATCCTCCCGCCCGAAAGCAGTCGGCGCTGGAATGGAGCTTCCGCGTCGGGTGTGTCACCCATCGGCAGATCAAGCGCCTCGAAGCTCCGGCGGAGGTGTCCGCCGTGTGAAAGACCCCGATTCGACCGGGAAAATTCCGTTCGAACTCGGACTCGCGCGGACTCAGGGATTCGGCCACCAGAGGCGCTCCTTCCCAATCGGCTGGCCATCCGGGAAAATCCGCGGACGCCGACCGGGCGATGGTTTCCGTCCGAAAAAACGGGACCAGCCCGGCCCAGACCGCCACCAGAACCAACACCTTCGCCTCGCGCCGGCTCATCGACCCTTCACCCCCGCCACCGCCCGGATGGCACGGACTTTCTCGTCTCTCGAGCGCCCCATGCAGGCGCGCCAGACCGCCCACGAACCCCAAAAACACGGCGGCGCCGACACCGGGGTGCGTCCATTCCGGGAGATCGACCCGGCCGCTCTCTCTGAAAAACAACAGACTGGCGCGGGCGATGTTCGCGCCGACGACGCCCGTGATGACCAGAGGAGTCAGCCAGGCCAGCGTTCGACACGTCAACCGATGCCGAACCGCGAGAAGAAAATGCACGAAAAGCCCGATCCACAGCATGCGAATGCCGGAACACGGCGGATCGACTCCCACCGTCGCGTCCCGCCATCGCAACTCCGCCCCGGACCGGACAACTTCGAGACCGAAGCCATTCAGGACCCCCTCCGTCCCGACAGCCGTGGTCAGCCTCAAGGGCCAGCCGGCGTAAAACTGCGCCGACGAAATCACCGGCAAAGACAGCGCCAGCATTCCCCACACCGCCACCGGCAGGACCCGCAGACCCATCGCCATCCCCGTCGCCAGCAAAGCCAGCATCGCCCGGATCAGCGGGGGCAGACTGGCGAACCCCAGCGCGTAAACCGCGAGGGAAACGGTCCCCACCGCGAACGCCCGGCGATCCGGTCGCAGGATCGCCCGGTTTTGCCACACCGCGTAGCCGGTGACGGCCAGCGCGAGCAGGCCCCATGGTTCGTCGGAGCCGTCATTTAAACGCCTCAGGTACCACACCCACACCGGCCAGAACGCGGCCAGCATCGTCGCCACCGTCACGGTCCACACCGCCGGGGACAGTCCGGCCATGTTTTGGCGAAGCGGCGGAGCCCAACCCGGTTCGAGACTCGAGACTGTCTTCGTCGCGTGCATGAAATCTCCGATGGGAAAGGTCGGTAAGAAACCAGGCGCCCCCTTTTTTCAGGCGGCGCGCCGGCGGGTTCGGCGAAACGCGAGCCATCCCAATCCAATCAGCCAAAGAATCGCCGAACCCGGCTCGGGTATCGTTCCCCCCACGGCGGATGCGGGAACTCCCCGCGGAAGCGGGGAGGCTTGTGTCACTTTTTCCGTCTCGCCGGCCCCGTCTCCAGCCGGGCGCGCCACCTCGTCCACCGCGACAAAGGAGGTGAATCGCGTGAGCAAACCGTAGGTGAGACCGAGATTGGTGACTTCGCGCGCCGCCTCGGCGTCCTCGTTCAGTTCGAAGTCGTCCGACCTCGCCGCGATACGATGGCGCGCCCAGAGATACGGAAGCGCGGTGTTTTCCGCGGAATCGGCGGCGGCTTTCGCCACGTCGACCGAGAGGGTGCGTCTCTCGTTGCCGGTCACGCCGCTCAGCGACACGGTCCCGCCGGGTGTGCCCCGGTATTTGCCAAACACCGCGAGGGGCCGGTCGGCGAACACGTCGGGATAACTCTTCGGCTCCACCTCGTAAACCTCGAAGTCCGGTCCGAAATCGACCGCGATATCCGTCAGGACGGGAGCCGCGATCATCTGGCGAAGTTTGGCGGCGGCGTCCTTCGCCTCGCCGGGATGGAGCACGACGAGGGGCTCGGTCTGCCCGGCGCGGGCCAGGCCCTCGATGAGAAAACGGTTCACGCTGCTCCCGATACCGAGCGGAAAAAGATTCGCGGCCCCGAGATTTTCCCGCACGCTCGCGAAGGTCTGGCGTTCGAAATCGACAAAGCCGTCCGTGACCAGGACAATCGAACGGGAGAACCCTTCGGCGGCGGGCAGTTGCATCGCCGTTTCGAGGGCCTGGTCGAATTCGGTGCCGCCGCCGCCGCGCTCGTTCTCCAGCAAGGCCAGAGCCCGCCCCAGGTTTTCGTCGGTTGCCGGGAGCGAGACGTCCGACAGTTGCCGCGAAGCGGAGGCAAAAAGCACGACGTTGAACCGGTCCCGGGGACGCAAACCGCCGATCAGGTCCTTCAGCAACCCTTTGGCTGTGTCGAGCGGGAAACCCACCATCGAACCGGACACATCCACCACGAACACGTATTCCCGCCCGGGAAGATCCTCGGGCGCGACCCGCTTCGGCGGCTGAACCGTGAGCAGGAAAAACTTCTCGCCCCGCGTCTCGTCTTCGTGAAGCAGCAAACCGCTGTCGATCCGCTCGCCCGAGAGACGGTAACGCAGCACGAAATCGCGATTCGCCGGCGAGGGATCCGAACGGGCGAGTCCGACGCGAGCGCGGTTCTTCCCCTCGTATTGGACGGCGATGGCGTGGCTCGGACTGGCAATGTCCCGTACCGGCATCCCGGCGTCGAGCGAGAGACTCAACTCGAAGGCGGCGGGGTCGGGCGTTCCAGCCTGGAGATAGGGATTCGCGACCCAATCGCTGGACGCTTCCGCTTCCGGAGTACCCCTCGAATAGCGCGGTCCCACCACGGTGGGAAACACGAATTCGTGGACGCCCGCTTCGGGTGCAAGCATTTCGGTGTAGCGCAGAGTCACGTCCACGTCGTCACCCGGCAGGATGTGCCCGACGCTCATCCGGAAGACATTGGGCCGCTCCTGCTCCAGCAGGGCGGCGGTCTTGTTTTCCCGTTTGGCCTGCTCGTATTGTTGGGCTGCCGCCTTTTTTTCGGCGATTTTCGCCTCGATCGTTCGTCCGCCGATCTCCATCGTCAGGCCGTGAACGGCGGCGCGGGTCGACGCGGGAAAAACATAGACCGCCTCCAGCGCGCGGGAGCCGGTGTTGCGATAGGACTGTTTCACCGTGACATCGGCGATGATCCCGGAAACTCGCGCGTCGATCGTGCTTCGCTTGAGGGGGAAGGGTTCGCTTCCGTTTTCATCGTTCCCGGCATCGATGACCACGAAGTAGGGCGCCAGGGTTTTTTCGTTTTCCGGGCGATTCGATTCCGTTCCGGGAGAAGCGGGAGCGAAGCGCGGAGCGAGAGCGGCGAGGAACGCCGCGAACAATGGGAGGGTCAGTGTGGTGTGGAGGTTCATGACTTCGTTCGTTCGGATGGATGTTCTGTCGGGTGGAAATTCTCCCGTCCGTGTGAACGGCGTTTGAACCCGGTGTGAAATCGGCGTGAAATCCCGGTGAAGTCTCTCGCCGTTTCGCCCGCGTCTCCCCCGCGGCCGGCGGGGGCGCATGACGGGGGTTTACAGACGGGTCCGGGGCTGTTCTGATTGGCGGGCCTCATCCTCCCCCGTCATGAATTTCCCCCGCCGTCGTGCAATCGATTCGCGAACGCCGCCAATCGGCATGTTGCTTTGGATCCTGTGCCTCGGTCCCGCCGCGGCGCGGGAAAGAGCGCCGGCCGCGGCCGCTTTTCGCGTCGAAATCCGGACCGAGCGGCCCGAGGCGACCTACGAGATCGAGGAGACCGCCGCGTTCCTTGTCGAGGTTTTCGACCCGATGGGGCGGCCGCTCGACTACGGCAGCCTCGACTACGAGCTGAGCAGCGACGGCTTCGCCGTTCTGGAAAAAGAGCGGCTCGCCCTCACCGGCAAGCCGCTCCGGATCGAGGGACGCATGGAAAGGCCGGGCTTCCTGCGCTGCGTGGCCAGCCTGTCCGAGGTGCCGGAACTCGCCAACGTCCCCGTCCCGCCAAAGGGCGTCGCCGCCGCCGCGATGTCGCCCGACCGGCTCACCCCGAGCCGCGAGTTGCCGGCGGATTTCGAGGCTTTCTGGGAGGAACAGAAACAGCGTCTCGCCGCCGTTCCGCCGGACCCGAAGATGCGGCCCTACCGGCTGCCCACCGGCCACCCGAGGGACGTCGAAATCTTCGACACCCAGGTGAGATGCGAGGGCGACTGGCCGGTCTCGGGATACTACGCCCGGCCGCAAAACGCCGAGCCGGGCTCGCTGCCGGCCGTGCTCTGGGTGCATGGCGCCGGGGTCCGGTCCGCCTCGGCGCCCAAAGCCGCCTCCGGGGCGAAGGAGGGCTTTCTTTCCTTCGATCTGAACGCGCACGGCATCGCCAATGGCCAGCCGGAGCTTTTCTACCAAGCGCTGGAACGGGACGGACGCCTGAAGAATTACCGCCACCAGGGACGCGAAAACCGCGACGGCATGTATTTTCGCGGGATGTTTCTGCGGCTGGTCCGGGCGGTGGATTTTCTCGCTTCACAACCGGAATGGGATGGAAAAACCCTGGCCGTGATCGGCCACAGCCAGGGCGGCGCCCAGGCCCTCGTGGCGGGCGGGCTCGACGAACGCGTCACTTTCGTCGGCGCGGGCGTGCCCGCGATGTGCGACCATACCGGGATGCTGCGCAAACGCGTCAGCGGATGGCCGAAGCTGGTGCCCATCCTGCCCGACGGCCGGCCGGACCCGGTCATCGCGGAGGTCTCGCGCTACTACGACGCGGTGAATTTCGCCGGCCGCTGCCATGCCGAGGCGATCGTGAGCGTTGGCTTCATCGACTCGACCTGCCCGCCCACCGGCTGCCTGGTCGCCTACAATCAACTGCGCGGCCCGAAGACACTCATCCGCGAGCCGGCGATGGCCCACGCGGCGCCGCTGGCGATTCAGGAAGCCTTCTGGGAAGCCCTCAAAGCGCACGCGGCGGCCCGCCGGGCCGGTGAATTCTCCGCCGCGAAAAAAACCGCCGCCGCGAAGCCGGCGACCGTCTCACGCGGCCGCTGAATTCCGCCGGTCGATCAGTTTTTGCCAGATCTCGAGGGCGCGCGACGCGGGGAGATCCACATCCGCGAGGCCGATTCGTTCGCCCTTGCCGATGCGGCGTTTCAGGCGGGCGTCGACCATCAGCCCGATCGGGAGATGGCCCGGATCGTCGGCGATTTCGATCGTCTCGCCGCGCACGTCATAGGAGCCGATGCCTTTTTCGATGAAGCAGCCCTCGGGCAGGTCCTTTTTCGCGACGGTGGCGACGCTGGCGTGCGGATTGGCCGTGTTGTTCATCAGGATCCCCTCGGAACCGAGCCGCAGGACGGCCTTGATGGTCTTGATGAGTTCGAGATGGCAGAGATGGTAGTTTTTCACCAGCACGTAGTGCGGACCGTCCCCCATCTTCATGTAACTGAGATAGGGCCGGTGAAAGGCCTCGTGCCGCGCCGCGATGAAGACCGCCGGGCACCCGCCCAGCAGGACGTAATCGCTGATCGGCGCGCCGTGCCGCTCGGCCACGTCCGCCAGCATCAAGGCGCCGTCCTCGATGGATTCGCCCGCCGGACCGATGAGGCCCGGACGATAAATGTCGGCCCCGAAGGCATTGGCGACAAAGGCCTGCTCGATCTGAAGCTTGGTTCCATCGGTAAACGAAGTCGTCTGCACCAGGCTGGTTCCCTGCTTGCGGGAGAAATACTCCATGTCATGCGGCGTGGGCGTGTGGTTGAGGAAACCCTTCACATTCCCGTACACCAGCGGTTCGAACCCCATCTCGATCGCCTCCCGGCGCAGCGCTCCGATGCAACCGGGCTGGTCGCCCTCCCCCTCGGTCAGGATGCCCTTGTCCACGAACCACGATCCCGTCGTGATGTGAAATTCCGAGTCCATCGTCACCACCGGCAATCCCGCCACCATGGCGCGCTCGATCACGTCGGTCACATGGATCGGATCGCCGCACACGGACACGACCAGATCGCTGCCCTCGATCATTTCGTCCGCCGTGTTCGTGAACCGGACGGGAACCGGAAAATCGCGGATCGAATCGACCGGGCGCCGGGTGAGGACCGGTCCGATCCGCAATCCCGCCGCCGAGGCGGCGACGGCGACTCCGCGAGCCATGAAACCGGAACCGATGATTCCAATGCGAGCCGTGGCGAAGGGAAAAGAAGATTGAGACATATTAAAAATCAATGGCTGCAAAGAATTATCAACGTTCTATGGGATTTTGGAAAGCTCAAAGTATTTCGCCAATGTATTTTTTCAGAAAACCCCCTTTTTCCCTCAACAATTCTGGAAATTCCTTCACTTCCTCTTGAAGTTTTAAAAATTATGGGCGCCTTTCGGCTCTCTTTTGCCGTTAATCGCCGGCTCCCGGGGGGCCTTGTCTTTACCCGTCCGCCCGGGTTTTGTCATCTTTTTCAATTCCGGCGAAGCCTCGGCGCGTCTTAGCGGTTGTTCGATCGGTCGGGAGACCTTAAGATCGTCAGCCTTTTACACTCACTTTCAGGATTCATGGCCGACTCCGACACACCGCAAGCCTCGTTCCTCTTCGCCGATCATCTCGTCCTCGATCAGTCGCCGACCCGGGAATTCTATCGCTCGCTCCTGCAGGGATTGATCCACAAGAACAACAACGTTCTCGGCGTGATCTCCGGTTTTTCGAGTCTCATCCTGATGGACAACGCCATCTCCGGCTCCGTGCGCTCGAATGTCGAGCAGATGAAGGACTCCGCCCAAAACGCCACCGACCTGGCGCGCATCATCCTGACCAGCGCCGGGTGCGCCCGCGTCAGCGCCGACCGCGTCAGCCTGAAGGATTTCATGGTCAACGCCGAGCGCAACGCGCGTGCCCTCGCCGAGGAAGCCGGCGTTCCGATTCGCGTCAATGTCTCGCCCAGTCTTCCGCCCGTCACCGCGGACGTCTCCAAGCTCGGAGAGGTGCTGACCGAGCTGACCAAGAACGCCGTCGAAGCCGCCGCCTCCCTCCCCGACGGCGGCGGCGAGGTCGCCATCGATGTCTTGCCGCCCGGCGAGGCCTCGCCCATCGAGGACGGGCGAGTCGATTACTTCATCCGTAACTCCAGCGAAAACGTTTCGCCCGAGAAGTTGCGCGAGTGGTTCGTGCCCTTCCACACCGGTAAAGGCGGCGCGCATTTTGGCCTCGGCCTCACGACGGCGGGCGTCCTGGCCGGCCAGATGGGCATGCGCCTCGGCATCCGCAACACGGAGAACACCACCACCGCCTGGCTCAGCCTGCCCGTCGCGGCCTGAGGGAGCGGCTCATTCAACAGGGTTAGGTCGGGGACTCAACCCTGTTGGGTCCGCGACTACGCGATCGGGTCGGGACACACGTCGCGCCGGCCGCATTTTTCGCAAAATTCCCCGATCCACAGCCGGTCGAGGAAGCTCATCAGCTCCCCGAGGGTGCCGGGGTCGTCCCGGACGAGCATGCCCGCCTCGAAGTTGCGGCGATGCGAAGCCTTCGCGCCGATGCCGGCGCCGGTCAGGTTCGCCGAGCCGACATAAGCCGTCAGGCCGTCCACGATCACGATCTTCGCGTGCATCCGCGGACAAAGGACGCGCTCGAAGAGTTCCGACTCGATCAATTCCGGGTGCTTGTCGAAATCCTCGCGAAACCGCGGACCGGGTTCCTTCGCGTGGATCAGCCGCACCTCCACGCCCTGGCGAACGAGGTCCGCGAGCACGCCGACGAAGGGCACAAAGCGGCCGCCGGCGCCCGCCACATGCAGATCCTTCAGATCGGCGGTCGCGATCCAGACGAAGCGCTTCGCCGCGGGAATGGCCTCGCGGATCAGGCGCTCGTAGTGGGCTTCGTTGAGGATGAGTTCGGTCATGGCGGCCAAAAGCGGCTCGACAAGGCCCCTTTCGGCGATAGTGTAGCCCATTCGGCGATCCGATGAGACTTCTTTCCCACAGCGCCAATCTTCCCGCGCGGCTTCAGCTCCTTCCGGCGCTGGCGCTTCTTCTGGGCCTCCGTGCCCGGTAAGTCTCTTTTTCCCAGCCGCCCGATCCCCGCCTTTCCGGGGGAGGACTGTACTTTTCCCGCCGTCCCGTTTTTTTTTTCCGAACACCCGCCAACTGTCATGAAATCCGCCTCGATTCAAAAATACCGGCCTTTCCCGCCCGTCAGTCTGCCGGACCGCCAATGGCCGGACCGCGCTCTCTCGCGCCCGCCGATCTGGTGCAGCGTCGATCTTCGCGACGGAAACCAGGCCCTGCCCATCCCCATGAGTGTGGAGGAAAAGCTGGAGATGTTCGACCTTCTGGTGCGGGTGGGCTTCAAGCAGATCGAGGTCGGTTTTCCCTCCGCCTCGGACACGGAGTTCAATTTTCTGCGCACCCTCGTCGCCCAGGGACGCATTCCCAAGGATGTCACCGTGCAGGTGCTGGTGCAGGCCCGCGATCACCTGATCCGGCGCACCTTCGAGAGCCTGGAGGGCGTGCCGCGCGCGATCGTGCATCTCTACAACTCGACCTCGCCGCTGCAGCGCCGCGTCACCTTCGGCGATGCCAGCCGCGAATCGATCGAGCGGATCGCCGTCGACGGCGCGGCCCTCGTGAGGGAACTCGTCCCCACCGTTCCGGACACGCGCGTCGATTTCCAGTACTCGCCCGAAAGTTTCTCCGACACCGAACTCGACTACGCCCTCGAAGTCTGCGAGGCGGTCAAGGCGGTGTGGGACCCGGCGCCGGACCGCAAGATCATCCTCAATCTCCCGGCCACGGTGGAGTGGACCACGCCGAACGTTCACGCCGACCAGATCGAGTGGTTTTGCCGGAACATCTCCGGGCGGGACAACGTGATCGTCAGCCTGCACACGCACAACGACCGCGGCACCGGCGTGGCGGCGACGGAGCTGGGGCTGCTCGCCGGCGCCGACCGCGTCGAGGGCACGCTCTTCGGCAACGGCGAACGCACCGGGAACCTCGACATCGTCATCGTGGCGCTCAACATGAACAGCCACGGCATCGAGACGGGGCTCGATTTTTCGGACCTGCCCTCGATTCGCCAGGTTTACGAGCGCACCACGCGCATGGTCGTGCCCGAGCGCCAGCCCTACGCGGGCGAGTTGGTCTTCACGGCCTTTTCCGGAAGCCATCAGGACGCCATCAAGAAGGGCATGGACCGTCGCGCGGCGGAGCTGGCGGGTCTCAATGGCGACAGCGACGCGCTTCCCTGGGGGGTGCCCTACCTGACCATCGATCCGCGCGACATCGGCCGCAGCTACGAGGCGATCATCCGCATCAACAGCCAGAGCGGCAAGGGCGGCGTGGCCTACATCCTCGACCGCGAACACGGCTACGACCTGCCCAAGACCATGCATCCGCAGGTCGGCGCCCGCGTCTACAGCCTGGCGGACGAACTGGGACGCGAACTCGGCGCCGACGAGGTGCGGGAGTTTTTCTTCCGCGAGTTCGTCAATGTCGCCGCTCCGCTCGCGCTGCTCGACTACGAACTCGACCACCACGCCGGCGCCCGCGGCGAGGTCGCCTGCAAGGCGCGAATCGCCCACGGCGGCGAGGAACGCATCCTGTCCGGTCTCGGCAACGGCCCGATCAACGCTTTCGTCCACGCCCTCGAGGAAGCCGGGCTGAAGGATTTCCACGTCACCGACTACCGGTCGCACGCGGTGCGTGGCGGTTCGGATTCGGACTCGGCGGCCTACATCCAGATCCAGCCCGACGCGGGCGGCACGCCGCTCTGGGGCTGCGGCGTGGACCCAAGCATCGAGATGGCCGGGCTGCGCGCGCTGGTCAGCGCCTTCAATCTCGCCCGGTGAGGCTCGGTCGCCGGCCGGCGTTCGGTCATTCCTCGGGTTTGTTTCCCTTGATATACAGGGGGATCGAGGCCAGCAGCGTCGCGTCCACCACGATCTGCAGTTGATACTCCGTGGGCGCGTAGAATTCCTTCTCCGACAAGTGAAAGACATGCTGCCAGATGTCGCGGCCCGGCGTGAAATCGACCTCGCACTCCGCGACGGGATAGCGGTCCACGATCTCCCCGTCGGCGTCCATCCACCGGACCTCCACCGTGTGGCTTCCGATCTCGTCGATGGAAAACCGCACCTTCGCCACGATGCAGAAAGCCGGATACCGGTAAGGGAACGATCCGAAGGTCAGCGTGTCGAAGGAGCCCAGAATATTGAGCTTTCCCTGCTGTACGGTGGCCGCGTCGCAGACGGTGAATATTTCGGCGTGCATGCCCCCAAGAACGGGCCATTTGACGGAAATACAACACGCCGAATGGCCCCATCGACCGCGGGCGGGCAAGATTTCGAAGGGCGCCTTCTTTACACCCGTTCCGGCCCGCCTAAAGTCCCCCCATGCCAGCCAGGTCAAAATGGGTGCTCGCCGAGCCACCCCCGCCTGATCGTGTCCACGCGTTGGCGGCGGAGTTCGCCCTCTCGCCGGCGATCATCTCGCTCGCCGTCCAGCGCGGCTTCGACACGCCGGAAAAACTCGCCCCCTTTCTGTACCCGCGCCTTCGCGACCTGTCCGACCCTTTCGAGCTGCCCGGCATGACGGAAGCCGTCGCCCGGATCGGAAAAGCCATCCATACCCGCGAAAAGGTCCTGCTTTACGGAGACTACGACGTCGACGGCGTCAGCTCCCTCGCCATCCTGCACAAGGTGCTGGGCGCCTACGGACTGGACGCGAAAACCTTCCTGCCCCAGCGCATGGAGGAGGGCTACGGCCTGAGTCGCGAAGGGCTGGCCCGCGGACTGGCGGACTGTTCCCCCACGCTCGTCATCGCCGCCGACTGCGGCACCAACTCCCGCGACGAAGCCCGCCACCTCGCCGGGCAGGGCATCGACCTGGTCATCCTCGACCATCACGAGCCCGCCCAGGAAGGCACCGCCGAGTGCGTCGCCCTCGTCAATCCCAAGCTCGGCGACCGGCGGCACTACCTCTGCACCGGCGGCGTCGCCTTCAAGGTCGCCCACGCCCTGCTCAAGACCTATCCGCTGCCCGAGTTCGACCTGCGCCAGCACCTCGACCTCGTCTCCCTCGCCACCGTGGCCGACATCGTGCCCGTTGTGGACGAAAACCGCATCTTCGTCCGGCGCGGCCTCGTCCAGCTCGATCGCACGCTCAATCCCGGCATCCTGGCGCTGAAAAACGTCGTCGGCATGCGCGCGCCCGCCCGCTCCCACGACATCGGCTTCAAGCTCGGCCCGCGCCTGAACGCCTCGGGCCGGCTCGACACCGCCGAGGTTTCCCTCGAGCTGCTCCTGACGCCGGACCCGAACCGCGCCCGCGTCCTGGCCGACGAACTGGACCGTCGCAACGGCGAGCGCCAGGCCCTCGAGCAGCGCACCCGCGACGAGGCCGAGCGCTGCCTTCACGAACTGTCCGCCGAGGACCGCGGCACCGGCATCGTCGTCGGCGGCCGCGGCTGGCACCCGGGCGTCGTCGGCATCGTCGCCTCCCGCATCGTGAAGCAGTACCACCGCCCCACCTTCGTCGTCGCCATCGACGAAAACGGCCTCGGAAAGGGCAGCGGCCGCAGCGTGCCCGGGATTTCGCTGATCGGCGCGATCGAGGCCTGCCGCGATCTGCTGGAAAACGGAGGCGGCCACGACATGGCGGCCGGCATCAGCATCCGCGAGGAAAACCTCCCCGAGTTTCAGCGCCGATTCGCGGCCCACATCGCCGCCACGGCCGTCAACGGCGAACTCCAGCCCCGGCTCCACCTCGACGCCGAGGCCGATTTCGGCGATCTCACGCTCGACCTGCTCGACAGCTACGAATTGCTGAGGCCGTTTGGAAACGGCAACCCGCAGCCCGTTTTCATGAGCCGCAATGTCCGCGTCCTGTCCGAACCCCGGGTGCTGAAGGAAAAACACCTCAAGTTCCGGCTCGCCCAGAACGGAGCCGAGCGGGACGCCCTGTATTTCAACGGCGCCGAAGTCGATCTGCCCCGTCCCCCGTGGGACATCGCCTACACCATCGACCGCAACGAATACCGCGGCCAGACCAGCCTCACCATCGCCATCCAGGCCGTGCGAAAGGCCTCGGGACGCGGGTGAAGACGACCCGACAGGGTTGACTCGGTGACCTAACCCTGTTGGGTCGCGAGCGTTTCGACGATCCGGATCAGCCTTTCGGCGATGGCCGATTTCGCCCCCATCGGCGGATCCTCGACCCGCCCGTCGCGGTAAAACAGCCGCACCTCGTTTTCGCCCGAATCGAAGCCGATGTCCCGTCGGCTGACGTCGTTCGCCACCAGGAGGTCGCAGTCCTTTCTTTCGAGCTTCGCCCTTGCGTTGGCGTCGAGGTTGTCCGTCTCCGCCGCGAACCCCACCAGCACGCCGGCGAAGCCGAAGACGGTCCGCGCGCCGCCGAGAATGTCCTCCGTCTTCTCCAGCTCCAGCGTCAGGGTGTCGCCGGTCTTCTTGATCTTTCGTTCCGCGATCCGGCGGGGCCGGTAGTCGGCCACGGCCGCGCAAAAGATCGCGGCGTCGCATTTTCCGATCCGATCCCGCACCGCCTCGAACATTTCCCGGGCGCTCTCGACCGCGACAAACTCCGCCAGCCCCGCCGGCGGAGCCAGCGCCACCGGACCCGAGATCAGGATCACCTCGTGCCCCTTCGAGACCGCGGCCTCGGCCAGGGCGTGGCCCATTTTTCCCGACGACCGGTTCGTGATGTAGCGGACCGGATCGATCGCTTCGCGGGTCGGGCCGGCGGTGAGGAGGAGGCGCATGGGTTTCGAGTTCGCTTATTTTCGCCGATCAAAGGCGGCCGCTACACCGGCGTCACGAATTTCCCCGGATTCAGAATGCCCGTCGGATCGAGGGCATCCTTCAGGGCGCGATGGACGGCCTGCCCGACGGGCGGGACGGCGTCGGGGTACCAGCGTTTTTTGGCGAGGCCGATGCCGTGCTCGCCGGTGATGGCGCCGCCGACGCCCAACACCCAGTGGAAGAGCTGGTCGAGCGCCTCGTCCGCGCGCGCGCGGGCGGCGGGATCGTCATGGTAATTCGGCACCATGAGGTTGGTGTGGATGTTGCCGTCGCCGGCGTGGCCGAAGCAGGCGACTTCGATCCCGGTCTCTTCCTGAAGGCGGTGGGCGAAATTGACGAGATCGACCAGCTTCGAACGGGGGACGACGATGTCCTCGTTGAGTTTCACCAGGCCGGTGGCGCGGAGGGAGTAGGAGAAATCGCGGCGCAACCGCCAGATGGCCTCGCAGCCCGCCTCGTCCGGCGCCTCGCCGACGGAGAGCGTGCCAAGCGAACTCAGAAACTCCCGCAGCGCCGCCAGCTCTCCCCTGACGGAGTCGGCGCGCCCGTCGATTTCGACGATGAGGTGGGCGTTGCCGTCGGGGAGCGCCTCGGCGCCGAGGTAGTCCCGCGCGGCGCGGAGCGTGAAGCCGTCGGTGATTTCGAGCGCGGAGGGCTGCCAGCGGGAATTGAGAATCGATTGCACGGCGGCGGCGGCTTCCGCGAAGGTGTCGAAGGTGGCCGTCAACATGGCCCTGGCCTCGGGATGCGGAATCAGCCGCAGGGTCGCGCGGGTCACCACGCCGAGCATTCCCTCGGACCCGACGAAGGAGCCGATCAGATCGAAGCCCGTCTTGTTCTTGTGGCAGCGGCCGCCGGTGACGAGGACGTCGCCGTTGGCGAGCACGACCTCCAGCCCGAGCACGTAGTGCCGGGTGACGCCGTATTTGAGACAGCGCGGGCCGCCCGCGTTGCAGGCGATGTTGCCTCCGAGGGTGCATTCCTTGAGGCTGGCGGGATCCGGCGGGTAATACCAGCCCTTCGCGCGCACCGCCCGCTGGAGGTCGTCGAGGATGACGCCCGGCTCGACCACGGCGACGCCGTCGGCGGTGTTTATCTCGACGATTCGGTCCATCCCGCGTACCGAGAGCACGATCCCGCCCTTCACCGGCACGGCGCCCCCGACATAACCGACGCCCCCGCCGCGCGTGGTGACGGGAATGCTGTGCTGGTGCGCGAGTCGCAGGGTTTTCTCGACGTCGCCGCGCTCCCGCGCCAGGACCACCACCTCCGGCGGGGCCGAGGCGTGCCACTTGTCGATGCTGTGGGTTTCCAGAACATCGGGCGCGACCGACACGCGATCCGGGCCGAGGAGGGCGGTCAGTTCGGCGGCAAGATCGAGTTTTGTGGCGGGAGAGTCAGCCATGTCAGAACTTTCGGAAGGAAAACGATAGCGCCGACCGCCGTCGCCGCAATCGCCGCCAAAAACACCGCACCGGCTGCCATGTCCTTGGCCCGCCCGATCAGGGGATGCCGTTCCGGATGCAGGGCGTCGGCGAGCGCTTCCAGCGAGGTGTTGAAGGCCTCCGCCATCAGCACCAGCCCGATCACGACCGTCACCGCGAGCCATTCGATCCGGTCTATTTTGAAGAAAAATCCCGCCCCTATCGCGAAGACCGCCGCTCCCGCCTGAATCCGGGCGCTGGCCTGGGTCCGAAAAACGATGGCGACGCCCCGAATCGCCCAGACAAGATTTTGACGGAACCATTTCATCGAATGCGCCTTCAGCATTCGCCCGGATCGGCGCCCCGCGCCAAGAGAATTCCATTCATAGCGGCGAGCCGGATCGGATGTCCGGAAAGAAATTCTCCGCGACCGATCGCAATGTCGTCCGGCCCGCGGCGACACCGTTCAGGAGTTCGAGGGTCCCGGGATCGATGAGGGCCGCCAGGGGTTGTCTGACCGCGGAAAAAAAACGCAGAGCCGCCTCCACCTCGGCGTCCCAGACGCCGGCGTGCCGAACCAGATCGTCCGGAGCGACCTCGGCCCTTCCCAGCGGATCGGTCTCCCCGTGCGGGGTGAAGGGCTCGACGATGTTGAAACACCCGTAGTCGTTGGTCAGTTCCTCGCCTTCCTCCACATCCCGAACGGCGACCTCCACTCCGTGGGCGGTCGGCAGACAGGTCGGCCGGTAGCTGTGGTTCATGAACCGGGTGTGATCCCAGCAAAACACGTAATGCCCCCCCGCGTTTCGGAAGCTGTACCGGTCGAGGATTTCCCGGTGCGCCGCGTCGAAGGCGGCGACTTCGGCCGGCGAAAACTCGCGGTCGAGCCGGTCCCGCACCCAGGTCACGGTTCCCCGGGGGATGAACGCGGTCGCCACCACCCCGTGGCCGATCTCCTCGCTGACGAATCTGACGGCGGTGTCGGGATGAATCATCTCAAGACGGAAGGAAACGATTGCCCCGGCTCAGGCGCGGGCTCTTTCGATGCGGCGGCGCAGGGAGCGGACCACCCGGCGATACAATTCCATTCCCAGCGCGGCGTCCTCGACGCCGGCGTCGACGCTGGGATTGTCGTTGACCTCGATGATCATCAGGCGATCCCCGACCTGCTTGATGTCGACGCCGTAAAAGCCGTCTCCGATGAGCTTCGCCGCCTTGATCGCCAGATCGATCACGCCGTCGGGAACGAATTCGACGTGCAGCGCCTCGCTTTTTCCGGAGCGATGGCGGGGATTTTGCGCGTCCCAGTTGTAGATCTGCCAGTGGCGCTCCGCCATGAAGTATTTGCAGGCGAAAAGGGCCTGGTGATCGAGCACTCCGATCCGCCAGTCGAACTGGCTCGGCGCGAATTCCTGGGCCAGGATCAGCTCCGACTCGTTCAGCATTCGGCTGAGTTCCTCGCGGAGCTGTGGCGCGTTCTCCACCTTGCGCACCCCGAGGGAAAAGGCGGCGTCCGGCAGCTTGAGCACCAGCGGGTAGGTCAGCTCCTCCGGGGTGGCGCCTTCAAGATCCTGCCGCGTGAGGATGATGGCCCGGGGCGCCGGCAACCGTGCCTTCGCCAGGGACTCCGCCAGGTATATCTTGTTCGCGCAACGGAGGATGGACCAGGGATCGTCGATGACCACCAGGCCCTCCGCGTGGGCCAGTCGCGAAAGCTGATAGGTGGGATGATCCACCGCCGTCGTTTCCCGAATGAACAGCGCGTCGAACTCGCTGATGCGCTCCGCGTCCGCGGTGGTGATCGTCTCGACGTAAAATCCGACCTCGTGGGCCGCCTCGGCGAAATATTTCAGAGCCCGCTCGTTCGACGGGGGGCGCGGCTCCTCGGGATTGACGAGGATCGCGAGGTCGTAGAGAAAGCGCTGCTTCGGCTGCCGCGTCGGGTGCCGGCGGCTGAAGTAGCGGGCGGCGAACTCGGCGATGCGGTCGAAATCCGAGTCCGGCACCTGATCGGTCGACAGCGGCGCCACCGAGGTCAGCACCCAGCCTTTCTGACGATGGAACTCGGCCCGGATCAGGGGCGAGGGAAAGAGGCGGTAAAGCTGCCCCCCCAGCTGCGCGTGCGCCCGGTCGAGCGTCTGCCCGAAAAAGATGGACATCAAGAATTCGTTTCCCTCCTCCCGTTTCAAAGCCTTCTGGATCGCCTCGTCGATTTCCTCCCCGAACGTCCGGGCGATCGCCACGGAACGGAAATCCCGCAGGGTCGCGACACTGGGAATCGCGTGATGCCCGCGGGCCTCGGCGAGCAGCGACACGTAGTAACCGAGACTCTGGTAGGCGTAGGAATGGCAGAGGTTGAAAACTCTCGCGTTCCGAAAGTTCGCGGCCGCCTCGGGGGACAGGTAATCGCGGGCCGCGATGATCGTGACCGATTCGACCGGGATTTTCCAGTCCTTCGGCTCATCCACCACCAGGAGGTTCGTGGCTTGCATGGTCGTCGTGGTCGTCGTCAGGCGGAGCCGGCCGGCGCGCGGCTTAGCCGCCAGGCGTCCCGTCCCGGTCCGTAGTAATCCGGCAGCCGCCGCTTTCGGCGAAAACCCTCCCGCTCGTACCAGTCGAGCAGGTCCGGCCGCCCGGCATCGGCCTCCAGCGTGAGGCGCCGCCGCCCCGTTTCGGAGGCCCGCCGTTCCGCGAGGAGAAGCAGCGCCTTCCCCAGTCCCCGGCCCCGGCAATCGGGATGGGTCGCCACCGAGTGCAGGCGAAGGGTCGCCGCGCCCGCCGGACGGATCACCAGCGCCGCCGCCAAGCCCTCCCCCGCGCGGCGGTCGAAGTCGATCACCCAGACCTCATGACGGGGATGACGCAGGCTGCGACGCAGCACTTCCCTCGAATCCCGCCGCGCCCGGTCGAAACACAACGTCTCCAGCTCCAGCATGGCGGGCAGGTCTTTCGGCCCCGCCAAACGTGGATTCGGGGAGGGAGGAGTTTTGGGGGGGCCGTCCGAGCAACGGAGCGGTGGCACAGGCAGGGTGGCGCGCATGGGTGCGGTGCCGAATCGGCGTCGGCCCGCGGAAAATCAGTCGATCCGGCCCCGCAATTTGCAATGGAATTTTGACGCCCCCATCCCCCGGGAATTGACGCGGGGTGACGCTTCCTGTAACAATTTGAGATTATTAACTGATCCGAACCATTCGACCCACGCGGGCGATACGAGAGCTTGCCCGGTCACCATGATTTCCGCTCATTACCCTGAGGTTCTCGCCACGCTGCTGTTGTTTATCGGCCTGTGGTTGATTTCGCCGCACCTTTCCTGGAAAAGCGTTCCCGTGCGTCTTCTGGTGGTGGGGCTGTTCGTCCTTCTCAACGGCCGGTATCTCTATTGGCGTTTGAACGAAACACTGGTGCCCCTTTCGCCGACTCCTTCGGGGATCTGGGTCTGGCTCTTCGTCGTTTTCGAAATCCTCGCCACCCTCGTGCTCACCTGGCACCTGATCGTGCTCATCAAGCCCTCCGACCGGCGCGGCGAGGCCGACGCGGCGGAAAAGACCCTCCGGGAACGGCCCTCCGCGCCGGGGGTGGACATCCTGATTCCCACCTACAACGAACCCCCGGAGATCCTTCGCCGGACGATCGAAGCCGCGCGCAACGTGGATTACCCGGACTTCGAAGTGCACGTCCTCGACGATGGAAATCGGGAGTGGCTGCGGGAGTTGTGCGCCGAAGCGGGCGTGCGATGGGTGGTTCGGCCCGATCGGAGGGGCTTCAAGGCGGGCAATCTGAACCACGCCCTCGGCGCCACCCGACGTCCCCTGCTTTGCGTGGTGGATGCCGATTTCGCGCTCGAGCGTCGCTTTCTCTGGCGGACGGTCGGCCTGCTCGAGTATCCAAAGATCGGCATCGTCCAGACACCCCAGGTCTTCCTGAATCCGGACGCGATCCAGCACAACCTGTTGGGCGAACGCGCCTGGCCGGAGGCGCAGTGCATGTTCACCGACGTGATGCAGGCCAGCCGCGACACGTGGGACAACGCCTTCTGCTACGGGACCGGATTCGTCATCAAGCGGCAATGCCTCGATCTCATCGGCGGTTTCCCGGAATCCTCGATCACGGAGGATCTGCTGACGACGTATGTGCTCCTGTCGCACGACTACAAGACCCGTTTTCTGAACGAACCGCTCAGCTCCGGGCTCGCCACGCAGGAGATCGGTTCCTTCGTCAGTCAGCGCACCCGCTGGCTGATCGGAAGCCTCCAATGCGCCGTGGTTGAGGAGGGCGTCTTCCGCGGCCGGGATCTGTCGGTGGTGGACCGATTGTTCTTCCTCGACCCGGTCCTGTTCCACCTGGGCACCATCTCGAAGCTGCTCGTGCTGATCGCCCCGGCGCTCTACTGGTGGTTCGGGCTCTCGCCACTCCATTCCGATTTCGGCCATCTGCTGGTGGTCTTCGCCCCGCGGATGCTGCTGGGTTTTTACGGATTCTACTGGCTCAGCAACCGCAAGACGCTGCCCCTGGTCTCGGAGCTGGACCGCATCGTCGGCATCTACAGTCTCGTCGGGGGAATATTCCGGTTCCTGGCCAATCCGTTCCGGCAACAGTTCAAGACCACCACCAAATCGCTCGACCTGAAAAAGACCCGGATCCACTGGCCGCTCATGAGCCCTCATCTGGCCCTTTCGGCGGTGACCCTGGGCGGAGTCCTCTACCGCGCCCTCGATCTGGAGAAAGGGTCGCTGTTCATGCTGCCGAACGCCGGGCTCATGCTTTCGCTGACGGTTTACGTCCTGTGGCTGCTCTTCTTCGCCTGCCTCGCCTGCGTCCAGCGACCCGTTCCGGGAGGAATGCTGAATTCCTTCGACAGCACCCGGCGGGGCAGTATCCGGAGCACCATCGCCAGTCTGCTCCGGCGGTCCTTTCAATGGTCGTGAACGGCCGAAATCCGTCCCGGTCGACGGAAAAAAGGAATCGCGCGCGTCAAAAAAGTTGACGTTTCCATTCCTTTTTGCAATTTAGGTTAAAAATCAGGAATTCTTAGATTTTCTGTAAAACCTTCGGTTTTGACGCCTTTTCCGGAGGAAACCCTTGAGGAATCCCGCGAACCGCTCCGCCCGTCCTTCGATGAAACTGTGCCCCAGCGTCTGCCTGAAAGCGCTCCGGATCGGCTTTGCCACCCTGTTGATTGCGATTTCCCTGTGGGCGCTGCTGCTGCCGCCCTCCTTTCCCTATAGCTCGCACGCGGTGATCAATGCCCGCGCGATTCCGATTCGTTCGACCGACCGGGGGCAGATCGAGTTCGCCGAGGCGAGCCGGGACCGGATTCTCGAGACGGGGGAAAGCCTCGCCACCGTTTCCCGGGATCTGGAGAAGGTCCGCCGGCAACTGGAGGCGCAAAAGCTGGAGGAGCAGAAGCTCTCCGGCCAGATCGCCAGTCTCGACCAGGCGATCGGCCAGTTGGAGGCACGGCAGCGAGGCGCCCGCGACCGGCTTCAGCGGGAGCAGCTCGCCATGGTCGAAAAACTCAATGGCTCCCGCACGCTCGTCGAGGATCGCATCCGCATCTTTCGCGCCGCCCTGAAAGAACGCGCCGACGACGAAAAACGCGTCCTTCCCCTCTACCAGGAGGGAATCGTCACCGCCGCGCAATGGTCGGAAGTGCGGCAGAAACGAATCGAGGCGGAGCGCGATCTGTCGACGGAGGAGACCGATCTGGCGGAATTGGTGGATCGGATCGACGCGCACGAAAGCGGCTTGAGCCTTCGCGCCAACTCCACGGACGCGAGCCTCACGACAATCATCGAAACCGCCGGCAAGGAAATCGGCGACCTGACCATCAAGCGAACCGAACTGCGGACCGAGCTGGAGGAACTTCGCAACCAGATGGCGCTGAACCAGGAATCGAACCGCGCCGACATGAAATACGATCTCACCACTCCCATCGCCGGTCCCGTCTGGCACCGGCACGTGGTGAACGGGGAAGCCGTGGTCGAGGATCAACTGGTGGCCGAAGTCGTCGATCCGGACTCGCTCTTCGTCGAAGCCTATTTCCGGCGCGACTTTCTCAGCCGAATCGCCATCGGCGACCACGCCAGCGTCTTCGTCGTCGGCGAACCGCGGTTCATCGAGGGAAAAGTCGCCGACATTCGCGTTCAGGAAAGCGGCGCCCGGCAGAATCGCGCGGTCAACGTGACGGAGCCGGACCAGTACATGATCACCGCCACCATCGAGATTGACCGCCGCGAGGCGGATCTCGAGGACATCGGCCGCTTCGTGAAGGTCCTGGTTTCCTCCCACGGAAAGACGAGCTGGATCGAGCGCGGCCAGATCTGGCTGAGCCTCGTGCTGCGAAGCCATCGGGATTCATGATATCGGCGCAATATCCCGAGGTCCTGGCGACTCTTTTGCTTTTCGCGGGCCTTTGGCTGATCTCGCCCCTTCTCTCGTGGAAAAGCGTCCCGGTCCGTCTCGTCATCGTCGGGTTGTTCGTCGTCCTCAACGGCCGCTACCTCTGGTGGCGCCTGACCGACACCCTGATTCCCTTTTCCTCCATCACGCCGGAGGCCGTCTGGACCTGGGTCTTCATGGTCTTCGAGATTCTCTCGACCCTGGTCCTGACCTGGCATTTCTTCATCCTCATCAAGCCCTCCGATCGCGGTCCCCAGGCCGACGCCGCCGAGGCGACCCTGAGAGGGCGAGACACCGTCCCGGGAGTCGATATCCTGATTCCCACCTATGACGAGCCGGAGGAGATTCTTCATCGGACCATTCTCGCGGCCCGGGATGTCGATTATCCGGACTTCGAGGTTCACGTGCTGGACGACGGGCACCGCGATTGGCTTCGCCGCCTGTGCGAAACCCTGTCCGTCTCCTATGTCGTGCGCGCCGACCGCAAAGGCTACAAGGGGGGAAATCTCAACCATGCCATCGGCCGGACCCGGCGCCCTCTGATCTGTGTCGTCGACGCCGATTTCGCCCTCGCGCCGAACTTTCTCTGGCGCACCGTCGGGCTGCTCGACGACCCGAAGATCGGAATCGTCCAGACACCCCAGGTGTTCATCAATCCCGACGCCATCCAGTACAATCTCTTTGGCGAAAAGGCCTGGCCCGAGGCCCAGTGCATGTTCACCGACGTCATGCAGGCCAGCCGCGACAGTTGGGACAACGCCTTTTGCTACGGCACCGGCTTCGTCATCAAGCGCGAGTGCGTCGAGAAGATGGGCGGCATCCCCGAGTCCACCGTGGCCGAGGATCTCCACACCACCTATGTGCTGCTTTCCCGCGGATACCGGACCCGTTTCCTGAACGAACCGCTGAGCTTCGGCCTCGCCACGCAGGAGATCGGCGCCTTCGTCCGCCAGCGAACCCGATGGCTCATCGGCAGCCTCCAATGCCTCGTCGTCGAGGGCGGGGTGCTGCGCGCCCGCCACCTCTCGCTGCTCGACCGGCTGTTTTTTCTCGACCCGGTGGTTTACCACCTCGGCACCTTTTCGAAATTTTTCCTCCTCATCGCCCCCGCCCTTTACTGGTGGTTCGGCATCTCGCCGCTGCATTCCGATCTCGGTCACCTGCTCGTGGTGTTCGCCCCGCGCATGCTGCTGAGTTTTTACGGATTTTACTGGCTCAGCAATCGCAAGACCCTTCCCCTCGTCTCGGAAATGGACCGCGTGGTCGGCATCTTCGACCTGATGGGGGGAATCCTGAAATTCCTGGCCCATCCCTTCAAACAGGTCTTCACCACCACCACCAAGACCCTCGACCTGCGGGAAGACAGCGTCCACTGGCCCCTGATGCGGCGCCATGCCGGGCTGATCGCGCTGACCCTCGGCGGTTTCCTCCACCGCTGCGCGGTGGTGGGGGATGGCTCCCTCTTCATGCAGCCGAACATCGGCGTCATGCTCTCACTCACCGTTTACGTCCTTTGGCTCCTGTTTCTCGCCTGCCTGGCCTGCGTGCAGCGAAAAGTCCCCGGCGGCATGCTGAACACCGTCGGCGCCACCCGCCGCGGCAGCGTCAGAAGCACCCTTCGATGTCTCTTCAAACGCGCCTTTCAATGGACCTGACCCCCTCCTCAGCCCGCTCATGGCCTCCGACCGTCTCCGCGGTCCTCTTCCTCGTCCTTCTTGGCATCCTGTTCTCTGGGCGCGCTCAGGAGCCCGGCGCCGCCGGCACCGGCGAACGGTCTCCCGTGCTCTTCATCGCCGGCCAGAGCCGGGAGGAATTCCAGAGCTATCTGGACGACGTCTCCGACGGGGGCCGCGCCTGCCCGCGCCCGGGGGGCGCCTCGTTTTACACCGCGCTGAATCTCTCCGGCGTCAAAAGTCCCCACGCCAACCTGCCCGGAGACCATCGGCAGGATCTGCGCTTCCTCGCCAATCAGGACGGCCCGCTCGTGATCCTGATCGGCCTGTGGCTGTCGCCCGAGCAGCTCCCCCGCATCGCCGTCGGCGGCATGCAACGCGAGATCGAGGCGCTCCACGATTCGCTTCGCGATCTGAAACGCCCCGTCCTGCTCCGCGTCGGTTACGAATTCGACGGACCCCACAACCGCTATCCGCCCGATGCCTTCATCGAAGCCTGGCGCCGGATCGCCCTCGTGATGCGCCGCACCCCGGACATCCAACTGGTCTGGCACTCCTTCGCCATGCTCCCGACCTTTGCCAACTATCCCGTGACGGCCTGGTACCCCGGCGACGATCTGGTCGACTGGATCGGCGTCAGCTACTTTCAGGTCGGCGCCGAAGGCTACCACGAAGCCCCCAATCGCGACGCCCTCGTCGCCATCGCCCGCGAAAAGAAAAAACCCCTCCTCGTCGCCGAAGCCAGCCCGATCCGCTACACCCCGCGCCAGAAAACCCTCGCCGGAAAGGCCTACTGGGACTATTGGCACGGCCCCTTTCTCGACTTCATCCGCCGGACTCCCGAGCTGCGCGCCGCCGCCTACATCCAGGTCGACTGGGACTCCCAGGCGCAACACCGGCCGCTCGATTGGGGCGACTGCCGTCTGGATCGCGACGCCCACGTCCTCGAACACTGGCGAAATGCCGCTCGTGAAAGCTTTTGGCTCCGCCCGAGCGACACGCTCTACGAACAAGTTCGGGCAATGGCGAATTCTCCAGGCGAATAGGGTGTCCAAAGTTCCAAAAAATTTCACTATGCTAAATAATTAGCTTGAATTGAATTAATTGAGCGATTATGGAATCTCTGATTTTGGGAGTTTTTAACAGGAGATCCAACCGCTCGATGAACCTCGCCAGCCACGCCCGTCCGTCCCTCTGCCTCGCTCTTCCCCTCGCGCTCACTCTGTGGGGGAGCACGCCCGATCGGGGTCAGGCCGGTCCCCTTCTCGAGCTGTACGAGGAAACCGTCGAATCGGCGCCCCTGAAAACCGCCGCCGATCTCGAGGCACAGGCCGCCGCCCAGGCCGTCACGACCAAGAAACGCCGTATTCTTCCCCGGCTCTCGCTAGACTTCCGCGAATTGTGGGTCAAACGCGAAATCGACGGCGCCGGAGCGATCGATTCCCGCGCCTCCGATGACGAGTACGAAAACCGGCGCCTGAATCTCGAACTCGATCAACCCCTCTTCGACGGCACCATCAAGCCCGAAGTCGCCGCCGCCAAGGCCCGGCAGCGCCAGATGGATTCCCGCTCCCAATGGGTCGCCGAAAACCGCGTCCGCGAGGTCGTCGGAGAATTCGTCAACGCCGTCAAACTGCTCAACCTCATCGACTCCACCGACGGCGCCATCGCCCGCATCGATTCCGAACTCGAAGCCGTCTCCCGCCAGAAGGACGCCAACGTCGCCACCGTCAGCGACGTGCAGAATGTCCGGCTCGCCCTCGTCTCCCTGAAGCGCGACCGCGGCAACTACGAGATCCAGCTCAGCGAGTCCCTCTCCCGGCTCGGGGCCGGCTCGGGTCTCTTCGATTCCGTCAATCTCGACTGGAGCCGCGGCGGCGCCCACGACTCGTGGCTTTCGGAACTCGAAGCCGAGGCCGACACCGCCGAGATCGCCATGCTCCAGGCCGAGGCCGAGGAAATCTCGCACCAGGCCACCGCGACCCGCCGCCGCTCCTGGCCCGTGCTCAGCCTGTACAGCCATTACGGAACCGACCACGGCGGCAGCGCCGAATTCGGCGGATTCCGCAACGACTACCGCGACCTCAACTACGCCGAGGCCGGAGTCGTCGTGCGGTGGAACCTCTTCGACCGCGGCATGCACCGCTCCGAGGCGAAGGAACTCGAACTCCGCGGCCGCGCCAAGGAAGCCGAACTGGAGGAAGTCGTTCGCGAGCGGGACCGCGCCGCCAGCCTCGACCAAACCCTCGTCTATCACGCCCAGAACAGCCTCGACGAACTCGACGAATTGCGCCGCGAATATGCCGTGCTCGAAGAAGCCGCCGAAAAGGCCTATCGCGCCGGGCAGGGTAACTACATCAACTTCATCTCCGTCTACCTCGCCCGCGAGGCCGCCCAGCGCGACTGGATTCTCGCCCGCCACGACCTGCTCACCCGCCAGATCGCCCTGCACGCCAACGCCACCGGCTGGAACCGCGATCTCATCCAGAAAGTCGACGGCATCTTCCTCGCCGGGAAATAATCGTTCCCGCGGCGGCCGAATCGGGCGGCGTGATCGACGGAGTCCGGCCACCGGCCTTTCGACTCATGAAAATCCGAACCGCCATCCTCGCCCGCGTCGTTTTTCTGGCCTGTTGTGTCACCGCCCCCGTCGTCGCCGACGAGGAAAAAGAACCGACCCTCGAGGAGGCCCGGGCGGAGTTCGAAACGGCGGACGCCGACCTGAACCGCGCCTATCGGGAGGTCAAGACCCTGCTGCCGGACTGGCTCTTCGACGACCTGCGCGCCGAACAGAAGGAATGGCTCGCCGGCCGCGACGAACGCGCCCTGAGCGACGCCGTCTTCAACGGCGGCCGGCAAAACGAGGGCCGCGAGAAAGAATCCCCCGACTACTGGCGGTCCCTGACCTGGAACACCCGGACGCGGACCCAGATGATCCGGGGCTGGCAGGCCAAAGGACCCGACGGAGCCGCCGAGATCCCCTGGAGCGGCCTCTGGACCGACGGCGACGGCGGATGGCTGATGATCGAGGAAACCGGCGACCCGAGGAAGGTGCGGTTCCGCATCAGTGTCGTGCGCGGACCCACGGCCCACCTCGGCGCCATTTCCGGCGAGGCCCGCCGCAACGCCGAAGCCGGCTTCTTCACCGACGAGGGCGACCCCGAATACCACGGCGACGACGACCCGACCGAGACGTGGCTGTTTTTCGAGAAGGAATACGGCCCGCCCCGGCTGGAAATTCGCGGCATCCACACCCAGCCCTACCACGGCGCCCGCGCTTACTTCGACGGCGTTTACACCCGCCTCCGCGCGGCCGAGGAAAAGGACCGCGAGTTGTTCGAAGAGTGACCGATTTCCGCCCCAAAAACGCCCCCACCCAACAGGGTATGGTGACCGACCCAACCCTGTTCGCTGTTCGCGTCAACTTAACCGAGGGGAAGCCAATACCAAAGATCCGCACGGCCTGTGATCCAGAAGGCCCCGCCGGGCCGGCAACCGGTCCTCTCGCGGTCATCCCCTCTCTCGCGTTGTCTCAACCTCCCGTCCCGTTGGAATCGGGTTTCGCGTCAGGATGGAGTGAGTCGATGAGTCGCCGCATGACGTCGAGATAGTCGAACAGCGCGCCGCGGCCCGCGCCGGTCAGCGCATAGGTGGACCGGGGCCGGCGCCCGACGAAATCCTTGGCGCAGGTGATGTAGCCGATCGTTTCGAGCTTCAGGAGGTGGGCGCCGATGGCGCCGTCCGCCACGCCCAGACGGCGTTTCAGCGTGGTGAAGTCGAGTTCGCCCTCCGCCTGCAAGGCGGTGAGGACGCCGAGCCGCACCGGGCCGTGAACCGCGGTGTCGATGCGGGAAAAATCAATCGGGGTTGGAGGGTCCGAATCCACTCTGGAGGCAGGAATACTCTAAATTTTAGAGTATTCCAAGCGACGATTTGCGGATTGGTGTTCGATTGCTATCGAACGCTCCCATCGCCAGCCTGCCGCGTTCGCTCACCGCCTGCAATTCCTTGGCGGAGCGCCGAACCTAACCGCGCGGGAAGGGGTGGCACCAGCCGAAAGAAGCGCTACACTGCCGCCATGACAACGGTTTTGGAAATTGAGGAAGCCATCAAAAATCTTCCCCAGGAGGATTACGGCCAACTCAGGCAATGGCTCGAGGATTACGAACTCGAGCAGGACCTCATTGCCTCGTCCGCTCAACTCGCCGAGATGCTCGATGAAGAAGACGGCGGCGAATGCCAGCTCATCGACGAATGAAGCGCGGCGAAATCTGGCAAGCCGATCTCGGCTACACCGGCAAAGTCCGTCCGGTGCTGGTCTTGAGCATCGAATACAACGACGAGGAGCGAGCCATCGTCACCTATGTGCCACGCACACCAGCGTGAGGAAAAAGAGCCGTTTCGATGTGCCCCACCGAGCCCGCGGCATGAAAGACGGCGCCTTCGCCGTGCAATTGATTGGCTCCGTTCCCAGAGCCAAATACATGCGTCGCGTCGGGGTTGCCGACCCGGCCACGCTTGCGGCCGTCGAACAGGCTCTAGCCCAGTGGCTCAACCTGGGAACGCGATAAAAATGTTCTTTCCTCTAGGCGCTTTGGGCCGCGCTCAATTCCCGCGCGGGAAAGCCTGAAATCGACAGGAGAACAAAACCAAAAAACGGTGAGCGCATGAGTGCCTCTCTTAAAAGCATCCCGGCCATCGTCTCACCGAATGGCACCGTGACCCTCTCCGAGCCGGTCAAGCTGATCGGCCCGGCGGTGGCGATGGTGACAATCCTATTCGAGGACGAAGACGGAGCCATCGAGCCGGCGCTTCTCTCTGAAGACGCGTTCAGGGACTGGAACCGACCCGAGGAAGACAAAGCATGGGAATACCTGCAAGAGAGCCCACCATTCAACCGTGCGTCAGAATTTGACGCCTGACCCCAAGCGGCAGCGTCCTGACCCCAAGCGGCAGCGTCCTGACCCCAAGCGGCAGCGTCCTGACCCCAAGCGGCAGCGTCCTGACCCCAAGCGGCAGCGTCCGGTTCGTCGGCGCTTGCTCGCTTGGGAGCCAAATGCGGGTTTAGAATGAGCCCTTGATGGCTTCGTGGTTACGAACGCAAACCTGGATGTGATTTCCCCTGCGAAATCCGGCGGTCGGATAGGGTTCCGATCCTTCCCGGAACAGCCCGCGCACCGTATCGAAGCCTCGGCCCTGGCTCGATTGGATCTCCGCCAACGTTTGAATTACTGCGCAGTCCAGACCGCGCCGGAAGAGATCGTCCCCTCCCGTGTTCACCGGCATTTTTGTGCCTTTGCTGTCATGGCGTTCCTTGAGCACCGAGTAGGCCGCCTCGATCAGGCGGATATGAGTGCTTTCGAGAAGGCTCAGGCAATAGCCCAGATCGATGATCGCCCCGACGACATCGGGATTCTTGATCCTGGAATCCGGGCGCTTCATCCGGTTTTCCGCCCATTTCAAAGCGCGCTCCGGGTCGTTCTCCCAGAAGTAGATGCCATGGCCAAGCCAGTCGTGGGAATTCCTGCTTTCCAGCAGATGCCCTTTCCCGTTGATCACAGCGGAGGCGACTTCCGAGTCGCAGCCGTGGAATCCGAGAATGAAAGAAGGTTGTCCCAGATAACGCATCCCGAGTATTGACTCAGCCGCCGTTTCCGTTGTTCAGATGCTCCGCCACCCAGCGCTGATGACGCTGTCTCGGAGTCGAAGCGGGGGGAACGGACATCGGTCGATCCTCCAGCGCGGCATCGATCCGGGCGACGGCTTCCTCATCGCCCCGGCGGATGCGCTCGCCAAGTTCGTCGGCGGCCCGCAGAAATCGCTCGATTTCTTCTTCCGTCATCACTTCCACGTCTCGATTCTACCGGAAAATCTCTGCCAACGCAATTCGCGGCTCAACCCGCTTCGAGTCGCCGTCGAGTTCTCTTGCCGATGCAATCACCCGTGCCTCGGTCGGTTGAAGCCCTCGAAATCTTGAAGGGTCTCACAATTTGGCGGCCCCATCGGCGGCCGCCGAACATGCTCTGGCCCAGTGGCTCGACCTAGTCGCAAGAAAGCGCACCATTAAACCTTGCGTCTAAAATTGACGCCTGTCTCCAAGCGGAAGCGATCCAATAATATTTTCAAGCAGATCGGCCAAAAATCCGACGAACTAAAGCGACCGATCGCCACAATTTTCTGGCACTTCCCCTTGGGAAGGGTTACGGAAAATTGAAATTCCTGCGTTATGAAAAAAGGATGCCTGCTTCTCACTCTCGGAATTATTGGGGCTGCCGTTGTCGTCAATATCATCTTTTCAATCAGAGGAACCTTTGTGGCTAAGCCACATGAAATTGCGGGGCCGCGAGAACGAGAGTCAAAGGTTGAAGGAAAAAAAACAAGCGGCGAGCCGAAAGCAGAAAAGTCCGAAGCCCCGAAAAAATCGCCATTTCGGGAACTTTACTCGATCATTTCGGACAAGCCGACAGGTACCGTCAAACGGTCGGTGGATGTTCGCCTGAAGGAAAAAGTGAACGAGAAAACCATCGAAGGAATCGCGAAAGAGATTCACGACAGCAATCCACAACACTTCAAACGAACGTTCATCGTTTATTATCTGCCCGAACAAACGGTTGGCGCGGGCGGATGGGCCACCAGCCATTTCAATCCAACTCTGGAAGTGAATGTTATAGGGTTGTCGGCGGGCTCGGAAGCGGAAAAGGCAACTGTCTCGAAGGTGGGTGAAACGGAGATTGGCCGGTGGGAATATTCCGCCCCTCCCGGGTTCATGGTGTTCGTGTTGAAAACAAAAGAGGGCATCGCCCTTCGGCGAGTTTTCGGTGACGGAAGTTCCTTGGTTGAAAAAGTGAAGATATCTCTCAAGGGCGATGAAATTCTCCTGATGCCTGTTGAAGTGAACGAAGCCGGGGATCACTGGGTTCTTGATTCAGATGGCAACTTGCGACTGATGGACAACGACGGCCTTATCGGGAAGGCGGTTGTTTCCGGCGAGAAAAGGGGATCCGAACAGTTCAAGGAGGCGTTCGGATTCAAAGAAGAACAAGGAATTGCAGAAGAACCAAAGGCGAAAGTGACAACGATTTTCGATTCGCGAACGTGGACCAGCGCGGATGGGCAGCAGACTTTCGTCGGGGCGTTTACCAATTTTCAAAACGGAAAGGTCACGATCGTCAAAGATGAAGAGCCACTCACATTCTCCGCCGAGATTCTGTCTCAAGCTGACAGGGAATTCTTGGGTCAAGGGGTGACTTTCACCACTGAGGATGGGAAATCTTATGAAAACGTCTCAGCGTCGAAGATTTCCGCAAGTGCCGTCACATTTATGAGTTCATCCGGGATGGCGACAATTCCGATGGAACAACTTCCAAAGGATATGCGAGCGCGATTTGGCTACGATCCTGCAAAGGCAGCGACGGAGCGTGAGGCACTCACGAAAGGACAAGCCGCTTACCGGGCGCAACTGGCCGCTCAACAAAAGGCTGTGGCAGACGAAACCGCGAGAAAAGCGGAGTTGGCAAAAGCCGAACGAATGACTTTCAAAATCTTCCAAATTGTTCCCGGAAAAGGTGCGCTCGCGAATGAGTACCGAAGAGGTGGGGTCGCCGGAAGCGTTGCACGGGCGATAAATTCCATCACCGGCTCTGGCTCCTCCAATTACGTCGCTCCATCTACTGGTGACGTTGTGTTTCTTACCGGAAATCTCCACGCGGGGATCGTCGATGAAACGATTTTGGATGCGGCGGTCGTCCCCGATGGAATCTATCAATACACCACCACCCTTGGCGCAACGAAGACAGTGACGAAATACAAGGTTCTCAAGATGAAGGCAGACTGAGGCTAGGGATTCTGAACTCGGCCTTGGTCCACCCCCACCCGGGATGCTCTGCCAGCTACGGACCCTCTACGGGTTCAGGCGAGAAATTCCGAGACACCCTAGAAACGTAAACGTCAACAGACCGCGGTGAACGGCGGATGGAGAATCCCGAAAAGAGATCGCACTGAATCCCCTCCAACCCGGACCCAAGGGCGGCGAGAGAACGGCGAGGGTGAAGAAGCGAAATCCAGAAGCAGTCAGCCATTTCACTGCCCCGCCGGCTTCCACTCTCGCGTGTTGCCGATCACCCTCACCCGGTCGCCCGCGCCGAGGCTTTCGTAGAGCTTCCGGGTCCACTCGTAGGCGGGCGGCATTTTTCCCACGAAGGTGATTGGCCGCGGATACAGGAGGGCGAGATTCTGCGGCAGGTCGCCGATCCTCAGGATGCCGAGAAACGACGCCATCGTCGGGTCGGTGTGGCTTTCCGGCGGGTCATCGAGAATGACCTCGGCGACGGCCGGGTCTGGGATCGCCGCGTAAATCGCCAGCGCGGCGGTCTCGCCCTGGCCATACAGCGCGACTGGGCCGGTGGGCGCTGCCGCTTGGGGTCTGGGGACAGATTATGGTGTCTTCTTTTCCATTTTCGAATCGCCACAGGCAAATCGCCTAGCAGCGTTTGTTCGAACCGTTTGATGAGCTGACCGGCGTTGGCCGCGCTCTTCAACCCCAAGCGCCCGACGTGTATGGCCGCGTCGTGGACGAAATTCTGGTCTGACCTAACAGAGTTAGTAACGGCGGCGCCTCCGTTCTCTCACCGCCCTTGGGGCCTTTTTGGAGTGGGTTCAACTCCACGGACTCACGAAATCGTGACCTTCCTCCTCCTTTACCCTCTCAGGTTTCCACGCTTCGGAAGATCGCCAGCCGATATCGCAGGCGTAGCGACAGGCGGCACCCTTGGTCATCCCGGTCATTTCTGCCTTCGCCATCGAATTTGACCGAGGCTTCCCGGACCATCCCGCTGGGCGCGATGTTCACCCAGGAGTGATTCCGCCCTTCCTTTCGAGAGGAGTGATTCCACCTATCATCTTGCAGCCCCTCGAACAACGCGTTGGCAGGAATATCAATTGAGAAGCGGAACGACTTCCGCGCCTCGAATGTCGTATGATCCGGATGCGACTCCTCCCTGTGGCGGCTCGTCACGTCCACCAAGAAATGTCTCGGATCCAAACTCGAATCCACCCGGACCTGCACCGTAATGTCGATTCCTGTTTGCCTTCCCGGTCTCGTGTCCATCTCGCTGTCCCCTCTCACCCTGCGGTAGTCAGCGGTGCCGGCGAGCTGGATTTCCACATTATCGATCTTCTCCTCAGTAACCACTTGGAGCCCATCCAGTGCGGCGGGCACCGAGCGGATCGCCTCCGTCCGGGCGTCGCGGAGTTCCTGCACATTCATTGCAAAGGGGTCCGCCACCGTACGGTCCCGCAGCCGATCCACCGCTTCGATGGCGTCCGCGATCTTGGTCTTCCAGTCGTAGAGCGTCTGGAGATCCCGCCCCACCGTGCCGGGGTGCCGCGCCTCCAGCTCCTCCAGCACTTCGATGTCGTTGATGTGATCCCAAAGCTGCCATCGGGTCTTGGCGAGATTCTCGATCTCCAGTTGGATCGCCCGCAGCGCCGAGAGATCTGCCCCCACCGTCTCGTAGTCGAGGAGTTCCAGCTCAAGGATGGCGGCCCGGCCCGGCTGCTCGGGTGTGCCCACGATCTCTTCGGTGAAGTGGAGGGCCTGCTCCAGGACCGCTTCCGCCGTCACCTCGGGCTGCGTCGCGTTGCCCCCGTTTTTGATCACCGAGAACTGGATGTCTTTCGACGAGGAGACCTCGCTGAAACTGGAACGGAATTCCACCGCCGAGTTGAGGACCTTCATGCTGGCGGAGACCTTGGCCTTCACGGATTGCTTTTCCGTCTCAGACAGAGTCTGGATCGACAGCAAGGCAAAGAACTCTCCCCCGGTGCGCCGCCGCCAGACGTAGAAATTGCCGAATTGACGGAAGAAAGGCCCGTCGCCGTTCTCCAGCAGCGCGCGGGCCGCCTCAGTCAGCGCGTCGTCCTCCAGGAATTCGGAGGGACCAAACACCCGCGCCGACACCAGGATGTAGGAGTTGAACCGGTTGATCTTAGACTTCTCCGCGAAGCTCGCGCTGGCACTACCGCTGCCCCAGCCCGCGCTGGCGCTGATGCCCAGGGAAGTGACCAGCTCGTAGCTGCTTTCCACCCACTTCAGCTCGAACTCCGTCCGGTAGGCGCTGGAATTCGGCGGGGCGACCACCCTGGACCTGAAGGGGTTGCCGCGGATCGCGCCGGAGATCGAGTTGTATCCCTGTCCCAGTGGCACATCGCCGTAGTTTCGCAGTGTGAAGCTCATGGCACACAGTTCACCATTCGGGGTCACCATGGTCAAGCCTATTTTGGCGAAATAGTTTATGAAATATCTACGCCAAGTGGCTCACCCCTTACCGGCTACTCCACCCCTCTTCTGCCCCTCTTTAGTTTCTCGGATCGCAGCCCGTTGGCCACCTGCTAGGCAAATCGCCTGGCGGCGTTTGTTCGAACCGTTTGGCGAGCTGACCGGCGTTGGCCGAGCTCCTCAGCCCCAATTGCTCGACGATCAAACCCAGCCGGATGCTCGAGGTGTTCCGCCAGATCGCCCAAGCGATGGCCACTTGCCTCCAATCTTTCCGACGCCGCTCTTGGAATCATCGAGAAAGCCCGGCAACAACCGGTCGACCAGAACATGGATGCGGTTGGAGGCGGCGCTCTTCTGGCGGACTAAGGCGCGGCGCGCTCGGGTCAGGTCGCGCATCTGGACGAGGGCGCCGCCGAGAATGGCGCCGTGGTCCTCCACCAGTCGGGCGCGGCATGAAGTCAGAGTTTTGGCGATACCGACGAGGTCGAGCTCGTCGGTGCTGGCCAGCGCGTTTTCACGGTCAACGCTGGCTTCTCCAGCGTTGACCCTAACGACCAGATAGCCGGAGGCGCGAAGGCCGGAATGAAAGTTCGTCGCGTAGGAAGGCTCGTCCTCGCCGCCCAGAAAGATGTGTTTCTTCGCAATCGCGCGTCCGCGGGCGGTGGCATTGACCTGATCGATCAGAAAAGCGAGGCCCTCGTTGGAATTGATCACGGGGAAAGCCTTTTTGAGGACATCGCCGTTGCCGTCGCAGAGGAGGGAGACATGCTGTTGTTTGGCGAAATACAAAGCCACACAAAGAACTTTGCGGGGCGAGGCCGCCCTTTCGAAGATAACCCGAATCGCTTCGTTTTGACGACGATAGACCGAAGAGGGTTGGGATGGTTTTCGAATGCTCATGTCCCGGCAAAGATCGGCCCGAAAGGTGGATCGGGCGAATCGTCGGAAGAGTCGGCCGAACGAGGCCCTGACGGGCCCGCCCGCCTCTTCCGAACTCCTCGGGATTTGTACCAGGCGACAAAATTTGACGAGTCCAAGGGCGAATTCCAGAAGCAGTCAGCCATTTCACTGCCCCGCCGGTTTCCACTCGCGCGTGTTGGCAATGACCCGCACCCGATCGCCCGCGCCGAGGCTTTCGTAGAGCTTCCGGGTCCACTCGTAGGCGGGCGGCACTTTCCCCACGAAGGTGATCGGCCGCGGATACAGGAGGGCGAGATTCTGCGGCAGGTCGCCGATCCTCAGGATGCCGAGAAACGACGCCGTCTCCGGATCGGTGTGGCTTTCCGGCGGGTCATCGAGAATGACCTCGCCGACGGCCGGGTCGAGGATCGCCGCGTAAATCGCCTGCGCGGCGGTCTCGCCCTGGCCATACAGCGCGACTGGCCCGGTGGCCGGGTCCCGCCGCATCAGCGCGGCGCCGGCCATCAGGTCCGCGACCTGCCGCTCCGCGAGGGTGTGGCCGATCAGCGGATAGACCCGGCGCAGGGTCCAGAGGTAGCCGGGGCCGACCGAACTCGCCCCGGTATTGCGCACTTCCACGGCGGCGCTGGCAAAATCGGGCGACAGGCCGGGACGCGACGGACCGCCGCCGGTGAAGGTCTTCACGGCGTCCGGTTGCACCGAAAACACCACCGTGGGCAATTTTCCATCGCCCGACGCCGGGTGCCGCGTTTTCACCGCCAGCGTGAGGCCGTCGGCGGTCTCGAAAGTGCGCGTCCCGAACGCGTCACCGTCGCGCGTGCCGCCGTCGTTCCGCATTTCGCGGAGGTGCGGTGCGGCCTCGGCCGGGAGATTGCGGAAGGTCACCTCGCGGAGCCGCGCGATCGTCTTTTCCTGGTGCATCCGCCACTCCGACTCGCTCCCGGGCAGGGACACCTCGGCCGCCTGGACCAGGCGCTCGTCCATCTGCCGCATGGTGTCGTTTTCCGGCAGGCGCCCGCCGAAGACGAGCAGGTTTTCCTCGGGTTCCACGTAGTCGGTCACGTCATCGGTGACGGGCGTCGGATCGCCCTTCAGGTGGGCGTTGAAAAACGTGAAAATCGCCTGGCGCAGTTTCGGGGTGTAACCGTGCGGCGAGAGGTCCTCGACGAGGTCGAACTTTTCGGGCACGCCGAGCGCGGCATACTGGTGGCGGATGCGGGTGGCGACCTCGCGATAACCCGACGGCCGCCACAGCACGTCCTCGCTGCCCGAGGCCATCAGGAACGCCCGCGGCGCGATGAGCGCCCCGATGTCGGGCCAGCACCAGCGGTAGTAATTGATCCAGAAAGCGCAGTCGCAATGGCCGTCCGTCGCCCGGTCCACCGCCATGCGCTCGATGCTGCCGCTCTGGCACACCGGCACGACCACCTTGACCCGTTCGTCGGCCGCGCCGAGAAACCACGACATCGCCCCGCCGCCGCTGAGACCGGTCACGCCCAGCTTTTCCGCATCCACGTCGGATCGCGTCTCGAGGTAATCGAGCGCCCGCATCGCATTCCACACCTCGGTGCCAGCCGGTGTGTAGCCGCGGCTCTGCCAATCCCAGCGGTCCTCGCGGTAGGTGCCATGGTGGAATCCCTGGCACTCTCCCAGCTGCACCGGATCCAGCACCAGCGCCACGTAGCCGTGCTGACCGAACCAGCGCGGCTGCGCTTGGTATCCCGGGGCCACCTTGCCCTTGGTGTGGCCGCAGAGATACAGGACCGCGGGCAGCCTCCCCGCGATCTTCGCCGGGCGGTAGAGATTTCCCGCCACATGGGCGCCGGGCAGGCTCTGGAAATGGACTTTCTCGACCACGTAATCGCCACGGTCCAGCGTGCCGGTCACGGTGGCCTCCAGCGGGGTGCGCTCGGGCAGCGGCGACAGGCCGAGCATCTCGAGCCATTTCTCGCGCCGTTCCTCCAGCGTGCCTTTCCAGATACTCGGCGACAAGGGCCGCGGAAGCGACGCGCCCGAAACCGCTCGGGCGTCCTCGGAGACCGACCCGTATAGGGAGAGGTCCGACTGGGCCGCCGCCGAAAACGGCAGCGTCACCGCGAGGCCCGCGACCGCGGTGAGGATCGGGATCGCCGGTAAGCTGGGGATTTTCATCGATTGAAAGCGGTCAGACGAAACGGCGATCCCGAGCGGGTGGCTTCAGTTCGCCCCCGGCTTCAGCTTGTCGAGCAGGTAGTCGAGCGTGGTGGCGTGGGTCACTTCCGGCGCTCCGGGATAGACCAACTCGCAGGTCACGCCGTTTTGGCGGCAATGTTCCTGCAGTTTCACTCCGAAGTTCGAGGTGTGGGTCGGATCCTTCTGGTCCTGGCCCAGCGCAGGCGGCGCGGAAAAGCTCAGGTACACCGGCGGATCGTCTTTCGACACCAGCGCGTAGGGCGAGTATTCCGCGATCCACGGGAGAATGGTGTCGCGCTTGGCGAGAAACTCGTCGAACTGCGAAATTTTCTTCTCCGCGTCGCCGGTGAAACCGAAGGCGTGGCCCCCGTAGCGGCTGTTCGGGGTCCACTCCTTCATCTGTTTCGGATCGAGCGTCGTCTGGGGTCCGTTGACGGCGGCAAAGGCGAGCCGGGTGGACTCGCGCGCCACCGGGTCATCGCTCTTCGGATCGGCGAGGTCGTCGTGGAACGCCAGCCACAGCGAGGTGCAGGCGCCCGCCGAGCCGCCGCTCGCCCCGATGCGATCCTTGTCGATATTCCAATCGCCCGCCTTGCTGCGGAGAACCTGCAGGGCGCGCGCCGCGTCGTGCAGCGGCCCGTTCACCGGCGGGACTTCGCCGTCGGCGGTCGCTTCGGGAATGAAGCGATACTCGACCGAGGCGACGGAGATCCCCTCCTTCAGCAGCGGGTTCAACATCGTCGACAGGCCGCTCAACCGTCCGCCGGCCATCCAGCCGCCGCCATGGATGAAAAGCAGCACCGGCGTCGGCTTGTCCGATTCGGCCTTCCAGAAATGCATCACCTGCTTCGGATGCGGGCCGTAGGCCACGTCGTATTCCGTCGGGGTCGGCAGCGGCGGATTGGCCTCGGTGAAAGACTTGGCCTCGGCCGGGGAGATGTCCCGGATGTAGATATTCCGCCAACGGATCTCGCCACCGTGCGTCTGGAGCATGATGGGACCGCGCTCGGGGAAGGGCTTCGTCTTGTCGAAATAGGGCTCGAACTCGGCGCCCTCGACGACGAACTTCCCATTATAGGTCACCCACGTCCGGGCGCCGATCTGGCGGATCTTGAAGGTGTTCCACTGGCCGAAGGGACGGTCCAGCTTCATGATCGGATCGCGGCCGAGCGTTTTCGGCGTGTTGTTGAACAATCCGCCCGACCCGAGGTGAGGACGCCGATCAGGCCGCTTCGGATCGAAGACCTGGTTGGAATCCCAGATCTGCACCTGAGGCTGACCTCTCAGGTAAATGCCGCTGTCCGCGCCGGCGACCGTCTTGTATTCGATCATCAGCTCGTAGTCGCCGAATTCCTCCTCCGTCGTGGCGTAGGGACCGGTGCCGGCGTTGACCAGTTCCCCGTTCTCCACCCGCCAGTGATTCGGAAACTCCTCGCGTTGCGCCTTCAGGTTCGCCTCCAGCTTCTCGCCGGTCAGCTTGGCCGAGGTGTGGGGATTCCAGCCATACCAGCCGGTCAGGTCCTTCCCGTTGAAAAGCGCCCGAAACCCCTTCGGCGGCGCCGGATCGGCGGCCTGAGTCACGACGAAGGGAATGACCGCCATCGCAACACCGATGGCGAAGGCAAAGGGAGTGGGAGAAAAGCGCGTTTGCATCATGCCGCCGATGCTAGCGCGCTGGTTTCGCACGTCGAGTCCGAGCCGCGCCGGGGTCGCGCCATCAGATCTCGCTCTCCTTCGGCACGACGAAGGGCGCCCGGTAGTCGCGCGCCAACAGGCCATCGGCCTCCGCGTCGTCGAGAAACGCCTCCTTTTCCGGATGAAGCCGGAGATGGCGGCCCAGCGTCATCGGGGTCTGCTCCAGATCGACGCCCGCCTCGACCAGGTAATGTCGGGTGCGGTCGAACGTTTCCCGCACATCGTCATGCACCTCGACGTCGGCGAGGCGCTTCCGCATTTCGGGCAGGGGCATTTTCTCCCCAAGACGATAGGAAATGTTCGCCAGGTGACAGAGCGCGCTCGACTGATGCCCCTCGAGGATCTCCGCCTTGAGGTCTTCCTGCTTCCGGCTCCGGACCGCGTCGAGAAAGTTGGCGAAATGGCTCACCGACTTGCCATCGAAGGCCTTGACCAGGTTGCCGTCGGGATCGTAGAGCCCCGTCTCGGCGATGATGCCCTCGGTGCCGTAGAAAAACCACATCGCCTTGATCTTCGGGTGAAAGGGCGCCGTCTTGAGGCCGCGCGTCTCGGACACGATCGTCTTGTCGCCGAAGTCGAACACGCCGATCTGCGAGTTCGGCGTCTCGCCCACATCGGTGTAACCGAGCCTGCCTCCATAGCTCACTACGCTGCGGCCCAGCCCGGTGACCCCGAGACCCCAGCGGCAGATGTCGATGGAGTGGACGTTGCTGTTGCCGATGTCCCCGTTGCCCGTGTCCCACATCCAGTGCCAGTCGTAGTGAAAGCGTGCCCGAGTCAGCTTCGTCAGCGGCGCGGGACCGGCCCACAGGTGGTAGTCGCAGCGCGGCGGCATGGGAGTCTCGACCGGCCCCCCGATCGAGCCACGGCCGCCGTAGATGATGCTGCGCGCCAGTTTCACCTCTCCGAGCTTGCCCTCGTGAATGTATCGAATCGCCTCCGCCAGGTTGCCCCGCGAACGGTTCTGCGTTCCGGTTTGGCAGATGCGTCCCAACTGGCGAGCTGCCTGCACGAGGCGGCGTCCCTCGGCCACGTTGTGGCTCACCGGTTTCTCGACGTAGGCGTCCTTGCCCGCCTGCATCGCCCAGATCCCCGCCAGCGAATGCCAGTGATTCGGCGTCGCGATGAAAACCGCGTCGACCGACGCATCGTCGAGAACGACCCGCAGGTCCTGCGTCTTTTTCGGCATGGGTCGCTTCAATTCCCCGTTCAGAAGCGCCCCCACCTCGTCGGCGCGATCGAGATCGGGATCGCACACCCAGGCGATGTCGCAGTCCGGCAGCCGCGCCAACTCGCGGGCGTGCGCCTTGCCCCGGATGCCGCACCCGAGGATCGCGACGGTCAGCTTTTCATTCGGGCTCACCGCCTTCCCGCGCTCCACCGCCATCAGAGGCGCGGGCAGGGCGGCCGCGGCGGCGGCCATGACGGAGTCCTCGAAAAAACGGCGACGGGAGAGATTTTTCATGCGGGAATCATCCCCCGAAAGCCCGCGTCCGGGAAGCGTTTCCGCGGGCCTGAATGCGGGAGGGACCGTCAGAGGCTCCGCCGCGGCCCCGGGTTTTTCGGGCCCTGGCCGGGCGCGTTTTTCACTTTGGCCCCGATTGTCCCGGGCGAGGGCACACTTGGGTGTTTCTTGAGCTTTTTCGCGTCCGCGTCCTGGCGGGGCGAGTTCTCCGGATCCGTGGAAGCGGATCTTCCCAACTGACCACCGTTGGTCCTCCGAGCCGGGTTTCCGAGCTCGGGAGTTTCCTCCTTTTCTTCCGCCTTCGTTTCTTCTTCCTCCTTCCGCTTCCGGTTCCGCTGACTCCCGATGGCCGATTCCCGGCGCGACGCCTCATGATCGCCGGGCGCCGACTTTGGTTGCCACGGTTCCGGCGGCGGAATCCGATTTCCGCCCAGCACGACTCCGTTTCCATCGTTTTGCTGTTGCCGGGCCTGGCCGCCCTGCCGCCAAGTCCGCGCCGGCGCCCCGGCTTCCGGCTGCTGTGCCGGTTGGTCCCGCCCTATTTCTTCACGCTCCTCGGGTTCTCGGCCCGGCTCGAGTGACCGTTGATCCAAATCGTACCCGTGTTCGACCGCGTATTGATATTCCAACTCCACCATCGAATTTTTGCTCCTAAGTTCGGCCATGTATTTTTTCCCGTTTTTCGCATTATCCGATATTCTTTGCATCTCCTCTCGACGCTCCCGGGTAACGTTCTCGGGCACTCCAAACGCGGCGTTAAGGCCTCCTGCGAATGTCGCGAGGCCGGCCATTTCCGCGTTTGCTTCATACATGGTTTGGGACAATCCGAAGTCTCTCAACTCCGCCAATTTTGCCGCCTGGGCTTCCGGGCCGTTGTCCCCGCGAAGCGTCGCCCCCAACTTTTGCTTCTGTTTTTCGGTGAGATTCTTTAGAACATTGTTCTTGATTGAGTCCGCCGTACTCTGGACAAATTTTGAAACGGATCTGGGCATAGCGGTATCGGTTGAAGGGGGACGATCGAAGGCGGCGAGAAGAAGTCCGCGCGACTTCGAGCACGAGGACGCCCGCCAATGCGACGGAGCGCCGTTTTCACCCCCTTCTACGAAAGTGGCGCCCGAATGTTTCAGGCGAAATCGGCAAACAAGGCGCCGACCCCGGATTCCGCGGCCGCCAATCGGTCAACGGGAAGGGAATTGCGTCCGAGGCGAATCGTTTGGAGCTGCGAGGGCTGAGTTGATTGGGAGAAATCGTCCGGAAGCGCGGTCAGCCGGTTTCCGGTGAGATCGAACTCCCGGAGCTGGGAGAGTTGGGAAAAGCCGTTGGGAAGGGCGAAGATTCGATTTTTGGAGAGCTTGAGTGCTTGCGGCGCGGCAAGTCGAAAAAAATCGTCCGAGAACTCCATGAGTTGGTTTTCACCGAGATCAGGAATTTCGAGTTGAACGAGATTTGAATGATCTGGAGACAGCGAGCCGAGTTTGTTTCCAAATGGATTCAAGATCTGAAGTTGAAGGACCAATCGTTGCTCCAGGGTTCTTCGGTCATCGGCGTTTCCAGCGGTTGCGGGCGCGGTGTGACCGGCTCCGCGAAACGGCACAAGCCCAAACGCCAACACCACCGGCGACCCGACTCGTTCCGCGCCCGGAAACCGGCCGGCCCAACAGGGTTGGGTCGGGGACTCAACCCTGTTGGACCGGTCGCCCGGGCACGGGAAAAATCGTTTTTCCCATGGGAATGGAGACTTTTCCCATGGGAATGGAGGCTTTTCCCATGGGAATGGAGGCTTTTCCCATGGGAACGGAGGCTATTCCCATGGGTACCGGGCCTTTTCCCATGGGAACGGAGGCTATTCCCATGGGTACCGGGCCTTTTCCCATGGGAACCGGGGCTATTCCCATGGGTACCGGGCCTTTTCCCATGGGTACCGGGGCTATTCCCATGGGAACCGGGGCTATTCCCATGGGTACCGGGGCTATTCCCATGGGAATGGAGGCTGTTCCCATGGGAAACGCGCCAAACCCCGCGGGTCCGGGCGTTTTTCCCATGGATTTCGCACTGTTTCCCGCGGTCGCGGGGCCTGATCCCATGGGAAAAGGCGTCGAGCCCATGGGAACGGAGACTTTTCCCGGTGGTCATGGGGCAAACGCAACGAAGGGGGGAGGATGATTCCCCTTCGCGGAGTCACGATTCCGTGGCGATGGATGGATGGATGGATGGGGTGGGGCGAGGCGTCCCCGCCGACCCTGTTCAGGCCAAGACGAATCCCTCAAGTCGATGCCTCAGGGCGTTGGGCACGACGGCGGTGACGAGCACGTCGTTTCCCTCGTAGTCCTGGCTGACGATCTTTCCCTCCCGGTGGAGGAGGGCGACGAGATCCTGCCGCGACTGGGGGATGCGCAGCTTCATCCGGGTGACGCGATCGACGAGCATGTCGCCGAGCTTGTTGACCAGGGCGTCGATCCCCTCGCCGGTGCGGACGGAAACCGGGATGGCGCCGCCGCCGTTGAAGCGGTGCTTCAGCTCGTGGAGGCGGTCGGGATCGGCGTCGAGCAGATCGATCTTGTTCAGGACGACGACGGTGGGTTTGCCGCCGGCGCCCAGTTCCTCGAGCACGCCGACGGTGGTGCGGTAGAAATCCTCGGCATGGGGCGAGGAGGCGTCGAGCACGTGGATCAGGAAATCGGCGAGCACGGACTCCTCCAGCGTGGCTTTGAAGGCCTCGACGAGGCGGTGGGGCAGGTTGCGCACGAAGCCGACGGTGTCGGTGAGCAGCAGAGGCTGGCCGTCGGGCAGCTCGACGCGCCGGGTGGTGGGGTCGAGGGTGGCGAAGAGCTTGTCCTCGGCGAGGACGTCGGCGCCGGCGAGCCGGTTGAGCAGGCTGGACTTGCCGGCGTTGGTGTAGCCGACGATGGCGGCGTGCGGAATGCCCTCGGACACGCGCTGTTTGCGCTGGGTCTCGCGGTTCCGCCGGACGGCCTCGAGTTCGCGCTTGGTGCGGTCGATGCGTTTGCGGGCGAGCCGGCGGTCGACCTCGATCTGCTGCTCGCCCTCGCCGCGGGCCGCCGCGCCGCCGCCTTTGCCGCCTCCGGCTCCGCCGCGCTGGCGGTCGAGGTGGGCCCACATGCGGGCGAGGCGCGGCAGCGAGTACTGCATCCGCGCGAGATCGACCTGGAGCCGGGCCTCGCGGGTCTGGGCGCGCATTTTGAAAATGTCGAGGATGACCTCCTCGCGGTCGATGACGGTGAGGTTGCCGGCTTCCTCCCAGGCGCGCTGCTGCATCGGGGCCAACTCGTTGTCGAAGACGATGCAGTCGGCGTCGAGTTCCTTCGCCCGGTCGATCAGCTCGTCGCATTTGCCGGTGCCGGTGAGGTAGCGGGTGTTCCGGTCGCGGACGAAGACGCAGGCGCGCCCGACGATGCCGATGCCGAGGGTGCCGACGAGTTCGGCCAGCTCGTCGAGCAGGCTTTCGGCCTCGTCGGCGTCGCTCCGGTCGAAGTACACGCCGATCAGGAAGGCGCGCTCCACCATCCGCGGTTTCTCGCGGACGTCGAACATCTGCATCGTCATCGCGCGAACGATAGCGCGGATTCGGCGGGGCGCGACTGTGGGGAACGGACGCCCCTTGGGAAAAGTCCGCCTCCACCGTGGTCATCCGGAAAACCCCGTGCTAGGATGCGGGCGGCGATGAAACAGACACTTCCCATTGTCGAAAGACCGAACCGGGCGAGGCGGATCGGGATGATGCTGTGGCTGGCCGGATGCGCGGCGGCGACGGCGGGCGATTGGCCGAACTATCGCGGCCCGGACCATAACGGGATCAGCGCCGAGACCGATTGGAAGTCCGACTGGGGCGAGGCGGGGCCGACGGTGCTGTGGCGGACCGAGGTCGGCAAGGGCTCGTCGTCGGTGGCGGTCGCCGGCGGACGGGTCTTCACCATGGGCAACCGCGGCGAAACGGAGCCGGAGGAGGAGGACGTCGTCTCCTGTCTCGACGCGGAGACGGGCAAGACGCTCTGGACCCACCGCTATCCCTGCCCGCTGCTGCCGAAATATTACGAGGGCGGAACGCTCTCCACGCCCACGGTGGACGGCGACTTCGTCTATACGATCTCGAAGACGGGGGATTTCCTCTGTTTTGAGGCGGCCACGGGCAAGGTGGTCTGGGAGCGGCAACTGAACCGGGAGCTGGGCTTCGAGCTTCCGACCTGGCATTTTTCGAGTTCGGCGCTGGTCGCGGGCGAGCGGTTGATCCTGGACGTCGGCATGGCCGGCGCCGCCTTCGACAAGAAAACCGGAGAGCTGCTCTGGGAAAACGGCCGCGAGGTGTGCGGCTATTCCACGCCCGTGCCGGCGACCCTCGGCGGGGTCGAATGCGCGGTGATCTGCGGGGCGGATTCCATCCTCGCGGTGCGGATCGCCGACGGCGAACTGCTGTGGCGCCACCCGTTTTTCAACAAGCACAAGGCCAACGCGGGCGACGCCATCGTCGAGGGCGACGAGGTGTTCGCCTCCAGCGCCTACGGTCGCGGCTGCGCCAAGATCCGGGTCGCCGGCGGGGCGGTGACGCCGGTGTTCGACACCACCGTGATGCGCAACCTGCAAAGCTCCTGCGTTCTGTGGAAAGGCCACCTCTACGGCTTCGACGAGACGCGCCTCAAATGCATCGACTTCAAGGATGGCCGCGAACGATGGAACGCCAGGGCCATGGGCAAGGCGTCGCTTTCGCTGTGCGCCGACGGGCGGATGCTCATCATGACCGACCAGAGCGAACTGGTGGTCGCCCGGGCCAACCCGGAGGCCTTCGAAGTCGCCGCCCGCGCGCAAGTGCTGTCGCGCTCGATGTCCCGGACCGCGCCGGTGCTGGCCAACGGCCGGATCTTTCTCCGAAACGCCAGGGGGGAACTGGCTTGCCTGGACGTGCGACGATGAATGCCACGCGAATCGTTTTCCTCCCGATCCTCGTCGCGCTGCTGGCGGCGACGGCGGCCGGCGGCCCCGAGCCGAAGCCGGGCGACACGGTGACCAACTCCGTCGGCATGAAGCTGGCCTTCATTCCGCCGGGCCGGTTCACCATGGGGAGCCCCGACTCCGAGCCCGACCGCATCCCGAACGAAAAGCGGAGCGAGGCGATTTTCGAGAAGGGATTCCGGATCGGCGTCACCGAGGTGACGCAGAAGCAATGGCGCGAGGTCATGGGAACGGACCCGTCCTTCTTCAAGGGAGACGACCGGCCGGTCGAGCACATCACCTGGCACGAGGCCCGGGAATTCTGCGCCCGGCTCGGCGAAAAGGAGAAAAAGCGCTGCCGCTTGCCGAGCGAGGCGGAATGGGAATACGCCTGCCGCGCCGGAACGGTGACGGCTTACAACACCGGAAAGGACAAGGCCGCCCTCGGCGAGGCCGGATGGTACCTCGGGAACAGCGGCAACCAGTCGCACCCCGTCGGCCTCAAGAAACCCAACGCCTGGGGCCTCCACGACATGCACGGCAACGTTTCCGAATGGTGCGCCGAACGGCCCGAGAGCGAGGTGGACCACTACGACACCGGGTCCGCTCAATTGGAGCGGGAGGAAAACGCCGGGCGCGATCATCGCGGCGGTTCCTGGGGCCTCGGCGCCAGCGACTGCCGCTCCGCCGCCCGCCACCGGAATTCGGGGAATTACCGGTATTTCGATCTGGGATTCCGGGTGCTTTGCGAGGTTGAGTGAGTTGGAAAAGCCCGGGGAACCAAACCGTGGATTCAGGGCACCCTGAGATCGGATCCGTTCACTCCGACACCCCCGCCTCCGGCAATTCCCCGCACAGGGCGAAGGCCTTGAGCGCTTCGACGGTCGCGATGTAGGTGATGTAGTGGTAGTTGCCCCGATAGAGCGAGTGCATCCACCAGCGGCCGCTGACGCGCTGCTCGGCGCGAAGCCAGGCGAGGCCGCGCCGGATGCGCTCGTCCCCGGCCGGCACGCCTCCCTGCCGCATCAGGACGATGGCGAGCGCGGTCAGGTAAGGGTCGCTGGCCGGCATGTCGGCGTCGGGCAGGCTCGCGATGAGCGTGAGCACGGTGTCGCTCATCTGGAAATGCCAGTCCTCGACGGCCGAAAAGTCGCGGGTGGACCAGCCGCCGTCGGCGTGCTGTTTCGCGGTGAGCAACGCGAGCGCGCTCTCGCGATCGGACGCGGTGACCAGTTCCGGGAAATAGTGGCCCAACTGAAGCCGGAGCACGCGATCGAAATCGTTGCGCGGGGGCGCGCCGCGGAGCCAGGCCTTCATTTTCTCGACCCGCGCCCGGAGGTCGGGTTCGGCGTCATGGAGTCCCTCGAGCCATCCCGGCGCGGCGGTCACGGCCCGAGCGGCCTGAAGGGTGAGTTCGAAGTCGGTCGTGATGTGCGGAATCTCCACCTCGCCATAACTCACGAACGAACCGTCCGCCGACTGGCGCAGCATCATGTCGCGCAGGGAACGTTCGGTGGTTTCGGAAAGCTTTCCGGTCAGGTGACGGTCCCACTCCGCCAGGCCGATCGACCGCCAGATGGACGTCCACGAACCGGGATGGTATTTCAGCCCGTTTTTTTCGACTTCCGCGGAGCCGGGCTTCTCCGGAATCGAGCCGGTGAAATCGGCGAGCACTTCGTCCCTCGGCCGGCCGAGCAGGGGGCTGAGCGCGGGCCGCTCGCTCAGGTAAGGGCCGGTGGTGTGGCAATTGACGCAGGTCTTTTCCCGGACCCAGGCCACCGCGCCGTCGTCGAGGTATTTCGCCGCCGCCCGCACCGAGTCCGGCCCGAAAGCCTTCACCCTCGGCTCGTCGGCGGTCGGGATCGGCACCGCGATGCCTTCGGTTTCGTATTGAAAAACCGGCTTGGGTTTCGGGTTCGCCGCCGGCTTTGACGCGGGAGGCGCGTCGGCCGCCGCGGCCGCGGCCAGCGTGGCGACCGAGAGAGACAAAAAAATGCGGGCGAGCTTCATCGGGATTGGGGCCGATCCGAATCAAATCCTCACGCCGACGCCGCGACCCGCCCCTCCGCGTCGGCGCGGATTTCGCCGAGCGCCTGGCTGACCTCGGAAAAGGGAATCTCGTGCGGCAAAGTCCTCGTCTTTGCCGACAGCGCGGCGGTCACGCCGGCGGCTTCGCCCATGGTGACGGCGTCGCCGGTGACGCGGTAGCTGCTGTGGGCGATGAACCCGCCGCTGATGCAGCGGCCGGCCATCAAGAGACCCGACACGTCGCGGGCGATGAGGGCGCGCAGGGGGATGTCGTAGGGCTTCGATTTGAAGGGCTTCGACTCGATGCCCTTGGTCTCGTCCGGTTTCGTCGAATGCACGTCGATGCCGAAGGTGACGCGGCAAATGCCGTCCTCGAAGGTGGCGCCGTCGCGGAGATCCTCGTCTTTCACATAATACCGGCCGAGAATGCGGCGTCCCTCGCGGGTGCCGATCTGCTCGGCGGTGCCCATGAGATCGATGCCGGCCCACGGACCGCCCAGCTTGCGGAGCGACGCGGCGAGCGCGTGGACCTCCCGCCGCGCCTGGAGGGTGGCCTCGCTGACCTCGTCGGCGTTGATGGCGGAGGCGTTGTACTGGTGGTTCACCATCATGGCGTAGAGGCCGTCGCGGATCTCGAAGATGGTCGGCCCGCCGTAGGAGGGCTCGATCCCGGCGCGGCGGAACTCGGCGAGCAGGTTCGACTTCGGGTTGCCGAGCCCGCGCGGTTCGCACTGGCCGCGGATGAAGGCGGCGATGCCGTCGGTGTCGCAGCCGGTGAAGATCGTCATCAGGCTCATCGGCTGGGTCACGCCGTCGCCGGGCCGTCCGTATTCGAACCCGCACCCGGCCTGCGCCGCGAGATCGCCGTCGCCCGTGCAATCGACAAACGCCTTCGCCGTCCACGCCTCGCGGCCGGATTTCGACTCCGTCAGCACGGTGGTCAGACGGTCGTTGTCGTCCGCCACCGCGCCGACGACGCGCGTGTGGAGCCGGATCGTGACGCCGGACTCTAGCAGGAGATTCTCCAGCGCCAGCTTCATCGGCTCCGGATGATAGACGAAGGAGCTTTCCACATAACGCCCCAGCTTGTCCGTCTCGAGCCGGGCGACCAGTTCGCGCATGATGCCCGGTTTGTTCTTGCTGTCGATGATCCAGGAGAGCATCCCGGCGGTCCACACGCCCCCGACGCAGCCGTTGACCTCGAGAAGCGCCGTTTTAGCCCCCGACCGGGCCGACGCCAGCGCGGCGGTGAAGCCGGCCGGGCCGCCGCCGCAGACGATGACATCGAAATCCGCGCGCACCGGGATGTCGCGCGCCGCCTCGTGAAAGGCGGCCCCGTCCTCCGCCAGCGCGCCCGTGGTGGGCGAGTGCTTGCCTTTCAGCGAAGCCGGCAGCGAGTCGGGCGCGCTGTCGTTGCCGCCTCCCCGCCGCGGCGCCGCGGGTTTGGGACGGTTTCCCGGGTTCACCCGGTCTTGTCCGGCGGCGAGGCCGGCGCTTCCGGCGAGAGCGCCCGCGCCGGCGGCGAGTTGGCGGGCGAATTCACGACGATTGAGAGGGTTCTGGGCCATGGCGGTCACCATTCAACCACGGTTTTCGCCGAATGGCACGGATTTGGTGGGCATGGTTCGAAACGCGAACGAGCGATCGGCGGTCGCGAACCGCGGCATGGCCGTCCCGGCCATGTTTTCGCGGAAGGAGCACTCTTCCGAAAGCCCCGCCTTCCAACCGTCCTGTGTCCCAATTCCCCGCAATGGCCGCAATCCCGGCCCTGTCCGGCGCCGGTGAGCCGGGGATATTGGCGGCCCAATCGATGCGGACTCTCCGGACAGTTTTGATCCCGACCGTGGCGCCGGTGCTTCTGGCGGCGGCCGCCTCCTCCGCGCCGGCGGCGCCGGACGGGGACGACGACGCCCTGCCCGAGCCCGTTTCGGCGGAGCATTTCGAGGCCGTGCTGGAGCATTCGCCCTTCCTCCGAATCCTCGATCCCTCGGAGACCTTCAGCCTGCGCGGCGTGGCCGTGATCGGCGACGAAACGGTCGCCACCCTCTACAACCGCGACACCAAGCAGACGATCCGCGTCACCGAAAGCGCGGCGGCCCCCAAACCGGCCGAGCCGCGCCTCGTCGACGTCACCGAATCGCCCGATCTCACCGCCGTCTCGGTCCGGATCGCGGTCGAAGGCGAGACGGTCGAACTGTTTTACGAACCCGAGCGCGTCACCCCCGCGCCGTCGGAGTCCTCGAAATACCGGCACAAGCACTACGACGTGAAGTTCGACTCCAAAGGCCACGCCATCCCGCCCGAGGACCTGATCAAGAAGTATCATTCCCTGTCCGACAAACAGCGCGACCTTTATCGAAAGTGGCGCGATGCCTACTACGCGAAGCACCCGGACATCCGCGACAGCGAAAAGCGTTTCCCCATCGTCGATCGCGTCATCGACACCATCAAAGCCGGCAAAACCCCGCCGCGTCCCTGACGACTTCGCTGAGGTTCGCGGAGCCACGAGTCGTCGGGAATCGATGCTCCCCCCCCCTCTTCGGCGAATCGACTCACCGTCCCCGGCTGAAACGGGAAGGAAAAGAGGCGCCTCCCGATCAACGGCTCCGGCTGGGTGTGAACGAAAGTGGCGGTCATTTTGATACTCCCGACGGTTTGCTTGTAAATGGTTGGCGGGATCCGTAAACGCCAACGGCGTTTTGGATGGAAGCCCGGGGTTGGGACAACCCCGGGAACAGAAGGTGATCGATTGCGAACCCTGAAAGGGTTGCGCGGGCGGTGGAAGACGCGGCCGTCGCGATTCCTCGGCCCCTTCAGGGTTGGCGGCGTGTGAGTCATCCGTTCCCGGAGTTGTTCCCTCCCCGGGCTTCCCCACGCAATGCCCTTGGCATTCTCCCAAATTCAAATTCGGTTTGTTGACCGCCACATTCATTCACATCCGCTCTGACTTTTCCGACCTCGGATTCTGTCGGAAAAACCTCCGCCCGTTTTTCTCCCCAAAAAAGATGGACACCGACGGCGGGATTCTGTTTTATCTGTCGGCGGATTCATGAGCACCCGAAACCCATTTCTGATAGCCGGACTCATCCTGTTCGGGCTCGCCGCCGGAGCCCGGGGAGAAGAGACTGTCCGGGTCTGGACCGGCCAGGATGGGCGGGTCATCGTGGCGTCTTTGCGGCGGGCGGACTCGGAGTCCGTGACCCTGCGACTGGTCGATGGCCGCGAAACGGTCGTGCCGCTCGGAAAACTCAGCGAGACCGACAGGGACTATCTCAAAGAACTGGACTCCAAACCGCGGCCGGCCTCGATGCCGGACCGCTCGGCCATCGGTCCGAAAATTGCCGTCGGAGGCGGGCCCCGCACCTTCACGACGGCGCATTTCGTCTTCCAGTCCGAGTCCGACCTGACGAAGGGATTTGTCAGCGACGCGGCGCGGGTTTTCGAAAGCACCCTGAAGGCCGTCGAGGCGCTTCCGCTGGGAATCGTGCCGAAGCCTCCGGAGGGAGAGACCCGATTTCAGGCCCGATTCATGGGGCGCGACACCTTCGAAAAGAAATACCGGGAGCGACAAAATGACGGGGGGGGCGTGGCGGGAAACCCGGCGCTGCGGGACATCGCCGGTATCTATATCCCCCGCCTCGGCGAGGTGTGGGTGCCCTTTTCCTCGATGGGCGTGACGGCGACGGCGAGTTTTGTCAACCTGCGCGGCAACAACGACATGGGCACGCTGATTCACGAGATCACCCACCAGACGATGCACGACCGGCTGCCCATGATGCCCCACTGGGTCCAGGAAGGCCTGGCGGAGTACATGGAGGTGGTGCCCTACCGGAACGGGAGCTTCGAGTTTGGCCAGGCCGCGGACGGCCTCCGGCAACACCTCCGGCGGAGTCAAAGCCTCCGCGAAGACCAGCCGGTGCCAATGCCCCGGCCCTCGGCCATCATCGAGGAAGGCGACGCGACCTGGCGCGGCGGCCGGGACGACTACCTGAAGTCCCTGATGCTCGTGTATTTCTACATGCATCTGGATCGCCCCGACCAGCCCGGCGCGCCCCTGGCGGACTACCTCAAGCTCCTCGATGACAGCCGGCGGGAAACGGTGCGGTCGATCGCGGACCACAACGCGGCGGTGCGGACCTACGAAACCCAGCGGCTGGCCTACAACCGGGCCGTCATGGCCCACAACCAGGCGGTGAGGCAATTCCGGGCCGACGCGGCGAGATACAACCAACTCGTCGAGCGTCACAACGCACAGGCACGCGACCGCGTTCCCGTCTCGCGGCGCGTCGCGGTGGGCGAAAAACCGGCGCCGCCCGTGCCGCCGGAAAAACCCGGGATACCGGACATTCTGAAGGAGAAATCCAGCCTGGGGGAAACGGTGGACATTCTGGGAACCTCCCAAACCATGGCCAAACCTTCGCTGTATCGGGGTCGTGACGGCGCGGCGCTGGACGCGGCGGTGCGGGCCGCCTACGCCGGCATGGGCATCCCGGTGACGTTCCGCGAGGCGGGCGCGAAACCGGATCGTTGAGATGGGTGGACACCGCCGTTTTGGGGTGGTTTCGCTTGGCTAAGGTGGGTGGAGTCCGCGAAACGCGTTTTCCTGGGAAGCTGACGCCGAGGTCGGTGTCGCCTCCGGCGTCCTTCATGTCTCCAGTGCCATCCTCGATGTCGGGAACGTCGCCATTCACGTGTCGGACGCCGCCCCCCATGGAGAATGCCTCGCCACCGATGTTGCGGACGTCGCCGCCGATGTTGCGGACGTCACCACCGACGTTGCGGACGTCACCGCCGATGTTGCGGACGTCGCCGCCGATGTTGCGGACGTCGCCACCGACGTTGCGGACGTCACCACCGACGTTGCGGACGTCACCACCGATGTTGCGGACGTCACCACCGATGTTGCGGACGTCGTTTCCCATGTCGGAAACGTCGTTTCCGACATGGGATTTCCCGATTCCGACATCATATTCGCGAAAACCAAGACTGCCGGAATTGGGTCCAAAAAGGGGAAATCGATTGAAAAACAAGGCTTTGCGTCAGAATTGGCGTCCTCTGCCGCCATTGGAGGCGGATTTCCGATTCAACCCTGTTCGATCCCCGACCTGACCCCATTTGCGTAAACTTAACAAACTCGAAGGTCCCAAAGGCCCGATCAGGGCGGGCGATAGTGCGAGGGGCGCCAGCCGGGTGGGGCGAGGCGTCCCTGCCGAGCCGTCGTAATGCCAAATCGCGTCGAACTTTCTTCGGCCATTCGACGAAGCCTCGGCTTTCCCCCGTTTCTCCTTCGCGGTTGGTTTTGCGGGCGGGATCGATCGGGTCAAGCGCAGCGGTGCCTCGCAACGGCTCGGCAGGGACGCCTCGCCCCACCCATCCATCGCCACGGTATCGCGGCTCCGTGACTTTGACACATCCTCCTGTGGTAAGTTTACGCCTATAGACCTGACCCTGTCGGATTTCGAACTCAACAGGGTCAAATGGCCCGGATTTCGCGCTTGCGGCACAAATCAGTGCTTCTTTGAACACTTTCCGCTTGCCGCGGCCGGTCAATTGTTTTGGGTGTTCCCGAACCCCACGCGGGCAAGTGAGCCCCTCCGGTTCCGCCATCCGGCAAACCCTTGTCCTTCCCGATCTCAACGACTGCCAGCCCGTTTTTTTTCTTCCCAACGCGCCTTCTTCCGGGAAAAATGCCCAAGGAAGTGCGGCCGCCGAAAGCTGTACTTCCGCGAGGGATTTGCCCCTCAAAACCACCGGAGAGAATTGTTTGGCAAAATCACCGGTTGGGTAATTATACTGTTCGGCCAAAAATCATGACTAATAACGAACTCTTGACACTGGTATTCAGTGGAACTGCTACAGGGCTATCTGCGATTGCAATAGTCACAGCAGCTCTAGCGTCCAAATATCAGAACAAGCATGCCCAGAAACTAGCGACTACCCATCATGCTGCTGAAGAAGCAGTTGCTGCTGATCTAGCTATGTTGGCGGCTACGATGCGAAATATCATGCAGAAAGTGTTATTCACGCTTTCGATGAATTATAAGAACCTCAAATTTGATAGTGAGTTGGCCCGCATTCAAGCGTTCTCGACATCCACAACTGCCTTCGGCTTCTATTCTTACATCGGAGAAGTTAGCGGAGCTGCACAAGCCGCAGGCAAAAGGGCTGAGGAATGGAGGCTTTTCTTTACATATCTTGTCGACTTGGAGGAGGATCTCGCGCTAGCCCCGCCAGCTAGTCGTGCGATGACCAGAGCAGCCGACATTGAGAGACTGTTATGCACAATTGGCGAATCAGAACTCAAGAAGATTGAAAACTACGTTGCCGTTCTAGCAAATGGCATGCCAAGATTTTCTGAGAGCAGCAAAGGGAATGTCATATTCGACGTGCTCCTTGAACAGTCTGCCAAAGACCGCGACAAGGCCGAACAAGACGCGACTGGACAACCCGCTTCCCCGCCGTGAGTTGAAATGACCCCTTTACTCGAACACTTAACCCTGTTGCGAGGCGGCGCTCCCGGTAGCGGGGGCCAGCGCTCGGGCGTTCGCCACAAATCAAACACTCCAGTGCGGAAGCTATTCACATGGAAGAAGGTCATCGTCGCATTGGTGGCTGCATTGGCTACCCTTTCCTATGTGATCACTCGCGGGAACGTCCTGTGGAGAGTTCATCAGCACTATCCGCAAGCGCAGGTTGAGCTTCGTTCAGAAGGCACACCGGAGTCGAGTCTTGATGGCTTTCTTCTCAGATCATTCGGATTTCGCTACCTCAGTCCGTTTGAGCCTGTGAGCATCACGATCACGGGAGCCTCGGAGCCTGTCGATTTTGACCACTTCAGGGGCATGATAATCACTTACCTGACCGTTCGAAACTCAATCATCGACGACCTGCGTCCATTACTGACCGAGTATCGGCCCGAGGTGTCTATATTCCACTGCGACCTTACCAAGTTACCTGAGGAGCAGCGGGCGTTTCTTCATTTTCAGCCAGACTTTGAGCGCTACAGCGTTTACACGCCAGACGATCAGACCCCACGATATCCTGGTGGTGTAGGTCTGCATAGCCAGAGCTTCTACCCTTGACCACGGCATGAAGAGAACGGCGAACCCCCAAGATAGCAGGTGAGCTTGCCTCACTGCTATCCGTTGTTGGACGAGCCCGCCGGTGGAGTCAGGGGCGCGGGGACGGCGGCTCTTGCGGATTCGATTTTCCGTTGATCCTCAGCGCGTTGGCGTGGGGATCGGGTTTCAAGCCGCCTTTTGAGGGGCTCCGCGGGGGCCATGAGCTTGGCGCCGGCGGCGCGAAGCTCATGCTTCGAAGGCCGGGCCGAGGGTTGGGGCGCGAGAGGCGGGTCTTCAGCCCGGATCGCGGTGTTTGTGCCCGGAAAACCGCGACAGAGGCGCGCGAAGAGACGCGACCGGCGCGGAGACGGCCTTTTGGGGAGGTGTCAGGGGGAGGCGGAGGGTCGTGGCTCATCTTCGGGGCGGAGGGCCGCGCGGTTCGATCGTGGCGAGGAGTTTCATCTCCGCGCCGCAGCGCGCGCAGCGGGGAATGGGGTGAAGGATGACGGCGGGCGCCGGTTCGTCGAGTTGGCCGCAAACCAGAGCCCGGACGCGGAGGCGGACTTTGCGGGCCGCGCCGCTCATCCAGCCATGGTGGCGCACGCGCACAAAACCCTTGGGCAGGACGTGGAGGCACCAGCGCCTCAAAAACGCCTCGGGGGTCAGGAGGACGACAAACGGGCGGTTGGTGCCGCTCTGGTGGCATTGGAGACGAAGGCGGCCCTGTCCGTCGTAGCCGAGGAGGCGACCAGGGCCGAGGGCGGACTTGAAGACGTAGCGGGCCAGGTAGCGCAGGGCCGGTTTGCCCGAGCCGGTGTGGCGCGCGTCGGCGACCCATTTGAGCCGGAAGACGTCGGGATGATCGCGCACCAAAGCGGCGTGGATCTCGGGATGGCTGTTTTTGAGGGCGATTTCGAGGCGGTTGCGGAAGCGCGCGGCCAGCGGCGCGCCGTGAACCAGGAAATCGGGCTTGTCGGGATAACGCTCGCGGCCGTCGGGCGCGAGGACCACCCCCGGGACGACGATATGGACGTGGGGATGGTGCTGGAGTTGGCGGCCCCAGGTGTGCAACACCGTGGTGAACCCCGGGGTGCCGCCGAGTTTGGATCGGCAGAGGTCTTTGAGCGCTCCGGCGGCCTCGCGCAACAGCAGGTCGTAGAGGATGGCGGGGTGGGCCTTGCAGACGCCGCGCAGGGCGTCGGGCACGGTGAGGGTGACCAGGAAGTAGGGCACGCCGGGGAGGAGGCGGGCCTCCTGGGTGGCGGCCCACTGTTGCTGATCGATGGCGCCGCATTGGGGACAGGACCGGTGGTTGCAACTGTGGTAGGAAAAGTGCCGGGCGTGCGCGTGGCAGGCGCATTGCCAGAGCCGCCCGCCGAGGGCGGGGGTGCGGCAGGACAGCACGGCCCGCGCCGCCCGGTAATGGGCGGCGGCGAGCCGCGGAGCGTGGGCGCGCGCGAAGCGCGGCCAATGCTCGCGCAAGACCTCGGCGAGAGCCAGGGGCATGGCGGGCTGGGAGCCGGGCGGATCAGAGACCCGGGAAGTGCGCGAGGACCTCGCGCGCCTTGCTTTCGCTGGCTTCGGTCAGGTGAAGGTAAACCAGGGTGGGCTTGAGCGAGGCGTGCCCGAGGTACTGGCCGACCAGGCGGATGGAGACTCCGGCGTCGAGAAGGTGCGTGGCGAAGCAATGGCGCAGGGTGTGGCAGGTGACCGGGCGATGCCCGGTCCGCCGATCCCAGCCCAGGGAAAGGACGGTGGCGCGCATCGCGGCCTGCACCGAGGAATCGCTCATCGGTTTGGAGGAGCGCCGCAAGGCATCGGGCAGGGTGGCACCGGCGCTCTTCCAGCCGCGCCCCGGCGAGGGGAAGAGCCAATCGGGATTGCGGTGGCGCTTCCAGAAGGCGCGCAGCCGCTCGACGAGTTCCGCGGAAACGGGAATCTCGCGATCCCTGCCGCCCTTGGCCCCGACGATGCGGATGACGCCGCGCGAGGCGTCGATGTGGCCGGGCTTGAGATGGATGGCCTCGCCGAGGCGCAGGCCGCAGTGATACATCAGGGTGAAGACGGCGCGGAAACGTCCTTCCCTGACCGCGCCGAGAAAGCGGGCGACCTCCTCGCGGCTCAGGACGTTGGGGAGTTGCTCGTCGCGTCGTATCTTGATCCGGCTCCAGCCCCTCCACTTCCGGCCGAGGTGGTCGCGGTAGAAGGCGCGCAGGGCGCAGACGGCCTGGTTGACGGTGGAGTCCTTGAGTCGGCGCTTCTGGCGCAGGGAGATGAGGAAATCGAGGACCTCGTTCTCGCGGAGTGTGGTGGGATCGCGGTGCGGGAAGGCCTCGTGGAGCTGGCGCACCCAGCAGAGGTAGGAAGCCCGGGATCGTGGCGCGAGGCGACCGAGATCGACATGGCGCTGAAAGTCGCGCCACCACTTGGCCGAGGCAAGATCCGCGGGGGACTCAGCGGACTGGCGGCGGCGTTTGGATGGGCGGGCGGACTGGGAGGGTGGTGGTGTTTTTTTTCATAAGCGCCCCAAGAAAAGATCGTCACCGAAGCGTGGCAAGGGTAGCATCAGGAGAGTCGGCGCCGCGAAGCGGCTCCGTTCAACAAGCCAGTGGTGGCAACGGCGGACAACGCCGCTAGTTCGCTACGCTCTGGACGTTTTTTCTCCGCCGTGCCACACTTCAAACGTTGTGTGAGGAAAATGAAGAGCATCCTCAGATGGATAAGCCGACGACCGAAGCTGTCGCTCCTTCTCGCGGCAATCGCTTGGCTTCTCATTACTCCGATCATCATCGTTACCAGGACCTACTTTATCGTCCATAGTGGTGATTCACCGAGCGCATACCCTCTCGCCGCGCCGGAGGTTGAGGAGCAAACCGAAGGGTTCACCTGTGGAGTTCACGCATTGCACACGCTTTATCGAGCATATGGTCTCGATCCTTCCGAGGAACGGGTTCGCTGGAGACTCGGTGTCGACACCAAGGCTGTCTGCTGGCTGGGTGACAGCACGGGAGCATTGCATCCTGACCTCTTCATGGTGCTTGGGCAAGATCACTTTGCCGTAGAGGAGCTTGACCCCATTCGCGCTGAATCCTGGGACCAAATTCTTGACCACCTTGCAGAACGGCATCTTGCTGTATTTCTAATCAAGAGAAGAGAGAACGGCAACTTACACTGGGTTACTGTTGGGGCGGGATCTCAGAAAGAGATACAGGTTTACGACTCGCTCCATCCCGAACCGTATCTGGAAGGAGAGGACTTCCTCAGGGAGCACGTAATTTCTGCACTGCTGGTTCAGCCAGAACTCGACAGGAAGAGGGGCTTGACTGCCTCCTTCAGGGATCATTGGGATGGCTTTCAGGAGCTGAGGGCGGCAAGCGCGAGAATCAAATAGACACACAACAAGGCATGGAAGGACAAGCGGGGATATCGCCGTCCTTTGATCGCGAGGAAGTTCAGGTCTTCGGAGCTTGAACTTCCGCTGCCTCCACTTCAGCGTCTGCCAAGCCACGCGCCAATTCCCGCGTTTTCGTCGTTGAGCCCGGTGCGAAGACCGGGCTAGGCTGGACGCCATGCGAAATTTCTCCTTTCTCTCCATGCTGGCGCTGGCGCTGGTCCAGACGACAGGCGGCGCCGCCTTCGCCGCCGAGGGCCGGCCGAACGTCATCCTCCTCATGACCGACGACCAGGGCCACGGCGACCTGTCCTGCCACGGCAACCCGGTCCTGAAGACGCCGAACCTCGACAAGCTCCACGCCGAGTCGGTCCGCTTCACCGACTACCATGTGTCGCCGACCTGCTCGCCGACCCGGTGCGCGCTGATGACGGGGCACTGGACGGACCGCGCCGGCGCCTGGCACACCATCTCGGGCCGCTCCCTGCTGCGGGAGAACGAAACGACCCTCGGCCAGATCTTCGCCGCCGGCGGCTACGCGACCGGGATGTTCGGCAAATGGCACCTGGGAGACAACCACCCGCTGCGGCCCGAGGACCGCGGTTTCCAGGAGGTGATGCGCCACGGCGGCGGCGGCGTGGGCCAGACGCCCGACATCTGGGACAACGCCTATTTCGACGGCGCCTATTTCCACAACTCCAAGCCCGAGGCGGTGAAGGGCTTCTGCACCGACGTGTGGTTCGACTACGCCCGGCGCTTCATGGAATCGCGGGCGAAGGCCGGCAAACCCTTCTTCGCCTACATCGCGACCAACGCGCCGCACGGTCCCTACCATGCGCCGGTGGAATTCTCCGAACCCTACGCCGATCTCGGGCCCGCCACGGCGAGCTTTTTCGGCATGATCGCCAACATCGACGCCAACGTGGGCAAGCTCCGCGCCTGGCTCGCGGAGAGCGGTCTCGCGGAGAACACCCTCTTCCTCTACACCACCGACAACGGCACCGCCGGCGGCGGAAAGGTCTTCAACAGCGGCATGCGCGGCACGAAAGGCAGCGAATACGAGGGCGGCCATCGCGTGCCGCTTTTCGTCCACTGGCCCGCCGGCGGACTCACCGGCGGACGCGACATCGACACTCTCACGGCCCATGTCGATATCGCCCCCACCCTGATCGACCTCTGCGGCCTGCCCGCGCCGGCGGGCGTGAAATTCGACGGCCGCTCGCTGAAACCGCTGCTTGAGGGGAAGACGGGCGACTGGCCGCACGACCGCGCCCTCGTCACCGACAGCCAGCGGGTGCTGCACCCGGTGAAATGGAAAAACTCCGCCGTCATGAGCGGCGCCCTGCGGCTCGTGAACGGCAAGGAACTCTACGATATCAAGGCCGATCCCGGCCAGAAACGCGACATCGCCGCCGAGAACCCGGCCGAGGCCGCGCGGCTCCACGCCTTTTACGAGGCCTGGTGGACGGAACTCGAACCGACCTTCGCCGAACCGGTCCGCGTGACGGTCGGAAACCCCGCCCAAGAGCTTTCCGTCCTCACCTGCCACGATTGGTTCACCGCGGGCATGACGCCGTGGAATCACCAGGCCATCCGCGCGCTCAAGGACAAGCCGGACGCCCGGGGTCCGTGGAAAATCCGCGTCGACTCCGCCGGCGAATACCGGATCGAACTGCGCCGCTGGCCCGCCGAATCCGGCGCCGCCATCGACGAGGCCCTCCCGCCCGGCGAGGACGTGCCCGGCGTGGTCGCCTACCGCGCGCATCCCGGCATTCCCTATCCGGCGGTGAAAGCCAGGCTCGAAGTCGGCGGCCAATCGGTCGAAACCGCCGTCCAACCCGGCGCGGCCGCCGCGGCGTTCACGGTGAAGCTCGAAGCCGGCCCGGCCGATCTGTCGGGAACCTTTTTCGACGCCGATGGCGGGGAACAGGGCGCGTATTACGCCTATGTCCGGAAGCTGTGAGCCGGCCCAAAACCTCGGACGAGGCGGCGGCTGAGCTGATTGGCGCGGGCTCCGTCGCCGCGGCGGAGTCGCCGGCCCACCTCGTGGTTTCTCACTCCGTCGCGCCGTCGATCAGCTCCAGGGTGCGGTCGGCGAGGCGGGCGACGGAATAGCGGCGGGCGAGGCCGGGCGCGGCGGCGCGCAGGCGCGCGTGCAGCGGAGCGTCGGCCAGCAGAGAGGCGAGCTTTTCGGCCAGGTCGGCGGAATCCCAGGAGCGAAAGGCGAGGCCGCCGCGGATTTCCGCGCCGTTTTCGTCCGGACCGGCGACCAGCTCGCTGACACCGCCGGTGTCGGCGACGACGGCGGGCGTGCCGAGCATCATGGACTCGACGGGCACCATGCCGAAGGGCTCGCGATGGACGGAGGGATAGACGGTGGCGTGGCAGGTCTGGAACAGGGCGGTGCGCAGCTCGTGGCTCATGCGGCCGTGCCAGAGCACGGGCACGCCGAGCTGGTCGGCCAACTGTCGCAGCACGGTGGCGTATTCGCCGCCAAAGGCCGTGCCGCCGCAGACGGCGATCTGAAAGGGCGGGACCCCGGCTCCGCGGGCGCGCAGCAGCCGCGCGGCGTAGAGCAACAGGTCGATGCCCTTTTCCGAATCCCGCCGGCCGAGGTAGGCGATCAGGGGCAGCCCGGGATCGTAAGCCGGGAGGGCGGCGGCGACCAGCTCGCGGGCGCGGGCCCCGGGCAGCGGCGTCTCCTCCGGCACCCCGGGCGGGACGACCACGAGGTTTTCCAGCGGCACGCCGACCTCGTCGTGAACGCGGCGGCGATAGTCCTCGCTGACGGCGACGGCGGGGGTGTGGGAGGCCTCGACGGCTTCGCGAAAGCGCTGGAAGAGCCGCTTTTCCAGCCCGATCTCGCGGGCGTAGCGGGAGTAGAGTTCGTACCCCTGAAAGGTCACCGTGTAACGGACCGCCGCGCGGGTCCGGCGAATCGCGGCGGCGGCGAAGGGGGCGAAGATGGCGAGATTCGGCAGCAGATGGCCGACGCGGGCGGCGTCAATCTGCCGGGCGAAACGGCGGATGAGACCCGGATCGGTCTCGACCCCGGCGCAGACGCGCTGGACGAGGTGGCGCAACTGCCGGGCGAGGAACCAGGAGCGTTTCTGGCTGAAGGCCTCGCGCCGGGCGTCGCTGGTGGTCCGGGCGAGGAGGCGGCCGACGCGCTCCATGGTGGGGCCGTGGAGATTGGCGGCGTTCCGGGAGGAGTGAAAAAGCCAGTCTTGCCCGATGGCGGGGTCGAGCCCGGATTCGTCGGGCCGGTCCATGGCCCACCAGGCGTGGCCGGGCCGGCCGCGGCGGACCAATTCATTGGCCAGGCGGGTGTCGCGCACGCGGGAGCCGACGAGGGGGCCGCCGATCAGCAGATAGCCGACGCCGGGCGCGGGGCGGTCGTCATCGTTGTCATTGCCATTTTCGTGGGGAGTCATGCGGGAGGGCGGGCAGTTCCAAAGACGCGCGGCGAGCCTATATAGGCCGCGGGCGGAGGCCCTTCAAGCGCGTCTTCCGGAGGAGAAGCGGCGGCCAAGCCGGGCGTTGACGGGCGGCGGCTTTCCCGGTTGCATGGGTTCGGTCGAAATCCTCCGCCCCCTCTGTCATGTCCGCGCCCGATCCCGGCTCCGCTCCCGCCACCGCGTCGTCGTCGTCGTCGTCGTCCGGCGAAACGCGGGCGCATCGGCTGCTGAAACAGGCGGCCCTGCTTTGGGCGCAGGAAAACGGCTACCCGGCCGCGGGCTGCGAGATCGCGCTGCCGAACTCCCGCTACCGCGCCGATGTGGCGGCCTGCCGGCTCGAGCGCCCCGCTCCGCGCCAGCGCCGGGCGGGACCGAGCGCGGTGTTCGAGTGCAAGCAGGCGCGCCCGGATTTCCTCCAGGACTCGCGTCCGGAGGCGGCCAGCCTGGCGCGCCTGACGCGGCTGCACCGGCGGCGCGAACGCCTCGAACGCCTCATCGGCGCGCACTACCCGCATCTGCGGCGGGGGGAGTCGCTGTTCCCGGAATACGATCGCACGGCGGTCACGGACATCGCCCACGAGGGCCACCGCAAGCTGATCGCGGAGATCCGGACGCTGGAGGCGGCGGTCTTCGGCCGCACGAAATTCGAGCGACTGGTGCGCTATCGCTGCGCGAATTTTTTCTATCTCGTCATTCGGCCCGGCATCCTCGAGCCGGCGGAAATCCCGCTCGACTGGGGTCTGCTGGCGCCGGACGCGGCGGCCTTCGACGCGGCGCTGCGATCGCCGGCGGAGGTTCCCGCCCTGGCGCTGCTGCGAGAGCCGCGCTTCGTCGACGCGCCGGAAAGTCACGCGCTCGATCTGCTCCATCGCCTCGCCGTCTCGGGCACGCGGCGCCTGAACCGCGAGTCGGGCCTGACGCCCTCCCGGCCCGGGAACGAGAACGGCGAAAAAAACACGCGGACCCAACAGGGTTAGGTCACCGAGTCAACAGGGTTGACTCAGGCGGCGGCGGCGGCGCCGGTCTTGACGAAGGGCGGGATGGGAAAGCCGATGGCGTCGGCGATGGCGCGGATCAGCTCGGCCTCGGCGCTGGTGACTTTTTCGTCGGCCATCACGGTCTTGCCGCAGGCGTGGAGGAGACGGCGCTTCAACAGCGGTGTGCCCTGCGAAAAGCGGTCGATCGCCGCCTCGACGCGGTCGAGCCCGCATTCGGCGGCGGGTTTCGGGGCGAGGGTGGCGTAGGTGTCGGACTCGATCTCGCGGGCGCCGTGCCGGAAGGCGGCGTGGGCGGCGTCGGGATCGTCCGCGTGCCCGAGAAAGGCCAGAGTGGTGAGCAGAACGGCGGCGTCCTCCTCGAGGTCGCCGATTTTTTTGAACCGAATGCGAAGGGGATCGACGTGGCCGAAATAATTGTCGAGGTGGCGGCGGATGACTTTTTGCAGGGTGAACTCGAAGAGGTCGATTTTCCGGTCGCTGGCCATGAGCTGGCCGACGATGTGGCGGAGGCGCTGGTATTCGTCGGGGGAGAGGTGGCGCAGGGAGGGCAGGGCGAGATCGACGAGGGCGAGCTTCAGCGCGGAGTGGATGTTCGCGATCTCGCGGTGGAGCTGGACGGTGGCGAGGTAGGTCTCCTCGTCGGTGACGCTCCGCAGTTGGCTCAGCTCGACGCCGCGCAGGTCGTCATCCTGCGCCAGGAGGAGGGCGAAGACGAGGGCCTGGGCGCCGGACTCGCTGTGGGCGGCGCGGACCCAGTGCTCGGGCATGCCGCCCCGGAGTTCGCGGCCGTAGGCGACGTGCTCGCCGCGCAGGTGACCCATGCCGTCGAGGGCCTCGGCCTCGGAGAGTGTCAGGGCGCTGTCTTTCGCGGGCGGCGCCGGGGTGTCTTCGCCGCCGCTGAAGCCCGAGACGGCTCCGGCGGCGACGGCGGCGCGGTGACGGCTCGCCTCGGCCTCGACATCGCGCGCGCCGGTCGAGATGTTCGGCAGGAGGGGCTTCGGGAATTTGCCGTCCCAGCTCGGCACGATGCGGCGGATGCGCTCGGTCAGGGGGGGATGGGTGGCGAGGGACAAGCCGCCGCGGAGGGCGTTGCCGAAGAACATGTGGCTGGCTTCCTCGGCCATGGGGGTCTTCAGGCTGGACCCGTGGCTGAGGCCGCCGATCTTTTTCAGCGCGCCGGCGATGCCGTCGGGATTGCGGGTGAACTGAACGGCGGAGGCGTCGGCGAGGAACTCGCGCTGCCGCGAGACGGCGGCTTTGATGAGTTTCCCAAAGAACAGTCCGACGTAGCCGACGAGCATCAGCGCCACGCCGAAGAGGAGAAAGGCCAGCGCGCCGCCGCCGCCCTCCTTGCTCCGGGAAAACCGGGCGCCGCGGAGCGTGCCGCGGACGAGCATCTGGCCGATCATGGCGATGAACAGGATGCCGAAGAGCAGGCCGATGAGCCGGAGATTCAGCCGCATGTCGCCGTTGAGGATGTGGGAAAACTCGTGGGCGATCACCCCCTGGAGTTCGTCGCGGGACAGCAGTTTCATGCAGCCGCGGGTGACGCCGATGACGGCGTCGCTGGTGGAGCGCCCGGCCGCGAAGGCGTTGATGGCGTCCTCGTCGTCCATCACATAGACCTCGGGAACGGGCACGCCGGAGGCGATGGCCATTTCCTCGACCACGTTGAGCAGGCGTTTCTCGTGGTAGTCGGTCGTGTTGGGATCGAGCGGGCGGCCGCCGAGGTCTTTGGCCACGACGGCGCCGCCGGCGGTGAGGCGCAGGGTTTTGTAGGCGGTGCCGAGCAGGATAACGCCGGTGGTGGCCGCGGCCGTGCCGAGGAACAGCTCGGGATTCCACAGCCCGATGCCCAGCCCCGAACCGCCCCGGCGAATGTCCTCCCGCCCGGCGAAAAAGCCGGCCGCGACGATCACGGCGTAGATCGACACGACGATGCCGATGACGGCGAGGAGGAAATAGAAAACGAGCACGTGCGATTTCCGCCGCGCCTGTTCCTGATGCTCGAAGAAGTCCATGGCGATCCGGAAACCGCGGGCCGCGCCGCCGGCGGTCGGCGGGGGCTTAGAACTGCACCTTCACGCTCTCGCGCTCGCGGTCGTCGGCGACTTCGAAAAGGGTGGCCGGCACGAAGGCGAACAGGCGCGCGACGAGGTTCGAGGGAAACATCTCGAGCTTGTTGTTGAAGTGCATGACGGCGTCGTTGTAGGCCTGCCGGGAAAAGGCGACCTTCGACTCGGTGGAGGTGAGTTCCTCCTGCAACTGGAGCATGTTCTGGTTGCTGCGCAGCTCGGGGTAGCCCTCGGACAGGGCGAAGAGCCGGCCCAGCACGCCGCCGAGCCCGGACTCCGCCTGGGCGAGGCCTTGGATGGCCGCCGGGTCCGACGGGTTCGCCTCGGCCGCCTGACGGGCCTGCGAAGCCTGGTTGCGCGCCTGGATGACGGCCTCGAGCGTCTCGCGCTCGTGGGTCATGAAGGCTTTGGCGGTCTCGACGAGGTTGGGGATGAGATCGTGGCGCCGTTTCAACTGCACATCGATCTGGGCGAAGGCGTTCTTGTAGCGGTTCCGCAGGCCGACGAGGCCGTTGTAGATCGCGATGGGCACCGCGACCACCACGATCACGAGGACGAGAAGGACGATGAGAAATGCTGACATGGGACGGGTTTTTGTTCTAAAGTCGTATCGAACGCGATGGCATCGAGCACCGCAACACAGGGGCGAGTATCGCCCAAATCGGTTTCGTTTTCGATCACAAAACGACCGGCGATTTGGAATTCGGGCGCGGCCCGGACGATCGCGGCCGGAATCCTCGCGATGGGTGGCACGCTCCCGGGCGCCGAAAGGGAGCCCTGGAAATCCCCGGGGGTGCCGGTCGAAGTCCCCGAACCCCGGCGCGAGTTTCGCGGCATCTGGCTGACGACGGTTTACAACCTCGACTGGCCGTCGAAGCCGGGCCTGCCCGTGGAAATCCAGCAGCTCGAACTGCGCGAGATCCTCGACCGGGTCGCCTCGCTGAACATGAACGCCGTCGTCCTGCAGGTGCGCACCATGTGCGACGCGCTCTACGACTCGCCGATCGAGCCGTGGTCCTACTTCCTGACCGGCGAAGTCGGCAAGGCGCCCGAGCCTTACTACGATCCGCTGAAATACGCGGTCGACGAGGCCCACGCCCGCGGCCTCGAGCTGCACGCGTGGTTCAACCCCTTTCGCGCCGCCACCGCGGCCTACGGCGAGGCGGGCCTTTCGGCCGATCACGTGGGGAGGCAGTACCCGTGGCTGCTGCGCCCGGTCGGCGGTCATCAATGGCTCGATCCCTCGTCGGAATTCGTCCGCAACCGCGCCGCGACGGTCGTTTTCGACGTGGTCAACCGCTACGACATCGACGCCGTCCACATGGACGACTATTTCTATCCCTATCCCGAGGGCGGCCGGGAACCGGGGCTGGACGACGCGGAAAACTACCAACGTTACCTGCTCGAAGGCGGCACGCTGAGCCTCGGCGACTGGCGGCGGGAGATCGTGAACGAATTCGTCCGCGATCTCTATGTCGAGATCAAGCGGTCGAAGCCGTGGGTGAAATTCGGGCTAAGCCCCTTCGGTATCTGGCGCCCGAAGCACCCGGAGTCCATCGACGGCCTCGACGCCTGGCGCGTCATCTTTGCCGACAGCCGGAAATGGATCAACGAGGGCTGGGTCGATTACCTCTCGCCGCAGCTTTACTGGAAACGCGAGGGTCCGCAAAGTTTCACCAAACTTTTCCACTGGTGGCAGGACCAGAACCCGAAGGGCCGCCATCTCTGGCCCGGGGTCGCCGCCAGCCGGATCGGCAAGGAGGGCGCCGGCGAGGCCGACGGCCGCGACGTGATGGAGGTCCTCGAACAGATCGACGACACCCGCGCCTACCTCGGGAGCGCGCCCGCCAGCGGCCAGCTTCACTGGCGGTGGGAGGCCTTCGCCACCAACCGCGGCGGCATCGCCAAGCTCATCACCCTGCGCCGCTACGCCGAGCGCGCCGTGCCGCCTCCCAGCCCGTGGCTGGCCGGCCAGGGCGACGCGGACGGAGATTCCCCCCTGCCGGTGGCCGAAAACCCGTCGCTCGAAAAACGCGATGCCCTTTCCGACCAGCTCGAAGCCGGCTCCGACGCGGGCCAGTGGATCCTGGCCTGGGAAACGCCGCGCGCGAAGGACACCGCCCCGGTCCGCTGGTGGGTGGTGCAGGCGCGCCACGTCCGCTCCGGCGACGCGAAAGAGACCGAAAAACCCGTCTGGACCACGCTCAAGCTCGTGCCCGGCGCCGCCCGCGAAGCGGCCCTCGGCGGCGAGATCGGCGGCTACGACGCCCTCTCCGTCCGACCCCTCGATGCGATCGGCGAGCTGGGTTTTCCCACCGTTTTGGAAAAATCGGCCTCCGGGAAAAAGCGAAAAGGCGAATGACCGGCCTCCCGTCGCGCCCGCCTTCGGCGGGATTTCCCTTACTTGCCCGGCGGTGGCGGGACCCGCCCCTCCTCGTCCGCGTCCCAGCGATCCGACGGCAGGGACTTCGCGCCGTTCCAGCCGAGACGGCGGAAGAGGCCTTCGCTGCCCCAGGCGATCATGGGGGTGTTCAGGGCGAGCGGCTGGTCGCGGAAAAGGCGTCGCATGAGCTGGAACTTGGCCTCCATGTCGGCTTGGAAAGAGGCGGCCTCCGCGGGTGTCGGGCGCCGGTCGAGATGGGCGTCGGCAAAGGCGTGGGTGCGGGCCTGGATTTCAACGAATTCGATCCCGGTCCGGAGAAAGGCGATGCGGCGCCCGATCGTGTCGTCCCCGCCGGCGGCCTCGGCGGCGCGGTCGAGCAGGCCGTGCAACTCCGCGCAGACCGCCGGGGTATAGGGTTCGAGCGTGGATTCGATTTCCCGAGCCGCGACCTGGTCGGTAAGGGCTTCGATCCGGAGGAACCATCGTTTCACCGGTTCCGCGGCCGGGCCGAAGCCGCGCCCGCAGTAGTCGTCGAGAATCGCGTCGGCGCCGAGGTCGGGATTCCAGAGAAGGCGCGCCAGGGCATAGTAGTTGAGGCCCTCGGTCGCCCAGTGATGCACGATGGAATCGTAGTCGGTTCCCAACAGGCTGTGATGGGCGAAGGTGTTCAGGTCCTCGGCCAGTTTGTGGATGAACACCGCCGGCACGCCGTTTCGGCGGCCGTAGAGCAGCAGGTTCGGCCGCCAGTAGAGCTTCCCGGTCATCTTTGACCACGCGTCCCAGTCGTCCCGGGCTTCGCGCCGGGCGGCGTCGCTGTCGTAGCGCCCGCCGACGAAGGCCACGGCGATATTGGGATGAAGTTTCTCGCGGACCGGCGGCGCCTTGTAGGCGGAGTAGGCATACACGACAAACCAGGTGCCGGGCCGCTCGGCGCTGACGCGGGTGGCGAGCTGGTTCCAGAACCACACCATCCGGTCGGTGAGCGACACGTATTCGAATTCGCGCGGCGGCGTCACGGTGTGGTCAAGCAGCGTGATCTTCCGGCCCTCGGGCGGATCGAGCGCCTTGCAGGCTTCGCACATGCAGAAGGTGGCTCGCCCGCCGTCGTTGGGGGACAGCGAAATGCTCCCCGCGCCGGTTCGATCCAATTCGGCGATCTTGTCTTTCGCCAGGGCCTCGATGAGAGCGAGGTTCGACTTGCAAAGGCGGGCCCGGTCCGGAGTCAGATCGGCCAGGTCGCGCGACCCGTTCGGTTGCAGCGCGAACCATTCCGGGTGATCCCGATGATATTTTTCCCAGGTGTGGCCATAGGAATGACCACCCGCCAGATCCAGCGATCCGCCGAGCCGCTGCCACTCGAGCCAGTCCGGCAGCCCCTCGGTCTTGCCGACGGCCCCGGCGAAGGCCGCGTCGTATTCCTCCGAAGAAAAACCGAGATAGGCGATCCCGGAATCGAGCCGTTCCCGGCGGGTGGACCACCGGATCTTGCGCTGAACGATCGGCGGCGTGAATTCGCGATCCAGCGTCGGCAAGGCGATCGTCCGTGTTTTCGGGATGACGAGGCCGAGTTCGCCCGGCCAGAGGTAGCGCACGCCGAGCGCTTCCTCGAGAAAGGCGACCACCGCCGAACGGCTGCCGGAGGGATCGGCGGGCGTCTTTTCGTCGGCGCCGAGCAATACCAGCGCATTCCCGACCGACCTGAGCCGAATTCCCCCGGGGCCGAGGCCGTCCGCCGTCACACCGAGTCGCTTCGCCAGATCGCTCTCGCCCACGAGCAGGAAGGTGTCCGGCCGGAAATCGCGAACGGTTGCCACCAGCTTGCCCTCGACGACCTCGACCGATCCGAGCGCGGATTCGGTGGCGACCCGGACTTTGGCGCCCGAGATGCGCTCCAGTTCGGCCGCCAACCGCTTCGAGCCCTCCCGCGCCGCCGGGCTGGGAGCGTCCGCGGTCACAATCAGGCAACGGGCCTCGCCCTCGCGGACGAGATCGGCGGCCGGTAGCGCCGAAACGGCCCAAAGACTCGCCGCCACGAAGACGGACCCCTGAATTCGGACGAGCGTTTGCGTCGTTTTCACGAGGGAAGGAAAGCTCCGTATCTCGACGAAAGTCAAGTCACCCTCGCAGCCCCCTTTCCGCGGTTTATCGGCGGCACGAGGCCAATTGCGGGCGCGAAATTACCGACGATCGCCCGATCCAGGCAGGCTCTCAAGGACCCGCCGCCTCGAGCAGGCCGAGCCGCCAGGGCAGCTTGCCGTAGCCTTTCGACCATTGATCGTCCCGCAGGCCCTGATAGAGGAAGGTCAGTTTCCCCGGGTCGATCTCCAGGCGCTGGTCGATCCCCGAGCGGATCAGTTCGCCATGGCTGATGGAGTCGGTCCACGCCTCGCCCTCGAAGACGACATTCGCGCCTCCGGCGAAGGGCGTCCGTCCCGAGCCCAGCCAGGCCCGCCACGGACCCTCAAGCCGGTCGGCCGTGTAGGCCTGAAAGTAGCGCCGTCCGCGACCACCACTCTCTCCCTGCGCCTCGATCAGAGTCAGGTAGCCGGCGCCGTTCCTGAGACGGTAAGTATGGGAGGCCTCGAAGAAATCGCCCTCCAGCGCCAGTTCCGGAGTCCCGAATCCCCGGGGAAACCGCGCCAGCGCCGTCTCGGCCCGCCAGAGCTTTCCATTGTTCGAGGTGAAAAACAGGTGCGCCTTTTCCGCGTCGCCAATGACCCAGAAGTCGATCCATCCCTTCAGATTCGAGGGTTTTTCGGCGTAGAACGGCTGGGGGAGCGACCACGATTTCGGATCCTCCAGCGTCGTGGTGGTCGAAAAACACGGGCCGTAGGCGATGCCGCGCGCCGAATCGGCCAGTTGATAGACCAGATACCAGGTCCGCGACGGTTCGAAGAAGAAAACCTGCGGCGCTCCGTGGTAGTCGAGACTTCCCAGGTCCAGGACCGACCAGGTCGCCGACCGCGCCTCGCTCCAGTCCGCGAAAGACAGGTGGCCGATCCGGATGTAGCCCGGCGGTTTGCCGTCCCCGCCGTCCCGCTTGCGCAGCGTGCAGAAGAGATGCCAGCGATCTCCGTGCCGGACGACGCTGGGGTCTTTCACCGCCAGCCACGGGTTGTCCGGCGACTCCGGCAGCCGCGCGGCGTCCACCGCGAGGATGGGCGGGCCGGCCCGCCATCCCAGGGCCGCGGGCAACCCGGAGTCCTCCGCCGAGGCGCCGGCCACGGCGGCGAAAAATCCCGAAAAAATCGCCAGGGCCAACCGCCCGGAGCGACGCGGGACCCATTCATCGAGAGCGGGAGAGCGGTGTTTCATGCGTCACCGATCTAACAGGGTTAGGTCGGACAGTCAACCCTGTCTGGTCCATGGCCCTGAAAGCGGCCGCCTATGGCCGCATCGCGTCAATCGATTCGGTTGATAAACGGGGCCGGACGGCGGAATTGAAACCAATGACAGGTCGCCGAGAAAGGACGGCCCGCCGGAGGTCCTTTCCCTGGCGGGGCCGAGGGGTTGTCGTCGCCTCGTGCGTCGCTTTGGCGATGTCGGCCGCCGGTTGCGCGCCAAGGTTTTACGAAAAAGCGGCGGATTGGGAGACCAAGCGCATCCTCTTCGGAAAAGCGGCGAAGATCGAAAACGTCGACAACGATTCGCTCGACATCTCGGCGACGGAACCGGTCGATCTGAAGGACCTGCACCGCAACGGCTCGAGCGCGGATTTTCTCGGGGAGATTTCGAAGACGGAATCGGGCGCGCGGGTGTTGTCGCTGGCCGACGCGCTGGGCCTCGCGATTCGCCAGAACCGGGGATACCTGAGCCAGAAGGAAACGCTCTATCTCCAGGCGCTCGATCTGACGCTGACCCGCCACGAACTGGCGCCGCTTTTCTACGGCGAAGTGGATGTCGGCACCCAGAGCGACGCCCGCGAGGGCGATCAACCGCCCGAACAGATCGAGGTCCAGGTGGAGCGCCCGGTGCTCGACCCCATCACAGGGGAACCGGTGATCGACCCCGAAACGGGCGAAGCCCGGACAAGGATCGAGACCGAGATCATCGAGCGCGAAGTCGATGGCCTGATCGCCACGAACACCTTTACCCGCCGGCAATCGATGGGGTTCACGATGCTGCAGCGAACCGGCGCCCGGCTGGCGGCGGATTTCACGTCGGATTTCCTCCGTTTCGTGGCCGGCGACCGGTCGGTCAACCATTCCGCGCTCGCCGTCACACTGACCCAGCCGCTGCTGAAAGGGGGCGGTTTCAAGACCACGCTGGAAGTGCTGACCCAGGCGGATCGCGATCTGCTCTACGCGATGCGGGAGTTCGCGAATTTTCGCCGGGAATTCGTGATCGATGTCGTCTCCCGCTATTACAACGTGCTTCAGGCCCGGGACACGGTGCGAAACAACTGGATGGCGTACGAGGGCTTCCGGAAAAACGTCGACATGGCCGAGGGCCTCAACAAGGAGGGCCGCATGACTCTGACCCAGCTCGGCCAGCTCCGGCAGGCCATGCTCCAGGCGGAGAGCCAGTGGGTGAACGCCATCCGCGACTACCAGAACCAGCTCGACGAGCTGAAGATCGAGCTGAGCCTGCCGGTGGCGGAAAACTACGTCCTCGACGAATCCGAACTCAAGCGTCTCAAGGTCGAGGACCCCGGACTCCGGCGCGAGCAGGCCGTCGAGGTGGCGCTGGTGTCGCGTCCCGACCTCCAGACGGTGGACGACCAGGTGACCGACGCCGAGCGCCGCATCAAGGTGGCGAAAGTCGAATTGCAGGGTGGACTCGACGCGGTGGCGACCTACGACGTGCTGAGCGATCCCGACGACATCACACCGAACCTGAACTTCGAGCGGCGCGCGTGGTCGGCCGGCTTCGAGCTGGACCTGCCCTTCAACAACAAGGCGGAGCGGAACTTCTACCGCTCGACCCTGATCGCGCTCGAGCAGGCGAAACGTCAGCGGACGCTCGCGCACGACCAGGTGCGCCTGCAGATCTTCGACGACTGGCGGGCGCTGGAGCAGGCGCGTCGGAACTACGAGATCGGCCAGCTCGGAGTGAACCTGGCGGAAACGCGGCTGGAGGAGCAGCGACTTCTTAATGAACTGGGAAAGGCCGAGGCCCGCGACATCGTCGACGCCCAGCGGGACCTGGTTAACTCGATGAATCAGCGCACTTCGACGCTGGTGGAGCATACCTTGGCGCGTTTGCGTCTTTGGCGCGACATGGGCATCCTTTATATTAACAAGGACGGTTCGTGGGTGAAAAAACTGGAGGAAGAAGGGGATGAATAAGAAGGTCATATTCACAGTTGGAGCGCTCGCCATCGTCGCGGGCGCCGCGTTTTTCCTGAGCGGCCGAAGCGGCGGGAAGGGCGCCTCGGATCTTCCTACCTTTGATGTTCAGAGAGGAAATCTCGTGATCGAGGTGGTCGAGGGCGGCAACATCCACGCCCTCGATTATTTGGAGATTAAGAACGACGTTAAAATCACCAACGGCACGAAGATTCTCGAAATCATCGAGGAGGGTTACGAGGTCACCGACGACGACGTCAAGAAGGGCAAGGTGCTCGCCAAGCTCGATCCCTCGGGATTGGAGGACATGATCGTCGATCACGACGTGCAGTTCCAGGAAACCGAGTCCAGCTACGCCGAGGCCAAACAGGGGCTCGAGATCGAGGAGAGCGAAAGCCTCAGCGAGGTCAAGCTGGTGCGTCAGGCCCTGCGGTTCGCCCTGCTGGATTTTCAGAAATTTGTCGGCGAAAAAGCGGCGCGCGAGGTGCTCCAGTCGCTGAACCTGCCCTACGACAACGACAGCATCGCCCTATACGAGGGCGAGGCGACCGAGCAGATTCTCGCCAGCTTCGACGCCAACCGCCTCATCACCGAGGACGCGAAAAACGAAGGGGACGAGGAGCCCTTCAAAGCCGACACCGACGACAGCCAGGCCTCCGGAGTCGACTTCGGCGAGCTGCTGTCGGGCAACCGCCTCGGGGAGGGCGAGGCCGAGCAGACCATGCGCCGCCTCAAAGACGAGGCCCTCGTGGCCAAGACCGAACTCGGCGTGGTCGAGGAATCCGTCGAGGGCGCCAAGCGGCTCCGGGAGCGCGATTTCATCACCAAGCAAACGCTGGAGAACGAACTCGTCAGCCTCGAGAAAGCGAAACTCGCCCTCCAGACGAAGGAGACGGAACTGGACCTCTTTCGCGACTACGAATTTCCCAAAGAGGCGGAGAAAATGCTCTCGCTATACGAGGAGGCCTTGCTGGAGCTGATCCGCGAGAAGCGCGAGGCCATCGCCAGCGTGGCGCGGGCCGAGGCGAAGTTTCGCGCCGCCAAGCGCCGCTACGAACTCGAACTCCGGAAGCGCGAGGATTTGCAGAGCCAGTTGGCCAGTTGCACGATCGTCGCCGAGCGGCCCGGCCTGGTGGCCTACGGCGGGGCCAACGAGGATTACTACACCTCCCGCTACTACGAGGCGATTTCCCAGGGGGCGACGCTGAAACTCGGCCAGCCCATCATCACCATTCCCAACATGTCGCGCCTCGGCGTGGACGTGGACATCCACGAGTCGCACATCAAGATGATCCAGCTCGGCCAGAAGGCCGTCATCAACGCCGACGCCGTCGCCGACAAGACGCTTGAGGGACGCGTGACAAAGGTGGCCGTGCTGCCCGACTCGAACGCCTCCCGCTACAATCCCACGCTGAAAGTCTATCCCGCCACCATCGAGATCGACGGGATGAACGATTTCCTCAAGCCGGGCATGACCGCCAAGGTCAAGATTATCATCAACGAGCTGAGCGACATCATTTACATCCCGATCCAGGCCGTGTTCGTGGAGGATGACCGGCACTACGTTTTCGTCCGCGAGGGGCTCGGTTACACGCGCCTTCCCGTCCGCATCGGCGACCACAACGACGAGTTCATCCAGATCGTCGAGGGCCTCGACGAGGGCGAGGCGGTCGCGTTGAGGATGCCCGACAGTTTCGAGACTTCCGACAAGGAGTTCGATCCCGCCCGGGTCGCCAGCGACCGGTCGGAGGCAAAAGGTAACGGCAAGGACGATGCCTGACGCTCCGGTAACACCCATCATTGAGCTGCGGGGCGTCGAGAAACATTACCAGATGGGGCCCGTCCTCGTGAAGGCGCTCAACGGCGTCAGCCTCTCGGTCCTTCCCGGCGATTACATCAGCATTCTCGGGCCCTCCGGCTGCGGGAAGTCGACCTTGCTGAATATCCTGGGATGCCTGGACCAGCCGTCGGTCGGCCAGTATCTGCTGGAGGGAAAGGATGTCTCCCGGCTGGAGGACGACGCGCTTTCCCAGGTTCGCGGGAAGCGGCTGGGGTTCATCTTTCAAAGCTACAACCTGATCCAGCAGCTCACCGTGGTCGAAAACATCGAGGTGCCCCTCTACTACCAGGGAATCAGCGAGGCGGAAAGCCGCCGCGTCGCGACGGACCTCGCCAGGCAGGTCGGGCTCGGCGAGCGTCTTGATCACCGGCCCACCGAACTGTCCGGCGGCCAGCAGCAGCGCGTGGCCATCGCCCGTTCCCTGGCCAACGATCCCGCCGTGATCCTCGCCGACGAGGCGACCGGGAATCTGGACTCGAAGTCCGGCGGCGACATTCTCAAGATCTTCGACGATCTCAATTCCGCCGGCAAGACGCTCATCATGATCACCCATGACGAAAAAATGGCCGAGCGCACCCCGCGCGTGATTCGCCTGCGGGACGGCGAGATCGTGTTCGACTCCGGATCCCCCAAGCCGGCGACCCGGCAGGGTTAACTAAACCCGCCGGCCTCGGCAACGGCCAACGTGGGGCTCAGAACCGCGGCGAAAAGCAAAGGAGCGGCTGTTCACTCGCCCCGACATGTCATTTTCTTTCGTGTCAACGACTCGGACGCCATGGAGGTCGTTCGGATATTGCACGATAGCATGGACGTCGCGCGACCTCTTTGATGACGGAAATCCTGGAGCGAAGTCGGTTCCTCCGGGGCGGGAACACCGGCGGCCCAACAGGGTTAGGTCCAACGGTCAACCCTGTCGACTCCGCTATTGGCCGGTCGCCGGCTCGGACGGACGGGCCTGGGGGAACTGCGTTTTGAGCTGTTTCTCCAACTCGGCGGCCTTTTCGGCGTCTCCGGCTTTGCGGAAGGCCTCGGCCGCCTTTCGCAGCGCCAGGGGGGTGACCTCGGGATCGACGAAGATCTGGCTGACGACGAGATATTCCCGGGCGGCCCCGGCGAAGTCTCCCTCGGCGACGGCGACATCGCCGAGCAGGACGCGGGCCTCGGCGTTGGTCCGGCCCTCCTTGATGGACATGAGGCATTCGCGCGCCTTTTCGCGGGCTCTGTCGTGCTCTCCCAGCGCCAGCCAGGCCTGGCCCTGGGCGAGCAGGGCTTTGCCGCGCGAGCTAGGCCGCTCGGTCAGGGAAAGGTAGTGATCGAAGGCTTCGATGGCCGTCTTGTATTCCTTCAGCGCCATCCGGCTCTGGCCGAGAACGTCCCACACTTCGGCGGTGGTGTCGGCGGGATTTTGTGGAGTGCTGGCGGCGGTCAGCAGGCGCTCGGCGTGCGCGTAGTCGCGCTGGTCGAACTGCCGCTGACCGGCGTAGATCAGCACCTGGGGCGGAACGGCGGGGTAGTCCATGGGCCGGCGGGCGGCGGGGGGATCGCTTCCGTTTTGCGCGGCGGCGGCGGCGGCTTTTTCCGCGGCCTTTTGCGCGGCGTCGGCGGCGGCTTTGCCGTCGAGGTAAATCTCCAACTCGGTGGTCAGGGCGTCGAGGTTCTCGAGCTGGTATTGGGCGAGGACGATGCGGAGGCTTGCCTTGGCGAGGTAGGTGTTGGGCGCGGTCTTCCGGGCGATCTCCAACTCGGGGATGGCCTCGGCGTGTTTTTCGGACTCCATCAGGCCGACCCCGATCCAGTAGTGGGCCTCGGGAGCGGACTGGGTGTCGGGAAATTTTTCCAGCAAGGTGCGAAAGGCTTCGACCATCTCGCCGGTTTCGCGCCGCTGACCGTGGAGAAGGGCGATCTGCTGCAGGGCGAACTCGAGTTCGGGGGCGTCCGGGTGTTTGCCGGCGATCTCCCTGAAATCGCCGAGGGCGCCGTCGAAATCCTGAAGAATCTGGTAGGTGCTGGCCCGTTTCGCCAGGGCGGAGGGCACGAGCGGGCTGTCGGGAAACTGATCGAGAAAATCGTTCAGTGTCGTGACGCCGCCGTTGGGATCTCCGGCCTCGATGCGCGACCATCCGAGCTTGTAGAGTTGCGGCTCGCGGTATTTGGCCTCGACCTTGTCGGCCCGGACGGAGGAATACGCGAAAGCCGCCTGACGATAATGCTCGGTGGTTTCCTCGCCCGGTTCGCCGGCCTGGGCCTTGGCGAAATGCCACTCGGCCTTGATCAGGAAGGCCTGGTCGACGAAGGCGCTGTCGGGATCGGTCTGCTGCTGAACTTCGATAAAGCGGTCGGCGTAGATGGAAACGCCGCCGTCGTTCTGCTCGTAGAGGCATTGCAGCTTGCGGTAGCCGGCCTCGGCGCCCTCGGGGCGGTCGCGGTAGTTGGACTCGACGAGTTCGTAGAGTTCGATGGCGGCCTGGAGTTCGCCGGTCAGGCGGTAGGCGTGGCCGACGACGAGCAGCATTTTCGGGCGGGTGTCGGCGGGAGCGTCGAACACGCCGCGATTGTAGGTGGCGATGACCTTGTCGTATTCGCCCTTGGTGAAGAGATTGAAGATCAGGCCGACGCCGGCGAAGGCTTTCCACGGGCTTTCGCCCTCCATCTTGAGCAAATCCTCGAAGAAGGGGTTGCTCTTGTCGGTCTCGCCGAGTTCGGCGGCGAGCAGGCCGGCGCGCGCGAGGGCCTCGGCTTTGACCTCGGGTTTCGAGGCGGACTGGATGAGATTTTCGAATCGCTTGAAGGCTTCGGCGGCGTCGCCGAGGTCGTATTGCAGGCGGGCGGTTTCCAGCAGGCACCGTTCGGAGAAGGGGTTGTCTTTCGTCTTGGCGGCGGCGACGGCATCGTAGGCGGCGACGGCTTCCTTCGGCTTGTCGAGCAACTGGAGGCAGGTCGCCTTGTAGAACATGGCCTGGAGCTTCGCCTCTTCGCTGGCGAGGTTTTTCACCGCCGTGTCGAAAAAGGAGGCCGCGGCCTCGAAGTCCTTGGCATTGTAGCGGATCACCGCGATGCGAAACGCGGCCGAACCGACGTAGGGCCCGGATTTCCAATTGCTGACGACGTATTTGAAGGTGGTCTCCGCGTCGGTGGCCTGGCCGACTTTGTTGTAGCATTCGCCGAGGCGGAACCAGCCCTCCTGCAGGTTCGGGCTCTGGGGGTGCGCCTTCAGAAAAAGCTGGTACTGCCGGGCCGCGAGGGCGAATTGCTCGTGCGAATAAAGCAGGTCCGCGTAGGCGAGCAGTTCCTCCTTTTCCGGACCGGACGCCTCCGTCTCGCCGCCGGGCGCCGGATTCAGCGGTTGGGCGCGGACGGGGGGCGCCGCCGGAGCGGGATTCGACTGCTGCCCCCGGGCGGCGAGACCGGGAAACGTCATCGCCAGGGCCATCGCCAACGCGGTGAAGGCGCGGCCGCTCGATTTTCTGAACCGAATCCTCATGCGTCAGCTATTTCCGCGGCGGGGTCTCCGGGCGGGCGGTGGCGAAGGCGACATTCCAGATGCCGGCCTCCTTGATCACGTCGAGCACGTCGATGATCGATTGGTAGGTGGCCTCGGCGTCGCCGCGCAGGATGACCGCCTGGTCGGGATAGGCGCTCGAAATCAGCCGGAACCGCGCCAACATTTCATCGTCGGAGACCTGGGCGCCGTTGATGAAAACATCGCCGCTCTTCCGGACATTCACGATGATCTCGCCGATCTGCCGCGGCCCGTCGTCCACTTGCTCGGCGGCGGGAACCGAGACGTCCATGTCCCGCTCGAAGCGCGCGAACTGCCAGGTCACGATGAAAAAGATCAGGAGCAAGAAGACCACGTCGATCATCGGCGCCAGTTCCAGTTCGGCGGTCTGTTGCTGGTGGTAGTCGCGAAATTTCATGGGGTCGAGTCGGGAGTTTTTTCGGTTCGCACCTGGTCGGCCGAAGGCGGCCATCAATCGTTTCCGGCGGAATCGCGGCGGGCGGAGGCGCGGTAGTTGGCCCGCTTGTACTGGGCGGCCAGCAGGGCCATGATGTGGGTCATGGCCGCCTCCAGCTCCGCGATGAGCCGCTGCACCTTGCCGCGGAAGATGGAATAGAAAATCAGCGAGGGAATCCCGATCACCAGGCCGGCGGCGGTGGTGATGAGGGCCTTCGACACCCCGCCGCCCAGTTCGGTCTGCTGCACGCCGGGGCCGATCTCGTTGAAGGCCTCGATCATCCCGATGACCGTGCCAAGCAGCCCGATCATGGGGGCGATGCGCCCGATGTCGTTGAGGTAGCTGATGCGGTTGTTCAGCATGCTGGCCTGGCGGGTTCCCTCCGCCTCGGTCACCTCGCGGACTTCGTCGAAGCTGGCGGTCGGGTTCTTGGTCGCGAAATCGAGGGTCTTGTAGACGATGCGGGCGATGCACTCGTTCTCGCGGTTGCAGACGGCGATCAGACCGAGGTAATCCTGCTTCCGGATCAGGGCGTCGGCCGCGTTCATGAACTTGTTGCTCACCACCGTCCCTTGCCGAATGGTGAGAATGTAGAAAATGATCAGCAGCACCGCGAGGAAGGAGAGCACCGCGAGCGGCGTCATGACGAAAAGCCCGCCCTTCATGAGAATGTCGAGGAAGGTCTCCTGCGACGCGGCGGCGGCGGCGCTTCCCCCGGGCCCGGACGCGGCGGCGCCACCGGCGGGCGCGGCCTGCTGGGCCACCACGGGGAGAATCGTGGGAAACGTCAGAAAAACGGAGGCGAGGACTTTTTTCATCGCGGACAGTTGAACGGGCATCGCGGAATGGGGAATTCGTTCGGGAAAGAAACGATATTTCGAACCCGCCCTTCCGCGACTGACGACGAAGGTTTTTGCGCGCGTGGCGGTCGTGCCCGTTTTCGGCGCGCCCGTCTGTCGGAAAACCGTTCGTGTCACCCGCTTGCGGCGAATGCCGAAAAAATCAACGAAAGTTTACCAGTTCCCCGGTTGGTTGCAAATGATCGGTGTCGCCGATCGCGAAAGCGGGCATGAGGGCGGGTTGATGATTGACCTTTCGGGGCGTCTCGGGTTATCATTTCCGTCCGTTTGAGTTTCCGGCCCCGGTACGAAAGGTTTTTCCGCCGGCTGGGTTCGGGAAAATCCGCCTCTTTCCCCTTGGTTTCGCGGATCCCGCCGTCGCGAGGCTTTTTCTCTCCGCTCCCGACCGCTGAAGACCATGTCCGTTCCTCCTTTTTCAAGGCTCCCGCGGCGTTGGCGGGCCGTCGTTTTACCGCTGTCGACGCTCGCGGTGCTGGTCGTGATTCTGACGATCCGGCGCGAAACGCCTCCCTCGTCGCCGCCCACTTCCGGAGGATCGGCCTCGCCGACGGCGGCCGTGAAACCGAAACCCACCCGCCAAGCCACGGCCATCGCGGTGCCATCCGCCATCGCGGACGCCGCGTCCGAAGGCGGGCGCCCCGACTCCCGGTCGGAAGCCGTTTCCCGGGCGCCTCGCTCGCCGGGCTGGCAGCGTCCCGAATTCGGGAGCGACTGGGGCGCCGAACGCCATCCGGCTCTCCGCGCCTTCAGCGCCTGGGTCGAGCGCCGGCGCGAAAACGGCGTCTGGTCCGGGCTGGCGGAGGGCGCCCGGCTGGCCGAGGCGCGTCGCGCCGCGTTGGCGGACATGCTGTTGAACGATCCCGAAACAGCCGTGCGATCCGCGGTGCCGCTGGCGATCCGGGGCGAACTGCCGCCTCCGGTCTCCGGGCTGATCGAGGATTTCGTGGAAGGCACCGGCGATTTTCAGGTCGGGCGCGTGTGTTTCGGCGAAACCCCGTTGCCCACCGCGCCGGATGGGCACCTTAGAAATTTCACGCTCGGCGACGCCACTTACCGAACCGGAGTTTACGGCGAAAGGCTGGCCACGGTGTCCACCGACCGGCTTCCCGCCCACGGCATTGCGATCGGCGGTCGCCTGGCGATCGAGGAAAACGCCGTGCGCCCGGTTTCACCGCCAAACGCCGGACCGGTGACGGTGGTTTTTGGCGGGACGGAACTGACGCTCGCCGATGCCGGCGCCGCCGCGCGCCTCGCCGATCGCCAGCTGGCCCTCGAAACCACGCCCGGCGCCAATGTCGACGCCCTTTCCGCGCCCGCCGCCGCCTCGCCGAAACGGCTCGCCCTGAACAGCAATTTCACGCTGGGGACGAAGGATCTGCTCGTCATCCGGGTCGATTTCAGCGACCGGCCCGGCACCCCGGTCGATACCCTGAGCGGCGACACCATCACGCCCACATGGGCGGCCAACGCGGTGAACGGCGAGCTGAGCGACTTTTTCACCGAGTTTTCCTATGGAAAATTCGACGTCGCCACCACCGCCGCCGACGTCACCCCCGTTTACCGGCTGCCGAGAAGCGCCGCCAGCTACAACAACGGCGACGACTGGGACGCGCTCGCCACGCACGCCAAAAACGCCGCCGCCAACGGCGGCTACAGTCTGGCGAGCTATCATCACTACGTAATCGTCTTCAAGGAAGTGCCCGCCGTCAGTTTTGCCGGCATCGCGACCCTCGGCTCGCGGGACTACGTCATCATCAACGGCTACTTCGACTCCGCCACGGTCGCGCACGAGATCGGGCACAATCTCGGCCTCGAGCACGCGAATCTCTGGTCTCCCAACAGCTCCGCCAATCCGGTCGGCGCCGGGCATTCCGAGGAATACGGCGACGCCTTCGACGTCATGGGTTCCGACAACTGGCTCTACGACATCCCCGAGGATACCCTGCATCCGAATCCCTGGTTTCTCGAGATGCTCGGCTGGCTCGAACCCCAAAGCATCCAGCAGATCGGCGCGAACGACTCCGGCACCTACCGGGTTTACCGGTTCGACACCGCCGCGGCCAATCCCGCCAACACCCTCGCCCTGCGCGTCTTCCGAAAATCCGGACAATACTACTGGATCGGGCTTCGCGACGATCTCGACGGCCATTTTTCCGACGCCGCCGACATGGCGGAAGGCGCCTACATCGTGGCCGAGGGTTTCAATGCCTACGACAACTCGAATCTTGTCGATCTCGGCGGAAATCCGGCCGATTTCGACATCGCCGACGCCTCGCTCAACGTCGGCGAGACCTTCGTCGATCCCGCGGGCGGCCTGGCGATCGAGGTGCTGCAGAAAGGCGGCTCCGGCGCCGCGACCTACCTCGATCTGCTGATCTCCGTGCCCCAGGTGCCGGTGATCGACCCCGTCGTTGTGCCCGCCGCCACGGTCAGCGGGGCCTTTTCGCTGGCGCTGACCGCCTCGGAAAATCCCGGCTCCTTCCGCGTCCACGGTCTGCCCTCGGGGCTCACCTACAATCGCGCGACCGGCGAGATTTCCGGCGTCCCGAACCGCGCCGGCACCTTCACCGTCACCGCCTACGCCTCCAACGGCGTCGGACGCTCCGAGCCCCTCCAATTCACGCTCGTCGTCGACCCCCTCGACGTCGATCAGACCGGGAAATTCGCCGCTCTGGTCGATTCCCACGCCGTCCTGAACGACGCCTTCGGCGGACGGCTCGATCTGAAAGTCAACGCCATCGGCACCTGCTCCGGCGGCCTGTGGATGGGACGGGAGCGTTTCCGTTTTCGCGGACGGCTCGACGCCACGCCCGGCGGCGCCGCCACCCTCGAGCGCACGATCAATCGCCGCGGTCGCTCCGCCCTGATCCTGCGCGTCACCATCGACGCCAACGGTCTGCTCGCCGGCACCGTCGAGGACGCGGAAAACGCCGCCGACATCGTCGCCGCCCAGGGCGAAAAGATCCGCTGGCACGGTCGGCTCAATCCCGCCACGGACTACACGGGCGCGTGGAATGCCGCGCTGACGCTGAAAGCCGCGCAACGGGGCGATCCCGACGTGCCCCAGGGCGCCGGTTACCTGCGCCTGACGGTCGGGGCCAACGGGCTGACGCGCTGGTCGGGCCGCTCCGGCGACGGCGTGCCGTTTTCGGGCGCGAACTGCCTCTTCGACGGGGGCGAACTGCCGTTTTACACCTTGTTCCGGGGCGGGGCCGGTTCGCTGCGCGAGTTTCTCGCCTTCGACTCCGGCGCCGGCACGGTCGCCGGGATGCCATGGTGGATTCGCGTGGCGAGCACGAATCCGCGGGCGCGCCTCTATCGGGATGGCTTCGGTCCCTTCGCCATCGATTTGCGGGGGGCGAAATTCGCTCCACCCCTGGCCGGAGAGCTGCTGCTCGGCGCGCCCGGCCAGGCGGACAACGCCACGCTCGCCTTTTCCGGCGGCGACGTGGAAAGCGCCGACCTTTTCGACGATCTTGCCCAGACCCTGGCAATCGACGCGCGCCATCGTGGCCGGTTCGCCGACGGCGCGGGGCCGGTGAACCCGGCGCGGGTCACGGTGGCGATCGATCCCCGGAACGGCATGGTCACCGGCCGCTTTGTGCTGGTGGATCCCAATCCCTTCAATCCCGCGAAAACGCTGCGGCGCACGGCGGTCTTTCGCGGGATCGTGGTGCCGGGCAATCCGGTGGCGGCCGGACATTTCCAACTTCCGGGACTCGGCGATCCGCTGGCCGATCCGGTGGAGACGATTCGCAACTCGCCCGTCCTGAGCGGCCTGGTCGAGCTGGCCGAAAACCCGTGAATCGGCCCGCCGGACCGAACAGGGTTGACTCGCCGACCTAACCCTGTTGGGTCAGCCCTCGCAGATGCGGCGCGAAACTTCGTTCGCCTCGCGCTCGAGGGCCGCGGATTCGTAGCCGTCGGCGAGACATTCGGCGACGTAGCGCCTCAAAAAGGCCGGCACGCCGCCGAGCCTTTCGTATTGCGCGATGTGGACCAGCTCGTGCACCAATATGAAGCGGCTGCGGGACGCGGCTTCGTCGAGGTAGATTCCCCGGCCCAGCGCCATGCCCGCCGGTTGAAACAGCGGAAAACCCGTCGCGCGCGCGACCAGCCCGAGCAGGCCCGCGCTCGGCACCGGCACGCGGCGCACCACCATCACCCGCACGGCTTCGGGCTCGGTCACCCCGGCGCGCCGGGCGTCGTCCCGCTCGCGCGCGGCGAGGGGCCGGCCCCGCCGGAGGATGCGCCGTTCCTGCCGACGCACCCACAGGGTGGCCAGGGGCAGCGCCATTTTGGCGAGCAATGGGTGGAGCGCCTTCCGCATCGTATCCGAGGCTCAGGACAGGCCTCTGGCGTACAGAAAATGCCAGATCACCAGTCCGAGCAACAGCAGGGCGTCCGCCACGGCGACCCGGAAACCGCGGTGGAGGTCGCCGGTGCGCTTGGCGACGCCGCCGATCAGCAGCGGAATCAGCGTCCACCCGATCGAAGCGCCGGCGAAAAGCACGCCAACCGCGCGCCCGGCGAGCGTGCCCGGCACATGGTCGAGCAGCACGGCCATCAGGTTCGGGAAAAACGGCCCCATCAGCAGCCCGGCGGACAGGATGAGCCCGATGGTCAGGCCGCGCCTCCGCGAGCGGGTCAATCCCAGCATCGCGAGCAGAACCAGCGCGGCCAGCACGATGTGGGTGACGCGCGCCTCCTCGATGGAGTGGCCGGTTTTCTTCAGATTGTGGTAGAGCGCCATCAGCAGCCGCGATCCCATGAAACAGAGCCAGAAACCGGACAGGGTCCACTCGGCGACGCGCTTGGACCGGGCCTCTTCCTCGCCCGCCGGCGCCTGATCCTTCACGAAGGTGGTGGACCACGCGGCGGTGGCCGACTCGAGCGGCGCCCACAGCATCAGCGTCAGGGTACACAGCCACATGACCGGGTCGCGCAGCAGGCCGCCGAAGCCGCCGGTTTCGCCGCCCGCCGTCTCCGCGTTTCCGGCGGCGGCGCCGGGCTCCAGATTCACCGCCAGCCCGAAAACCGCCGCGAAAGCCGCCGCGGCCGCGAGGAAACTGACGGCTTTGCCGTAGCCGAATTTTCGCAGGAGAAAATCCACGCCGACCGGCGTGAGGAAGGCGCCCAGTCCAAAGAAGAAATCGCCCGTGTTCGTCGCCGTCAGCGGGTTCTTGAAGGCGGCGAACATCACGGGGTTGGCGACATTGATCATCGCCGCCCAGCCGCCGGAGAGCATCAGCACCGCGATCACCGCCGCCGGGTAGTGCCGGGCGCGGCTCAGGGTGACGAGCGACGCCGTGACGAGGATGGAGCCGCCCACCCAGACCGGTTGCCGGCCGAAGGCGTCGGAGAGAAATCCGGCGGCGAGAATGATGGGCCCCACCATGATGCCGAAGGACGACACCAGGCCGCCGACCTTGGCCTCGTCCATGCGGAGGCGCTCGGCGAGGGGGAGTTTCAGGGCTCCGAGCACGGCATAGCACATGCCGGTGATGGGCAGCCCGAGGAAGACGAAGAGTTGGAGCAGGGTCGGCATCGTGACCGACGAGACTAGCGGACCCTCTCCCGGTGACCAGCCCAAAATGCGGCGCCGATCCTCACCCCGCCACCCGCACGGCGCGCTTCTTGTTCAGCTTCAGCACCTGGCCGGCGGCCCAGGCGGGCTCGGCTTTCGGGTCGGTGAGCTTTTCGCCGTCGAGCTGGATGCTGCCCTGGGCGATGAGGCGCTTCACGTCGCCGCCACTCTTGGGCTCGCCGATCAATTCAAAGGCGGCGGCCACGACGCCCTGGACGTCGCGCCGGTCGCCGAGGGCGAACTCGGGGAGGTCGGCGGCGTCGAGGTCGCGCTTGCTGAAGAGGGCCTCCCAGTTTTCCCGGGCCGCGACGGCGGCTTCGGGCGTGTGGTAGCGGGCCGCGATCCGCTCGGCGAGCGCCTTTTTCGCCTCCATGGGGTGGCCGGCCGGGTCGAGTTCCTCGCCGAGCAGGAGCAGGTAATAGCGCGCCATGAGGTCGTCGGAGATGCTCATCAGCTTTCCGAACATCTCGGTCGGCGCTTCGGTGACGCCGACGTAGTTGCCGAGGCTCTTGCTCATCTTCTGGACGCCGTCGAGGCCCTCGAGGAGGGGCATGGTCATGACGACCTGCGGTTCCTGGCCCTCGGCCTTTTGCAGGTCGCGGCCGACGAGGATGTTGAACAACTGGTCGGTGCCGCCCAGCTCGACGTCGCTGCGCACCACGACGGAGTCCCAGCCCTGCACGATGGGATACTGGATCTCGTGGAGGCGCACTTCCTGTTCGGAGGCGAGGCGGTTCTTGAAATCCTCGCGCTGGAGCATCTGTTGCATCGTGACGCGGGCATTCAGCCGGATCACGTCGGCGAAGGTCATGGCGTGGAACCATTCGCCGTTGAAGACGATCTCCGTCTTGTCCCGGTCGAGGATGTGGAAAGCCTGGTCGGTGTAGGTCTTCGCGTTGGCGAGGACGTCGTCGCGGGTGAGCTGGGGACGGGTCTTCGACCGGCCGCTGGGGTCGCCGATCTGGGCGGTGAAGTCGCCGATGATGAGAACGGCCTGGTGGCCGAGTTCCTGGAACTGGCGCAGTTTTTCCAGCGCGACGCTGTGGCCGAGGTGCAGGTCGGGCGAGGTCGGGTCGACACCGAGCTTGGCCCGCAGCGGCTTGCCACGCTCGAGCTTGGCGAGCAGCTCCTTTTCGCTGATCACCTGCGCGGTGCCGCGCATCAGGAGCGCGAGTTGGTCCTTCGGAGACATCATAAAAATTTGTACAGAAATTAGGTAAAGCCTGCCCACATGCGATCAACAATGGTGTAGGAATTCAACACCAAACTTGCAAGAAACCCAAAATTTTGGCGACGCAACGCAACCCATAGTTTCCATGCTAAATAGCCTTCCAAAAATTACAAGAATTTCCACACGCTCTTAGTTTGAATAAAAATGCACCTTTGTAGCCGATATTTCTGTGCGATTAACTGTACAATGTTCGAAAAATTAGAAATAATCCATCGACTAGAATCAATTTAGAATTGACAAACGTGAGCGAAGAACATCAAGATCAAAAGTTCTTTCAGAACCTACAAGAAATGAGCGATAAGCCCGAATCAAACCGGAGTGGCGTCAGCCTGCTATCAAATAAAATAGCTGAATACTATTATTTATGGAAAGGCGTCGCATTCATCGTGACAATTATTGGAGTCGGTTTTTATTGGCTAATAAGAGAAAAAGAAGAAAGCCCGATTCACATTTCTTTAGTCGCAACCTTGATTGCAACTCCAATTGTTATTATAGCCGCACTTGCAACAGGCGTTTACCTAATAAAGGAGAGGTTGCCAAATACGAAACAAATGCGTTCTATGGGCGCGTATTTTTGTTCGATGCTTGATACGGCATATGCGACAAAAGACCTTTCGGCGTTAATTATCTTCCAATTTATCCTCCGCACAACATTTAACGCTTTTGTAATTGCAGTGCTGTTGATAACAATTGATGACAAACAATTGGTAGAGCCGCAATTAGAAAAATGGAAAACCATGTGTTATACGCGATTTATTCTTGTCGAAACATATTTTCTAGTAGCTGTATTTACAGTGATTGTAGGATTAAGAAGCTCATTTATCACAACTTCCGAAAAAGGAAAAAATCAAATTCGCAACACGATTTTACTTCCGTCAATTTTAGATTGTGTGTTTATTTGCATGATTTCTTCTACTGATTTTTCGCTTCGCGACGACTTTCATCTGGCATACATAATTCCTATGGCTAGCTCTTGGATTCTCGGAAAACGTGGCAGGGCTAAGGAAATCGTTCTTACAATCATTGTTTGCCTCATCGCTCGATTCGTGTTTGTTGCATTTTTTGCCTATAACGCTGGAATTTCTGAAACTCTTTTTCCGATTTCAGAGAAATTTCCATTTCTTCCGTCAATTTCTCAATATCTTTTGCCCCCAGTTGTATTTTGGATGGCGTTGGCCGGACCCTTTGCCGCGCTCAGATATTTTCACGAAAAAGCAACAGATTCTAAAGATGAGTTGATTAAGGAAAAAGAAATTTTGGATATCGTTACACGGCATATCGACTATCCGGTTTTCATGAAAGATCGAAATAGAGTTTTTCTGTACGCAAACGAACCTTTGGCGAAACGATTGAAATTGACTCCCGGAGAAATTGTTGGGAAAACGGACGCTCAGCTGGGTATTGATTGTAATGCTTATCTTCAAAGTGATTTGGCGGCCCTTCATCCACCAAAAGACAACCCGAAATTCGTGTCCCGAACAATCGAACCAAATTTCGACCGCAATGACGAAAGCAATCCGAAGATACTCACGATAAAAACTCCGGTGAAGACAGAGAGCGGTGATGTGTCGGGGCTTGTTGGAATGTGTGAACCAGGTATGCCGCGAGTGGTTATGGAGACTGCAGGGCGTCTATTCGATCAAATGCCCTATTACTCCTCGCTTAAAGATGTTGACGGATATATTCAATGGGCAAATGAGGCATTTTGTAAGAAAGACGTTAATATTGAAAGAAATGCTCTTTTGGAGATGAATAAAGGCAGAGGCGCGAGAGACCGTGATCTTTACAGCCCGGAATTCGCGGAAAGATTTCGAAGAGACGATTATTTGGTGATGCAAAATGCAAAGAACGCAATAATGGAAAATGTTGAACTGCCGAGTGATCATCAAATTGACCCGGTCTTTGCGGGAACTATTAGGCGTGAGGAATCTCATTATTTTAAGGCCCAACAACGAGAAGCTTCGGTTCATGTCACGAAGGTTCCCTGGTTAAGTGAATCGAAGGATGATGTATTAGGCGTTCTTGTTTATTTTCATGAGCTTGATGAGAAAAGCTCCTTTAAAGGTAGCTAGATTTGATCGGTAGGTTCCAATTCGAAGACGCGGTTTTTTCCGCAGACCCATTGGCGGCGCGCGGCACCGGGTCGGGGCGCCCATTTGCCGTTGCCGGCCCACGGGGAAAAGGCCGGCAACACCCAGCGGGCAAAGGGCTCGTCCGGCGACTGTTCCTGGACGAGGCAGGGCAGCCGCAACCGCAGTCCGGCGCCGTCGCTGAGATGAACGCCCGGATGCCAGTGGCCGCATACCTCGACCGCGCAGGACTCGGGCACGGAAGGGCCTTCATGGCCGTGGTGGAAAAAGAAACCGTCCCCCGTCTCGTGCGTCTCGACGAAGCTCGCCTCGCGCCGGATCGCCCCGGCGTCATGGTTGCCCGCCACGAGCACGAGCGCCGCGCACCGTTCCCGAACGCCGGCGAGCCAGGCCAGCGCCTCGCGATCGACCACGCCGCGGTCGATGACATCGCCGACGAGGATGACGGTCTCCGGCGCATAGTCGTCGAGCAGGCCGGCGAGCCGTTCCTCGATGGCACCCATTCCCCACAGCGGCCAGAGCCCGCCCTCGGCGCGGCGGGCCACTTCGTAGCCGTAATGCACATCCGCCAGCGCCAGCCAGCGCGAGCGCTGGTGAAAAATCGCCAGCCGCGCGTCGAGCACCACGTCGGGATGGACGGAGGCCCGGGCCGGATCGGTTGATTTTTCGCTCGCTTCGGTCATGCTTGGCGTCCGTTTTTTCATCGCCGCGAAATCGCGCGTCTTTTTGAAAACCTCGGATCACACGGATAGCACGGATATTTTTTCCTTCAGGATTTCGGACGGGCGAGCTTTTTGAAACCGCCGGCCGCGTCATCCGCGAAATCCGTGGTTTCTCCCCCCCCCCCCTCCCGACCGACCTTTTATGTCCGACGAAAATCCCGCCCAGACCCCAGCCGATGCCAGTGCCGCCGACGAGGAGGAACTCGGTAGCCTGCTGAAATTTCGCCGCCAGAAGCTCGAAAAACTGCGCGAACTCGGGGTCGACCCCTTTGGCGGAAAATTCGAGACGACCCATGTGCCCGGCGTCCTGCGGGAAAATTTTGAGGAAGGGCTCGCCGTCCGCGTCGCGGGCCGGATCACGGCGCTGCGCGACATGGGGAAGACGAATTTCATCGACCTCAGCGACGTGGACGGCCGCATCCAGGCCTTTGTGAACCAGAAGGCGCTCGGCGACGCGGCCTGGGAAATCTACAAGCAGCTCGACATCGGCGACTGGCTCGGCATCGAGGGCGAAACCTTCGTCACCAAAACCGGCGAGCCGAGCGTCAAGGCCACCGGCGTCACCGTGCTGTCGAAGAGCCTGCGCCCGCTGGCCGACAAGTGGCGCGGCGTGGTCGATCCGCAGATCAAATACCGCCAGCGTTACCTCGACCTCGTCGCCAACGAGCGCAGCCGCGAGATTTTCCGGCTCCGCAGCGCCATGGTCGCGGAGATCCGCCGCTTCCTGCAGGAGCGCGGCTTCCTCGAGGTCGAGACGCCGATGCTGCAGGACGTCCCGGGCGGCGCGGCGGCCAAGCCTTTCCAGACCCGTCACAACGCGCTGGGCATGGACCTCTACCTGCGCATCGCGCCGGAGCTGTTCCTGAAACGCCTGCTGGTGGGCGGCTTCACCAAAGTCTTCGAGCTGAACCGCAACTTCCGCAACGAAGGCATCAGCCGCCGGCACAACCCCGAATTCACCATGCTCGAGGCCTATTGGGCCTACGCCGACTTCGAGCAGATGGCCGACCTCGTCGAGACGCTGGTCTGTCACCTCGCCGAGAAATACCGCGGCGGCCTGAAGATCGAGCACCGGGACGCCGACGGAAACGTCACCCGCACCATCGACCTGAGCCGCCCGTGGAGGCGCGCGCCCTACCGCGACCTCGTGAAAGCGGCGGGCGGCGCCGACTGGTTCGACCTGACGCCCGAACAGCGCCGCGCCCGCTGCGAGACCGAGCTGAAGGTCGAGATCTCGCCCGCGATGGAGGACTACGAGGTGACCCAGCAAGTGTTCGAGAAGCTGGTCGAGGAAAAGGCCATCGACCCGGTCTTCGTCACCCACGTGCCCAAGGAACTCGTCCCGCTCGCCAAGCAGAACGCCGCGGACGGCTCGGTGGTCGACGTTTACGAGCTGCTCATCAACGGCGTCGAGATCTCGCCCGGATACTCCGAGCTGAACGACCCGGACACCCAGCGCGAGCGGCTCGAGCACCAGGCCGGCGAGGAAACGCAGAAACTGGACGAGGATTTCCTGCTCGCCCTGGAATACGGCATGCCGCCCGCCGGCGGCATCGGGGTGGGAATCGATCGCCTGATTATGATGCTCACCGGCGCGGAGTCGATCCGCGACGTGGTGCTGTTTCCGCAGCTCAAGCGGCGCGAGGGCTGAACGATCCGCCGAAGCCCCCGACCAAACAGGGTTAGGTAACCGAGTCAACCCTGTCGGATGGGCCCGACCCGCCCTTACAAGCCCGCCACCAGTTCCGAAGGCACGACCCGAAACCCGGGCACCACTTCGCTGACGGCCGCGCTTTCGCCTTCGAACGCGAGGATTTCCGCGTAGCCATCCGCTCCGGGATTCCGGTGCAGCGTGATGGTGGAGGACTCCGGCTCGAAAAGCCAGTATTCCCTCACTCCCGCCGCCGCGTAGATACGGGCCTTTTGGCGGTCGCGGTCGAGCGTGTGGATCGCCACCTCGATGACCAACTCCGCCGTGGAAGGGTGAGTATGGCGGTAATCGCTCTCGCCGCCCGCCACCACCATCAAGTCGGGTTCCGGCTCCGAATCGGAACAGGTGATCGGGCTTTCCTTCGTCACGAACCGGCCGGGTCCGACGACCGATTCCAGAAGACGAAGCAGAAGACGGACGAAATATTCGTGCTCGGGGGATTTGCTCATTTTCTTGACGGGAAATCCCTCGAGTAGCTCAACATCCTCGTCAATCCAGCCCATCTGGCTGGCGGCGTGGAAAAACGCGACGCTCATGGGCAGGAGGGCGTCGCGAATTTCCGGACTTTCGACCAAGGAACTCATGGAGGGGAATCTTACCGGCGAATGGTGACAAACTCCAGCCGGATTCGACCGGACTTTCACCGACCGCCTTCGAATTCGAGGTTTTCAACGCGGAACCAATTCGCTAGGCTCGGGTTCCATCCCCCGACTCATGCGCTTTCCCCGACTTGGTTTTTCCTTGATCCTGTGCTTTGCGGGCCTCGCACTGGCCGTGCTGGGCCAGGGTCCCGGCGGCGGGCCGCCCCGGCTGCGCCAACACACGGCCAATCGCGCCCAGCCGGTCCGGCTCGAGCCCGCGACCCAGGACCCGCCCGGCGAAAGCCGGCACGCGTTCGACCGGAGCGGCGGAGACATCGAGGTGTCAGCGAACGCGATTCCCGAGCACAAGGTGGGCCGTTTTCCGAACAGCGGGAACCCGAACACCATCCAGCCGCAGCGCTACGAGATTGTCATTCCCGGCGACCCGCGCGAGGCGGCCAACGTCACGCCTCTTTCGCTGTCGCCCTTCGGCATCGCGCTCAACGGGGTGTTTTTCGATCCCGGCGCGGCGGAGTTCTGGCAGGGCGACCCGAGTCTCGGCTGGCAGTACGAGGCGCTCGGCGGCGCGGTGGCGCTTGGCATCGACGAAAACCACGCCCATGTCCAGCCGACCGGAACCTATCACTACCACGGTCTGCCGACTCTCTTTCTCAAACAGTTGGGAGTGTCGGAGGGGAAACATTCCGCCCAGATCGGCTGGGCGGCGGACGGCTTTCCGATCTACGCGCTCTTCGGATACGAGGACGCGAAAGACACGGGCTCGAAAGTGGTGAAGCTGACATCGAGCTGGCGCCTGAAGCAAGGCGATCGCCCGGACGGACGGGACGGTCCGGGCGGAAAACACGATGGCGCCTTTGTCCAGGACTACGAGTATGTCGAGGGCTCGGGCGACCTCGACGAATGCAACGGCCGCTTCTGTGTGACGCCGGAGTTTCCCGACGGCACCTACGCCTATTTCCTGACGGAGGAATGGCCCGTCATCCCGCGGTCCTTTCGCGGGACGCCGGTGACCCTGCGCGGTCCCGATGGGGGTCCCGGTCCGCGCGGGGGCGGGCCTCCCGGCGGAGGTCGTCCGCCGCGGGGCGGAGGCGGTCCGGGCGGGTTTCCCCCTCCGCCGCCTCCGGGAGGTCGGCGCCCGCCGCCGCCGCCGCGCTGAGGATAGGAAAATTCTCCGCGCTTGCCGGCCCGTCGCCGCTCCCTACATTCATCCGATGGCCTCGGGAGCTTCCGGCAACACCACGCCGATGATGCGGCAGTACCAGGCCATCCGCCGGAGCCTACCCAAAGATGTTTTGCTGTTTTTCCGGCTGGGGGATTTCTACGAGATGTTCTTCGACGACGCCGTCGCCGCCGCGCCGCTCCTGAACGTCGCCCTGACCAAGCGCAACGGCATGCCGATGTGCGGGGTGCCCTTCCACGCGGCCCAGGGTTACATCGCGAAGCTCATCAAGGCCGGCAAACGGGTCGCCATCGCCGAGCAAACCACCGAACCGAAGCCGGGAAAAATCGTCGAGCGCGAGGTGACGCAGATCATCAGCGCGGGCACGGTCGACGACCTGAACCTGCTCGACGCCGAGCGGCCCAACTACCTCGCCGCCGTGTGCCAGGCCGGCGGGCGGATCGGGCTGGCCTTCGTCGAGCACACCACGGGCGAGTTTCGCCTCACGGAATTCAAGGACCGGGGCGCGCTCGAGGACGAGCTGGCCCGCGTCCGTCCGAGCGAGCTGCTGTTTTCCGACGAGCAGGCGGCGGCCTTCGACACGCTGCCGGCGGCGCAGGAATACGACGGCTTCGCCTTTCTCCGCGACCAGGCGGATTACGCGCTGCGGCAGCATTTCCAGGTGCAGTCGCTCGACGGCTTCGGCTGCGGCGACTTCGGGCCGGCGATCTCGGCGGCGGGCGCGGTGCTGCATTATCTGGAGACGCAACTGCGGCGCAAGGTCGACCACCTGCGCTCGCTCGCGGCTTACCGGACGGAGCAATTCGTCCTCATCGACGCCGCCTCCCAGGCGAATCTCGACCTCGTCACGAGTCGGTCCGGCGGGGTGAAGCACTCGCTGCTCGGCGCGCTCGACCGCACCGCCACGCCCATGGGCGCGCGCAAACTGCGGGACTGGCTGCTGCATCCGTTGCGCGATCTCGGCGCGCTCGTGGCGCGGCAGGACGCCATCGCCGCGCTGATCGACCAGCCCTTCGTGCTCAGCCAGATCCGGGACAGCCTGCGCGAGGTGCGCGACATCGAGCGCACCCTGAGCCGGCTGAGCCAGGGCTCCGGCAACGCCCGCGACCTGAAGGCGCTCGAGGCGTCGCTGCGCCGGGTGCCCGAGATCCGCGGCCACCTCGAAGCCCTCGGCAATGGCGCGGCGCTGTTCTCCGGTTCGTTGCGGGAGCGGCTGCGCGATTTCACCGAGCTGGTCGACCTGCTGGAAAAGGCGATCGCCGACGAGCCGCCCGCCTCGCTGAAGGACGGCGGGATTTTCCGCGACGGCTACAGCGGCGCGATCGACGAGCTGCGGGCCGCCGGCACCGAGGGCAAGCAGTGGATCGCCGATCTTCAGACGCGCGAGCAGAAGCGCACCGGCATTCCCTCGCTGAAGGTGAAATACAACGCCGTTTTCGGTTACTTCATCGAAATCACCAAAACCCATCTCGACAAGACGCCGGACGACTACACGCGCAAGCAGACCATGGCGAACGCGGAGCGCTTCATCACGCCGGAGCTGAAGGAGGTCGAAAACAAGGTGCTCGGCGCCGACGAGCGGCTCAAGGCGCTCGAACACGAGGAGTTTCTCAACTTGCGCGAAACCGTGCTGGAGCATCTCGACGCCATCCAGGACACCGCCGCCGCGCTCGCGGAGATCGACGTGCTCGGCGGGCTCGCGGAGACGGCGCGGCTTTTCGACTACTGCCGGCCGCTCCTCAACGAATCGCGCAACCTCTACATCAAGGACGGCCGGCATCCCGTGCTGGACCAGAACATCGGGGAGGAAAAATTCGTGCCGAACGACACCGCGCTCGAGCCGGAGCGGAACCGGGTCGTCCTCATCACCGGTCCCAATATGGCGGGAAAATCGACCTACATCCGCCAGGTCGCGCTCATCACGCTGATGGCCCAGGTCGGCGGCTTCGTTCCGGCCGCCAGCGCCGAGATCGGGTTGGTTGACCGGATTTTCACCCGGGTCGGCGCGAGCGACGATCTGGCGAAGGGACAGTCCACCTTCATGGTCGAGATGAACGAGACCGCCGTCATCGTCAACAGCGCGACCGACCGCAGTCTGGTCATTCTCGACGAGATCGGCCGCGGCACCTCGACCTTCGACGGCTTGTCGATCGCGTGGAGCGTGGCCGAGCACCTGCACGATGTCATCGGCGCGCGGTCGCTGTTCGCGACCCACTATCACGAGCTGACCGATCTGGCCGTGTCGCGCGAGGCGGTTCAGAACGCCAACGTCGCGGTGCGCGAATGGAACGACCGCATCATTTTCCTGCGAAAAATCGTGCCGGGCGCGGCCGACCGCAGCTACGGCATCCAGGTCGCGCGTCTCGCCGGCCTGCCGGATGGAATTATCTCGCGGGCCAAGGAAATCCTCCAGAAACTCGAGGCCGGCGAGGTGGCCTCGGGCCTGCGGGAGGAGCGGAAAAACATCGAGGAAAGGGAGGAACCCGAAGCGGAACCCGCCCGGAAGCCGAAGCCCGCGAAGCCGCGCGTTCGCGAGGAAGTGGCGAAACCCGAAGCCCCGCAGCTCGAACTTTTCGGCTGACCGGTGACGGGGGCGGATTTTCGGTGGCGGCGGATCGCGGTCCGGTGTCACCTTGGGCGGTGCCAGCCTCCGCCGACTTCGCTCCCGTCTCGCCTTCGGCGCCGTTGCCGGCGTTTGCGGAGCGTTTCGGGCGTGTCGACAAGAAGGTTCGCGCGGCCCTGGAGAATCTGGGACTGCGCGCCGTGGGCGATCTGTTGGCGCATTATCCCCGCCGCCACGAGGACCGGACCCGGTTCGATCGGTTTCCGAATCAGCCCACCGGCCAGCCGCTCTGCCTGCGCGGGGAGATCACGGATGTGCAGACGCGATTCATGCCGGGGCGGCGGCGATTCTGCGAGGCGGTGGTCGAGGATCCCGGGGGCGGCGCGCTCTCCGGACGCATCGTCCTGCGCTGGTTCAACATGCCCTTTATTCACAAGTTGCTCGCGGTGGGACAGGAAATCGTTCTTTATGGCGAGCCCAAACAGAAGGGCAAACGCCTCGTCATCGATCATCCCGACTACGAGATCGTCGAGCGCGCGGGCGAACTCGCCGGCATCCACCTGGACCGCATCGTGCCGGTCTATCCCGCGACGGCCGGACTGAACCAGCGGACGCTTCGAGCCTTGGTGTTTCGGGCGCTGGAGGCGATCACGGACGACGATTTGCCCGATCGCCTTCCCGCGGGCGCGGGGCAAAGCGAAGGCGGCGCCCATCTCTCCCGGGCGCGGGCGGTGCGGGCGATTCACTTTCCCGAAGACTTCGACACTTTGGCTCAGGCGCGGCGTTACCTCGCGCTGGAGGAATTCGCGCGGCTCCAGCTCGAGCTGCTCGAACGGCGGAGCGCCCTCGACGCGGCCGGCGGCGAAAGCCGGTGCGGCTCCGGCGAAATTCTGGCGCGTTTCCTGGAAAGCCTGCCCTTCGAGCCAACCGGCGCCCAGCGGCACTGTATCGACGAGATTCGCCGCGACCTGGCCGCTCCGCGGCCGATGAGCCGTCTCCTGCAGGGGGATGTGGGTTCCGGGAAAACGCTGGTGGCCGCCGCCGCGATGGTGCTGGCGGCGGAGGCCGGGTTCGACGCCGCGCTGATGGCGCCCACGCAGATTCTGGCGGAACAACATTTTCGGAATTTTCGCGGCTGGCTCGAGCCCCTCGGCGTCCCGGTGCGGCTCCGGACAGGAGCGAAGCAAACCGACGGCGGCGATCTGCCCCTTTTCGACCTGGCTTTGTCCGGAGAAAAGCCGACGGGTTCGGTCACGATCGGCACCCATGCCCTGGTTTCGGGCGATTCGGAGGAGTTCGAAAACGGCCTCGGCCTGGTCGTGATCGACGAGCAGCACAAGTTCGGCGTCGCCCAGCGCCAGGCGCTCATCGCCCGCGGCGACCGGCCCGACGTGCTCGTGATGACGGCGACGCCGATCCCCCGCACCCTGACGCTGGCATTTTACGGCGATCTCGACGTTTCCATCCTCGATGAGATGCCGAAGGGCCGGGGCCGCCTCGTCACGGGAATCCGGGACGCGTCGAAAACCGAGGCCGCCACCGCCTTCGTGCGCGAGCACCTGGAGCGCGGTCGCCAGGCCTACATCGTTTACCCGCTCATCGAGGAATCGGAGAAGGTGAAATCCGCCGCCGCCGCCACCGCCGAGTTTTCGGCCTGGGAGGCGCGCTTCGCCGGATTCCGGTGCGGACTGCTGCACGGAAAACTGTCGGGGGGCGAAAAAGACCGGGTCATGGAGGCTTTTCGCGGCGGCGAGATCGATGTGCTGGTGGCGACGACGGTGATCGAGGTGGGGGTGGACGTCTCAAACGCGAACCTGATGCTGGTCTTCGGCGCGGACCGCTTCGGCCTGGCCCAGTTGCACCAGTTGCGCGGCCGGATCGGTCGTGGAGAGCACAAGAGTTATTGCGTCCTGATGATCGACACGGAAGACGCCGGGGCGGCGGAGCGGCTGCGCATTCTGGAGGAAACCCGGGACGGCTTTCGCATCGCCGAGGCCGACCTGGAGCAGCGCGGCCCCGGTGAGGTGCTCGGGACGGCCCAGAGCGGGATGCCCGACCTGAAGTTCGCCTCGCTGCTCGGCGACTTGTCGCTGGTCCGGGAGGCGCGGGCGATCGCGGAGAAAATGCTTGGCGAATCGGACCGGACTCAACAGGGTTAGGTCACCGGGTCAACCCTGTCGGGTCGGCCGGGCCGGGTCACTCGGCGGAGGCGGGTTCGTCCCGCTTGGCGAGCAGTCGCGGTTTCTCGCCGTGAAACTTCCGGTCCCAGCGGCGGAAGAACTGTTTTGTCGAGATCCACATGCAGAGGATGCCGTATTTCAGCGCCTTGGAGAAGCGGATGGAGCTGCTGTCGTCCTCGTATTTCGTGGGGCAGGTGATCTCGCAGGTGCCGTAGCCGCGGTCGATGGCGGCGACGAGCAGGTTGTTGTCGAAGATGAAGTCGTCGCTCAGGGCGTGAAAGTCGATGTCCTCGAGCAGGCGGCGCGAATAGGCGCGGTAACCGGTGTGGTACTCCGTGTGGCGCCGGCCCAGGCAGAGGTCCATGTAGTTGGAAATGCCGAAATTCACGAGGTATTTCCAGACGGGCATTCCGCCGCTCAGGGCGCCGCGGCCGGAGGTGCGCGAGGCGAGCACCAGATCGTAGGTGTCGTCGAGCAGCAGCATGCCGGCCATGGCCGGGACCAGCTTCGGCGTGTACTGGTAATCCGGGTGGAGGAGAATGATGATGTCGGCGCCGGAATCCAGGCCGTACTGGAGGCATTGCTTCACGTTGCCGCCGTAGCCGAGATTCGGATTGTTCACGTGGACTTCGATGCCGAGTTCCTTCGCGATCTCGACGGTGCGATCCTTCGAGCAGTCGTCGGAGAGGATGATGTGGTCGGCCACCTCGCGGGAGATCTCGGCGACGGTTTTGGCGAGGGTTTTTTCGGCGTAATAGCCGGGCATGACGACGGCGACTTTCTTTCCCTGGAGCATGGAGAGCGGCTGGCTGCGTTCGGTTCGGTGTTTCGAGATTTGAGGGTCGCACGATGGATCGGTTGCCCGGAATCGCAAGGCCGATCTTGGCTTCGCGGGTCAGAAGACGCGGCCGCGGCGGGCCTTCACGGCCAGGCGGCGGCGTCCGGTCTCGTCGAAACCGAGGGTGACCGGGGCGCCGAAGGCCTGCGAGAGCACGGGCTCGGTGAGCACGGTGTCGCGTTCGCCGCGGGCGATGACGCGGCCTTCGCGCAGGACGAGGGCGTGGGTGATGGCGGGCAGGATTTCCTCCACATGATGCGTGACCATCAGCAGGGTCGGGGCGCCCGTCTTCGATCCGACGAGGCGGGCGACGAAGTCGAGGAAATGCTCGCGCGCGACCGGATCGAGACCGGCGCAGGGTTCGTCGAGGACGAGCAGGCGGAGGTCGGGCGACATGAGGGCGCGGCCGACGAGGACACGCTGGCGCTCGCCCTGGGAGAGAAACATCCAGGGCTGGCCGGCGAGATGGGCGCACTCGACGCGGGCGAGCTCGGTCTCGGCGTCGGCGCGATCGCGTTTCGGGGTGCGTTGCCGCCAGTAGTTGACCATCGCGTAGCGGCCGGCGAGGACGATGTCGAGCGCCGGTTCGCCGGGCTCGATCAACTGGGCGATGCCGGCGCTGACGAAGCCGATGTTCCGCCGCCAGGCGTCCCATTGCTGGTCGGGCCGGTCGGCCGCGGCTTCGCGACCGGCGAGCGTGACTTCGCCGCGGGTGGGGGTGAGGTATCCGAGCAGGACATTGAGCAGCGAGGTTTTTCCCGAGCCGTTGGCGCCGAGCAAGGCCCAGTGTTCACCTGGCATCACGGTCCAATCGACGGCCTCCAGCAGAGAGCGTCCCTCCCGGACGACGGAGAGGTTCTGAACGCGCAGAACGGGCGGGGAGGGGGCGGTTTCGGACATGGGGGGGCGCGAATTTTTTCGCCGACCGACCAAAGCGGTCCCGGCGAGCGGGCGCAAGGCCCGGAACGGCGATTTTCGCGCTCCGCTCAGTAGAATTCGAGCCGCAGACCTTCGCTGCGCCACTTGTCGGCCACGTCCTCCTGCAGTTGGGCGAAGGACTTGCCACCGAGCAGAATTTCGACCCGGGCCTCCTCCTCCTTTTTGCCTTCGGCGAGGGCTTTCATGTAGTTGACCAGCGTGGTGGCTTTGCCGTCGCCCTCGAGACGGAGGTAGTAGTAGAAGAGCACGTTCGCCGAGGGATAGTTGCGCGAGGCTCCGGGAGTGGCCAGGTCGGCGGCCCATTCGGCGCTGGAAATGGTCATGAGCCGTTCCAGGGGGATCATGCTGAATTCCCGGTCGGTTCCGCTCCTCCGGGAAAGATCCTCGCGGATGGAGCGGTCCATCGAGGTCAGGGTGAAACGGCCGTTGTCGTAGCGCTGGGTCGAGATCGTTTCGGCGAGACCTTCCTTGAACCAGACCGGCGTCAGAATCAGCCATTTGCCGGTGACCTGATGGGCGATTTCGTGGACGAGGGTGTCGCTCTGTTTCTTGTGGTCGACGATGTAGCGGGTGCCGGTGAACTCGACCCCGAGGTTCGGCAGCGGGACCTTGATGATGCTTTTCACGAGTTCCCCGCCGCGCCAGGAGGAGCTGTGCATGCCGCCGGAACCCTGCATGCCGCCGTCGCCGTAGTAGTCCTCCCGGGAGGCGTAAAGCTGGGTGGGATAGTAGCCCTCGCCGAAGGGCTTGGGATTGAGGCCGATCGGGATCACGGAGGCGAACTCGTAGGTCGCCTCAAAAATGCGCGAAAACTCGACAATCACCGTTTTTGACAGGCGCGTTGGACTGCGGAATTCGAAGTGCGGGCTGCGGTAGACGAATTCGTTGCTCTCCTTGTCTTCTTTGACGATGGCGATCTTGTCCTCGTCGAAATCGGCCGCGACGGAATTCGGCCACTCGCCGAGCTTCACTTTCGAAAAGTCGGCGAAGGACTGGCTGTCGTTCGCGGCGGGCTGACTGTCGGCTTTTTCCTTCCATGCCTTGGCGAAGGCCTGGTCCTCCTCGCTCAGGCGCGACAGGGGAAACTTGAAATCGCCGCGCGCCGTTTTGAGGGTGATCTCGCCCTCCTCGAGCGCGACGATTTCGCCGGGCACCGTTTTGCCGTCGGTGCTGGTCCAGTTTCGTTCCTCGGCAAAGGCCGCCTGAAACGGATGAGCCGCGGCGAGCAGGGCCACGAGAGCGGGGAGCGGGATGAATTGGGAAGCCGCTTTCATTTTTTTTCTCTTGATCTTGGAATCCGCGGAACGCGGCCCGGTCACCAGAAAAACATGCCGTGTCGGTTTCGGCAAGGCCGCGGTCGGTCGATCGATCAGAACAGGACGATCGGCGGCGGCACGATTTTCACCGCGCCCTGGTTGAAATCGGAGCCCTCGCTTTCTTCGATGCTGCTGACGATCTCCTTTTCGAAGGCGATCGAGACCCGGCCGGTTTCGACTTTGAGATAGGTCACCGACTGGTAGGGACGGCCAAAACGGTCGAGGGCCGTCGTGGTCTGCGGCACCCGTTCGTAGGTGATGTATTCGAGCACGTCGGAGCGGCCTTCCTTGTCCACCTTGGAATTTCGCTTGTCCGGCCGGCCGAGCGACTCCATGACCTCCTCGATCGTCATGCCGAGGGCGACCTGCTGCTGGTCGATCAGGTCCCGCACCAGCAGATGCCGTTCGTGGAGCTTGGTGAGGTTCCGCTTTAACTCGTCGGACACGCCCTCGACGGCGTGGATGCCCACCCAGCCGACGACCGTTCCCTGCTGGGCGCGGGCGCGGACGCGGTAGGCCTTTTCCCCGATGGCCAGCAGCTCGGCCTCCTGGTCGGCGACGAGGTTTCCGAGCCAGCGCTCCCCGGTCAGATTCGCGTAAACGGGCGCGATCTTGGAAATCTTGACCTTGACGGTTTTCTTGACGAGCCCTTCGAGGTAGACCGCGCCGTCCTCCTTGATGAGGCTGGATTCCTCGCGATCGGCCTTGGATTTCCGGATGGGAACGACTTTCGGACCCAGCTGAGCGTGGGCGGTGCCGCAATGGGCGAAGCCGAGCGCGACGAGCGCGGCGGCGATCGCGAGGGAGTCGCGATACGGGTGAGACCGTTTCATGGTGCTGAAGGGGGTGTGTGAACTCGGTGCGGTGCGAAGCGGCGGAAAGGCCGATGCCCGTTTGACGGTCCCGGCAGCATACTATTCATTGGCCGGCCCCAAAAGCTCGAAATTGCCACCCCAAAAAAGCCCGCCCACGCCATGGCCGATCGCTCCCTGTCCCGCAAACTCTTCGAAAACGCCCGGCAGGTGATCCCCGGCGGCGTGAACTCGCCCGTCCGCGCTTTCCGAAACGTGGAGGGCGAGCCTTTTTTCGTCAGCCGCGCGCGGGGCTGCCGGATCTGGGACGTCGACGGCAACGAACTGATCGACTACGTCGGCACCTGGGGACCGGCCATCCTCGGCCACGCGCCGGCGGTCGTGCTGGAGGCGATTCATCAGGCCGCCAAAGCGGGGGTGAGCTTCGGCATTCCCAATCCCCACGAAGTCGAGATGGCGCGGCTGATCTGTGACTGGGTGCCCTCGGTCGAGAAGGTCCGCATGGTCAACAGCGGCACCGAGGCCACCATGACCGCCATCCGGCTGGCGCGCGGGTTCACCGGGCGCGACAAGATCGTGAAATTCGACGGCTGCTACCACGGCCACGTCGATTCGCTGCTCGTCGCGGCCGGCAGCGGCGCCCTGACCCATGGGAAACCCGACAGCGCCGGCGTGCCCGCGGCCTTCGCCGACGAGACCCTCGTGCTGCCCTTCAACGATCCCGAGGCGGTGGAGAAGATCTTTGCCGAAGCCGGCGAGGAAATCGCGGCCATCATTCTGGAGCCGATCCCGGCCAACGCGGGCCTGATCTTTCCAAAGGAAGGCTACCTCCAGTTCCTGCGCGACATCACGGCGAAACACGGCGCGCTGCTGATCTTCGACGAGGTGATGACCGGTTTCCGGGTGGCGAAGGGCGGCGTGCAGGAGTTGACCGGCGTGACGCCCGACCTCACCGCGCTCGGCAAGGTGATCGGCGGCGGGCTGCCCGTCGGCGCCTTCGGCGGGCGCGCGGACATCATGGACCACCTCGCTCCCGACGGCCCGGTTTACCAGGCCGGCACGCTCTCGGGCAATCCGCTCGCGCTCGCGGCCGGTCTCGCGCAGTTGAGGGAGATGGAAAAGCAGGACGGCTGGGAACGACTCAACAGGGTTGGGTCCGCCTTCGAACAGGGTACGATGGCCGCGCTCGAAAAAACGGGCAAAAACTTCACCTTCCACCGCGTCGGCTCGATGTTTTGCCTCTTTTTCACGCCGGAAAAGATCGAAAGCGTCACCGATGTGAAGTGCGCCGACTTCGCGGCGTTTCGGCGGTTTTTCTGGGCGGCGCTCGAGGCCGGCGTCTATTTCGCTCCGTCGCAGTACGAGGCCGGGTTCATTTCCCTCGCGCATACCGAGGAGGACATCGCCCGGACGGCCGAGGTGGTTGAGAAAGCGCTGGGCGCGAGCTGACGGGGCTGGGAACGCCTTCCGCCGGGGGGCTTAGGTTCCAAAGTAGCGGTCCCCGGCGTCGCCGAGTCCGGGCACGATGTAGGCCTTTTCGTTGAGGCCCTCGTCCACCGAGGCGGTGAAGATCGGAATGTCGGGGTGCCGCGAATGAAATTCCGCGACGCCTTCCGGCGCGGCGATCAGCGTGGCGAACCGGATGCGGGTCGCGCCCGCGTTCTTCAATTGCGCCGCCGCCTCGGCGCCGCTGTGCCCGGTGGCGAGCATCGGGTCGATGAGGATGACGTCGCTTTCGCCGAGGGTGGGCGGAAAATTCGAATAGTAGGGGCGTGGTCGGAGGGATTCCTCGTCGCGGTAAAGACCGATGAAGGCGACGGCGGCATCGGAGAGGATTTCGGTGAACCCGTTCAGCATGCCCGCCCCGGCCCGAAGGACAGGGACGAGTGTGACCGGCCGCTTGAGGCGCGCGCCTTCGGTCTTTCGGATGGGGGTTTCGATCTCGAAGGGCTCCGTCTCGAGGTCGCGGGTCAGCTCGTAGGTCATGAGCTGCGCGATGTCGTGCAAGGCTTGCCGAAAATGCAGGGTCTCCGTCGAGACACGCCGAAGCTCGGTGAGCCGGGCGCGAATCAGCGGGTGATCGAGCACAACGGTGCGGGGGGCGGAGGCCGGAGTATCCATCGCGGCGTGAGCTTGGCAGAAACTCGCGACCATGTCGATGGATGATCGGGCTTTGCCTCCGCCATGTTCGAAACGGGGACTTGGCGCGATTTCCTTTCAGGGTTTGGCGGCCCCGGTGACGAGGGCCTCGAGTTTTTCGAGCCGCTCGCGCAGCGTGTCGTTCTCGGCTTTCAGCGACTCGTTGGCGGCCTTGAGTTCCTTAACGGCGGCGCGGTACCGATGCCGATGCCGACAAAGTTGGCGGGGCCGACAACCATCGCTTCGGTGCCGAATGCGGTGTTGCCAATCGCGAGATTGTCGTTGGTCGTGTCGTAACACAAATTCCACGCGGTGGTGGCGTCGTCCTCCTCGAGGCGAATTCCGCCATTGGGATCGGCGGCGGCGACGGTGCCGTCGGCGATGTCAACCGAGAAGACCCCACCGGTGGCGAGGCCGGACGGACGATGGGTGGAGGGGTGGGTTCCCCGGTGGTGGTGCGTTTTCACGGTGGAAACATTTTTTGGCCGAAAAACGCAGGGAATCAACCGGGTTAGGTCGCGGGTTTGACCCTGTTGAAAAAGGGGAGATGCCGCTCTTTTTTTTGGTTCAGTGGCACAGGGGAAAGGGGCGATCCTCCGGCGGGCGGGATTCGGGCGTCGGTCAGGGCTGGGCGAGCTTTTCGAGGGCGGCCTCGAGTTTTTCGAGGCGCTCTTTCAGCTCGGCGTTCTCCCTTCCGAGCCTGGAGATCTCCGCGTCCTTCTCGGCCTTCAGCTCCTGGATGGCGCGCGTGTTGATGGGGGTGAGGCCGGAGATGGCGAGGGTCTTGAAGCCGCGCTTCTCCTCGACGAGGTCGGGAAAGACCTGCTCCACGTCCTGCGCGATGAATCCGTAGGTCTTCGGGACGTCGGGGGAAGAGGTTTTGTAGCGGTAACGCACCACCGGGATGCGGGCGAGCTCCGCGAGGGCGGAATCCAGGTTCTCGAAATCCTTCTTGAGCCGCCGGTCCGAGGTGATCGCGGCCGTTCCGTCCGTGTCACGGATGTAGAAGTAGGCGCCGCCGTCGGAGTGTTCGAAGACCAGATCGTTGTCCGACCAGTAGGAGATGTTCCAGTACTTCGTCGTCCCGTCGTCCTCGAGCCGGATGCCTTGGCTGTCGCCGGCAGTCTTGATGTGGAGGGGCGCGTTGGGGTCTGTGCTCCCGATCCCCACGCCGCCACCCGCCCGGATGAGAAACTGGTCCGTGCCGGTGGAGGCGAAGTCGGCCTCCGTGCTGTCGCCCCAGACGAAGGTGCCGTGGTGGTTGGCCTTGGCTCGCCGTCCGGCTGCGAAAGAGGAATTGCCGGATGCCGTGTTCAGGTCTCCTCCCGGAACAGCCGAGAATTCCCCGGTCGCATGGTTGGATACCCCACCGGAGACCGTGGAATAGGCACCGGTTGCGGTGTTGCCGCCGCCGCCGCTAACGGTTGCCTGGGTATTTGTAGCGCTGTTTGAACTCCCACCTGCCACAGTCGCATAAAGGCCGAGTCCGGTAGTATTCATATAGCCTCCCCCAATCGTTCCAAAGTCCCGGTTGACGGTGTGCACACCGCCAGACGCCCCTCCACCACCGATGACCGCTCCCTGAACCCCGGCAGCGACACTGTTCCCAGGGTCGCCCCCGATCACATTGAATGTCGTGCCCGCCGTCGGCTTCTCCGTCCGGAATCCAGCCGCCGTGAGATCACCGCTGTTTTTGGCGACGGAAAAGACGTCTTGCGAATCGTTCCTGATCACCAGATCGTCGGAGGCATTCATGTAGAAATACCAGTCCTCGAAGGAGGTTCCGGAAGTCTCCAATCGGAACCCGTCGGTTGCTGTGATGCCACCCTGCTTGAGATGCAGCGCTGCTCCCGGTGCCGTCGTTCCGATCCCGACCTCGCCCGTGCTCCGATAGACGTCGCCTCCGGCGACATTCCACAGCCCGACGTCGGCGCCGAGCTTGGCGGCGGTCACGGCTCCGGCGGCGAGATCCGCGGTCGCGATGGTGCCGTCGGCGATGTTCCCGGAAGTGACCGCTTCGGCCGCGAGGTCCGCCGTCCCGATGCTCCCGTCGGCGATGATCCCGGAAGTGACGGCATTGGCCGCGAGATCCACCGTCTTGATGGCGCCGTCGGCGATGATCCCGGAAGTGACCGCGTTGGCAGCGAGGTCCGCCGTCACGATGCTCCCGTCGGTGATAGCGGCAGAAGTTACGCTGCCATCCGCGAGCTTGGCGGCGGTGATGGCATCGTCCCCGATTGACGAAGTGGTGATGGCGCCGTCCGCGATTGACGATGAGGTGATGGCACCGTCCGCGACCGAGTCGGCCTGGATCGGGAAGGCGCCGGCGGTGGCGGCTGTCCAAGTGATGTCCGTCGGCAGGGTGGCGAAATGCAGATCCGCCGTGTTGGCATCGTAGTAGGAGACGGCGGGACGTCCATCGACTTCGAGTGGTGAGTTCCAAGCGGGCAATCCGACGCCCGTGCGCACCACCTGAGCGGGTCCCCAGGCCGTGCCGTCGGCATTGGTGGCCCGGTAGAGGCGCAGGGTATGGTCGAACTCCCGGCAGGTCACGGCGGGCGTGCCCCCGAGGTCGGCAACCGCAGCGAGGTTCCAGGTCGAGGCGGTGTTGTCGATGACCGTCAGCGTCCAGGAACTCGCGGTGGTGCCGCTGGCGTCGGGCGCGCGAAGCATGGCGGGTCGGTGGCCGTAGTCACCGCGCCGGGAGAAAAAGATGGCGGGTTTCCCGTTCACCACCGTCAGGGTGATCGGAAAATAGAAGACTGGGTCCACCAGTCCCTCGTTCCCCGAAGCCGGGAGGACGGTGGGAGACCAGGCGCCCGAGCCGTCCACCGCCGTAGCCCGCGCGTAGTAGAGATTGTTGTTGTCGTGGACAAAGGCGATCGCGGGAAGCCCATTCACCTCGGCCAGGCCCATCTGCTGGGACATGTTAAATCCGCCACCGAAGGTGTCCGCGAGAACCGGCGCCGGCCAAGAGTCGCCGTTGGCGTCGTTGGCCCGGCAGTAGTAGACCCGTCCACCCCTCCAATAGGCGACGGCGGGCCGCCCGCCGATCACCGCGCCCCGGCAGTAACTGCCGGCAGCTCCCGCCGCGATGGTGACAGGTGTCGCCGTCCAGGCCGTGCCGTCGGCGTCGTCGGCCCGCTGGTAGCGCATTTCCCCGCGGGTGACGTTGTGGTAGGCGATGGCCGGTCTCCCACCGATCTCGAGCAAGGTCGGGTAGTATCCGGTGTTGTTTGTTCCATCGTCCTCCACGGTCACGGGGCTGTTCCACTCGTTGCCGGCGGCGTCCTTGGCCCGCGCGTACAGCAGGTCGCCCTGGGCCCAATAGGCGACGGCGGGCCGGCCGTTGACGATGGCCATGGAGACATACTCGCCCGCGGCCGTGGTGGCGCCGTCGATCTGGCGATGGGCGAAGTTCACCGCCAGGTCGAAGCTCGCCTCGGTCCGGTTGCTGACGGTGACGGCGTCTTCGAACCCGCCGGCATCCACCGTCACCGGCGGCACGATGCCGAAGGTTTGGCCGAAGGTGATCGACTCCGTCCCCACGACGCCGCCGGCGGAGCCGGAGTCCTCGGTAAGGGCGAGGTGTTGGGGGGTGATGGTACCATCGGCGATGCTGGCGGAGGTGACCGATCCATCGGCCACCCCCGCCGCGATGATGGGGAAGACGGTGTTGCCGGTGGCGGTCCACTCGGGGAAGGGCGGCAGGTGGGCGAACTTGAGGGTGTCCGGGACGTCGGCGAGGTAGCTGATGGCGGCGCGGCCGTCGAGATCGAGCAGGGAGGAGAAGCGCGCCTGCAGGATCTCGACGAAGCACGTCGTGCCCCAACTGGTCCCTTCGGCGTCGTTGGCGAGGACGATGACGATCCCGCGGACGCCGCTCTGATCCCCGTAGGCGAGCGCCGGGCGGCCGCCGATGACGGTCAGCGAGTTGAAATTGCCATGGGCGGATGTGGAGCTGACCAGGGCGGGCGCGCCCCAGCTGGAGCCCTGCGCATCGTCGGCGCGGAGGAAATAGACTTTGTTCTCCGGGATGCTGCGGTAGGCCACGGCGGGGCGGCCGGCGATGATGGCCATCGACGCGTAGGTCCCGCCGGAGCCGATCCCGGCGGCGGGGGTGATCGGCACCGGGGCGGGCCAGCTCGCGCCGGCGGCGTCGTTGGCGCGGACGTATTGGAGCTGGCCGGTCGCGCCATCGAGGAACGCCATGGCGGGCCGGCCGTCCACGACGGCGAGCGTCGCGCCGGTGTTGTCGGTGGTGGGGGCGATCGTGACGACCGTCCAGTCGCCGGGGTTCGCGCCGTCGGCGGTGGAGGCGTAGGCGTACTTGGCGACCGCGCCGGCGGTGTCGAGGTAGGCGACGGCGGGTTTGCCATCGACCTCCCGGACGCTCGGGGAGTTGCACTCGGCGCCGCTGTCGATGGTCAGCGTCGTCCAACTGCTGCCGCCCGCGTCGCTGGCGATGGCGAATTTCGTCGCGGTGTTGGTGCTGTCGCGGTAGGCGATGGCGGGACGCCCCCCGATGACGCCGAGCGCGCAGTGGACGCCGACATTGCCGGAATCGACGGTCACGGGCGCGCCCCAACTGGTGGCCGACGCATCGTCGGCGATGATGTAGACCAGCCGGTCGGCGCCGTTGATGTCCGCATAGGCGATGGCGGGCCGGCCATCGACCAGGGCGATGGAGCTGTAGGCGAAGTTCCCGGCGGCATCGAGCGTCACCGGTGCGTAGGGGGCGCTGGCCGAAAATCCGGTTTCCAGGGGCGGAGCGTCGAGCGCCCAGCCGTCGGTAATATGGACGGTGGGCGTCGTTCCGGCGGCGAAGGGCTCGGGGAAGGTCGCCGAATACGTCGCCATGCCGGGGGTGGTGGTCAGGTCGAGCCCGGCCAGCAGGTCGGGGCCGCTGGCGTACCCCGAGCTGAACTTGTGGGCGGTGATGGCGCCATCGGCGATGGCGGCGGTGGTGACGGCGTTGGCGGCGAGATGATTCGCCTGCACCGCGCTGTCGGCGAGTTTGCCGGACTCCACGGCTCCCGCCGCAAGGTGGGCGCTGCCGACCGCACCGGCGGCGATCATGCCCGCGGTGACGCCGCCGGCCGTGACGCTCTGGGCTTCGGCCGCGCTCAGGGCGTAGCCGGTGGAAAGGACGCGCCGATCCGGCGTCAACAGCTCGAAGGTCGCGCCCCCGTCGGCGCTGAACCAGATCCGCAGGCGCACCTCGGCGTGATCGGCGAAAACAGAGGCCGGAATGGCGACGGCCATGTTCGCGTGAAAGGCGGTGTCGCCCAACGGGACGGTGTAGAGCCCCTTGGCGACCGGGACCGGGACGGCGTTGGCGGGCTCGCCGCTGGAGCCATCGTGGGCCCAGAGCACGGTGCCGGCGCCATCGACGAGGGCGAACTTGAACTGTCCGGTGCCATCGAAGTTGGTGCCGTTGACGGCGACGCGGCCCTGGTGATTCAGAATGCCGGGCGGATCGACGGCCACCAGCCGGGCGGGGAAGGCCGACGCGATAATGAGAGCGAGCAAGGAGATGACGGTTCTTTTCATGATTCGACAGGGAGCTTTCTGGTATTTGCGCCAACCGCGGGGATACCCGGCCACGTTGCGAAAAAAAAGTTTCCCAAGGGGGCCGGCGATCGGCCGGAGTCCCCGCCAAACCGGGACCTGAGCCCGGTCGGATTACGGCGTCGCGGCGGCCGCCTTTTCGGCCGGCCAGCCGAGCGAAGCGTCCCGGATCATCACCTGGCCGTCGAACGCCGCGGAGGTGAGGCGCCGGCCATCCGCGCTCCAGAAGACGGTCCGGACCTCCCCATGGTGGCCTTTGAGCGTGAAAAGCTCCTCCCAGGTGCCGCTCTTCCAGATTTTGACGGTTTCGTCTCCGCTGGCGCTCGCGAGGCGGGAACCGTCGGGGCTCCAGGTGACACAGGGCACTCGGCGCGTGTGGCCGTCGAGCACCGCCACCAGCTTCCGGTCCCGGAGCGACCAGACGCGGATCAGGCTGCTTTCGTAGGAGGCGGCGATCCGATCGCTGTCCGGATGCCAGTCGATCCAGAGGAGGCGCTCCTGGCTCGCGGGGAAGATGTGGACGATCCCGCCGGTCCGGGCGTCGAGAACGACCACCTTGCGATGCTGCCCGCCGGTGGCGATCCAGCGGCCGTCGTGACTCCAGGCCATGCCATCGACGGTGCCCGGGTGGTCTTTCCGGGTCCAGGCGACCTCCCAGGTGCGGGTGTCGAAGACGACGGGATTGTCCATCCCCGAGGGACCATTCACCGCCAGGCGGTCTCCGTCGGGAGACCACACGACATCGTGAAAGTGGATGTGTTTGCTCGGAAGGGTGCGCAGCCTTTCGCCGGTGTGGGGATTCCAGATCTCCAGCCCGGTTTCCGGACCTCCCAGAGCGAGACGGGAAGCGTCGGGGCTCCAGGCGATCACCTGCACAAAGAGGGCCGCGGTTTCGAGCGTTCGAAGCCGTTGGTGGGATTTCCGGTCCCGAATCTCGACCCGCGATTGGGCGGCGACGGCGAGCAGTCGGCCATCCGGACTCTCCCGGGCCGTGTGCAGTTCCCCGGGAAGGCGGATGATCCGTTCGGGTTTTTCAGCCGAGACCTCCCACACGCGCAAGCCCCGCCCGATGGAGGCGATGCGGCGGTCGTCCGGGCTCCAGTCGAGGTCATGGATCGAATGGGTATGGCCGACGAAACGATTGAGTTCTTCGCCGGTGCGGACATCGCGAATCGCCACCTGCTCCCCGTCGTCGCCGACGGCCAGCCGCGTGTCGTCGTGCGACCACCGCAGGCAGGTCGGGGTGAAGGCGAGTCCTTCGATGCGCTTCACCTCCCGGCCATCGCCGCCATTCCAGATTCGGATCGCCCGGTCGCCGGCGCCGGCGGCGAGACGCCCGCCGTCGTGGCTCCAGTGAAGGGTCGCGCTGTCGCCGAAAGGGAGATCGGCGATGACCCGCAACGCGTCGCCGGTGACGGCGTCCCAGATTCTCACCGTGCCGTCGGAGGCGGCGGACGCCAGCCGACGGCTGTCGGCATTCCACGCGAGCGTCCGGATCACCTTGAGGTGTCCGTTTAAGAGGCGAAGCAACTTCCCGGTGTCGGCCTCCCAGATGCGGATGGTGCGGTCGCCGGACCCGGTGGCGATCAGCGCGCCATCCGGGCTCCAGTCCACCGTTCGCACCGGAGCGGAATGTCCCTCCAGCGTTTGGGTCACCCGGCCGGTCGCGCCGTCCCAAATCCGCGCCTTCATATCCCAATTCGCGGTGGCGAATTGCCGCCCGTCGGGGCTCCAGCAGACCGATTCCGTCTGACCGTTGCAACTGAGCGTGCGCAGCCGCTCCCGCCCGGTTTCCCCTTCCCGGATCGCGATGCCGTGAATCGGAGGACGGTCAGCATTCCCCGCCGGCGGCGGCTCGCGATCGTAAACGCCGTGGAGCAGGCTGGCGCCATCCGGACTCCAACGGACGCCTTTCCACGGGAGCACACTGGTGTCGGCAAACACCGCCCCCCGAAAGATGGAATTCAGATAAGACCACTCCCAGCCGCGGAGATCCTGCTGGCCGGCGGCGGGCCTGGTCGATTCGAGAAAATCCCGGACCCGTTCCGCCCCCGCCCATTGGTCCTTGGCGATGCTGGCGAGGTTCATCCGCGCGACGTAGAGGCCATTCCGCAAATCCTCCGCCCGCTCGTCGGCGATGTGACGGAGTGCCCGCTGCCGGACCGCCACCAGGGGACCGCCCACCGCCAACACCATCGAGAAAAGAGTGGCCAGCCCCAGAAACGCTGCATGGACGGGCCGGCGACGGGTCCACTTGGCAAAGCGTTCCACTTTCCCGACGGGACGAGCCGCGATCGCCTCACCCCGAAGCCACCGCTCGAGGTCGTCCGCCAGGGCCGAGGCCGAGGCATAGCGGGACCCGGGCGATTTTTCGAGAGCCTTCATCACGATGGTTTCGAGATCGCGTTCGATCGCCGGATTCACCGTCCGCAGGGGCCGGGGCGTTTCGTCGATGACCCGCTGGATCAGATCGATGGTGGAAGCCGAACCTCCGTCACCGCCAAAGACGCGGGTTCCCGCCAGCAGTTCATAGAGCACCGCGCCGAGGCCATAGACATCCGCCGCGACGGTCAGATTTCGAGACTCCCCGCGGGCCTGCTCCGGCGCCATGTAATGCGGCGTGCCCATGATCTGCCCGGTAAGCGTCAGATGGGATTCGCTGCCGGCATATCTTGCGATGCCAAAATCCGTCACATGAGGCTCGCCCTCGGCGTCGAGCAGGATGTTTCCCGGCTTGATGTCGCGATGCAGGATGCCCCGGTCGTGCGCCGCCTGGATCGCGCGGCACACTTTGACCATGACCGTCACCGCCGCCCGGACCGGATCCCCTCCCCGCAGCGACTCGCGACTGAGAGGTCCCGGCTCGATGAGCTGCATGCTGAACCAGTTGTGCCCCTCATGTTCGTCAACCTCGTAGATCGAGACAATATTCGGGTGATCCAGAGCCGCCGCCGTCTCCGCCTCCATCCTGAACCGGCTCACCTCCCCGGGCGACGCGAAGGCGGAATCGCGAAACATCTTCAGCGCCACGACGCGGTTGAGCCCTTTCTGATGCGCCCGGTAAACGATCCCCATCGAGCCGCGGGCGATCTCCTCGAGCAACTCGTAATCGCCCACCAGCCGCACCGTGCCGCCGAGCTGAAACGCGAATTCGTCCGCGCTCCGCTCCGCGTCCCCCGGCGTGGACGCTTCCTCGCCCAGAAAGCCGGCATCCGCCTTTCGATGGCTCTCCAACAGCGCTTCGACCCGGCGCCTGAGCCTTTCATCGCCGCCGCAAGCCCGCGCCAGAAAGGCCGCCCGCTCCCCCGCGTCCGCGACGTCCAGCGCATCGAGAAAGATTTCCCGTTCCGCGAATTCACTGGCTGCCGATTCTTCCATGGGTTCAGAGCGGCGCGCGCCGTCGCCTTTTGGCCTTTTGTATAGGGGTATAGGCGCGAGTTCCAAAAAAATCCGGCCAAGGTTCCGCAAAACCGCTCTCCGGCACAGGAGAATTGAAAATTGACAGGCACCCGAAAGTCCCGCTGATTGGCCCGGCAGCCATGGAGAATGGAACCCAAAACGCCGCCGCCGCCGAAACATTCATCTCCTCGGTCTACGGCGAACTCAGGCAAGTCGCCCGCTGGAAGATGGCCAACGAGGCGCCCCAGACGATCGGAGCCACCGCATTGGTTCATGAAGCCTGGATGAGGGTGTCGGAACGAGGCGAGATTTCCGAATGGAAGGATAGGCGGGCATTTTTCGCCGCCGCCTCCGAAGCGATGCGTCGGATCTTGATCGAGAGGGCCCGCGCGCGCGCGACGCGAAAGCGGGGCGGCAACCCCGTCAGAGTCGATCTGGAAGCGATCGAAGTCCCCGAGGAAGACCGGCAGATCATTGCCGTCGGCGAGGCACTGGAGCGGTTTTCCCAAGTCGATCCCGAAATCTCCGAGCTGGTCAAAATGAAGTTCTTTGTCGGCATGACCTGGGAAGAAATCGCCGCCGTCACCGAAATCCCCGAGCGCACCCTGCGACGACGTTGGGCCTACGCGAGGTCCTGGTTGCACGAGGCGATCGGGAAAGACTCGGCCCTATTTGATCAGGAAGATTCGTCCGGGCCTCGCGATCAGGCCTGAAAAGATCCCGGATCAACAGGGGTCCACTTCAGTCATGGTGTTAAGACATGGGCGCCGGCGGTCTCGTGGGAAGGGTCACGACGAGGCACAGACCGTTTGGTTGCCCCGACTCCGCCGACACCGTCCCGCCGCAGGCTTCCACGCACCGCTTCGTGATGGCGAGACCCAGGCCGCTGCCGCCAGTGTGGCGACTGCGGGCGTTTTCGGGGCGGAAAAACGGATCGAACAACCGGGGGATCGCCTCCTCCGGCACGCCGGGACCTTGATCGCAAATCCGGATGATGACCCAGTCTTCATTTGCCTCTGCCTTGATCTGGATCGGGCCCGCATGTCCCGCATAGCGATCGGCGTTGCGCACCACATTGCTCAGCGCGCGGTCGAGGGCGGCGCGGAAAATGTGGAGCCGGAGGGACTCGGGAATTTCCATCTGTACCTCGGAACCGAGGGCTTCGCGGGAGACGATCGACCGCACCAGATCGCCGAGAGAAAAGGTTTCGGGGGACTCGTGATCGGGAAGGGTTTCGGCCTTGGAAAAGGCGAGGACTTCTTCGACGAGCTTTGCCATGTGCTGGAGTTCCGTGTCCAATTTCCCAAGGTAGGTGGCCTGCTCCGGCGTGCCGCGTTGCTCGATCACTCCGAGGGCCATCTGCATCCGCGCGATGGGCGAGCACAGCTCATGCGCCACGTCGGCGGTGATGCGGCGCTGTTCCGCCACATAGGCGCCGAGTTGTCCGGCCATGGCATTGACCGATGAGGCGAGCTCGCCCAGTTCGTCGTGGCGTCCCTCGGGCAGGCGAGTGCCAAAGTCCCCGTCCGCGATGCGGCGCGCGGCGTCGTTGGTCCGCCGGATCGCGCGGGTGATGCCGCCGACCAAGGGCAGCCAGATCAAGGCCGAAACGAGGAGTCCACCCGCGACCAGTCCGGCCCAGGGCCAGGGATTGAAAAAGAATCCGCCCCCCGAGAGCGAGTCGGAAACGATAACCAAAGTCAACGGCCGCCGGGCCGCCCCCTCACCGTGGGCGAGCGCGAGATGGATGCCGGCCCAGTATCGGGCGGGATCGGAGCTGCGCATCATGAATCGCGGTTTCGGGGGCTGGTCGCGCCCGGGTTTGGGCTCGCGTTCTCGATCGCGACCGCGATTTCGGGCATCGTCGGGACGGGGAGGCGGGGGCATGTCCTCGGTCCGCCGTTTGTCGATCAGCTTCGATCTCAACTCGTCGGGAACCTCCAGTGGAGGGCCGAGCTGTTGGATGCCGTCGCTGCCGAACAGCGCGAGTGTCAGCCCGAGGGCCGCCTCGTGGCGCTCCAGCACCGGGGGCCAGTCCGACTCGGGAGTGCGGCGCAGCTCATCGGTCAGGGATTCGCCCAGCTGCTCTAGACGCTCTCCGCCAGGCCCGGCGAGCATCCAGTCGAACCCGAGGCGGAACTGCGCCCGCATGAAGCCGAACCCGAGCAGGCCGAGCACCATCAGGTTGACGAGAAACCAGAGCAGGATCTTTCCGTAGAGTGGCAGGCGAAGTCGGGCCATGGGCGGGGGCGGAATCAATGGTCCGTTGGAATCAACTGGTAGCCGTAGCCGCGCACCGTCCGGATGAAGCGCGGATTCTTGGCGTCGTCTCCGAGCTTGCGGCGCAGGCTCGAAATGTGCATGTCGATGGCGCGGTCGAAGACCTCCCACTCGCGGTCGGCGACTTCCTCGATCAGTTGCTCACGGGTCTTGACGCGACCCGGAGATCGGGCCAGGGAAAGCAAGAGCCCATACTCGGCCGGCGTCAGCACGAGCGCTTCGTCGCCGAGGGTGACGGCATGAGTGTCGGGATTGATTCTCAGCGAACCGATCACGAGTTCCCGCATCGGCGATTGGGGCGCTGATTCCGCCACCCATCCGGAACGCCGCAGCACGGAACGAAGGCGGGCGAGCAGTTCCCGCGAAGAGAAGGTCTTTGGCAGGTAGTCGTCAGCACCGAGTTCGAGTCCAACGATGCGATCCACTTCCTCGCCGCGACCCGTGAGCATCAGCACCGGAACCTTCGACTTGGCCCGGATGCGGCGGAGCACCTCGAAGCCATCGAAACCGGGCAGCATCACGTCGAGGATGACGGCATTCCAAGGTTCCGCCAAGGCCCGTTCGGCACCGGACGGTCCGTCGTGCTCCGACGCCACCTCGAAGCCCATCGGGCCAAGGTAGTCGGAGACGAGCTGGCACAGCTCGGCGTCGTCATCGATGACGAGGATGCGGGTGGCGGGCGTCACGGTGCCAGTTTCGTGGGAAAACGGACGGCGCGCGAGCGGGTTTACTCAATCCTGACAAACTCGACCTGCCATCGCTGACCGATTCTTGACTCAATCCTGACAAAAAAGAGCTTGGATCCACATGTTCCACTGACATCGCGGGTGAACGGTATCCCGGAAACACATCCCAAATCCTTCCTCATGAAACCGCACTTCCTTCCATTCGCCCTCGCTTTGCTCGGGATTCCGGCCTTGAATCTCGCCCACGACTGGAATCCACGCGACCTCCCTCCGGCCGAGCGCGAGGCACTTCGGGCGCACATTCTCGAGGAGTTCCTCGCCAAGCAGTCAGGGGCGGGAAAACGGCACTCGGCCACGGTCCTCGTCGCGGACGCCGCCGCGTCTCTCCAAGCCGCCGCCGCGGCGGTAACGGACGCGGCCAACGCGCCGGCTACCGCCAAACCCTTCCTCGCCTTTCCCAAACTCGAAGTGAAATGGGATCGCGAATTTCTCCATGTCGGCTCGAATGGCCTTCCCAATCACAACCTGATGGTCGGAATCACCGCGTGGCAGCAGCAGGTGCCGTTGCCACAGGCTTACTTTGGCGAGAATGCATGGCGCATCCCGCTGCATCCGGTTCCGGCGGCTCAGCCAGCGATGATCAAGGGCCGCTTCCTGCGTGGAGCCATCGCCCTCGCGGTGAACGGCATCCCGATTTTCAATCCGCAGAACAATCGAGGCGAGATTTCCCAGGAGATCGGAGAGCTCGACCAGTGGGGCGGCCACTGCGGGCGCGCCGACGACTATCATTACCACATCGCCCCGCTCCATCTCCAAGGCGCGGTCGGCGCGGGGATGCCCATCGCCATCGCTCTCGACGGTTATCCGATCTACGGCCTCACCGAGCCCGACGGCTCGCCGGTCGGCGTGCTGGATGAATGCCACGGGCACGAGACGCCCGGGATGGGCTATCACTACCACGCCGCAAAGGAATACCCCTACGTCATCGGCGGCTTCCACGGCGAGGTGGTCGAGGCCGAGGGCCAGGTCGATCCCCAGCCCCACGCCCAGCCGGTCCGCGAGGCGCTCCAGGCTCTGCGCGGGGCGGAAATCACCGGCTTCGAGAGCACCGGCGAAAATTCGCACCAGCTCACCTACACCCTGAACGGCGAAACGCGTCATGTGCGTTACCGGATCAACGCGGATGGCACCTACCCCTTCGAGTTCGACAACGGCCGCGACGGAATCGTGAAGGAAGTTTACACCGCGAGATCCGGCGGCGGTGGCCGCGGCAAGGGAGGACCCGGAGGCTCCGGCGAACCGGGTGGCCAGAAAGGCGGGGGCAGCAAGGGCGGTCCCCGGCCCGAAATGCGCGGCGGGGATCGTCCGCCGCCACCGCCTCCCCCGCGGCCGGGCGAAGGGCGTCCGCTCCGGGACGGCGCGTTCGAGGGCATAATCGACCTCAACGGCGATGGCATCGTCACCGCGCAGGAATTCGCCGACCACGCGAAACAGCAGGCCGGGAGGCGGGGCGATGCCGGTGCCCTGACGGATGCGATGGCCGAAGCGCGCCGGGTCTTCCAGGAATTGGATCGCGACGGCAGCGGCCAGCTCGAGCTCGCCGAATGGCAGCGTCCCGAACCCGCTCCGGGGCGTCCCGGAGAAATGGCCAACCGCGGCGAACGACCCGGAACCGGCGGACCTCGCGGCGGAGGAAATGGCGCGGGCGGTCAAAGCGCGGCCGCGGCCGGGCCGGACCAGCCCCGGAGCAGCGATGGCGTGTTTCTCCTCACCAGCCCGGCGGTGGAGGACGGCGCGGAAGTGCCCGCCGACTACACCGGCGACGGCAGCGGCGCGACCTTGCCTCTGTCCTGGAAGGGCGCGCCCTCCGGAACGCAGGGCTACGCCCTCATCATGGATCACCGCGATCCGAAGGGCGAGATGAAATGGTACTGGATGCTCTACGACTTGCCCGGAGACCTCACCGGCCTGCCGAAAAACGTCGAGGGTGCCGGCAAGGTCGGCACGGGTTTCAAAGGCCGGGTCGGCTATGAGCCGCCTCACTCGCAGGGTCCCGGGCCGAAAACCTACGTGCTCACCCTCTACGCCCTCTCCGCCCCGTTGGAGATTACGCAATCGCCCGATCGGGTCGGTCGTACCGAGTTGCTTGAGGCGATGAAGGGCAAGGTGCTCGCGACGTCTTCTCTGCGGATCGTTCACACGAGCGGCGGAACTGCGAATGACCGTTCGCGGCCCGGTCCGCCGCGCGGCGAGAGAGAGCCGGGCAAGGGAAAAGGAAAAGGTCCGGGACAGGGCAAAGGCGGCCCGCCCGGCCTCGTCAAGCCCAGTATCGACGACACCATCAAGCTCAACGTCTATGCCGACAACTGGTTCATGCTTTACGTGAACGGTCGCCTCGTCGCGGTCGATCCCATCCAGTTCACCCCGCACAACGTGGTCAGCGTCGACTTTCTCCCAGAATATCCCATGACCATCGCCGTTCTCGCGAAGGACAACGCCGATCCGAAGACCGGCCTCGAATATGGTACGAGCATCGGCGACGGAGGCTTCATCCTGAAATTCGCCGACGGCACCGTGACCAACGCATCCTGGAAGGCGAAAAACTTCTTCCACGGCCCCGTCAACGGCGACACCGCGAATCCCCAGGTACGGCAGGAACCCCTGCCCGCCAACTGGTGGGCGGTCGATTTCGACGACAGCGCCTGGTCCGCCGCGAAGGAGTTCACCGTCGAGGAGGTCGATCCGAAGCAGCCTTACTTTGAGCACGACTTCGAGGGCGCAAAGTTCATCTGGACCGACGACCTCGCCCTCGACAACACCATCATCTTCCGCACGAAGATCGAAAAACCCGGTTGGACGCCGCGGTGGAACACCCGGCCCGATCTCGACGTGACCGGTGCGCCGAATCGCTGAACCCAATTCTCCTCACTCACATGAAGACAAAACTTCTCACTCTATTCCTCTCCGGGATGATTGGAACGGCCTCGTTCGCCGCCCCCGATGCTGCCAAACCCAACTTCCTCGTCATCCTCGGTGAAGCGCAGGGCTGGGCATCGATGTCGGTGCCGCAGGACGACCGGCATCCCGAGGGATCGAAGAGCGATTTCATCCTGACGCCGAACCTCGACCGGCTCGCCCTGCGCGGGATCCGTTTCTCCGATTTCTACGCCGCCTCTCCGCGATGCACTCCGACCCGCGCCGCCCTCTTCACCGGCCGCAGTCCGGCCCAGCTCCAGATGACCTTCGTCAACGAGGGGAAGAAGGACGGAACGGTGAACCCGGGAGACAAGGTCACCGCACCTCCCACCACCACGGAGTTGCCCGTCGGAATCGAGACCGTCGGCACGCTGCTCCAGGCGCAAGGATACGCCACGGCCCATTTCGGCAAATGGCACTGCGGCCGGGTGAACCCTCGCGAGCATGGTTTCGAAGAAAACGATGGCCCGAACAGCAACGACGGCCCGGAACATGTCGAGGAACCAAATCCGACCCAGGCCTACGCCACTGCGCAACTCGGAATGGACTTTATGACCCGGCAGGCCGCGGCGGGAAAACCCTTCTACCTCCAGATTTCCCACTATCCAGGCAAGACCCCCTTCACCGCCCGACCCGACACGCTTGAGTCGGTGAAACGACGGCTCGGCACCCGCTTCGACGTCAACCGCATCGGCACGGCGGCGGGCAACGAGGAGATCGACAAGACCATCGGACTCGTCCTCGCCAAACTCGACGAACTCCTCCTCACCGAAAACACCTACGTGATCTACACGGCCGATCACGGGGCGCAGGGCCGCAATGCCAACGGAGCCCTCACCAACGGCAAAGGCACGGTCTGGGAGGGTGGCCTCCGTGTTCCCCTCGTCGTCGCCGGACCGGGCATCCCGGCGGGCGTGTTTTCCCATGTCCGGGCCAGCACCGTGGACATCCTGCCGACGATCCTCGAACTGGCCAGCGCTCCGTCCGCCTCATTGCCGCGCGGAGTCGAGGGCATCAGCCTGGCTGGAGTCTTGAAAAACGATTCTGACAAGGCCCCTAAACGCCAGCGCGAGGAGCTCGTGATCCACTTTCCCCATTACGACAAGGATGAAGCCGGACCCGCCTCGGCGATCTATCTCGGAAACCACAAGCTGATCCGTTTTTACGAAACGGAACAGCGCCAGCTCTTCGACCTTTCCACCGACCTCGCCGAGCAGCACGATCTCGCTGCGGTCCATCCGGAGATCGTCCGGGATCTGGATGCCCGCCTGACCGATTACCTCACCGCGGAGAAGGGCGGCCTGCCAACTGCGAACCCCAACTACGATCCCGCGGGCGAGCGCTCCGGTGATCGACGCGGCGGCATGGGCAAAGGCGAGAAGAAAGGAGGCAAAGGAGGGAAGAGGCCCGCCCCTGCTTCCGATTCCGACGCCAAAAACTGAGCCCTGCTTTCTTCGAACCATGAAAGCGATTCTTTCCGCACTCCTGACCTTCGGACTGGTCCTGCTCGTCATCGCCGCCGCGCCGGAGGAGCCGAAAGGTCCCGGGAAAGGGGGGAAAGGCAAAGGTGGTGGCCAGGGCGGCGGGGCCTCGGTCGAAGCGGCAGTGATTCCACCCTATCTCTACAATGTATGGCTCTGTCGGCCCCAGGCCGATTCCATCACTGCCAACGTGATCGCCTGGGAACCGATCGAGGTCGTCATCGCTTACGGCAAAACCGAGGACACGCTCAATCAACGCACCGCACCCGTGCCCCTCGCGCCCGGCGTGCCGAAGGAACTGCTCCTCGACCGCCTCGAGCCGGACACGGACTACGTTTACCGGCTGACCTGGCGACGGCTGGGCGGCGAGGCGACCGTCGACGAGGTGCGCCGGTTTCACACTCCCCGCGCCGCCGGGTCGGCTTTCACTTTTGCCATCCAGGCCGATTCGCATCTCGATACGAGTACCGACGTCCGCGTTTACCAACAGACCCTGGCCAACCTGCTCGCCGACCGGCCCGACTTTGTCGTCGATCTCGGCGATACCACCATGGTGGACAAGTTCGGCGTCTTTTATTCCCGCGCCGAGTCGCAATACAAAGCCCAGCGTTATTACCTCGGCCAGGTCGCCCACAGCGTTCCGGTTTTTCTCGTTCTCGGCAACCACGACGGCGAGAAGGGTGAGCGCCTCACTGGGCAACCCGATTCCATGCCCCTGTGGTCCGTCGGGATGCGGAAGAAGTATTTCCCCAACCCCGAGCCCGGCGGGATCTACACCGGCAATGCCACGCCTTTCGATGGTGCCGGCTTGTTGCAGGATTATTACGCCTGGGAATGGGGTGACGCCCTCTTCGTCGTGCTCGATCCCTTCTGGTTCACCACGATGCGCAGCCGCGAGGACAACTGGGGCATGACCCTCGGCGAGGCGCAGTATCGCTGGCTCGCGGCTACGCTGGAGGCGAGCGAGGCGCATCACAAGTTCGTCTTCATCCACCACCTCGTCGGCGGACTCGGACGCGACGCCCGCGGCGGGGCGAAGACTTCGGTCTATGCCGAGTGGGGAGGGCAGAACGCGGACGGCACCTCCGGCTTCGCCTCGAAACGCCCCGGCTGGCCGATGCCGATCCACGACCTGCTCGCTAAAAACGGAGTGAGCATCGTCTTTCACGGTCACGATCACCTCTTCGTGAAGGAAGAGCGCGACGGCATCATCTACCAGGAGGTCCCGCAGCCCAGCCATCCCAGTGGCGGAACGCGAAGCGCCGAGGATTACGGGTATGAAGGCATCATCCTCGGCAGTTCGGGTCACCTTCGCGTCACCGTCGGCCCGAATTCCGCGGCGGTGGAATACGTCCGTTCCACCCTCCCAGGCGTGACCAAGTCCGATGCCGCAAACGGGGAGGTGGCGTATCGGTATGAGGTCGGAATGCAATGAAAATTGATTGATATTTCGCGGAACCCTTTCAGTTCAACAGGGTCTGATTGCCGACTTGACCCTGTTCGATTGTCACGAGCCGTCGCACGGTCCCTTGGAGGACAGGTCGTGGGGGAATGAAGGTGGGGGTGGCGAACCGTGGCATGGCCATCCTGGCCATGTCTTCGCGGAAGGTGCCGCCCTCCTGAAAAACCCACGATCCAATGCCCTTTAGGCCCCCCGTTGTCAGATTCGCGACAGAGAGGTCCCGACAAAAATGGCGACCGCGAGATTCAAACAAATACGTCCGTTGAGACGTATGTCTTCTTTGACGCAAATCATAATGGGTGGCCGAATGGGAAGGGCTAGCCCTTCGATCTGAGCCATTCCACGGTGGAATTCTCAAATATGTTCGTCCAATCGGGCACCAAGCAGTGCCGGTTCGAATCCTTGGAACCCATCGATTTCTTCTGGAGTGGTTACCGGGTTGGTAAATTGTCGGAATTCGAATCCCATTTCGAGATTCGACACCGTTTTTTCGACAAATTCACGCAAAGCGCTGTCAATTGATCCCTGAAATTCATCCAGCACGCGGACGCTTTGCTCGCTCTTGCTGTAGTAGGACTCGGGCGCCAAAACGATCAGGCGGATTTTCTCCGCCTTCAGCACTCCTTCCTGCTTCTCTTTCGGGGATTTGAAGCGTTCGCGGAGGCTAGCGTTCGATCTCGTGAACAGGTAGAGGAACCCGTACGACAGAATCTCGAAGGTCGCGTAGAAGGGCCAGCCGGAATTGGGATCGAGTTTCAGCTCGATGAATGCATACTCCTTCTCCGGTTTGGTTTCATGCACCAGATCGATGGAATTCTTGCGATTCTGCCTGGATTCAAAATAGCCGGAGGCAGCCGGTACTTGGTTGAACCAACCTTTCAGCGGCCCGCAATCGCGGACTCCCGCTTCGTAAGAAGCCGAAAGTTTCGCGACTCGCTTTTCCAACTGTTTCTCCCGGCTTGGATTGCTCTTTCTTATTTCAAGTGCGCGTCTCAACTCCCAATTTGACTTTGCGAGATTGACACTGGATTTCTCAGTATCGAAGTTTTTCTCGATTTGTCCCAACAGTTTCGCAAACAGGGAACAGAGGTCGGGGTTGGCTCCGTAAGCGTTACGCTCGGCAGTCTTGGAATCGATCGAAACTTCAAGGCCATACCCTTTTTGTATCAGGTCATCCCACCCCGCAAGGATTCCGGTGAATTTGTTTCTCGGTGTTTTGCTCATGGTTTTTTTCATATCGTGATGGGAATCCCGTCGCCCGCCAAGATCAAATTCCCGAACTCCTGGCCTAACGCTTCGGGTCGCTCGGAGTGAACGACGAGCACGCTTCGGGCGTCCAGCTCTTTCAGGAAACGGACCAATCCTTCCCGGCTGGCATGTCCGCTCGCATGGAGATGCCGCTGTTCGACACCGCCGGCAGCGAAATCGGCGGCCAGACGCCGTTCCGCGTCCGTCTCCAGGTAGCCCTTCCAGAGGGAACGAAGGCAGAGTGTCCCTTTCGGAAGCGATTCTCCAAACAGCCCGCCCAGCATCGAGGGACGCCAGAGCACCAGAAAGCGCTCCGGATGATCGAGGATTTCCGAGAACCCGATCGAGCCGGATTCCATGCGGGACCGATGGGCGCGGACAGCCCGGCCGGATCGGCTCTCCCAAAACCCGTCCGGGATCAGAATACGAATGTCCCTGGACCGGCATGGATCGGGCACCCGGACATCTTCGCTTTTCGCCAGCATGAGCACGTAGGCCCCGTAGGCGTCGGTGACAAATGTTCTGCCCGTCTTTTTCGAGATGCGCAGGAAGGAGACGAGACGATCCAGATTCAGCGGAGAAAAGTTCGCGACGACCAGCCCCGTCCGTTCGCGCACCATCGCGACGCCTTTTTCCTCCAGATCCAATTCGGACAAGCTCTCTTCCGTTGGCGGCCGACTCAAGGAGGTGCCTTCCGTGATGACCAGGTCGAACCGCCTTTCCCGGCCGGCATCCAGGATGGCGCGCCGCATTCCCGGTTTGCGCCCGTGGAATCTCAGGTCGCCCGTGTAGAGAATCCGTTTTCCCGCCGCCTCAATGACAAAGGCGCAGGCTCCCGGAACCGAATGATCGACGGGAGACGCGGTCACCCGGAAGGGGCCGATCGTTTCGGGCTTGCCCGGCTTCATCGGTTTCTCCCGCGCTTTGTCGACCCCGGGCAGATTCGCGAAGATCGACGCCGCCAGCATCATCTTGAAACACAACCGCGAGGAATAGACGGAAATGGAGGGCAACGTTTTCTGGATCAGACCGGAGTGATCCGGATGAGCGTGCGAAAGAAAAATGCCGCGCACCGGCGGACCTTCCCCGAAAAGCCCGGGGACGGGCAATGTCGGGGAATCGGAACCCGGCGCCCGGTCGTCATTCTCGATCCCGGACAAGGGAAGGCCGCAGTCGAGGACGATCCGGGCGCCGTCGCGGCTCAGCTCAATGCAGGTTCCGCCAATCTGGTGGCTTCCGCGGTGGACGATGAGAGTCAGGTCGCTCATGAATCAAGTCACCTCTCCACCACCTCCCGCTGCCAGGATGCCTCGGGCCATCCCGCTTTTTCTCTGGCGAGGTGAATTTCGTCGAGGTAGTCGACGACTTCCCGCGCAGAGAACCCGAACCGGCGCAAGACTACCCCCAGAACGGTTCCGGTTCGGCCGCGGCCTCCGGCGCAATGCACGATCACGCCTTCGCCGGCGAGGAGCTTTTCGTGAACCAGCTTCCCGAGAATGCGGATGCCTTTTTCTTCCAGTTGCGGGTCGTCGGGTTCCCCGCCCTCGACGAGATCGGTCAGTTCCACCCTGGCCAAATGCTCGAGGGGGAATGGATCATACCGAGGATGATCGGAACACAGGCAAACGATCCACCGAAAACCCGAAGTTCTCAGGCCATCCCAATCCGGCCAGGGGGATTGGGGCAGAACCATTCCCGCGAGCGGCGCCGGGTCGCGAAGGACCCAATAGAATTCGTGGGGAATTCGAAGCCCGTGGAAGGCGGGCTGCTGATGGGGTGGCTCCAGATCCGGTCTCATCCTGAGTTCAAGAAATGTGCGTGGCGAAGGGAAGGTTCCAAGCGTTCTTGAGAAGATTGAGCAGGAACTCGTGCCGTTGCCGCACCACGGCCGGCGTCCATGCCTCGACGGGTGCGAGGGTTCGGTTGATGCCGGAAACCCCGCCGCAATCCGGTTGAAGCAATCTGGCTTTCTGCGCCGGAAATGAAGCTTCCGGCAGAAAACAATCGCCCCGGTGGAAGGCGCCATTGCCCAGAGAAGGCAGGTAACGCACCGCTTCCTCCCGGTTCTCCCATCGATTCCCAAACATGCTCCAATCTTCCTGCGAAAGGGCCGCGACAGGTTGGCGGCGATGCTTGGGATCGGCCCGGAAAAGACACTCGTTGCCCACCGGTTCGAAGGTTTGTTCCAGCCTGACCAAGAGAGCGCAATCGAGCCCTCGGAACCCAAACCGGCCATGTTCGTCCAGGAGCGCGGTCATCCGCTTTTTCTCGTCCGCCGAAAGTCCGACGGGCCAATCGTCCCGGCATGGGTGAAATGAAGACGAGATGGCCTCCGAGGAGGCGAAGACGCGAGCCAGGCGTTCTTCGGTGTTCCATTCATCCAGGAGCAGGAAGAAGCCAAGCCGTTCGAACTGTTGAAGAATGGCCAATCGATTGCTTGACGGTCCGTTCTCCAAATCGCGCAAAGCCGACCGGATCAATGCGAGTTCGCGGGTTCGAAACAATTCAGGCAGCCAGTTTTCGATCAGCCATGCCGGGCGGGTTGTAGTTCTTAGCAGGCTTCGCCAAAAAACAAAAAGGTCCATACTTACATATACGCAAAAAAGACCCGATTTATGGAAATTATATAAAATTTCTTCTTCAAGCCTTTCCTGGAAGCAATCGTTTTCTCGCCGCAACCTGTTGTTTTTCAATGTTTAAACATCGACGACTTTCTCGCTTTCGATCAACCAGGTTGTGCCCGCCCGCAGCGGGAAATTGGGGGCGCATTTCAGCGCAGTTCGACGCGCCCGCCGTGATTCGCGTCAACTTTACGAAGGAGGCCGAGTTGGGTCCGCACGGTTTGACCTCGCAGCCCCAACGAGGCAGTCCACCCGTATCGTATTGGGCCGCCCCGTTGGGGCTCTCCGACTTCTGCGTCCTTATCCCCGGCCGTTGGCCGGGGCTGGGATGGGATCGGCCCTTTGGGCCTTTCGAATTCGGTAAGTTGACGCGAATGCCTCCGCCGTTGCGCCCACGCTTACCCCGAAGACGAACTCTGGCGTTGATGCGGGAGCGATTTGCGCCCAAGAATGAGCCATCATGCCCGCCGTTGATCGATCCAACCCTCTTTGGTCTTGAAGCGAACCCTGTTGACTCTCTCGGTTTTCGCCGCCGGAATCGCGACCGGCGCGGCCGAACCGCTGACGCTCGTGAAGGACGGCGTGAGTCTCGCGCCGATCGTGGTGTTCGAGAACGCACCGCCGCTGACCGGCGAGGCGGCGGAAAAGCTGGCCGAGTATATTGAGAAGACCAGCGGCGCCCGACCTGAGATTGTCGAGGGGAGCCCCGATCCGGTACCGGCACACGCCATCTGGGTCGGTTACCAGCCGGTGCTGAAAGAACTGTTTCCCGGCACGAACTTCGAATTCTCTCATCTCGAGGAAACCCTCATTGCCGCCAATGAAAACCACCTCGTCATCGCCGGGCGGGACCGCTGGGACCCCGGCCAATTGAAGGTGGAGGCGAAGGACGGCCTGATCGAAGGAAAGCAGCTCGAATACGGAACAGCGAACGCGGTTTACTCCTTTCTTCAGGATCGCCTCGGGGTGCGCTGGTTTTGGCCGGGTGAACTGGGCGAAGATCTCCAGCCGACGAAAACGATCGCCTTTGAGCCCTTCGAGGATCGTTTCCATCCGCAGATCCGCTCGCGGGGAGGCGTGTTCAATTTCTCGTCGCTGGGAAACAAGGGCTACGGCCGCGCCCACGACTGGTGCCGGCTGCAGCGCCTTCAACTCGACTCGATGCAGATGGGTGGCGGGCACGGCTTCGGCGACTGGTGGGACCGTTACCATGAAAAATACCCGGAGATTTTCGCCCTTCAGCCGGACGGCACACGCAGCGGCTTTCCCAATCCGCACAACGCGAAGCTTTGCGAATCCAACCCCAAGGTCTGGGAACTCTGGCTCGAAAACGTGGCCGAGCAGTTGGCGAATGACCCGAACCTCACGGTGTTCAACGCCTCGCCGAACGACGGATGGGCCAGTGGGCATTGCGTCTGCGAAAACTGCACGGCGTGGGACGATCCAGACGGCGAGCCGCGGGTGTTCAACTGGTTCAAACAAAACGAACCAAGGCCGGCGCTCAGCGACCGGGACGTGACATTCGCCAACAAGCTGGCCGAAATGCTGGAAGCGAAGTATCCGGGGCGCGGCTACCGGGTGCTGATGATGAGCTACGGCCACTCCCGTCCCGTTCCCGTGAAGGCCCGCCCCGCGCCCAATGTGATCATGTCCATCGTGGCGAATTTTTACGGCCGTACCGGCCTGGTGGACCGCGGCTCGACCCGAGGCGACACCTACCGGCGGCAGTTTGAGGGCTGGGCGAAGATCGTGCCCTCGATGTTGTGGCGACCGAACACCGGTAGCCCGGCCGGTTGGCAGCAGGGTCTGCCCGACCTGTCCATCCAACAGACCATTCGCGATCTCAAGGACGTGGCCGCCGCCCATTGCGAGGGCATTTACATCGATTCCACGTGGGAGCACTGGGCGACCCAAGGGCCGCAGTATTACGTGTTGGCACAACTCGTGTGGAATCCAAATGCCGACGCGGAGGCGATCCTGACCGACTATTACACGCGCGCTTTCGGCCCGGCCGCCGACGGGGTGCGCGAATACTTCGAGGTAATCGAGAAGGCGCGCATGGACTTCACCGCGGCCAATGGTGAAGCGGGTGTGTTCAGTTTTCCGAAACTCTACACTGACGATCTGCTGGAGGCTTCCCAAGGGCGCCTTGACCGCGCCGCCGCGGCAGTTCCGACCGATTCTCTTTTCGCAAAGCGCGTCGCCTTCGTCCAGGCCGGGCTGACCTATTCGAAGATGCAGATGGAAAACATCCGCCTCATGGAGGGGTATTGGAAGAAGCCCGATCCCGCCGTGGCCGGGCGCGTGAAGCAAAACTGGGCCGCCATCGAGCAGCACGTCGCCGCCCATCCCTACGCGATCAACTGGGGACCGGTTCGGCCCACCACGCCGCGCATGGCGGGGCTGCATCCGGACTCCACTCCGCCCAAAACGAAAAAACCCCGTGCCAACGACCTCGATCTGAACTGAACCCGCCTGACTCATGAAACTTTCCCTACTGTTCTCCATCCTTTTCCTGGTCTCCGGGGCCGCATTGGCTCAGGAAAAGGGCCTCCGCGCCGGGGCGGCCGCCGTGGACATTTCCCCCGACGTGTTTCCCATCGAACTGCGATCCGGAAAATCGAATTACGTCCATGATCCGCTGCATGTCCGGGCCGTCGCCTTTCAAAATGGCGAGGGCCGGGCGGTGATCGCCCTGATGGACGCCATCGGCGTCGACCGGGAGATGTCGGACGAAGCCAAGGCGATCGTGGCGGAACGGACCGGCTGGAAACCCGAGGAAATGCTCGTGTCAGGCACGCATACCCACACGGCTCCGAAAGGGGGCGACACTTCGCCGGGCCGGATCGCTTATGAAAAGAAGCGAAAGGAGGGACTGATCGAGGCGTTCACCCGGGCGATCGAATCGCTCGAACCCGCCTCGGTGGGATTCGCCTCCGCCGAGGAGCCGACCGAGGTGTTCAATCGCCGCTGGTTTTTGAAGGAAGGCACCATGGACAAGAACCCGCTCGGCGGCTACGACCAGGTCCGCACCAACGCGCCGCGCCAAAATCTCCTCAAGCCGGCCGGACCGACCGATCCGGAAATCTGCGTCGTCGATGTCCGCACCCGCAAGGGTCGCCGCCCGCTCGGCCTGATCGCCAACTGGGCGCTGCACTACGTCGGAGGCATTCCCACCGTGAAGGAGGCGGATGGCAAGGTCGTTGGGATGGCCTCGGCGGATTACTTCGGCGAGTTTGCCCGCGTCATGCCCTATCGGTTCGGCGGCAATCCGCCGGAGAACTTTGTCGCCTTCATGACCAATGGGGCCGCCGGCGACATCAACAACATTGATTTCAACAGCACCCGTCCGCCCCGCGCGCCTTTCGAACAGGTCCAGCTCGTTGCCGCAAAGGCCGCAGACACCGCCTGGCAAGCGGTGAAGTCCATCGACACTTACGATGAGAATCCCGTGGTCGCGACGCGTCAGCGGCTGGTCACGCTGCACTATCGCGTGCCCACACAGGCTGAGATCGAGAAAGCGATGCAGCTTCTCGAATTGCCGAGGAAGGAGCAGGCCGCGATCCATGAACGGACAGGTTCGGTGGCGCGGAACACCGTCGCCTTCGGCGGAACCGAAAATCCCGGCACCGAGGACGTCATCGTCCAGGCCATCCGCATCGGCGATCAGGCCATCGTGTCGATGCCCTTCGAGGTGCTGGTGGAGATCGGCCTCGAGATCAAGGAGAAGAGTCCTTTCCCCCATACCTTTCTCATCGAACTGGCCAACGGCGGCTACGGCTACCTGCCGCCGCCGCATCAGCTCGAACTTGGCGGTTACGAAAGCTGGCTCGGCACCTCGCGGTTCGAAAAGGAAGCCTCGGTCAAGCTGACGAAGGCGTTGCTGGAGATGCTCGACGAATTGAAGGCACTCTGATCTTTCCCCACATGCCGGTCGTTTCACCCAAGGAAGTTCAGCCAAACTACGATATTGTCATCGTCGGCTCCGGCGCCGCCGGCGGTCAGGTCGCCTACGTGCTGGCGATGGAGGGGGCGAAAGTGCTCGTACTGGAGGCGGGTCGCATGTTCGATCCGGCTCGCGAGACGGCCATGTTTCAGACGCCGGACCAGGCCCCGCTGCGGGGGGAAAAGACACCGGACAAGCAGTATGGCTTCCACGATTGCTCGATCGCGTCGGGCTGGGACATTCCGGGCGAGCCCTACACGAACGCCTCGAAGGAGGAAAAGCGCCAGTTCGCCTGGTGGCGTCAGCGGATGCTGGGAGGCCGCACCAATCACTGGGGGCGCGTCTCGCTGCGCAATGGACCGCACGATTTCAAGACCCGCACGCGGCTCGGCGTGGGATTCGATTGGCCGATTTCCTATGACGACCTCGCGCCTTGGTATGACAAGGCGGAAATGCTGGCCGGCATCTTTGGCGCGGCAGAGGGGATGGAGAACTCGCCCGACTCGTCGCCCGGCGTGCTCCTGCCGCCGCCGAAATTCCGCGCCGCCGAACTCCTTGCCCGCGACCGTGCCAAGGCGAAGCTCGGCCTTTCCGTGGTGCCAATCCACCGGGCCATCCTGACGCAAAAACAGGATGCCGACCGCGTTCCCGCCAAGCTGCATCCCGGCAACGCCAAGGCGCAGCGGCTTCTCGCGGAGAACATGCGGATGCGGGCTCAGTGTTTCTTTGCGACCGACTGCCACCGGGGCTGCTCGATCGGGGCGGCCTTCGATTCGGCGACGGTGCTGCTGCGTCCGGCGCTCAATTCGGGTAACCTCGATATTTTGCCCAACGCGATGGCGCGCGAGGTCACGGTGAATGCCGACGGCAAGGCCACCGGGGTGACCTACATCGACAAGGTCGATGGGAGTGAGCATCACGCGTCGGGACGCATCGTCGTGCTGGCGGCGAGTTCGCAGGAGTCCGTGCGGCTGTTGCTCAATTCGAAGTCGAGCCGGTTTCCTGACGGGCTGGCCAACTCCTCCGGCCTGGTCGGGAAGTACCTCACCGACTCGGTGTCGAGCGGCTTCAGCGCCCAGGTCCCGGCCTTGGAAGATCTGCCGCCCCACAACGAAGACGGCACCGTCGGCCAGCAAGCCTACATTCCCTGGTCGTTTTGCCAGGAACAACTGGCTGGGAAACTGGATTTTCCGGGCGGATACAAGCTCCTCGTCTCCGGAGGGCGGCGCCTGCCCGATCTAAACGCGGCGACGAAGTTCGACTGGCTGTCGGAGCGGGAGGGCATTGCCTTTGGCGCCGATCTCCGGGAGGACGCCCGTCGCTACTACGGATCGATCGTCGGCATCGGCGCACAGGGCGCCATGGTGCCGAATGACGACTGCTTTGCCGAACTCGATCCCGAGATGAAAGACCAGTGGGGCATTCCCGCCCTGCGATTCCACTGGAAATGGGCCGATGCGGAACTGAAGCAGATTGCCCACCAGCAGGAGATGATGGGAGCCATCCTCGACGCCATGGGCGGTCGATACCGGAGGCCGCCCGAGATCCAGAACCCGATCAAGGCGGTCAAGGACGGAGGCTCCGTCATTCACGAAGTCGGCGGCGCCATCATGGGCGCGGATCCGGCGAAGTCGGTGACCGACGCCTGGAGCCGGACCTGGGACGTGCCGAACCTGATCGTCGCCGACGGCGCCACCTTTCCCAACACGGCGGACAAAAATCCGACCCTCACCATCCTCGCGCTCGCCTGGCGGGCGGCTGATCACTTGGTGGAGGAAATGAAACGCGGCAACCTGTGACATGAACCCTTCCCACGAATCTCTCGCTCCCCGGATCGACCGCCGCGTCGCCCTGAGGTGGATTTCGGCCGCGGCCGCGACACCCGCGCTGGGTGGCATTTCCTTCGCCGCGGAAACGCCCGTCGCCGCCCACGGCTACGGTCCCGATCCGGACATGACAAAGGCGTATCAACCGGGAGAACTCTGGCCGCTCACCTTCTCCGAGGCCCAGCGGAAACAGATCGTCGCGCTCTGCGACATCCTTCTCCCCGCCACCGATGCGGCTCCAGGCGCCGTCGCGGTGGGAGTCCCCGATTTCATCGACGAATGGATCAGTTCGCCCTATCCCGGGCAGGTCGGGGATCGGAAACTCCTTCTCAAGGGGCTGGCATGGCTCGACGAAGAAGCCCGGCGTCGCGGGGCGGGGGACTTCGTGTCCCTGAAAGCCGGCGACCAACTCGACGTTTGCCAACGCCTGGCAATCCCCGCAAAGCGAACGCCAAAGGAGTATCCCGGCAGTTTTTTCCTGAGGCTGCGCGACTTGGTTGCCGGAGGCTACTACACCACGCCGGACGGCATGCGGGACCTCGGCTACCGCGGCAACGTCCCTTCGATCGAATGGACCGGTCCTCCGGCCGAAGTGCTGGAAAAGCTCGGCCTTTCCCCTCAGGCATAGCCGCTCACCTATTCCAAAACCCCAACGATCATGCGCCTACCCGTTGCCATCGCCCTTTTCGCCGCGTTCGCTTTCACCGCCGCTCCTCTTCCTGCCGAAGAAAACGAAGACGGATTCGTTTCCCTCTTCGACGGCAAAACTCTCGATGGTTGGGAGGGCCAGTCTGGATCATGGGAGGTTCGGAACGGAGAAATCTGGTGCACCGGCCAGGCGAAAGAGAAAAACTGGCTGATCCGGCGAAAGGAGCAGCCCGCCAATTTCATTCTCAGGCTCGAATTCCGGTGGGACAAGGGCAACTCCGGCGTCCAGGTCCGCAGCGACGACCTCGGCGATTTCCAGATCACCGGCTATCAGGTCGAAGTCGCCGAGCGCGACGTGATGGGTCTGTGGCATCACTCCCTGTTGGCCAAGGATCATCCCAAGAAGGAAGTCCGCCACCTCATGACCACGGCCGGCCAGAGCGCCGTGATTTCCGAGGACGGAAAGAAGACCGTCGAGCAGAAGGCCGATCCCGCCGAGGTGAAATCCCACTATCGCGAGCACGAGTGGAACACCCTCGAAGTCATCGCCGACGGCGACACGCTGATTCAGAAGATCAATGGCGTCGAATTCTCCCGCGTCACCGACCGGGACGCCGAAATGAGCCGGAAGCGGGGCTTCATCGCCCTGCAGGACCACGGCAAAGGCTGCACGGTGGCGTTTCGGAAGTTTCGGCTGAAGGTGCTGCGGTGAACCCCGATTCGCCCGCGCCACCCGACAGGGTTGACTCACTGACCTAACCCTGTTGGGTCGGGTCAGGCGGTCAGGAAATTCCGCAGGATCCGCAGCCCGGCCGACTGGCTGCGCTCGGGGTGGAATTGGGAGGCGAACACCGCCCCGCTCCGGACCGCCGACGCGAAGGTTGTCGCGCCGTAGCCGGTTTCGGCGGCGATGATGGCGGGATCGGCCGGCCGCGGGAAATACGAGTGCACAAAATACAGGTGAGGTTCCCGGGGAAGGCCCGCCCACACCGGATCGGCGGGATCGCGGGGCCGCACGCGGTTCCAGCCCATGTGCGGCACCTTCAGCGACGGGTCGTCGCCGGGAAACCGGACGACTTCGCCGGAAAAGAATCCCAACCCCCGTGTGCCGGGGAATTCCTCGCTGCCCTCGAAAAGGACCTGGTAACCGATGCAGATGCCGAAAAACGGGCGACCCGAGGCGAGCCAGTCGAGGATGGGCGCGCGCAAGTCCTGCCTGTCAAGCTGGGCCACGCTGTCGCCGAAGGCGCCAACGCCGGGAAACAGGAGCCGTTCGATCCCGTCGAAATCGGACGGCCCGGACACGAGCCGGCCGGGCGTGCCGATCATGTTCAGCGCGTTGAGGGCGTTTCGCAGGTTGCCGCCCTTGTAGTCGATGACGCCCACGCGGGCGACGGCGTTCTGGCCGGGATCGCTCATCGGTTCGGGTTCCCGATCAGAGGACATCCTTGGTGCTCGGCACGATATCGGCGATGCGCGGATCGATCCGGATGGCGGCGTCGACGGAGCGGGCGAGCCCTTTGAAGACCGCTTCGGCGAGGTGGTGACTGTCCCGGCCGTAAAGGATCTCGACGTGGACATTCGCCAGGGCATTGAAGGCGAAGGCGCGGAGAAATTCCTCCACCAGCGAAAAGGGAAAACTTCCGCCAATGGGGCCGGCGCCGTCGGGAGCGCGGAATTCGAGGAAGGGCCGGCCTCCGAAGTCAACCACCACGCGCGCCAGGGTCTCGTCCATGGGAAGCAGGGCGAAGCCGTAGCGAAAAATGCCGCGCTTTTCGCCGAGCGCCTCCCGCAGGGCTTGACCGAGCACGATGCCGGTGTCCTCGACGGTGTGGTGAAAATCCACCTCGAGATCGCCTTTGGCCGCGATTTCCAGATCGATCCGGCTGTGCTTGGCGAAAAGCGTCAGCATGTGATCGAGGAAAGGGATGCCGGTGTCGATTTTCGAGACGCCGGTCCCGTCGAGGGTCGCGGCGAGGCGAATCTCGGTTTCGGCGGTCTTCCGGTGAAGGCTGGCGCTGCGGGGTGGCTGGCTCATGGGTTTGTGGAACGGCCAATATAGGCGCAACCGGACCGCGCCGCAATTTGGCGCGTTTCCGGGGTCGGCTCTCGCCTCCGGGAGGCGTTTTGGCGCGGAGCGGTTTCTTCCGCCGGGACTCAGCCTTTCTTGCCGCCCATGCCGGTCAGCTTCATCACCACGATCGTCAGCACGAGCAACCCGGCGACAATCTGCATGATGGTGGTGAAACTGATGCCGCCACCGCCACCCGAAGAGCGCCGGGGCTTTTCCTTCGCGTCGTCCTCCTCTTCGTCTTCCTCGTCCTTTTCCTCTTTGGTGGATTTTTTCTTCGAGGAGACGGACTGGGATTTTCCGGAGGATTTCGGTGTTTCTTCCTTCTTGGCGCCCGAGGTGGTGGCGTTCTGGGCCATCAGTTCGGTGAGCGAGGCGCCGATATCCTTCTTCTCCCCTTCCGGCGTTTCCTTGGCGGGTTCGTTCGCGGCGGCGATCTGGTCGGCGGTGGGGAGGCCGGCTCCCTTGGCGATTTCCGCCGCTGCCGCGGCGCCTTTCTTGTCGGCTTCCTCCTGCTTCTTCGCGTCGGCAATGGCGAGGCGTTTTTCGGAGATTTTCTGGGCCAGGGCGGCGGCGTAAGTGCTGGCTTTCTTCGGGCCGGAGGATTTGGAGGATGAGCGCTTCCCGCCGGTACTCTTATCTTTGGAAGATGAAGCGCTCGCGGTCGTAATCGTCAGCGCCTCCTTGATGGCGGCGTCGGCTTCGTCGAGCTTGCCTTCGGAGATCATTTCGTCCGCCGCGACGAGCTTGTCCGACTGTTCCTTCAGGGCGGCTTTATCGTAGCTTTTGAGCCGCTCGATTTCGCTCTTCACTTGGGAGATGGCCTCTTCGAGGCTCGATTTGGAATTCTGATTGACGCTCAACCACTTGATCCCGGCGGCTTTTTCCCTCTCCACGACGGCGGCGTGCTGGGCTTCTTCGCGTTTCCGGGCATTTTCGACCTGGGCGAGGGCGACTTCGTCGAGCAGTTTTTTGTCCTCCTCGTATTTCTGGTTACGATATTCGACTGACTGCAGGAGGCTGGTGAGGCGCTGGCCGTAGGCGGGGAGCAGTTGTTCGGCGGTGGGGATGGCCTCGGCGAAGCCGGGCGTGCCGAAATATTGCTCTTCGAGAGTTTCGAAATTCCGAAGGGCGCCGATGTAGTTGGCCTGGCCGGCAATCAGGCGCATCACGAGATTGAGCTTGCGGGCCTCGGTGAGGGTGGCGAATTCCAACTGGCGCTGGGGGGTGATCCATTCGCCCTCGAGTTTCACGAAGCCGCGCTCGACCTTGTCCTTTTCGTCCTCCAGTTCCTTGAGAATTTTCTCGACCTCGGACTTGTGCTTGCTGGCGGGATAGGTTCGGAGAAAGGCGGTCGGCCCGGCTTCGATCAGGCTTTGGTAGTCGGACGGCTTCAGGAGCGACGGTGTCGGGAGCTTTTTCTTCACCTCGCCAAAGGCGAGTTCCTCGGGACTGGTCCGGGTCATTTCGAGGATGTCGGTCTTCAGGATGGTCTTGGTTTCCTTGATGCTGGCGGAGAGCTGGACCTCCAGCTTGATGGAGTCGGCGGCCTCGAACGTGATGCGCCCCTCGAGGGTCTCGCCGCTCTTCAGCTTGATGGTGTCGGCGCTGGCCGGATGGGGTCCCGCCACCAGCAGGGCGGCGGCGAAGAGGACGGCGAACGCGGAGAGTTTCTCGGTAACGGTTTTCATAAACATGCCTCTGGGATTTCGATGGATTTGCCTTCCGATCACTTGGAACAAGGAAATGGGTGGAACGCGTCATCATAAGGGGATTCGCCGCCGGATCGCAAAAGGTTTTCGCTTTCATTTTTTCGGCGGGAATCGCGGAGAACCGGCTTTTTTCGCGAAAAACCCTTAAGTTGCGTTAATATCCCGCCTCGCTGTGACAACGATCGTGATTTGCAGTCAAAAGGGCGGTGTCGGGAAGACCACGGTAACCGTCAATCTGGGATATTCCCTCGCCCGGAGGGGCTGGCAGGTGTTGCTCGTCGATGCCGATCCACAGGGGGGCGTGGGACTTTCGCTGACGGAAAAGGCCCGCGAAGCGCGGGGTTTTTTCAATGTGCTCGGATCCCCCGAGGCGACGCCCGAGGAGGCGTCCCGGCTGGTGCTCGACACGCGGCTGCCGGAGTTCAAACTGCTCATGTGCGGCCAGGCTCCGGAGGGCGAGGACGGGCACCCGGTCGATTTTTCCGGCGGGGAAGTCCGCCGTCGCCTCGAGAAAATGCTGGCGACCTTCAAGAGCTTCGATGTGGTCCTCGTCGACACGGCCGCCGGCGTCCACGGACTGACCCGGGAGTTGATGGCTCTCGCCGATCACCTGATCCTCCCGCTCCAGGCCGAGCCGCTCAGCGCCCGAACGCTGCCGCAGATGCTGCGCGCCGCCTCGCTGCTGCGGAAACAAAACGGCGGCGCCGCGCCGGGCATCGCCGGCCTGCTCCTCACCATGGTCCGGCCCGACGATGCCGTTTCGGAGGAGGTGCGGCGCGAGGTGCGCCAGATGTTGCCCAAAGAGTTGGTCTTCGACGCCGAGATTCCGCGGGACCACGCCTTTCTCAAAGCCAGCCGCGCCGGCGTCCCACTCGGCCTGCTCCAGCGGCAGCCGCCGGCTTCGGCCTTGAACTTCGACCGTCTCGCCGCCGAACTGGAGGAGCGCCTGCAATGGAAAACCGACCCCGAGAATGCGAACGATGAGTACACTCGGCTCATGGATTAACCCCGACGAACTGGCCGATCTGGTCAGCGATCTCACCCGCACCGCGTCCGATCCGGAGCCGGCGGCTCCCGAAGCCGAGGCTGTCGCGGCTCCGCTGGAGATCGATCCGCTTTTCGAAATTCGCTACCACGACGAAGCGGATCTTCCCACCGGACCGCCGTCTGAAAGCGACCGTTCCGCCGACACTCCGTCCGCGATGAGGGACCTCCCGGTCTTCCCGATCGGGAACGAATCGGAGCCGGAAACCTCCGACGAAGCCGCTGTCTCAAAGATCGGGACGAAACCGAAACGCGGGGAAGAAGCGGAATTGGAAGCGCCTCCCCTCGAAACTTCCGCGGCGGACGAAGGGGACCCTTTCCCGATTACGGATTCCGTCCGAATGGACGCGCCCTGCGAGGCCGAAACGGAATGTCCGCCGGAGGACTCGGCCGCCGTATCCGGCCCGGACGATTTGGAGGCCGCTTTCTCGGAGCCGGGAGCGATCACCACCGACGACTACCGGCCGCGCCGCGCGCTGGCGGCGGAGTCGCTGGAAAAGGCCCGCAGCCGAGCCCAGCAGGGCGGTTTGTTGAAAGGCGGCCGGGAAATCCCATCGCCGCCGATCGCCGAGGCCCCGCCGATCGAATCGGCGGCCGACGAGGAGCCTTTCGAGATGGTCGAGTTTGACGAGATCCCGGCCGAGGCCCCGAAAAAAGCCGCACCGGAACCCGCACCGGCGCCGGTGCCCACTTCCGCTTTGCCATCCCATCAGAAAGCGGCACCATCCGCCGGTTCCGGTCCGTCCCGCCTTTTTCGGCGGCGCCTGCGGGAGTTTGCCGACTCGGTGATGACGCTGGCGGGCGGACGCGACGTCACGGTCACCGACTTTCAGAGCTATCGCCTTCATCCCGCCGAGGAGGGGTCGGTTGTCGAAACGACGGCGGCGTGGTTGACGCGTTTGCTGGGAGCTTTGCCGGTTTCGTTTCAGGCCGCGCCATCCGGCGAAGGCGCCACCCAGATCGCGCTCCGGGACGGGGGATGGCTTTGCATCCTGACGGCGGAAAGCGCTTCGGGCGGGGTTTGCGCCTCGTTTCAGGCCCCGGCCCCGTTGGATGCGGAGACCGCCGCCCGCGTGCGCGCCGAACTGCGCTCCGCGCTCGGCGCGAAAGTTCTGCGCGAGGATCACTGAAAAGGCGCGGCTTTTTTCCGAGCGATTCATGGACGGCCAGCCGCAGATTCTCGCGATCCAGATCAAACGGATCGGCGACCTCATCTTGACTGTGCCGGCACTGGCGCGGCTGAAGCGCGAAGTCCCCGGAGCCCGCGTCACGCTGGTGACCCTCGGCGCGGCCGGACAGCTCGCGCCCGCCATCGCCGGGCTGGGCGAACACCTCAACTATCGGTACCGGCGCCCCAACCTCGCGCTGTGGCGGACCCTCGCCGACAGGCGATTCGAAGTGGCGCTCGATTTCAACGGCTCGGACCGCTCAGCGTTGATGACCCTCCTCAGCGGAGCCGAGACCGCCGCGACCTACACGAAACGCGCCGCCTCCCCCTTCCGCGAGCGTATCTACTCCCACACCAGCAACGCCCCGCTGAAGACGATGCACACCATCGACCACATGGTCGCCCTGCTCGATGCGATCGGCTTGCCGCCCGCCACAGCGCCAGAGCCCCTGCGTCTCGCGATTCCGGCCCCGGTCCAGGCGGCGGTGGATCGGCGCCTCGAAGCTCTCCTGGGAAAACCGGACGCCCCCTTCGCCGTCATCCACGCCGGAACGGCGCGCGACGAAAAATACTGGGAAGCCTCCCGCTGGGCGGCCGTCATCGATCACCTGGAAAAGGAACGCGGCCTGCGCTGCGTCCTGACCGGCGGGACCGACACGGTCGAAGCCGCCCACCTGGGCGCCATCGCGAGTCTCGCCGGCGTCGCGCCCGCGGTGTTGGCGGGCAAACTCTCGCTACTGGAAACGGCGGCCGTCATTCGCCGCTCCACCATCGCCCTCGGGGTGGACACCGCCGCGATGCATCTCGCCGCCGCCTTCGAACGCCCCCAGATCGTGCTCTACGGGCCGACCAATCCGTTTCACTGGCGGCCCCGGCATCCGAACGCCCGTGTCATTCTCTCCGGCGAATCCGGGGTGCTGCCGGAGGCCTGGGACCTCAGCCGGACCAATAAACGCTCGATGAACCGCATCGAAACCCGTCAGGTGATCGACGCCATCGAAAGCTGGGATCCCGCCTCGCTGACCGCCGCCGGCGGGACCCGACAGGGTTAGGTCACGGAGTCAACCCTGTCGACTCCGGAGGGCCGCCCGACCAAGCCTGAAGCCCGCGGCTCAGGCCTGCTCGATGAAATACTCCTCGCCCCCGATGATGTCGGCGTCCGGATTGATGCCGCTGTGGCGAATCCCCTCCAGCTTGCGCGTGCTGCCGCGGCGCGACGACGGACGGTGGAGCGTCTTGAGCGTGTAATCGATCGCCAGCGGCAGCGCGGCCAGCGCGCCGAGCGAGAAAAGCGTCGAGGCGATGCTGTGGCGCGTCCGCGGCTTCATGCGCTCCGATAGCAGAAGACCGACGGCGCACCCGACCGCGGCGGGCGCAATGGACAAGGCCGCGCCGAGCAGGGTGGCGTTGGGAGAATGACGATCTTCAGGATGCATGGTCATCAACAGTTATAATAATACAAATTTCCAGATTAAAAATAAATATTTGTAAAATTTTTGTCGATATTAACGGCTTTTCACCGACAGTGCGGTCTTATTTTTTATCCGGCATTTCCCGTCGAAATCAACCTCGCCATGCCTGATTCTTCCCCTCCCGTTTACGGTCTCGTGCTTGCCGGAGGCAGCGGTTCCCGATTCTGGCCCCTGAGCCGCAACGACAAACCGAAGCAGCTGCTGAAGCTCTTCGACGACGAAACCCTGCTCGAAAAAGCCGTCCGACGCCTCGACGGACTGGTTCCTCCCGGGCGAATTCTCGTCCTCACCAATCATGCCCAGCTCGCCGGGGTGAAAGAAGTCCTGCCCTGGCTGCCGGAGGAAAATTTTTTCGCCGAACCGGACAAGCGCGACACCGGCCCGGCCATCGCGCTGGGCATCGGGGCCGTCGCGCGGCGCGATCCGGAGGCGGTGATGATGGTGCTGCCCGCCGATCAGTTGATCGCCGACGCGGAGGGGTTCCGATCCGTGATGGCTGCCGCCGTCGAAGCGGCCGCGAAGGGCGACGCCATTGTCACCCTGGGGATCAAGCCCACCTGGCCCTGTCCCGGCTACGGCTATATCGAGCGCGGCGCCCGGGCCCGGATTTCAGGCGTGGAGGGCGGCCATCCCGTCCACGAGGTGGTGCGTTTTCGCGAAAAACCCGACACCGATCTCGCCGAGCGGTTTTTGGCGGATGGTCACTTCAGTTGGAATGCCGGGATTTTCGTCTGGTCGATCGCCACGGTGATGCGTGAGCTGGCGCGGCACTGTCCGGAGCTGGCGGATTTCGTGACCGAACTCCGCCACTCCCGCGATTTCGACGCCACGGTCGCGGCGCAGTTTCCGAAGCTGACCCGCATCTCGGTGGACTACGCGCTGATGGAAAAAGCCACCCGCGTTTTCAACATCGAGGCCGACATCGGCTGGGATGACGTGGGCGGCTGGGTCTCGGTCGGCAAATATCTCGAGCAAGCCGGCCGGGACAACGCCACCCGAGGTCCCGTGACCCTCTTGGATTCCTACAACAATGTCGTCTATTCCAGCGGGGGCGCGCGGGTCGCCCTGCTCGGCGTGCATGATCTGGTCGTCGTCCAGACCAGCGACGCGGTTTTGGTCGCCGACAAGGACGAGGCCGACCGGATCAAGAAACTGGTGGAGGACCTGCCGCCGGAGTTGTGCTGACAGAGGGAGCGGCGGATCGAACGGGAATTTTTTGGTTGGACAGGCCCCCGGCTTTGTGCGAGAGACTTGCACAAATGATCAGCAACCGCAAACGGCTTGGCCAGTACTTCACCCCGGATGAAGTGGCTTCGTCGCTGGTGCGCTGGGTGGTTCGCCGTAAGACCGATCGGATTCTGGACCCATCCTGCGGCGACGGGCAGTTTTTGAAACACCACCGTCACTCGGTGGGTGTTGAGATTTGCGCCGAAGCCGCGAGCGAAGCACGGAAGCAGGCTCCTTCCGCGCTGGTTCATGGGGGCGAATTTTTTCGATGGGCGAGCGCCACTTCGGAGCGCTTCGATGGAATTGCCGGGAATCCTCCTTTCATTCGATTTCAATCGTTCAAAGGCGAAGTACGCGCGGAAGCCCTGGCGGCGGCAAGTGTGATGGGGGCCAATTTCAGTGCCCTGACTTCATCCTGGGCGCCCTTTGTCCTGGTGGCGGCCGGTCTGTTGAAATTCGGTGGCCGAATGGCATTTGTCGTTCCGGCCGAGATAGGTCATGCCAACTACGCACGGGAGTTGATACCCGCGCTCTGTGGTCGGTTTCGCGAAGTTAGGGTCATCGCCTGCAGAGAGAAGTTGTTTCCCGCACTTTCGGAAGATTGTTGGCTGCTGTGGTGCGACGGATACGGGTCACGTTGCGGGGAGGTGGGCATGTCGATTTTGGACCGGTTCATGCCGTCAATGGAGGTCCCCGCGCCGAATCGCGGGATTTCACTTTCCGAATGGAACGCAATGGGGGGAAGGCTGCGTCCGTTCTTGTTGACCGTGGAGGAGCGGGAAATCTATCGAGACTTGAAAAACCGGCCCACGGTCAGGGCTTTTGGGGATTTGGCGAATGCCAGTATTGGTTATGTGAGTGGTGCGAACGATTTTTTTCATCTGCGCCCGAGCCAAGCGAACTCTTTCAGGATCCCCGATCGCTGGCTGAGGGTCGCCGTCCGAAAGGCGAGCCAGCTTCCCGGCGGACCGGTGAAGCGGTCGGACGTCGAGCGCTGGCTCACCAATGACGACCCGGTGCTGCTTTTGGATCTCAATGGAATCGACCGCCTGCCGGCGGAAATCCGCCGTTATCTTGACACCGAGGAAGGTGAAAAAGCCCGCGCGACCTACAAGTGCCGGAATCGAAAGCCCTGGTACGCCGTGCCCGATGTCAAAGTGCCCACGGCCTTCATGACGGTGATGAACGGTCGTCGGCCTTCGCTGATCTTCAACGAAGCCGACTGCGTCTGCACGAATTCGCTGCATGCCGTCACCTTGCGGTCCGGCGTCAGTGCTCCGGTATTGCGGTCCGGGTGGGAGTCAGCCCTCGCGGAGCTGGGTACCGAGATCGAGGGACATCCCCTCGGCGGGGGCATGCTGAAGCTCGAGCCACGCGAGGCGCAAAAAATTCCGATTCCGACCGGCCCGATTTCGCTCACTTCCGCCGAGCATTCCGCCCTGTTGCAAGCCACTCAGACGATGCGAACCTGGCGCCATTATGGCTGATCCTCACGGTATTCCGGGTTCGCTTCACCTTCGGGAGGCGCTTGAAGTTTTCGGAGCTTGCTCCGAACCCACTCAGAGCCAGCGCCATATCAAACCCCTTCATCGCTACATCGCCTTGAGATTGGCGATCGAAGGCGGATTCGATCCGGAGGAAATCACACCCCACCCGCCGCTTCGTTCTGAGAAGTCCAACAAAGGAAATCGGCGCCTGGTTCACGACCCGGCCGTCGAGAATTCGGTGGAACGAACCGTGCTGGGGGGACTGAAGACCAAGGATATCGATGTCGTCGTCTCCAAGAAAGATATTGGCCCGGTGTTCGCCATTTCCGTGAAGGGCACGACCGGCGCCTTTCGTAATCTCACCAATCGCATGGAGGAGGCAATCGGGGACTCCACCAACCTCCATATCATGTATCCCGGACTGGTTTACGGGTTTCTCCAGGTGCTGCGAGCCAATCGGGCCGGCACGCCGGGTCTCGCTCCCAACGATGTGGCAATTCATCCCGACGGATTGGTGGTCGAGTCCGTCCGCCGTTATCACGATGCCTTGGCCGAATTGTCCGGGCGCCGGTTCGTCCGTGACGATCTTACACGGTACGAACGGGTGGCGTTCGTGTTGGCCGAGACAGCGGAGGGCCGTCTTGGCGCCCCCTTCGCCGGGTTTCCCTCCACCGCCAGTCCTCTTCGGATGGAGACTTTTTTTCGCGACCTATACGAAATTTACGACCTGCGGTTTCCTTATGCGGGGCCTTCCCTGCGATCCCTTTCTCGTAATGTCTGGGACGAGAATTCGCCCCTCTTCGCCGAAGCGGGGGGACTCGATCGTTTCGAAAAAGAAACGGGTTACCCGCCACGGCTGGCGTACTAACCGCACAGGACGCATGCCCTCCCCCCACAGCCCCGCCGGACGCGTCCTGGCCGTCGATTATGGCGCCGCGCGGATCGGGCTGGCGGTGAGCGATGAACTGCTCTTTCTCGCCCACCCGGTGGAAACCGTGCCGGGTCAGGACCCCGCGGCCGCCGTGGCGCGCATCGCCGCCGTGGTGGCGGAGAAACGGGTGGGCACAGTCCTGATCGGCCTGCCGCTGCTGATGGACGGCCGCGAAAGCGAATCGACCCGCCGCGCCCGGGCCTTCGGGGAAAAGCTGCGCGCCACCCTGCCGCCGGAGATCGCCCTGCTGGAGCGCGACGAGCGCCTGACCACCGCCATCGCCATGGAAAAACTGCGCGCCGCCGGCCGGACCGCGAGGAACAGCCGCGACCGCATCGACCAGGCCGCCGCCTGCGAGATCCTGCAGGAATACCTCGACGCGAACGCCGGCACCGGGTCGCCCGCGTTTGACACCGACAATGACGACGAGTGGTCATGAACGCGCGGCAATCGGAAGAGACGCGGCGTTTCCGCCTGACGCTCGGTTATGACGGGCGCCCTTTCGAGGGCTGGCAGAGCCAGGTGGGCGGCAACACCGTGCAGGACCGCCTGCTCGCGGCCCTGCGGGAAATCTGCCCCCCCATCGCCACCGTGCAGGGCAGCGGCCGGACCGACGCGGGCGTCGGCGCGCTGGGCCAGGTGGCGCACTTTGACGCTCCCGCCTCGGCCTCGCTCGATGGAGCGGCGTGGGTCCGGGCGCTGAACGCCAAACTGCCCGCCACCATCCGCGTTTTCGACTGCCGGGAGACCGATCCCGCCTTCCACGCCCGCTTCGACGCGGCCGGGAAAACCTATCGCTACACGCTGTGGACCGGGCCCGTGCTGCCACCGTTGCGCGCGGGGCTGGCCTGGCGCGTCGCGCCGCCGAAGGACGAGACCGCCTTTGCCGCCGTCCTGCGGACGTTCGAGGGCGAGCACGATTTCACCGCCTTTTCGGCCAATCGCGGAGACGGGCGCGACGCGGACCGCGATGCCGTGCGCCGCATCGAATCGATCGTCACCCGTCGCGACGGCGACGCGCTGGAGATCGAGGTCAGCGGCGACGGTTTTCTCTACAAAATGGTCCGCTTCCTCGTCGGCACCGCCGTGGAGGCCGGACGCGGCCGATTGCCCGTGTCCGAAGCGGTTCGCCTCCTCGACGAGCCGCGGCCGGGCGAGAAGGCGCCGTTTTGCGCGCCGCCGGACGGTTTGCTGCTTGTAAATGTAAGGTATCCGGCCTAAAGGCTACCCATCGAAAGGCGGGCACCGCCCGAGGTGCGCCCCCCATGGCCTTGTTTTTTAAAAAGTCATCCCATCAGGAAAACCGGATCGAAAACGCCGGGCGCTGGCCCTTGCGGCTCACGGTTTTCCATCTGGTGGACGACTATGAATTTCCCCCGAGCCAGTTCATCGAGACCTTTTACGTTCGGGAGGGGAATTTCCTGCACGAGACCGACGCCGGCACCCAGGCGCTCCGGAAGGGCGCGGTCATCGTGAATCATCCGTCGAACCGCCACACGATCAAGCAGCCCGAGCATGTGCGGATTGTCCGGCTGCGGTTTTTGCCCGAGTGGCTGGCGCGGGACTACGACACGATCCTGGAGTCGCCCGACGTGCTCAGCCTGTTTTTCGCGCAAAGCTGGTTCGACATCCCGTCGGAAACCACGCTGAACGTCTTCACGACGCGCGAAGCGATGCAGCCCTTTGTCGAGATGGAATTCGACCTGCTGCAGCAGAATCTCGCCACCGGCCGCCAGACCGAATCGATCACCCGGATCGGGCTGCTGAAACTGATGCTGATGCTCGGCGACGAGTACAGCGTCTATTGGCGCGGCGCCAACCGGATCGAGATCCCCTCCCAGGTGCGCCAGGCCTTTGACATGATCGAGAAAGCCGTGCTCTCCGGCGACAGCCTGCGTCTGAAGGATCTGGAGCCGGCCGTGGGCGTCTCCCAGGATCACCTCGGCAGGCTTTTCCGGAAAGCCACGGGCGTCACCCTGGTCGATTACGCCCAACTGCGCCGCATCCACCACGCCGCCCTGCGTCTGCTGACGACCGACATCATGGCCAAGGACATTTCGGAGGCGCTGGGTTTCACCGACTCGGCGCATTTCTCGAAAAGCTTCCAGAAATACTTCGGCGTGTCGCCGAATGTGTACCGGCAGAAATTCGGCCCGCCCGAGGCGGCTCCGGAACCGCCGGAAAAGGCGCCGGACCAACAGGGTTAGGTCGGTGAGTCAACCCTGTCTGGTCAGGCGCTTCGGGCGGCCTCGACGACGGCTTGGGGCGTCATGCCGAGTTCCTTCATCACCGTGCCGCCGGGGGCGCTGATGCCGAAGCGCTCGATGCCAAGCACGCGCCCGTCGAGTCCGGTGTAGCGGTGCCACGGGGCGCCGACGCCGGCTTCGATGGCGACGCGACGGCGGCAGGCGGCGGGCAGGACGGAGTCGCGATAGTCGTCCGATTGGCGGTCGAAACGCTCCATGCAGGGCATGGAGACGACGCGCGCGCCGGCGCCGATTTCGGCGGCGGCCTGGATGGCGTGGTCGAGTTCGCTGCCGCTGGCCATCAGGATGACTTCGAGCGGGCCGGACTCGCGCACGGCGACATAGGCGCCGCGGAAAACGCCCTCGCGCCGTTCGCGGACGGGAATCTGGTTCTGGGTGGCGACTTTCTGGCGGGTCAGGATGAGCGCGGTGGGGCCGTTGGTGCGTTCCATCGCGGCGGCGAAGGCGCCGGCGACTTCCTCGGGGTCGCCGGGGCGGATGACGTCGAGGTTGGGAATCACGCGCAGGCCGCTGACGGTTTCGACCGGCTGATGGGTGGGGCCGTCCTCGCCGACCCCGACCGAATCGTGGGTGAAGATATAGGCGACGGGGAGATTCGCGAGCGCGGCAAGGCGGATCGAGGGGCGCAGGTAGTCGGCGAAGACCGCGAAGGTCGCCCCGGTGGGCCGGAAGAGGCCGTCGTAGGCGAGGCCGTTGCAAATCGCGCCCATGGCGTGCTCGCGAATGCCGTACCAGAGATTCCGGCCCGTGAAATCGGCGCGGCTCAGGTCGCCGCCCCCTTTGATGTAATTCTTCGTGGAACCAAAAAGATCGGCGCTGCCGGTGATCAGCAGGGGCATGGCTTCGGCGACGGCGTTGATCACGGCGCCGCCGGCGGATCGTGTGGCGTCGGCGTAGTCGATGGGAAATTCGGGGATGCGATCGAGGAGGTCGCCGGGCGCCGCGTTTTTCAGAGCGGCATCGAGCTGGCGGGCGAGATCGGGTTGGGCGGTTTTCCAAGATTCGAAGGTGTCGCTCCATTCGCGGTGGGCGGCCGCCCGGGCCGCACCGCGTTCGGCGAAGGCGGCGCGGACTTCCGGGGAGACGTGGAAGGTTTCGCCGGCGGGCAGGCCGAGGCCCTGACGGGCGGCTTCGGCGAATTTCGCGCCTCCCTCGCCGTGGGCGGCGGCGGTGCCGGCCACTTCGGCGATGCCGCGCCCGATCTCGGTCTTGCATTCGATGAGCTTGGGCCGGCCGTTGTCGTTGGCTTTGGCGTTTTCCACGGCCTGGCGGATGGCGTCGAGGTCGTGACCGTCAATCTGGACCGTGTCCCAGCCGAGGGCTTCGAAGCGGGCGCGGGTGTCGGCGCTCTGGGTGACGGCGGCCATGGCGTCGAGGGTGACGTCGTTGGAATCGTAGAACAGGATCAGGTTGTCGAGACCGAGGTGCCCGGCGAGCGCGGCGGCCTCGGCGGCGACGCCTTCCTGCACGCAGCCGTCCCCGGCGAGCACGACGACGTGGTGATCGAAGAGGGAGTGCTCCGGGGTGTTGAATTTCGCGGCGGCCATTTTTCCCGAAATAGCGTAGCCGACGCCGTTGGCGATGCCCTGGCCGAGGGGGCCGGTGGTGGCCTCGACACCGGCGGTTTCCCCGAACTCCGGATGACCGGGCGTGCGGCTGTGTAGCTGGCGAAAGTTTTTCAAATCCTCCAGCGAGAGATCGAAGCCGGCGAGGTGCAGCCAGGCATAGAGGAACATGCTGCCGTGGCCGGCCGACAGGATGAAGCGGTCGCGATTCAGCCAACGTGGGTCGCCGGGATGGAGGCGCAGATTTTCTCCAAAAAGCACGGCGCCGATCTCGGCCGCGCCGAGGGGCAGGCCGAGGTGGCCGGAACTGCACGCGTGGATGGCGTCGATGGCGAGGCCGCGGGCTTCGTTGGCGGCGCGGGCGAGGATGGCGTTGTCCATGGCGGCGGAAGGAAGGGGCTATTCGTTTCGTGAAAAAAAAAACGCGGGACGCCGCGGAGCGCGGCCGAAAAAACGGGCCACCGTTACGGGAGAAGTCGGCCGGGTTCAACCGCGAAAGCGGGTCGGGCCCGCCAAAAACGGCGGGTTTCTGTCACAAAAACTTCCGCCCACGCTATACGAAATAGTCTTGCCGTGTCCTCGCAAAACGGGCAAGATGAACGATGGCCGGAGGGCGCGCCGCGTGCGCGGGCTCTTCGGGATTTCAAGAAAAACCTACCGACAACTCATTGATTAACATGAAAAGCAATCAACTTCGCGTCCTGTTTGGAATCGCGATTCTTGCGTTGTGCGCGGTCGCGTTGCCCGGAAAGCTCTCCGCCCGGGAGTGGACCCGCAAGTCCGACGGCAAGAAACTCCAGGCCACGTTCGTGGCGCTCGAAGGCGACGTCATCAAGCTGAAGCTCGCCAACGGACAGGAGGTTCCCGTGCAGAAAGACCTGCTCGTGCCGGCCGATTTCGAGGCGGCGCAACGCTTCGCGAAAATCGGGGACGACTCGCTGACGGTCCTTTCCGCCCGCAAGATCGACGGCATGCTGGCGCAGACGCTGGTCAAGCAGGGCTTCAAGAGCTTCAACGAGGCGCTGCCGGACGATCTCTTCGTCCGCCGCGTTTACCTCGACATTATCGGCCGCATCCCGACGCGGGCGGAATTCCTCCGCTTCGCCGAGAGCGCGCGCGAGGACAAGCGCGCGGCGCTGATCGACGAATTGCTCAGCTCTCCGGGTTACGCGAGCAACCTGTTCAACTACTTTGGCGACATGTACCGCCTCAATTGCGACGCCGACTTCAACAACGGCGTTCGCATGGAGCCCTACATTCAGTGGTGGAAGGATTCCCTCGCCCAGAACAAGCACTACGACCAGATCGTGCGCGAAATGATCACCGCCACGGGGAATCTGGGCCAGGCTCCGGCCGCCGGCTTCCTGCTGCGCGACGCGGGCATGGAATTCGACGCGTTTTCGAACTTCGGCCAGGTCATGCTGGGCATCGACATTTCCTGCGCGCAATGCCACGATCATCCCTTCGAGGACTGGACGCAGGACGACTTCTACTCGATGGCCGCCTTTTTCGGCGAAACGCAGCGCACGCTGGCCCGGTACAACGTTGAGGATGGCATGAGCATGGTCGCCGCCAAGATGCCCGGCGCGCCGGAGGACTGGCTGGACAAATTTGACGAATACGCCTTCAGCCAGGGCATTCCGAAGCCGAAGGCCGACCCGGCCGGCTATCGCCAGTTCGGTTACTTCAAGAGCTTTCTCGGCTGGAATGTCGCCGACATCGACGGTCGCGTGACGCCGGTGCCCAGCAACATCGGGCACGACATGGCGGGCAAGGTCTTCGATCCCGGCACGCTGATCGGCGATCCGGCCAAGAAGGGCGGCAAGACCAGCCGCGAAGCCCTCGCCGACTGGCTGACGGACGTGAAGAACCCGCGTTTCGCCCTGGTGATCGCCAATCGCATGTGGGCCCGCGCCTTTGGCCGGGGCCTTGTCGAGCCGGTGCACGATTTCTCGGAGGACGCCATCAAGAACTGCTCGCAGCCCCAGGCGCTGGCCTTCGTGGCCAACGAAATGCGCCGGGTCAACTATGACCTGCGGGAGTTCATGCGCATTCTCTACAACACGCGGGCCTACCAGTCGGTTTCGACCGGCGAAGAGCCCGATGCCGCCAACCAGTATTTCTTCCAGGGCCCGCTGCTGCGCCGGATGCGCGCCGAGCAGGCCTGGGATTCGCTGTCGCTCCTCGAAGAAGGTCCCGAAATCGACTCGCGCAAGGGTCGTGACGGTTCTTTCCTCAAGGAACTGCTGAATGTCGATTTCGAGAAGGATTCCATGGAGTCGATCTTCGCCAAATACAAGGCGTGGCAAGGCGTCCGCGGCGAACGGATGGGCCTGGCCACGGTCGCCGAGCCCGGCACCCTGACCCCGTCCCAGGCCCGCAACGACGGTCTGCGCGCCTCGGAAATGAAGCAGCCCGCCGATCCGGCTTCGATGCTCGACACCTTCGGCCAGTCCGACCGCATGGTGACCGACCAGCACAACTACGACGGCTCCGTGCCCCAGGTGCTGGCGCTGATGAACGGAACGGTCACGGCGCAACTCACCGGCAGCAGCTCGAAGCTCGTCGAGGATCTGGAAAGCCTCGACGGACCCGACGACAAGGTGCGCGGCGTGTTCTTCACCCTCCTGTCCCGTTTCCCCAGTTCCGATGAACTGAACCTCGGCATGAAGATGCTCGAGGACTACGGGGACGACGGCATCCGCGATCTCGGATGGGCGCTCATGAACGGCCCCGAGTTCCTCTACATCCAGTAAGCCGCGGGGAACCCTCCAATCTTCAACCGAAAACGACCATGATTCATCAACTTATCGATCTCGCGGGCCGCTCCAGCCACAGTCGGCGCCGCTTCATTGAGAGCACCGCCAAGATGACGCTCGGCGTCTCCCTGAGCGTGCCCTTTCTCAATCCCTCAGCCGCGCGCGCCCAGGCGGCCGCCGGTGGCGGCGGAAAGGCCAAGAGCCTCATCTACATCTACCTCTCCGGAGGGATGACGCATCTGGATACCTTCGACCCGAAAACGGACAAGACCGTGATGGGTCCCTCCGAGGTGCTCAACACCAACGCCGATCCGGTGAAGCTCGGCAACCTCATGGAAAAAACCGCCAAACACGGCGACAAGCTCGCGGTCATCAACAGCATGTCGTCCACCAACGGCGCCCACGAGCAGGGTCAGTACATCATGCGGACCGGCTACAACAAGATCTCGACCATCGTTCATCCGACCATCGGCCCCTTCGCCGAGGAACTGCTCGGGAAACGCGGCGAAATTCTGCCGGACAGCGTGGTCGTCGGCCAGGGAACTTCGAACGCGGGCTACCTGAGCCCCGCGCTGAGCCCGCTGCCCATCGCCGATCCCACGGGCGGCGTTCCGAACACTTCGCTGCTCACCGAGACGGATCGTTTCGACCGTCGCATGGAGATCGCCTCCAAGCTGGGCAACCAGTTCATCGAGAAATTCAAATACCACGGCCCGAAGTCCTACGTCGAATACTACGACCAAGCCAACAAGCTGCTGAAAAGCACCGAACTCGAGGCCTTCGACCTGAACAGCGAAAGCATGCGCGACGCCTACGGGATGAACCGGCTCGGCCAGGGCTGTCTCCTGGCGCGCCGGCTCGTCGAGCGAGGCGTCCGCGTCATCGAAGTCGTCTCCGGCGGCTGGGACATGCATCAGGATCTGCAGACGAACCTCCAATCCCGAGTGCCCGAACTCGACCAGGCCCTGGCGACCCTCATCGAGGACCTCTCCGACAAGGGCCTGCTCGACTCCACGCTGATCGCCGTGGGCAGCGAATTCGGCCGCACCTCGGAGATCAACATGAACTCCGGCCGCGACCACCAACCGGCCGCCTACTCGACCGCTCTCGTCGGAGGCGGCGTCAAAGGCGGTCAGGTGTACGGCGCGACCGACAAACGCGGCAAAAAGGTCGAGTCAAACCCGGTCAAACCCGAGGATTTCCTCGCCACGATCGGCTACGCCATGGGCATCCCGCTGGACAAGACGATCTACTCGCCGAGCCGGCGCCCGTTCACCTTCGCCAACGAAGGAAAACCCGTCGAAGCGTTGTTCGGCTGAGGCGGACCGGGACCGATTTCCCATCAAAGCGGAAAGCCGCCGCGCCGATTCGGTCGCGGCGGCTTTCTTGCGTCCGGGGCCCGCCCCCGTTTGATTTTCCGGGGTGACACCGGAGATTTTCCGGCGATGGTAGCGCCCCTTTTCCCGGACTGACAGACCGCCGCGATCGACCATGGCCCACGACTCCATCCAGAATTCCGCCCCGGAGCGGACCCTGAAAATCGGCCTGCCCAAAGGCAGCCTTTCGGCGCCGACCCTCGATCTCTTTCAAAAAGCCGGTTATCAGATTCACGGCGCCGACCGTTCCTACCGGCCCTCGATCGACGATCCCGAGTTGGAATTGCGCCTGATCCGAGCCCAGGAGATCGGTCGCTACGTCGACCACGGCTTTCTCGACTGCGGCATCACCGGCCGGGACTGGATCGCGGAAAACGGCGCCAGAGTCGAGGTGATCTGCGACCTGCGCTACAGCAAGGCGACCGCGAACCCAACTCGCTGGGTACTGGTTGTGCCGAACGATTCGCCCATCCGGAGCGTTCAGGATCTCCAGGGAAAGCGCATCGCCGCCGAGGCCACCGGCCTGGTCGAAAAGTACCTGGCGGAGAAAGGGGTCGAGGCCGAAGTCGAATTCAGTTGGGGCGCCACCGAGGTCAAGGTCCCCGAACTCGTCGACGCGATCGTCGATATCACCGAGACCGGGTCCTCCCTCCGGGCGAACAACCTGCGCATCGTCGACACCCTGATGGAGAGCTATCCCCAGTTCATCGGGAATCCCGACGCCTTCGCCGACGATTGGAAACGGGAAAAGATGCAGCGATTGGCAGTGCTCCTCCAGGCCGCGCTCCAGGCGCGTGACATGGTGGGACTGAAACTGAACGTGCCCGAAAATCAGTTGCAAAAAGTCCTCGACTGCTTACCGTCGCTCCGCAATCCGACCGTCTCGCACCTCGCGCAAGAGGGGTGGGTCGCGGTGGAAACCATCACCGACGAGAAAACGGTCCGGGATTTGATACCGGATCTGAAAGCTCTGGGCGCCGAGGGAATCATCGAGTATCCCCTCAATAAAGTGGTCAACTGAACCGACCGCTATCGCGGCGCCCGAGGGTTTTCCTCGACAAACCGGCGCGGTTTTCCCCGGCATAACCGGCGGCGACCGATACAACCACAAAGAAATACGACGCATGGGTTCGCTCAAAAAGAGACGAAAAGCCAAGATCAACAAGCACAAGCGGCGCAAACGCATGAAGGCCAACCGCCACAAGAAGCGTTTGCGTTACAAGAGCTGACCGCTAGCTTACCGGGATGAAAGCGTCGAGGTTCCGTGGCGGGCCCATCCGCCGCCACCTGTCGGCGCGCCCTCAACCCCCGACCGGTTCGGCGCCGCCGTTTTTCCTGCTTGTGCCTGTGTTGTGCGCCCTCGCGGCGTGCCCCGCGTCCTCGTGGGGACAGGAAAAAACGGACACGTCGTCCGACCCCTCGAGTTACGAAGACTTCGCCGAAGTCTATGTCGACCGGTATTACCCGCCCGATCCGAATTTCCGCCTTTCCGATGCCGGAGCCAACCGCGCCCAGGCCAATGCCTACTTCGCCTACGGCCTGAGCCTTCAGGAACGCGGCCGACTTGACGACGCCATTGCCTCCTACCGCAAGGTACTCGAGATCGCTCCCGGCGAAATCAATCTCGCCCAGCGGGTCGCCGGCATGCTCGCTCAAAACGGCCAGGTCGCCGAAGGCCTCAAGATTCTCGAGGCCGCTTTCGAGAAAAATCCCGGCGATGCCCGGATTCACATCATCCTTTCCGAATTCCTGGCCACCTTTCGCCGCGAGTCTCAGGAGGATCGCAAGCGAGCCCTCGACCTCGCCGAAGAAGCCGTCGAGAAATTTCCCTCGGATCCCATCGTTTTCGAGCACCTGGTGCGGCTCTATCTGGCGGCCGGCCAGCGCGAACAGGCCAAGTCTCTCGTCACCAAGGCCATGGAACGGCCCGAGAAGAATCCCTTCTTCTGGCTGCGACTCGGCCGCGTCGCCCAAAGCATCTGGCCCCTGAGCCAGAGCCCGGAGCAGGAGCCTGTCCTCGTCAACGGAATCTACGAGAAAGCCTTCGCCCTCGGCGCGAAGAACGCCATCGTCGCCGAGCGCGTGTCCGATTACTACCACGCGACCCGTCAACCCGCCCGTTCACTGCCGATTCTGCTGGCGCTCGTGGCCGCGAATCCCGACCGCCTCGACCTGCGCGAAAAGCTCGCCCGGGTCTATGGCGCCCTTGGCAAGGATGACGAACTCGTCGCCACCCTCGAGGAAATTGTCGCCATCAACTCCCAGGACGCCGAAACCCACCGCCAACTCGGGCGCCTCTACTATGCGAAGGAGGACGTGGAGAACGCCATCCGACACTTTCAGGCGGTGCTGAAAGTCACCCGCGGCTCACCGGAGGAATTTCTGGGCCTCGGCCAGTTGATGCTCAACGCCAAGCGTAGCGAAGAGGCCACCAATGTCCTCGAGCGCGGTCATTACCTTTACCCCGCCGATCCCCAGATCACCTACGGTCTGTGCATCGCCGTGGCGCGCCAGGACAAGTGGCCCGACGCCGTTCACTGGTACGAAAAAACCGCCGAACTCGCCGCCCAATCGATGCCCGAAATGCTCAGCGAGACGTTTTTTTTCAACTTTGGCGCCGCCGTCGAGCGGGCCGGCGATATCGCCCGCGCCGAGACCTTGTTCCGCAAGTCCGAGGAACTGCTGAACAAGGACGATACCGACGACGAGGAACGCCGCAAATTCCGGGCCCAACTCTACAATTACCTCGGTTACATGTGGGTCGAGAAGGATCTGAAAATCGACGAAGCGGGCGAACTCATCAAGGAAGCCGTGAAGCTCGATCCGCAGTCCGGGGCCATCGCCGACAGTCTCGGCTGGTTTTACTTCAAAAAGGAACGCTACGAGGAGGCCCGAAAGGAACTCGAGCGGGCCATGTCCATGGTCGAGGAGCCCGATCCGGTCATTTTCGACCACCTGGGGCGGGTCTTTTTTAACCTGGGCGACAAACCCAAGGCAATCGAGTTCATGAAGAAGGCCGTCGAACTCGATCCCGAGAACGCCGAATTGAAGGAGCGCCTGAAAACATTCGAGAAAACGAATCCTCCCTCCGCGCCAAAGCCCGCTCCGGCGCCGGCGCCTCCGGCCTCCGCCAAGCCCGTTCCCAAGGCGGCCTGAGTTTTGCGCATCCCCGACGGATCGTTGCCGGCCCTCATTGGTTCGATGACTCCGTGTTCCACTGGATTTTCACGCATGAAAGACACCGCTTTCCTCCGCCTGTTGCTTCTGTCGATCTCGGTCGGTTGCGCCGGCTCCAGTGCCGCCGCCGCCGATCTTCCCCGGAGCACGCCCGAAGCCGAAGGCATTTCCTCCGCGGCGATCCGCGAATTCATTCAGGCGGCCGACGAGCGAATCGACACCCTGCATAGTTTCATGCTCGTGCGGCACGGAAAGGCGATCGCCGAGGCGTGGTGGAAACCCGAATCGGCGGAAAAACCGCACGTCCTCTGGTCGCTGAGCAAGAGTTTCAATGCCACGGCGGTCGGACTCGCCGTCGCGGAGGGCAAGCTTGGACTCGACGACCCGGTGCTGAAGTTTTTTCCCGGCGAGGCGCCCGCGGAGCCAAATGAGAACCTGAAGGCCATGCGCGTGCGCGACCTGCTGACCATGAGCGGCGGGCACGATGTTGAGCCGAAGTTTGCGATCGAGTCCGGTCCCACGGTGAAGGGTTTTCTCGCTCATCCGGTCGCGCACCAGCCGGGCGCCTGGTTTCGCTACAACACGCCGGGCAGTTACTTGCTCTCGGCCATCGTCACGAAAGCGACCGGCCAGACCGTGCTCGACTACCTGAAGCCCCGCCTTTTCGAACCGCTCGGCATCGAAAATCCCGAGTGGGGCGCAACGGCCGAGGGCTACAACTTCGGCGGTTACGGCCTGTTCGTCCGCACCGAGGACATCGCGAAATTCGGGCTGCTCTACCTGCAAAAGGGCCAATGGAACGGAAAGCAACTGATCCCCGAGGACTGGGTCGATTCCGCGACCGCCAAACAGGTGGACAACAGCCAGGGACCCCACGCCAAGAATCCCGACTGGCGCGAAGGTTACGGCTACCAGTTCTGGCGCTGCCGGCACAACTGCTACCGGGGCGACGGGCGCGACGGCCAGATCTGTCTCGTCATCCCCGAGCACGATGCCGTTGTCGCCATCACCGCCCGGACCCACCAGATGCAGGACGAACTCGACCTTGTTTGGGAAAAGCTTCTGCCGGCCTTCAAAGCTGAGCCGCTTCCCGCCGACGCGGCCGAACTGGAAAAGCTCCGGGAGACCGCGGCCAGCCTCGCCGCGCATCCGGCGGAGAAATAGCGCGGCTCATCAAGGCTTCACGGGAGATCGGCCGCTCCGGAGCGATGGAGAAACCGGCGTTCTATCGCGGCCGCGTGGAAGATCCCGGCGCCTGACCAACCGCTTTGAAATCGCGGACCGCTTCCTTTCCGCCGCCCGCCCGCGTCACGCGAATTCGGGTCTGGCCGCCCGGGGGGCGAACGAGGTATGGTGTCGGCTGTTTTTCCATGGTCATTGGCGGACAAACTCTCGCGCCTCGCGTCCCGCGCCCGGCACCGGCGATCGCGATCCTCCTCCTCGGGCTCGCCTCGGCGATCCGGAGCGGCGTCGGCGCGGAGATTTCGCCCGATGATCTGGCCTTTTTTGAAAGGGAAATCCGCCCGCTGCTCGTCGCGAACTGCCACCAGTGCCACTCCGAGGAAGGCGGCAAGCGCAAGGGCGGCCTCTGGCTGGATCGGCGGGCCGGTTGGGAGGCGGGAGGCGACTCCGGCGCGGCCGTCAGACCGGGCGATCCCGCGAAAAGCCTCCTCATCGAGGCCGTTCGCTACACGAATCCCGATCGCGAAATGCCCCCGGACGGCAAGTTGTCCGCCGAAAAGATCGCGAAACTCGAAGAATGGGTGCGGCGCGGCGCGCCCGATCCCCGGGACGAACCGACCGCGCCCCGCGACAATGAAAAGGACGCCGAAAACCGCGAAACCCTCGAGCTGGAACGCGGCCGGCGATTCTGGTCCTTCCAACCCGTTCAAGAACCGCCCGTGCCCGCGCCGAAAGACGCCGCCTGGCCGCGGACGGACATCGACCGATTCATCCGCGCCCGGCAGGAGGCCGAAAACCTCGCCCCGATGCCCGACGCCGATCGCGAGACCCTGCTCCGGCGCCTGACGATCGTGCTGACCGGCCTGCCGCCGACCCTCGCCGAGCGCGAGGCCTTTCTCGCGGCCGACGAGCCCGGGGCCGCCTTCGAATCCGCCGTGGACCGGCTCCTCGCCTCCGACGCCTTCGCCGAACGCTGGGGGCGGCACTGGCTCGACATCGTCCGCTACTCGGACACCAGCGGCGGCGGCCGCGCCCTGACCTTCACCGACGCGTGGCGCTTTCGCGACTACGTGATCGATTCGTTTCGGAAGGACAAACCCCTCGACCGCCTCGTCCGCGAGCACATCGCGGGCGACCTGCTGCCTTTCGAGTCGCCGGCACAACAGCTCGAGCAGCTCTCCGGCACCGGCTTCCTCGTCCTCGGGCCGCACAACTACGAGAACCAGGACAAGGAACTCCTCGAACTCGAGATCGTCGACGAGCAACTCGACACCCTCGGGCAGGCCTTCCTCGGCCTGACCCTCGGCTGCGCGCGCTGTCACGACCACAAATTCGATCCCATTCCAGCCACGGACTACTACGCGATGGCCGGTATTCTCACGAGCACCCACTCCGTCAATCACGCCAATGTCTCGCAGTGGATGACGCGCGCGGTGGCCGTCTCCGACGAGGAACGCGGCGCCCACGAGACTTGGCTCGCCCGCGATGCCGCGCTCGAGACGGAAATCGCCGCCGTCCGGGAAAGTCTCGGCGAATTCGGCGGCGACCTGCCCAAATCGGCTTCGATCGAAGGCCTGGAGGGCCTCGTGCTCGACAACACCGATGCCGAGCGCACCGGCGACTGGTCCGACTCGACCAGCAACCCTCGTTTCGTCGGCGACGGCTATCTCCACTGCGACGGCGAGGGCGGCGACACCAGCTATGCCGTTTTCCGGCTCCGGGTGCCGGCCGACGGCCGATACGAAGTCCGTGTCTCCTACAGCGCCGGCACCAACCGCGTCCGTGACGCCTCCGTCACCGTCTGGCACGCGAAAGGCGACGACACCCTCCGCATCGACCAGCGCAAGCCGCCGCGCCACGCCCGACTCTTCGAGGACGTCGGCGTCTTCGAATTCGAGACTGACAAGGAAGTCATGGTTCGCGTCGGCAACCAAGGCGTGAAAAGCCGGGGCGTCGTCGTCGCCGACGCCGTGCAACTCGTTCCCGAGGCCGAAGCCGTCCGCGCCGCCGCCGCCGCGCCCGATCGCGACCGCATCGCCGCCCTGGAGGACCGCCTCAAAAAACTCCAGGCCGAACAGCGCGCCCTCGAAAAATCCAGGCCAAACCTTCCCAGCGTGATGTGCGTCGAGGACGGCGAATCCCCCGCCGACACCGCCGTCCGTGTCGGCGGCCTGCCCCGAAACCTTGGCAAGACCCCGCCGCGTGGCTTTCTCCGCGTCACCGCGCCGGAGGGCGCCCCGAGACCCCTGATCGGCTCCGGAAGCGGCCGTCTGGAGCTGGCCGCGTGGCTGACTTCGCCGGAAAACCCGCTGACCGCCCGCGTCCTCGCCAACCGGATCTGGATGCACCTCTTCGGCGAAGGCATTGTCCGCACCCCGGACAACTTCGGCCGCACCGGCGCCCCGCCCGCCGACCCCGCGCTGCTCGATTTTCTCGCCACCCGGCTGGTCGAGAACGGCTGGTCCGCGAAGAAAACCCTCCGCGAGATCCTCCTCAGCCGCGTGTGGGGCCTCTCCTCCGGCGACGACCCGGCCGCCGCCGCCCTCGACCCGGACAACCGCTTCCTCTGGCGCGCCCACCGCCGCAAAGTGGACGCCGAGACCTTCCGCGACTCCGTGCTCGCCATTGCCGGCACCCTCGACCGCGACGCCGGAGGACCCAGCCTGCCGAAGGACTTCAAATCTGAGTTCGGCTACCAGTTCGCCACCCGGAAACGCAGCGTTTACGTGCCCGTGTTTCGCAACCGGATGCACGAGGCGCTGGCCGCCTTCGACTTCGCCAATCCGAATTTCGTGGTGGGAAAACGCGCCGCCTCGAACATCCCCACCCAGGCCCTCTTCCTGATGAATGACGAATTCATCCACGCCCAGGCCGAGGCCGCCGCCCGGCGCGTGCTTGCCGCCGCGCCCGACGGCACCGACGAGGACCGCGTCCGGGCCGCCTGGCGCATGACCCTGTGCCGCGATCCCCGGCCCGACGAGATCGCCCTCGCCCTGCCCTATCTCTCCGAGGAAGGCGCCGCCTCGTCCGAATCCCTGCCCGCGTGGACCGCCCTGATGCGCACCCTGTTTGCGTGCGTCGATTTTCAGTATTATCGGTGACCGTCGCTCGATCCATGAGTTTCAGCGCCTTCCATCCCCCCGTCCTCCCCTCCCGTCGCGAGCTGCTTCGCACGGCGGCCTGCGGCTTCGGCTCGGTCGCGCTGGCGGGCATCGCCCACGGCCTGCGGGCGGCGGAAAAAGGCGCCGGCCGGCCCTTGCCACGCGCGCTCAGCCACCCGGCCCGGGCGAAGCGCGTCATTTTCATCTTCATGCAGGGCGGCCCCAGCCACGTCGATACCTTCGACCTGAAGCCCGAACTGGCAAAGTGGGACGGCAAGAAAACCGCCTTCCATAATCCCCGAACCCGGCAGGTCGAGGACCACCTCGTCATGAAGCCGCTTTGGGAATTCCAGCGCCACGGAGAATGCGGGCGGCCCGTGTCCTCCCTGTTTCCCGAAATGGCGAGGCACGTGGACGACCTTTGTTTCCTCCACGGCATGCACACCGAGGGCGTCGCCCACGGCCCCGCCACTCTCTTTCTTCACACCGGAGCCACCAATCTCGTCCGTCCCTCCGTCGGCGCGTGGATCAGCTACGGCCTCGGCACCGAAAACGAAAACCTGCCCGCCTTCGTCACCGTCAATCCCCCCGCCAACAAGGGCGGCCCGCGCAACTACGGCAACGCCTTCCTGCCCGCCATCCACCAGGGCACCGTCCTCGGCCAGCCCGGTGACCGCAACGCCGTCCCCCGGCTCCGAAACCTCGAAAGCCCCCTGCCCGCCGACAACCGGAGTCGGCAGTTCGAATTCCTCGACGCTCTCGACCGGCTCCAGGCCGGACACGACGGCGTCGCCGACTCGCAGTTCCAGGGCGCCGTCGAGTCCCTCGAACTCGCCTGGCGCATGCAGGGCCACGCCGCCGGCCTCGTCGATGTGGAGCGCGAATCCCCCGCCACCCGCGAACTCTATGGCATCGGGAAAAACCCCACCGACAGCTTCGGTCGCCAATGCCTCGCCGCCCGCCAGCTCGCCGAGGCCGGCGTCCGCTACATCCAGATCAGCCACTGCGACAACGGCGCCACCCCCGTCTGGGACCAGCACAGCAACATGCCCAAGCACGAGGAACTCGCCCACGAAGTCGACCGCCCCGTCGCCGGCCTGCTCGCCGATCTCAAGCAGCGCGGCCTGCTCGAGGACACCCTCGTCTGGTGGGGCGGTGAATTCGGCCGCACCCCTTTCACCCAGAACAAGAACGGCCGCGACCACAATCCCCGCGGCTTCACCGTCTGGCTCGCCGGCGGCGGCGTGAAACCCGGCTTCGCCCACGGCGCCACCGACGAACTCGGTTTCGCCGCCGTCGAGGGCAAGGTCCACATGCACGATCTCCACGCCACCCTGCTCCACCTGCTCGGCGTCGATCACGAGGAACTGACCTTTCGCGTCGCCGGCTTCGACATGCGCCTCACCGGCGTCGCCGGCCGGGTCGTCCGGGAAATCCTCGCCTGAGGCCGCCCCACAATCCGTTCCATCCCGTAAAAAGGTCGCCTGCGATCTTACGTCGTCGTTCCCGGATTGCGGAGCGTCGCGGTCGCATGCGTGGCGCCCTTCGGGCCGGCGCGCGGGCTTCAGGCAAGCCGCAATTCCCGGAAAATTCCCCGGAGATGAAAGCGCGCCTCACGCCAGCAACGCCAAGGGCAGCAAAGATGCAGGCGAATACGTTGGAGAGGCGTCAGCTCGGTTGGATCGTTGGATGGCATCGTCAATCAGTCAGCCAGTCGGACTTCGTTGCGTTTCTTTTCATGGAGTTGGACGCGCGGCGGCGGCTTTTGCTTCAAAAAACCACGGTGACCCAACAGGGTTAGGTCGGTGAGCATACCCTGTTGAGTCCCGGCGGAGCGATTGCGTCGCGAACGGCCGTCGCCTACATTCGGGCGCATGGACGACGGGAAAGAACACGGGCGCGGCCAGCTCGCGCGGTGGCTGCTGGCGCGGATTTTCACCTCTCCCGCCGCCTGGATCGGCGCCGCGGCCGGAACCGGCGTTGGCATCGCGGCCTCCGGACCCAGCACGACGGGCGGGGCGATCGGGATGGGCACCATGGCCGGTCTCGCCGTTGGAGGCATCGTGCTGGCTCTCGTTTCGGTCGTGCGCCGGAGTTTCGAAAATTCGCGGCGAGGACTCGGAGCGGCCCAGGAAGCCCGCGAGGGCGAGGCGGTCGCGGCCCTCGAACGCGACGGCCTCGACGGGGACGCCGCGCTTCTCCGAAAAATCTTCGCCGAGCGCGATGCGGTGATTGCGCGGGCGCCCTTGGAGAACCCCGGCGAAGCGACATCCACTCTCGAACTCGTCGGCGCCATGGCGGAGGCTTCCCGGGCGCGGGCCGAGGACCTGCACGATCTGGAACGCCGGCTTCGCGATCCGCTGCTCGATTCGCCGCCGGACGCGGAAGCCGAGGTGGCGGCGATCCGGTCGGAGCTGCGCGCGGCCTTTCGCGCGATGGCCGACACCCATACCCGGCTCCGGCGCGGCGAAAGCCTCGTGGTGGTCGATTTCCTCGCCGAAACCGAGTCGTCGGCTCCGTCGGAACTCGCCACCCTCACCCGCCGGATCGAGGGCGAGAGGGATCTCTCCGACCGGGTCGCGGAACGGCTCAAATGGGAAGGAGACAGCCGCGTTCTCGCGGAGGAGTCACCCAGCGCGGGCGATGCCACCGACGTCGATCCGTCCCGCGGGACGGAGTGAACGGCGACCGCCTTTTTCCCGGAAAAAATCAGCCGGCAAGCGCGCCGCGCGACCGGTACCCGCGCGCCACCTGCCGGACCACCCCGAACGCGGCGCCGATGAAACCGCCGAGGTAACCAAAGTTATGAATCCACCCGACCCAGGCGAAACGCGCGGGGCGCCGAAGATTTTCGGGAAAATACCAGCCGGCGTAGTCGGCGGGATCGAGGGCCCGGGTGCGAACCCAGCCGTAACCGCCCGCGAAAACTCCGAAGGCGAGCGTGATCGCCAGCACAAGCAGGATGGTCCGGAGCGTCTCGCGCCACAGGGTCGCGGCGTCGCGGAAAAAACCGCCCGCCAAGGCGAGAATCGGCGCGATGAAGGCGCCCATCCACCAGGTCGCGAGGAAGCCGATGACGCCGACCTTCACCCGGTCCGGCAGAGGCGAATCGGCCAGCCGGAACTGGTGGTATTTGAAGGCGGTGAAATACTCGGGCGAAATTGTGAAGGTCGCCTGGTCGTGGAGCACTCCGTAGGCGCCGGCGAGGAGCGACGCGGCCAGGGTCAGGGCGAGAACGGCGGCGAGGCGTTTCACGGGGAGGGTGCTTACCGATAATCCTCGCCGCGCAGGCTGCCGGCGACCGATCGCATCCAGGCCTCGAGCGCGGCGCGCATCGTCTTGACGCGGTCGGGCTCGGCGTCGGCGAGGTCATTGGTCTCCGAGGGATCCTCGGCGAGGTTGTAGAGTTCCCACGTCACCTTTTCGGGCGGGGCCGCGGCGTCGGCGGGCGCGCCCTTTTTCTTTTTGCCGGCGCCGGCGGCGATGCGGTGCAGTTTCCAGTCGCCGTCGATCCACGCGGCGTGGCCGGGCCTCTTGTCGAGATCGGCCGGGGGCCGGATTTCGGCGGCGTCGCTGAAGAGGCGCTCGCGGTTGCCGATTTCGTCGCCGTTTTTCTGGGCTTCGAGCAGCTCGGCCATCCACTGCGCGCTCGGGGTGCCGAAGCCGGGCGAGGCGTAGTCCCAGAAACCCATGGGCCTGGCGCGCGGTCCGTCGGTCTTGCCGTCGATGACGGGCAGGAGGCTGACGCCGTCGAGCGGCGGCTGATTTTCCATAGTCACGCCGGCGATTTGCAGCAAGGTCGGGTAGATGTCCTCGGTGTTGGCGCGGGAGGCGACGACGCGATTTTTGTCGATCCGGGCGGGCCACTCGACGATGGCGGGGACGAGGAGGCCGCCCTCGTAAACCTGGCCCTTGAGGCCGCGGAAGGGGCCGGCGGAACCGACTTTGGGCAGGGCGCCGTTGTCGCTGTTGTACCAGAGCAGGGTGTTGTCGCGAATGTTCAGCTCGCCGAGGGCGTCGCGGAGCTTGCCGAAGGCGGCGTCCATGCCGGTGACTTCGCCGAGGTAATTCATGTCGGCCTTCGGCTTGTCGGCGTAAAGTTTCGCGAACTCCTCGGTCGCGGCGTGCGGGCCGTGCGGGGACCCGAACCAGACGACGGCGAGGAAGGGCTTGCCGGCCTTCGCGCAGTCGCGGACGAAGTCGAGCGCGGCGTCCACGGTAACGAAGGAACTTTCCCCGGCGAACTGTTTCGCCACCCCCGCCTCGCTGAGGATGGGGTCGTTGTCGAAGAAATTCGGCGCCGACACCCAGCGGTCGAAGCCGCTCGCGCCGGGGTTGACGGGGGAGGTTTTCTGGACCGAGCCGAGGTGCCACTTGCCGAAGTGGCCCGTGGTGTAGCCGGCGGTCTTCAGCGCCTCGGCGATCGTGATTTCCTGCGGCCGCAGGGTGTTTCCCCATTTGAAGCAGCCGAAGCGGTTCGGGTGACGCCCGGTCATCACGCTGCCTCGGGTGGGCGAGCAGACCGGCGCCGCGGCGTAGAAGCGGTCGAACCGGATCGCCGACGGGCTCGCCGCCATGGCGTCGAAATTCGGGGTCTTCAGGTCGGGATGGCCGTAGTAGGCCATGTCGCCCCAGCCCTGATCGTCGGCCATGACGAGGATGAAGTTTGGCTTGTCGGACGCGGCGCGGGCGCGGTCGAAGCCGATGGTTACCAAAATGCAGGCGGCGACGGCCAAGAGGCGGAAAAGGGCGTTCATGGCGGCCATTCTGCCCGATCGGAACGGCGAGGCGAGCGTTTTATCCTCCGCGAAAGCGCGCCCGCGCCTGGCGGGATTGACCTTCGGACCCGATTCGGCGTAGCGTCGCGGGATGAAAGCCACCGCCAGCCTGTGTCTCGCCGCGTTGCTCGGGCCGTTCGGCGCGGCGAGAGCGAACGGCCCCGCCATCCCCGTCGGCGCGGCCAGGATCGACGTCACCCCCGCCGAACCGGTCCACCTGATCAATGAGCTGGGCGACGACGAATCCGCCAGCGTGGCGCAGCGTCTCTTCGCCCGCGCGCTGGCGATCGGCGACGATGACGCGGCGGTGGTGCTGGTGAGCTTCGACGGCATCGGCGTGCCGGCGGCACTGGCGGAGAGGGCGGCCGCCCGGCTGAAAACGTCGCGCGGGCTCGAGCGCGAACGCTTTTCGCTCTGCGCCACCCACACCCACTGGGCGCCGCACCTGACCGGTCTGCTGCCCACCATCTGGCGCGGCCCGCTGCCGCCGGAACAGCAAGAACATGCCGACGCCTACACCCGCGCGCTCGAGGACGGCATCGTCGCGGCGGCCGAACGCGCCCTCGACGCCCGCGAACCCTGCGAAGTCCGGCTCGCCGAGGGTCGGGCGGATTTCACGGCCAACCGGCGGCTCACGGAAACCGGCCGACTCACGGTGGACGACGCGCTGATGTTCACCTGGAATCCCGACGCGCCCGTGGACCGGCGGCTACCCGTTCTGGTGGCGAGTTCCGTGTCGGAGCCGGAAAAGGTGACGGCCATTCTCTTCACGGTGGCCTGTCACAATGTCGCGATCACCGGTCGCGAGATCTCGGGGTTCAAAAACCGCGTCCACGGCGATTTCGCCGGCCTCGCGACGGAGGCGGTCGAGGCGCGGCACCCGGAGGCGGTGGCCCTTTGCACGATCGGCTGCGGCGGCGATCAACGGCCGACGCCCTGCGGCGGGCTCGCCGTCGCGCGGGCCCATGCCGAGGCTCTCGCCGACGAAGTCGACGCCCTCCTGGCCAAGGACGCCGGCAAACCGCTGCGCTCGGCCGTGACAAAGGCCCATCGCGCCGAGACCCGCCTGCCCCTCGAGCCGGTGCCGGACCGCGCCACGCTGGAGAAGTGGGCAGGGGACCTGGCGAGCGGCTCGCGCGGCGCCGTGGCGCGCGGTTTTCTCGCCTTGGCCCTGCTCGAACGGCTCGACCGCGGCGACGCGGCGGAGGAGTCCATCCCTTTCGGAGCGACGGCATGGCATTTCGGCGACCAATGCTCGATGCTCTTTCTCGACGGGGAAGTCACCGTCGACTACGCGGACCTGATCCGGGAGAAATTCGGCGACTACCCGCGAACCTGGGTGACGGCCTACGCGAACGCGATCCCCTGCTACATCGTCTCGCGGCGCCAAGTCGAGGCGGGCGGTTATGAACCGGGCAACTCGATGTTCTACTACGGGCACCTGCGCTCCTTCACCCCCGAGGTCGAGGACCGGGCGATGGGCGCCGTCGCTGCGGCTTTCACGGCTTCCGGAGAGTGACCTTTTCCCCCTCGCGCGGAGACAGGACGCGTTCGGCGAGGTTTTTCGACTCCGCGGCGGCGGTGAGGCGGCGAAGCGGCTCGCAGGGCTTGCCGATCCCGAGCGGAAAGGTCTCGTGATGCATGGGGATCATGCGCGCCGCGCCGAGGTCCTCGAAGGCCCGGAGCGCCTCCTCCGGATTCATGTGAACCTCGCGGCCGCTCGGGCAGTCGTAGGCGCCGATCGGCAGGATGGCGGTGTCGATGCGGTAGCGCTGCCCGATGTCGGTGAAACCCTCGAAATACGCGCTGTCGCCGCAGTGGTAGAGGCTGGTGTGGTCGTTGCGCAAAATGAAGCCGCCGAAACCGCGGTGCGTGTCGGCGATGAAGCGCGCGCCCCAGTGATAGGACGGCGTGAAGACGACCTCGATGTCGCCGTGCCGGTGGTGATCCCACACGTCCAGCTCGTGGACCTCGCCGAAGTCCAACCCCTTCAGCACGCCGGAGACGCCTTTCGGCACGAGGACGGTCTGGCCGCGGGCGACACGTTTCAGGCTGGGCCGGTGCAGGTGGTCGAAATGCGCGTGCGAGATCAGAATCAGGTCGATCTCGGGAAGCTGCTCGACTTTCAGGCCGGGCTCCCGCATCCGCTTCACCGGCCCCATCCAGAGCGCCCAGTTGGGGTCAATCAGGATGTTGTGCCCCGGCGACCTGACGAGGAAAGAGGCGTGGCCGATCCAGACGATTTCGAACTCGTTGAAATGGACGTCGCCGAACTCCGGCGCGTCCTCGAAATGCGCGGCCTGCCGTTTTCGCAGCATGGTGGGAATCAGGCTGCGGCTGAAAAACTCGTAGTTCCGCTTCGCCCAGCCCTTTTCCGGTTTCAGGCCAACGCGGAAGCCCTCCGTCTCCACGCCGTTGCGGCGCGTGAACGAGCGCAAACGCTCGGAAAGCTTCCGGCGCGGAGGACGATGCGGCGGCGGTTCGGACATCGGGGAGTGGATCGCGTTTTCGGGGGGACGCGGCATTCGCGGCTCGGTCGGGTTGAGCGATTGGACCGCTCACCGGGGCTATTGTTCAAGATTCGAGCCCCGCCGGCAATGGCTTTATCGAGCCCCGGCGGCGGCGGTGGCGGGGTAGTGAATTTCCTGGAAAACCCCGCCGCCCACCAGCGTTTCGCCCTCGTAAAAGGCGCAGATCTGGCCCGGGGTCAGCGCCCGCTGCGGTTCGGCAAACCGAACCAACAGGGTTGAGTCGCCGACCAGACCCTGTTCGATCGAAATCCGCGCCGCCGGGCAACGGTAGCGCGGCTGGGCGCTCGGTTCCCCGATCGCCTCCAGCGGCCGGTTCGTGACGCTGACCGATCCGACGACGCACTCCGACGCGAAGAGCCGCGGGGCGTCCGGGCTTTCCAGCGCGACGACGAGTTCGTTGGTGGCGGGCCGTTTTTCCACCACGACATAAGCCTTTCCGTACACGTCGGAGGCGACCCGCAGTCCCTTTCGCTGACCGAGCGTGTGGAAATGCAGGCCGCGATGCTCGCCCAGCACTCGGCCGTCCCAGGCGACGATGGGGCCGGGCTCCTCGGGGATGTAATGGGCGAGGAAATCGGCCATACGAATGTCTCCGATGAAGCAGATGCCCTGGCTGTCCTTCTTGCGCGCCACGGGGATGCCGAACTTCCTCGCCAGCTCCCGCACCTCCGGCTTCGGCAGATGACCGATGGGAAACAGCGCCGGCCGGATCTGCGGCTGCTCCAGCAGCGCGAGGAAATAGGTCTGATCCTTGTTCGGATCAAGCCCGCGCAGAATGTCGGCCGAGCCGTCGTCGTCGCGATGCCGGACGCGGGCGTAGTGCCCGGTGGCGATGGCGTCAAAGCCCTGCGCCTCCGCGAAATGGCGAAACACGCCGAACTTCATCTCGCGGTTGCACATCACGTCGGGATTCGGCGTCACGCCCTCGCGATAGCCCGACAGCAGATACTCGACGACCCGGTCGCGGTATTCGTCCATCAGGCTGAGAATGCGGAACTCGATGCCGAGGCTGTCGCAGACGGCGCGCGCGTCGCGGATGTCCTGTTCCCAGGGGCAATCGCCGGGGAGCCCCTCTTCGTTGGTCCAGTTTTTCATGTAGGCGCCGACGACCTCGTGCCCCTGCTCGAGCAGCAGGGCCGCCGCGACGCTGCTGTCGACGCCGCCCGACATCGCGGCGAGGATGCGTTTTTTTCCGGACATTCGCGGAATGTAACGCGTCTTTTTCCCCGCCGCAAAATGCCGGCATTGCCCTGAACCACGGCGAATCGACGAAAAATCCCGACCCTCGGTCCCGTAAATCCTGTTAAACCCGTCAAAAAGCGCGTAACAAGAAGCCTTCCGATCATCATGCCCTCCACCGACAATCCCACCATCGGCCCGGGTTCGTCGCCCGCGCCCGGCTGCGTCATTCTCGCGACCATTCTGACCGTCTTCGGCGGCCTGGCGATTCTCTACACCATCGTCGCCAATGTGCAGAACCGGCGCCTCGGCGGTTTCACCGAGGATCAGCCGGCGAAGATCGAAACCTTCGCCCCCTCCGCCGAGCAGACCGAAAAGGCCAATCAGAAACTCGGCGACCTCGTCCGCGCCGCGCTGACGAATGAGTCGGACCGCGTCCTTTTCTCCGCCGACGATCTCAACACCCTTATCGCCACCCGCGAGCTGCTGAAGGATTTCCGGGGCCAGACCTTCATCCGGAAAATCGGCGCGGAAGGCATCGAAGCCGAAATGTCACAGCCGATGCGGAAGGGCTTTTTCGGCGGCGGACGGCGTTATCTCAACGGCACCTTTGTCCTGAAACCGGAACTCAAGGGCGGCACGGTGCTGTTTCGGGTCGCCGACATCCGCGTCCCGGACCGCGAGGTGCCGCGGGCTTTCGTGGAAAGCTACGCCGCGCTGGAGTTCTTCCGGCTCGACCTGAAGAACGAGGATTTTCTGCCCGTGCTCAAGAAACTGGGAAGCGTCTATCTCGAGGGCGACAGCGCGGTGGCCGAGACGCGCGTCGAACTGCAATGACCGACCGAAACGGCGCCGAAGGGAAGAAGGCCTGCTGCTCCCCGCCGGCGGAGCGCGCGGTCGACGCCATGCCGTCGCCGGCGTTTCCGACGGAAAAACGCTCGCCCCGCGCCGGATCGGCCGAGGGCATGACGCGGATCGCGGGCGGCGCCTTTCGGATGGGCGACGAGGGACCGGACTGCTGGGTCGCCGACGGCGAGGGACCCGCGCGCGAGGTGACACTGTCGCCCTACTGGATGGACCGGACCTGCGTGACCAACGCCCAGTTCGCCGAATTTGTCGAGGACACCGGTTACGTGACCGAGGCGGAGCGTTTCGGGTGGTCCTTCGTTTTTTTCAACCAGATCCCCAAGGCCCGCCGCAAGACGGCCCGGTTTGCCACGGTGCTGGGCCTCGACTGGTGGGCGCGCGTCGAGAAGGCCGATTGGCGCAAACCGGGAGGTCCGGGCACAAACATTCGCAAGAAAATGGATCATCCCGTCGTCCATGTGTCGTGGGCGGACGCCGCCGCCTGCGCCGCCTGGGCGGGAAAGCGTCTGCCGACCGAAGCCGAGTGGGAATGCGCCGCCCGCGGCGGTCTGGAGGGCGCGAAATACGCCTGGGGCGACGAGTTGACCCCGGGCGGCAGGCATTTCTGCAACATCTGGCAAGGCCGCTTTCCCGATCTCGACACCGCCGAGGATGGCTATGCCGGCACGGCGCCGGCTCGGAGTTTTCGCGCGAACGGCTTCGGGCTCTACAATGTCGCGGGCAACGTGTGGGAATGGTGCGCGGACTGGTTCAGCCGCGACTGGCATCTGACGGCGGGGCGGACCGATCCGCGCGGCCCCGAGGACGGCACGGCGCGCGTGATTCGGGGCGGGTCGTTCCTTTGCCACAAATCGTACTGCAACCGCTACCGGGTCGCGGCCCGGACCTCGAACACGCCGGACTCGACAACCTGTCACCAGGGATTCCGCTGCGCGAGGGACGACGACTCAACAGGGTTAGGTCGATGAGTCAACCCTGTCGGGTCGGCCTCGCAAACGGCCCCCGACGGGGCGATGATCGTGGCATGGAGAACGAATCCGGCAATCCGCGCGCGTTTCTGACCCGGCTTTTCGGCGAAGCCGGGGGCCGTCCGTTGCCCTTCGAGCGCTTCATGGAAGCGGCGCTTTTCGATCCCGATTTCGGCTACTACACGGCCAACGTCGGCGGGATTGGCGGGGCTCCGGGGACGCGCGGCGACTTTTCGACGACGCCGGGTCTGTCGAAAATTCTCGCCCGCGCGCTGGCTCGCTGGGTGATAGCCGAGGCGACCCGTCTGCCGGCGCGCCCGGCGCTGATCGAGGCCGGTCCCGGCGAGGGCACGCTGATGGAGGGCCTGCTCGACGGGCTCGGCTGGTGGCGGCGGCGGGGTTTCGCGGTTCATCTGGTCGAGATCTCGCCCCGCCTGCGAAAACGCCAGCAGGACCGGTTGCGGCGTTTCGGTTTTCGGCGCCTGCACTGGCACGACCGGATTGAGGACGCGCTCGCCGCCGCGGGCGGCGAGGCCCTGGTCTGGTCGCACGAGTTGGTGGACGCCTTTCCGGTCGTCGCGCTGCGGTGGAACGCCGCCACGGGGCGTTGGGAGGAAATTCACGCGCGCTTCGAGCCGGCGACGGGGCTTTCGGAATGTTTCGCGCCGCTCTCCGAATCTCGCCCGCGCCTGGAGCCGGGGGATTTCGCGGCCCTGCGGCCGGGGGCACCGTGGCCGGACGGTCAGCGTGTCGAGCTGCACGCGTCCTACCGCGCGTGGCTCGACCGGCTCTCGGCGGGGTTGCGCGCGGGAAGCCTGCTGACGATCGACTACGGCGGTTCGCCGGCCGACATTTACCGAAAACGGCCCGGCGGCTCGTTGCGGGCTTACTTTCGGAATCAGCGGCTGACGGGACCGGGAATCTATCGGATGTTCGGGCGGCAGGATCTGACGGCGGATGTGTGCTTCGACGACTTGCGCGCGTGGGGCGAGGCGGCGGGGTTCGGAACGGTCGCCTGCGAGTCCCAGAACGACTTCCTCGCCCGGATGCTGGGCGACCCGGGGCCGCCGAGAGACCGGGCCGAGGCTTTTTTGCGGGAGCCGGGCGGCGCCGGCGAGGCCTTCCGCGCGCTGTGGCAGCGGAAGGGCTGAAGACCGCGGTCAGGGCGCGGGCTCCCCGCTTTCGATGACGAGGATGAGATTTCCGTCGCGCCATTTCGGGCCGGCGATGAAGAGCGGCTTGCGGCGCAGGATGGCGTCGGTCTTCAGGATCACGTGTTCCTTTTGCCAGAGTTGCAGGTGCAGCAGGACACCCTTTTCCTCGTCGCCCGGCACGGGTCCCTGGCAGTCGATTTTCAGAAAAAACTCCTCGGACGGCACCACCCAGGTCTCGTACTCGTCCTGAACGGACTGGGCGGTCTCGCCGATCAGCGAAAAGCGGGACCGGGCGAAGGCCTTGGCGAGTTTTTTGAGCAGGCGTTCGTGGCGTTCGGCGTCGGCGGGTTTTTTCGCCTCCCCCGCGGAGCCGGCGGCGGCCCCCTCGGGAATCCCGGCGTAGAGACCGGCCCAGATGTGGCAGCCGGGATGGGGGTGAGGCGGTTTGGGGGCGGTTTCCTTTTTTTCCTGTCCCGTGGCGGGGTTCCCGGCGAGCAGAGCCGCCGCGGCGAGGCCGATGAGGAGGCGCGACGGCGGGTTCATGCGCGGTTTTTTCAAGAAACGGACGGCGGAGGGGTCGGTCGGCCGCCGCTCAGAAATCCACCATCAGATAACCGGGCAGGCTCGCCGGATCGTCGGCGAGCGCGTGGACGGTGTGGCTCGCGTGCATCGGGTGCAGGGAAAACACGACGCGTCCGGGCGCCATTTCCATCCCGTGGAGGCCGTCGCCGGCCGGCACTTCGGGCAGGCCGGTGAGGCGGATGACGGTGGCCTCGGCGGAGCGATGATATTCGGCGGTGGCGGAGACTTCGGGATCCGGGGTGAAGGCGTTGACGACCTCGGACCGGTCGGCGGGGGGACGGGACAGGGTGTGCGCGACCATCGCCACCAGCGCGGCGGCGAAGCCAAGCGCCGACGCGACGCGGAAACGCGTGAACCGGGGGAAAACCTCCGCCTCGTCGCTCCATCGCACCAGTCCGGCCTCCGCGTCCGACTCGGCCTCGACGCGGCGCAGGACTTCGGCGTTGAAAAAATCCGCGTGCGGCACTTTTTCCTCGGCGTGGAGGGCCTCGCGCAACAGTCCCTGAATGCGGACGGCGTTGGCCTTTTCCTCGGTCAATCCGGGATCGCGGGCCAGGAGGTCGGCGACCGCGTCGTCCTCCAGTTCCCCGTCGAACCAGCGGGTCAGGCGTTCTTCATCGGACGTTCTCATGATGGATGGATGCGGAAAGGGGCGTTGAAAGAGGTGCGTGAAGGGGTCGGTCAGAACTTCGAAAACCGGAGCAATTCCTGAAGCTTTTTTCGGGCGTAAAACAGGCGGGACATCACCGTTCCCTGAGAGCATCCGGCGCGCTCCGCGATCTCGGGATAACTGAGGCCCTCGATTTCCCTCAGCCAGATGACTTCCCGGTGTTCGTCGGAGAGTTTCGCCAGCGCTTCATTCAGTATTCGCCGCAAATCGGCTCTTTCCAAGGCCCGATCGGGAGATTCCTCCGCTTTCGGCACGGTTGGGGCGTCCTCGGCCGCAAAAACTTCGGGCGCCTCGCCGGCGGTCGTTTCGAACTGGAGGATGGTCGCGCGGTTGCGGAGTTTGCGGAGCCAGTCGTACACGACGTTCCGGGCGATGCGATAGAGCCAGGTGTAGAAGCCGCTGTCGCCCTTGAAGCCGGGCAGCGCGCTCCACGCCTTGACGAAGGCGTCCTGGGAAAGGTCCCAGGCGTCTGCCTCGCTGTTGACCATGCCTCGAATCATTGCGAAAAGTTTTTCCCGATGCCGGACCACGAGCGCGTCGAAGGCGGAGAGGTCGCCGTGGCGGGCCTTTTCCACCAACGCTTCGTCCGTGAGGTCCGCGTTTTCACCGACATCCTCCCGGGAGGTCGATGCAGGCTTGGACGGGGAGGAGCCTGAATTCATTCGAAGGAAAAATCGGCGCCGGAATTTTCTTAAAGGCCACCACCCCGGGGACGGTGGCTCGCGACCCGGGAACTGGACAGGGTTGGGTCGTCGAGTCAACCCTGTTTGGCGACGGGTCGGGATCGGCGGTCAGTTGCGGATGACGATCTCGACGCGCCGGTTGAGCGACTGTTCTTCGATGCTGCCGTTGGGATTGACGATGGGCCGGCCGCGCCCGTACCCGACGGCCTTGATATTCTTGGCGCCGATCTGCAGGCGTTCCATCAGCCAGTCGCGGACGGCGCCGGCGCGCTTTTTGCTGAGGTCCATGTTGTACTCGTCGGTGCCGAAGGTGTCGGTGTGGCCTTCGATGACGAACTGCGCCTTTTCGTTGGTCTGCACGATGAAGGCGAGCTTCATCATGCTCAGGCGGGCGGCCTCCTTCAGTTCCCATTCGTTGTATTCGAAGAGAATGTCGGTCGGCATGAGGATTTTTTCCTCGCCGGGCGGCAGGTTGCCTCCGGTGGCGCCGATGAGGCCGTCGAGGGTGTTGTAGCCCTCCATGAATTTCCCGGCGTCGTTGCCGAAGGCCTTGGCGGCGGCGTCCTTGAAAAACTTGTCCGTGTCCAGGCCCTTGGTGACTTCGTCGGCGTCGAGAGCCATGATGGGCTGGTCGGCGGAGACGGCGGAGGATTCGAGCAATTTCTCGCGCATCTCCTTCAGATCCTTCCCCAACAGCTCGGACGCGTTGATTTGCATCGCCTCGGCGACGACGGCGGGGGTGTTGGGGCGGGCGATGGCGACTTTTTCGTTGGAGAAAATCTTGGCGCTGTCCACTTCGGGCGTCAGCTTGACCTCCTTGTCCTTCATCCGTTCCATGAGGTCGAATTCGTCGAGCGATTTGTCCACCATGGGGAGATCGCTGAGCTTTTCGGGCTCGATGGGCTCGGGCTTCGGGAGATCGGGCTCTGGCAGGAGTTCCTGCAGCTTGTCCTTGTCGACCACGAGCTGGTCGCCGTGGTTTTTCCAGACGATGTCGTCGGCCTCGGCCGGGCCGCCCTTGAACCACTCCAGCTCGCCGAGGGCGACATAGAGACAGACGTGGACGATGACCGAGAAAAGCAGCGCCAGCAGCACCCACCAGCCGAGGTTGCGGGTGGTCTCGATCTTGAAACTCGGCGCCTGGCGCGCCGGCGATTGCCAGTTGAAGGCGGGGTCCATCGACAGCGGGGAATGGTCGGGAATGTAACCGCATTCCGCGCCGGACGCAAAGGCTCGCCCCGAGTCAGCGCCGCTTTCCGGCGCGGTTCGCGTTTCGGTCGTCGACGTAGGCGCGCAGCATCATTCCGATGCCGCCGGCGATCATCACCAGCAGCAGGATGGCGTGGCTGCCCTTCACCTGAAACTGCGGCCGGAACCGGCTCACGATCTCGATCACCAGGATCGCGACACCGATCCAGGTCACGACCCAGGCCCACGTGCGCCGCACGTCGAAAAACAGGGCGATCACCCCGATGAACAGCGGCACCAGCACGATGCCCATCGAAGTCGTCTGGGCGAATCCGCCGCCGGCCCCGTCTCCCCCGCCGCCGCCGTGATGACCGCGGACGCCGTGGATCGCCCCCGACACCAGCCCCATCCGGGCGGTGGTGAAATGGACCGAGTCGAAGAAGAACCACAGGCCGGCCAGCGTCATCAGCGCGCCGACGAGAAACTTCACTTCGCCCCCCTGGGAGCCTCCGGGTTGAATCTTCATGCCCAATCGATTAGCAGGTCGCGGAGGCCTTGTCAGCTTCGAATTCTCAGCGGGTCCAACTGATGTGGGAAATCGAGCCGCCGCCGCCGAGGATCGTCTCCTTTTTACCCGTCGCCGTGTCGACCACGATCAGCGAGTAGCCGTCCGTGAAAACGAGGTGCCGCGAGTCCGCGCCCCAAGCCGGGCTGGCGCCGTTCCCGATCCGGCGGGTCTGCCGGGTCGCGAATTCATGGACGCAGACGGTGCGGCTCGACACGAAGGCGATGCGCCCGCCATCCGGCGACCAGCTCGGGTCCGCCCCGTCGGGAAATCCGGTCTGCACGACCTGCGGCGCCTTCTTTTTGACCGGCAGCCGGTAGAGCACCGATGGCCCCGGGGTCGCCGCCGCGGCAAAAAGGATCTCCCGGCCGTCGGGCGACCACGCGGGCGCGTGCTCGGGCGCGGGTGTTTGCAACAGCGCCTTGGGCTTGCCGCCCTTGAACTTCACGAGGAAGAGGTCCGTGTTCCCCCCGGAGCCCTCGGCGCCGAGCGTGGCGGCGAGGGTCTTGCCGTCCGGCGAAAAACACAGCTCGGGCCGGTAAAAGGAACCGCCTCCGATTTTCTGGATCTTTTCGTTGGTCAGGTCGATGACGACGATTTCGCCGCGGTCGGCGTCGCGCAGCGTCACGTAGGCCAGCCGCGTGCCGTCCGGGGCGATGGCCGGGGCGGTGTTGGCGCCCTTCGAGGTGATCTGGCGCACGTTGCCGCCGTCGAAATCGCAAAGATACACTTGCGGCTGGCCGCCGCGATTCAGCGAAAAGGCGATCTGGCTGGTGGCGATGCCGGGTCGCTTCGTCAGCGTCAGCACCATATCGTCGGCAAACTGCCGGACGTTCTGGACCGGGTTGCCGCGCTGGTATTTCTGGCGGAACAACACCCGCCCGTCACCCCCCAGCAGGGTGCCCTCGAGAAATCCCGCGCCCGCCGTCGCCCGGGCCTCCGGCACGCCGCCCGGTGTCGGGACCAAGCGGAACTGGTGCTGCCGCTCCAGCGCGCGGCGCAGGGCTTCGGTCGCCCCGGCGCCGTTCGGGCCGTCGATTTTTTTCAGAGCGATGGGCGGCGGCCCCTGGGCGAGCGTTTTTCCCGATGGAAGCCCCATCATCCATACCGCCGCGAGAACGAAAATGCCGGGGAAGGAGCGTGCTGACATGATGATTGGAAAAGGCGGCTCGCGCGTACACCCCGCCGCGCCCCGGCCGTGACCTCGGGCGCGGCGAGATTCGATCTTTCAATCCGAGAGCGGACGCACGGATCGCAGGCGCCCCATTCCGGCGGGCAAACCGTCCGCGGCGGGGGATTCGGGCAGGGTTTCGAGAGGCGGCGGCCCCATGGCCGAGGAGGCCCGGGGCTCGGCCGGTTCGACGCCGAGGGTGCCGGCCATCGGTCGGGCGAGAACGGGGCGGGGAGGACGCGGATCCTGAATAGCCGGGGCCGGGGGCGGTTCGTAGGGCGTTTCCCGGTCTTGCGTGGGCGGAGCGGGCTCCGGATTCGACACCACGTAGGGGCGGCGCGCGCGGTTGCGCTCGTCCTCCCGCCGGGCCTCGCGCATCAGGGCGCTGGCGAGAACGAGATGCACCATCAGAACCACCAGAAACACGACGAAAAACTGCGTGTTCGTGTTGAAAGGCGGCAGCCAATCGCGAAACCATCCGCCGGACGGGCTCGAATCGGACTCGGGAAGACGGGACATGGCCGGGACCTTGAAAAATCAAAAAAACGGGCGCGCCAGGCAAACTTCAATGGCTGGCGGCGGCCATCAGTCGCGCCGTCTGCAAAGCGATCGGATTGATCCGCGGCTCGCTGAAAGGCGTCCGGTAATAGCCTTCCTCCGTTTCCGCCTCCTCGTCCCCGATGTCTCCGGCTTCCAGGCCGGTCCGTGCCTCGGCCGCCGCCGCGTCGGCGACCGGGTTGGGAAGCTCGGTGATGACGAAGGCCTCCCGCGCCTCCGCTTCGAAATCCTCGTCTTCATCCTCATCGGCAAATGCCGGAGTCTCGATGGATCCGACGCGGGAAATCTCCGCGTCGGTTTCGTCATCATCGAGATCGTCTTCCGCGAGGATGAAGGGCGATTCGAAGTCGTCATCGTCGTCTTCCGCTTCCGCGAATGCCTCCTCTTCCTCGGAATCGGCGAACGCTTCCTCCGTTTCCGCGAAGGACACCGGCAGCTTGGGCGCCTCGGACGCCAGGGATTTCCGGATGTCCGCGAAGAGATCCTGCTGCCGGGGCGGAGCTTCGGGTATCCGATCCTCCACGACCGCGGACGACACGGCCAAGGCGGCGGCGGCCTTTGCCGACATTGGCGGCGCGGAAGCCGCCTCGACATCGGGCGTGTCCCATTCTTCCTCGTCCTCCACGGCGGTCTCGAGCCCCGGATCGTCAAACTCGCCCTCGTCCTCGAAGGGCCTTTCCGTCGCCGGCTTTTCCACCGTCACCGCGGATTCCTCGGCGGCGTCCGCATCCCTTCGTCCGTACCGGCGCTCGAAGAGGCGGAACATGTCGGCGCGAAATTCCTCCAGCAACCGCATCCGCTCCCGGCCGATCGCGGCGACAACGATGTGGCCGAACAGCGCGGGTGTCGTCACCAGCAGCGCGACCACCAGCACCGCGAGCGCTCCGGAAATGCCCGGCGACAGCGCCCCAAGCTGGGCGTTCTGCGGCGCCCCGTTGAAGGTTTTCATCAGAATCCACCCCATCCCGAGCAGCCCCACGAAGGGAGCGCCGCTCGCCGTCGCGCTGAGGATCGGCAGCCCGTCCCGCATCTTCGCCAGCGCCGCCTCCTTTCCGCGGCCGAAGGCTTCCCGGACGGATTCCAACTGCCCGCGCCTCAGCCGGTCCGATCCCTTCAGCCGCGCGGAAAACGTCTCGTCGCGCACCGGCGATCCCAGCATCTGGTAAGCCGCCTCCTTCGCCCCGTGCTGGTAAACGACCCAGCGCATCGACAAGTCGTCCTCGTAGTCGCGCTCGAAAAGCTCCAGCGGCTGGCGGGACTCGCGAAAATGGCGAGTGAACTCCGCGTCCGAACGGCGCATCCGCCAGAGCGTGATCGCCTTCGACACGATGATCGACCACGTCAGCAGCGACAACATGAAGAGCAACCAGAGGATCAGCTTGCCCGGGAACAGTGGCTGCTGAAGCGCGAACTCGAAGCCGCTCGCCGCCAGGGGAAGGTGAAAATCGCAGGGAATCGGAAACATGACCAACGAGGGAGGGGGTTTAAAAACTTGTCGCCAAAAATCCTTAATTTTTCCAAATATTTTAAATTTCCGTCATTTTTCGACTCCTTCAAGCATTTTCGCGGACTGAACAGGGTTGAGTCCCCGACCTGACCCTGTTCGGTCCTCGCCCTTCCGAAGGCGAAATTCTCTCTGCGCCGGCCAAACGGAGCGTCCCGCTTCGATGAAAGATTCATTTCTCCCGTCGACCGCCGCCGGTCACCGCGGGCATCTCCCACCGGTCGAGGGCTAGCGCGACCGCATATCCAGAATCCAGCGCATCAGCAGGCTGACGCCCCTCGGGTCGGGAGTCTCCGCTCCAAGCGGAGGCATCGCTCCGGGACCGGACTTGGAGATCCGGTGAAACAGGACCGACTTCACTGGGTCACCCGGTGAAACGATTCTGATTTCCGCGTCTTCGAGACCCTGGGTGCCGTGTTTTGGCTCGAGTCCCACCACGCCGACCTTCTCTGGTTCCTTGACGAAAAACCGCAGGTCCATGGTGGAGTTCCCGCCGCCCGCCTCAACATGACAGTGGCTGCAGCGACCATGCAAATACGACCTCGCCCGTGTGGCGATATCCGGATTGCCCTCGTCGAAAGGATCGGCGAGCCGCTCATAGTTGTCCGGCGGCTCTCGCTTCGTCGAGGTTCGCTTTGGCGCTTCTGGACGAAGGAACCACCCCAGGTCATCCATCACCGCCAACTGGTTGCGCACGAAACCGCCCCCGTAGTCGCGATCGCGATTCAATTGCGGCGCCTGGATCCCAAGCAGAAAGTTGGCCGCCCGGCTGTGACAGTTCAAGCAATCCGCCCGGCTGGGAATCTTCCACTTCGATTCTCCCCCAAGCGCGATCTCCGCCCCCGCCGCCGGCACCAGATCCGCGTCCGTCTGCTCGTCGTTCCACGCGTAGCTGTAGGCCGCCCATTCGCCGGACTGCTTCAGCATCACACGCGTTTCCAGGCGCCTGCCGTCGCGGCTCAGCGTCTGAAACACACTGGTTCCATCCGGCAGGCTCCACCCCCGCTGAGGAGTAAACGAAATTGGCCCTCCCGTTTCGGAAAGGGCGATGTATCGCTCGGATTCCGCTCCATCGGCCCACTGGGGAACGATCACTTCGTAGGGCAGCCACTCCTCCCTCGCCTCGTGATCCGGCACGCTCCGGAACAACCCGGTCTGGCTCAGTTTTTTGGGAAATGACGGAGACTCGGCGTTGCTTTCGTTCGGCGCCAGCCGGTAAAGGCCGCCTCCATCTCCGCCCGATCCGTAGTGGGCGACCAGCAAATCGCCCGTCCCGGGATCGGCGCCGAAATCCGTGATGGCCAGAGTCGTGTCCGCGATCTCGGCAGACCAAGTGACCTTCGTTCCATCGTGCCGGGCCGCCCAGATCTTCCCCGTCGAGTGATCCCCATAGACATAAGCCCCCGCGAGGTCGGGCAGGGCTTTCCCTTCATAGACCATTCCGCCGGTCAGCGAACGGGACTCCCCGTGATCGTGCTCCAGTGTCGGCTTCGAGATCGGATGCGGTCCGCGAGGACGCTCGGCATAGAAAACCCCGCTGCCCTCGTAAACGCTCCAGCCGTAATTCGCCCCCCGCTCGATCAGGTAAACCTGCTCCAGCCGATCCTGGCCATTGTTCCCCACCCAGAGCCGCTTCAGCGTTTTATCCCACGCCATTCTCCAGGGATTCCGGAGTCCATAGGCATATGTCTCGGGTCGCACGCCGGCATCTCCTTCGAAGGGATTGCCCGACGGAATCGAATAGCCACGCCCCTCCGAGCGATGGTCAACGTCGATCCTGAGAATCTTGGCCTGAAGCACCGAGAGGTCCTGTCCCGTCAGACGGGTGTCCGAATCACCTGTCCCGTCGCCTGTGGAAACGTAGAACATCCCCTCGTCGTCAAACGCCATGGCGCCTCCGGTGTGGCCCCACGTGTCCCACTCGATGACCGGTTCGCCCTCTTTGGACTCGACAGTGCCCGAGCCATCCCGTCGCATCACGTACCGCCGGACCACCACTCGGCGCCGATCGCGCTCCGCCGACGCCGGACCGAACAGCGACAGGAAGAATTCGCCGTTCTCCCGGAATCGGGGATGAAACGCCAAGCTATAAAACGTATCGTCCGGCTCATCGAGGACCACCGTCGGATCGGACGAATTTCGGTCCTTCAGCCGCATCAGTCTCGATCCCTTCGATCCCGCGGGCTGATCGACGAAAAGCATCTCGCCGGTCTCGGGCTCGAACTTGAAGGTGATCAAATGATGAATCGACAGCGCCGGATAGGCCCGCTCGGCCCGGTAAGGAAGCGGAGGTTCCGGTGTCCCGATCAATCCCGTCGATGCGCCGCGAACTTTTCGGAGCGAGTCCGGCAATTCGCCGCGCGGATCGGGCGCGCCTTCGAACCGGATCGGCGCGTAACGCTCATGGGCATGGAAATTGTCGATCATCGAAGGCGCGGAAACGGACAACTCCGCCTGCTGCTTGTTTTCAAACCGCGGGTCGTAGTCGTAGCGACACAGGGTAAACCGCCACTCGTCCCCCACCGCCGGCGAGCCGCCCGTCGGCGCAAAATCCGTCCACGGAATCCGGCCCTCCACCCGCCAGCCCAAGTCCCGGTCGGAGGAATCGCCGGGAGTGCCCTGGACGATCACTTTGGCCGCGTGACCGAAGGTCCCCTGGTTTCGATTCTTGGAGTAGCCCTGTTCCTCCCGCTTCGGATAGTGGATGTCCAGTAGACTACCCAAGGGATTGACCTGGAATTCGTAGTAGTCCTCCTTCCCGGCGGACGGCTTGAAGAACAATTCGAACACGTCGTCGAGCCAGAGTTCCCCGTCGCGCTCCCTCTTCTCGGCCCGCAGGTCGCCGTCCTCCATTTCTGCATAGTAATAGAGGTAATCCGTGTCCCACATCAACTTTGCCATGGTGCGGGTCGCCGCCTTCCGGGGCGGAGTCTCCCACGGCAGCAGGAAATTCGGAATCTCCAGGGCGTGCCGCCAGTCCGGCTCGTCAGCCTTTCCATCGAGACGCACCGGAGATTCCGCGCGGAAGCATCGATAGGCAGTGGGTTCCTCGGCCTGCAAGAATTTCGACCCGGCCAGGACCAATCCAGCCGAAAGGAGGAAGATCAACCCGACCCTGTCGCATCTCCGAACCCACAGGGTCAGGTCGCCGCTTCGAATACAACGATTCGTTCTCATTTCATTCGGAGGTCTCTTCCATGCGGAGGCGGCTGCGGTTGCCGCCAGTCGGCGGGATTTTGGTATTCCACCGACTCCAACCGCGGCGTGTCGAGCCACTCGCCGCCGCCGTCGCGCCTCGAAATCAGCAGGGCATCCAGCAGACCGGTGGTCAGGAGGGTCCTCTCAACAGGCCAAGTCGGCTTTCCGGTGTGCATCATTGCCTCGATCCCATCCAACAGGTAGGTAAAGTGAAAGAAGGGCCTGGCCTCCTGAGTCCAGAATAATGTCGATGCCGAACTCCCGTCCGCGAGCCGCCACGCGACCGTCCACTCGCCCGCGGCCCCGTTCAACGTCAGCACCGAAGCCCTCAGTCCATCCTCGTACTCGATCGCGTAGAGTAATGGCTCCTTCACGATTTCCGGAAGCGGCTTCCTCCTCAGCCTTGCCTGGTTGCTCTGCCTCGACAGGGCCGCCTCGAATAATTCCCGATCATAGAGCGGCGACTTCCACACTTCCTCCCCCATGACCGACTTGACTCGGCGAACCCCGGTTTCCCCTCCCCGGCGGCGTTCCGCGAGACACTGAACCATCTCCAGAGCATGAAATCCGTAGGCGTCGGGGCGGCCGTAGGAGATCGCCACGATCTCCTCCAACCGGGAATCCCGCGAGACATCCACCGGCGGAAAGCGCCACACTCCGGGCAAAGACGAACCCGCCATCAGGGGAACGTGTCGACGTCTCGCCTCGTCGTGGATCCACTTCGCATCCTCCCAGTTGTCCGCCAGATGTTTGTCGGAAAATACCGGCACGACCCTTCCCGCGCGGTCAAACGCTTCGAACACTTCGGCAAAGAAGCGTCGCTTTGGATAAACGAACTGATCCGTGTCGGAAACGGGGTAATCGCCATGCTCCGCCACGATCATGACCCCGTCGACGGCCAGGGATCCCTTTTCGTCGAGCAGGGTTCCGGCGATGGTGTCGGACAATCGGAAGGCGTTCTCCCGCGCCAGGGGACGACTCAGATCGCCCTCGGGAACCTGGTCGGTGTACACCGAGGCCAACCGAAGCGCGGGTTTCCGCCCTTGTCCGTCCAGCGACACCGTTTCCGCCATTCGGCCCAGCAGCATGTCGGCATGGGAATTGTGGCGGTACTCCGTTGTGATTCCGGCGATCCGGGGCGCTTCCTCCAGACGCTCCGGACGGCTTCGCATCCGCGCCACGCCGTAAACGAGGAACTCGGGAAGCTTGAAATGGACTCCGCCCTCCAGCCCCTCTGCCACCAGCGGAACCGGATCGGGAGCCTCCGGAGAAATAAACTCGACGGAATCGATCGACTCGCCCTTTGGCGGATAAAACGAAACCTCGACTCCGGAGACCGGGATCGGTTTTTCGTCGGCCGCCCCTTTTCCCGGATTGGGATTCCCGTTTTTGGGATTGGGAGGCAATTCCTCTCGGTTATAGTTCACAAAGTGCAGGTCGATCTCGCCGCCCCGTGCCGGAACGCTGGCGGAGACCCGAACCGTCTTCGGTGCCACGATCTCGCTTTTCTTCTCCCGGGTGGAGCGAGCCCGTTTCTCAGCCAGATCCGGAAGATCATCGGGAAACACATCGAACAACCGGTGCTCATCCAGCCATCGCTTCCCGGTCTCGCGGAACGCATCGCGTTCCTTTAGGCTGCCTTCGTGGATGGCCGTGCGGGGGAACAGCAGCACGTCCTCCGCGTGGGAGCGGTTAGCGTGATAGAGATCCCGATACCGTTCGAGAAAGCCGTAGTAGCGCGCGAAAATCTCCCTGGCCTCGCCATCATTCACCCGGGCGTAGAAGCCCATCGGCGCGCCCCCGTTGGCGGCCAGTTCGGCGATCGCCGCGCGAATTCGGACGCCTTCGTACTTGCCGAGGGTGAAGGGCTTGTCGTCGAAAGCTCCCCGGATATACCGGGCCTGCAAGGTTCCATCGGCGAGCACCCCATTCTTCAGGTCGGTGTAAACGCCGCTGGCCCCCATCGAATACCAAAGATAACTTTCATCCTTTCCCCACATTTCCGTCGGCAACAGACAGCGCTCGTCGCCGGAGATCGCGTTGAAATCGCTCAGGTGATCCCACTGGGCGATGATCAGATCGGGCTTGAGGGATCGTCCGTAGTCGCGGAACACGGCGTCGAAGGCTTCCTTGTTGGAAATCTGTGACCAGCGCAACATCTCCCGCCGAAGAGGGGTGCTCTCCTCCGGCTTGTGCCAGGCGACGATCTCATCGAAGACGTGGGTGTCGAGGTTTTCGATCTGAAAGTCTGACGCCAACTCGGCGGGCGAATGCTGGTGGCGGAGATAGTCCCGGAAGCCCGCCTGGCAATACTGGCAGTGACAGTCGTGGCGGTAGAAATAGTTCGCGATGAACCCGTCCACTCCCCGGTCGATGCCCGCTTTCAGCCACGCTTTGAGAACCGACCGCCAATGGGGATTCCGAAGGCAGGCGGAATACTCGTTCATTCCGCCGATGTGGTAGCTGTTTTTGAGGATTGGCGTGCCATCCCGATTCTTCTCCAGGAAATCGACGGGATCCTCGACCGGCGGCTTGGGTCCCAGTGAAGCCTCGTCCCAGCCGTCCCGATACCACTTGAAGAATCCGCGCGGCCCGTCCGGCCCATCGGGATCGCCGACCAGGAACTCGACATTGAAATGACCGACCACGAGGATGCGGCGCTTCTTCAATTCGGCGTTTTTCTCCGTGAACCAACCGCCGCACTCATCGAGCCCCCGCACCGGGAAGTGCGCCGGGTAGCCCGAGAACTGTTCCGTGTGGGCAAGGCTGTAAAAATGCCCCCCGTAAAAGCCGAATTGAACCAACTCCGGCTTCACCGCGTCGATGAACTTCCAGTATTCCGGCCCCCCATACTCCGACCAGTGGGCAACCATCCGGGTGAACTCCGTTCTCGGAGCTTTCTCGGCGGACTTCACAGGCTCGACGGAGGCGAGCCCCGTCGCCACCGCGACAGCCGCTCTGACGATCTCACTGATTCGCGGGCAATTCATAGGGCAACGGCTCCATTGAATCGGGAGGAAAAATCCCGACAAACCCTTTTCTTGACGCAAGCGCGTCATCCCCATGGCCACCGGAGCGATCGCTTTGCGGTTCCAGGCTTGCCAGCGAATGCGTCAGATTAAACCGCCGCTTCAATCGGAATCCCACTCGAGCCGAAGTCGGACCTGTTTCTCCAACGACTGTCAGATTCTCCGCCGAGCCGGCGGTTTGGGGTGTGGAGTTTCTCCAAGTACCTAAAACGCATTGTCCTGACTCATCATCACAATTTCCCGGCTCATTGCGTACGGTGGATTCTGCCCGTGAAAACCACTCGGGCACCCAAACCCGTTGCCCGAATCGCGTTTCGCCCTTAAAGTTCGGCGGTGAAAATCTCCGCTCCTCCGTTCCGAATGCGAATGCGCTGAACGAGCGACGGTTGTTCCGCAAAATGTCTCGCGGCAACCGCGAATCCGGCTTTGGTTCTTTTTGCCGGATTTTTTCCGCTACCGTCCATCTCGCGTGGGACTTTCCATCCGCGCCCCGGGATTTCCCAACCTTCCGGCTCTTCCACCTTTCACTTTCGCACCTTTTACTTTTTACCTGAGCAAATGCGCCAGATTCTCGTCACTTCCGCCCTTCCCTACGCCAACGGCCATATTCACATCGGCCACCTGGTCGAGTACCTCCAGACCGACATCTGGGTGCGCTTCCAGAAGCTGCGCGGCCACCGCTGTGTCTACATCTGCGCCGACGACACCCACGGCACCGCGATCATGATCCGCGCCCAGCAGGAGGGACGGGAGGAGGAAGCCGTCATCGCCGAAATGAAGGAGGCCCACGAGCGGGATTTCGCGGGCTTCGACATCGACTTCACCCACTACGGCAGCACCAACAGCCCGGAAAACCGCGAAATCTGCCACCTCATCTGGAAAGCCCTGCGCGGGGCCGACATGGTCGTCGAGCGCGAGATCGAGCAGCTCTACGATGTGGAGAAGGAAACCTTTCTCGCCGACCGATTCGTCCGGGGCGCCTGCCCGCGCTGCAAATCGCCCGACCAGCCGGGAGACAACTGCGGGAACTGCGGCGCGACTTTTTCGCCGGCCGACCTGATCGATCCCGTGAGCACGTTGTCGGGAACGAAACCGGAGATCCGGAGGGCGACGCATCTGTTCGTCCAGATCGAGAAGCTGCACGGTTTTCTCGACGAATGGACGCAGTCCGGCACGCTGCCGACGGAGAGCGCGAACTATCTGAAGGGCTATTTTCTCCACGAACCGCTGCGCGACTGGGACATCTCGCGGCCGGGACCGTATTTCGGCTTCGAGATTCCGGACTCGCCGGGGAATTTCTGGTATGTGTGGTACGACGCGCCCATCGGCTACATCGGCTCGACCAAGGCCTGGTGCGACGCGCGCGGCGAAAACTACGAGGATTGGTGGCGCGACCCGGAGACGGAGATTCACCACTTCATCGGGAAGGACATCCAGTATTTCCACACCCTCTTCTGGCCGGCGATGCTGAAGACGGCGGGCTACAACCTGCCGCGCTTCGTCCACATCCACGGTTTCCTGACCGTGGACGGCGAAAAAATGTCCAAGTCGCGCGGCACCTTTATCCGCGCCTCGAAATATCTCGAGCATCTCGATCCGGCCTATCTTCGCTACTACTACGCAAGCAAGCTCAACAGCCGCGTCGAGGACCTCGACCTGAACCTCGACGAGTTCGTCTCGCGCGTGAACAGCGACCTGGTCGGCAAGGTGGTCAACCTCGCCAGTCGCACGGCGAAATTCGTCGAGCGGACCGGCCTCTCCGCGACCTACCCGAACGACGGCGGGCTTTTCGCGGAATTCGCCGCCCAGGGCGACGCCATCGCCGCGTCCTACGAGGCGGGCGATTTCCACAAGGCGACGCGCGCCATCATCGAGCTGGCGGAAAAGGCCAATCCCTACATCGAGGCCAGCGCGCCCTGGGAACTGCGCAGGGACCCGGAAAAGGCCGGCCAGCTCCAGGACGTGTGCACGATCGGGCTGAATCTTTTTCGCCAACTGGCGATCTACCTCTCGCCGGTGCTCCCGCGTCTCGCCCACCAATGCGGCGAGCTGCTGAACGCGCCCTTGGAATCGTGGGCGGACTCGAAGACGCCGCTCACGGGCACGCCGGTGGCGAAATTCCAGCACATGCTCCAGCGGGTGGACCCGACGAAGGTCGAGGCTATCATCGTGGAAAGCCGCGAGGAGGCCCCGGTCGCGTCGGCGCCCCCGGCCGGCCCGGCATTTGACGACGGCGACCAGCCGTTGAAGGACGAGCCGCTCGCCGACGAGATCACGATCGATGATTTCGGGAAAATCGACCTGCGCGTCGCCCGCGTGGTGGCCGCCGACGAGGTGCCGGAGGCGCGCAAGCTCGTCCGCCTAACCCTGAGCCTGGGCGGGGACGAGCGGCGCACCGTTTTCGCCGGCATCAAGGCCGCCTACGAACCCGCCGATCTCGTCGGCCGCTTGGTGGTGATGGTCGCCAATCTGGCGCCGCGGAAAATGAAATTTGGCGTCAGCGAAGGCATGGTCGTCGCCGCCGGCCCGGGCGGGGAGAACATCTTCCTGCTCGCGCCCGACTCGGGCGCCCGGCCGGGGCAGCGGGTGCATTGAGCGGGACGCGCCTTGCCCCCCTCGGCGCCGGATGATATCTTTCGACCGATGAAAGTCTTTATCAGCCATAGTTTCGACGATACGGAACTGGCTCGCCGGGTGGCGTCGGGACTTCGCGTTCGGGGTTTCGAACCCTGGCTGGCCGAGGATGAAGTGCTGCCGGGCGACAACTGGGCGGAGGCCGCCGGAGTCGCCCTCGGGGATTCCGAGGCGATGGTCACGCTGGTGACGCCCCGCTCGGCGGGCTCGGCGCAGTTGAAGATGGAGACCGGATTCGCCCTGATGAACCGGAATTACGAAAGACGGGTGGTTCCGCTGGTGGTCGGCGAACGAACCGCCCTGCCGCCGGACGCGTTTCCGTGGATTCTGGAACAGTACGGCGTCGTCGATCTGCCCGACGAGTCCGATCTGGAACGCGCGATGGACCGCGTCGCCGACCACATGCGGGAACCCGATTTCGCACCGAGTGAAATGGCCGCTCCGGCCGCCTCGGCCGCCACCGCGCTCGCATGAGCCCGCCCCGGGAGGTTTTCATCTCGCACGCGACGGAAAACGGCGACTTCGCCGAGTGGATCGCCGACGTCCTCGAAAGGCACGGCATTTCGGCGTGGCTGGCGCACCGGCACATTCTCGGCGCCGGGCAATGGCAGGACGAAATCGGCGCCGCGCTGCGCCGCTGCGATTGGTTCCTGTTGCTGCTGAGCCCCCACGCGGTGGAGTCGGTCTGGGTGCGCCGGGAGTTGCAGTACGCTCTCTGCCACGATCGCTTCGACAGACGCCTCACTCCGGTTTTGCTCGAGACCTGCGAAACGGAAGACCTCTCCTGGGTTCTGCCCTCGATTCAAACCGTGGAGACCGATGGGCCATTCGAGGCGCTGGCGGAAAAAATACTGGCGGTCTGGGACATCGCCTTCGATCCGAATGGCTGACTCCCGCGATCACTCGTGCCGGAGCGCCTCGACCGGATTCATCGAGGCCGCGCGGAGGGCGGGATAAATGCCGAATACCACGCCGGTCAACACGGAGATGGTGAAGGCCATCGCCGGCGCCCAGACACGGATCACCGTCATCATGTCGGCGAAATACGTCACCGCCATGGGAATGGCCAGGCCGACCGCCACGCCGATGACGCCGCCGGTGCCGGAGAGCAGGATCGTCTCGATCAAAAACTGCATCACGATGTCCCGCTGCTTCGCGCCCAAGGCCCGGCGGATGCCGATCTCGCGGGTGCGCTCGGTGACCGTGGCCAGCATGATATTCATGATCCCGATGCCGCCCACCAGCAGGGAAATGGCGGCGATCGAGCCCAGCACGATGTTGAAAATCTGCTTCGTGCGCTCCGCCCGGCGGAGCAGCTCCAGCGGCACGGTGATCTTGTAGTCCACGTTCTTGTGGTTGCGCTCCAGGACGTGGCGGATGCCTTCGGCGGCGCTGACGACTTTGGCGGGATCCTCGATTTTCACCGTGACCTCGTGAAGATCGACCTTTTCCGCCTCGAAACTGCCCGAACGATACTTGAACAACACCTCGCCGAAGCGTTCGACGAGCGTCTCCAGAGGCATCATCATTTCCATCGCGGCTTCCTCGTCTTCCCCGCCCGCGCCGCCACCGCTCGCTTCCGAACGCTTACCCTTCGCCCCCTTGCCGCCGCCGCTTTTGCCCGCCGCGGCGTCCTCGGAGGCGCCGGTCGCCTTGGTTTCGATGACGCCGATGACGCGGTAGTAGCTTTTCTGGAGCCGGATGTCTTTTCCGACGGATTCCTCGAGAGGGAAGAGCTTGCGCGCCAGGTCCTGGTTGAGGACGCAGACGTTGGAGCGGTTTTTCATCTCCACCTCGGTGAAAAAGCGCCCCTTCAGCAGGCGGCGATTCCGCATTTCCGGGTACCAGGAAACGGTGCCGAGGATGTCCGCGTCGACGCTGATGCTGAGGTTCCAGAGAAAATCTTTGATGCGCCGGGCCGGCACCACCACGTTCACGCCGGGGATGGTGTTGCGGATCTGCTCGATGTCGCGGTAGGTCAGGCCATACTCGAGCACCAGGCTGCGCTGTTCCTCGCCGGCCGTGGAGCTGTTGGTCGGCTTGACGCTCTCGAGGATCACGTTCTGGCTGCCGAGGTTCTTGATCTGCTCCTGCGCCTCGTGGCTGGCGCCCTCTCCGATCGCGAGCATCGCGATGACCGACGCCACCCCGAACACGATGCCGAGCGCCGTCAGCATCGACCGCAGCTTGTGCAGCCACAGGCTTTTCAGGCCGAGGATGACGGAGCGTTTCAACCGCCATAGGGCGAAGTCGCCGGACAATCGTTCGAAGGGCATCAAGGATGGAAAAGAGGGACGGAAACGGAACCGCACTCGCCCGCGGTTGCAAGCCTCGAACACCCACGGATGTCCGCCGCCGGCCCCCCCGGCTGACGATCGAATTCCGTGTATGGAAGGTGGAGAATTTCCTTGCGTCAAAGAATGTCGCCACCCCCGAGCGGCAGCGCCCCGCGAGCGTTCTCTGGCGCCATTTGCTTCCTACCCAAATACACCGGAACGCAAATCGCGCAGCACCCGGAGATTTCCCCACTCGGCGCCCCGCATCTTCCGGGCGCCCGATTTTCGGTTCGGACCGTAGCGGGAACGATGGGACTCGAAGACATCGTTGACGAATTCCACGCTCCCGAAGACCGCGCCATCGCAAAAGTAGCGCACCCGGCAGCGCAGGATTTCCGGAATCGACAGTTTCCCACCGCGCTCGACCTCCGCCTCGACCCGTTCCTGACTGAATCCCTTGCGGCTTTTCTCGCCGTAATCCGGACCGCCCTCGCGTTCCTCGCCGTGGCCAAAGAGCAGGAGCCGGTATTTCGTGGCCGTGTTCGCCCAGGTGATCCGGCGGTTCACTCCGTAGGACGTCTGCTCCAGGATGATCGCCAGCCCCCGCCGCGCCACCCGGCGACCCGCAACCGCCTCCGCGTATCCGCACCAGATGTAATCCTTGGGATCGCTCACCATCCCGGCCCGCACCGGATTCAAGTCGATGTAGGCCGCCATCGTCAGCAGCGCCTCCTCCGAGCCCTCCACCAGAATGCTCTTGAATCGGTCCTCCCACAGTGTTCCCCGACGGTTGTTGGTGCGGTTGTACCATTGGGTGAATCGCTGTTTCAATTCTTTGAGAAACACGGACAAATCGCCCCGCCGCGATTCGTAGCGATCCAGAATCTGCCGCAGCCATCGTTCGTCCCCGGAAGCCCGCGCCCGGTCGATCTCCTGGCGGATGTGAAGCATCTGCGTGTCGTTGTAGAGGATCGGCAGCATGTCCAGCAGCGCCTCGACCGTCAGCCTGGCCAGACGCTCGCGCTCCGGCACGCGGACCAGAAGATGGAAATGGTTGGACATCAGGCAAAAGGTCACCACCTCGATCCCGCAGAAGGCCTCCAGCTTGCGCATCCATTTGCGGAAGAAGTTTTTCTCCTTGGCGTTGAAAATAAAACGCTTATCCACCACCCGCGACATGCAGTGGTAAAACGCGTCACCGCTTTCTCGGATTAATCGGGCCTTTCTCATGGCGGCCTCAGAATGAGGGATTTTCGACAAATTGCAAGCGTCTTTTTCCATAATTGGCCCGTCCCTTTATTTTTTCGAGGCGCGCGGCAGAACAACCTGAAGGGCCTCGATCTCGATCTTCCGGTCGGGAAGCTGACGGTCGTCACGGGGCCGAGCGGCTCGGGGAAATCGAGCCTCGCCTTTCAGACACTCTATTAGTTGGTCAAGCCTAATCTGTCGCGTAGCGACCAGTCATTTTCTAGCCGTGGGTTTCAACCCACGGAATCCCGTCAACCCGGGGCTGCGTCGCGTAGCGACCGCTCAAATTCTTTCGGCGCGAAGACATCGAACGGCGGTGAGCGGTCGCTACGCGACGCCATCGATCCGGCGCCAATCCACCGGGGGCTGAAGCGCCCCGGCTAAAATGACCGGTCCCTACGGGACGATTCAATCCGACGATTTGGACATGGCGGAACAGTATGCGGAGGGACAGCGGCGCTACGTGGAGACTTTCTCGCCCTACACGCGGCAGTTCTTCGAGCGGATGGACAAGCCGCGGGTGGACGCGATTCATGGCATCCCGCCGGCCATCGCGATCGAGCAGGCGAACGCGGTCAAGACGACGCGCTCGACGGTGGGCACGATCACGGAGATCAACGATTACCTGAAGGCGCTCTTTCCCCGGATCTGTCGGGGCTACGATCCGGTCACGTACAATATTTGACCCGTCCCTTTATTCTCGGGTGCGTCCGAGCTGATTTCGGTGATCGAGGCGCAGTGAGGACTTGGCGAATCCCTCGGTCTCTATTCCTCGTGGCCGACCGCCTCCAGCACCACCCGGAATCCGTGACCTGCGAAGAATCCATTGACGGACTCTTTGTCACGACTGGAAGACTTTAGGTAGGCACTGCTGGCCTGAGAAAAATTGGCCCCTCGCACGACCCGGCGATCGGCGACGGTGGAATCGAACCAGTCGGAGCAATACTCTCCCACGTTGCCGGCCAGATCGAACAAGCCAAACGCATTCGAAGAAAACATCCCCACTGGCGCGGTCCACGCAAATCCATCGTCATAGTTCTTCAGCTCCGTTTCGGTCGACGAGAGTTTGGCTATCGTCTCTTCGCCCCGAAAATTCCCGGTGTTGAGTGGCGGAGGATACGGTTCGCCCCACGGATAGCCGGCAAGTTTGCCGGACTTGCTGCCAGGTGCCGCCACAGGATCTTCCTTGTCCCCGATTCCAACCGCGCAACTCCACTCGTGGTCCGTCGGCAGGCGGTAGGTCGCGGACGGCCCGATCTGTCCTGAAGTCCGTTCCAATTGGGTCAGCCACCCGCAGAAGTCGACCGCATCCTTCCACGAAAGATTCCCGATAGGATGGTCTCCGGTCTGCTCATGACTGGATTGTCGGACAGGCCGGGGATTCTGTTCGATGAACGCCCGGTAATCCTTCACCCGCGTCTCCCAGATGGAAAACAGCACGCGTTGTCCGTCGGTCGGTCCACCGGTGATCGGCACGGGGACGAAGCGCATACCGAGAGAGTTTTCGAAGGGCGTCTCTTTAGTGGCGGCGGCAGGAGTCGCGCTTGCCCCGGCATCGCCTCTCTGATTCTTGGGAACGATGTAGACGAGGTAGTTACTCGTAAGCGACCGTTTTTCGTAGGCACCTTGGGAAAACTGGACCGATCCCGCGCCGAGATCCAAGGCCGGCCCCAGCGTGGCGGCGGATTCCGCGACCGCTTTTGAAGCAGGATTGTCGCTCCATCCCACCCAGGTGCCGTCTGGTTTTTGGGCATAGATCCCGATACCGATGCGCACGCGAATGGCCGGGGCCGCGTTCGCCGGGTGATCTATGGGTTGAAAGCCGGAATCCAAGACCAAGGGCGTCCCGTCTTTCCGCAGCAGAATAGATGAACCTTTCGAATCGAGCTCGACCGCGTCCGAGGTGCCATCCGGCAGTGCCGTCACGGTGGCCTCTGCAGGATTCCAGGCACGCAGGGGCCGTCCGGATTCAAGCGCAAGAAAGTGAGGCATCCCGGCAATGACCGGAACAGCGTTCCGGAAAAAAGCTGAGGGAGGGAGGGTGTATTCAGATGCATTCTGGCTCAAGCTGGCCATGGAGTTCCCGTCCCGGTCCAGCGCGAGGATGAGCGCTCTTCCTCCGACGAGGAATCCTGTGGCGCGCTCGAGGGTGGTGGCCGAAACGGCGGGATTCTCCCACTGGTCCGGCTTGGTCACGAGATCCTTCCCTCCGTAGGGGATGTGGACCACCCCTTCCTCATCGACGAGATACGCATGATTACCCCGGGTGATCGAGCGAGCGCGGATCGGTCCTAGCATCGTGACCTTCCCTTCATAGCTCCACGTCTTCCCCCAAACTTCGCCACTCTTTCGAACCGCGAGCCAAGCATACGGACTTTGATAGACTGCTACGAAGTCGTCAAACGCCGACGCTTCACCCAAATCGAACACTTCCGGGACGTCGACCGTCGGCAGGAAGGCAAGACGTCCACCTTCCCGGCTAGCCTTCTGGAGCCAATCGGGGATGGGAACCTCGAGGACCTCCGGGTAGGCGCCAAATGCCTGGGCGGAGCCGGACTCTCGAGTGGGGGCGCTGACACCCACTGCGGATGGTTTCGCTGCGACAGAGAGGACGACGCGGAAGCCGAGGCCATCATTGTAGGGGTTTTCCGTGCCGATGTTGTTCCTGTCGGAAGAGAGCATGCGGTCTCGGTCTTTGTCGCCGTTGGACCCTCCCCTGACCGCATGTCGCTTCTCCGGGTGTCCAGACATATACCAGTCGTCGGTCAGCTCGTATACATTTCCTCCGAGGTCGAAAAGACCGAAAGGATTCGGGCGAAACTGCCCGACGGGCGCGGTGCGCGGGTAGCCATCCGAAAAACCTTTGATGGGAATGTTGCCCGAGCGATCGCCCGGCCATTCCTGCCCGAGATAGTTTCCCGCGCCAGGTGGCGGAGGCCAATCTTTCCCCCAGGGAAAGACGTCCTTGATTTTTCGGTTCTTCGAATGGGGAGACAGGTTGGGATCTTCGAGGTCGCCGATTCCGGCCGCGCAACTCCATTCATGGTCGGTGGGCAATCGGAACACGAGCTTTTGGTCGGATTTTTCGCCACTGAGATAGAGGGTCGTCAGCCATTCGCAAAAGGCGGTGGCGTCCTCCCAGGAAACATTCACCACAGGGTGATCCTCTGTGTGTTCGAAGGAAGTGGGTGGTTTTGGCGGGTTCTTTTGGGTTGCCTTGGCAAAAGCCTCGTAATCCTTCACCCGCGTCTCCCAGACCGAGAACAGCACGCGCTGCCCGTCGGTTGGACCTCCCGTGATGGGCACGGGGACGAAGCGCATGCCGAGGGTGTTTTCGAAGGGGGTGTCCTTCGTGGCTTGGGCGGGATCGTCCACCGTCTCAGGTTGGGCGTCTTTTGGCGCCCCAAACGAGTCCGGCAGCGGCGGGCCGAGGACCACGCGGAAGCCGAGGGAATTGTGATAGGGATCGGTGGTCGCCACGAAGATGCGTGCGGAGGACCACAGGTCTTCCGGCTTCGAGTTACCCCAGCCGAGTCCGCGATAGACATGGTCTCGTTCGCTTGTCTTGGAACCATAAAAGTCCACGCACCATTCGCCGACATTTCCGGCGAGATCGAAGAGCCCGAATCGGTTGGGCGCATACCGGCCCACCGGCGCGGTGAAGGGGAAACCGTCGTCGTAACCCGCAATTGGCGGCTCACGCCTCGGGTTCTCGTCCATGCCGGGCTCTTCCCCCCGGAAGTTGCCCGCTCCATCAGGCGGTGGCCATTGGGATCCCCAGGGAAAGATGTCGTCAATCTTCCGGCTTTTGGCAGCGGGAACTCGATCGGGATCTTCATCACCGCCAATCCCGACAGCGCAACTCCATTCGTGATCCGTGGGCAGTCGAAAGACGAGATTGGCGTCCAGAGTTCCGTTGCGTCGCGACTCCCGGGTGAGCCATTCACAGAAGGCGGTCGCTTCCGGCCATGAGACGTTGATGATCGGGAGATCGGGAGCGAAGGGAAAGGCATTGGACTCGCGGATCTCCGTGTTCGTCGCCTTCGCAAAGGTCTCGTAATCCTTCACCCGCGTCTCCCAGATGGAAAACAGCACGCGTTGCCCATCCGTCGGGCCTCCGGTGATCGGCACGGGGACGAAGCGCATGCCGAGGGTGTTTTCGAACGGCGCTTCCTTGGTGGCTTTCGAGGGATCGGTCGCTACTTCGAGGTCCCTGAATTCGGCATCTTGGAACACGACAGATGGGCCTCCGTTGAACCCAAATAGGCCTCCCTTTGGAGGCAGATCACCTTCCACGGTTCCGATTTCTCTACCATCCACCAAGAGTGAAATTTGGCTGCTCCGGGTCGAAACCTCGATGGAATGAAACTGAAGTGGATCGAATTCAGCGGGCAAATGGGCGGCAATCAATTTCCGGGTTCCCGCGTCATCGACGACGCGCAAGTCCACTTCCCCGGAGAAAAACCAGTAGGCGGCGACTTCGTTGTATCCGTCGGCGGACGACCTGGGAGTCCGCCGCAGGCGCACCGTGACTTGATCTCCGTCTTTCGGGTTCAATCGAGAATCAAATTTCGCCGTTAGCCGGATAGCGAGGTCAGTCCCCTTGGAATCCATCAGATAGGCGTTGATCCCGCCGCCTTTTGCCGATTGCCATCCCTCGGTGCCCCGTTGCAGATTCTCCCATTCCGAGGCCGAGCGCTGTGGATTTCGTTCCCACGCCTCGAAAAAGTCTGTCCAACCCTCTCCACTGTTCTGGCCAACTTTACGCTCAACTCGGGCTGGGATTTGGCGATCCAAAGGTTTCGTGGGCTCTGCGGTTTGAGACGAAGGCGACGGCGTTTCAGGGGAAGGGCTCTCATCCGGAGCGTCCCGAAGCAACGTCCACCCCAATCCCAAGACCAGAACGCTTAGTAGGGCAAGAATGGTGAGACGCAGGACCTTCGGCCTACTCCGAGAGGGCTGGGAACCTCGGAGCCCGCCGTTGGGCGATCCCGCATTGGATGGGGTTGGTTCTGGAACTTGGGCCGCTTCCCGTTGGGTTCTTTCCGCCTCCAGTTTCGCCGCCTTCGACGCGGTGACGATCGGGCCCTTCACCAGCCTCGGCATCTGCCGGACCCGCTCCAGATCGGCGGCGAAGAGCGTCACATCGCCGTAGCGGGTGTTGGGATCGGCCGAGAGCGCCTTGTCGATCACGGCATCCATCTTGGGATGCACGTTGGGATTCTGCTTCGAGGGCGGCAGTTGATTGCCCCGGGGCACCCGGCCCGTCAGCATCTCGTAGAGCATCACCCCCAGCGAATACACGTCGGCCCGGTGATCCACCTGACTGCTGCCGACGATCAGGGCCTCCGGCGCGATGTAGTCGGGAGTGCCCATCGCCACGTCGGAGATCGTGTTCCCGTAGTCTTCTCCCAGGGTGATCTTGGCCAGCCCGAAGTCGCAGACCTTCACCACGCCCTGCCGGGTCAGCAGGATGTTGGCCGGCTTGATGTCCCGGTGGATCAGGCCGCTCCGGTGGGCAAAATCCAAGGCGTCGCACACCTGGCCCATGATCTGGAACACGCGGCTCGGAGAGACCTCTCCCGACCGGATGGCCTTCTTGAGGTCCGCCCCGTCCACGTACTCCATCACGATGTAGTAGAAATCGCCAGTCTCCCCGAAGTCATACACCCGCACGATATTGGGATGCTCCAACGCGGCCATCGCGCGGGCTTCCCGCTTGAACCGGTCCGCGAATCCGAAGTCCGTCCCGGCCTCTTTGCGGAGCACCTTGATCGCCACCGGGCGGTCCAGCACTTCGTGGTAGCCGTAATACACCGCCCCCATGCCACCCTTGCCGAGCCTCACCGTGACGGCGTAGTTGGGCAGCAGCTGATTGATTTCCGCCGGGCTCGGGGCCTCGAAGCCGGAACCGGGCGATCCCGAACCCGGCCGGGGAGAGGGCCGATCACTGTCCGGCCGCAGATCCGGCAAAGTGGGCGCGTCGAAGCCCTCCCCGGCGGGAGCGGTTCCTTGATGCGTTGGGAGCGGGGGCTCGTCTGGTTCCTCGGTCATTCGACGCGGTGCTGCCAGTATTTGGCACCGCTTTATAGGGAGAATCCGCCCCCGATGTCAAAGACGCATTCGCCGTCTCGTTTCGCCCGCCCTCACCGCCTCAACACCCCGATCAACTCATCCACCTTGTCGATCAGCGCCTGCATCTGGCTGGGGTTGTAATCGGGGTCGGCGGCTTGGGCGATGAAATCGACGCTGTTCGAGTTCGCGCTGGTGCCGTCGATCGCGGCGGTCAGGTCGGTGAAGGACACCTCGCCGGGCGGGCCCTCGGGGCCGGGGTCGCCGGGCTGGCCTTGGGGGCCTTCCGGTCCTGTATTCCCTTGAGGACCCTGCGGCCCTTCCGGACCGGCAGGCCCCTCGGGACCGACGGGGATGGAGGTGATCTCGTCGTGGAGCGATTGGAATTGGTCGCGCAGCGGAGCCGATTCGATTTCAGCGTCGTCTGGTGGGTAGCTAGGATCAAAGGGCATTGGGTCGGACGTGTTCAGTGGTCGGTAATCAGTGGTCGGTAAACAGTGGTCAGTTTTCAGAGGGTGGCGATTGGAACACGGGGGAGTGGGTCGGAGTATCCCGAGTCTCGAATCGTCGCGTTGTTGGCTCGGGCAGCGGACGAATTTGGCGACGTCACAATCCGTGTCGGCACGGTCGGAGAGACCGCGAAGCGGCAACTCGACGAGATCCGCCGTCTCGGCCTCGGAAAAGAAGCGCCGGAAATCACGGGGAAAGACCAGGACGGCCGGGAATTTCGGCTTGGCGATTATCGCGGAAAAGTCGTGCTGCTTTATTTCTGGAGCGAGTACTGCCTCACCTGCCGGACGCTCTGGCCGCATGAGCGCGAGCTGGTTAAAAGGCTCGAAAAGAGGCCCTTCGTCATGCTCGGGGTCAACTCCTGGACCCACGAGGCGGGCGAACTCGCGCAAGTCCTGAAGCGGGAAGATCTGCCGTGGCGCACCTTCGACGATCGTTCCGGCGAGATCAATCGGCAGTGGAATTTCCCGGCGACGCCGGCGGTCTACCTGATCGATCACCGGGGTGTCATCCGGCGGAAATGGGTCGGCAAACCGGGCGAGAAGACGCTCGATGCCGCTGTCTTACGACTTCTCGACGAGGCGGAGCGGGAGCGCCGCTGACCGATCTCGCGTTTCCCGCCAACGAGGTCATAGGAAAAGTACCGCCCACTCAGGAACGACCATCCCTGGCGGACTCCCGTCCTTCGATCGGGGCCTTCGCCTGGCGGGAGAAGGGCCGTCCGAGCCATTCGTATTCCTCCGCGGTGTTTTGACGATCATCGACCGCCTCGCCGCTTTTCTTCCTCTTGCTGTTGAGATCGTCGCGATCCACCCAGGCCACGAGGGGATTGTCGCCGGCGAGCTTCACCTGCGCCCCGCGGGCCGCGGGCCAGGGCGCGTTGGACGGCGCCTTTTCGGCAAAAACCAGCCCCTCCTCGAAAACTTGGCCGGGATCGCCATGCCGCGCTTCGCGGCCGCTCATTCCATTCTCACCCTCGCGGGTGGCCAGGAACCCCCAAAACGCCTCCCACCCAACAGGGTATGGTCGGCGACCTAACCCTGTTGGGTCAGCGACTCGGCACACTTACCAGCCGATCCTCGGGCGACTCGGTCAGAACGAGACCGCGAAAGCGATACTCCTGGGGTTTGGCGTTCTTGTGCAACTGGAGCCCGAGCGGCGATTTGCGCAGGAGATCGGGCTGATCCGTGAAATCGAAAACGGAAGCGCCGTTGACGGCGAAGCGGAGGCGATCCCCGATGACGAGGATCTCGCAGAGATTCCAGTCGCCGACTTTTTCGGCATCGACACGGAAGGCGCCCTTTTGCCCGACGGGCTCGACGCGGTTGCGCCGGTGGGCGTCCCAGATGCCCCAGTCATGGCAGAACATCAGCAGCGGCCCGCGGAAACCGCGGGTGTTGCCGCCCTCGTCGTCGATGCGCTGGCCCAGCGCCGCCACGGCGGAATGCATGGTCGAGTGGGCGGGCGAAACGGTTTGCCTGACTTCAAAAAATAACCGGAAATCGCGGGGCTCGGCTTCGGTGAATAGATAAGTGCTGGAGGGAACCTCGCCCTCGTTTCGGCCGACGATGGCGGCGGGCGCGCCGCGTTCGCCGGGCTCGACCGACCAGTACCGGGAATCGCCGTCCCAGCCTTTCAGATCGATCTGATTGAAGAGGAATTTCGGCGTTTCCGACTCGGGCAGGGCAGCCACCGCGCGGGCGACGGGGAGGGGAAGTCCGGGCCGGACCTGGGGACGGGTGTGGCCGACATGACTCATCCAGGCGGCATGGAGGAGCATTTGGGCGGCGTGAACTTTTTCCAACCGGTCGGCGTCGAGAGCAGCGAGCTTCCCGGCTCCGATGCCGAGGGCATCGAGGATGGCGCCGGCGAGCACGCGATGGCCTTCCTCGTTCAGGTGGACGCCGTCGTTGGAAAGCGTGAACGCCGGATCGGCGCGGCGTTTTTCGGCCACATAAGCCAGGACGGGCTCCCGGGCGTCGATGACACCCTCGACGCGGTCGCGCTGATCGAGCAGCCAGGCGGAGTAGGGCGCGAGGGTTTCGGTGTCGTAGTTTTCGTAGATCTCGAACCAGGCGTAGGTGTCGGCGCCGGCGGGTTTCAGTTTGCCGGCGGCGCGGAGCGGTTCAGGATCGAAGGGAGGCGGCGTGACGAGCACGAGCTTCGCCCCGGCGGCGTGGACGACTTCGACGAGCCGATCGATTCCACTCCGATAAGCCGCGAACCGCTCCTCGGAGAAGGGGTAATAGATGCCGTCGTTCATGCCGTAGCAGGCGAAGACAAGGTCGGGTTTCACGGTTTCGAGGGCCCGCTCCAGCCGCTCGTGGGCGTTGGGCCTGGGGAAAGGATGATCGGGCTCGGACAGACCCGTCACTCCCTCGCTGGGCAGACCGAGGTTGATCAGATCGGGGAAGGATTCGGGCGTCGTCTCGCGCAGGACGGCATCGATCATCGACACATAGTGACCGGCGTGGGTGATCGAATCGCCCATGAACAGCACCCGTCCGGCGAGCGCCACCTCCGCGTCGACAGGGCGTCGCTGCTCCGTGTTCTCGGCGGTTGGTTCCGCGGGAGGGTCCCGCTTCTTTTCGCAAGCCTCCAGGAAAAGAACGGGAACCACCAGGGCCGCGAGCGGGCGAAGAAGGGTCGGTGTCATGGGAATCACATTAGGAGACTGTTGAAAATCCCCGCAATGAAAAATCTTGGTATGTTTTTGGCCTTGAAGGCAGCGGCTTCGCCGGTCGGTTTTTGGATCGACCCTCCGGGCGTCGGCCCTTTGTCCGCCTCGCTTCTTTGCTCCTCGGTCATGGAGCCCGTTCCACTCCTTCGTCGCGCCTCGCGAGGCGGACAAAAGGCTCGTCGTTTTTCATCACGGGGTTTTTCAACAGTCTCTTAGACTCTCTCGGAGAAATATTCCCGCAAATCGAAGCCCGGATCGGATCGCATCGGAAAAAACAAACCCCGCTCACGGCCGTGTCCGGCCATGAGCGGGGCGTTTTTGGGAAAAATCCCGGGTGCCTTGCGGCTCCTGTGAAAATCAGGCGCCGGCTTCCTCGAGTTCCTCGACGGGGCTTTCGAGTTCCCCGATCTCGCGGACCTGAACGCCGCGGCTGGTGGAGAAGCCGGATCCCGCGGGGATGAGGTGTCCCATGATGACGTTTTCCTTGAACCCGCGCAGGCTGTCGATCTTTCCGAGGGTGGCGGCGTCGGTGAGGACGCGGGTGGTGTCCTGGAAAGAGGCGGCGGAGATGAAGCTGTCGGTTTCGAGCGATGCCTTGGTGATGCCGAGCAGCACGGGCTCGCCCTCGGCGGCCTTGCCGCCCTGCTCTTCCATACGGCGGTTGACATCCTCAAACTCGGTTTTTTCGACCTGATCGCCCCAGAGGAAATCGGTGTCGCCGGGATCGGTGATCTTCACTTTGCGCAGCATCTGGCGAATGATGATCTCGATGTGCTTGTCGTTGATCTCCACGCCCTGGAGGCGATAGACCTCCTGCACTTCGTTGACGAGGTGCTCCATCAGTTCGTGCGGGCCGAGAATTTCGAGAATCTCGTGCGGCGTGACGGCGCCCTCGGTGAGCTGCTGCCCTTTCTCGACGCGGTCGCCGGCCTGGGCGAGATAATGCTTCCCGAGGGGGATGAGGTGCTCTTCCTGCTCGCCGGTATCGGGGTCGGTGATGATGAGCTTGCGCTTGCCGCGAACGGTGCCGCCCAGCTCGACCAGTCCGTCGATCTTCGCGATCTCGGCGGCGTCCTTGGGTTTGCGCGCCTCGAAGAGTTCGGCGACCCGCGGCAGACCCCCGGTGATGTCCTTGGTTTGGGCCATCTTGCGCGGGGTCTTGGCGAGTTCCTCGCCGGCCTGGACCTTCTGGTTTTCCTTCACGGAAAGGTGGGCGCCGGTGGGGATGGAATAACTCGCGATCTCGTCGCCGGTCTTGGCGTCGATGATGGCGATCTGGGGATGGAGGTCCTCCTTGTGCTCGATGACGACCTGTCCCTTGGTGTTGGTTTCCTTGTCGATCTCGGTCTCGATCGTTATGCCCTGAATCATGTCGCGGAAGCGAATGATCCCGGCTTTCTCGGTGATGACGGGAACGTTGTGCGGGTCCCAGGTCACGAGGGTGTCGCCCTTCTTGACGGTCGTGTTGTCGCCGAAATAGATCTTCGACCCGATCACGATGTTGTAGGACTCGATCTCGCGGCCCTTGTCGTCGTGGACGGAGAGGGTGCCGTTCTTGTTCAGCGCCACGAAACTGCCGTCGACGGTGGACACGACGCGAAGATTATTGAAGTGAATGACGCCCTTTTCCTTGGCCTTCACGATCGGCTGTTTGAAGAGGGTGGTCGCCACCCCGCCGACGTGGAAGGTTCGCATGGTGAGCTGGGTGCCCGGCTCGCCGATGGACTGAGCGGCGATGATGCCGACGGCCTCGCCCACCTTGGCCTGCTCGTTGGTGGCCAGATTCATGCCGTAGCATTTCGCGCAGCATCCGCGCCGGCTTTCGCAGGTCAGGACGGAGCGGATTTTGAGCTGTTCGTGGCCGATGTCGCTGAGGCGGTTGGCCACCACCTCGTCGATGAGCTGGCCGGGGGTGACGACGACTTCCTCGCCGTTGACGACCTTTTCGGCGGCGACGCGGCCGTAGATGCGGGTCGTCAGGTCGACGACCTCCTCGTCGCCCTCGTAGATCGATTTCACGATGATGCCGTTCACGGTGCCGCAATCCTCCTCGAAGATGATGACGTCCTGGGCCACATCGACGAGTTTCCGCGTCATGTACCCGGAGTCGGCGGTCTTGAGCGCGGTGTCGGCGAGACCCTTGCGGGCGCCGTGGGTCGAGATGAAATACTCGAGCACGGAGAGACCCTCGCGGAAGTTCGAGGTGATCGGGCGCTCGATGATCTCGCCGGAGGGCTTCGCCATGAGGCCGCGCATCCCGGAGAGCTGCTTGATCTGCTGGCGGTTGCCCCGCGCCCCGGAGCTGACCATCATGAACAGCGGGTTCGGAAGGTCCTTGCCATCGTTGTGCTCGATGGTCCGGAAAAGGGCCTTGGTGATTTCATCCCCGGCGTGCGTCCAGATGTCGACGACCTGGTTGTAGCGTTCCTTGTCGGTGATGATCCCCGCGCGGCGCTGGTCGGAGACTTTCTTGACCTTGCCGAAGGCTTCGTCGAGCGCCGTTTTCTTTTCGCCGGGAATGACCATGTCGGTGATCCCGATCGAACACCCCGAACGGGTCGCCTCGCGAAAACCGAGCGATTTCAGCGAATCGAGCCCCGTCACGGTGCCGGACTGGCCGCCGACCTGGTAACAGCGCCAGATGATGTCGGAAAGCTGCTTCTTCCCGACGGTGTCGTTGAAAAAGCCCAGCTCGTCGGGCCAGATTTCGTTGAAACGGACCCGGCCGGCCGTGGTGACGAGGATCTTGGACTCTTTGTCGCCGTAGATGGTGTCCTTTCCGTGGTCGGGATTCCGGAGGCGGATGGGGTCGTGCATGTCGAAGGCGCGGTTCGCCAGGGCGAACTCGACTTCGGACATGTCGGAGAACAGCGGCAGATTCGCGGCCTTGTTCTCGTCGCGCAGCGGGATGTGCCGGCAGTAGGTCAGGAAATAGCACCCGAGGGTGATGTCCTGCGACGGCGTGGTGATGGGCTTGCCGCTGGAGGGCGAGAAGATGTTGTTCGGCGCCAGCATGAGCATGCGCGCCTCCATCTGCGCCTCGACGGACAGCGGGATGTGCACGGCCATCTGGTCACCGTCGAAGTCGGCGTTGTAGGCGGTGCAGACGAGCGGATGGACGCGGATGGCGGAGCCCTCGATCAGCACGGGCTCGAAGGCCTGGATCGAGAGGCGGTGAAGCGTGGGGGCGCGGTTCAGCAGCACGGGATGGCCCTTGGTGACTTCCTCGAGAATGTCCCAGACTTCGGGCGTCTTGCGCTCGATCATCTTCTTGGCGCTGCGGACGGTGTGGACGTAGCCCATTTCCTTGAGCCGGCGAATGATGAAGGGCTCGAAAAGCACGAGAGCCATCTTCTTCGGCAGGCCGCACTGGTGGAGCTTCAGCTCCGGACCGATGACGATGACGGAGCGGCCGGAATAGTCGACGCGCTTGCCGAGAAGGTTCTGGCGGAAACGACCGCCCTTGCCCTTGAGCATGTCCGAGAGGGACTTCAGGGCGCGGTTGCCGGCGCCCGTGACGGCGCGGCCGTGGCGGCCATTGTCGAACAGGGCGTCGACGGCCTCCTGCAGCATGCGCTTTTCGTTCCGGATGATGACGTCCGGGGTCTTGAGCTGGAGCAGGTTCTTGAGCCGGTTGTTCCGGTTGATGACGCGGCGGTAGAGATCGTTGAGGTCGGAAGTCGCGAAACGGCCTCCCTCCAGCGGCACCAGCGGGCGCAGGTCCGGGGGAATGACCGGCAGCACCTCGAGAATCATCCACTCGGGCCGGGTGTTCGATTGCTGGAAGCCCTGGGCGAGCTTCAGGCGTTTGGCGAGCTTTTTCCGCACCTGCTTGGAACGGGTCTTCGTCATCGCCTCCTCCATCTCGACGACCAGGGCGGCCAGGTCGATCCGGCCCAGGAGATCGCGGATCGCCTCCGCGCCCATCCCCGCCTCGAAGGCTTTCGCGCCGTATTCTTCCTCGGCGTCGCGGTATTCCATCTCGGTGAGCAACTGACCGCTCTCCAGCGGCGTGTTGCCGGGATCGATGACGATGTAGTCCTCGTAGTAGATGACGCGCTCCAACTGGCGGGCGCTGATGTCGAGCATCAGGCCGATGCGGGAGGGCATGCACTTGTAGAACCAGATGTGCGACACCGGCACAGCCAGCTCGATGTGTCCCATGCGCTCGCGGCGGACGCGCGAGAGGGTTACTTCCACGCCGCAGCGGTCACAGACCACGCCCTTGTGCTTGATGCGCTTGTATTTGCCGCAGGTGCACTCCCAGTCCTTGGTCGGACCGAAGATACGCTCGCAAAAAAGGCCGCCCTTTTCCGGCTTGAACGTGCGGTAGTTGATCGTTTCGGGATTTTTCACCTCGCCGCGGCTCCAGGACCGGATGGTATCCGGCGCGGCCACGGTGATGCGAACCTGATCGAAACTGTCGGACTTGCGTTCGAGGCCGAAGATTTCGTCGAGGTGCGATTCGGAACTCATCTTGGAGGACACTGTGATATTCGGGGCTAAAGGTTCGAGCGGTGCTTTGGGAGAGGATGATCGGTCAATGAGCCAGGGGGCTCGTCAGGCGGAGAGACTTTCGTGCAGAATGTCGCGCGCCTGTTTTTCCCCGGACCCGACATTGACGTCGAGGCCGAGGCTTTGCATTTCCTTGATCAGAACGTTGAACGACTCCGGCGTGCCGGCCTCGAGGGTGTTGTCCCCCTTGACGATGGCTTCGTAAATCCGGGTGCGGCCCTGGACGTCGTCGGACTTCACCGTCAGCAGTTCCTGCAGGGTGTAGGCGGCGCCGTAGGCTTCGAGCGCCCAGACCTCCATTTCCCCGAAGCGCTGACCGCCATACTGGGCCTTGCCGCCGAGGGGCTGCTGCGTCACCAGGGAGTAGGGACCCACCGCGCGGGCGTGAATCTTGTCCTCGACCAAGTGGCCGAGCTTCAGCATGTAGATGTAACCCACCACGACATCCTGATAGAAACGGTCGCCGGTCCGCCCGTCATAGAGCGTCGACTTGCCGTTCAGGCCGATCCACTCCCAGCCGGACACTTTCTTGGCGTCCTTGAGGTAATTCATGATGATGGACTCCGGAATCCCGTCGAAGACCGGCGTCGCCACCTTGAACCCCAGCGCTTTCGCGGCGATGCCAAGGTGGGTTTCGAGAACCTGTCCGACGTTCATGCGGCTCGGAACACCGAGCGGATTCAGACAGATGTCCACCGGCGTGCCGTCTTCGAGGTAGGGCATGTCCTCCTCGGGCACGATGGTGGCGACGACCCCCTTGTTGCCGTGGCGGCCGGCCATCTTGTCGCCGACGGAAAGCTTGCGCTTCTTCGCGACATAGACTTTCACCTGCTTGATGATGCCCGGATCGACCTCGTCGCCGCTCTCGATGCGGTCGAGCTGGCGTTCCCGCTCCATGTCGATGTCCTCGAACTTCGACTCGAAGCCGGAAATGATGTCGATGATCTTGTTCCGAATCGGGCTGGGATCGATCTCGACGTGGTTGTAGTTGTCCGCCAGCTTGCGGAGCAGGGTCTTGGTGATCTTCTTGTTCGACGGGACGATGATCTCGCCGGTGCGTCCGTTGACCACGTCCAGCGGGATCTTTTCCCCGAGCAGGATGTCGGACAGCTTTTCCGTCAACTGCTCCGCCAGCTCCTCGCGGCGCTTGGTGTGCTCGTCGATGATCTGCTTGCGCTGCTTCTGCTGCTCCTTCGGATCCAGCTTCTCCCGGCCCGCCGCGTTGCGGGAGGAAACGCGCACGTCCATCACGATCCCCGAGCAGCCGGACGGCACCCGCAGGGAGGTGTCCTTCACGTCGGCGGCCTTTTCGCCGAAGATCGCGCGGAGCAGGCGCTCTTCCGGCGCCAGCTCGGTCTCGCTCTTCGGCGTGATTTTTCCGACCAGAATATCGCCCGGCTTCACCTCGGCGCCGATGCGGATGACGCCGTCCGGACCGAGATCCTTGAGCGCCTCCTCGCCGACGTTGGGAATGTCCCGCGTGATTTCCTCGGGCCCGAGCTTCGTGTCGCGGGCGCCGATCTCGAATTCGTCCACGTGAATCGAGGTGTAAACGTCATCCTTCACGATGCGTTCGGAAATGACGATGGCGTCCTCGAAGTTGTAGCCATTCCACGGCATGAACGCCACGAGCACGTTGCGGCCGAGGGCCAGCTCGCCGTTCTCCGTGTTCGGTCCGTCCGCCAACACCTGCGAGGCCTTGACCTTTTCGCCCGCGCGGACGATCGGCTTCTGGTTGATGCAGGTGCCCGCGTTGGAACGCATGAACTTCCGCAGCGGATAGACATAGACACCCTTGTCGGGCGCGCTCTTCAGCTTGTGGGGATTGGTGAGAAACTGCGCGTCGGAACAGGGGAGTTTGCCGTCGGAGGTGACCACAATGACCTCCGCCGTGGCGGCCGCCACGACCCCCGCGCCTTCCGAGACGATCACCGAGCAGGAATCCTGCGCCACCTTGCCCTCCATCCCGGTGCCGACCAGCGGCGCCTCCGAGACCAGCAGGGGCACGCCCTGGCGCTGCATGTTCGAGCCCATCAGCGCGCGGTTGGCGTCGTCATGCTCCAGGAAGGGAATCAGGCTCGCCGCCACCGAAACCAACTGCTTCGGCGAAACGTCCATGAAGGAGGCTTCCTTCGGATCGACTTCGATGAAGTCCCCGCGAAAACGCACCGTGATCTGCTTGCGCTCGAAATGGCCGCCGTCGTCGATCGGGTTGTTCGCCTGCGCGATCAGGAAATTCTCCTCCTGATCCGCCGTGAGATACTCGATCTTCTTCGACACCACGCCGTTGACGATCTTTCGGTAGGGCGTCTCGATGAAGCCAAACTCGTTGATCCGGGCGAAGCAGCTCATCGAGTTGATCAGGCCGATGTTCGGGCCTTCCGGCGTCTCGATCGGGCAGATGCGGCCGTAGTGGGAAATGTGGACGTCGCGCACTTCGAAGCCGGCGCGGTCACGATTCAGACCGCCCGGGCCCAGCGCCGACAGGCGGCGCTTGTGGGTCAGCTCGGAGAGCGGGTTGGTCTGGTCCATGAACTGCGAAAGCTGCGAACGCCCGAAGAAGTCGCGCACCACGGCGCTCAGCGCCTTCGGGTTCACCAGCTTCGAGGGCGTCATGCCGTCCAGATTCACGTCGAAAAGCGTCATGCGCTCCTTCACCAGCCGCTCGGTGCGCGCCAGGCCGACCCGGCACTGGTTGGCCAGCAGCTCGCCCACCGCGCGGACGCGGCGGCTGCCGAGGTGGTCGATGTCATCGAGCACGCCGTCGCCGCGGCGCAGGTTGAGCAGGTAACGCATCGAGGCCAGGAAATCCTTCGGCGTCATCGTCCGCTCGTTGTCGTCGACGTCGATCGTCAGCTTCTGGTTGATCTTGTAGCGCCCCACCCGGGTCAGGTCGTACTTTTTCGCGTCGAAAAACAGCCGCTTCAACAGCGCGCGGGCATTGGCCACCGTGGGCGGATCCCCGGGGCGAAGCCGGCGATAGATGTCCTTGAGCGCCTCCTCCTCGTCGTGGGCCGGGTCTTTCTTCAGGGACTTGATGAGCAGGTCCTCGTGGGACGCCGTCACCACCGAGAGCTGTTTGATTCCCAGCGCCAGCAGTTGGTTGACCACCCCGAGGGTGAGCGGTTCGTAGGCCTTCGCCACCACCACGTCGCCGTCGGTGATGTCTTTGAAAATCACTTTCGTCGCCAGCTCCGCCTCGTCCATGGTCGCGGAGAGCTTCAGGTTTTCGATGGTGTAAAATTCCTTGATGATGTCCTCGTCCGACGGATACCCGATCGCCCGAAGAAAGGTCGAGGCGAGGAATTTTCGGCGGCGGCGGCGGCGGTCGAGATAGACGTAGAGCAGGTCGTTGGTGTCGAACTGCACCTCCAGCCACGAACCGCGGTCGGGAATGATGCGGAAGCCGTAGAGGATCTTGCCGTTGAGGTGCTGCGAGGTCTCGAAGCACACGCCCGGCGACCGGTGAAGCTGGCTGACCACCACGCGCTCGGCGCCGTTGATCACGAAGGTGCCGCGCTCCGTCATCAGCGGCAGCTCGCCCATGTAAACGCGCTCTTCCTTCGTGCCCGTCTCGTCCTTCAGCGCAAAGGTCACATAGAGCGGCGCGCTGAAGGTCTCACCCTCGCGAAGCGCCTGGAGGGACGTCAGCTTCGGCTCGCCGACCTCGTAGCGCACGAAGTCGAGCGTGAATTTTTCATCGTAGGAATCGATCGGAAAAACCTCGCGAAAGACCGACTCGAGGCCGGTCAACACCCGCTTGCTCGGCGGCACGTCCTGCTGGAGGAACTCCTTGTAACTCTCCAATTGAACCTCGATCAGGTTCGGAGGCTCGACGGGCTCCTTGATGTTTCCGAAATACAATCGCTGATTGGCTTTGGCTCCTGATGACATGTCGCGCTGGCTTTGTTAGGGTCTGAACCGGTGTTTCGGGGAAATCCCGGCGAAAAAAGGGAGGATTCGGGGCTTGTCGTGCGATTTAGACGACAAAGCCCGACCCACTCGAATGGGCCGGGATTTGCCGCCCGGAACGATCGACCGGGTTGCTTTCGGGACGGGAGACCCCGCCGCGCGCCCCGCCGGCGAAGGCGGGACGCGTGGCTGAGTTCCGTGGTGAATCGGAAAATTCCAATGAGTGTCGGTGTGGTTTCCGAAGCGCGCCGGTTTACTTGAGTTCGACTTTGGCGCCGGCTTCCTCGAGCTTCTTCTTCATCTCCTCGGCTTCGGCCTTGTTGGCGCCTTCCTTGAGGGTGGAGGGAGCCTCCTCGACCAGCTTCTTGGCTTCCGCCAGGCCCAGGCCGGAGACGGCTTCGCGGACCGCCTTGATGACCGCGATCTTGTTGTCTCCGAAGGAGGCGAGGACCACGTTGAATTCGTCCTTCTCCTCGGCCGCGGCCGCGTCGCCACCGCCGGCGGGAGCCGCAACCGCCACCGCCGCCGGAGCCGCGGCGCTGACGCCCCATTTGTCTTCGAGCGCCTTCACCAGTTCGGATACTTCGAGGACGGTAAGGTTGCTCAGTTCTTCTACGATTTTCGCTGTGTCAGCCATGATTTTGGTTGGGTGTCGCCGTGCCGGCAAGCCCGCCGGCGATTAAGGCGCGGAGCCCCGCGCCCGACAAGGAACCCGGTATGTGGTTCTTTACGTTGGTTTGGTTTTCGGTTGGTTTTCCAGTCAACAGGGTTGGGTCGGGGACTCAACCCTGTTGGATGAAAGTCGGATTCGGTAAATACGGGATCAGCCCTGGTCGGCCTTCGCCTGGAGGACGCGGGCCAGCGAGGCGCCGGGCTCGTTGAGCACGGTGACCAACTGGCGGGCCGGAGTCTGGAGCACGCCCAAAAACTGGGCCTGCAGGATTTCCTTGGAAGGCAGATCCGCCAGAGCCTCGACCTGCGCGGCCGAAAGGTAGGCGCCGTCGAGCACCCCGCCGCGGCTGGCCGGCTTGCCGGTCTCCTTCTGAAAAGTTTTCAGGATTTTCGCGGCCGCGCAGACATCGGACTCGCCGGTCACGATCGCCGTCTGACCGCTGAGATCCTCGTGAATCTGCCCGGGCAGGCTCGCCGAGTCCGCCGCGCGCTTGATCAGGGTGTTCTTGGAAACCTGGAACGCGGCGCCGACGGCTTTGAGCCGCTTCCGCAATTCGGTGAACTGGGTGACCTTCATCCCCGCGTAGTCGGTGACGAGCATGAAGGGGGACTGGTTGATCCGCTCCAGAATGGCGTCGATGATGATTTGTTTCTCAGCCTTCATCGTTTGAAATTTCTCCGTGTGTTGGGGTTCGTCTCTCGGGTGGATCAGACGCGGTAGGCGCCGATGTCGAACCGCACACCGGGCGACATCGTGGCCGCCAGGGTGCCGGTCAGCAGGTAAATGCCGCGGGCGGAACTGGGCTTCGCGCCGTTGACGGCCTCGATGACGGCCTCGGCATTTTCGAGCAGTTGGGTTTCGTCGAAGGCCGCCTTGCCGACGCCGACCGAGACGTTCCCGTTGCGGTCGAGCTTGAAGTCGACGCGGCCGGCTTTCACGGCCTTGACGGCTTCGGCCGTGTCGTCGGTGACCGTGCCCGTCTTCGGATTCGGCATCAGGCCGCGGGGTCCCAGTTGCCGGCCGAGCTTGCGCACTTCGGCCATGGCCGAGGGGGTGGCGATCACGACGTCGAACTCCATCCAGCCTTCCTGGATTTTCTTGATCATGTTCTCGTAACCGACGTGTTCGGCCCCCGCGTTCTTCGCGGAGGTGGCGGCTTCGCCCTCGGCGAAAACCAGGACCGTCACGTCCTTCCCGCTGCCGTGCGGAAGGGGGCAGGTGCCGCGCACCATCTGGTCGGACTGGCGCGGGTCGACCCCGAGCTTGAAGGAGACGGTCACGGTCTGGTCGAACTTCGGTTTGGGGAATTTCTTCACCAGCTCGACGGCTTCCTTCAGGGTGTAGGTCTTGGAGCGGTCCACCAGTTTGGCGGCCTCCTCGTAGCGTTTGCTTCTGACTTTGGGCATGTTTCGGGGTGCAGTTCGGGCGAACTCCGGCGGGGAATTCTCCTGCGGTTGGGTGTTCGGGTTCTTGGGAAAAAAATCGGTCGCGAAAGAGGGGAATGGGCGGGATCAATCGACGATCTCGATCCCCATCTGGCGGGCGGTGCCCTCCATGATGCGGATGGCCGCGTCCTCGTCGGTGGTGTTGAGGTCTTCGAGCTTGATCTTCACGACGTCGAGCAACTGGGCCCGGGTGAGCTTGGCCACCTTTTTCTTGTTCGGCTCGCCGGAACCGGAGGCGATGTTCGCCGCCTTTTTCAGCAAAATGGCCGCCGGCGGTTTCTTGGTGATAAAGGTGAAGCTCTTGTCTTTGTAGACGGTGATGATCACCGGCAGAATGTCGCCCGCGTTCTGCTGGGTCGCCGCGTTGAAGGCTTTGCAGAATTCCATGATGTTGACCCCGGCCTGGCCGAGGGCGGGACCGACGGGCGGCGAGGGGTTCGCGGCGCCGGCCGCGATCTGCAACTTGATCTGGTGAACGACTTCTTTGGCCATCTTTGGGGTCTGGTAAGGTGTTTCTCCCGGCTCGCCGGGTGGGTCTCAAAGGTTTTTTCCGTGAAAAGTTTTTTTCGCGCCAATTCGCGCCTTGGCATCATCCGCGCTCGACCTGCCAGTATTCCAGCGGCACGAGCGTTTCGCGCCCGAAAATATTCACCGACACCATCAGCTCGCCCTTGTCTTCATTGATCTCGGCGATGATCCCGGTCTGGCCCTCGAAGGGACCGTCCGCGACGGTCACGGTGTCGCCGGTCTCGAACTGAATGGCGGGCTTCACGCTGTCCTCGCGTTCCTTGATCTGCGCCAGCATGCTCTCGACTTCGCTGTTCGACATCGGCACCGGTCGATCCTTGGTGCCGGCGAAGTTGATGACTCCGGGCGTTTCGCGGATGAAATACCAAGTCTGGTCGACGAGCCGGTTGTTCTCGTCGAGCAGGTGCATGTTGATGATGATGTAGCCGGGGAAAAATTTCCGGTTCGTTTCGGTCTTGCGCCCGCCTTTGACTTCGGAGACCCGCTCGGTCGGCACGAGCACCTTGTAAACCAGGTCGCTCATCTCTTCGGAGTCGATGCGGCGGCGGATGTTTTCCTTCACCTTCATCTCCTGTCCGGAGAGAACGTGAACGACATACCACTGATCCTTGGGTGCGGGAACGGAAGCCATGGGTTTAGCCGGTCAGGAAAAAGGATTCGGTCGGTTTTCGCGAAAGAACGGAGCGGGGCGGAACGGATCCGGCGATCAATGGCCACCGAGGCCGACGGTCAGGGCCCGCATCACTTGCACCATCACGAAATCGGAAAAGGCGACGTAGGCGCCCAGCAGCACGGTCGCGATCAGCACCACGACTGTGGAATCGATCAACTGCTTGTATTTCTTGAACCCCTTTTCCTTCGGATCCCAGGGCCAGGTCGCCTTGTGAAGCTCGGTGTTCACTTCGCCGATGAATTTGCCTACTTTTCCAAGCATGGTGCTGTTTGCGTTTCGAGGTTTCAGCGTCTTGCGGGCCGGCTTTCGCGCGCCACCCTTCGTCCGGAAACTGGCAGGGCAGGCGGGACTCGAACCCACAACCAACGGTTTTGGAGACCGCTACTCTACCAATTGAGCTACTGCCCTATCTGTTTCTGGCTTTCGGTTTCCGGTCTAAAAGGGACAGCGATCAAACAGGTTGGCGCCGCCTTTTCTTCCCGGTTGCCGACCGCCGTTTCGAACGATCAGAATGCCGTTGTCTTGTTGGGGTTCCCCCTCTTTATCCCACCCGTCCGACACCGGAAAACCCGGCCGGGCGAGGCGCGATGCGGAGCGGAATTTTTCCGGCCCGCGAGGCGCCCGATAAAGGACGCCGCGCGAGGCCGGAAGCAAGTTTTTTCGGGTCAGGATAGCGCGAATCGTTCGTTTCGGATTCCACGCCCTCCGGACAAGTCGGATCAGGATTCAAAAATCAATCCAGAATGTCGGCCACACGACCGGCGCCCACGGTGCGACCGCCTTCGCGGATGGCGAAGCGGATCGTCTTTTCCATGGCGATCGGGGTGATCAGGTCGACTTCGATCGAGATGTTGTCGCCGGGCATCACCATTTCGACGCCCTCGGGGAGTCCGATCGTGCCCGTCACATCCGTCGTGCGGAAGTAGAACTGCGGCCGGTAGTTGCTGAAGAACGGCGTGTGACGACCGCCCTCGTCCTTGCTGAGGACGTAAACCTCGGCCTTGAACTTCTTGTGCGGCTTGATCGTGCCCGGCTTGGCGATGACCTGGCCGCGCTCGATGTCGTCCTTCTTCGTGCCGCGAAGCAGCAGACCGACGTTGTCGCCGGCGCGCCCTTCGTCGAGCAGTTTGCGGAACATTTCGATGTCGGTCACGGTCGTCTTCTGCGTGTCGCGAATGCCGACGATTTCGACTTCCTCCATTTTCTTGACAATTCCGCGCTCGATACGGCCGGTGGCGACGGTGCCGCGGCCTTCGATCGAGAACACGTCTTCGATCGGCATCAGGAAGGTCTGATCGATCGGGCGCTCCGGCAGCGGAATGTACTCGTCAACCGCCTGCATGAGCTTGAAGATGTTTTCCTTCTGCTCGGCGTCGCCCTCGAGGGCCTTGAGCGCGCTGCCCTTGACGATCGGGATCTCGTCACCGGGGAATTCGTACTGGCTGAGCAGGTCGCGCACCTCCATCTCGACGAGGTCGAGCAGTTCGGCGTCGTCGACCATGTCGACCTTGTTCATGAACACCACCAGCGCCGGCACGCCGACTTGGCGGGCCAGCAGGATGTGCTCGCGGGTCTGCGGCATCGGGCCGTCGGCGGCGCTCACCACCAGGATGGCGCCGTCCATCTGCGCCGCGCCGGTGATCATGTTCTTGACGTAGTCCGCGTGGCCGGGGCAATCGACGTGGGCGTAGTGCCGGTTGTCGGTTTCGTACTCGACGTGCGCGGTGGAAATCGTGATTCCGCGGGCTTTTTCCTCCGGGGCGGCGTCGATTTCGTCGTACGCCTTCTTCTGCGCATAACCCTTGTCCGCCAGGGTGTTGGTGATCGCGGCGGTCAGGGTTGTCTTCCCATGGTCAACGTGCCCGATGGTTCCGACGTTCACATGCGGCTTGGTTCTTTCGAATGCTGCTTTGGCCATTGTCGTTTTGTGAGTTTGGGTTGATTCGTTCTGTCTAAAGGGAGGATAACGTTCTGCCCGCCGACGGGAATCGGCTCTGGCGTCTCGGTCCGGGTTTTAGCGATCGAGTGTGGGTGTCTGGATGTTTCTAACGATAACGATATCAGGATGTTTCTGGAGCTCTTGACGGGATTTGAACCCGTGACCTCTTCCTTACCAAGGAAGTGCTCTACCCCTGAGCTACAAGAGCCTCGGGAAGCTCCTGTAACCACTCGGAAGCAGCCCCGGAGACTCCAGCTTCGGGCACCTGAAAAACGCTAAAACGCCCCCATTACTCTCCTTGTCAAAAGAGGCAATCGCGGGCGCTCCAAGCGTGAACTGGGCAGAAGCGTCGCGCACACTACGCGAACACCCCCGCCTGTCAAAAAAATTTCGCCGGCGAAAGTTTAAAAATCTTGACGAATTTTTCCCGCCCTCCTCAGGCACTTTTTTCGACCCCGCTATCTGGATTATAAATCTCTGAAAACCTCTCGATTTTTATGGCGCTTCCGGAATTTTCGTCAATGTCCACCGTCACCCCACTCAACCTCACCTCTCCCCGCGCCACCGGAAACCGCCGCGGCATCGCCGTCCGAAATCGCTCCACGATCGGCCCGATCTCCCGGCCCAACACCGACTCCACCGGTCCACACATCCCGGCGTCGCACAGAAACGCCGTGCCCCCCGGGAAAATCGTCTCGTCCGCCGTCTGCACATGCGTGTGGGTTCCCACCACGGCCGAGACCCGACCGTCCAACGCGCGGCCCAGCGCGATCTTTTCGCTGGTCGTTTCCGCGTGAAAATCGACGAAAATCATCCGCACCCCTTCCGCTTCCCGCAATCGGCGGGCTTCCGCCTCCACCTGGGCAAAGGGATCCTCCAGCGGGGTCCCCATGAAGGTCCGGCCCTGGGCGTTGATGACGCCGACTTTCCCTTTCGCCGTCTCCAGCACCACCGTACCCGAGCCCGGCGTGCCGGCCGGAAAGTTGATCGGCCGCAGCAGGCGCGGCTCCGACGGGAAATAGTCGACAATCTCGCCCTGATCCCAGACGTGATCGCCGGTGGTCACCACCGCCGCGCCCGCCCGCAGGAGATCGATGCAGATTCGCGGCGTGATTCCCCGGCCGCCCGCGGCGTTTTCCCCGTTGACGATGATGAAATCGATTTCCCGATCGCGCCGGATTTCCGGCAGCCGCGCGATTACCGCTTTTCGCCCCGGTTCGCCGACGATATCTCCTAGAAACAGTATCCTGAGCATGTTTAAATAGTGGGCCGAGCGGGTCATTTCACCCCCGATCCGCTCTTCCCGCAACCCGTTTCGTCCACCCTCCGGCAACCCCGCGTGCAGCCTCGATTTCCATCCAGATTCGGCAGTCCCGGGCGGAACGCGAAATTGATCTTCCTCGCCGCGCTTCTGAATGGCGGGGCGACCTTCTCCGGTCTCGAGTCCGCCGCCGGCGCCAAGGCGGAGGCGAAAAAGGATCCCGAAATCCCCGCCACACCGCTCAATCCCCCGCCGCCGGCCCCTCCAAAAAAGGTCCCCGAACCCATCGTCGCCCGGCTCGGCAATCCGCCCGACTGGTCCCGCCTCGACCTCTATCAGCGCACCATCACCCGCGAGGAATTCACGCGCCTGCTCGACCACTGCTACGCCCGCGATCCGGGCGCCTACCAGGGCATCATCCAGATTTTCCCGGACCGCGCCCGGGTTCTCAGACAATCCAACCATCCCGGAGCCGGGCACTACGATCTCTACTTTCTCACCGACCGGCGCAAGCCGGTGACAATCGAGCGATACTGGACGCCCCCGTGGAAACTCGAAGAACTCCCCCCGAATTCCGACAAACCCCTGCGCGGCGTCCGCATCGCCATCGACCCCGGCCACATCGGCGGCGAATGGGCCGATGTCGAGCAGCGCTACTATAAGATTGGCGAAGACACGATCCCCGTCGCCGAAGGCACGATGACCCTGAAAGTCGCCCGGCTGCTCGAGAAAAACCTCACCGCCCTCGGCGCGACCGTCGTGCTGACCCGGACCGACACCGAACCGGTCACTCCGTTGCGTCCCTCCGACCTGATGGATGAAGCCCGCGCCTGGCTCTCCAAAACCACCGGAAACCAACTCGCCCCCAAAGACCTCGTCGAACGCACCGCCAGCCGCCTTTTCTATGTCAGCGCCGAGCTGCGCACCCGCGCCGACCTCATCAACGAAACCATCCGGCCCGACCTCGTTCTCTGTCTCCACTTCGACGCCGCCCCCTGGCTCAATCCCTACAAACCGGCCTTTCGCGACAAAAACCACCTCCACCTCATCATCAACGGCTGCTACGTCCGCGGCGAAATCGAGGAGGACGACACCCGGCTCGAAATGCTGCTGCGCCTCCTCCAGCGCACCTACTACTACGAACTCGGTCTCTCGGAGGAGATTTCCAAGACCATGCGCGACGAGACCCGCCTGCCCGCCTTCGGGTACGACGGCAAGACCGCGAAAAGCGTCAGCTCCAACGAGTACATCTGGGCGCGAAACCTCCTCGCCAACCGGGTTTTCCGGTGTCCGGTCGTCTTTCTCGAGCCTTTCTGCATGAACAACCGCGGCGTCCACGCCCGCGTCCAGGCCGGCGAATATCGCGGGCTGAAGGAATTCGACGGCGTTTACCGCAAGAACATCTATCAGGAATACGCCGACGGCGTCACCGGCGGAGTCGTCCGCTATTTTCGCAAAGTCCGTTGATGCCGGCCTCCCTCCAGATCCTGACTCTGATCGCCGGCGCCTATCTGCTGACCTATTGGCTGTGCACGATGCTCGATTACGCGGAGCAGTTGCCCGAGTGGCTCACCCCGCGCCTCGCCGCCCTGGCCGTCACCTTCCTCGCCGCGTGGCTCTGGATGATGCACAGCCTCCGCTCGCCCGGCGAGGATTCGCCCGACCGGCGACCGGCGCCGGCGTCCTCCGCCTTCCGCCCCTGAAAGCTCTCCCCGCCATGCCCCGCGCCGCGCCGCCGCCCGTCCTCATTGCCGGCCTCGGATACCTCGGCTCCGCCCTCGCCCGGGCGTTGCGATCCGCCGGCCATCCCGTCGTCGGGCTGGTCCGGCCGTCCGCTGACCCAACAGGGTTGGGTCCCCGACCTTACCCTGTTGAGTCCGGCGACCTTTCCGATTCGGAATCGCTCCAGCGCGTCGCGGACAGCCTGGCCGAACAAGCGGTCGATCTCGGCCGGATCGTGCATTGCGCCAGCTCGGGACGCGGCGGACCGGACGCCTATCGGGCGGTGTTTGCCGGGGGAGCCCGGAATCTCGCCGCGGCCTTTCCCGGCGTGCCAATCTTCCTCACCAGCAGCACCAGCGTCTATGGCCAGACCGACGGCTCGACGGTGACCGAGTCTTCCCATGCCGATCCAGACCGGGAAACGGGCCGGATTTTGCGCGAAGCGGAAGATTTCGTCCTGGCCGGCGGAGGGACGGTCCTTCGTCTCGCGGGTCTCTACGGACCACAGCGTTCGGTGCATCTGCGAAAATTCTTCGACGGGACGGCCACCATCGAGTCGGGTGAGGCGAGCCGCTTTCTCAACCAGATCCACCGGGACGACGCCGTCTCCGCGCTCCAGCATCTGCTGGATTTGCCGCCGGCGGCGGTCGCGGGCCAGGTCTTTAACGTCGCCGACGACGAACCCCTGACCCAGCGCGCCCTCTACGAGGCCCTCGCCGAACGGTACGGCCGTCCCATTCCGCCCGAGGCGCCGCCGGATCGTGACCGAAAGCGGGCCTGGACGCACAAACGGGTCTCGAACGCGAAGCTGCGGTCGACGGGATGGGCTCCGCGCTTCGGAGGTTTTCTCGCGGCTCTCGACCTCGATCCGGATCTGGTCCGCACCAATCGCGGGGACGGCGACCGCGACTGAGAGATGGATCCCAACAAAGCCGGCAAGACCTTCTCGCCGGCCTCTGAAAGTCCGAAGAAATGCTTCCGGCAAGCCGTCAGGCCCGCGTCCAACTGGAGGTGATGGTGACCTTCGTGCCGTACCGGGTGTGGTCGTAGATAAGCTGGGCGGCGTCCGAGGGCAATCGCACGCAGCCGGCGGACGCGGGATAACCCGGGAGATAACCGGCATGAACTCCGATCACCGAACCGCTCAGCCGCATCCAGTAGGGCATCCCGACCCCGTAAATCGTCGAGATCTTCCCGCTGCGCACCCGTTCCGAGATCGAGAAGGTGCCCCGCGGCGTGTATTTGCCGGGCCGGGCCGAGGAAATCGGCGATTCCATGGCGATGCGTTCGTTCACCAGCAGATAGGCGCGCTGTTTCGCGATATCGATCACGACCCGCGTGTTGCCGCGATCGCTCTGGGCGAGGATCAGCTGATTGACCTTCGTCGCCGGGATCGTGGGGCGCCTGGCGGTCTTTTTCGACGAGGCCGACCGGGTGCTCGAGCCTTCCTTCTTTCCGAATATCGCCGCCAGCAACCCGACGCTCGATTGGCTGGACGCTTCGGTCGAGCGCCTCGCCGACATCGGACTCGAGGCATAGCGCGAGGCGTTGCGAAAACCGGACGTGGACGATCGGCCGACCGTGGCGGTGGTGGAGCAGGAACAGAATCCCGAGGCCACGATACCCAAAGCAATGAGCCGGATCGCGGTCGCGGGGGACAATTTCGACGAGATGGAGGATTTCCGCATGGTGAAGACAGTGGCTGGATTTGAGTGGCGTCGCGAGTTGAGCGCGGAAGGGGAAAGCGGAACTTCTGAAGGAATTCGTTCGTGTTGGCAATGAAAATTATCGTTTCCTCGACTCGATATCGAGGCGCCGAACCCAGACCCGGTCAGGCCGTGTCCGGCGCAATTCGGATTTCCGCTCTCAGTGTTCTTTCCGAATCGAAAAGGGGATGATAGGGTGCCGCCTTGTGACGACTCTTTTCCGGAATCCAACGGGCTGGCTGGCGGCCGCATGGCCGATCTTGCTGGCGGGGACCTTTGCCGCGGCGGCCCAGGAAGCGCCGGGGAATTTCCAGGCGCCCAATTTCGACGCGCCGCTCTTCGAACGCGACGCGCTGTCGCTGGACGACGCCCAACGGACGGAAATTGTTTCCGCCCTGGTGGCGCTGGCGCGAAATTTTCCCAATTCCGACCTGGTCGATGCCGACCTGCGGGAAAAAGCCCTCGCCCTCGCCCTGAATCTCGCGCCCCTCGACAAGATGGCGCGCGACGCGGTGGCCGAACTCTCGGCGGGCCGCACGCCGGGCAAGGTCGATTTCTTTGGCAACTCCACGCCCCTCATCGAAGCCCTGTGGCACCGGGCCGAAACCCTGTCCGCCGCCGGCGCCGAGCCGGAGGACCAAAAGCTGGCGTCCTACTTGATGGAGCTGGCACTGATCTTCGACGCCCGGCCGCTGCCCGCCCGCATGGCGCGATACGCCTCCTATTCGAAAAGACATCCGGCCGACTGGAGCGGGGTCGTGTCCCTGCAGCCGGCCCTCCATCCCAGCAACGAAAGGGTTGCCACCGTCCTTCGCCAGGGCGCCGCCTACCGCGTGCAAACCCCTTCGCCGCCGGCTTCACGGCCCGGAAATGCGGGGAATCGCGCCGGGACGAACATCCCGATGCCGGTGGCGCCGGGCGGGAGCGCCGTTTCCGAGCCGAAGCGGGCGAAGGTCTCGCTGTCCGCGCTGGTTTTCGACGACGCCGGCAAGCACGCATTCGGCGAGGCAAAGCTCGAAATCCGCGAGGTGCGGACGGGCGACGCCACGACGATCTTTGGCGTGTCGGGCGATCTGGAAAGTCTGAAACAAGCGCCTTTCCAGTTGAAACGCGCGCCCGGCAGCCTTTTCACCATCGGCGGCGCCGAGACGGCGCTGGCTCTGGCCCGGTCGGCGCTCGGGGATGGCGCCTTGCCCGCCGGTCACCTTGGCCTTTTCGATTTCTCCGCCCGTGAAGGCGAGGCCGGTCCCGCGATCGACCTCAGCCTGCCGCTCGCCCTGATGCTGGAGGCGGCGATGAAGGATCAAACTCCCGGCGAAGGGATCGTGGTCGCCGGCGGCGTCTCGCCGGAGGGAAATCTCCTGCCCAAAGGCATGGTCGCGGGCCTGGCTTCGACCGTCACCGGTTTCGATCACGAAGGTCTGCTGCTCGTGCCGGCCGGCGCGGCCACCGCTCTTCGCGGCGCGATCGCCTCCGACAACCTTACCGTCTTGGTCAAACCGCAGATCGCGGCCGCCCAATCGATCGATCAGGCCCGAGCCGCGGTCTTTCCGCCGGAAAACCAAAAACTTCGCGAGGCGGTCGAGCTTTTCTCCCAGGTCGAGCGGGACGACATCCGCGCCCAGATGACGCTCAAGGATCTCGCCGCCAACGCGCGGGTGCAGGATCAACTGCGCCAGGTCCTGGCCGCCTGGCCCGATCACCTGAGCGCGAAGCTGATGCTCGAGTTCGGCACCAATCCGTCGGCGTTTCAGATCGGGATCGACGCCTCCGTCGCCATGGTCGACGCCGCCCTGCGGCCCGTGGAGGAGTATTACCGGAGTCTCGATTCCGGCGGCGTCATCATCGGCGCCCACGAGGCTCTGATCGACAAAGCCTCCACCGATCTCCGCGATTGCCGGAGCAAGGTCAACGATGCGGCCAAAGGCGTCGTGTCCGCCGGCGAACGAACCCTCGACGCCTTCAAAGCCTATCTGACCCTGACGAATCGATCGACCTCCATCGCTTCGCAGCGGCTGCGGGAGCTGAATGACGCCGTGAACGCCTACCAGACCGAACGGCTCAAGGTCGGCATCTCGACCGATCCTTTCGCTCACTGAGCCCGACTCGACGGGGCGCGAACTTTCGAAATCGAAAGAAAACGGCAACTGGTCCGATGAAAAGCGCCTTCGACGCTCTCGACGGTCTGCAAGTCCGGCTCGCCATCCCCGATCTCTGGCAGCAGGAAGCGGTCCGGCACCTGCAATCCGGCGCCGATGTGATTGTCGACGCTCCGACCGGCGCCGGGAAAACCTTTGTCTTCGAGCAGGCCGTCGGGCGGGGAAACCATCCGCGCCACGGCGAACAGGCCGTCTTCACCGTGCCCACGCGGGCGCTGGCGAACGACAAATGGCGCGAATGGAAAGCCGACGGCTGGAAGGTCGGTCTCGCCACCGGCGATCTCGCCGTCGATCTCGACGCCCCCGTGCTGGTCGCCACCCTCGAAACCCAGCGCGAACGCCTGCTCGCCGGCGAGGGTCCCCGGATGCTCGTCATCGACGAATACCAGATGATCGGCCACGAACGCCGGGGCCTGAACTACGAACTGGCGCTCGCGCTCGCCCCGCCCGCGACCCAACTCCTGCTCCTGAGCGGCAGTGTCGCCAATCCGGAGGACGTCGCCGCGTGGCTTCGCCGGCTCGGCCGACGAGTCGAGGTCGTCCAGACCCGCCGGCGTCCCGTCCCGCTCGACGACATCCCACTGGAGGCGCTGCCCGAGCAGGCTCCGGCGCGAGTGAAGGGATTCTGGCAAAGACTCGCCCTCGGGGTCTTGCTGTCGGATTTCGGGCCGCTCCTCGTTTTCGCCCCGCAACGCCGCGCGGCGGAAAAAATCGCCCGCCAGATTGCCGAGGCCCTCCCCGACGACGATCCGATCGAGTTTTCCGATCAGGTCCCGCGGCGGGCCTGCGGCCCGGACCTGGCCAAACTCCTGCGCAAACGCGTCGCTTGGCACCACAGCGGCCTGAGCTTCGCCCAGCGGGGCGGGATCGTCGAACCACTGGCCAAGGCGGGCCAGCTCCGCGTCATTGTCGCCACCATGGGACTGGCCGCCGGCATCAATTTCTCCGTGCGCTCCGTGTTTGTCTCCGGCACCCTCTATCAGGACGGACCTTTCCAGCGCGAGATCGCGCCGGACGAGTTGCTGCAGATGTTCGGCCGCGCCGGCCGGCGCGGCCTCGACGAAAACGGCTACGCCATCACCTCCGGCCGCGGCCCGCGGCTGATGGACGCCCGCGCCCGTCAGCTCCGCCGCAGCAACGAGATCGACTGGCCCACTCTGCTGCGGGTCATGAATCGGGCCGCGGACGAGGAACGCTCGCCCTTCGACGCCGCGCGCGAACTGACGGCTCGCCTCTTTTCCGAGCAACGGATCGTCCTCGGTTTTCGCGGCGAAAGCGGCGGCGACCCCGGTGAGATCATGAGCGGCGCCCGGCGCGAAGGCGAAGGGCTGTTCGGACTGAAACCGACCCGTCGTGAAATCCTCAACCTCGCCGGCGACTGGGAACCCGAACCGGCACCCGGAGGCGCGTCCGCCGAAGCACCGCTGGCCGGCGCCTGGCTGCATCGAGGCGGTCGCTGGGTTTCCGCCCTGTCCGACGCGGCGTTTGTCTCCGGTCTTCTCCCGCCCCACTGCCGGCTGTGCCGCCTCGACCGGCACGAGGGAAACGGCGGCGGCAAACGCTTCGGAGGCGAACTCGCCCTGGCGACCCGGACCAGGGACGGCGCCTGGCTTCCGACCCGGCCCTCGCGCGCCATCGCCCGCCTGCCCCGCGACCTCTCGACTCTGTCCCGCGAGGAAGTCGAGACTCTGTTGCCCGAAATGCTCGCCGAAGGACTCGGCGGCGGCGCCGGTGCCGGCTTTGTCGAACGCGGCAACGCCCTCTCCATGCTCCTTTCCTTTGCCGAAAAAACCATGGCCGTCCTCCGCGACCGGGCCGGCCATGCCCTCATCGATCCCCCGCGCCGCGAAGTCGCCGTCGAGGCGGAGACTCACTACAAGGATCGCGACACCGGCGAAACCCGCGGTTCCGCCGCCGGTTCCGCCGCCCGCGCCTGGCGAAAGCTCGGCCTGACGGACGAGCACGGCAAGCCGACCGAACGCGGCACGCTCTTCAGCTTCTTCCAGCGCGGGGAAGGTCTCGCCGTGGCGGCGGGGATCGAGGACGAGTCCTATCCCATCGACGAGCTGCTGTGGCATCTCGTGAACCTCCGCGCCGGTTACCGATTTTCGATGGCCGATGTCGCCGGCGAAGGCCACGGCAGCGAGCGCCTCGCCGCCGCCTGCCGCCGCGCCTATGGCCCGGTCGACTACGAGGGTTACCTGCAGCTCGGCGTGCCGCCCGGATACGGCGAGGGCGCCGCCGAGGCCGTCGAGGCCTGGCTCAGCGGAGATCTCGCGCGCAAACGCGACCGCTCCCGGCTCGGCGACGACGACGAAGCCGGCCCCGGCGACATCGAACGCGCCTACATCGAATGGCTGAGCCTCCTGCGTCATCTTCGCGCCGCGCCGACCCATCCCAATCCCCGCTGGCGGGCGCTGAAGGACGCCGCCGCCGCCGAGTTGAAACAACGCGGCGCCACCGCCAGTCCCGGCGCCCATTGGCCGACCCTTCCGGCTTCAATCCTCCAGCGTCATCCCCAGCACCGCCTGTCCTTTCGGCGGCTTGGCCCGGCGCGGTAGGCGGTTTCCGAATCCCGGGAGCGGGGAGCCTTCCTCCGGTTCCCCATCCGTTTTTCGAACGCGACCTCGATTAGGGTGTTTGGACAAATTGGCGGGCGGCTCGGCGCGAGCCCATTTTTCGTCCGGCAAGGCGCGCCGAACGGCGTTGGGCCACCCCAATCGAGTGATTGGCGGAACGCGGCCGGGCCGAAAATGGGCCGCGTTTGGCGAACGCTCGCCGCTGGCGACGCCGGGGTTCTTCCCTTTTTTCACTCCATTCGAGCCGTTCGGGAATTTGTCCACACACCCTAATAATCCCGATCGAGCAGATACCCGGCCATCTCCTCGAGGCGGCGCCCGTTTTTTCCGAACACCGTCAGCGCCTCCCGAGCCCGCCGGGTGAGCCGGGCGGCCTCGGCGCGCGATTTTTCCAGGCCGAACAGCGCGGGGTAGGTCGACTTGCCGGCGGCGACGTCTTTGCCGGCGCTTTTACCCAGTTGTTCGCTGGTCTGGGTGACATCGAGAATGTCGTCGATGATCTGGAAGGCCAGGCCGAGCGAGTGGCCGAAGGTGGTGACCGATTCGAGTTTGTCGGGCGTGGCGTTCGCGGCCATGGCGCCGAGCCGGACCGAGGTGGCCAGCAACGCGGCGGTCTTGCTTTCGTGGATGAAACGCAATTCCCGCGGAGTGATGTCGTGCCCGCGGCCCTCGCCCTCCAAATCGAGCACCTGGCCCCCGATGAGCTGGCGGCTGCCGCCGGTAACGGCGAGTTCCCGGACGTAATCGGCGACGGTGAAACGCTTCGACGGCGGGGCCTCGGCCACGATCTCGAAGGCGAGCGTCAGCAGGGCGTCCCCCGCGAGAACGGCGATGCCTTCGCCGAATCGCTTGTGGCAGGTCGGCATGCCGCGCCGGAAATCGTCGTCGTCCATGCAGGGCAGATCGTCGTGAATCAGCGTGTAGGTGTGCAGCACCTCGACGGCGGCCGCGAGGGGCAGCGCCTTCCCGATTTCGCCGCCGCAGGCTTCGCAGGCCGCCAAGCACAGGATGGGCCGGAGCCGTTTGCCACCGGCGAAGACGGAATAGCGCATCGCCTCGTGAATCGTCGCCGGCCGGGTCTTCGCCGAGGGCAGGCGGCGCCTGAGTTCCGCGTCGACGAGCCGGGCGCGCTCCTGGAGATAGCGTTTCAACGGCATCGAAAACGGGAACGGCTCGGTGGTTTCACAGCAATTCGGCGATCTGCACCGCGTTGAGCGCCGCGCCTTTCCGGACCTGATCGCCCACCACCCAGAAGGTGAGTGCCTTTTCGAGCACCAGATCCCGGCGCAGGCGCCCGACGAGGCAGTCGTCACCGTCGGTGGCATCCAGCGGCGTGGGATAGAGCGCCGGGGCGGCGCTGATGTCGTCCATCAAATGGACACCGGGCGCGGCCTCGATGGCTTCGCGCGCGGCCTCGATGGAGGGTTCGTCGGCGAACTGCGCCGTGACCGCCACGGCGTGGGAGCGGTAAACCGGCACCCGCACACAGGTCACGGAGGCGACGAGATCGGGCGCGTGAAGGATTTTCCGGCCCTCGAAATGCATTTTCATCTCCTCCTTCGTGTAGCCGTTGTCGAGAAAGACATCGACCTGCGGAATCACGTTGAAGGCGATCTGGCGCGGATAGACCCGCTTTTCGGGGAGCGCTTCGCCCGCGGCGATGGCCTTGGACTGGGCTTCGAGTTCGACGATTCCCTGCGCGCCGCTCCCCGACACCGCCTGGTAGCTGGAGGCGATGATCTTTTTCACGCCACCGAAGGCCCGGTGGAGCGGGTTCAGGGCCATCAGGGTCACGATGGTGGTGCAATTCGGGTTGGCGATGATGCCTCGATTCTGAAGCGCGTCGGCGCCATTCACCTCGGGCACCACCAGCGGCACGCCTTCGTCCATCCGGAACGCCGACGAATTGTCGATCACCACCGCCCCGGCCTCGACCGCGTGCGGGGCGAATTCTTTGGAAATGCCCGAGCCGGCGCTGAACAGCGCGATGTCCACCCCGGCGAAGGATTCCGGACGCAGTTCCTTCACCACGATCTCCTTGCCGCGAAATCGGAGCGTCTTCCCCGCCGAACGCGCCGAGGCCAGCAGCGTCAGCTCGCGCACGGGAAAATTCCGCTGCTCCAGGCAGAGCAGCATTTCCGCGCCCACCGCGCCGGTGGCGCCGGCGATGGCCAGATGTCTGGGTTCGCTCATAAAACGAGGTGAAAAGAGATGCAGATTCGATCCGGAAAAAGGGCGGGAAAGTAAGGGATTCCCCCGCCTTTGCAACGCGGGACGCAAGGGATCGGCGACGCGGAAAAGAAGAAAAACGCAAAAATTATAAATTTTTGCGTGCTAAATAGTAAACTTTTGTTAAATTGCTGTTCGTCGGGCGGATTTGAACCGCCTTTTGTAACCTGCAACCAACCCATCAACTTATCTCTCACTCCCGTTTCCTCATGAGAAAGACGACCTTTGTTCTCCTCGCGGTGGCCGCCTGCGCGATCGCCCTGTCCTCCTGCGCCAACAAGAAGCAGGCCTACGCGCCCGCCCCCATGGCCCCCGAAGTGGTTCACTATAAGTAAGGCAAAAAGCCGAACCCCGGGCGTCTTTCGTTTTCGAAAAAACGATCCGAATTTCTTCCCACGCCTGACTCGAGGACGGCCGCTCCGCGCATCTGCGCGGGCGGCCGTCTGTCGTTTCCGAACTTTCGTTTCCCGCCAAATTGCGCGGGCTTGGCTGGCCGAGTGTTTCCTTCAGAATCGTGATCAGGCGGGCCTTGGAACAAGCCGTTCGCCGATCCTGTCGGAAACTTGAAAAGGCCCCGCAGCGTTTGGTTTTCGTAAAGCGATACAGCGAGCAAGCCGGGCCGTCGCAGGGTATCTCGATCCGCCTTTGCGGAGGCGAGGGAAGCGCCGGTTCACCACCAAAACAGGTGCCTTTTCGATCGTCGATCGAATCGGCCCATCCACTGGGCTCCTCCGTGGGCAAGCCCTATTCAATTGTTTCCGCCTACCCAAATATCTTGCTCCGCAAATCCCGCAGCACCCGCAGGTTGCCCCATTCGGCGCCGCGCATCTTTCGGGCGCCGGATTTTCGTTTCGGACCGTAGCGGGAACGATGGGACTCGAAGACACCGTTGACGAATTCCACGCTCCCGAAGACCGCTCCATCACAGAAGTAACGCACCCGGCAACGCAGGATTTCCGGAATCGAGAGCTTCCCGCCTCGCTCGACCTCCGCTTCGACCCTTTCCTGGCTGAAGCCTTTGCGGCTTTTCTCGCCGTAATCCGGATCGCCCTCGCGTTCCTCGCCGTGCCCGAAGAGCAGCAGCCGGTATTTCGTGGCCGTGTTCGCCCAGGTGATCCGGCGATTCACCCCGTAAGAGGTCTGTTCCAGAATGATCGCCAGCCCGCGCCGCGCCACCCGGCGACCGGCCACCGCCTCCGCGTATCCGCACCAGATGTAATCCTTGGGATCGCTCACCATCCCGGCCCGCACCGGATTCAAATCAATGTAGGCCGCCATCGTCAGCAACGCCTCCTCCGAACCCTCCACCAGCACGCTCTTGAATCGGTCCTCCCACAGCGTTCCCCGGCGATTGTTGGTGCGGTTGTACCATTGGGTGAAGCGTTGCTTCAGTTCTTTGAGAAACACGGACAAATCGCCCCGCCGCGATTCGTAGCGATCCAGAATCTGCCCCAACCACCGATCGTCCCCGGAAGCGCGCGCCCGGTCGATCTCCTGGCGGATGTGAAGCATCTGCGTGTCGTTGTAGAGGATCGGCAACATGTCCAGCAGCGCCTCGACCGTCAGCTTGGCCAGACGCTCGCGCTCCGGCACGCGGACCAGAAGATGGAAATGGTTGGACATCAGGCAAAAAGTCACCACCTCGATCCCGCAGAAGGCCTCCAGCTTGCGCATCCATTTGCGGAAATAGTTTTTCTCCTTCGCGTTGAAAATAAATCGCTTATCCACCACGCGGGACATGCAGTGGTAAAAGGCATCGCCGTCTTCGCGAATCAACCGGGCTTTTCTCATGGCTGTGGCAGGATGGGGAATCGGAACCTTTTTTCTTTTTTTCTTTCAATAAATGACCCGTCCCTTTATTTTTTTGAGCTGCTCGAACAGGAACCGCCACCCGGTCGGCCCGGACCGACTCCGAAGCTGCAACGCCAGATTGAACAAGTCGCCGAGTTGCCGCGATCTAAACAGAAGTTTGTCAGCGATATGCTCGAGACGGTTCTGCAGACGGCCGCTTCGTGATCGTTTCTGGCCGGGCACCCGTCCGGCAGTTTTTCTTTTTAGCCGCTTTCCGTTGTTCCGTGGGTGGGGCCGATGCGGCGATTGCGGGCCTTTGGCCCGCGAGCCGCCGCGGCCAAGGGCGGGGGATGGCTGGGCCAGCTCGGAGAACGCGAGATCGAACCTTCGACGCCACCCCGCGCGAACGGATCGCGTCCGAACCTGGCTTGCCCAGCCGACTACGCCCGGCACCCACGCGCGCCCGATTCCTCGGCAAAAGGGTCGATCACGGCTGTTTTGAGCGCTCACCAGCGCGATATTCGGTTGTCGGCCCGACCTCGGGGCCGTTCATCGCCCGGAGCGAACGCCAGATTGCCGCGATTCGGTCGCTTTCACGATCGAACAGGGTTGCTTCGTGGATTCAACCCTGTCGGATCGGAGAGCCTACCCTGTTTGCTCGTCGGCCTAACCCTCTTCCTTCGTGAGCCTGACACGTTTGCCAAACGTGTTTGGCTTTCGCCAAAACCCATCCCCAGCCCAACCGCCGAGCGGGACGGTGTCAAGCGGAGTAGTGGTCGGCAGTCGAAGAGGCTCCGCTTTACTCCGGCCCGTGAAGGCGGAAGCGCGAGCGAACAACCGCCGCCAACATCAAAGATGTTCCCGAAGCGCCTTCCTGCCGCGTTGCTGCCGAGTGGCGGGGCGGGAGGCAGGGTGTCCAAGGGAGTCCCGCGGACGCGGGACGACCGCCGAGACACTCTGCCGGGAGCCGGGGCGCGGAGCTTGCTTTGTCGAAGGCCGGAGGGCGTGGCACGATGCGACGGGGCGAGCGGAGCGAGGTCTGGGGAGGCAGACTGCCCGACAGGGCACCCCGGCGCATGGTGCCGCGTCCGGAGGCCGAAGCGCTCAACCCTCTGCCTACGGCAGCAAGCTTTTGAAGTTGGCGCGTCGATTGCCTGGGTGATGTCCCCTCCGCCAACCACCCAAAAAAGATGCAGAGAAGCGGAGGCGTGGTGGGGCGATCCTTAAAAAACAATACGCCGAAGGCGCAAGCGGCGCGCGCCACCGCCCCACCACGCCGGAGCGGACGAGGGCGCCCTGGATGACGACGCCGAGGGAGCCTAAGCGACCGGGAGCGGTGGCAGCCAGGGTCTGCGGCTGCGTCTGACCGCTCGCGGGCAGCGGGAGCAGCCGACGCCCGGATACAACACGGCGAAGGGAGTGGCTGGAGGCCTGCACGATGTGGCGAGCGCGCGAGCCGCTGAGGAAGGCCGGAACGCCCAGCGACCGCTCACCGAACCGCCAGCGCGCGGAGCGACGGCGCGACTCCTGCGGGTGCCCCCTTTTGCCCTCCCGCGAAAGCGGGACACGAGGCACCCAAAAGCAGGAGGCGTGACGGAGCGGATTTGCCGGACAGCTTGGGTGGTCGTCCGCTTCACCGACAGGCTTTGCGCGCCCCCGCCAGATGACAGCTTACTTTTTTGGGCTTGTGTCAAGATTTGCTGCCTGACCCCTAGCGGAGCCCATTGACGGAGCGGATTTGCCGGACAGCTTGGGTGGTCGCCGCTTCACCGACAGGCCTCACGCGCCGCCTCCCCCAATATTGCCGCTTATCTTTTTGGGATTGTGTCAAGATTCGCTGCCTGACCCGTTTCGGCAGAGCCGCTTTGGAGCTTCGTCATTCGAGATGCTGTTGGTGGTCGGTCATGATAAGCGCATCCTTGTCGAAAACAAAAATCAAAGTCTCGTCAACTCCTTCTCTTGAGAAAACGATTCTCTCGTCGGATTCGTCAATGATCGCGTATTCCTCGGGAACTCTCGATTTTACATCCGCTCTGCTCATTCCAAACTCGATGTCTCCGTAAAAGGTTTCTGCCGAACTCTCCCGATTGTGAATGAAATCACCCGATTTGCATGAGGTCAATAACGCTAAACTCATCACAAACAACATCACTAAGGGGGAACCGCTGGGAAAGTCATTCCACGAATGGAAACCTCGTTTCGTTCTGGCTGAATCGAATAATTTAGGATGACCCATAACTTGGCTTACTGAAACCTATTTTTCGATTCTCTCAAAAACAGTGTCATCAATTTTATAGGGTGTCGCTTCAGGGTCCGAATCAAATAACGAAATAATTGGAGTTGGACGGTTTTCCTTGATTGGTTTCAAAATTTTTACGTAGGCGATGGGCCCAAATGGGCTCATTTTAATATTTACCAGTTCCACCTCCATGCCTGGCTGGAGAACCTGCGCTCCTCTTGGAACTCCTCCATTTCCTTCCTCTACTATCATTCTGTCAAATCCAGGAACATCCTCGAAGACAAAAACCTTCTTAGTTCGAAATCGATCTCCCAAGCGGACCGCAAACAGGTTTCCGTGTTTTTCCATGTCGATGAACACCACGCCTTTTGTAGGATCCATTCCTCCTTGAGAGAAAACCACGCAATGCGAAAGAAATAAAATCGAAACAAAGGCCAAAGACAGGCTAAACACTGTGAATTTCATTGTTTTCTAGTTCCGATGCAGGATTTCTCCGATGGGTTCTCTTTGAGATAATCTAAATACAGTTTCCAGCTATGAGCCCCGGTCCAATCATCAAATTCGTCAGGATCTCCGAAGGTTTCTTCAGCGGGCCCATTGCCATTGTTGAGAGGGAATTTTTGGCCCATTTGGGGGACTTTGTCCTGGTTATGAGCAATGTTTCGCGAGGCTCCCACCCCGTGCTTGTCTGTTCCGATCGTTGTTTGCCCTCCCAATCCAGTATAACGGAGATGCTCTCGGATTTCCTTGCCCTCCTTTCCCCGTAGGTACTTCAACGACAATTCAAACACCATCGCTCCCTGACTGTGGGCGACCACATTGATGCACCAGCAATCGCAACGATTTCGCTTAGCTGTTCGAGCAGCGCTTCGGATTTTTCGCGCCATGAATGTGGCGGGCCGGTCGGCCAATCCAGTCAGTTCATTCATCACAATTTGGGTCAAATCGCCTACTCCCACATGGCCGCCTTTTTTCAGCTTTATCCGAAATGCGGAGTAATTTCTTACCGGTGCGACCACGGGAATTTCCGGATAGTTGTTTTTGTGAACGGTCCTAGCGAATTGTCGCTGCGCATCATCTGTCATATTGATGCCCGTTACAGTGATGAGAAAACTACACTGATCCTTTGCGTAAGGGGGTTCGGCAAAATCGGGCCACCAATCCCCGGTCGGCACGCTGACGACAACCGCCACACCGCGCCGCAGTGCGTTTCCTGGGCGAAATCGCTCCCTTCCCAACACGTCGATATCAACGGTTGGTACGTTGTCAATGAACCCATACAAATTCCATCCCCCGTCCTCTTCGATTGGATCACGATTCAACCATCGGCCAGTTTTTGTACTGTAATATCTGAAGCCGTAATACAGCAGCCCTGTCCCGTCGGTGAATTTCGTCGAAAACCGAAACCGATTCATCTCCCTCAGAGCGACGTTTCCATCCTCAAGAATCGTTCGCCCGAAGGCATCGTAGTCGTAGAGCGCCGAGTCCGACGGCGTTCCCGCATCGACCACGGCGGAGACGTTGCCGTTTCCATCGTAGGCGTACACCCAGGCCCGCGGCGCCCCGTCTTGCGCTTGAATTCCCGAATCGAAGACCGCAAGCAACCCGCCGACGCCTCCGGCCCCCTGCGGGGTGCCGCTCAGGTCCGTGCCCCAGACGAGCGACTGAATCCAGGCGCCCGCGCCATCGACAATGGCGACGAGATTCCATGCGTCGTAGAGATAGCGTTCTTCCTTTGCAACTGCCCAGTTACCGAGGGTGTTCGGATCGGCGCCGGGAAGGTTGGCATCCCAGCGGCGCACGATCTGGCGCACGCGGCGCCACTGGCTGTCGTAGGCGAAATCGTAACGCTCGCGCGGGGCGCCGGCCTGGAGGGCGGCGGGACCGGTCTCCATGGCCAGGAGCCGGTTTTCGCCGTCCCAGGCGTAGAGCCAGCGGCCATCGCTAACGAGGTTGCCGTCGGCGTCGTGGACCGGCTCCAAGAAAGCGGGATTGACGAACACTCCGCCGGCGCGGCGGGTGACGACGTCCTGGCCATTGACGCCAACTCCGGCGCGGGTGGCCTCGACGGTGACGGTTTCGAAGACGGGTTGCCCGGCGTTGTCGGCGGTCACTTCGCGCCGCCAATACTCGCCCTGGCGGGTGGCGGCTTCGCCGTTGACGGTGACGGCGGCCTCGGTGTGGGCTTTCCCCAGCACATCGAAGGCGCCGGGGGTGTCTAGGCTGGCGTATTGATTGAGGGCGTTGGCGGAATAAACGGTGCGCCGCAAGTTGCCGCCCGTGCTGTCGCCGCCTTCGTCCGCCCATTGGCGATTGCCGAGGTTGTCGTATTGAAAGGCCTGCTGCCACCCGGCCAGCAAGGCGCCGCCCGGCAGATGCTTGGCGGCGGCGGTGACTTCGTTGCGGTCGTTGTAGCCGTACTGCCAGAACGAGCCGTCCTCGCGATCGGCGCGGGTGCGTCGATGAGCGGCGTCGTAGGTGTAGGCGTGCGATGTCACCGTCTGGCCTCCGCCTCGAACATAGCCGATCGATTGGAGCCGGTCCAGTGTGTCGTAAGTGCGCGTGCCGGTCAGGTCTCCGTCGCCCACGCGGCCGGATTGCCTTGGCCGCCGGAGTCGTGCGGGTCGGACTCGAGCGCATACCCGCGGTATCGCTATCGGGAAGCTTTCAAGGCCGTTCGTCGAAGCCCGAAATTTCCCTCGTTTTCTCCTCCACGGTTGGTTTCGCGAATGGGATGCGGCGGGACGAACGCGGCGGCGTCTCGCGACGGCTCGGCGGGGAAGTCTCTCCCCACCCACCCGTCGCAACGGAAAGGGGGCGGGTCGGGGCGTCGTTCAAACTTCGGGCGATCCACCCGTTTTGTCTTCGAGACTGGCGGAGCGCGAATTGGCGACCACGCCGAAGCGTCGCCTGAGATGCCGGGTCTCCCGGTATCGGTCGACGATGTACCAGATCGTGCCACCCAGGGTGCCGGGTCCCACGAAAAAGAACCAACCGAAATCGGATCTGAGAATTCCCAAAAAACCGTAGAGGACCCCATTCACGTTCCCCGCAAATCTCGGGCCGATTTCCGACCAAGAATATGCCCCCTCGAGAGTCTCGCGGCCAATTTCGATCAAAAACACCCCGCCGATGGCGATCAGGTTGCCTAGAATAATGTGCCGAACGAGGTCCCGAACCGGAAACACGATCCGCGCCTCGGGGGAAGGCCGACGCCTTTCGGAATCGAACAGCCATTTCATTGGAAAACTTTCGGCGGCAATCTTGACGAACGAATCGCTCGCCGACAAGACCGATCGTTTCCACCAAAACTCACTTCACCCGCCCGAATTTCACCGACACGTGGGGATTGCCGGCGGCGAGAAAACGCCAGGCGTGATTCCGGGATCGGGAAATGCCGACGCGCCGGTCCGCGACAACTTCGAGGCGGGAGGTCTCGGGACTTGGGAAAAAACCGTGTTCCGCCGAGGCGACGAACGATTTGCCGTGATCGGCGCCGTCGAGCCCGAAAGCCATGCTGAGCTTGCCGGGGCCGGAACAGAGGTCGCGCGGATTTTCGCGACCGCGGCGCCGGCGCATGAGGTCGAGCCCGGCGACGGGTTCGAGGGCGCGGAGGAGGACGAAACCGCGCTCGCCGGTGCGCGGATTTTTGATGAGGACATTGGTCAGCCAATACATCCCGTAGTTGAAATAAACGTAGGCGGCCCCGGCGTCGTGCTCCTCGACGAAGCGGCGGGCGCTGGGCCGGAAAAAGGTGTGGCAGGCCTCGTCGCCGTGCTCGGAATAGGCCTCGGTCTCGACGACGATCCCGGCGCAGTCGCCGCGGCGAAAGACGGCGCCGACCAGTTCGCGGGCGCAGGCGACGGCTTCGCGCTCGAAGAAGTCGCGGCCCAGGGGCGGGCCGGAGGCCCCGACCCAACAGGGTTGAGCGCCGGACCCAACCCTGTTTGGTCCACCGGTTTTCACAGGCCCGTGGGATGATCGAGGAATTCCCACGGCAGGCCGTGGCGGGTCTCGAGGCATTCGGCGAGGGCTTTGACGCCGAAGGTCTCGGTCGCGTAGTGGCCGCCGTAGATGAGGTTGAGGCCGAGTTCCTCGGCGGCGGTGTAACTCCAGTGCGGCCCCTCGCCGGTGATGAAGGTGTCGATCCCGGTCGCCGCGGCGGCGAAGATTTCCGACCCGGCGCCGCCGGTTACGATGCCGACCGACCGGACGGTGTCGGGCCCGCCGGGACAGAGATGGGCGCCGGCGCCGGTGGCCTCCCCGACGTGTTGGACCAGCGAGGCGCGGTCGAGCGAAACCGCCGCGCGCAGGCCGAGCCGGATGCCTTTCCAGTCGAAGAAGGGCTCCACGTTTTCGAAACCGAGCGCGGCGGCGAGGCGGGCGTTGTTTCCGAGGGTGGGATGAACATCGAGGGGAATGTGGGCGCTGTAGATCGCCAGGCCGGCGTCCATGGCGAGCTTGAGCTTTTCGAACAGGCCGCCGACGATGCGCTGGGCGCCCGGCCAGAACAGGCCGTGATGCACGAGGAGCAGGTCGGCCTCGGCGTCGACGGCGGCCCGGATCACGGGCAGACAGGCGTCGACGGCGGCGGCGACTTTGCGGACGGTTTTGCCGGACGCGGCGGCGAGCTGAAGGCCGTTGTGGGCGTTCGGATAATCGGGGATCTCGGCGAGCCGGAGTTCGGCGTCGAGTTCGTTGACGATGTCGTCGAGCGGGACCATTTTTTAAGAAAACCACGTCGGCGATGAAAACGAAAGCCGCAAGAAAATCGCGTGCGCCTTTCGGGCCGCGCGCATACTGTCCGGCCCCATGCTCCAGGCCGGTATCGTAGGACTACCCAACGTCGGTAAATCGACGCTTTTCAACGCGGTGACGCGCTCGCGAAAAGCGGAGGCGGCGAACTATCCCTTCTGCACGATCGATCCGAATGTCGGGGTCGTCACGGTGCCGGACCCTCGGCTGGAGGTGCTCGGAAAAATCTCGAAGACGCAGAAAATCGTGCCGGCGGCGATCGAGTTCGTCGACATCGCGGGCCTGGTGAAGGGCGCCAGCGAGGGGGCGGGCCTCGGCAACCAGTTCCTCGCCAACATCCGCGAGGTGGACGCCATCGTGCAGGTGGTTCGCTGCTTCGAGAACGACGACATCATCCACGAGCTGGGCAGCGTCGATCCGCTCCGCGACATCGAGATCATCAATTCGGAGCTGCTGCTGGCGGACCTCGCGGCCCTAGACAAGCGGAAGGCTTCGCGTGAAAAGAAGGCGAAGACCGGGGACAAGGAGGCCAAGGCCGAAGTGGCGCTGATCGACGCGATCTACCCGCATCTCGACGCGGGGAAACCGGCCCTGACGGCCGAGCTGAGCGCGGAAGAGCGCCGGCTGCTGCGGGAATTTTTTCTCCTGACCTCGAAGCCGACGATATTCGCCTGCAACGTCGCGGAAGCCGAGCTGGGAGCGGCGACGAAGGATCCGGACAGCCATCCCTTCGTCTCGAAGGTGCGAAAATACGCCGCCGAAACCCACGGGGCCGAGGCGGTGGTGATCTCGGCCAGGATCGAGGAGGAGATGATCGATCTGGAAGCCGACGAAGCGAAGCTTTTCCTGGAGGATCTCGGCGTGGAGGACAGCGGCGTGTCGGCGCTGATCCGGGCGGTGTACCATTTGCTCGGGCTGCGGACCTACCTGACGACGGGGGTCAAGGAGACGCGGGCCTGGACGATTCCGGCGGGGGCCAAGGCGCCGCGGGCGGCCGGGGTGATTCATTCGGATTTCGAGCGCGGGTTCATCGCGGCCGAAGTCGTGTCCTACGACGTGCTCACGGAACTGGGTTCCCACGCGGCGGCGAAGGAGGCGGGAAAGCTCCGGATCGAGGGCAAGGAATACGTCGTCCAGGACGGCGATGTGGTGGAATTCCGGTTCAACGTCTGATACCGCGGCGCCCCCCGGCCAGCGCCGTTGACTTTCAAGGGCCGACCCTTACACTACGGCTTTCCTCCGGCCCCGCCGCCCTCTGGAAGGGCGGTCAGGTCGGCCCCTTATCTCCTCCGGAACATGAGAATCCCATTCGTTCGCTCGTGCCATGGTTTGCCGGTCGCCTCGGTTTTCCTGCTTTGTCTCGCTGGTCAGCCCGCGCTGAATGCTCAACTGGCTCCGCCGCCCGCCGCTCCCGCGGAAAAGACGGAGGTCGAGGTGCCGCCGCCGCCGTCCGAACAGGCGGACGTGTCCGAAATCTCCTTCGACGCCATCGTCCGGGTCGAGGTGGACACGAAGATGCCGAACTATCGCGTTCCGTGGAACATCGGTGGCATGGGCAACGGCGTCGGAACCGGATTTCTGGTGGGGCCGAACCGGTTTCTCACCAACGCCCATGTCGTCAGCAACAACCGGCTGATTTACATCAAGAAAATCGACGATCCGAAGCCCTACGAGGCGAAGGTTCTCCATGTCGCCCATGACTGCGACCTGGCGCTGTTGGAAATTCAGGATCACACGGAATTTTCATCGAGTTTCAAGGGGGTGGAGCCGCTGAAGATCGGCGGCATCCCGAAGCTCAACACCACGGTCATCGCGGTCGGCTATCCGATCGGCGGGGAGCGCATCTCGGTGACGCGGGGGATCGTTTCGCGCATCGATTTCCGGCCCTACAGCCATTCGGGCGTGGACAATCACCTGAGCATCCAGGTGGACGCGGCGATCAACCCGGGAAACTCGGGCGGTCCCGTGCTGCAGGACAACCAGGTGGTCGGCGTCGCCTTTCAGGGGTACTCGGGCGCGGTGGCCCAGAACACCGGCTACATGATCCCGGTGCCGGTGGTGGAGCGCTTCCTCAAGGACATCGAGGACGGCCACTACGACTACTACGCCGACCTCGCCACGCAGACGATGAATCTGCTGAACCCCGCGCAGCGCAAGGCTCTGGGCCTGCCGAACGACGGCGTCGGCGTCATGGTCTGCATGCCGGATGCCGCCGGGCCGGGCGCCGGCATCCTCGAGACCGAGGATGTCCTGCTCAGCATCGACGGACATGTGATCGCCAGCGACGGCTTCATCGAAATCGAGGGCGAGCGCGTGAATCTCAACGAGATCATCGAGCGCAAATTCGCGGGCGACAAAGTCGAGCTGGAGATCTGGCGCAAGGGGAAGCGTGAAAGCGTCTCGATCGCGCTGACCCGTTTCATTCCCTATCTCATCCAGGCGAACATCTACGACCGGCAGCCGTCCTTCGTCCTTTTCGCGGGCCTGCAATTCCAGCCGCTGGACCGGAACATGATGGCGGCCCACAACATCGACGATCTGTCGGTCCGGTATTTCTTCAGCTATTTCGCCAGCGAGGAGCTTTACCGCGAACGGCCCGAGGTCATCGTCCTGACGGCGGTCCTGCCCGACTCGGCCAACACCCACCTCGAAGCCTACACGCAAAAGGTGGTGGACAGCATCAACGGCAAGAAAATCCGCACGCTTCAGGATGTCTTCGACGCCCTGCACGGCGACGCCAGCGAAAAGGGACACGAGGATTTTCACGTGATCCGGTGCCTCGGGGAGGGCCGGCCGCTGGTCATCGAACGCGCCATCGCCGAGGAGGCGCACAAGCGGATCATGGCGAAGTACAACGTGAATTTCGACCACTATATCGAGAAACCGGAGATCCTTTCGGTCGAGGGGCTCTTCCGACCGGACGGCACCCCGGAGCATCCCGAAGAGAAGGAGGCGGGCGACTCCAAACCGGAGAAAAAACAGTGACCCCCGGCTCCGTCCGCGGAACCTCACACGAACGAACCCAGACTTTTCGCATTACGATGATCGCCCGAATTCCCCGTCTCCTCACCCTGACCGCGGCCGTCGGCGCCGCGCTCTTGATCGCCCAAACTCCGGCATCGGCGCAGGAAGCCTCCCCCGAGAAATCCCTGATCCGGGTGAACGCCACCCTGCAGAGCTACAACTTCGTCCGCCCGTGGGAAAAGGGAGCCCCAACGCCCCGCCGCGGCCTGGGCGCCCTTCTGGAAGGCAAGCGGGTGCTGGTAACGGCGGAACTGATCGTGAATTCCACCTATATCGAACTCGAGCACCCCTCCACCGGCGCCAAGACACCGGCGGAGATCGTGGCGCGCGATTACGAGGCCAATCTCGCCCTGCTCGCCCCCATCGATCCGAAGGCGACCGTGCTGGACGATCTGGTGCCGCTGAAGCTGAACCTCGGCACGAAGGCCAAGGACAAACTCCAAGTCTGGCAGATCGAGGACAATGGCGACGCAGTCACGACCGACGTCGAAGTGCTGCGGGTGGCGGTGAACCGCTACTTTCTCGATGGCACTGTGTTTCTCGTCTATCAGGTCGTCGGTTCCCTCCAGGCCCGCGCCAACAGCTTCACGCTGCCGGTGATCAAGGACGGCAAGCTCGCCGGCATGTTGCTGAGCTACAATTCCAAGGAACAGACCAGCCACATCCTGGCGGCCCCGATCATCGAGGCCTTTCTCAACGACGTTTCGGACGGCGAATACACCGGATTTCCGAACCTCGGCATCGCCATCGAGCAAACCCTCGACGAACAACTCCGCCGTTTCGCCGGCATCGAGGGCGTGGAGGGAGGGGTTTTCGTCCGCCAGGTCGGGCACGGCAGCTCGGCCGAGAAAGCGGGCCTGAAGGAGGGCGACGTGATTCTCGCCGTCAACGGAAACGCCATCGATTCCCGCGGCAACTACGTTCATCCCGACTACGGTAAGCTGAATTTCAGCCATCTCGTGCGCGGCGGCGCGAAGGTGGGCGACACCATCAAGGTCGATCTCGTGCGGGACCGCAAGCCCATGAGCCTCGAGGTCAAACTGGAGCGCAAGAATCCCGAGGACCACCTCATCGCCCCCTATATGTTTGACCGGGGGCCGCGCTATCTCATCACGGGAGGCATGATTTTCCAGGAACTCTCCACTCCCTATCTGGAAAGCTGGGGCGAAAACTGGGAGACCCGCGCCCCCTTCAAGCTCGTTCACGCCCAAGCGCTCCCGGAGAAATACGAGGAGGAGGGCCGCGACAAGCTCGTCTTCCTGAGCCAGGTGCTCCGAACCCCGAGCACCATCGGCTATGAGGACCTCGGCTTTATCGTCGTCAACCAGGTCAACGGGAAGAAGATCAACAACATCGCCGATCTCTCCGCCGCGCTGCGCCAACCCAACGGCCAGGGCCTTCACAAGATCGAATTCGAGGGATACCCGAACGTCATCTACATCGACGACCGTGTTTCCCAGATCGTGAACCAGCAGTTGATTCAATACGGAATCAACCAGTTGGAGCGCCTGGACTGACCGACGGCAACGCTTCGCCGCCCGATCGAACTTTCCGCGTGTCTTGATGAGTCCCGCCGGTAACTGGACCGCGTCGGCGGGGGCGGTGTTCGACCTCGACGGCGTGTTGATCGATTCGCACGACCAGCACGAGCGGAGCTGGTTCATGCTGGCCGAGGAGTTGGGCAAACCCCTGACGCGCGAGCGGTTCAAGGTCAGTTTCGGCATGCGGAACGAACGGGTGATTCCCGAGGTCTTCGGCTGGGCGGATGCGGATGATTGCGAACGCATCCAGGAGCTCGGAGACCGCAAGGAGCGGCTTTATCGCGAATTATTGAAAGAAACCGGGCTCGATCCGTTGCCGGGAGTATTGGACCTGCTTCGGCGGCTGGAGGACGCGGAAATCCCCCGCTCGCTCGGCTCCTCCACCTCGCGGGAGAACATCCGCGTTTGCCTCGAAGTCACGGATCTGGCGCGTTTTTTCGGCCCGCATGTCACCGGCGCCGAGGATGTGGCGCGGGGCAAGCCCGATCCGGAGGTGTTTCTCGCGGCCGCCGCGAAAATCGATCGCGAACCGGGCCGCTGCGTGGTTTTCGAGGACGCCCACGTAGGCATTGAAGCCGGACGCGCGGCCGGGATGATGACGATCGCCGTCACGACGACGCATCCGGCCGACACATTTTCGGACTGCGACCGGATTGTGGCGTCGCTCGAGGAGATTGACCTCGCCTTCCTCGAGGACCTGCTGGGCGAGGCGGGTTCCTTGTGAATCAAGCCGTCAGGTCCAGCGGCGAAGACGGCTGTCGAGCTGGAAGACCTGGCCCGACACCGCCGAAAGACTGTCCAGATGGAGGATGAAACGGGCCGTGTCCTCGGGTGTGTTGAATCTCCCCAGGACGTGACGCGCCCGGGCGGCCTCGACCACCGACGACGACAACTTCGCCGTCATCGGCGTTTCGAGAAAGCCGGGCAGCACGCAATTGACGCGCACGTTTCGTCCGCCGTACTCGGCCGCCAGCGACTGGGTGAGCCCGATCAGTCCCGCCTTGGCCGCCGCGTAGGCGGCCTGTCCCGGCGGCGGGTTCAGCGCTGAGAAGGAGCCGATGTTGACGATGTGCCCGCTTCGGCGAGGGGCCATTTTTGCCAAGGCTTCACGGGCACATCGGAACGCTCCCGTGAGGTTTGTCTCGACGACGCGATCCCAGTCCACCTCGGTCATCCGCGCCACCGGAGCGTCCGCGGTCATGCCGGCGGCGTTTATCAGGAGATCGATCCGCTCAAGGCCGTGGAAAAAGGCCGAAACCGACTCCGCTCGGGTCACGTCGAGTCCATCCCGGCCCGGAGCGAACACGGCGTAACCGGCTCGCTCCATTTCCGCCGCCACCGAGGCGGCCAGGGCGCCGTCGCCGCCCGTGACAACCGCGATGGAGCCGGCCTCGGAAATCACGCCAGGAACGATCCTTACTTTTTCCGGAACGGATCGTTGCCGCCGGCCTGCGAAGCCGGAGGATCGAAGCCCCGCGCGGCGTTTTCGGCCGTCTGTGTCGGGGCCGCGGCGGTCACCGGCACCTGGCTGAGAGGTGTCCCCACGACGGCAAACTCCTCGTAGGAAAACTTGGTGGCCGAGAGCTGGCCGACGTAACGAATGACCTCGGTCATCGGCACGTTGTTGAGCCGCAGTGTCACCAGGGTCTTCTGCCGGTCTTCCTCCGAACCTTTGTAGATGAAATTGGCGATCACTTTGCCGCCCGACAACTCCTCGGATTTCTTGGTGAGATACTCGAACACCGAATGGAGGGGCGTGTCCTGAAATTCGACCGCGGGCACCTGGATCTGGCCCAGCTTGGCCTCGAGGGTTTCCTTGGGACCGCCGCCCTGTTTGATCGCCAGTTCGCATTTCGCGGCGTAGCTGCGGGCGGGCGCGTAGCGCGGGCTAGCCTTGATCACCGTCTGGAATTCGCTCAGGGCTTCCGCGTACTTGCCCGCTTCGTAGAGGGCGACACCGTTTTTGTAAATGCTCTCGAGCGAACGTTTTTCCTGTCCTTGAACCGGGCCGAGGAATCCCGCGCCCGTCATCGCGAGCAGCAGCCCCGCGACCGCCGCCATCGTCGTCTTTCGATTTGCCATGCCTGTCATTTCTTTCGCCTCCATTTCCGTGTCGATTGTTGATTCAGGGTTTTCTTATCGGCCACGCACCCGAGCGAGTGCCGACCCACTTCGGAAGAATATCAAAACGACCCACGGGTGGCAATACCCTTGTCACGCAATCGCGCCAAGAAGAGGCGCCGGAAAAACTCCCCGCCGTTGGGAAGCCTGACGCGACTCAGGAGTATTTGATCTTCTTGCCCGGCTCCGTCTCGTACAGCAACTCCATGGGCATCAAGGTGTTCGGTAGAATCTGATCGTGCTCGAACTTCACCCAGATCGGGTCTTCGCGGAAGATCCGGTATTTCTCCAGACTCTCGAAATCGATCGCCAGAAAAAAGGGATAACTCATCGATTCGTCGATGCGCCGGCCGGATCGGACGTTGTGGACCTCCTGAATTCGCAGGAGTTGGCTGCGGCTCGCGCGCGTCATTTCGTCGATGATCGCGTCATCGACGTGTTTCTGCAGTTTGTAGAGCGCGATGAAGTGGACCATGGGAGACGGGGGCGAAGGTCGGCGGGCCAGATCCGGCGAGATCCTGTCCTGTCAGCTCTTCCATTCGAGAGCGCCTTTCTTCAGGGCGTAGAAATACGCCACCGCGAGAATGGCCACGAAACCCGCCGCACCCCAGAAGACCGACCCGAGTCCATCGGCGATCTTTTCGCGGAACACGACCGCCCACGGGTAGAGGAAAACGACCTCGATGTCGAAGAGCACAAAGAGCATCGCCACGAGGTAAAACTTCACGCTGAACCGCGCCTGGCCCTCGCCGACCGGATTCATCCCGCACTCGTAGGGGGAATCCTTCGTTCGGTTCCTCGGCGCCCGTTTGCCGAGCAGGACGCTGGCGACCAGCGTGGCGGCGGCGAATCCCGAGGCGATGAGAACCTGGATGAGGACGGGAAGGTAATCCTGTGTCATGGCTCAAAAAGAAAAGGTGTGCCGTCCCCCGGGTTTCGGGGGGCGACACACCGGAATTTAGATGCGATCGCCGACTCGTCTAGACGATTCTGGCGAACCCATTGCGGACGGTTAACCTGCCTCCGGGGCCGTGCGCCAGTCAGGCTTTCGCCGGGTTGGGGCTGACCGCGTCCTGAATGTTTTCGAGGCCGCGATATTCTTTCCCGTTCTTCTCCACCAATCCGCGCGTGACGAGGTTTTGGAGTTTCTCGTAAGCCCGGAGACGGAGCATTTCTTCTCCGCCGCTCACCGCGTTCCGGGCCTTGAGGTTCTCGTAAACAACCTCGAAAAGCTCGTTGAATCCGAAGGTTTGTTTGTTTGACAGAACAGTAACCAGTTCGTCGGTCACATGATCGGGCACCCGTCTTGAGAATCGTGTTCTTCGTGTGGTGGACATAGATCGCGGACTCTAGCATACGCCCGGCGGGTTGACCATCTTTTTCGTATTTGAGGCGCAAAAATGGACCCCTCTCATTTCCGATAATCGTGGCGATTCCAGATTTGGCGCGCTTCACCGCTCCAATTCGCCGATCACCCTGACCCCCGTTTCGTCCACCAGAAACACCTCCAACGTCACCGGATACCGCGCCTCCTCGAACTTCTCGACCAGCGCCGGGCCGTATCCCTCCAGCTTTCCCCCGTCCGCCGGAAACACGTAAAGCGTCGTCCGGTCCGGGACCGCCACCCTCAACCGTTTCCCGAGTTTCGCCTCGAAATACGGCAGCAACTTCCTGGAAAACAGAATGCTCGACAGAAACGGATCGTCCGAGAGCACCAGCGCGTAGTCGATCACCCCGCGCGCATCCCGGCGAAACTCCGGTTTCAGCGCCTCCACCAGCGAGTCGGCGTGGCGCAGGGCTTCCTCCTGGTAGGTCGCCCAGTCGTATTTCTGCGCCAGCCACTTTTCCTTCGAAAACAGCCGCACCCCGTACTCCCACTCGAACGCCGGGGCCAGCACGGCCTTTTTGGCGCCCTCGATCGGGGCGAAAACCTTGGGCAGATCGTTTCGCGTCGCGATCAGGAAGCCGGTTCGTTTGACCTCGTAGCCCAGGTCGGCCGCGGGTCCCTTTGCCGCGGCCGAATTCGTTGCCTCCCTGTCCTCGGCGCGGCCGATTCCCCCCGCCAACAGGCTCGCGAGAAAGACGAGCAGCCTCCGGTTCATCGAAACGGGATTCAAGCGGGGGAATCGGGAACGAGGCATGCGAAAGTTTGCGTTTGACCCGCCGGGCGGGCCATGAATCCTAACAGCTCCCGGCGGCTTCTCAATCCGTCTCCCGTCATCCCATCGTCATGATCACCTTTCTGCGCGGCAAACTTGTCGAAAACTGGCCCAATCGACTCGTTATCGATGTCAATGGCGTCGGCTACGAGGTGCTCGTCCCCCTCGCCGGTTCCGACGCCTACGGTCGGGTCGGCTCGGAGGTGAAAATCCTCACCCACCTCCACATCCGCGAGCAGGAACATACCCTCTTCGGATTTCCCGGCGCCGACGAGCGCGATCTTTTTCGTCTTCTCATGGACCGCGTGTCCGGCGTCGGGCCGAAAGTCGCCATGGCCGTCCTCAGCGGCATGAGCGCCGGCGATTTCAAAGCCGCCGTCGTTTCCGGCGATCTCGCCTCGCTCGCCTCGATCAAGGGCCTCGGACGCAAAACCGCCGAGCGCATCGTGCTCGAACTCAAAGACAAAGTCGGCGTCGCCGAGGCCTGGGAGGCGCAGACCCGCACCGGCGAACTCAGCCCCGAGGCGACCGCCCGCAACGACGCCCTGCTCGCCCTGATCTCCCTCGGCTACAAGCAGGCCGACGCCCAGAAAGCCATCGCCGCCGCCGCCAAGCAGGACCCCGCCCTCTCGCACACGGATGAAATCTTGCGCGGCGCCCTGCGTCTGATGCAGTGACCGCGCGGACCGAGCCGCGCCGGCCTCGCTCCCCCCCGTTTTCGTCCGTTCCACCCGTGGCTTCCCCCGCAGCAAAAATCGCCGCCCTCCGCGACGCCCTGCCCGCGAGCGGCTTTTTCGCGGAAAAGGAATGGCTGCACTCCCCGGAGCCCTTTCCCCTCTCGCCCCGGACCTTTCGGGAACTGGAAGCCCTCGGCCCGCGCCTCCACCGCTTCCTGCGAGCGGCGAACACGATCCACCAGCGCAGCCTGAAAGGCACCCTGCCCCCGTGGATCGCCGCCGTGACCGACACCGGCAAACCCGAGGCGCTCCTCGAAATCGCCCGCGACACCCGCCAGATCGACGCCCTGCCCCGTGTCATCCGGCCGGACCTCGTCCTGACCGAAGACGGCTTCGCCCTCACCGAGATCGACGCCGTCCCCGGCGGCATTGGGCTGACCGCCTGGCTGGGAAAGCTCCACGCCGGCCTCGCCGGCGACGACGCGGGCGTCATCGGGGGCGCCACCGGCATGCTCGACGGATTTGCCTCGATTTTCCCCGGAGACCGGCCCGTCGAGATCGCCGTCTCCGCCGAGTCCGCCGATTACCGGCCCGAGATGGAGTGGCTGGCCGGCGAACTGGGAAACCAGTGGAGCGTCGTCCCGGCCGAGACCGCGGCGCCCGGCGGCGCGAGCGTTTACCGCTTTTTCGAACTCTTCGACCTGCCCAACCTCCCCGGCGCTCCGGCGCTCGCCGAGGCCGCGCTGCGCGTGGAGATCGACCTGACGGCGCCCTTCAAACCCTTCCTCGAGGAAAAGTCGTGGCTGGCCCTGTTCTGGATGCGTCCTCTCCAGGAAATCTGGCGGCGCGAACTCCGCGACAGCCACTGGCGAAAGCTGCGCGAGATCATTCCCTACGGCTGGGTCGTCGATCCCGCCCCGCTGCCGCACCACGCGGTGCTTCCCCGCCTCGACCTGCAGAATTTCCGCGAGCTGGCCCATCTCAGCCAGACGGAGCGGAATCTCGTCCTGAAGATCAGCGGATTTTCCGAACTCGGCTGGGGCAGCCGAAGCGTCCGGATCGGGTCCGATCTTTCCCAATCCGAATGGGCGGCCGCCGTGGAGCGCGCCCTCTCCGATTTTCCCGAGCATCCCCACATCCTGCAGGAATTTCACCCCGGCCGGCTGGTCGAGCACCCCTTCTGGAACGACGCGACCGACCGGCTCGAAATCCTCCGCGGCCGCGTGCGTCTGTGTCCCTACTACTTCGTTTCCGCCCGCGAACGGAACCGCGTGCGCCTCGGCGGCGTCCTGGCCACGGTCTGCCCCGCCGACAAGAAGATCCTCCACGGCATGCGGGACGCGATTCTCGTTCCCTGCGCCGTGCGCGAGGACGGCTATTGAACCCGGGCAACCCCGCGCCTCGACCCAACAGGGTTGGGTCGGTGAGTCAACCCTCTTGAGTCCGGCCCCAGAACCGGCTCATTTCCAGAAAGGTGAACGACGCCGTCCAACTGATGCTCAACAGTCCCGTCAGCGACTCGATGCCCGTCACCAGCCGCAGCGGCCCCAGCGGCACGAGATCGCCCAGACCCAGCGAGGTGTAGGTTTCCGCCGAAAAATAGAGGAACACCGTGAAGGAGTCCTGAAACTGGCCGTCGAATCCCCCGAGCCCGAAGCGATCCCTCAACACAAAGTAGGCGAAGGCGAAAAGCGCGATCTGCGAGAAATGACTCACCAGCGTTCCCAACATCGCGGCCAGCACCCGGGCCCGGGCGGGGATGCGGCGCAGGCGCGGCAGCCACTGGTTCAGCCGCATCAACACCTCGTAGTGGACGAAGACACTCGCCACGATCAGGAAAAAGCTCGCTGTGGCCGCCGGAAACATCGTTTGAAAACTCCGCCCGCCAATGTCGCATCGGCGCTCGCCCTTTCAAGAATCGTGAGTATGGTGCCCGCCCGCGATTTCCTCCTCCCCACCGACTGCATGAAACGCCAACGCCATCAGGCCGCCCAATCCGATCCTTCCGCTTTCGCTCCCGGCCAGCGCTGGGTCAGCGAAACCCAGCCGGAACTCGGCCTGGCCCTCGTCGTCGCGGCGGACGCCAACCAGGTGAAGGTGCTCTATCCCGCCGCCGGCGAGACCCTGACCTACGCCGCCCGCAGCGCGCCGCTGCGCCGGGTCGCCTTCGAGGCCGGCGACACCGTCAAGAACCACGAGGGGGTAACCTTCGTCGTCAGCGACATCCGCCTCGACGAAAAGCGCATCGTTTACATCGACGCCGACGGCAACGAACTGCCCGAGAGCGAGCTGTCCGACACCCTCAGCGTCCAGAAACCCGAGGCCCGCATCCTCGCCGGCCACATCGACGACCCGAATCTGTGGCGACTCCGCCAGCAGGCCCTGCAAAACCGGCACATGGCCCGCTCGCACGAGGCGCGCGGCCTGGTCGGCGGACGCATCTCGCTGATTCCGCACCAGCTTTTCATCGCCGGCGAGGTCGCCTCGCGCATCCATCCCCGCGTGCTGCTCGCCGACGAAGTCGGGCTTGGCAAGACGATCGAGGCCTGCCTCATCCTTCACCGCCTGCACCTCAGCGGCCGCGCCAAGCGCGTCCTCATCCTGCTTCCCGACGCCCTCGTCAATCAATGGTTCGTCGAGCTTTACCGCCGGTTTTCGCTCAAGTTCGCCATCTTCGACGAGGAGCGTGCCGCCTCCATCGAGTCGCCCGAGCCCTCCGATTCGGAAAATGTCGTCGCCGAAGCCGACAGCGACGCCGAGCCGCCGGCCAATCCCTTTTTCGACGACCAGCTCGTGCTGGCGAGCCTCTCCTGGATCGCGGGGACCCCGCGCCGCGCCGCCCAGGCCGCCGAGGGAAACTGGGATCTCGTCGTCGTCGACGAAGCGCACCATCTCGAATGGGCGCCCGGGGCCGCCAGCCCGGAGCACGAGGCCGTCGCCGCCATCGCCGAAAAGTCACCGGGGCTCCTGCTCCTGACCGCCACGCCCGAGCAGTTGGGTCGCGAGGGCCATTTCGCCCGGCTCCGCCTGCTCGATCCGGACCGATTCTCCGATCTCGCGGAATTCATCGCCGAGACCGAGCATTACCGGGAAGTTTCCGACCTCGCGGACCGGCTGCGCTCCGGCGACAAGCTTCGGAAGAAGGACGAGACCCTGCTCAAGCAAAAGCTTGGCCAGGAGGCGCTCGAAAGTCTCGCCGCCAACGACACCCTGCAAAACCGCGCCGAGCTGACCGCCGAGCTGGTCGACCTGCACGGCACGGGGCGCGTGATGTTTCGCAACCGCCGCAACGTGCTGCGGGGCTTTCCGACCCGCATCGCCCATCTCTATCCGCTGGAGGGCGCGGACAACGACGCGGCTGGCGAGTTCGCCGCCAAGGTGGCGCTCCTGGCGAAACTGCTCGCCGACCGACCGGAAGAGAAATTCCTGCTCATCGGCCACAGCCGCGAACTGGCCGAGCGGATCGAGGAAGCCCTCCGCGAAAAAGTCAGCGCCACCGCCGCGCTGTTTCACGAGGGCTTGAGCCTGCTCCAGCGCGACCGCAACGCCGCCTGGTTCGCCGAACCGGCCGACGAGGGCGGCGCGCGCGTGCTGATCTGCTCGGAAATCGGCAGCGAAGGGCGGAATTTCCAGTTCGCCCATCACCTCTTCCTCTTCGACCTGCCCGAGGACGCCGCCCTGCTCGAACAGCGCATCGGACGGCTCGACCGCATCGGCCAGACGGCCGACATTCACATCCACGTGCCCTACCGCGCCGGCTCGCCCGGCGAGCTGTGGGCGCGCTGGTACCACGAGGGCCTCGGCGCCTTCGAGCAGACCCTGCACGGCTCCGCCGCGGTGCATCGCCAGTTTCACGACGAGATCGCCGCGCTCGCCGGCACATCGGGCTGGGAAAAAACGCTGCCCGATCTGCTGGAACGCACCCGCGTCTTCAAGGAAACTCTCCACGCCGAACTCGAGGCCGGGCGCGATCACCTGCTGGAGATGAGTTCCTTCGACCGCGACCGCGGCGAGCGCCTCGTCGTCGAGATCGAGGACTTCGACCTCGACTGGAAGCTCGAGAAATACATGCTCCGCCTCTTCGACCACTACGGCGTGACGGTCGAGGACCTGCGCGACCGCGAATACCTGCTCAAGCCCGAGCATCTCTTTTCCGCCGAGGTTTTCCCCGGCCTGCCCGCCGAGGGGATGGCGATCACCTTCGACCGCGACCGGGCGCTGGCGCGCGAAGAGCTGACCTTTTTCACCTGGGATCATCCCATGGTCCGCGCCGCGACCGAGATGTTCCTCGCCGCCGAGCGCGGCAACGCCGCCTTTGTCCACGTGGCCGGCGCGGCCCAGCAGGCGCTGCTGCTCGAAGTCGTCTGTGTGCTGGAATGCGTCGCCCCCGAGCGCCTGCATGTCGATCGTTTCCTGCCGCCGCAGCCGGTGCGGGTGATCGTCGATCACGAAGGCCGCGACCGCACCACCTCGCCCGAGGCCGGATTGCTCGGAAAAGGCAAGGCCGTGCCCGGACCCGCCGATTGGCTCCAGAAAAAGGCCGCGCCGCTCAAGGCCATGGTGCCGAAGATCCTCGACGCCGCCATCGACCTCGCCGAGAAACAGGCCGCAACCCTGCGGGAGTCCGCCGCGAAAACCATGCGCGAACGCCTCGACGCCGAGATCGCCCGCCTCGAAAAACTCCGCGCCCTCGGTCACCCGGTCTCCGAAGCCGAGATCGCCGCCACCGTCGACGAACGCGCCGCCCTCGACGAGCACCTCGGCTCCGCCCCGCTCCGCGTCGACGCCGTGCGGCTGGTGCTTGCGGGGGTGTGAGGGGAATGGAAGCGCGCCGACTCGGAGCCGACGGCCCGCAACCCGCATGAAAAGGGGCGGGAAAGGCATTCCTGAATCAAGAATGACCTTCCCGAGGCAAAGGAACAGTATTCTTGAACCAGGAATGGGCTTCCCGGAGCGAGAGAACCCCATTCCGCGTTCGAGAATGACCTTCCCGAGGCAAAGGAACAGTATTCTCGAACCAGGAATGGGCTTCTCGAAGCGAGGGAACCCCATTCCGCGTTCGAGAATGACCTTCCCGAGGCAGAGGAACAGTATTCTCGAACCAGGAATGCCCTTCCCGACCGTCGGGGCGCTCATTCTTGAACCAGGAACCCCGCCCTCCGCCCCTCCCCCTCGCCGCCCGCCAGCGGTCGCGTGATTTGCGGGCCTGGCCGAACGCCGGTCGGTTGATGGAATCGACAACGCGGATCGTTTCCCTAAGATGCCCCTGTGACCTTCGAGAATGAGTTGTGGGACAATCCGAACCTGGCGGTTTTTTCCGAATTGCCGCGGGAAAAATTCTGGAGAATGTCGATCGCGCTTCTGGTGGTCGTCGCGTCAATCGCCGCGGCGTATTCTCTGGGATCGGTTGAGGTCGGAAGCTGGGCGGTTTCATTCGGATTCGCCCTGTTGGCGTTGGCGTCGCGCAGGATCGGCGGGCAACGCATGCTGGTGTTTCGGAGCCACGATTTCTTCACCGTGCGGGGCGACGCCGACCAGCCCGTCCTCTGGTCGGCGATTTCGGGCATCGAAATCACCGACGACGGTGTGGAACTCACCCTGCCATCCGGCGCCAGAAGACGAATCCGACTTCGATTTCTCCCGATCGAGATTCGCTGGCAGGCGATGACCGAATTCGCCAAATGGTTCGACTGCAACCGGGCGCTCGGTCCTCCCCGACTGGGCAATGCCGCCGACGGCTCTCTGAAAACCGACCGGCTGACTTTGCGCTGGTTCGCGCCCGAGGACCGGCGAGCCTACGCCTCGCTGCTCACTTCCGGGGAAAACCGGCGATCGCAGTTGAATGCGCCAATCACGGAACGGACGGCCGACGAACTTTTCGATCGCCTGGTTTCCGCCCCGTTTTCCACGCCGGGTTATTGGCATTTCGCGATCGAGATCGAAGGAACCGTGGCGGGTAACATCAGTTTGGTCGTCAGCGATTTCGCCGTCCGTCACGCCGACCTGGGAATCGATTTGCTGCCGGAATTCTGGAACCGGGGAATCGGCACCGAAGCGACCAGGACCCTCCTTCGGTTCGTCCGGGAGCAAACCAATCTTGCCTGCGTGCTGGCCGGCTGCTTTTCGGACAACATCGCCTGCCAGAAAGTGCTCGAAAACGCCGGCATGAAGCGCGTGGGAGAGATGGGGCGGTTTTTCCTCAAGAACGGAGAATGGAAGACCGGCTATTCCTATCAATACCTCAATCCGTCCGTTTCGGACTGAAGCGCCTCCCTCAAAACCCCACCGCCGTCCGCACGCGGTCGAGCACTTCTCTCGCTTGCGCGCGGGCCTTGGCGGCGCCGGAATCGAGCACGCCGTCGACATAAGCCGGATCGGCGAGCAGGGCTTCGCGACGCTCGCGCATCGGGGCGAAATAGGCCCACATCGTCTCGAACAACTGCTGCTTGTAGTGGCCGTATCCCGTGCCGCCGGCCCGGTAACTCGCCTTCATGGCCTCGACCTCGCCGGCGGAGGCGAACAGCGAGTACAATTGCAGGAGGTAGCTGCCCTCCGGGTCCTTCGGCGCCTCCACCGGCGTGGAGTCGGTCACGATGCCCATGATCTTTTTGCGCAGCTTCTTCTCGGTCTCCTCGAAAATGTCGATGCTGTTGCCGTAGCTCTTGCTCATCTTCTGGCCGTCGAGCCCGGGCACGGTGGCCGTCTCCTCGCGGATGCGCGGCTCGGGGACGACGAGCAGGCCCTCGCCGTAGCGGTCGTTGAATTTCTGCGCGATGTCGCGGGTGACTTCGAGGTGCTGCTTCTGGTCCTTTCCGACTGGCACCACGTTCGAGTCGAAGATGAGGATGTCCGCGGCCTGCAAGACCGGATAGGCGAACAGGCCGTGCGAGGGCGAGACGCCCTGGGCGATTTTGTCCTTGTAGGAAACGCAGCGCTCCAGCAGCCCCATCGGCGTGACGCAGCTGAGGATCCACGTCAGCTCGGTGACCTCGGGCACATCCGACTGGCGCCAGAAGACCGCCTTTTCCGGATCGAGGCCGCAGGCGAGGAAATCGACGGCGAGTTCGCGGACGTTTTGGCGGAGCGCGGCGGCGTCGTGGGTCGAGGTTAGCGCGTGGTAGTCGGCGATGAAGTAAAACGCCTCGCCCTCGTCCTGCAGCCGGATGGACGGCTCCATCATGCCGAAGTAATTGCCGATGTGCGGGCTGCCGCTGGGTTGGATGCCGGAGAGGATGCGCATGGGGGGAGTTAAGAGGGTTCGGTCCGGGAGTCAACAGGGTTGGGTCGCCGACTCGACCCTGTTGGATGGGGGGGAAATTTTTGCGGCTTGTGTGCTTTTTTGCGGCTATCCCTTTGCCGATGGCCATTTTCAAGCGGTTCGAGGTCTGGCTCCTGCTCGTGCTCAGCGCGGCGGGAATCGCCTTCGTGCTCTGGTCGGAACGAAAGGGCGGCGACGGCGCCAATGCCGAAACGGTCGCGCCGGCCGAGACGGACGGAGAAACCGCGAAACCGCCGGCATTTCAGGTCCGGGCCGTGCGCGTGGTGCCCGAGGGCGACGGGGTGGTGGTGGAGATCGAACTGCGCGGCCGGAACGACGACGCCCTGCCGCGTGAACTCGCCGCGCCCGCGGTGAAACTGCTGACGGCGGACGGCGCGGAGGTGCCGCCGTTTTTCATGCCCTTCGACCCGCCGCCGGCGCTGCCGCCCGGGGGAGAATCCATCGTGACGCTCCGGTATTGGCTGAAAGGCGCGGAACGCCCCGCGCTGTCGCTCCAAATCGCGGGCGAGCCCGAGCCGCTGAATGTCACCCTGCCCGCGTCCTCATGACGGCGACCACGCTTCTCATCAACAACAACAACTCGCGCACCAAGTTCGCCCTCGCGACGGCCGATGGCGGCGTGGTGGCGGACAGCGTGTCGGCGGTCGAAACGCGCCCGGCCACGGCGGCTTCGTTTGCCGACGCGCTGGCGGGCCACGCCTTCGACCGGGCGGTGATGGCCTCGGTGGTGCCGGAAAAGGCGGCCCTGCTGCGCGAGACCCTCGCGGCGGCGGGCAAGCCGCTCGTCGAGGTTTCGCACCGGGCCAAGCTCGGATTGGCGGTCGATTTTCCCAAACCGGAAACGGTCGGCGCCGACCGGCTCGCCAACGCGGCGGCGGTTGTCGCGCTCGGGATGCCCTTGCCGGTGGTGGTGGTGGATTTCGGGACGGCGGTGACTTTCGACATCATCGCCGAGGGCCCGGCCTACATCGGCGGCGTCATCGCCCCGGGGCTCGACGCCATGCGCGACTATCTCCACCAGCGCACGGCGCTGCTGCCGAGGATCGACCTGCGCGAGCCGCCGGTCGCGATCGGGAAATCGACCGTGGACGCCATGCTCTCCGGCGCGGTGCATGGCTACCGGGGGATGGTGCGGGAAATTCTTTCCCAGGTAAGCCGAGAATTGGCGGATGTCCACCGCGCCGCCGCGCCGCCAAAAATCGTTGCCACGGGCGGCTATGCTGACTTGATTGCCGACGGCCTGCCGGAAATCGAGACGGTCGATCCGCTGCTGACTCTGCGCGGCATCGCCCGGATCGGCGCGCTGACTTTTTCCCAACCATGAGTTCCCCCGTCCCCCAGCCTCCCCTGACCATCGGCATCGACTTCGGCGGCACCTCGGTGAAAACCGGTGTCGTGTGCGGCGCCGCGGTGCTCGGAGAAATCGAGCGCATTCCGACCCGCGATCATCCCGAACCGGAAAGGCTGATCGCCGCCATCGGCGACACCGTTTCGCGGATGCGGGTGGAACACCCCGGCATCGCGGCGATCGGGATCGGGGTGCCGGGAGCGGTGGATTTCGACCGCGGCGTGACCTACAACCTCACCAACGTCCCCGGCTGGTCGAACGTGCCGTTGCGCGACCGTCTCTCCGATCTGACGGGCCTGCCGGCGGTGCTGGAAAATGACGCCAACTGCGCGGCCTACGCGGAGTTCCGGTGCGGCGCGGCCCAGGGCTTCCGAAATGTCGTGGTGGTGACGCTGGGAACCGGCGTGGGGGGCGGCCTGATCCTGAACGGCGATCTCTATCGGGGCTCGCAGTATGCCGCCGGCGAAATCGGGCAAGTGAGCATCGACTATCGCGGGGTGGACGGGCCCTACGGAAATTTTGGCGCGCTGGAGCGCTACGTCGGCAATCAGCAGATCACCGAGATCGCCCACCGGCGCTTCCACGAGGCGGGCCGGCCGGTGACGGAGGAGCAGTGCTCCCCCGAGGTGCTGGCCGAGGCCGCTCGCGAGGGCGACGAGATCGCCCACCAGGTCTGGCACGTCGTGGGCGAGTATCTGGGGACGGCGCTGGCGAGCGTGGTTTACCTGCTGAACCCGGACGCCATCGTCATCGGCGGCGGCGTGGCCCACGCGGGCGACGTCTTGTTCGAGCCGCTGCGCGAACGGATCCGCTCGATGCTGAGCACGGAATTTTTCGAGGCGCTGAAGATTGTCCACGCCCGCTTCGGCAACACCGCCGGGATCATCGGCAGCGGGGCGCTGGCGGCGGAGCTGGTGGAGTAGCGTCGGCCCTTTCTCCGGGGAAGGGTCGAAATTCTCACGAATTCCGCTACTTCCGTTCCGGCGGCCGCATTCTCTTTCGCTTCCGTAGCGGAATTCGTGAGAATTCCGATATCACCGCGAATCGGCGGTTCCTTTTTCCGCGTCAGCCGGCTGGTAGCGGTAGTGCCCGACGATTTTCCATTGGAAGAGGCCCGAATCGAGCCGGGGGCCGCCGCCGATGTTGTGAACGAAACGATCCGGCGCCACGACGACGCCGATATGCCAGAGGTTCCGGCCGTTCAGGTCCCAGGCCACGAGATCGCCTGTCCGATAGTCGGCCGCGTCCTCGGTCACGGGCAGCGACTCGCCTTTTCGCGCGAAGAAGGTCTGCAAATTGGGCACGCGGCGGTGATCGATGTTGGTGTCGGGCTTCGCGAGGCCCCATTGCTTCGGATACAGGGAAAAGTGGGCCTTCATGTCCTCGTGGACCCGTTCTTGCAGATCGATGCCGAGCGCCCGATAGCTGCGGACCACAACATCGGTGCAAACGCCGGTGTCGGCGGGCACATCGCCGCCGGGGTAATCGATCACGACATAGGCCGGATCGTAGCGGACGTGGTGTTCGGTGCGTTCCAGCGCGGCGCGAGCGAGACGGCCGGCGAAGGATTCGTCCGCCGCAAGGGCGGCGCGCGCGGAGTCGTCGAGGGTCAGCTGGGCGTGGCAGAATCGCAGCCAGAAGCCGCTCAGCGCGAGGGCCATGGTGGCGAGGCCGAAGAGGACGTTCCACCAGCGGATGCGAATCGGTTTCATGCCTGACGTTTACGCGAATGGCCCGGGAATTCTTTCATGCCCCGGTCGTTTTGACGGCTTCCCAGGCGGCGTCCATCTGTTCGAGGGTGGCTTCCGCCAGGCTCAGGCCATCGTCGCGAAGCCGGTCCTCGACTTGCTGAAAGCGGTTCACGAACTTGGCGTTGGCGCGGGCCAGGAGCAGTTCGGGATCGAGTTTTTCCTTTCGGGCGAGATTGACCACGGCAAAGAGCAGATCGCCGATCTCTTCCTCAAGGTGCGCCCGGTCGCCGGAGCGGAGAGCCTGCTCGGTTTCGGCGGTTTCCTCGCGGATTTTTTCGAAAATGGGTTCGGGGCCGGGCCAGTCGAAGCCGATTCTGGCGACTTTTTTCTGAATCTTCGCGGCGCTCATCAGGGCGGGCAGACCGTCGCTTGCCTTTTCCAGATAGTACGACGCGGCGTCCGCTTCGCCTTTCTCGTCGCGCTTGATGGCGTCCCACTGCCGCAGCACGCCGTCGGAATCGGCCACCTCGGCATCGCCAAAGACATGGGGGTGGCGGCGCACCAGTTTGTCGGCGATGGCCATGGCGATGTCATCGAAGTCGAAGGCGCCCGTTTCCGAGGCGATTTCGGCATGGAATACGGGCTGAAGCAGGAGATCGCCCAGCTCGTCGACCAAGGCGTCGCGGTCGCCCGAACGAACCGCCTCGGCGACTTCGTAGGCCTCCTCGATCAGGTGGGGAAGCAAGGACTCGTGGGATTGCTCGGCATCCCACGGACAGCCGCCCGGCGCCCGCAGCCGGTGCATAATGGCCCGGAGCCGTTCCATGGGCGGGAGTTCGGAGTAGGGATGCGCGCTCGTTGGCATTTTCGTTTTGGGACAAGATCGACAGGATTTTGGCAAAGAGCGGGGCTCGCGGAGAGTCGGCGGTCGAAGGATGTTCAGGAAATTTCGTCCCAATCCTGTCAAAACGGATTGAAGTAAGATCTCCGCTAATCGAGCGGCACCCAGGCCATGCCGAGGGCGATGACCAGGGGCGCGGTCAGCACGCAGGCCAGGGTGGTGGCCAGCACCACCTGCACGGCCGTGGGCGGATGCCCGCCGTAGAGCCGGGCCATTACGATGGGAAACACGGCGGAAGGCATGCCCGCCTGCACGACGAGCACCTTGCGCAGCTCCACCGGCATCGGCAGGAATTTCGCCGCGCAGAGAATGACGGCCGGAATCAGGACGATCCGGACCGCGATGCTGACCGGGGCGATCCGGAGCATTTCACCGAGAAACTGGCGCTCGAACAAGCGCCCGATGGTGGCCCCGATCATGAAAAGCGACATCGGGATCGCGCAGTCGCCGAGCATGGCCATGGCGCGCCGGACCACCTCCGGAACGATGATGTGCGCGCCGGTGTAGTTCAGCGTCAGGCTCACAATCACAGCGAGGAAGGGACCGTTCACCAGCATGCGCCACGACGGCGCCGTGTGACCGGTGATGATCAGCATGCCGGCGGTCCACAGGGCGATCTCGACCCCGAGGCCGTGGACGAAGATGAGCCCCGCCGGCCCCGTCTGTTCCGGCCACAGTTCCATCACCACGGGCAGGGCCATGAATCCGTAGTTCTGAATGCCGGCCGTGATGGTGAAGGTCCGGAGGCCGTGCCCCTTTTTCAGGCGGGCGGCCTTGGCCGCGACGAAGGCGATCACGTACCCCGTCAAAATCAACACCAGTCCGCTCCCGATGGACCACAGCGCCACGTCGAGGCGCTCCAGCTCGGGATTGCCGGCGATCTTGTTGAAAATGAGGCAGGGCGCCAACAGCACCAGGACCAGGCGCATGACGCCCGTCTCGATCTCGTCGGTCACGATACCCGAGCGCTGCACCGCCGCGCCGGCCGCCATCACGAGAAAAACCGGCGCGAGGGCGGTGAGAATCGTGGTATAGGCGGGCATTTCGGGGGCGATGACGACCTCCGAAATCCAGCCGTAAAACGACCCTCTGTCAATCGGCGAGCGAGCGGGTTCGGATCCGCCGATGTCTCATGGTTTTCCGGACATCAATTCGCGGGCTTTGTCGTCGAAAATGACGATCACGGCGAAGTTTCCGTCCTCGGAAACGACCTGGCCGAGTCCCTTCCCGCCGGCTCCAGAGGCGTCGGTGGTGTTGCTTGAAAGCTGCAAGCCCACGATTCGGGCCGCGGAACCCGGTCGGGCCTGGTAGTAGGTGCCTTTTCGGAGCCGGATCGCCGGCAGCCGGAGTAATTGGGCGTCCGTGTCATCGCCCAGGCTCGTGTTCCCGGAAAGGATGGCGAGATTGGTTTTCGACTCCGACGCCAGGGAGGCGAGGACAACGTAGTGCCCATTTTCCGAGTCCACATCGACCCGGTCGATCGTCCGGATCGCGGTGTAACCGGAAGCGGAATACGGGTCACCTTCCCGCATCAGGCGGAACAGCCGGCCGTCGTCCTGTTTCAGGTAAAGGGCGCAATCATTTCCGGAGTTGACGCCCTTGCCCCGCAGCTTCGCGAGGAAGATCATCTGGTCGTCCGGGCCGGGCCAGAATTTCAAGATGCGGCTGAAAACCACCGCGGGTTCGGCGGGATCGGGCGCGTCGCCCTCACGCGCCACGGGGTCGGCGCCGAAATACAACACCTCGTTGTTTTTCGAGGTGACGCCCGAACCCTTCGCGCCGGTCAGGGAAGTGCGGTAAATGAGGGTGTTGGTGGCGTTCAGCGTTTCGCCGAAGGGGGTTCCGATCTGGGTGCCGAAGGGCAGACCGATGGCGGGGTGGTTTTGAAAAAAGGCGGTCACCCAGTCCGCCATCGGTTCCTTGGTCATGACGGCCGTGACCGGTTTCGGTCCGAAGCCCGTCAGGAACGAGGCCGTCGCGATTCCCCCGGTCGGAGGCAGGCTGATGCGGCCGAAGTTCTGGGCGAAAAAGGCACCCAAGGAGTTCGGAATGGGATTGCCTTCGCGGGCGACGGCGTTGATCACCGCGCCGGCGGAGCTGAGCACCATGGCGCCCGAGTCGTTGGTGCGGTTGACCGTCGTGGTGGTGCCGGTGCCGCTTCTCAGCGTGTAGGCGATCCCGACCCCGTCGTTCACCGTGCTCCGTGCCTGGACCATTTGCTTCACGCCCGCGATGGCCGCGTCGCCCAGCGCCGCCACCGGCGTGCCGGTGCGAATCACGGGAGCCACCGTGACGGGACTCACCGAAAAGACCGCCTGGTTGTTGGTCTTGTTGACTCCGACCGACGAACTCGTCGCCATGACGGCTTGGAACACACCGGAAAGCGGACTGTTGAAGATGGGATTGCCAACCGACTTGATCGTTTCGCCGCCGGGGAGCACATCCAGAGTCCGGAGGACGGAATTCACGTCTCCCCCCTGATCGGTCCAGATCCCGGTGGCATTTTTTGGAAGCGACGGCGGCGGCGGCGCCCCGGTTTGGGTCAGGCTCTTGAGCGAGTTTTCCAGGTTCCGCATGGCCGCTTCGAGCAGCGACTCGCTGCTTTGATTCACCGTCGCGTCGCCGACTTTCGTGATCTGGCCATTCACGACTTCCGGGGCGTAGTCGCCGAGTTTGACGAGCATCCGGAGCGGAAATTTCCCATTCACGTCGTCGTAGGTATAAGCCGATCCCGAATCCGCTCCATTGTCGTCATCCAGATCCGCGCCAATCATGGCGAAATTGTCCATGAGGCAAACCGCGCGGCCCAGGCCGTCGCCCGCTCGATTGTCCCCCGGGATCAGCATTCCCACGAGGGAACCCATCGGCAGCTCGTACAGCCACGCCGCGCCCGAGTCCACTCTGGCGCCGTCGTCGTATTCGGGCGACCCGACCAAGGCGAGGTGTCCCGCCAGGGAGACGCTCGTGCCGAAGAGATCACCCGCCGCCCCGCCCGTGGGGATGAGTTTTTGCAGTTGCAGGCCCGTTCCGGCCGAATGCAGATAGGCCGCTCCTGTCGCGGCGGACCCGTCGGTGGCCATGGGAGCGCCGACCAGCACCTGGTCCCGGTCCACCGAAAGGCTGCTTCCGTACAGGTGCCCCGCGCCGCCGTCCGCGGGCGTCAATTTCCAGAGCTGCGTGCCGGTGTAGAGGTCGAAAACGTAGGCCGACCCCGAGTCCGCCCCATTGTCCGCGTCGGCCGGAGCCCCGACCGCCAGATACCTGTCGCTGGCCGCCACACTCTGGCCGAAGAGATCGTCCGTTCCTCCGTCCGTGGCGCCAATCTTCCGCAACTCCGCTCCCACACTTGGGTTTCCGCCATAGACGGTGCATTCGAAGACATAGACCGCGCCCGAATCGGTCGCGCCGTGGTAGCCCTTCGGACAACCGACGATCAGGCGGTTGTGGGTCAGCGCGACGCTGGTTCCGAATTCATCCCCGGCGCCCGCGTCCGAAGCCGTCAGCTTGGCGAGGAGCTTGGCGGTGTGGTTCGCGTAAACATACACGGCGCCGGCGTCCGCGCCCGCGTCGTCATCGCCTTTGGCGCCGATGATGAGCAGGTTTCCGAGCACGGCCACACTGCAGCCGAACCGGTCGTCGGCTTCGCCGTCCGGCGCTTTGAATTTCCGGGCATAGCTGGCGGCCTTTCCGTTGAAAAGCTGAACCGCGCCCGCGTTGTCCGCGACATCGTCGTCCTCGGGCTGACCGATCGCCACGAATCCGCCTGACATCGAAATCACGCCACCGAAACGGTTGCCGGCCTGCCCGTTGGTCGCGCGGCCGTGAACTTTTTTTACCTCGGGCGAAAAGGCCCGCGCCATCGGGGCGAGAAGGAGGCTCGTCACGACCAGCAGGAGGAGGGTCGTTCTTCTCGCTCGCACAGTGGTTCGGCCGCGCCGCCGGAACTCCTTCGAACGACTATGATATTCGTTAGTATGCATCGTGTGGGGTGGTGGGTTGGATTCGGTGGCCCTCCCCCGCCGATGGCCGGTGCCAAGGTGACTCGCGGGATGACCGGGAGTTTTGACAGCCGTCGATTCCGGTTCTGTCAGCGCCGATTGCGGTTATCGATGCCTCCATTGCCGACAACGACTCGCTCCGCGGTCACGAATCCGACCCGAATTCAACGGGGCGGAATTCGGTTCCTCAACCGCGTGGATCCCACCAAGTCCTCCCCGCGGTCGGCCACGGCGACTGAAGGCCTCACCGCGCCGTCGCTTTTCGGTCGCCCGCCAAAAAAATTCCGGCGCGTTCAGCGCTCGTCGATCGGCGCGATCGGCTGATCCTCTGTCGGACCGGTGTAATAGGTCAGCGGGCGATAGAGCCGGTTGTCGTCGAGCTGCTCGAGGACCTGCGCCGTCCATCCCGCCGCGCGGGAAATGGCGAAAATCGGTGTGAAAAGGTCCGTGGGAATCCCGAGCGAATAGTAAACCGTCGCCGAATAGAAATCGACGTTCGCGTTGAGTCCCTTGCGATCGCGCATGATCTCCGCGATGCGCTCGGACATGTTGATCCATTTCGGCTCGCCCAGTTCCTGGGTCAGTTGGATCGCCATCTTGCGCAGATGCGGCGCCCGCGGGTCGAGCACCTTGTAGACGCGGTGACCGATGCCCATGATCTTTTTCTTCCGGGCGAGACACTCCTCGACGAAGGCGTCGACCTTGTTTTCTTCGCCGATCTCGTGAAGCATGTGGATAACGCCCTCGTTCGCGCCCCCATGGAGCGGTCCCTTCAAGGTTCCGATGGCCGAGGTGATGGCCGAGTAAATGTCCGAGAGCGTGGCGATGGTGACCCGCGCGCTGAAAGTGGAGGCGTTCATCCCGTGGTCGGCGTGCAGGATGTAGGCGACATCGAGCGTCTTTTCGGCCTCGGGCCCCGGAACTTCGCCGGTGACGATGTAGAGAAAATGCGCGGCCTCGCTGAGATCCTGACGCGGCTCGGGAAAGTCGAGCCCCTGCCGGGCGCGGTGGTAGTACCCGACAATGAGCGGAATCTTCGCCACGATGGCCAGGGCCCGTTCTTCGTTGAGGGCGCGGTTCTGGTTTTCGCCGCGCGTGTCGAACAACCCGAGCATGCTCACGCCCGTGCGGAGCACATCCATGGGGGCGGCATCCTTCGGGGCGGCCTTGAGGAAATCGATCACCTGGCCGGGCAGGTCGCGTTTCGAGCGCAGGGTCCGGGTGAGGTCTTCGAGTTCGGCCCGGTTGGGGAGCTTGCCGCGATGGAGCAAATGCACGACCTCCTCGAAAGAAGTGTGCGCGACGAGATCGTCGATGTTGTACCCGAGATAGCGAAGCTTGCCCTCCTGACCGAGCACCTGGCTGAGCCGGGATTCGTTGGCGATGACTCCCTCGAGTCCTTTGGCGTATTCGGGGGTTTGCGACATGGTCCGTTCGGTTTCTGGCGTTTCGTGTGTTTGAAAAATTGGATTATCCCGAATCCCGCGCCGCAATCAACCCAAAGCCTTCGCCAAAGTGGCGCCCATCTCCGCCGGCGTCTCCGCCACGGCGATGCCGGCTTCGCGGAGCGCTTGCTTCTTGGCTTCGGCGGTGCCTTTGCCGCCCGAAATGATCGCGCCGGCATGGCCCATGCGACGACCGGGAGGCGCGGTGGCCCCGGCGATGAATCCGGCGATGGGCTTCCCGCAGTTTTCGGCGGCCCACGCGGCGGCCTCCTCCTCGGCGGAGCCGCCGATCTCGCCGATCATGATGATGGCCTCGGTCTCGGGATCGTCGTTGAACATCTTCAGGCAATCGAGGTGCGAGGTGCCGTTGATGGGATCGCCGCCGATGCCGACGCAGGTGCTCTGCCCCAGCCCGAGCTGGGACAACTGCCACACCGCCTCGTAGGTCAGCGTGCCCGACCGGGACACCACGCCGACACTGCCCCGCTGATGAATGTACCCGGGCGCGATGCCGATTCGGCAGCCGCCGTGGGATTTCTCGCCGCGGCCGGGCGTGACGATTCCGGGACAGTTCGGACCGATGAGGCGCGTCTTCGTCCCGGCCATGGCGGCGCGGACCTTCATCATGTCGATCACCGGGATGCCTTCGGTGATGCAGACGACCAGGTCGAGCCCGGCGTCGACGCCCTCCAGAATCGCGTCGGCCGCGAAAGGCGGCGGCACGAAGATCGCGGAAACGGTGGCGCCGGTTTCGGCGACGGCCTCGGCGACGGTGTCGTAAATCGGCACGGCATCCGCGAATTTCTGCCCGCCCTTGCCCGGCGTCACCCCGGCGACGACCTGAGTGCCGTAGTCGAGACTGAGTTGCGCGTGGCGCCCGCCAAAGGAGCCGGTGATGCCCTGGATCAGGACCTTGGTGTTTTCGTCAACGAGGATGGCCATGGTGAATCGGGTAAAAGGTAAATCGTGCGAAGGTAAAAAGCTCAGGAGGGATGGTGCTGATGCAGGATCAACTCGTTGCCGTCGGGATCGGCGATCACCGCGAATCGGCAGGAGGGCGAAGCCATCACCTCGGATTTGAGGGCAACGCCTTCCGATTTCAACCACTCCAGCGCGGCGTCGAGATCCTCGACCTCCAGAGCGGCGCTTGGCCCGCTCTGACCGCCCGGAGCCCAAGCGTTCGAGATCGCCAGGGTTCCGGCGCCGATGTCGTATTCGATCCAGCGAATGCGTTGCTCCGGCACCTCGTGATCCATGGTGCAATCCAGCCCGAGAACGCGCCCGTAGAAATCCTTCGCCCGGTCGACGTCCGTCACGGGATAGCCGACGAAGGCGATTGCTTTGACTCCGATTCCTTTCATCGTCCGAAAAAACAGGTCAGGCGGCGGCGAGGTCGTTGATGCTTAAATCGGCGCGGTTCCACCAGCGGTCGCCGCCCGGCAGGATCCCCTCGGTCGTGGCGCCGTTGAATTCCACCGCGTTGGTCGGTGTCTCCTGGATCGCCAGTCTCCGGCACAGGAAGGCGGGATTCTCCGCGTCGAGGAAGGCCGTCAGCTTCGCGTGGTAACAGGCCGCCTTGATTTCGGTGGTGGGATCGCCCGGCGTCACCAGGATTCGCGCCAGCAGACGCGGCTCGTTTTCCCGGAAAAACCCGATCAACCGATCGCCTTCGGCCAGGTGAAAGCTGTGGTCGACCGCCTTGTCGATCCACTGGAACCAGCGGCGTTTCACCTGTTCGAATTCCACCAACATGTTCGTCTCCGGGCGGAGCCCCGCGTTTTCACGGCTCGCGATGTCGACGGTCACCACCTCGTCGTGCCCGTGGGGCACGGCACAGTTCGGCGCGACACCGCTGGTCAATCGATGAGCCATGCTGTAGCGCCTCGTAAATCTCAAAACGAAATCGTGTGTCTCGGCACCCATTTCTTCGATATCCCGAAAACTCCCTACGCCGCGATCGCCTTCACCACCTTCTCCGCCGCGTCCCCCAGATCGTCGCCCGAAATCAGGTTCAGCCCGGATTCGGCGAGCGTCTTCTTGCCCGCGTCCACGTTGTTGCCCTCGAGCCGAACGACCAGCGGCAGCGAAAGACCGACCTCCTTCGACGCCGCCACGATGCCCTCGGCGATCACGTTGCAGTCCATGATGCCGCCGAAGATGTTCACCAGAATGCCCTTCACCTTCGCGTCGCCCAGGATGATCTTGAAGGCGTTGGTCACCTGCTCCTTCGTCGCGCCCCCCCCCACGTCGAGGAAATTCGCCGGCTCGCCACCGTAAAATTTGATGATGTCCATCGTCGCCATCGCCAGCCCGGCGCCGTTGACCAGGCACGCGATGTTGCCGTCGACGATGTGATTGAGCCCTTCTTTCCGAGGCTCGACCTCGCGCGGGTCCTCCTCCGACGGATCGCGCATCGCCCTCGATCTCCGGTTGGCGGTAGAGCGCGTTGTCGTCGGGGTAAACTTCGCGTCGAGCGCCAGCACCTGGCCGTCAGGCGAGCTTCCAGCGGGTTCACCTCGACCATCGAGCAGTCACCAGGCGATGAAGAGCTTTGTAGAGCGCGCCGCCCAGCTTGCCGAAGGCCTGCCTGGTATACGGCGAATCCAGCCGCGCGGCAGCTTCCGCGTCTCGTGCAGGCCTGGCCCATGGCGGTGCACCCGCTTCGTTGAGAATCTTCTCCAGCGTCTTTCGGCGACGTCCTCGATGTTCACCGCCCTCCGTGCTCGCCTACGATGACCGAACGCGGCTTTCGCGATCCATCAGGATGGCGAGATAGTATTCGCCGCGATGTCCACCGACTGCGCCGCTGCTTGTTCACCAACGCATCCTGCTTCCGTCTGGTGCGTCACCAACACCTGGCCGATCATCCTTTTCGGCGATGTCGCGCCCACGCCTCGGCAGCGGTAATGACCAAAGTGGACTCCGCCCATGAACCCGTTCTTGGAAGATTCCCCTTCCGCGTCCGCCGGCGTGAACCTGCGGCACGTACCACGTTCCGCTTTAAGGTCCTCCGCCGCCGCCTGACTCCGCATCGTTGGCGGCCCGTGCTGGCGTTTTCGAAGTTCCTTGGCTTGGTATTCAGTGATGTTCATCGTTCGATGAAACCGCCGAGATTTCGGGCAGCAGGCTGCAATGAACTTGGGTGGCCCCTAGGCGGTCAAGACGATCCGGCAGTTCAGACTCAGGCTGGTGCCCACTCATCGACCGGTTGCTTGCCCGTCGTTTTCGCCGTCTTCCCAGCCTGGCGATCCCGCGTTGACCTTGCCTCGTCCTGGCCGCGCTCTCGCCGATAGCGCTCGGCTGTGGCAATCTTATCCGGAAACGCCGCGCGCATCGTCGCCGCGCCCTTTCCGAGAGCTGGGACCACTATCTGCGCGCCGACTCTCATGCCTGGCTGCCAAAACTGGCGCCCAGCCAAAATCTATCCGTCCGGTCTTACGTGGCGAAAACGCTGTTCCACGGCGAATCTCGCGTAATCTCCGGCAAAAATGCGTGTCCTCATCGCCCCGACCACCGCACATTGCTGCGGCACGGCGATTTCTATCGCCTCCGGTCCATCTCCTTTCGCGACCAGGGCCACCCACGCCAGGCGCCAGGAGGAGGACGTACCAGACGCGAGATCACAACAGCGAATCCTGGACCACCGACTCCGTCATCTCGCCTGGGACAGACGTGCGCCGCCCTCAGCGACGGCGCGAACGTCGTCTATCACGAATTCGCCCACCGAAAGCCGACCGTGGTGGCGCGGTGGCGACGCACTTCCGCTTCTCTTCCGGCCAGCGCGCCCTTCCGGTGGTAAAGTCTGTGAAGCGACTTTGCGCATCTCAAGCGCAAACAGCCCCTCTGTGAATACGCAACCATTCGTTCCTACGGCGCGGAAAACCCTTGAATTCTTCGCCGTCGCCACCCGAGACCTTTGCAGTACCTGGGCCGCAAGGCACGAGCTTCCCCGACCTCTCGCCCGAACTGCGAAGCTACTACGGCGTCGATCCTCCGAGTGGGGCGAGGAGGAAACGTAGCGATCCCCCAGCCGGCCCGCCGCGACCAGTCAAGCCCCGAGAGAGTCAATCTTCCCTAAGATCGCCTCTCCCGTGAAATATAAGGGTATGGTCACCGACCCAACCCTGTTGGGTCCGGTTTTGGCCAAAACCGGCCCATTTCACGGCTCCAAAGCCGCTCCCGGAGCGAAAATCGGTTCAATTTCCCCCGAAACGATCTCTCACATGGCCGAAACGATCCGGGAATTTTTAGAAACGATCTGAAACCAATTTGAAACGTTAAGGCGAGTCATGGAATTTTTATCGTAAATTCTTGTGATCGTTTCGTACTTTAGTGAAACGATTAAAAAAGATCCGAAATGACCTGTTTTATTTCTGAAATTTGATGATCGATTTTTGATTTCTTTTGGTTGGAATTTGAAATAGATTCGCTAAGAAGTGAAATGATAAGGAAAGACTTCGAAACGGATAGATCGGTCCCTGAAATGAATCGGGAAATCGGTTCCGAACGATGAAAGACTTCCTCGCCAACCAATTCGAGAGCTACCGGACCCGCCTGGCCTGCCTCGACCGTCCCGCGCACCGCGCCCTTTGGGAAAACCGGCCGCCGGCGAAGTTCGCCGAGAAAGTCGCCGAGGCCCGCGCCCTGACCGAGGCCCTCGCCAAGACGATCGGGCAACAGGGCGCGACCATCACCGGCCACGCCGCGGACAAACGGCGCAAGCGCCGGGCGCTGGAGACCGAGGCGCACAAAGTCGGCGGGCTGGTGGTCGTCTTCGCGCGCGACCGGCGGTCGGAGACCCTGGCGGCGAAATACGACCTGACGCCCAACGCCTGGCGCAAGCTGCGCGACGAGGCGCTGCACCAGCGGGCCCTGCTCCTGCGCGAGGACGCCGCAAGCCTGGCCGCCGGACCCGACGCCGCCGAGGCGGCCGGCTACGGCATCACCCCGGAGACGATCGCGGGGCTGGCCGGGGCCTCGGAAGCCTTCGAGGCGGTGATGGCGGCCCCGCTCGCGGCGCGCTCCCGGCGTCACGCGCTGACAAAGGCGCTGCCGGAGAAGTCGCGCGAGGTGCGGCGGAAATTTCGCGAGATCGAGGCCTTGATCCGCTTCCACAGCGGCACGCCGGAGGGCGACGCCTTCATCGCCGCCTACCGCCTGAGCGGCCAGGTCGTGGACCGGGGCGGGTGAGGATGGGCGGAAGCCGCGCGCAATTACAGCCGCGTTTCGGCGGGGAAGGAGACGATCTCCAGCGCGGCCTCTTCGGCGAAGCGCTGGATTTGTTTCACCATTGGCTCGCCGCCGAGTTCGACGTGGATCGGTGTCTCGTGCCCGGTCTCGCCGGGCGGGCCGGTGAGGACGGACAGGCAGACGCCGGGATGGGTTCCATCCAGTTCGAAGCGCGTTTTCCGCAGGCCCAGGCGGGGCGGCGCGCCGGGCGCCACGGGAAAGGGCTCGCCTCCGGCAATCAGAACGGGGCCGGCGGGATCGAACACCAACAAGGGGGCGCGGCGGTCGAGCGCCACGGCGGCCGCCACGAAAAAGGTCGCGAGCGCCAGGCAAAGGGCGACGCCAATCAATTGCATCGGGCCATCGGTGCCGCGGGCGATCGCCCAGGCGACGCCGCCCATGATCCCATAACACCACAGCGCGCACAGGACGGGATAGTGGCGCTTGCGCAGGACGATGCGGTCGTCTTCGTCCCGATAAAGACTGAAGCGGCCCGACAGGCGAAATCTCCCGGCCAGCGTCCGCATGCGGGCGCGATTTTCCTCGGTGGGTGTCATGGGGCGAAAGGGTAGGGCGGGCGTCGCTTCTCTTCAAACAATCCGGCCCGATGGCGGAAGATCCCGCCGAAAAAGGAGTGAAGAAATTGGGATCTATCGACCCAACAGGGTAAGGTCACCACCCCAACCCTGTTGGGTCACCTATCAACCCGCACCAGGTAGCGCCTCCTGTCGTGAGGGGGGGGAAGGGGTTTGGGGATCGCCCCTGGCCGAAACGAAGCCCGGCATTGGAAAAACATCGCCAAAATGGATTGCCTCGTTGGCGGAACCGCCGCCTGTTGTCCGATGAACCGACTGCTCACTTTTGCCCTGCTCGTTTTTTTCGCCGTCACCCAAGTCTCACCCGCGGACGAGTCCGCCGATGTCATCGTTTACGGGGCGACTCCGGGCGGCTTTTGCGCGGCCATTGCCGCGGCGCGGGAGGGAGCATCGGTCATTCTGCTGGAGCCGACCGGACACATCGGCGGCGTGAACACCGGGGGCCTCAGTTTCAGCGATTCCAACCAGACGGTCCGCTCGACGGTGATGGGGTTGTTCGACGAATGGCACCGGCGAGTCGAAAAGGACTACCAGGACCGCGGCGTCGCGCTGCCTTACCAGGTGTCTGTGAAGGACAACAGCGTCTGGACCTATGAGCCCCATGTCGCCGCCAAGGTGACCGAGGCGATGCTGGCCGAAGCCGGGGTCCGCGTGTTGCCGAAGCATCCGCTGAAGGCGGTGATCAAGGACGGGCCGCGAATCACCAAAATCGACACGCCGCAGGGCGCTTTCACCGCGCGGATCTTCGTCGATGCGACCTACGAGGGGGACCTGCTCGCCGCCGCCGGGGTCAGTTGGACCATCGGTCGCGAATCGCGGGCCGCCTACGGAGAGTCGCTGGCGGGCCAGCGGTATCCCAAGCCGAAGATGGACATCGCGGGACGGGATGCCGACGGCGGGCTGTTGCCCCTGATCACCACCGGCGACGCGGGACCGGAGGAGGAGGGCGACCGGAATGTCATGGTTTACAGCTTTCGGTTGTGCCTCACCAAGGATCCGAAAAACCGGGTGCCCTTTCCGGAGCCGACCCGCTATGACCCGGACCGATTCGAGGTCATCCGCCGCTACTATCAGCAGGAAAAGCGTCCCATTCTCCTCTGGGATCTCTATGAACTGCCGAAGGGAAAATTCGACGCCAACAACGGGATCGGGAAGCAATTCTCCATGGGTCTGGTCGGCGCCTGCAATGGCTGGAGCGAGGCGGACGAGGCGGGCCGCGCGGAGATCTGGGAAGCCCACAAGCAATACACCCTGGAGCTGTATCGTTTCCTCACCACCGACCCGAGCGTTCCCGAGCACCTGAGAAAGCAACTCGCCGAGCTGGGTTTGTGTCGCGACGAATTTCCCGACTCCGGCCATTGGTCGCCCCAGCTCTATGTTCGGGAGGGCCGCCGGATGCGGGGGCTTTTCGTCCTTTCCCAGAAGGACATTCTCGACGATCCGGCAAAGGAGGATCCCATCGTCGTCGCGTCTTTTCCCATCGACTCGCACGATTGCCAGCGGGTGGCGCTTCCCGAGGGAGGCGTCATCAACGAGGGAACGATCTTCCCCGTCCGGATGGACCGCCGCAAGCATGGGTATCCCTATCAGGTGCCCTACCGAAGCCTCCTTCCCCGCCCGGAGGAATGCGCCAATCTCCTCGTTCCCGTGGCGCTCTCCAGCACCCACGTGGCCCTGTCATCCATCCGGGTGGAACCCACCTGGATGATCCTCGGACAGAGCGCCGGCATCGCCGCGGCGCTCGCCGCGAGGGAAAACGTGAGCGTTCAGCAATTGCGTTACCCGGAACTTCGGGAGCGCCTCCTCGCGCGGGGCCAGGTGCTGGAGCTGCCGGTTCTCCCGGAACTCCCGCCCGAGCCGAAGGGCGCCGTGAGTCTCGATCCCGACAGCCTGCCCGGGATCGTGCTCGACGACGCGGCGGCCGAACTGAAGGGCCCGTGGAGTTCCTCCACCAATTTCAAGCCGCATGTCGGAACCGGCTACCTGCACGACGACCGGCGCGGCGACGGGGAGTCCGCCGCGGTTTTCCGCTTCACCGTCCCGAAGTCGGGCCGATACGAGCTGCGCCTCGCCTATTCCGCCCACGAGACCCGGGCCACCAATGTTCCCATCACCGTGGAAAACGGCTCGGTCCGCCACGAATGGGTGTTCGACCAAACCAAGCCGCTTCCCTCCGGCGAAGCCTTCCGGCCCGCCGGCACGGTGGACTTGTCCGCCGACCAACCGACCATCGTGACGATCCGCAACCGCGACACGGACGGATTCGTCATTCTCGACGCGCTGCAATGGGTTGAGGTGAAAGATTGAGTGGCCTGAATCGGAAAAAACCTTGTCCACGTTTCGCGGGTTCATGGAACAACCCTTTGAATGTCCCGTGAATCCGAAATCCTCCAGCGTGCGGCTGCCGAGTTCATCCATGACCGGCACCGGCTGGGCGCGTTTGTGGGCGGGTTGTTGCGGGATGCGCATGCGGCGGAGGATGTGATCCAGGAGGTGTGGGTGCGGCTGGCGTCGGAGGTGGAAAAGGGCACGCGCATCGAGAACCAGCCGGCCTGGTGTCGCGGTGTGGCACGGAATCTGATTTTGAAGCACTGGCGCAGCCAGAAGACGGCCAAAGTGGTGGCGGATAGCGAGGTGATGGAGGCCTTCATGGCCCGGGTCGATCAGGCATTCTCCGAGTCGGACCACGAAGTCGAAAAGGAATGGCAGCGGCGGCAGCAGGCGCTGGATGATTGCGTGGCCGCGCTGCCGGAGAAGTCACGCCGCATGCTCTCGCTGCGCTACGAGGCGCGGAAGCCGGTCGATGAGGTCGCGCGGGCCACCGGCCAGACCTTCGATGCGGTGACGAAGTCGCTCTACCGGCTGCGGCAGGCCCTCACCGACTGCGTGGAGCGCAAACTTACCCAACAAGCATGAAACCCATGAATGAAGATCTCCCCCAACTGCTGGATCGCTGGCGCGAAGGGTCGCTGAGCGCGGAGGAAATGCGCTCGCTGACTGAGCTTCTGGCCAAACCCGACGCCCGCGCGGCTTTGCGGCGCGATTGGTTCCTCGAAGCCGCGCTGCCGCAGTCTCTCTCGGCATCAACGGTGATCGTGCGCACACCGCGAATTACTGCTCATGCAACTTCGGGTTCATGGCGCTGGACGCCGGCGCATTGGACCGCCCTCGGAGCCGCCGCCACCATCACCTTCGCCTGCCTCATTTGGGAGCATTTCGGTTCCCCTCCGGGGGAACTCGACGTCTTCGCCGCCCAGGTCGCCGCCGCCTCCCTTGAACCCTGAATTCCTGACCATCATTCGCCATGCAAACCGCACGCAATCTCTTCTTCTTCCTCCTCCTCTTCGGCTTCGGCACCGTCGCCGGTTCGTCATTCACCCGCGGCTCGGCCGAGGTCAAAACCAAGACCACCAGCCGCACCGTGCCCGAGGTCGTGGACGGCTTTCTCAACCGCCGCCAAACCGAACTCATCGGCTGGCTCGGCCTGACTCCCGACCAACTCGATGCCAGCGCTCCGGCCCTCGCCGCCACCCGCGCCAAGCTCATTGCCCACCAGACCCGCGCCCGCAGCGAGGTCTTCCAGATCATGGAGGAATACCGCGCCGAACTCTCCGAGACCCTCACTCCCGAGCAGCGCACTGCCCTCGACAAGGGCATGGAGAAATACCGGAAGCAGCATTCGTCGGCCCCCAAGGCTCCCTGATCGTGCACCGCTCCACATTCCCACCCACTCAGCCCCGCGTGCCATGACTCCAAAACTCCATCACTCCGTCCTCTGCGCTCTCAGCGTCCTTTGCTATTCTGCGGCAAACGCCGCCGAGCAAGGCTACCGCGCCTCCTACTACAAGGATGGCGAAATCCACGTCAACGTGCTCGGCCAGCCGGAGGGGAAACCGATCACCACCGGCCATTGGGACTTCAAACCTTCGTGGTCGATCACCGGCAATCATCTCGTCTTCTTCCGCCGACTCAAAAACGATCCCGTCGTGAGCAACTGGATCACCCAGCTCTGCATTATCAACGCCGACGGCACCGGTTTTCATCCGCTCTCGGACGGCACCTTCACCGACTTCAATCCCACCTGGACCCGCGATGGCAAGAACACGCCCGTGTGGAATCGCAAGAACCGCGAAAAAGGCGGTTACCAGATCATGGCGAGCAAGATCGGCGGCAAGCCGGGCGAGGAAATCGCGCTCACGGGAAAGGACTACAGCGCGTGGGTCCATTCGGCCGTCAAGGATGGCCGCCTCTTCGTCGCTGCTTCGCCACCGAAACTCGGTCGGGGTTACTACCTCATGACGCCGAACCCCGGTGGCGAACCGACCTTTGAGCGCGTCACCTGCGAACTCGCCAAGACCGGCCTGCTCGACCGCGTGAGCATCTCGCCAAACGAGACGAAGATCTGCTTCGACTACCACCCGGGAAAAACAAACCCCATGCCTGGCCGCACCCTCTACGTCGCCGACTTTGATGTGGAAACGCGCGCCATCACCAACGCCAAGCCTTTTGCCAACGAGGAGCGCAAGCAGGTGTGGTTCGACTACCCACGCTGGACCAAAGACGGCGCCGCCATCGTCTATATGGCCGGAGGCAAGCTCTTCCTCTTCACCCTCGCCGACGGCAGCACCCAGCAAGTCTCCACCGACCCGAAGGCCGACTATCGCTATCCGCACGGCCAAGCCACGCCGAACTGAAAGCCACCATCACTCCAAAACTCCACCATTCCATGAAACCCATCCTCGCCCTCTTCCTCCTTTCGTCATTCGCCATTGCTTCGCTTCGCTCACTCCTTCGGAGCAGCACTCGCTTCGCGGTGCTGGCTGTCTCGCTTTGCTCGGCTCCTCATTCGTCATTTTCGGCGCAGCCGAACATCCTCCTCTTCCTCGCCGACGACCTCGGCTATGCCGACATCGGCGCGAACGGCTGCCAGGACATCCCCACGCCGAACGTGGACAGCATTGCGAAGAACGGCGTGCGCTTCACCGACGCCTACGCCACGCACCCGGTCTGCTCGCCGTCACGCGCGGGGCTGATGAGCGGGATGTATCAGCATCGCTTCGGCTTCGAGCACAACTCGGGACCAGAACGCTACGCATCGCCGGACTTCGGCATGCCGCGTGAGATTCCCTCGCTCGCCGAGAAACTGAAGGCCGCCGGTTACGCCACCGGCATGTTTGGCAAGTGGCACATCGGCTTCAAAGAGGGTCTGCGCCCGCATGAAAGAGGGTTCGATTACCATTTCGGCTTTCTCAGCGGTGCCCGCAGCTATTACCCGGATAATCCGCGCGAGAATGACCCGCTCATTCGCAATGGCAAGGTCGTGAAGGGCGAGAAGGATTACCTGACCGACGCCTTCGCCCGCGAGGCGGCGGACTTCATCGAACGAAGCAAGGCCCAGCCCTGGTTCGTTTATCTGCCGTTCAATGCCGTCCACTCGCCCCTCGAAGCCACCGAGAAATACGAGGCTCGCTTCCCGAACATCACCGAGAAGAAACGCAAGACCTACGCCGGCATGTTGAGCGCGCTCGACGACGCCGTGGGCCGCGTCATGGCGAAGGTGCGCGAACTCGGCCAGGAGGAAAACACGCTGGTCATGTTCTACAGCGACAACGGCGGCCCGACCTTCGAGACCACATCGCGCAACGACCCGCTGCGCGGCTACAAGGGCCAGATGTATGAAGGCGGCATCCGCGTGCCCTTTGCCCTGCAATGGAAGGGCAAGATCCCCGCCGGGCAGACTTACCGCGAGATGATCATGGGCTTCGATTACCACGCGACCGCCCTCGCCGCCGCCGGAGTCGAAGTGCCGAAGGACAAGCCCAACGACGGCGTGAATCTGCTGCCTTACCTCCTCGGTGAAAAGACCTCCGCACCGCATGACTTCCTCTGCTGGCGGGCCGGAGCGCAACGCGCCATCCGCATGGGCGACTGGAAACTCGTGCAAACCCCGCGTGAGAGCACCGCGCAGCTCTTCAATCTCAAAACCGACCTCGGCGAAACCACCGACCTCGCCGCGAAGGAACCCGCGAAGTTCAACGAACTCGCCGCCCGCTTCGCCGAATGGGAACGCGGCACGATTCCCGCCAAATGGATCCGCCAGGATCAGCGCAACGCCGAGGAAGGCGGCAAACTGAAAACCGGTTCCACCCCCAAAGGCACCGCGAAGGCCGGCAATCGCGTGGACGAGGCCTTCAAAAAAGCCGACGCCAACCAAGACGGTAAACTCACCCGCGAAGAGTATCCGCAAAAGGAAGTCTTCGACGCCGTGGACGCGAACAAGGACGGCTTCGCCACGCTGGAGGAAGTGCGGGGCTACTACCAGACGCGCCGTGGTCAGGGCAATCAGTGAGTCCTCGCCGCTTCACATCTCATGACTCCAAAACTCCACCACTCTATAGCTCCGCTGCTAATCCTCTGCGTGCTCGGTGCCTCTTTGGTTCCAACCCATGCCCAAACCGCCGTTCCCGACCGCTTCAAGCAGCTCGACAAAAACAACGACGGCACACTCTCCCGCACCGAAGTCACCGATGCCGCTGCCTTTACCGCCGCCGATACGGACAAGGATGGCGCGGTGACGGTGGGCGAGTATCGCCGCTACGTCGCGAACCGTTCGAAGACCAAGGCTCCCGCTCCAGCCAAGCCTGCTGCGGTTGCGGCTGCACCCGCTCCGATGCCCGTCGATGGCAAACCCGTTCTCAAATCGCTCCCCGACTCCGACGCCGTGCGCGATGCGGCGGGCACGGGGCAGCTTTTCGAATGCGTGCATGTGCCCGGCATCACGGACTACCGCGCGGGCATGAACGGCTTCGCCATCGTGGACCTGAACCGGGACGGTTGGCCCGACGTCGTCTCCACGACCACACCCATGGACGCCGTGCCCGGCAAGCCGTTCCGGGATACTTTGCGCGTGCTCATCAACGAGGGCGGCTTTCGATTTCGGGAAGAGCGCATCGAGATTCGCGGCTCGGACATTTCTCAGGAGGTGTTCGGCCAGTGGTCGCAGATTCCAAACTTGGTTGATCTCAACCAGGACGGCTTCCTCGACCTGCTCGTCACCCGAAGTTCCCAGAACCGAAACCGGCAGGAAACGGGCGGCAACACGCTGCTGCTGAGCGATGGCGCGTGGGACCGCTTCGTGGATGCGTCCGCCAAATTGGGCCTGCGCAACGAAACGGCCTACAACCGCCAGACCAGCTTCGGCGACGTGAACGGCGATGGCTGGCTCGATGTCGCCATCGGCTGCGACAACATCAAGAACGCCATGGGCGGTGTCCCGCACAGCCGCCTCTACGTCTTCAAACCGAACGGGCCGAAATTCGAGGACGGAGGCTTCGAGGACATCGGCGGCAGCGACCTCGTGCCCGACTTCGGCGGATTCTACAATGACAAAGCCAAGGACAAGGCCGGACCGGACATCAACCTGCGCGACCTCGACAACGACGGCGACCTCGACCTGATCCAGAGTTTTCACGTCGATGTCCGCGACCCTCTCGCGCCAAATTCACCCGGTGAGTATCGTCAGGGGGTGATGTGCTGGAGAAACCTGCTGCGCGAAACCGGCGAGCTGCGTTTTGAAAAGGTCACCGGCAACGGCCTCGCCTGCGAAGCGCGGCTCAAATACAACCGGGAGAAGCAGTTCTACGAACCCGCCAGCGAGACCCGCGCGCCGGGGCTGCCTTATGTTTCGCTCGCCGACGTGGATGGCGACGGCTTGCAGGACATCCTCGCCATCGGCCCGGACTCAGACTACTGGGCGCCGCGCGTCGAGCACGTCACGGGACGCTTCTGGCACAATCACGGCGGCTTCCGATTTGAGGACCGCACCACGCCCATCGGACTCGCCCCGCTGAACAACACCTACGGCGACTGGATGGACTTCTTCGAGGAGCAGCGGCCCGCCCGTTGGGCCAACTGGAAGCCGGTGGCGAGGTTCGAGAGCCAGCCCGGCCTGACGCCGCAACATCCGTCGAAAAACACGCCCTACTTTGCCGACGCGGTGTTTGGCGACTTCGACAACGATGGCGCGCTCGATGTCGTGGTGATGAACCGCAGCGAGAGCCTTCATCCGCGTTCCATGCTCTTCATGGGCAAAGGCGACGGCACCTTCGAGGTGAAGCCCACCACTTTCAGCGGCCTCGACAGCAGCGGCATCAGCGCCGAGGCCGCCGACCTCAATGGCGACGGCCTGCTCGACCTCCTCTTCGCCGCAGACCCCGCCAACAGCGCCGGCGGCCAGCCCGTCGCTCCCGAACGCTACGAGAGCAAAGTCTATTGGAACACCGGCGAGCAAGGTGGAAAAGAAAACCACTGGCTCCACCTCACCTTCACCGGCCTCAAAGACGCCGAACTCATCGGTGCGAAAGTCGAACTCACCGCCGACGGCAAGAAGCAGCATCGCTGGATTCACAGCAACCACAGCTACAAGAGCGGCGGCGGACTGGACGCCCACTTCGGGCTCGGAAAAGCCACGAGCGCCGAGGTGAAGGTGACGCTGCTGAATGGGAGGACGAAGACTTTCACCACGCTCGCTGCGGACAAGGAACATCAACTCAGCTTCAGCACTCCATGACCCCGAGACGCCTCCCCTCCATCACTCCGCTGCTTCTCCTCGGTGCGCTCTGCGCATTTGTGCTTGAGACCCAAGCTCAATCGCCCGGTGACGCTGCCTTCCAGCGTCTCGACAAGAATCAGGACGGCAAAATCAGCCGCGACGAAGCACCGAGCGCGGACAGCTTCACTGCGGCGGACGCGGACAAGAACGGCGCGGTGACCCCGGAGGAGTTCCGTCGTTATCTCACCGCGCGGCAGAGGCCGCAGACGCCGAATCCGGCTCCCGCGCCTTCGGCCACGACTCAGGCGCAGACTCCGCCCCCGGTCGATGGCAAGCCGGTCCTCAAATCGCTACCCGACTCCGATGCCGTGCGCGATGCGGCGGGCACGGGACAGCATTTCGAGTGCGTGCATGTGCCGGGGCTCACCGACACCCGCAAGGGCGTCAACGGCTTTGCCATCGCCGATCTGAATCGCGACGGGTTTCCGGACTTCATCGTCACCGTTTCTCCCCCGGTGTCGCTGCCGGGAGTGGGGGCGGGAGAAACCACCGGCAATGTGCAGCGCAGCAGTCGCCGCACGGCCATCGATCAACTGCTCGTGCTCATCAACGAGGGCGGCTTCCGCTTTCGCGAGCATCGCATCGAGATTCGTGGCTCGGCACTCACGCAGGAAAACTTCGCTGGCCGCGCGCAGGTGCCGAATCTGGCGGACTTCAACGGCGACGGGTTCCTCGACCTTTTCATCACGCGACATTCGCCGGTCAGTGCGGGCGAGAATCGCGGCAACCTGCCGCTGCTCGGCAACACCTTTCTCGTCAGTGACGGCGCTTGGGATCGCTTCGTCGATGTCTCCGCGAAGATGGGCACGCGCAACGAACAGGCCTACAACCGCCAGTCCTCCATCGGCGATGTGAATGGCGACGGCTGGCTCGACATCGCCATCGGCTGCGACAACATCGGCAACGCCATGGGCGGCCTGCCGCATAGCCGGCTCTACGTCTTCAAACCCAACGGCGCGAAGTTCGAGGACGGCCAGTTTGAAGACATCGGTGGCAGCGACCTCATCCCCGACTTCGGCGGCTTCTACCACGACAGTGCCAAGGACAAGGCCGGGCCGAACCTCGCCCTGCGCGATGTGGATGGCGATGGCGACCTCGATTTGCTCCAGTCCTGCCACATCGACCTGCGCGAGCCGCTGCTGCCCTACTCGCCGGGCGAATACCGCCAGGGCGTCTTCTGTTGGAAAAACCTCTTCCGCGAGACCGGTGAGAATCGATTCGAGAAAATCACCGGCAACGGCCTCGCCGTCGAGGCGCGGCTGAAATACGACCGCGAAAAGCAAGTCTATGTGCCGCAGGGCAAGGCACCCGGCCTGCCGTATCTCTTCTTCGCCGACGTGGACAACGACGGCCTCCAGGATGCGCTCGCCACCGGCCCCAGCGACATGGGCTGGTCGCCGCGCTGCGAGGATGTGGGCGGGCGCTATTGGAAGAACCTCGGCGGCTTCCGCTTCGAGGAACGCACCGAGGCCGCCGGACTCGCCGCGCTGAACTGGAGCTACCGCCAGTGGCACGAGTTCTTCGCGCAGCTCATGTCCGAACGGCATCGCCAATGGCGACCGCTCAGCGGCACGAAGAGCCAGCCCGGCGTGCCATCGCAGCACCCGCTGGAAAATCGGCCCTACTACGCCGACGGCATCTTCGGCGACTTCGACAACGACGGCTGGCTCGACCTCGTCGTGCTCGACCGGCGGGAGAATCCGTATCTGCAAACCCGCGCCATGCTCTGGATGAATCGCGGCGACGGCACCTTTGAGGTGAAACCCACGGAGTTCAGCGGCCTCGACAGCGGCGGCATTTCCGGCGAAGCCTCCGACATGAATGGCGACGGCCTGCTCGATCTCTTCTTCGCCGCCGACCCCGACAACACCGGCGTCGCCCTGGACATCGCCCGCTACGACAGCAAAGTTTATTGGAACACCGGCGAGCACGGCGCAAAAGCCAACCACTGGCTCCACCTCACCTTCACCGGCCTCCAAGACGCCGAACTCATCGGTGCGAAAATCGAACTCACCGCCAACGGCAAGAAGCAGTATCGGTGGATTCACAGCAACCACAGCTACAAGAGCGGCGGCGCACTGGACGCCCACTTCGGCCTTGGCAAAGCCACGAGCGCGGAGGTGAAGGTGACGTTGCTCAACGGGAAATCGAAGAGCTTTGCAAGCGTTGCGGCGGACAAGAGTCACGCGCTTGATGTCGGCCATTAGACATCCAATGCGCCGTGCCTTCTCTACCAGACAGTCACCCCGCCCACGACTACGCCGAGCGCGTCCGCGAACGGCTACAAGGACTATGAGGGCCGCAATATTGACCAAACATGGTGTGCCACAAAATACCGGGGTATCGCACCATTTGGGCCGACTACCGCCAATTGTCCTGAGCACAACATTCAGCCTGCCCACCAACAAAGCCAACCCTGGATGCTCCCGGGCGGACTTGTCCGCCGACCAACCGACCATCGTGACGATCCGCAACCGCAACACGGACGGATTCGTCATTCTCGACGCGCTGCAATGGGTCGAGGTGAGAGATTGAGTGGCCTCCCAGAAATGACTTCGTTCAAAGGCCCGCTACCAGGGCAAACGAGCCATACGGGCCCGAGGACAAGGCCACCTCGAGCCTTGCCGCCGAAACCGGTTGCCCGTATGCTCTCCCCGTGATGAACAGCGACATCGCCTCCGACGCCTTCAATCGAGGAATCGATCCCGTATTGGAACTTCTGACTCCGGATCAAGCCCGGCGGATTTCCGATTATCATTCCGATGACTCGCTCCAGGCGCGGATCGAATGGCTTGCCGGTCGATCCGCGGAAGGCATCCTAACCGACGACGAAAGGGCGGAATACGAGGGCTATGTCCGCGCGAATCATTTTCTTTCGGTGCTGTTCGACGGGATCCGCCGTAGATTTGCGTCTTATTGACGGAAGCGGAAGTTTTGCCAGAACCCCGATTCCCGGAGTCGGCTCACCTCAACCAGCCTTCGGACGGGGCGCCGCGCAATTCGCGCAGACCGGCTCCAGCCGGGGAATCATCAGACCGCATTTCTCGCATCGGACTTCGGCCATCTCGCCGTCCGCGTCGGGCAGGGCGGGTTCATAGCTCCCCTGCTCCGATTCGATTCGCACGGCGGTGCCGCTGATGCTCACCAGGACAAATCCGGCGACCGTTTCGTAATCCAAGTCGCATCCGACGATCGCATTGGCACCGAAGGCATGGGCTTGCTGACGAATGGAAAGGGCGGCTAGCTCCCGCGCCTCGGAGGCAAGCTTGGTCACGGCTGACACCTGTCCGCCAAAAAAATTCTCGATCGCAACGGCCTTATCCCGAATCGGTCCTCCCGCTATAACCGCCTCTCCGGTCACCAATCCAAAAACCCGCGAGATTCTCCACCCCTCCACGTTTGGAGTGGTCACCAACAACATTTGTTTGGAGGCAATTTCGCTCACGTTTGAAAATTCGACCGCCTCACCCTTCCTCCTCATCCCCCACCAAGGCCTCGCGCCCGTAGAACTTGATCTTCCGGACCACTTTTTCCCGTCCGCTGGACTCCCGCCAGACGTTGGTGTCGCGGAGGCTGTAAACGCAGCCGCAGTATTCCTGCTGGTAGAATTCCTCGCGCTTCGAGATCTCGATCATGCGCTGACTGCCGCCCTGCTTCCTCCAGTTGAAGGTCCAGTAGGTCATGCCCGGATGACGCGCGGCGGCGCGTTCGCCGCAGCCGTTGATCTGGTCCATGTTTTTCCAGCGGGAAATGCCGAGCGTGCTGCTGATCAGGTCGTATCCGTGCTCGGCGGCGTAGTCTGCGGTCACTTCGAACCGCATGTCGAAGCACGCGGTGCAGCGGATGCCGCGCTCCGGCTCCATCTCCATGCCCTGGGTGCGGTCGAACCAATCCTTTGCGTTGTAATCCCAGTCGATGAATTCCATCCCGAGCTTCTCGGCGTAGCGAATGTTTTCCTGCTTCCGGATCTCGTATTCGTCGCGCGGATGGATGTTGGGGTTGTAGAAGAAAATCGTCGTCTCGATCTTCGAGGCGGCGAGGGCGTCCATCACCTCGGCGGCGCAGGGGGCGCAGCAGGAATGCAGCAGGATGCGGTCGGTGCCGTTCGGCGTGTCGAGCACGGGACGCTCGAAGTTTTCGACCGAAAACCGGGCCGGATCGTCCTTCGCGGGAGAGGCGGGCGATGGATGGGAAAGATCGCTCATGGGCGAGATCGATGACGGGAAGTATAGCGATCTTCGCGCGGGCCGCGACCTCGAATCGGAAGGGGGCCGAACCCGGCGAAAGCGTCTTCGACCTTGCGCGTTGGCGGCGATCGGTTTGATTCTCCAGCCATGGCTCGTTCCCTCGGACACGCTCTCGGGTTGGCGGCGGCGTTGATCGCCGCCGGTTGGATATATCACTGGGCCATCGCGGGCGAGGATCGGTATTCGATTTTCGATCTCGCGGCGGGCCGGCCGGTGACGGCGGTACTGGGCCAGGCGCAACCGGCGCCAACTCCGACGCCCACGCAAACGCAAACACCGGCTCCCGCGGAGAAACCCGCGGCGGAAGCTCCCGCTTCACCGGCGCCGACGAAGCCCGGGCCATCAGCGCCGGCTCCCGCCCCGGAAAGCGTCCTGTCACCCGAGGCGCTGAACAGCACCCAGCTTCTCGAAAAGGTGAACCTCGCCCTGGCGGATCTGACCGACCGGGTGGTGCCCTCGGTGGTGAGCATCGACACGACGAAGACGGTCGATGTGCCGAGTTATGTGCCGGTGGATCCCTTCGGCTTTTTCGGATACCGGCGCAGCAACCAGCGCTATCAGGTGCCGAGCCTGGGCTCGGGCGTCATCGTCTCGGAGGACGGCCACATTCTGACCAATCACCACGTCGTCGCCGGAGTGGACGAAATCCGGGTGACCACCTTCGACGGCGCGCAATTCCAGGCCGAGTGGGTCGGCTCGGACCCGACCGTCGATGTCGCGGTGCTGAAGATCAAGGTCAACCAGCCCGAGGGCGTCGATGGGGAGCCGCCGCGCCGTTTTCCCGCGCTGCGTTTCGGCGACTCCGACGGCGTGCGGGTCGGCGACATGGCGCTGGCGGTCGGAAATCCCTTCGGGCTGAGCGAAACGGTCACGCGGGGCATTATCAGCGCCAAGCAGCGGCAGCTCAGCGACGGGTCGAACGAGTATTTCCAGACCGACGCGGTGATCAATCCGGGCAACTCCGGCGGACCGCTGGTCGACGTCCACGGCGAAATCATCGGGATCAACTCCGCGATTTTCACCGGGCAACAGGATGTGCGCGTCTGGCAGGGGATCGGGCTGGCGATCCCGTCGAACGAGGCGCGCGAAGTTTACGACGCCATCGTCTTCGACAAGCCCCTGCTGCGCGGATACCTTGGCGTCTATTTCGCCCCGGAGCTGACGCGGCAGCACGCGATGGCGCTCGGTCTCCGGAGCCTGAAAGGCGCCCTGGTCACCAACGTGGACGAGCAATCCCCGGCGCAGCAGGCCGGCCTGAAGCCCGGCGATGTCATCGTGAGCTTCAACGGGGCCGAGGCCACCACCGCCGCCGACACCCTGAACCGCATCCGCCGGCTGAAGGCGGGCGAGCAGGTGAAGCTCGGCGTTTTTCGCCAGGGCCAGACCCTCGAGCTGCGGGCCGTCATCGCCGAGCGGCCCGACACCACCACGCTCGAACTGAAGAGCGAAATCACCGCCTCGGGCCAGGCCATCGCGGAGTCCCTCGGCGTCGCCGTGCGCGACCTCACCACCGCCGAGCGGAGCGCCTTCGGGCTCGACGCGGACTCGCCGGCCATTGTGATCACCGAGGTCAAGCCCGGCTCCGAGGCCTCCCAGCGTTTCCTGGCCGGCGACCTGATCCACGCCATCAACCGCAATCCCGTCCGAACGGCGGCGGAATTCCACGATTTGCTGGGGTCCCTGCCGAAGCGGGAGCAATCGGTCATCATCCTAAGCCGGCGCGGGCACCGATTTTACGCGGTCCTCAATCCCGGACGTTGAAACCGAAAACTTCGCGTGTTTTTCGGGCGATCGTGGGTCATAGTGTCGGGCCATGACCAAGACCCAAGGCATCGTCTTTTTCGGAATCATCCTGTTGGGATTGGGCGTCTCGCTGGTGACGCTGAACCGCTGCGGCAAGCCCGTCGAAGTCGCCACCGCCGATCCCGCCTCCCCCGAATCGAAGCCGGGTGAAAAAGGAGAGGGAAAGGGCGACGCGGCCAAGGACGGTGGAAAAGCCATGCCTCAGCCGGACGCAGAATCCAAGCCGGCGGCCCCGGAGGCGACACCCAAACCGACTCCGGCGACGTTTTCCTCGCCGGAAGCCCTCGTCGGCGCGCTGGTGGAAAAAGTCCGCGCCCGGGACGTCGCCGGTTTCCTGGAAATCGCCGGCGACGAGGCGGTGAGCCCGGTCGTCAAACCCCGGCTCGAGGAATGGCTCAAAGATCCCGCCTACGCCCCCGATCCCGAACGGCCGATTTCCGAACTCGCCAAGTCCGCCGACTCCGTGCGGTGGGCGATCCACCTGAAACCGGCCGCCGCCGCGAACGCCCCCGCTCCGTCCCCGGGCTCCACCGCGGCCTCTGAGGGCTCCGCGTCCACCACCAACCCGGCTTCCCAACCACCGAGCGCGACGCCGGCAACGACGGCCGCCGCGAAACCCGCCGAGCGCGAGATTTTCGCCGATGTCGCCAGCCCGGACGAGAAAAGCTGGGAAGTGAAAAGGATTTCGCTGCCGCTGGATTTCACCGGCACGGCCGGCGGAGCCACGACGCCCTCCGGAGCTCCCATGCCCGCGCCGGGGACGCCGGGCAAACCGGGCAACGTCACCGCCCCCGGCGCCGGCGCCGCGGCGGGCTCGCCCAACGCCCCGCCCGCGCTGGGTGCCGGCCAATCCGACGCGATCACCGTCGCCCACGCCTTTTCCCAGGCGATCATGGACAAAAATTTCGAACTCGCCCGGCAACTGACCGATCGCGAGACCGTCACCGACGAGCGCGTGGCCGCCCTGATGATCGCGCTCGAGGAAGGCGGCTTCCGCCTCCGCGAGGACAAGCCCCTCGTGGTGACCCTGTCGCGGGACGACCTGACCTGGGTTTTGTCCCGGATCGATTCCGCCACCACCTCTTCCGAGTTCGCCCTCGAGATGGCGCGCGTCGGGAAGGAAGATCCCTGGCTCATCAACGGCCTTACTTTTTCGAAACTGCTGGCCGCCCTCGCCGAGTCCGCCGGAGCCGGCGGCGTCGCCTACGCCCCCATCGTCACCGATCCGCAAGGCGGCGATTCGCTGGTGCTTTACTTCGACTTCGACGACACCGGCGTGACCTCACGATCCGATCGCCAGCTTCGCATCGTCGCCCAGATTCTCGCCCGGGACGCCTCGCGGAAAATTCACATCAACGGACACGCCGACGCCCTCGGCACCGACGACTACAACGCCGCCCTCAGCGACAAACGCTCCCGGGCCGTGCGCGAGGCCCTGATCCAGCACGGCGTTTCCCCCGACCAGATCGTGACCAAGGGATTCGGCGAAGCCATGCCGCGGCGCCCGAATTTCAATCCCGACGGTACCGACAATCCCGGAGGCCGCTCGCAGAACCGCCGCGCCGAGGTTTACCTCGACTTCTGAACCGCCGCGACGACCCGCAGCCGGAACCGGGGATCGTAACGGCCGCGGCTGTGTTTCTTGCAGCATTCGTAGCACGCCACCGACTGCCGATACCGGCGCACCCGCGCGATCTCGGCCCCGCACGCCGGACAGAGATAGAGGTAGCGCCGCCGGATCTCCCGCGCCTCCAGGGGGAGCGTGTGGCAGCGCGGTTCGCCCGGGATGCCGAGATCGGCACAGGCGCGTCGCCACTCCTCCCCGTGGGGGGCGATCGCGCGACCCCGGCCGCGGGCGTGGGCGATCAGATGCGCCAGTTCGTGCTTCAGGGTGCGCTCGATTTCCGCGACCCGGTCCACCCCCTCCATGCGGAGCATCCGCGGGTTCAGTTCGATCCGGCTACCCTCGTAGAAGGCCCGCCCCGCCGTCGTGCGCATGCGGCGGTTCCACAGGACGCGGAGACGGCCGGCGAGCCCCCCCAGGCCGAGCGAGGCCGCCCAGTCCGACGCCTTGCGCGTCAGCTCCGCCTCGTTCACTTCCTCCCGCGACGGGATACCCGCCAAGCCCGGCGCCTCGGCGACCGGGGGCGTCGAAAGGACAAATTCGATCCCGATCGGCGCATGGTCCGAAAAGAGATCCAACTGACAAGGAATGCCAGGCTCGGGCATGTTCACGGGGGAGGAAAACCGGACAACTCGAAATTTAAGAATTCCGAATTGAATTGAAACAAAAAAAACGCGCCGACCGATCCGGATCGCGTTTTTTTCGCGAATTCGATTCGATTCCCCCGGTTTTGGCCCGCTTAGCTCCGGCGATAGCCACGGGCCGGCCGTCGATCAGTCGTCGGCCGGGTTCGCCTCCCCAAAGTTCCCGATCTCCTCCCCCGTCATCTTGTCGAAAACGCGGATCTTTTCCCCCTCCGTCGACACGAAGGATCGCGCCGGCACGCTTTCGCGGAGAAAGACGTTCGCCCCCACCGTCGAATGGGCGCCAATGGTCGTCTTGCCCCCCAGCACCGTCGCGTTGGGATAGATGACGACGCCGTCCTCGACGTTCGGGTGGCGTTTGTTGCCCTTCACCACCCGTCCGTGCTCGTCCTTGGGAAAATTTCGCGCCCCCAGGGTGACCCCGTGATAGAGCTTCACCCGGTCGCCGATGACGCAGGTCTCCCCGATGACCACGCCCGTGCCGTGGTCGATGAAAAAATGCGACCCGATGCGCGCCCCGGGATGAATGTCGATGCCCGTCAGGCTGTGGGCCCATTCGGTCATGATCCGCGGAATCAGCGGCACATCCTCGCCGTAGAGGACATGGGCGCAGCGCTGGATGGCGATGGTCTCGATGCAGGGATAGGACAGGAGGATTTCGTCGAAGTTTTTCGCCGCCGGATCGCCCTCGTAGGCGGCCTCGACATCGGTGCGCAGCAGCTCCCGGATACGCGGCAGCTCCCGCGCGAAGCGGCAGACCAGTTGATGCGCCAGACCGGCGGTGCCGGCGCTGGAATCACCGTCCTCGGCGGCCGATTCCCCGTTGGCGGGATGGTTTGTCGCCACATAGCCGCCCGTGAAACCGCGCAGGCGCAGGCTCTTGGCAACCTCGGCCTCGAGGGTCTGGATGAGGTTCGCGATGCGTTCCCCGGTGATCATTTCGAGTTCCTCGGCCGCGATGGGCTCCTCGTCGTGGTAACCGGGAAACAACACCTGCAGCAACTGTTCGCACACCTGCGCGATGCGGCGTTTCGACGGCAGGTTTCCGCATTCGATGCGATTGATTCCCCCCACCGCGTGATAGGACTCCACGAGGGCTTCGACGATTTTTCTCTGGCTGCAATCCATGGCTCGCGTGCGATTGATGGCAAGACGCGCGGGAAGGCCAAAACCTAACGCCGCCCGGTTCAAAACCAACCGCGAAAAACAGCCGCTTTTCACGGAGAGGCGCTCTCCGATCACCGAGGGCCGCGCCCCCGTTCCGACCCGTGCCCGCGGGTCCTCACAAACCTGTCACCCGACTCCCCGCGACGCTTCGGGACGGCCCGGAAGCCTTGTGGGACCTCCAAAAACGGTTTTGGGAGGGATGGTTCGATCGCGACAATCTTTCTATTTTGTTGTTTTCCCGTCGCTTGGGGCATTTCCACCCAAATCGCCGCGGCGGACGACTCAACCCTGTTGGGTCCCGCACCTGACCCTGTTGGATTTTGGAACAGACGGGGTTGATTCGCGAATGGTTGGCAGAAAAGCTCGGAGCTGATACCTACCCCTCGTTCAAAAACAGGTAAGTTGAAATGAAACGAAAAACTCGAGTGATCAAATGGTTGCTAATTTCGGTGTCGGCAATTTTCCTAGCCCTAGGCTATTTCGTTATTTTCGAGGTGGCCCCGCGCATCAGGTCAAAAAGCGAGGCGTCACGCGATTCGGCAATTGCCGAATATCGCCGTTTCCTTATTGACGTTGCTCCCGAAGCTCAATTCGAAAACGACACCTGCGGGCTGCACACTCTGCGGGTAATTTACAAATCGTATGGATTGGACCCCGACAAAAAGGCGCTCCGTTTTCGGCTCGGCCTGGATACTCCCGCCAATCCGATCGACCCCGGATCAACCGGGACTCTTCAGCCGGATATGTTCCGGGTGCTGAATCAGGATGGTTTTTTATACGAACTGGTGGATCTAAACGATGTGGGCAGTGCCGTGACCAAACTATTGGAACATCTCAAGGGTGGGAACATGGCCGCGGTGCTCATTGCCCGAAGGGAGAACGGAGCCATGCATTGGATTGCGGTTCAGAGAGTCGAAAACGAACATTTGGTGATTCTGGATTCCCTGAGCAAGAATTCTTATCTAGAATCACCGGATACATTCACGAGGAACATGGCGATTTCCTGCGTCTTGGTGAAACCTTCAGACATCGCCCCAAATTCGCCGGATTCCTCGCTGACTGACGGAGCGGCGGCGCTTTTCCAGTCCATTCGGCGGTATTCCTTCTTGAAGAAGCAACGCGCCGGTAATCCCGTTGGTGGAGAGAAACGAAACGCGCCATAATCGGCTTCACTGGGCGGATTCCATCGACGATCTGCCTTTCGAACCCGGCGGTTCCCCATCCGCGAACAGGTCCAACTCGATCTGGTCGCCGCCCTCGAGCGACCAGGCATCCCAACCGTTTCGCCGGAGATCGGCGGCGAATTCCTTCGTGTATCCGTGAACGGTGTAAACCCTTCGCGGCGCGACCCGCTCGACACAGCGATGCAGATCGTCGTAGTCGGCATGGTCCGAGAGGGGAAACACCGCGTCCACGCCGAAGCGATACCGGGCGGAGGGATCGATGCCCCAGCCGGTGATCATGGCGACGCGGAGGGGACGGTCCCCGGAAGGTCCCGCGCTGAAGCGGCGCGCCATCGGCGGCATCATGACGATCTCGTCCGGACCGGCGGCGGCAAGGGGATCCCCGGTTTTGGGATCGAAAGTTTCGCAAACCGGCAGGGGAAACCCGAGCCCGGCCACGGCGCGGTTCATTTCCTCGATGGCGGGATGGACCCGCCATTTCAGGGGACCGGGCAGGCTTCGCTCGAGGGCGAGGATGGTTTCCTGGGCTTTTCCGAGGGAATAGCAGAGGAGGACGGGCACGGCGCCGGCGTTCCAGGTTTCCCGGACGAACTGGCCCATTCCGGCGACGACCTCCTCCGCGGCGGGGAGCCGGTATCGGGGATGGCCAAAGGTGGTCTCCATGACCAGGGTGTCGGCCCGCGGCCATTCGGGAGCCTCGGCGGCGTGCCCGGGCCGCGCCTTGAAGTCGCCGGTGTAGAGGAGCGACGCGCCGGTGGCGAGAGACTCGACATGGAGCTGGGCGGACCCGGCGATATGACCGGCGGGATAGAGCCGCAACCGGTGCCCGCCGATGTCGAGGGGCTCGCCAAAGTCGAGCGCGACGAATTCGGTGCGTTTCGGGGCGTAGCGCGCCTCGATGAGCGTCCGGGTGGGCCGGGAACACAACAGCCGGCGGTGGCGGGCGAAATGATCGGCATGCGCGTGCGAAACGAAGCCCCAGTCGCGGGCCCGGGGAGGATCGAGCCAAAGATCGATGGCCGGGACAAAGGCCGCGCGCTCTCGAGCGACGATGGCGACGGGCGGCGGCGGTTTTTTCATCGACGTATTGCTGGACAAGGGGGGCTTTTTCTGCGTGACTCTGAGGCTCGATCGAACGGGATTTTACGAACGATTTGGGAACATGAAACGATACCGGATTTTGACACCCTGTCTGGCCGCGGTTTTGGCGGCGTTCTTCGCGGCTTCCTGCGCCTCGACGCCCAAGGGAGGCGTGGGGACCATCACCAAGGTGAACCCCTACCACCTGCGTCCCGGGGAACGGATTCAGACCGAGGACCGGATGATTCGCTTCGAGCAGCAGCACCGGCTTCACGGGGCGATCACGAGCGAGGATTTTCTGTCGCGCTTCGGGCATTATGTGACCGTTTTCTGGAAGCTGGAGCAGAAAGGCGCCGCCACGGTGCGCCTCGAATACACCCAGGCGAACACCGGCCCGACGATTTTCACCAAGGAAACGACGGTGTCCGACGCCGGCCACAACAACACGACGGAATTTCAGGTGGTGGGCGAAGAGTACCGCCAGAACGGCCCCATCACCTCCTGGCGCGTGACACTGCTCGTCGGCGGCGAGGCGGTCTCCGAGAACAAATCGTTTCTCTGGAAGTAAGGCGGTTCTCGTGCGACCCTTTCGGACGCCATGAAGATGGTAGCCGATGTCGAATCGCCCCAGGGGAGCGAAGCGGACGCGAGAGCGGAGAAGTCCGCGTCGCACCGCGACGGGGATGATGTGCCGATACGATTTGCCCGGGTCGTGAAGAACCGGCTTGAGGCTGGAAAGGAAAGGTGAGCGCTCCGGGAACCATATTGGTCGGCTGTTTCGGGGACGCCGCCTGGATCCGAGTGGAAGGCGAGGCTTCCCACCGCAACAGCGCCCGGGTGCGCGATTTTGGCCGTTGCCGGATCGACAAAGGCACCCGGCATTTCATTCTCGACCTCGAAAAGTGCGGCGGGATGGACTCCACCTTCATGGGGACCCTGACTTCGCTCGCGCTGGACCTGAAACGCCTGGAAACGCCGGGCCGGGTCGACATTCTCAACGCGAGCGAACGCAACATCAAGGCGCTGAACAAGCTCGGTTTGCAGGCCATCCTGAGGATCGACACCGAAGGCACGGCATGGCCCGAACTGCGCGACCTGGTGGCCGAGAATGTGGCGAAACCTCTGCCGGCCGAGGACCTCGACCGCCGTGAACGGGTCGAAATGGTCATGGAAGCCCACGAGGCGCTGGTCCGGGCGAACAGCGAAAATTTCACGAAGTTTCAGGACGTCCTCGAGTATTTGAAACGGGATCTCGAATCCCAATCGGTCTGAGTCGGCGAGCCTTCCCTCCGAGCGCGCCCGTCAACCCCCCATGCATCACTACCTATACGTTGGCGCGCTGGTTTGCCTGGTGTTGGCCTACGTGGTTCACCTGCGGCGAAAGACCGCCGATCTTCGCGCGGCCCTGAGCGAACGGCAATCCATCGTGGGGGAGGAGAAACGGTTGTTCGACTTTCTCCACGGCCTGGGGGAATCGCTGCTGGAGGACAGCTCGCCGCCGAACATGCATCGTTACATCGTGGACGGGGTGGCCGGCGTGGTCGGGGCCGACGCGGGCATTCTCTACCTGCTGGACACGGAACGCCGGCCGACGCTGGTTCCGGTTTACCTCACGAAACGGTCGGCGGCCGTCATCCCGCTGCCGCCCGAGCTGGCCGATCTCGAACCCGGGCAGCGGACCAAGCGCGCCCGCAGTTTTCTGCGGCTGACATCGGTGCCGGCGGACCAGGGCATTCTCGGTCTGGCGCTGGGCGAGCGTCGGGTCGTCCACGCGCCGAAGTTGGTCGAGCATCCGGCTTTTGGGGGAGGACCGCATTTCCTGCAAAACGATCGCTCGGCTCTGGTGGCGCCCCTGATCTACGGGCCCAAGGCCTTCGGCGTGGTCGCGGTGATCAAACGGGGCGGCTCGGGATTTTCCGACAACGATCTGGATGTCTTCGCGTCCATCGCCGAGCAATCCGCCTTCGCTCTCGGGAGCGCCATCATTCACGCGGAGGCGGGCGAAAAACGACGACTTGAGGAGGAACTGGAGCGGGCGAGCGAGATTCAGCGGGTCTTGCTGCCTCGGGACCCTCCCGGTCTGTCCGACTACCGGGTGGCGGCCCATTACCAGGCGGCCCGCCTGGTCAGCGGCGACTACTATGACTACATTCCTGTGAACGAAACCCACTATGGCGTCGCGGTGGGCGATGTCTGTGGGAAGGGAATCGCCGCCTCGCTGGTGATGGCGATGTGCCGCAGCCTGTTGCGAAGCGCGGCGCCGGAGAATCTGTCCCCGGCAAGGGTCCTGCACGGGGTGAACCGCGCGATCTTCGCCGACATCCGGGAGGACATGTTCGTCAGCCTGCTCTATCTGCTGCTGGAGAAAGACTCGAACCGCATCGTGATGGCCCGGGCGGGACACGAGCCGTGCCTCATCTATCGCCGGGCCACCGGCGGGATCGAAACCGTCGAGGCGCCGGGCATGGCGGCGGGGATCGACGAGGGCGATGTCTTCGAGCGCACCGTGGAGGACACCACGGTGGAAATGGAGCCCGGCGACGTCCTGTTGATGTTCACGGACGGCGTCACCGAATCGCTCGACCGGGACGGCGAGGAATTCGGCGCCGAACGACTGGAGGCCGCGCTGGTCGAAGGCGCCCCCGGCGGGGCCGACCAGGTGATCGACCGGATTCGCCGGGCATTGTCTGACTTCAGCGGGAAGACGCGGCAGCACGATGACATCACCTTGATCGCGGTGGAAAAGCGTTGAATATTCCGCGCTTTCCCGGCCCTCCCCCGGTGGCGCCGGCCCAGTCCATCAGGAAAATGACCCAAGATCCCGCAAATCAGGAAACCGGCCCGGCGGCGGCCGAACCCGCCCCCACCGCCGCGACGGCGGAAGCCCCCGAGGCGGGGAGCGATCGCCCGGACGAAGCGGCGCCGGACCCGGTTCGCGACGAACTCGAGCGTTGGCGGGAACTGGCGGTGCGTTCCCAGGCCGACTTTGACAACTATCGCAAACGGATGGCCCGCGAGATGTCGGAAATGGCTCAATATTCGAACATGTCCCTCCTCCAGGGTTTGCTGCCGATCCTCGACAATTTCGACATGGGTCTTCAGGCCGCGAAGGCCGAGGGCGACGGGTCGGTGATTTTTCAGGGGATGGCCATGGTGAAAAAACAACTTGAGGATTTTCTCCGCGACTGCGGCGTCGAGGCGGTCGAGGCGACCGGGAAACCCTTCGATCCCAGCCAGCATGAAGCCATTCAACAAGTCGCCAGCGACGAAATTCCCGAGGGCCACGTCGTCCACGAAATGCGGCGCGGCTATCGGCTGAACCACCGGCTCCTGCGGGCCGCGAATGTCACTGTCTCCACCGGTCCCGAATCGCCGTCCGACCATCCGTCCGAGTAAAAATGGCCAAACGCGACTACTACGAAGTCCTGGGCGTGGCACGCGACGCCTCCGAGGGGGAGATCAAGAAGGCCTACCGGAAACTCGCCGTCCAGTTTCATCCCGACAAGAATCCCGACAACAAGGAGGCCGAGGAAAAATTCAAGGAGATTGGCGAAGCCTACGAAATCCTCGGCGACTCGGAAAAGAAGGCCGCCTACGATCGATTCGGTCACGCCGCGTTCGGACAGGGCGTCGCCGGCGGAGCCGGGGGACACGGAGGCGGCTTTCACGATCCCATGGACATTTTCCGCGAAGTGTTCGGCGGCGGTGGCGGCGCGGGCAGCATCTTCGAGGAGATTTTTGGAGGGGGCGGCGGCCGGCGCCAACGATCCGGCAAAAGGGGCGGTTCGGACCTGCGCTACGACCTGCCGATCACGCTCGAGGAGGCCGCGTTCGGCACCGAGAAGGAATTGGAGATCGAGAAATTTGTCGGCTGCGACACCTGTTCGGGTTCGGGCGCGGCCGGCGGCACGCGCGAGGTTCGGAAATGTCCGACCTGCGGCGGAGTGGGCCAGGTGGTGACAACGCGCGGTTTTTTCCAGGTTCAGCAGACCTGTCCGGCCTGCGGGGGCGCGGGAGAATCCATCTCCAATCCCTGCCAGTCCTGCCACGGCGATGGCCGGGTGCAAAAGGCGACCCGGATCAAAATGAAGATTCCGGCCGGAATTGGCGAAGGCTCTCGCCTCCGATCCGGTGGCAACGGCGATGCCGGGGTGCGCGGGGGACCGAACGGCGATCTGTATGTCGTCATTCACATTCGGCCCCACGATATTTTCGAGCGGGACCGGAGCGACCTTTTCTGCGAGGTGCCGATCGCCTTTTCCCAGGCCGCGCTGGGGGGAGAGTTGACCGTGCCCACGCTCGAGGGAAAGGCATCGATCAAGATTCCGGTCGGCACGCAATCGGGCACCACCTTTCGTCTGCGGGGCAAGGGCCTGCCCGATTTGAACTCCGGATCCAAAGGCGACCTCCTGGTGAATGTCCAGGTCGAGGTTCCCACGCGATTGAACAAGCTTCAGGAGGAAAAGCTGAGGGAATTTGCCGGGAGCATCGGCGAGGAAAACTCCCCGATGCGCGAATCGTTCATCGACAAAGCCAAGCGCTTTTTCAAGTAGACCCCGCGCGTGTCGTGTCGAAGCATCGGTTTTTCATCCCCCCCGCCGAGTGGATTCCCGAGGCGCTCGCGCTCACCGGTGATGAAGCCCGCCATTGCCGCGACGTGCTGCGGTGCCGGGAGGGCGACCGGATCGTGGTATTCAACGGCGCCGGTGTCGAAGCCGAGGCCCGGATCGCGGCCTTTCCCGGCAAACGCGAAGCGCGGCTCGATCCGGTTTCGATCACCCGAAGCGATCCGTTGCCCACCGCGCTTGTGCTCGGCCAGGCGGTGCCCAAGGGAAAGAACATGGATCTGATCGTGCAAAAGGCGACCGAACTCGGCGTCTCACGCATCGTTCCCCTCCTCTCCGAACGGACCGTGGTTCAGTTCAACGAGCAGGAGGCGGAGAAGAAACGCGAAAAATGGGAGCGGGTCGCCATCGAGGCCTGCAAACAGTGCGGCCAGAACTGGCTTCCCGAGATTTTGGCGCCGATGGCGGTCGATCGCTATCTTTCCGCCGCGGGCGCGATCAACGAACGCGAGCTTCGCCTGATGGCCGCGCTGTTCGGAAACGCGAGACCCTTAAAAACGGTTCTCGACGGTTTGCCGCGGTCGCCGGAATCCTCGACGATCCTGATCGGCCCGGAGGGAGACTTCACTCCGGCCGAACTTTCCCTGGCGGTGAACGCGGGCTATCAACCCCTGAGCCTGGGACCCATCATCCTGCGCAGCGAGACGGCCGCGATCTATGCGGTGAGCATCCTGTCCTATGAACTGCGGTAACCCGACCCGGAAATCAGCCCATCGATCGTCTCCGGCGGCAACGCGGGCGCCTCAAACGCGAGCGACCAGACGGGCAGATCGGGAACCATTCGCCTGATCGACTCGAGGTTCGTTTCGCGGACCCGGTCCAAACCCGACGGGGCGCGAGCTTCGGTGTCGTTGAGGACAATGCCGGAAATTGGCAATCCGCGCCGACGGATGGCGAGGATCGTAAGCTTCGCGTGATTCAACACCCCGAGTCGATTTGCCGCGACCAAAAGAACCGGCGCGGCCAGGTCCGCCGCGAGATCGGCCATGGACCACTCCGGTGTCAAAGGCATTTCCCAACCCCCGGCGCCCTCGACGATCACCCAGTCGGCCTGTGAAGCGAGCGCTTCGAATCCGTCGATGATTCGGCAGCGATCCGGCGCCCCCGCGTCCACCGCGATGGGAGCGAGCGCTTCGGGAAAGTGGACCGGATTGATCGCGTCCAACGGCGTTGACTCCCCGTCCGTGGAAGCCGCCCGCAGGGCCTCCGCGTCCGCTCGATCACCGCAGGCGACGGGTTTGAACCCGAACGCGCGAAGGCCCCGTGCCCGAAGCGCTTCGAGGATCAGGCGGGCGATTCTCGTCTTGCCGACACCCGTGTCGGTTCCGGTGACGAAAAGCGATCGGGCGGGCACGTCGACAGAGTTATTACGAAGGTTAGTCACGCGCCGATCTCCGCCCCTACGGCGGAGGCGATTTCGTCGGCGAGTGCGTCGATCGGCAAATCGTCGCGGCCTTCCACCAGAACTCGGAGCAGGGATTCCGTTCCGGAATACCGGACCAGAACCCGGCCCTGGTTTCCGAGGGTTCGATTCGCGGCTTCGATGACCGCGGACACAGTCGGTACCGTTTCCAAGGGTGGCTTTGCCTTCACTCTTAGATTTCGCTGGGTCTGCGGAAATTTTTTCAAAACCCTCCTCATCTCGCTCAAAGGCTTGCCGGTGCGCCTCGAAATTTCCAGCAATCGGACCGCCGCGACGATGCCGTCGCCGGTGGGATTCAGGTCGCGAAAAATCAGGTGACCGCTTTGCTCACCGCCGAAGTTGTAGTCGTTCGCCAGCATTTCCCGCATCACATACCGGTCTCCGACACCGGCGCGGACCAGCCTTCCTCCGCGCTCGGCGAGACAAGCCTCCAGTCCGGCATTGCTCATCAGCGTGCCGACGACCGTGGCCTGGTTGAGTTCGCCGCGATTCAGGAGATCGAGTCCGGCAATCGCCAGAAGTTCGTCTCCGTCGAGGGATGAGCCAGTTTCGTCACAAAGCATTACCCGATCCGCGTCGCCATCGTGGGAGATGCCGGCATCGGCGCCCGTTTCCCGCACCAAGGACTCGATCGCCTCCGGATGAGTGCAACCGCATTCGCGATTGATGTTCATGCCGTTCGGACGGTCGTGGAATACCGAAACCTTCGCGCCGAGATGGGTCAGGATCGCCGTGCTGGTGACGGACGCGGCACCGTTCGCGGCATCGAGCGCGAATCGCGAGCCGGTGAAGAGATCCCGATGATCCTGAAAAAGCCCGCAAACGAAGTTTACATATCGATCCGCCGCGTCTTTGATCGGCGCCGTTCGTCCGATCTCGGCCGCCTTGGGGTCGATTTCACCTTTGAATGCCGCTTCGATGGCCGCCTCGGTTTTGTCGTCGAGCTTGATTCCGCGCGAGTCGAAAAACTTGATGCCATTATCGTCGAAGGGATTGTGCGACGCCGAAATGACGACTCCGAAGGCCGCGCCTGTTTCCCGCGTCAGCCAAGCCACTGCGGGCGTCGGAACGACCCCCGCCAAACGGACATCGATTCCCCGCGCGTTCAGGCCGGCGGCGATCGCCGCCTCCAGCATGTCACCCGACAGGCGGGTGTCCTTGCCGATCACGACCGTTGGCCATTCGTGGGTGGCTTCGCGGCGAAAGCCGGGCAATAAGACGTCGGCCGCCGCCATGCCCAACCGCATCACACTTTCGGGATCGAGGGGTTTCAAACCGGCTTTGCCGCGGATGCCGTCAGTGCCGAAAAGAGTGCGCGGGGAAGAGGACATGAAAAGAGGAAGAAGTGGGGCGGGAAAAGGACGTGTCCGTTTCGGATTCAACAGGGTTAGGTCGGGGACCCAACAGGGTTGGGTCGATCCGATCGGCGATTGAGGGGCTCCGCTTTCAGATTGCGAGGCGGCGGGTGGCGGTTCGCCCGGGAACGACGGAGACGCCCTCTAGCAAACCCGGAACCGGAGGTTCGGGAATTGTCTCCGGCGCCGGAAGTGGTTCGACCGTTCCCGGCACGGGCGGACCGCTGTCTTTTTGCGGCCGCAGATTCGAATCGATCAAATACCAGATCGCGAAGGCCAGGAATAGCGAGGCAATCTTCGATCGCCAGTTATGCAGCAGTAGCGTTTTCAGATTCATCGGTTTCGGATTCTTCTTCTTCGCCCTGGTCGTGGAGCAATTCGTTGAGGCGTTCGCTCAGTTCTTCCCGGTCCAGATTGCGTTCGAGGGCACCCTCGACCGAAAGCGACACGGCGCCGGTCTCCTCGGAAACGACGATCGCGATGGCGTCGGATTCCTCCGTGATTCCCATCGCCGCGCGATGGCGAAGGCCCACCCCTCGATCGGAGATTTCCCGCTGGTTCAGCGGGAAGACGCACCCCGCGCCGATGATACGCTCGTCGCCGATACGAAGGACGGCGCCGCCGTCGTGGAGGGGTGTGCCCGGGTGGAAGATCGTCTGGAGAAGCTCGGAACTAAGTCGGCTGTCGAGGGGGACGCCCGTTTCGAGATAGGGCTTCAGATCGATGCCGCGCTGGATGGCGATCAGGGCGCCGATTCGCTTTTTCGACAGCGACTCGACCATGCTGCTGAGTTTTTCGGTAAATTCGCGCTGAACTTCCGGACTGAAGGAGGAAAACCACCGATGACTGCCCAGTTCGGCGAGGGCTCGGCGCAGCTCGGGCTGGAAGATCACCACCAAGGCCACCGCGAGGAAGACGGAGAAGCTCTTCAGCAGCCACCCGATCACGTCGAGGCTCAACAGCTCGGACATCAAAGTGAGCCCAATCCAGATTCCGACGAGTCCGGTGAAAATCCGCGCTCCTCGGGTCGCCCGAAAATAGCGATAACTCTGGTAAATGATCGCCCAGAGCAGCAGAATTTCGAGGCTATCGCGCCAATGATCGGCGACGAATTGGAGGAAGCGGTCCATGAAAATACGCCGCGCCGGTCATCTCAACCGGCGCGGCGTAATCTACCATAAGTCGTGCCGCCGACAGGCGGATTTCCCGGCTTCCGCCCTATTTCTTGGCGGGTTCGTCCATTTTTTCGCGGACGAGCGCCTCGATTTCGGCGTAGAGCGATTCATCGGCTTTCAGGGCGTCCTTGGCGGCGTCGCGGCCCTGGGCAAGTTGGGAACCCTTGTAGGAAATCCACGAGCCGCGCTTCTGGAGAATGTCGTGCTCGAGAGCGAGGTCGAGGAGGGAGCCGACAGCCGAGATTCCCTCGTTATACATGATGTCGAACTCGGCCTCCGTGTAGGGGGGAGCCACCTTGTTCTTGACGAGCTTTACCTTGGTCCGGTTCCCGATGACCTCGCCGTTGGAGGATTTGATGCTGCCGATTCGGCGAATATCGCAGCGGACGGAGCTGTAAAACTTCAAGGCCCGCCCGCCCGGAGTCGTTTCGGGATTTCCGAACATGACGCCGACCTTTTCCCGAATCTGATTCGTGAAGATACAGACGGTGCGCGCCTTGGAAATCATGGCGGTCAGCTTCCGCAGAGCGGCGCTCATGAGACGCGCCTGGGCACCGACGGTGGCGTCCCCGATCTCGCCATCGAGTTCCTGGCGGGTCACCAGAGCGGCGACCGAGTCGAGAACGATCACATCGAGGGCGTTCGAGCGGACCAGCGTTTCGACGATGCGCAGGGCCTCCTCGCCCGAACTCGGCTGGGAAACCAGCAGTTCCTCGAGATTCACCCCGAGGCGCTTGGCGTACTGCGGGTCGAGGGCGTGCTCGACATCGACAAAAGCGGCGAGTCCGCCGGCTTTCTGAGCCTGGGCGACAACGGTGAGGGTCAGCGTGGTCTTTCCGGACGATTCCGGACCGTAGATCTCGACAATTCGGCCACGGGGAAAACCGCCGACCCCGAGAGCACGGTCGATCAGGAGATTTCCCGTCGGGATGGTGTCGACGTCGATGCGATGCTCGCTGCCGAGCCGCATGATGGCGGCTTCGCCGTAATCCTTCTGAATCTGGGAAATCGCGAGATCGAGATTCTTGGCGCGCGCTTCGGCGAGCCGGTTCTTTTCCGCGTTGTTCGCGGTGCTGGTTTTGTCGGACGATTTCGAGGATGAGGAGGCCATTTTCGAGGATCGTGATTTGGTTCGCGACGCCGGTGCCGACTCGGAGGCGGCGGGGACTTCGTCGATGTTGTGGTCCGCTTCTTCAGTAGCGGCTTCCGGAGGAGATAGCAGTTCAACCATGATTTGAAAAACGAATTTCGATCATGATGCGCCTGGGCTGTTCGGTTGTCCAGTGTAAATTTGTGCGGAGTTCAAATATTTTGCAGGCCGTCCAGAAATCCATTGATCACCGACAGGTAACTGAAGGCGATTTTCAAAACCATCCAGGCCCCGATCGCGAGGGCGAATCCGTAGACGAGTTTCGGCATCCATTCCGCGAATCGCTCCACGCTGATGGCCGATGCCTCGCGGTAATAACTTGCCCACTGGGCCGCCTCTTCGTCGAGCCGCCCCGTGATGTCGGCGTTGGCGAGCGATCGCGAAAAATCTCCGGGAAAGGCGTTTCCACTGTTTCGCAGAACCTCGGTCAACGATTCCCCCGCCGCCAACGAAACCGCGCCCGTTCGGGTGGCGGCGCCGATCGTGCCGCTGTGGGCCGCGCGGCCGGCGTTTTCCCAGGCGACACTCATTTTTCCCCCGGACAGCAACTGAATCCGGAAAACCTCCGAGAAGCGCGCCAGGCTGTCGTTCCGCCGCATCGGACCCCAGAATGGAACCCGCCGCAGGCAGGCGTCGATGACTGCGGAGCCGGACGCGGCCTTGGAGAGCATTCGAATCAGGGCGATTCCGATCAACACGGCGGCGTAGGCGATCAGGACCCAGATCAGGCCCGATTTGAACGCGGCTTTTCCCGCGCCAGGTCCGGCACTCGGATTCACCGACGTCAGCAAGGCGGAAACGCCGATGCCGGCGACGAGGGCGAAATGTATCAGGACCATCGGGTAGATCATTCCGCGGCGGATGCGCCGGCGCGACTCGTGGCGTTGCCGGAAATGGTCGGCAAGGATCCTGAATCCCGCCTCCAGTTGGCCGCCATTCTCGGCGGCCTCGATCACCCAGCACTCCATCTCGGAAAGGCCGAGTCCGATCGCGGAATCCGCCACGGTCCTGCCGCTCGCCAGGCCTTCGAGAATTCCCTCGCAAACCGCGCGGGTGCGGCGGTCAATTCCGGGCTGTCTCGCCAGCGATTCGCAAGCCTTGTCGATGCCGAAACCCGATCGGGTAAAGCGGGCCAGATCCGCGTAGAGAAGACTCCGTTGTTCGTTCGACATCGACACGGAGCAATCAAGCACCATCTTCCGACTCTTGGAAAGGATGGGTCGAGTGCCGGAGACTTTTTTCGGCGATCTTTTCCGCAACGGGTTTAGGAGTCTTTTCCTCCACTGTTGACGAGATCACCGATGACTCCCGACGAAAAACACATGCGACGCGCCCTGACGCTGGCCGGGAAGGGACTGGGATTCACCAGTCCGAATCCGCCGGTCGGCGCGGTGATTGTGGACGAAAACGAAATGGTCCTCGGGGAGGGCTGGCATCGGGGGGCCGGCCAGGCTCATGCCGAGGTGCTGGCCATCGAGGACGCTCGAAGGCGATTTGGCGAGGAGATCAACTTTGACCGATCCACGCTCTACGTCACGCTCGAGCCCTGCTCCACCCGCGGACGCACCGGCGCCTGCACCGACGCGATTCTGGAAGGGCGTTTTCGCCGCGTGGTCATCGGAACGGCGGACCCGAACCCAAAGCATTCCGGAGCGGCGATTTCGATACTCCGAAATCGGGGCGTCGAGGTCGAATGCGGATGCCTGGAATCCAAAGCCACCGATCTGATTCGCTTTTTCGCCAAGCATGTGACAACAGGCCGTCCCTATCTGATCGCCAAATCCGCGATCACCCTCGATGGGCGAACGACGCTTCGAAATGGCGACGGGCCCTGGATCAGTTCCAAGGAGTCGCGCCGGGATGTGCAACGCTGGCGGCGCCGCATCGACGCGATTCTGATCGGAGGCGAGACCTTGCGCCGGGACAATCCTCGCCTCACGCTTCGAGGGGCCTTCGCAAAAGGCCGCCCGCAGCCATGGAGAATCGTCCTCAGCCAATCGGGCGATTTGCCGGAAGAAGCGTATCCGTTCACGGACAGCCATCGTGATCGAACCCGGGTCTTCGTCGGCGAATCGCTGGAAGCCGTGCTTGATCGGCTCGGCGCCGAAGGCGTGACCTCGGCCATGCTGGAATCCGGCGGACGACTCTTTGGCGCGGCCCTTTCGGCGGGACTGATCGATGAAATCATTCTCTACGTCGCTCCTTTTCTCGGTGGTGGGTCCACTGGTCTCGGAAGCCCCGGGGGATTTCTCGCCGATTTGGAAAGTCCGACCTTCAAACGCTTTGGAAACGATATTCGGGTGATCGGCCGCCCCCGGTTGCGCCCCCTTTCCTGATTCATGCTCATGCCGATTCGCCCCGCGATATTTTTCGATCGAGACGGAGTGGTGAACCTGTCACCCGGGCCGGGGTATGTTTTATCGATCGAGGCATTTTCGCTCGATCCCGCCATCGGCGATCTGCTGGCGCTGGCGAAAAGCCGGGGTTACCTCGCGATTGTCGTCACCAGCCAAAAGGGTGTCGGCAAGGGCCTGATGACCCTCCACGATCTCGACGCGATTCATGCGTCGATGCAAGCGGCGCTGCGGGAACGAACCGGTTTTGAGTTCGACGCGATCTATTCCCACACCGGCCTCGCCGATTGTCCTTTCCCGCCAAAACCCGATCCCGGAATGATCCGCGCCGCCGCCGAGCGATTCGGAATCGATCTTCATTCGTCTTGGCTGATCGGCGACGCCGACCGGGACATCGAGATGGGAATCGCCGCCGGACTGAAGGGCACCGTCCGGGTACGATCGGAAAAGGCCGAAACGGCGACGGCCTCGCACACCGTCGACACGGTCGCGGAGGCGGTCGATTTTTTTCGCACCGTCCTCTGATCAATCGCCCGAAACCGTCGCTTCCGTTTCGGTATCTGTCGCCGGGGAAGAGTCCGTTCGGCCGCGTTCGATCCACACGGCGAGAAGCGCCAGGTCGGACGGGGTAATGCCGCTGATTCGACCGGCCTGACCCAGGGTTTGGGGGCGGATGGTCGCGAGCTTTTGTTGGGCTTCGCGTTTCAATCCACGGACGGTCTCGTAGTCGATCCATGGAGGGATCGTTTTGTGTTCCATCCGTTCGGTTCGCGCGACCATTTCGTGCTGACGTTTGATGTAGCCGGCGTACTTCACGTCGATCTCGACGAGGTCCCAGATTTCATCGGAGAAGGAAGCGCGTGCCTCCGAGCTGAGATTCCGCCAGGTCGCCTCGGGGCGTCGCAGCCATTTCTCGAGCGTGATTCCCTGGCGAAGGGTTTTTTCAACGTGCCGGCGCGCCCGGGCAATTTCGCTTTGTTTTCTCATGACGCGCTCGGCGCGGACTGAGTCACGTTTGACGAGTCCTGAATCCATGGCGCGTGGTGTCAGACGCAGGTCAGCATTGTCCTGTCGGAGCAGGAGTCGAAATTCGGCTCGGCTGGTGAACATGCGATAGGGCTCGGTGGTGCCCTTCGTCACGAGATCGTCGATCATGACGCCGAGATAGGCCTCGTCCCGCCCGAGCATAAACTCAGGTTGGCCCGCGATCTTCAATGCGGCATTGGCACCGGCAATCAGCCCCTGCCCGGCCGCTTCTTCATACCCGGAAGTGCCATTGATTTGCCCGGCGAAATAGAGACCCGACAGAACCTTCGTTTCCAGGGTCGGAAAGAGCTGGGTCGGTTCGCAATAGTCGTATTCGACCGCGTAACCCGGACGGATGATTTCCGCGTTTTCCAATCCGCGGATGGAGCGGATGAAATCGAATTGGACGTCGAAGGGGAGGCTGGTGGAGACCCCGTTGACGTAATGCTCCCGAGTGTGCCGACCCTCCGGCTCCAGGAAAATCTGGTGGCGATCCTTGTCGGCGAAGCGCACGACCTTGTCCTCGATCGAAGGACAATAGCGGGGACCGATCCCCTCGATGCGGCCGGCATACATGGGCGACTTGTCGAGATTCGCTTGGATGATGTCGTGGGTCTTTTCGTTCGTGTAAGTGATCCAACAGGGCATTTGTTCCACGTGGAACGACGGATCACTCCAGCGGTTCAGCGTGTGAACCGACTCGACCCCGTCATCCAGGAGATCGGAGACGAACGAGAATCGAGGCGCCGGATCATCGCCGTTTTGCGCCTCGCACTTTTCAAAATCGATCGACCGCCCATTGAGTCGGCAGGGCGTTCCTGTCTTAAAACGATTCACGGCAAACCCCAAATCCCGCAGGTGATCGCTCAGGGTCGAAATACCGTCACCCATGCGTCCCCCTTTTTGATTTTGCATTCCGACATGCAGCAAACCCCGCATAAAGGTGCCTGTCGTCACCACCACCGCATCGGAATGAAATCGAATCCCAAGGGCGGTCTCCACGCCGCGAACCGCGTCACCATCCACGACCAGCCGCGCAATGTTTCCCTGATGAAGATCGATGTTCGGCTCCGATTCAACGAGCGCTTTCAGTCGAAACTGATACGCCTTCTTGTCGCATTGCGCGCGAGGCGCCCGCACGCTCGGCCCCTTCTTCGCATTGAGCATCCGGAACTGAATTCCTGTCGCGTCGGTGTTGATCCCCATCACGCCGCCGAGGGCATCGATCTCGCGAACCATGTGGCCTTTGGCCAAACCGCCAATCGCGGGGTTACACGACATCTGCCCAATGGTGTCGAGGTTTTGTGTGATCAAGCCGACCGAGGCACCCAGCCGCGCCGCCGCGAAGGCCGCTTCAATCCCGGCATGCCCGGCACCGATCACGATCACCTCATACCGTTTTGGAAACTCATACATACCTGCAGGGGGCGGCATTGTTCCCCGTGGAACAATCGATCGCCGAAGGCCAATCCGATCCTCGGCTCCGGGCCGCCAAAGATTCCCTTCAACCCCCATCCGCGCAAGACCCAACAGGGTTGACTCGCCCACTCAACCCTATTGAAAATGCATCCCACGTGAATACCCCTCCCCTCCCACAACCATCACCCGAACACGTCCGCCAGATTCGATTCTGGCGTCGAACCTCCGTCGTGTCCCTTCTCCTCTTCGCCGTCCCCCCAGTGATCGCTTTTGCCTTCAAGGTTTACGCCCTGATTGACGCCTTCAAGAAATTATCCGACTCCAAAAACGCCACACCCGAACAACTCGCGAATTCCATTTCCCTCGCCTTGATCCCTCTCGCGATCGCCACCGTCATCGCCATCCCCAGCTTCATCGTCTTCGTCATCGCCATGATCCGTTACCAGAGACTTCGACGCCAAACGCCATGATCCATTGACAATGGCGCCTTCGCACCGGTTTCTTCGTCCTCCCATTCTCCGATCCTTCCCATCACAATGCCTTCCTACGATCTCGTTGTCATCGGCGGCGGTCCCGCCGGTTACGTCGGCGCCATCCGCGCCGCACAACTCGGCAAAAAAGTCGCCTGCATCGAAGCCGATCGAGCCGGCGGCACCTGCCTCAACTGGGGCTGTATCCCGACCAAGGCTCTCCTGAAAAACGCCGAGCTTTACGCCACCCTCCGGGACAAAGCGGCGGACTTCGGACTGAAGATCGACGGGCTCGTCTACGACTGGTCCCAAATCATCGGTCGCTCCCGAAAAGTGTCCGATAAACTCGCCGGCGGAATCGAATTCCTCTTTAAGAAAAACAAGGTCGATTATCTCCGCGGCACCGGATCGCTCGCCGGCTCAGGAAAGGTGGATTTCACCGCGACGAACGGCGAAACCACCACCCTCGAAACCGCCCATGTGCTGATCGCCACCGGATGCCAACCCCGGGAATTGCCCTTCCTCCCCTTCGATCAAAAGGCCGTTCTCAGTTCCAAGGAGGCGATGCTGATCGCCGAGCAACCCAAGGACCTTCTCATCATCGGTGCCGGCGCCATCGGGGTGGAGTTCGCGTATTTTTTCAATGCCTACGGAACCCGCGTCACCCTCGTCGAAATGATGGATCACCTCCTTCCGGTCGAGGACACCGACATCAGCCTCGCCCTCGAAAAGTCGTTCAAAAAACAGGGCATCGCCTACCGGCTCTCCACCAAAACCACCGCCGCCTCCGTCACCACCGCCGGCGTCGAACTGACCGTCGAGCCCGCCGCCGGTGGCCCCTCCGAAATTCTCAGCGCCCAGGCCTGCCTCGTCGCCATCGGCGTAAAACCCTTCCTGCCACCCCATGCCGAAACGCTTCAACTGACGGAGCGTGGATTCATTCAAATCAACGATCGATACGAAACCAGCTTGCCCGGCGTATTCGCCGCCGGAGACATCATCGGTCCCCCGTGGCTCGCCCATGTCGCCAGCTTCGAAGCGGTCCAGGCTGTCGAGGGGATCTTTGTCCCCGGCCATCAACCGCGAAAGGTCGGCGTCTTCCCCGGATGCACCTATTGCCATCCCGAGGTCGCCAGCATCGGCCTGACCGAACGCGCCTGCCGAGACCAGGGAATCGCCTTCAAGGTCGGAAAATTTCCATTTCAGGCCAGCGGTCGCGCCCTGGCCGCCGGCGAACCCGAGGGTTTTGTGAAACTCCTCTTCGGCGAAAAATACGGAGAATTGCTCGGCGCCCATATCATCGGTTCCGAAGCCACCGAACTCATCGCCGAAATGGGCCTCGCTCTGACTCTCGAAGCCACCCGCGAAGAATTGGAAAACACGATTCACGCCCATCCCACCCTTTCCGAAGCCATTCACGAAGCCACCGCCGCGGCGTTCGGTCACGCGATCCACATTTGACTCGAGTCCCCGTTTTCGACCATCCAAAGCATCCACTTAAAAAAAAAGCCTCTTTTGTGAATCGCCGCCCGATCTCGCGAGTCGAATTCCTTGACGCCACCTAAACCGGTGCGCCGCCGAAACCAGAATAACCAACCTCCACACCTCGAAACGGAAATGAAAAAGATTCTCGCCCTCGCCGCCGCCGCCGCGGCCCTCATCGCTTTCGCCCCCACCCCGGCCCAGGCCGGAACCACCTGCAAACGCATCTCCAGTTGCAACCATTGCGGCCAATCCGTCTTCGCCTATTACCGCCCGGTCCGCTACGTGAACAACTGCGCCGTTTACGGCTGGGTGCCCAGCTACCATAACCACCCGTCCGTCTCGCTGAACTTCAGCTTCGGCACCTCGCCCCGCTATTACAGCTCCCGTGGCTGTTCCCCGGCGCCCCGGACGAACTTCGGCTACAGCACCCGCTACTACTCCGTGCCGACCTATTCCTATCGGAGCTATCCGACCTACCCCGGATACTCGCTCCGCTCCTTCCGAAGCTGCCGCTGACTCGACCCTTTCCCGTTTCCGGAACGATCGAACCGGAAACCCCCGTGTGTGTGCGTGTGCGCCGCGACCGGCCTCCATACCGGTCGCGGCTTCTTTTTTTGGACATTGCGTCGCCGTCATTCTCCCTTTTCCTTTCCGAATGCTCCGCCGCCTCGTCGCTCTCATTCTCGCGATCCATTTTGCCCCGCTCCTCATGGCAGATCCCCTCACGCTCCACCCCGAGAATCCCCGCTACCTTTCCCTGACCGACAATCCCATCCTCCTCGTCACCGCCGGCGAGCACTACGGCGCCCTGTTGAATCTCGACTTCGATTTCCAAAAATACTTCGCCACCCTCGCCGCCGATGGCCTCAATTTGACCCGGACCTTTTCCGGCGTTTATCGCGAAAGTCCCGGCGCCTTTCGCATCGCCCAAAACACCCTCGCGCCACCCGACGATCGGTTCATCTGCCCCTATCCCCGATCCGAAGACACGGGAAACCGGTTCGATCTCGACCGTTGGGACCCCGCCTATTTCGAACGATTGCACGCCTTCATGCGCGCCGCGGACGAGCACGAAATCGTCGTCGAATTTGTCCTCTTCTGTCCCTTTTACGAAGAGTCGATGTGGGCCCTCTCCCCTTTCAATCCTATCAACCATCGCCAGTCACTGCCGCCATTGGCGAGCCCGAACGACTCGTGGAGCCTCGATCGTTCCGGACCTTACCTCGCCTATCAGGAGGCGCTGGTGCGCAAGCTGGTGACCGAGCTGAATCCGTACGACCGTCTCTATTTCGAAGTCTGCAACGAACCCTACCAGCGCGAACTTCCCCAGGAATGGCACGACCACATGGCTGAGTTGATCCAGAAAACAGAGGAGAAACTGCCCAAGCGACACCTGATTTCCTGGAACGTCGCCAACCACGGCGACGCCTTCGTGGTGCGCGACCCCCACCCGGCCTATTCACTCTTCAATTTTCACTATTCCACCCCGCCCACCGACATTGACGCCAACTGGCATCTCAAAAAACCGATCGGCGACAACGAAACCGGATTCAAAGGTCAGGAGGATCGCACCTACCGTCGCGAAGCCTGGGAATTCATGCTCGCCGGCGGAGCGCTTTTCAATCACCTCGACTACTCCTTCGCCGCCGGAAAGGAGGGCGGCGATTTTGCCTACCCCGACCATCAGCCCGGTGGTGGGAGCGCCCCCTTGCGCCGCCAACTCGGCGCCCTGAAACGTTTTCTCGAGAGCTGCGATTTCATTCGTTTCTCCCCGGCGCCCGGCTTCGTGAAAAACCCGCTTCCGAAAGATGTCCGGGTTCGTGTCTTGGCGAATTCTGGTGAGCAATACGCCCTGTACGCGACCGCCACCGGTCCGGATCGGCGCCTCCGCTTCGAGGTCGATCTTCCACCGGGCGACTACTCGATCGAGTGGTTCGATCCCGCCAAACCGGGAGTCGTCCGGACCGAGATCATCGCCGCCAAAGCCGGCCAAAGCGCCGCCCTCGCCTCGCCCCCATTCCCGGAAGACCTCGCGGTGAAGATTACCCGGCGGTGACCGGTTTTCCGAAACCCAACAGGGTTAGGTCACCGACTCAACCCTGTCCGGTCCGGTCAATCTTCATTTGGCCCGCTTGGCCGTTCGACCATTTCCTTCTCGTAATAATCCCGGGGCAATTCCCGATAGGGTTTTCGCTCGCGATAAAGCGCCAGCCGCGCCTCGAAATCGGCAATGTCCGGATCGTCCTTGAGCTGGGCGTTGGCGTCACTCTGCCATTTCACCGCCTCCTCGAAGGCGCCGGCCTCGGCATGGGCGGCGGCGAGGGTGTCGATGATGCTGGCCCGCTCCCAGTCGGTCAATTCGCAGGCCTTCGTCGCCAGTTCCACGGCGCGTTTTCCGTCACGCAGCGAATCGTCCGGATGGGTCGCCAGCAGCCAGGCGAAACCGTTCAGGACCTGGGGATCGTCGGGATGCAAGCGCAGCGCCTTCTCCAGGACATCGCGGCTCTCCGCCGACCGATCCAGAACTTCGAGGGCGTTTCCGTAGTCGAGGCGAATCTGGATGTGGGTTCCGGGATTGGCTCCGGGAAAAGACGAATCTTCGTCCGGCGCCAGGGCGTCGCCAATCAAGTCGTAGGCGGCTTCGTATTCGTCGATCGCCTTTTCCGGCTGTTTCCGAATCCAGAACACCCGGCCGCGAAAATGCCGCAGAACCGGGTCCTCTCGATCGAGGCGCAGGGCGATTTCCGAAATTTCCAGAGCCCGGTCGAGGTCGCCGTTGGCGGCATGCTGGTAAGCCGATTCCTTCAGTTTTTCGGCGCGGGTCTCGCGAAGTTTTTCGCAACCCGCCAACAACCCGAAGGTCGCCGCCGCGGAGGCGATTCCCAGCGAGATTTTGAAGATCGGATGTTCGAGGAGCATCTTCCCAATCTCCGGTTTGTCATTGGAGGGCGCCGAGGCTCTCGATCATGCGCCCGAGTTCTTCGACCCGGGATTTCCATTGGGCCTGGCGGTCGCGATTTTCCTGGACGACCTCGTCGGGCGCGCGGGACACGAAACTCTCGTTGTTCAGCTTCGCGTTGACCTTGGCGAGTTCGGCCTCGGCTTTGGCGAGTTCCTTGGAAAGGCGGTCCCGTTCGGCCGCGACGTCGATCAGCCCCTCGAGAGGCATGTAGAGTTTCCCGACCCCGGTGAGGGCGACGGGCACGCCGGTCTCGGCGGCGTGGCCGGTCTCGACGCGGACCTCTCCGGCGCCGGCGAGGCGGGCGAAGACGGCGGCGGCGGAGGCATCGAGCGCACCCGACTCGATGCCCTCGGGATCGACGATGAATCTCACGCTCCGATTGGCGGCGAGTCCGTACTCGGCCTTGAGGTTGCGGGCGCGGCCCACGGCTTCGTAGATTGCGGTGACCCGCTGGCGGGCGGCCTCGATTTTTTCCACGGGGATGCCGTGCAGAATCAGCGAGTCATCCAGGGGCGTCCGCATGAGAAAGGCGGGACCGTCGGCGCCGCCGAAGCCCATTTTTTCCCACAGTTCCTCCGAAAGATGCGGCATGTAGGGATGCAACTGCATTAAGAAACGGCGCAGCACCGTGTCCATCGTCCAGAGCGTGGCGGCTTTGGCGGCGGGATCGGCGCCTTCGACGAAATCGCCCTTGGTCGACTCCAGATACCAGTCGCAGTACTCGCTCCAGAAAAACTGGTAGAGGAGATTCGCGGTGTCGTTGAAACGGTATTCCTTCAGCGATTCGTCGACGCTGGCCTCGAGCGCCTCGAGTTTCGCGAGAATATCGATCGCAAAAATCGAGAGCGACCCCGGTTCGGTCGGAGGGGCGCCCTGCATCTGGCGGAACCGGGTGGCGTTCCAGAGCTTGTTGGCGAAATTCCGGCCTTCGACGATCTGCTCCTCGTCGAACTTCACGTCGGTGCCGCTCGGCGCGATGCGCATCAGCCCGAAGCGCAGGGCGTCGGCGCCGTATTTGGCGATCAGATCGAGCGGGTCGGGCGAGTTGCCCAATTGTTTGGACATCTTTCGGCCCTGTTTGTCGCGGATGATGGAGGTGAAAAAGACGTTCCGGAACGGCAATTGTCCCTCCCACCGAAACCCGGCCATGATCATGCGCGCCACCCAGAAAAAGATGATGTCCGGGCCGGTCACGAGATCGGTGGTGGGGTAGAATTTTTCCACCGTCGCGGACCGCTCCGCGTCGCTGTCGGTCATGGTCGCGAAAGGCCAGAGCCAGCTCGAAAACCAGGTGTCGAGCACGTCGGCGTCGCGCACCCAGTTTTCCTCGTCGGCGGGGGGATCGACGGAGACATGGATGTCGTCGCCGGCGCTGGCGGCATCGAGCGATTCGCGGGCCTGGAGTTCGGCGGCATTGGCCTGGCGATACCACACGGGGATCTGGTGACCCCACCAGAGCTGGCGGCTGATGCACCAGTCCTGCAGGTTTTCCATCCAGTGGGCGAAGGTCTTTTTCCACCGTTCCGGACGGAAACGAATCGCGTCGCTGGCGACGGCTTCGGCCGTCTCGGTCTTGCATGGATATTTCAGGAACCACTGCATGGAGATGCGCGGCTCGATCGGAACGTCGGCGCGCTCGGAATAGCCGACGTTGTTCTCGTAATCCTCGACCTTTACGAGCTGGCCCATTTCCTCGAGTTTTTCGGCGGCTTTCTTGCGGGCCTCGAAGCGGTCCATCCCCTCGAAATCCGGACCGGCGAGGGCATTGAGCGTGCCGTCGGGATGGAAGACGTCGAGGATGGGCAGGTGGTGGCGCAGACCGATCTCGAAGTCGGCCTTGTCATGGGCGGGCGTGACCTTCAGCACGCCGGTGCCGAATTCGATGTCGATATGGTCGTCGGCCACGATGGGAATTTCCGCGCGGGGGAAGGGCCGAATGGCGTGTTTGCCGAGCAGATCGGCGTAGCGCTTGTCCTTCGGATTCACGGCGACCGCCGTGTCGCCCATGAGGGTCTCCGGGCGGGTGGTGGCGATCTCGACGAAGCGGCCCGGTTCCTCGGCGATCTCGTAGCGCATCGTGTAAAGCTTCGAGCGCTGGGGTTTCATGATGACCTCCTCGTCGCTGAGGGCGGTGAGGGATTTCGGGCACCAGTTCACCATCCGCTTGCCGCGGTAGATGAGTCCCTCGTTGAAGAGATCGACGAAAATCTTCGAGATCCAGCGCGAATAGGCGGGATCCATCGTGAACCGCTCCCGGCTCCAGTCGCAGGAGCAGCCGAGGCGTTTCAGTTGCTGGATGATGATGCCGCCGTGTTCCTCCTTCCATTCCCAGACGCGCTCGAGGAAGGCCTCCCGACCCAGGTCGCGCCGGGTTTTCTTTTCCTCCTTGCGGAGCTTCTGCTCGACCTTCGACTGGGTGGCGATACCGGCGTGATCCGTCCCGGGCAGCCAGAGAACCTCCTTTCCCTCCATGCGGGCGCGCCGCGCCAGGATGTCCTGGATGGTGTTGTTCAGGACGTGGCCCAGATGCAGGATGCCGGTGACGTTCGGCGGCGGGATGACGATCGAATAGGCCTCCCGCGACGAGGTCTCGTCGCCGCGGAAACAGTCCGCCTCCTGCCAGCGGGCATACCAGTTTTCCTCAACCTCGCCGGGTTGATACGCTTGGGACAGTTCGGACGCCATTTTCTCGATTCCGTTCCGCCGGGAGATTCGGCCGGGCGGGGCGAAACTATTTGTGTGGAGGGCGCCTTTGTAAACCGAATTACCCGAAGCTCGGGAAGCCGTTTGCGCATCCCAAAGCCCTTCGCTACTCTAAGAGCCACCTCCCCCGGATCGTTCCCTCACCCAGTCATGGTCAACACGTCAATGGTGCGTTCTTGTCGGTTCACGACCCGCCTCGCGCGGTCGCTTGCCCCTCTGGGAATGTTCCTCGCGCTCGCATCGACCGCCTTCGCCGCCAACTGGAAGATCTACAAGATCGACGGCCAGGACTACGTCTCCGACGAGAACGTCCACTCGTTTTACCATTTCGAGCGGTTCGCGCGCAGCGACGGCGACCGCATCTTCCGGCACCCGATGCTCATCATGCGCTGGAAGACCGGTTCGCAGACCATCTACATCAACAACATCCTCTTCAACCTCAGCCTCCCCATCGTCGAGCGCGACGGCCGCGCTTACATCTCCACGATCGATCTCGCCAAGCTCGTCGATCCCGTGCTCCGGCCGAGCTACATCAAGAAACCCATCAAGTTCGACACCGTGGTCATCGACGCCGGCCATGGCGCGCACGATTCCGGGGCGAAGGGCATTTACGGCTGGGAAAAAAACTACACGCTCGATCTCGCCCTCAAGCTGAAGGCCTCGCTCGAAAAACGCGGGTTCAAGACGCGGATGACCCGCACGACCGACGTGTTCCTGAGCCTGGACCAGCGCGTGCAGTTCGCCAACCGGGTTGACGACGCCATCTTCGTCAGCGTCCATTTCAACTCCTCCGGCACCTCCGCCGCCCACGGCATCGAGACCTACGCGCTCGCTCCCCAGGGCACCTCGTCCACCAACGGCGGTCCGGCCATGGGCTCCTTCCTCAACGGAAACGTGCGCGACGCCGAGAACATCGCCCTCGCCACCGCCGTGCATGCCCACGTCATCGATCAGTTGAAAACCGTCGACCGCGGTATCAAGCGCGCCCGATTCAATGTCCTCCGCGGCATCAACAAGCCGGCGATTCTGTTCGAGGGCGGTTTCATCACCAATTCGACCGAGGGTCGCAAAATCAACGACTCCGACTACCGCGATCAACTCTCCGAAACCATCGCCAACGCGATCGTTCGCTTCCAGAATTCCGTCGGCGCGAAAAAATAACAGCGCGCCACCGCCTGACCCGGCGCGCTCAGCCCACCGCCACCGCGTCCCGCAGTCGCGCCGCGACCTCGTCCCCTTCCCCCGGCAGACCGATCCAGGATCGGCAACCGCCGAAGCCTTTTCGGTCCTCCAGGATCCAAGGCTCCGCCAGCCGGTAAACTTTCAGCCACGCCACGCTGATGCCCGGCTCGTCGCCCCACGAAAAACGGTCCTCGATCACCCGGTCGATCCAGATGTGCTCCGGGCGCAGCGCCTCGACCGCCTCCCGATCGGTGAGCCGTTCGGTTCGCTCCGTCTCGGCGAACAACCGGATCGCGATTTTGGCGCCGCCCTCGATCTCATCCCGCAACGCCCGCGGCCGGCCCGCGCCGTCCGGTTTCACCTGCTCGACCTGTTCGTGATAGTAGGTCGGAAACAGGAAAAAACGCTCGTGCAGCCATTGGAAACCCAGTTTTCCCTCGGAAATGCCACCCTTTCGCAGGATCAGGCGTTGCTCGCCGGTTTCCAGGGCGTCGCAAACCGTCTGCCATTCCTTGAAGGCGACGGGATTCCAATCTTTCGAAACTTCGGGCATCGCCGAGCATTTTCCCCTGTCCGGGCTGAATTTCCAGCACGCGAACAGCCGATTTTTTCCGCTGGCAAAGTGGTGGGGCCTGCCCTATTTTCCGCCCTCCCGAATCGGCGAAAGACGGTGGCAGTAGCTCAGTGGTAGAGCCCCGGATTGTGATTCCGGTTGTCGCGGGTTCGATCCCCGTCTGCCACCCCATTTCTCCCCCGTCGCGGGACCGGTTTTCACGATCCGAAAACCCGTCACTTTCCGAAAAACCCCTCCACAGGTCCGGGGTTACAAATTCGGCCGCGATCCCTTCCCCGCCGCATCCCCGCCATTGCGGCCGCGTCATTTCCCAGTTCATTCCCGCCAGAATTTACATGGACTCTCTCGAGCAGAAAATCGGGTACAAATTCCGCAACTCCCTCCTGCTGGCCGAGGCGCTCACTCACCCGAGCCTCGCCTACGAGACGAACCGTCCGCATTTCGACAATCAACGCCTCGAATACCTCGGTGACGCCGTGCTCCAGCTCGTCCTCACCGAACGACTCTTCGAAATCTTCCCCACCTTCAGCGAGGGCCGCCTGACGAAGCTCCGCAGCCGCCTCGTCTCGCGCGACGCGCTCCGCGAATACGCCTCAGCCGTCGATCTCGGCAAATTCCTCCTCATGGGAAAAGGCGAAGCCGGTTCCGGCGGCCGCAGCCGGCCCTCCAATCTCGCCGACGCCTTCGAGGCCCTGATCGGCGCGGTCTACATCGATTCCGGATACGACGCCGCGCGCAAATTCATCCTCCAGCAGTGCGCCGCGTTCATCGACAAAATCGCGCGCGAACCCGAGGAGGTGAATCCCAAGGGCCAACTCCAGGAAATTCTCCAGGCCATCTCCAACACCAGCCCGACCTACCGCATCGTCTCCCAGGAAGGACCGGATCACTGCAAGAATTTCACCGCCTGCGTCGAGTGGAACGGACGCACCCTCGGGGTCGGACGGGGAACGAGCAAGAAAGAGGCCGAGATCCTCGCCGCCACCCATGCCCTCGGCGCGAAGCGATGGGAGAATGTGGCAAACCGTGAATAAGCGCGGAACAACCCGGCGTTGAGTTGCCGCAACTGCCGGCGCCGGTCCGATTGAGAGCAGTTGCCCGGCTCTTATCGACATTTGTTCACGGACCGTTTTTAACCCAACAGGGTTAGGTCCAGCACCTTACCCTGTTTGGTCGGAGTTATTCACCCCTATAAGAAGAAGAAAAATGGACCCGATTTTCTTCTCTTCTTTCTTCGAGGGGGGGAAAACGCCGCCGTTTCCGAGCGCCAACGCGGTCAACACACGCCGGGCCGCAACAACGTAGCCGCCCTTTCCGCGACGTCATCCGCCAATATCTCCGCGAAATTGCCCGACGCGTTTCGAATCACGCGGACGCCCGGGTTTTGCGGCGCCCACACGGCGGGATCGGTCGGGCCAAAAACCAACAAACACGGCAGACCACAGGCGGCGGCGAGGTGCGAAATGCCGCTGTCGTGTCCGAGAAAAAGCCGGCAACGCCGCAGCAGCGCGCCCAGCGCGGGCAACGGCAGGTGCGCGGCGTGGTGGAAGGACAGATTCCGTCCCCTCAGGAGATCGAGAAAGGCGCCGACGGTTCGATCCTCGGCTTCGCCGCTGGAGACGAGGTAGTTGACCTGGCCGGGAAAAAGCCGGTCGAGGGCGGCGGCGGTTTCGGCCCAGCCTTCGAGGGACCAGTTCTTGCGCGGGCTGCCGCTGCCGGGATGGAGGGCGATCTGGATCGGGCGCGATGCCGAGTCCGGAGGCGTCGAGGCGAGGAAACGCTCGGCGGCCGTTTCGGAGGCGGCGTCGAAGGACAGTTCGGGGTAGGGTTTCTCGAGAAAGAGCGCCAGTCGTTCGAGCGGTCGGGCCAACTGCGCGGCGGCGGGTTGATCGGCGAGAGATTCGTCCACCTTGTGCGGTCCCTCGATGAGGGTGGAAACGCCGGAGCGCTCCAGGTTTCCCCGGAAAAAGCCGTCCGGATCGTAGAGATAGCTCACCACGACGCTGAAGCTCTTGAAGTAGTCCATCAGTTCGGGAGGCAGCAGGGTATTGGGAATGAAGAAGCTCGAGAGCGGGCCGTATTCGATGGTGCGGCCGCGATGGACGAGACCCGCCGCCCGGGCGAGGTCGATGACGGGCTGGTAGCCAAGCACTTCGATCTCGGCATCGGGCAGATGTTCGCGCGCCAGGGCGATCGCCGGGAGGGTCAGGATAAAATCGCCGACGGCGCCGCCGCGAATGAAGAGGATCTTGCCCATGGTTTCCGATGGAAACGTTTTTTGGAGCAACCGCGGCGCGATGTCCATCGCCAAATGCGCGAGCGCGGCGATTGAAACCCGCCGCGAAGTTCCCTATGCTCGGCGCATGATCGGATGGATTCCCGGGCGGCTCGCGGCCCTTCTGTTGCTCTCGGTTCCCGGCTTCGGCTGGACGAAACCGAACATCGTTTTCCTGTTGGCTGACGATCTCGGGTATGCGGACGTCGGCTGTTACGGTTGTCCCGACGCCCGGACGCCGAACCTCGACCGGCTGGCGGCCGAGGGGGTGAAGTTCACGAATTTCTACGCCAACGGACCCGAATGCACGCCGTCGCGAACCGCGCTCCTGACCGGCCGTTATCCGCAGCGGGCGGGCGGCATGGAGTGCGCCATCGGAACGGGAAACGTGGGCCGCTACGACGACGCGATCGCCCTCGCGGAGCGGCACGAACTCGGCTTGCCGGCGCGCCTGGCGGTGCTCGCGCCGGCCCTGAAGGCGGCGGGATACCACAACGCGGTCTTCGGCAAATGGCATCTCGGCTACGAGCCGAAGTTCAGCCCGCTCGACCAGGGCTTCGACGAATTCACCGGCTTCCTCGGCGGAAACGTCGATTATTTCCGTCACCGCGAGCTGTCGGATCTCGATGTCTATCTGCGCGGGCGGGAGCCGATCCAGCGCGAGGGATACACCACGAATCTCATCACCGAGGACGCGATCGATTTTCTCGACCGCCAAGCCGAGGCGCCGGACGAGCCGTTTTTCCTCTATCTCCCGCACGCGGCGCCGCATTTTCCGTTTCAGGGGCCGATGGACGACGACGGCGGCCTGCCAACGAAGGAAAACTGGACCCGGGGCACGCGCCCGACTTACGTGAGCATGCTCGAGGCCCTCGATTCGGACATCGGCCGTTTGCTGTCGGTGTTGGAAAAGAACGGGCAGGCGGCAAACACGCTCGTTATTTTTGCCAGCGATCACGGCGCGATGAAACCGGGCCTGAACACGCCGTGGCGCGACTACAAGGGCACCCTGTTCGAGGGCGGCATCCGCGCGCCCTGCTTCGCGCGCTGGCCGGGCGGGATCGAGCCGGGACAGGTCTCGGGGCAGGTGTGTTCCATGTTCGACCTGACCCGGAGTCTCCTCGCCGTGGCGGGCGCCTCCGTGCCGGATGGCAAGCCGCTCGATGGCATCGACCTGCTCCAGCGGGTCCGGGACGGAGAACCGGAGCTGCCGCGCGAACTGTTCTGGCGCTACCGGCGCGAAAAGACGACTTGGTGGGCGGTGCGATCGGGCGATCTGAAACTCGTCCGCAAAACGGACGGCGACAAGGTGGAGGAGTGGCTTTTCGATCTGACAACGGACCCGGGGGAAGCGACGGATTTGTCCCGATCCCGTGAAAACGATCGGCTGGCGCTTCAGCGAAAAATCATGGCGTGGGAAAAAGAAGTCCCGCCGATGCGCTGAACGAACGCCCCCGGCTCGACAAAGCAAAGGCGCGCCGGATTGAAAAACTTCGCCCAAACCCCCAAAGTCCAACCTCTCCCCGCCATGAAAGACATGATCGCCCGTTCGTTCTGGTTCCTCCTCGTCACGACAACGCTCGCGGCCGCGGCCGCCGGGCAAAGTCCGTCCGGCAAAGTCGAGACGCACCCCAGTCCCGAGCACCGCGAGGCGGTTGCGGGATGGCTGGATCGGCACGTCGCGGAGGTCGTCGCCGTCTACAAGCATTTCCACGCCAATCCCGAGCTGTCGCTCCAGGAATTGAAGACCGCCACGACCATCGCCCGCGGGCTGGAGAAGGCCGGATACGAAGTGACTCAGGGTGTCGGGCAGACCGGGGTCGTGGCCGTGCTGAAAAACGGCGACGGACCCACCCTGCTCATCCGCGGCGATATGGACGGACTGCCCGTGATCGAGGAAACCGGAGTCGACTACGCCAGTCAGGTCCGGGTGAAAAAGCCGGACGGCACCACGGTGGGCGCCATGCACGCGTGCGGACATGATGTGCATTCGTCGATGTTGCTGGGAGTGGGGCCGCTCCTGAGCGATCTGAAAACCCAGTGGAAAGGCACGCTCGTCCTGGTGGCCCAGCCCGCCGAGGAAGTCGGGAAAGGCGCGCGGATGATGATCGCCGACGGGTTGTTCGAGCGATTTCCGAAACCGGATTACTGCCTCTCGCTGCACGTGAAGCACGATCTGCCGGCGGGCGCGATCGGTTACACCTCCGGCTATGCGTTCGCGAATGTCGACTCGGTCGATATCACCATCCACGGAAAGGGCGGTCACGGCGCGCGCCCGAACGACACCGTCGATCCCATTGTCACGGCCGCCCATGTCATCACCGCCCTGCAAACGATCGTCAGCCGCCGGGTGAATCCGGTGGAGCCGGCGGTGGTCACGGTGGGTTCCATCCATGGCGGCACGAAACACAACATCATTCCCGACGAGGTGAAGCTCCAGCTCACGGTCCGGTCCTATTCCGACGCGGTGCGCCGGCGGTTGCTGGACGGCATCCGGCAGATCACGGTGGACACCTGCCGGACCTTCGGCTGTCCCCGGGAGCCCGAAGTGCGCGTCGACAAGGAGGAGTACACCCCCGCCGCCTACAACGATCCGGCGCTGACCGCGGCCGCGGTGAGCCTGTTCGGCACGCTGATCGGGCCTGAAAATGTGAAGGAACTGGCCGCCGAAATGGGCGGCGAGGATTTCGGCCGATTCGCGAAACATCTCGGCGTGCCGGGGCTGCAGTACCGGGTCGGGGGCGTGAGCCTGGACCGGTACGCCGCCGCTCAACAACCCGGCGCCGGGCCGCTGCCGTCGCTGCACTCGGCGTTGTTTTATCCCGACCCGGACCCGACCGTTCGCCTCGCCGTCGAGTCGATGGCGAATCTCGCGCTGAGCTTGCTGGCAAAACCGTGACCGGGCGGGCTCAGCCCTCGTCCCGCTCCTCCGAATCCTCGGCGCCGTAACCGTCAAAGTCATCCTCCTCGTCGACGGCGTCGATCGAGAGGCGGTCGATGAACTTGTTGAGCAGGCTGTCGGTGATGCCCGGCACGGCGGTGACTTCGTCGAAGCTGACGAAGGGCCGGTGCTCGATCAGGCGCTTGGCGAGAGCCGGCCCGATGCCGGGCAGGCTCAGCAGTTGTTCCTTCGTGGCGCTGTTGAGATTGACGAGCGGCCCGGAAGGCTCGCAGATCTCGGTCGGATCGGTCTCGTCGCGCTGGACGTGATCGTCCTCATCGGTCAGGTCGCCGCTGCCCTCGGGATGATAGGGCCAGTCCTGGACCGGTTCGTGCGGATCTTCGCCCGCGTGATAGTCGTGATCGTGGTAGGGATCGTGGTATTCGCGGCCATGTTCGCCGTCGTGCCAACTCGTGTCGTGATCCGGATCGTAGGGACGGAAGCGTTCGTCGTCATCGTCGCCGTGGCCGTGCCCGGCCCGGTCGGGATCGTGGGGAATGTGGGAGGACTCCTCCTCGTAGAGGTGGGCGTGTTCCTTTTCGTATTGCTCAATCTCGCGGCGGTGAAGCTCCGCCTTTTCCTCCTCGGACAAGTCTTCGGGGCTCTTGCTGTAAAGCAGCGCGAGTCGTTCCTGTTCGGTGGCTTCCTCGGAGGCGCGGGCCATTCGGCGGGCCCGCTCCATGAACAGGGCGATCACGATGCAGATTTCGTAGAGGAGAATCAGCGGTCCGCCGAGAAGCATGAGCGTGAACACGTCGGGCGGCGTGAGAATGGCGGCCGCCACCAGGATGACGACCCAGGCGTAGGACCGCGTGCTCTGCATGACGCGGGCCGTCAGCAGCTCGAGCTTCACCAGGATGGTCACGATGACGGGCAACTGGAAACTGATGCCGAACACCAGCGTCAGGCGGGTGATGAAATTGATGTACTCGGTGATGCCGTAGTTGACCGACTTCGTCGAGTTCTGCGAGATGATGAGCTTGTCGCGGGACTCGTCATAGTAAACCGCGAGCTGCGAATTGCGCTCCACCGCGATGAGCTGGGTGAGGTAATTTCGGACGGCGGCGCGGGTCTCGGGATCGAGCTGCGGACCTTCCTTCCCGAGTGTCGGGCTTTCACCGGCGTCGGGAGTGGCGTCGGAAACGGCGTCAGATTTGGGCGTTTCGGGAGTCGCGGGCGCGGGGGCGGAATTCGCCTCCGGTTTGGCGGAGTCGCCGGTCGCGGGTTTCCCGGCCGGTTTCGGCGGGTTTTTGACGGGAACCGCCTCGACGTAGGACAGTTTTTCGACCCGTTCGATGACGGGCGGGGCGATGGCGCCGGTGCGTTCGAGATAGAAGGCGTAGAAAAACTTCAGCGCGATGGGACAGGCGAGAAAGAAGGCGAACGAGGCGCCGAGAAGGAACAGGACGAAGCCAATGGAGACGCCCGGCACGACGTACCGTTTTTCCGACTGCTTGAGGCCCGGCATGATGAATTCGCCGATGAACCAGACCAGGATTGGAAAGGTCAGGATCACGGCCGCGATGAACGCGACCTTGATCGAGAGCATGAGGATTTCCTGCGGGCGCAGGGTCAGGAAATTGATGTGCTCGAAAAGCGTGGAGCCGTCGTCCAGCTTGGCGAGCTTGGCGGGCAACTGGATGAACTCGAAGATCTGGACGTTGAACGCGAAGGTCGCGACCGTCGCGACGATCAGGGCGATGAGCACCTTGCCCATCGTCTTGCGCAGGTCTTCGAGGTGGTCGAGAAAGGGCTTTTCGTACGGGTCGTACCCGTCGTCGGCGCCCGGCGAGGGCCGGCTGGTGCGCGCGCGGGCCGTCGCCTCGCGCAGTTTGAAAAGCTTTTCGAAAACGGTCTTGAGCATCGGCTTGGGGAAGGAGGTCTGGGGCGGAAATCTATCGAGAAATGGCCTTTCGGCAAAGACGCGTCAAGCGGCGACCGCAACCGCGCTGGCGCGATCGAGACGCCCGTACCGGCGCGCGCCGCGAAAGGCTCACAAGGCCGGCGGATTCTTGATGTGCCGCCACCAGCGCCCGATCTGCCGGGTGACATTGGCCGGCGCCGGCGCGCCGGTTCCTTTGCGGGCCTTGAGCGCGTTTTCGAGCTTCAGGACCTTGCGCACCGCGACCGGATCGAAGGCCTCCGAGTGGGCGCGCCATTCCTCGTCGGTGAGATTGGGAAAATCCTTGCCCGTTTCCAGGCAGTAAGCCGTCAGTTTGCCGACGATCTCATGGGCCGTACGAAAGGGCACGCCCTCCACCACCAGGTAGTCCGCCAGGTCCGTCGCGAGCAAAAACGGGTCCGACGCCGCCTCGCGGGCCCGATCCGGCCGGACCCGGGCGACGGCCATCATTTCGGCGAAAACCTCCAGCGCGAGCTTGACGGTGTCGATGGAGTCGAAGAGCGGCTCCTTGTCCTCCTGCATGTCCCGGTTGTAGGTCATCGGCAGACCCTTCAGCGTGGTGAGGAGCGAGAGCAGGTTCCCGTAGAGCCGGCCCGTCTTGCCGCGGGTCAGTTCCGCCACGTCCGGGTTTTTCTTCTGCGGCATCAGGCTGGAACCCGTGGTGTGGGCGTCGCTCAGCTCGATGAAGCCGAACTCCGCCGAAGCCCACAGAATCACATCCTCGCTCAGCCGCGACAGGTGCGTCCCGACCAGGGCGAGGACAAAAAGCAACTCGGCGACGAAATCGCGGTCGCTCACGGCATCCATGCTGTTCTGGGAAATCGCGGCGAAGCCCAGTTGATCCGCGACAAGCTTGCGGTCGAGCACGATGGTCGAGCCCGCCAGAGCGCCCGAGCCGAGCGGCATCACGTTGATCCGCCGGTGGCAGTCGCGCAGCCGGTCGCGGTCGCGGTCGAGCATTTCCAGATAGGCCAGCAGATGATGGGCGAAAAGCACCGGTTGCCCGCGTTGCAGGTGCGTGTAGCCCGGAATGACGGCGTCCGCGTGGTTTTCCGCGCAAATCAACAGCGCCTCCATCAGCGCGAGGAGCCGGCGATGGATGGCCTGAACCTCCGCGCGGCAGTAGAGACGCGCGTCGAGCGCCACCTGATCGTTCCGGCTGCGGGCGGTGTGGAGTTTCGCGCCGGCGGGGCCGATTTTTTCCGTCAGGGCGGCCTCGATGTTCATGTGCACGTCCTCGAGGCTGACGCGGAACTTGAATTGGCCCGACTCGATTTCGGCGTGGATTTCCTGAAGCCCGCGCTTGATGGCGCGCAGATCGGCCTTGGTCAGGATACCCGCCGCCTCCAGCGCCGTCGCATGCGCGATGGAGCCCTGAATATCATAGGGATACAGGCGCCAGTCGAACGAGACGGATTCGCCGTAGCGTTGGACGAGATTCGAGGTTTCCGTCTGGAAGCGGCCTTTCCACATGGCGGTCGGAGAGCGTGCGTGAGCGGGATTCGGAAAAAGGCCCACCTTAGCAGCGGTCGCCCGCATCGGCAACGGGCGGTCGCTGTCCGACTCCGCCGGCGGGAGGGCATCTACCGGCGGCCCTTTTTCCCGAGCCGCATCTCGAGCAGGTTCGGACAGAGGCCCTCCTTGCGCAATTGATCGCAGCAGGCCTCGACGCGCATCGACTTCTTCGTCGGGCGAAAGCCGAGCCGCCGGGTGATGCAGTCGAAGAGCAGCTCGATGTGCTCGTCCTCGAACTCGATCACCTTCCCACAGTCGACGCAGATGAGGTGATTGTGATGGGGATGATCGACAAAGTTCGGGTCGTAGTATTTCTGGTCGCGTCCCAGGTCGATCTCGCGCAGCAAACCGCTCTCCACGAGAAGCGTGAGCGTCCGGTAAAGCGTGGCTCGCGACGTCGCCGGATCGATGCGCCGGGCCATGGCCCACAACTGCTCGGCGGTGAAGTGCTCCTCCGTCCCGAACGCCGCCTCGACGATGACATCGCGCTGCGCGGTGCGCCGCAGTCCCTTGGCGCGGATGTAGGCGTCGAATCGTTCTTTGACTTCGGGATCGAGCATGTCTTTCGGTCGAGTGTGTCCGGCAACGGCGCAAGGGTCAATGGCGTTCCAGGCGGCACGGGCGTCCCGCCCGCGAACCCGTGGCCGGGATGGCCAAGTCACCGACCTAACAGGGTTAGGTCGGTGAGCCAACCCTGTCGGGTCGGGCGCTTCACCACAGGCGTTCCGACGCGATCCGGGCGCCCTCGGCGAGATTGCGAAACTTCGCCCACACGATGGTCGGGTGGATTTCCTGCTCGGTGGCGGCAAAGGAGGCGAAGCCGCAGTCGCTGCCGGCCATCACGTTTTCCCTACCGACGACTTCGGCGAAGCGTGCCAGCCGCTGAGCGATCAGCTCCGGATGCTCGACCAGAGGCGTCGAGTGGGAGATCACGCCGGGCACCAGGCTTTTGCCTTCGGGCACCTTGACGTCCTTCCAGACGATCCATTCGTGCTCGTGCCGCGGATTGCCGGCCTCGAAGAGGTAGGCGCCGGCGTTCACCTTCAGCATGATGTCGACGATGTCGGCGAGGTTCATCTCGTGGACGCGCGGACCGATGTTGATGCCGTAACAGGTGTGAAAGCGGACGCGGTCCTCGGGCAGCCCTTTGAGCGCGTGGTTGAGCGCTTCGACGCGCAGCTCGGCCCATTTCCGACAATCCTCGACCGAGAGACCGGGCCGGGAGATGTAATAGGTCAGCAGGCGCGGGTCGTCGATCTGGAGGACGAGGCCGGCTTCGACGATGGCGGCGTATTCCTCGCGCATGGCGTCGGCGATGGCGAAGAGGTATTCCTCGTCGCTGGCGTAGAAGGCGTTGCTTTGCTGTCCCTCGACATCGGAGGGTGACACCGCGGTCATGAAAACTTCCTCGACGTTGCCGTCCGCCGCGGCGGCGGCCTTCACGTTGGCGATGTCGCGCCGGAGTTTTTCTTGCCCGCAATACCGGACCGGGCCGGTGCACTCTAGCTTGATGGGTTTGGCCACCAGGCCCTCGCGGAGCTTGCGGTGATGGTCGTAGAACTCGGGAAAAGCGATCGACTCCCGGCTTTCCACCCAGAGATCCTCGCCCTGGTTTTCGCTCGGCGAGAATCCCTCGAGCCGTTCGGCGATGTAGGTGAGAAAGCTCGATTTGCTCTGCTCGCCGTCGCAGACGACGTCGATGCCCGCCTCGGCCTGCCGTTTCACGATCTCGGCGACGGCGTCGCGGACGGACGTTTCGAACAGCCCGGTGTCGTAGTCCTCGCCGCGTTCCTTGGCGAAGAGCAGCCGGAGCACGTCGTCCGGCCGGGCGAGGCTGCCGACATGGGTGGTGAGAATGCGGTCGGTGCTGGTTTTCATTTTTGGAAAGGAAATCAGGGCGAGGCGGGCGGGTTTGCCCGGCGTTTTCGGAGAAAAAACACGAGCAGGGCTCCACCGGCAAGCATTCCGGCGAGACCCGTCGCCAAGTGGCGAACGGCGATGCCGGTGCCGGGAAGCACGGCGGTGTCGTTGAGAATGGAAATCGCCGCGCCGGTCAGCGACAGGGCGATGGCGATGGTCATGAGGACATTCCAGGCCACGCGTCTACCGCCGGCGGGCATGGCGTCGCCGAGAAGCCGGCGATGGTTCATCAGGAAAAAGAAGCCGATGTAGGCGATGGGCAGCAGGACCATGCCGAAGCGGCTGGTCGGCACTGCGAGATAGAATTGGGCCTTGCCCGACCACAGATAGAGCGCGCCGAAGACGCCCGAGACCGCCGGGAGCAGCGCGCCGACCCGATACAACCACCCCCGCGACGGCCGGCCGAACATCTCGCACACGGTGAATCCGTTGATCAGCATGAGAATGACGATGCTCGACACGGCCATCCCCACCACGCCAATGCCGAAGACCGTCTGCGACCAGCCCTCGCCGGCGAGCGCCTTCAGCGAATCGGCCAGGGCGAAAGCGTCGCGCTGGATGAGCGTCGCGGCCAGCACGCGGTCGGCCTCGGGCAGCGTCGCGAATTTCTCCGGATCGCAGGCTTCCCCGTTCGATCTCAGGAGCGCGGAAAGGTTCGCCTCGTATTCGACGCGGAGTTTCGCCGGGACCCCGGCCGACGTGCGCCCCTCGATCAGGCCCGGTTCCGGTTTCCCATGAAACTGCGCCGCCGCCGCGATGACCACGCAGCTCGTCGCCAGGACGAAGGGCACGAACAGGCCCGTGGCCAGATCGAAGCGCGCCAGGCCGCGAAAATCGCGATCCCAGCCGCGTTTCCGCATCGAGTAAGGCAGCAGAAAGGTCATGTTGATCCCCACCGCCGTCGCCGCCGCCGCCACCATCCGGTCGCGCTGCGCGGAGACGACCGTGCGATGCCAGTATTCCGGGTCGGACGAAGCCGCGATCGGCCCCCGGAGCGATTCCGCGGGCTCGAAGATCAGGCCGGGCCGGGGAAGGAAACCGGCCGCGATTTCGCCCCAGGGCAGGCCCGCTGGGCCGAGCGACAGGATCGCCACCACCCCGAAAAAGCTCAGCACCACCACGGCGACCATGCCCTTCAGGAGCAGGTCGAAGATCCGGTATCCCCGCGCGCTCGAATCGTAGAGCCAGACGATCAGCCCCGACACCGCGGCGAGGCACAGAGCGACGAGGGCCTTGTTGTCTTCTCCCGGGAGAATGCCGAGATTCTGCCGCAGAGCGGCGCCTCCGAGGGAAAACTGCGGCATGGCCCAGACGAGGTTCGCCATCAGGGTGGCCACGATCCACGCCCAGCCCAGCACCGGGTTCACCCGCCGATTGAGGGCGCGAAAGGGCGCCTCCCCGGTCGAGAGCGTCACGTGGGCGATCGCGCTGAGCATCACGATGCCGAAAAGCATCATCAATGGCTGGAGCCACATCATCTCGTAGCCGCCGATGATTCCCAGGTAAAGGCTGCCCGCCAGCGAACCGCCTCCGAGCGTGACGGCGCTCTGGAGCCAGCCGGGTCCGGAGAGCCTCAGGAAAGCCAGCGCCGTCGCCGTCGGCCCCCGAGCCGCGGCCTCCCGCAACCGTTGCCGTTGCCGCTCCAGGTTTGCGTCCGAGTCCGCCATCGGCGCATGATCCGATTCGGCGGCGCCGGGCGCCAGAAAAATCGGAGTTCATGCCGGGACAAGCCAATCCGCCGGGCGAGGACTCACGACGCGGGGCAAGGAAACGAACAGCGGAGTAGAAAGTTACTCCCTTTGGTTTCTGCCGCCACCTTTGGATCCCGCCGGCCGGGCTTTTGCGAAGCCTTCTTTTCTAAAATGGGAAAGCAATCTCTCGGATTTCGCCCTCAATTCCCTTCGTTCCTTGAGAGCTTCCTGCCTTCGATCTTCTTGAATTCCCTGAATCCAGATGGGGCCCCCTCAGGTAACCTCCGTCGCTCCGTCGGCGTGAAACGTTACCGTTGGCGGTTGAACCAAGGCTTCACCGAACCCTCCTTCGAATAGCCGTTTGTCGTTTTTCTCGGCGGTGAACAAGTCCGCGCAGCGGATATCTTTGGTCTCGACGTCATAGAAAATGGATCCCTCAGCCGTTGCGATCCTAAGCTCATCTGGATCACCCAGATGGCGAACAACCAATGCGTTTCCCGTCGCGCTAATGGTTTTCCCACCCGGGGTTTCGATTAATTCAACGTGATCGCCTCGAATCAAGAGGTCGTCGCCAATCCATATTTCTCCGAGATGGCTACAGCGTACTCTTTTGAAGAACCAGCCAACCTTGGTGCCAAGTCCCGGTGGGGATTCGGTACCGGTTTGTCCCATGAAAAACCCAGCAACCCACCCGGATGGCAATTCCAGAATGTATCCGAATCCTGGCTCCCGAATTAATTCGCTCTTCGTGAATTTGGAAATGTCTTCAAGGGTCGAATTCACACTCAATCCATTTTCCGTTTCGAATCCCGGATCCTTTGTGGAGATCGAAACAACTCGTCTCTCATCGCCCAAGGCAATGGAATAGACGACACCATTTACTGAAATCTCACACGCTGGGAAGACTCCGGCACTTGAGACCATTTCAAAAACTGTGGCTTCAGTTTCGAACTGGAACACCTCACAGAGCTCTGGAAGCTTCTGGAATACGATTTGATTTCCTTGGCGTGAAGAACCCGGGCTGCACGCTCGGACAAAGAGCGTGAAAATAAGTAAGGGTGCGTAGTGAATTCGTTTCATTTCCGTCTTTCGGAATAACGGAGAAGTAATTCCACAAACTTCTGGAAAGCGCCTCTTTATTCCACCGCTGAAGTTAGACCGATGATCGCTATTTCCGATTCACCCTGAGCGGGCGAAGGTGCGCCGTCTGAAAAAGCGGAAAAAACGCCGAACCGCGAAAAACAAAATGAAGTAGATCGCCGCGGAAACCACGGATCCAAGAATCTGAAATGAAAAAGTAAAGAACCAACGTCGAATCGGCCAATGGCCCTTTGAGCTCGACGCCCGCGGATCGTGAAGGCCGGCAAAACCCCACCATGGTTGAAGCTCAAGTGCCCATTCCGCGAAATTTTCAGTGATCTTAGATGGGTATTCCACCGAGTGATTCTGGATCATATAATGGAAACCCGCGCTCATTCTCACAAATTGATTAATCGAGACAAAACCAACGGTTAAGAGGATAAAAGAGATGGTGCCTTTCACGTGTTTCTCCGGAGAACCAATTTAGAACCGCGTTCATTTTGCGCCGGCAAAGCCCGTATGGAAAGAAAAACCGAAAAAGACGACGCGGGCCGCACGAAAATCACCGGCCCGCCACCCACCCTCATTTCTCCATGAAAAGGCCGAGGTGGCCCGCCGGAATGATCATCTTCCCGTGGTGAAACACGACGCGGTCGCAGTTGCCGCGAGACAGGTCGTAGCAGCGGTCCGCGACCACGACCGGGGTCTCCGGCGTGGACAGATCGAGCGTCACCACCTTTCCGTCGCGGCGCGAGGCGAGCGCGACCAGGTTTCCGTGGACGGTGGGAATCCCGGCGATCGGGAAATCGGCGAGGGTGCCTTGAACCTCGACGAGTTTCGGTTCCCCGGGCGACTTCGGGTCGAGGAGCGCGAGCCGCCCCCCGCGCGCCGGGAACACGAAGCGACCGTCGTCCAACCGGTCGATCCCGTCCAACTGGCTGCCCTGCGGCGGATTCCCGGCGCTCAACCGGGCGGGCGCGGCGCCGTTGAGATCGTACCAGGCGATTCCGCGCGAGTGCCAGTTGACCGGGAACACCCCGTCCCGATCCCGCGTCGGAAACATGTCGCCGTAGAGAATGCCGCCGGCGCCGTCACCGAAAACCGGCTTCAAATTCGTCAAATCCGCCGCGTCCAGAATGGAGAACCGGCCCGTGCCGCCACTGACCGCGAGAAACCGGCCGTCCCGGAAGGGGTGCACGATCTGAACACTTTGGTTCCCGTCCACCGGACCGCGCCCGATCTCGGTCAGATCGCCGTCGGGCGCGATCCGGTAAATGGCGAGGTCCCCGTCATTTTCCGCCGAAAAAAGCGTGTCGCCCTGAATGCAGACATCATAGACGCAGTCGCGTTCCCAGGTCCGGCGTTCCTCGAGCCCGTCCGCGCCGATGCCGAACAGCTTCAGCCCGCCATGCGAGGCCGCGACGTAGGCGAAGTCGTCCTTCACCGCGACGCGGCGAACCTGGCAGTCTGGATCGCGGCGCCACAGGCGCGGGTCCGCCGTTTCCGGGGACGCCGCGTCGGGAATCTCGAATGCCAACTCCGGCCGGGCCTGCTTGTGCGCGGCCGGGACGCGGACCACATGGATCCCCGTCGTCAATCCGGCGATATAGACCACCCCGTCGCCGGTCGCCAGGCTGGCGCAACAGTCGTGGCTTAGCTTACGATCGTCCGGGACCTTCCACCGGTAAACCGGCGGCGGCAGTTCGAGATGGCCGAGCCCCCTCAGGCGCGCAGGATCGGACGCGTCGACCACGTAGAAGCCATTGTGACTGTCGACGCAGAACAACGTGTCGCCGCACACGCGGGGGGTCCAGTAGTCGTTGTCCCGGGGCAGGAAACGCGGGAATTTGAAGACCCCGACTTTCTTCGGATTCCCGGGGTCGGCCACGTCGAAAATCTCGACCCCGCGGCCGTTGCCGGGACGCGCCTCCGCCGGCCCCGATTTCGCGTCGTGACCGGTCGAGCAAAAGCAGAGATTGTCCTTCAAAAACACGCCGTCCCCGTAGCCGTCCAGCGTGCCCTGAGCCACCACCCGGGGTGCAAGCGGGTCGCGGACATCCGCGATGGTCAGCTTCCCCACCGCCCAGTCGCCGATGTGGAGCCGGCCGTCGCGATAGGCGACCGATTGCGCTTCCGAGGTGCGAACCTGCGAGAGATGGCGCGGAAAGCGCGGATCGGTCACGTCCAGAAGTTGGACGCCATAGACGCGATGGGCGATGAAGAGCACGTTCTCCGCCGCCGCGATCCCTGTCGCCAGCTCGATCGTGTCGTATCGGCGGATCAGTTTCGGCGCGTGAGGATCCGCGATATCGACGATCCAGAGACCGTGGTTGCGGGCCGTGATGTAGGCCGTGTCCCCGTAAATCGCCATCTGCCGGCTGCCCCGGATTCCCCTCAGCGCCGCGACGCGTTTTGGCTTGGCCGGATCGGTCTCGATGTCGTACACCGCCAGGGAATCGGCACCCGCCGCATAGAGAAAATCGCCCGCCACCTCCACCGCGGAACAGCCGCTCGAGCCCTCCACGAATTCCGCCGCAAGGGCCGGGCCATAGGTCGCCGGATCGGGCGAGGCCGTCGCCAGGGCGGTGGTCATCGCCGCTCCGATCAATAAAATTCCTTTTAGCGCGTTGAGTATTTTCATGGGCGGGTGTCCGTATCGGTGGTGCATCCGAAGCGATACCCGATGCCGGGACGGTTTGCCGGAAAAATCGGGCGCGTGAAAGAAGACGCCGGACAAAGCGGAACGGTCCTCGTGCCCTTGGCGCATGGTCGTCGCGTCCGCACCGGGGCTGCGCCACCACCCTGTCCGCCGCTATCAGGCACCCCCGACGGACGAAGAATATTTGAACGGCGGGTTCCTGTTCGAAAAAAGACAAAACCCACGTCGCGAAATCTTGGCCAGGATGGCCAAGCCACGAGTTGCGCCCGCCACCTTCGGTTCAAAAAGGGTCTCCACCCGGATCGCCCGCTGACTGCGGGCCGGCGGATTCGGGCGGGCGGTCTCGAGTCTTCCGCTTCCGCCGCTTCCCTGCCGCAATCTCCTCGATCGTCATCGCCACTTGCGGCTGAGCACATCCAAAACGCTCGAGATAGAGACCCTCGATGAATTGCGGCAAGGGCAATTTCCATCTCTCTTGTTCGTGATTGGCAAGGCTCCCGAGTTTCTTGGGATTGAGTCCAAGCTCTCTCGCCATCTGAATGTGGGCATGAGACAGGCGATACTTCATTCTCGCGTCCACCCAAGCCCGATATTTTGGCGACAAATGTGTTTTCCTGTTTGCCACTTTTGAGTTGGGCGAGCGTAAAAGGAGAGGTGGGTCATAGCCGGATTGCGGCGGAGGGTAACACCTTGCCAGTAGCCGCTCGTCCACAACCGGATTGTTAGCCGAGTGGGCGCTGGTGCTGGTGGGTTGCCGCCTTGACTTGAGGGACCATCACATAATTCGAGAGGTTATAATCCGACAGTGAAATACGTAGGAATCCCCAATATCAATGATGAGCAACTCACCCGGACGCCTATAGATAGGGATCACAGCTCCTCTGATATCGCTGTCAGGATAGTCAAGCCTGGCAGTTTCGTCGTCTAAAAATTCAATTTCAACGCTCACCCATCGAGATTCAATGACCTTTTTCTGCACGACCGCGGGCGGAGCACGATATATAAATGAAACCCCTTTTGATGAATCCCCCGTAATGTTGCCCACTTCGTACTGAACACCTTCAAATCCATATTCGATTTTCATAATCTTTAATATATTTAGTGGGAGCGGGACCATATGGCTGATGAGCTTCGCGGCGTCAGCCGATTCGGGTTCGGGTTTGGGGGTTGAAAGTCAAAGGAGTGGTGGATTTGGGCGCGGGATTTTCGTGGGCTATCCCGCCGGGGCGGGACCTTTCCAACAACAGCGTCGCCTTGAGGGCGAATCGCGGTAACCCTGCATTCTGTATGAAAACCACCAAATCCACCACCCCCGCAGTCTACGTCGGTCTCGACGTCCACAAAAGCTCAATCCTCGTCGCCTACGCGCTTTCCGACGGCAGCGACCCGGCCGTTTACGGCAAGCTCGGCGGCTCCAACCTGGCCCTGGAACGCGGCCTGCTCAAACTGCGCCAGAAAAGGGCTACTTTCATTTGGAAACCATCGAACAAATCGAGCAACGCAAGGCTTTCTGGCTGAGCTGCCTGCCCGCCAGTGTCTCCGTGGTCGACGCGGAGGGCCGGTCGCTCGAGACCCTCCTGCGCGCCGCCTCGACTCGATCTGTTGGTTTTCCTCGGCTCCAAGCACGGGCACCCCTGTCGACTGGTGGCCACCCGGCTCAGCCGCAACGACACCGCCAAACATCGGCGCCAACGTCGCCGCAGCGCCAAAAAGCACGGCCAGACCCCGTCGAAAAATGCCCTGCTTCGCGACGGCTGGAATCTGCTGGTTACGAACCTTTCCGAGGAGCGGATCGCCGCCGCCGAACTGCACGCGATTTACGCCATGCGTTGGAATATTGAAATCCAGTTTCGCGCCTTCAAACAATCCTGCCGACTGGGCCCCTCGTTGAATCATCGCAGCGATCCGTTGCACATCGAAGGACTGGTGCTGGCAAGCATGATTTTTCAACTGCTGACCCTCGATCTGCACGCCCGGTTCCGGCGCCGGGCCGGTGTGGATTGGCCGCCCAGCCTCGAGAAGCTCTCCGACGCCTACGCCACCCATCTGCAAACCCTCCGCCGATCTCCCGAGCCGGTTCCCTTCGATCCAGATCCCAGACACCTTGCCCACGACCAACGATGTCGCCCAACCCTCTGGCAATCAATCGTTCAGTCTTTAGGTTGATGCGATTGGGTAGCCGGTTGTCCAGCACCGCCTTGTTGAACGGAGCCGCTTCGCGGCGCCGACTCTCCTGATGCTACCCTTGCCACGCTTCGGTGACGATCTTTTCTTGGGGCGCTTATGAAAAAAAACAACACCACCCTCCCAGTCCGCCCGCCCATCCAAACGCCGCCGCCAGTCCGCTGAGTCCCCCGCGGATCTTGCCTCGGCCAAGTGGTGGCGCGACTTTCAGCGCCACCTCGATCTCGGCCGTCTCGCGCCACGATCCCGGGCCTCCTACCTCTGCTGGGTGCGCCAGCTCCACGAGGCCTTCCCGCACCGCGATCCCACCACACTCCGCGAGAACGAGGTCCTCGATTTCCTCATCTCCCTGCGCCAGAAGCGCCGACTCAAGGACTCCACCGTCAACCAGGCCGTCTGCGCCCTGCGCGCCTTCTACCGCGACCACCTCGGCCGGAAGTGGAGGGGCTGGAGCCGGATCAAGATACGACGCGACGAGCAACTCCCCAACGTCCTGAGCCGCGAGGAGGTCGCCCGCTTTCTCGGCGCGGTCAGGGAAGGACGCTTCCGCGCCGTCTTCACCCTGATGTATCACTGCGGCCTGCGCCTCGGCGAGGCCATCCATCTCAAGCCCGGCCACATCGACGCCTCGCGCGGCGTCATCCGCATCGTCGGCGGCAAGGGCGGCAAAGATCGCGAGGTGCCCGTTTCCGCGGAACTCGTCGAGCGGCTGCGCGCCTTCTGGAAGCGCCACCGCAATCCCGAGTGGCTCTTCCCCTCGCCGGGGCGCGGCTGGAAGAGCGCCGGTGCCACCCTGCCCGATGCCTTGCGGCGCTCCTCCAAACCGATGAGCGATTCCTCGGTGCAGGCCGCGATGCGCGCCACCGTCCTTTCCCTGGGCTGGGATCGGCGGACCGGGCATCGCCCGGTCACCTGCCACACCCTGCGTCATTGCTTCGCCACCCACCTTCTCGACGCCGGAGTCTCCATCCGCCTGGTCGGCCAGTACCTCGGGCACGCCTCGCTCAAGCCCACCCTGGTTTACCTTCACCTGACCGAAGCCAGCGAGAGCAAGGCGCGCGAGGTCCTCGCGCACTTCCCGGGTCTCTGATCCGCCCGCCATGCCCCTGGCTCTCGCCGAGGTCTTGCGCGAGCATTGGCCGCGCTTCGCGCGCGCCCACGCTCCGCGGCTCGCCGCCGCCCATTACCGGGCGGCGCGGGCCGTGCTGTCCTGCCGCACCCCCGCCCTCGGCGGGCGGCTCTGGCAATGCGCCTGCCACGCGCACGCCCGGCACTTTTCCTACCACAGTTGCAACCACCGCTCCTGCCCCCAATGCGGCGCCATCGATCAGCAACAGTGGGCCGCCACCCAGGAGGCCCGCCTCCTCCCCGGCGTGCCCTACTTCCTGGTCACCCTCACCGTGCCCGACGCCCTGCGCGGCGTCTGCAAGGCCCACCCCGCCATCCTCTACGACCTGCTGTTGCGCGAGGCCGCCGGAGCGCTCAAAGACCTCTGCCGATCCAAACTCGGCGGCACGCCCGGGTTCACCACGGTGTTGCACACCTGGGGCCGCCAACTCCAGCACCATCCCCACGTCCATATCGTCGTCCCGGGGGTGGTCCTCGCGCCCGACGGCCGCGAGCGTTATCCCGACAAGCCCGATTTCCTGGTTCACGGCGCGCCGCTGGCCGCGCGCTTCCGCAACCGCCTCGAACTCGCCCTCAAAAACAGCCATCCCGAGATCCACGCCGCTTTGGTGCGCGATCATCCCGACGTCTTCCGGCTCAAATGGGTCGCCGACGCGCGCCACACCGGCTCGGGCAAACCGGCCCTGCGCTACCTGGCCCGCTACGTCTTCAAGTCCGCCCTCGGCCCTGGTCGCCTCCTCGGCTACGACGGACAGGGCCGCCTTCGTCTCCAATGCCACCAGAGCGGCGCCAACCGCCCGTTTGTCATCCTCCTGACCCCCGAGGAGTTTTTGAGGCGCTGGTGCCTCCACGTCCTGCCCAAGGGGTTTGTGCGCGTGCGCCACCATGGCTGGATGAGCGGCGCGGCGCGCAAAGTCCGCCTCCGCGTCCGGGCTCTGGTTTGCGGCCAACTCGACGAACCGGCGCCCGCCGTCATCCTTCCCCCCGTCCCCCGCTGCGCGCGCTGCGGCGCGGAGATGAAACTCCTCGCCACCATCGAACCGCGCGGCCCTCCGCCCCGAAGATGAGCCACGACCCTCCGCCTCCCCTTGACACCTCCCCAAAAGGCCGTCTCCGCGCCGGTCGCGTCTCTTCGCGCGCCTCTGTCGCGGTTTTCCCGGCACAAACACCGCGATCCGGGCTGAAGATCCGCCTCTCGCGCCCCAACCTTCGGCCCGGCCTTCGAAGCATGAGCTTCGCGCCGCCGGCGCCAAGCTCATGGCCCCCGCGGAGCCCCTCAAAAGGCGGCTTGAAACCCGATCCCAACGCCAACGCGCTGAGGATCAACGGAAAATCGAATCCGCAAGAGCCGCCGTCCCCGCGCCCCTGACTCCACCGGCGGGCTCGTCCAACAACGGATAGCAGTGAGGCAAGCTCACCTGCTATCTTGGGGGTTAGGCCACGTGTCCATCAGTCCTCCTCCTCTGTGCTGGGAAAGACCACAGGGATGCTGAACTTGATGCGACTCACGTTTTGAGTCGTCTTCGATGACTCTCCCTGCGAACCGAGCACAACGCTCGCGATGGCAACACCTATGCCTCCCTTTGTCTTCGTGCCGCCAGAGGCGGTCACAGCGATATCAAACTCGACGTTGCTGAGAACCGCTCCTGTGCTCTTGTCAAAGTATATGCCCTCGCCATAACGCCACTGCTTCTGTCTTGGGTTGAGACTCGCGCCGTGCTCTTTGGCGGCTTTGCCTGCCGTAGCGACAGCGGCGACAATCTGCTTCAACGATTCCTCAATAAAGTTTTGGAGTTCCATAGCGTGTGGAGTGGCCTAACGTTTGAGTGGAGGCGCCGCCATCCGAGGGCGAGGTCGAGTTGGTGGCCGCCGCTCCAAATTAGAGCGGCGGCCTGAACTCAGGGCGGGATGGCGGTTGCTCTCCCACGGCTTGTTCGGCTGAGTTAATCGCCGTCGCACCCGCAATCGCCACTGCATCCACACTCATGGTCTTCACAACCGCAACTCGAGACCAGTTCTCCTTCCACCGCCACCGTGGCCACGGGAGAAAATTTGAGGTCGTCATCCTGACTATATTCAGGATTCGCAGCAGGCAGTTCTATCATTGCATTTGTTTCCATTGTTTTGGTTCCTTTCTGTTCTTCTTCGCATGTCGACCATGTCGGCCAACTGAAATCTCATTAGCTCTTTGTTGATGTGACAACGATCTGAACCCGGAACGGGATGCAGCCTGCCACTTTCCGTCCGGTTCTGCTCATAGCATCCTCCAGCACAGTTCCACCGACAATAGCAGGACTCACATGCCGGAGGTAAATTCGTCAGCTTGTTTAGCGTTGCAAGGCGATCCTGAAAAATTGTGATTTCTCCATCCCTACTCATGCTGCCAAAAATAAAATCGGCATCGTCATTGGGTTGCGGAGTGGTAACTCTGTGGCAAGCGGTTACAAACCCGTTGGGTGCCACAATAAAGTTCTTTCCAGTCGCACCGCAGAATGAGGCGCTTACCTTGTTGATCCGTGCGCCGGAATAAAGAACAGGAATCCTGAGACGCTGACCGATTAAAAACGCCTTCTTGAAACAGTCAATGAACTGGCTAGGAGAAGGAGGCTTCGCGCCCGATTCATCGCAACGTCCACACTCAGTAAGCGGCTCGAACTGGATGCCGACAGGTCTCATTGGTGCGATCCATGACACAAATTCCGGCATCCGCTCGACACCTTCATCTGTCACCGTGCTACGAACACCGAAACGAAAGTCAAGCGCCGCGAGCCGTCTGCATGTTTCTAAAACGGCTTCTGAGGAGTGCGAGCCGTTCCGCATCGGGCGTTGCGCATCCTGAACGTCCGGAACTCCATCAATCGAAAGCGACAACCAGTCGATATTCGTGGCAACCCATTCAATCTGACGAGAGTTGTAAACGCCGTTAGAGACCATACGGACAGATGTCTCTACTCCCAGGCGCGCGCCCTCGCTACGGAGCCGCTCTGTGGCCTTAGTTACAACGCTCCAATTCATAGTTGGCTCGCCACCGCCGTGAAAGACAATCGTGGCCGGACGCGATCTCTCCTTCGCGTTACGTAACACATCATCAACGGTATTGAACGCCTGAGCCAAATCCATGTCATCCTTGGAGTCTCCGCCAAAGCTGAAGCAGTAAACGCATCGCAAATTGCATTTGTTTGTGGGCAAGATGTATGCGGACGTTGGCTTGAATGAGTGAGCAGGTTGCTCGTGGTTTTGAATTGCGGGCTCTTTGAGCATTCCAGAGTCCCGGAGATATCCGAGGAGGGTTTCGGCATCCCGTGAGAGATCGTCCTCGCCATTCGCTTTCTTGAGGTCACGGAGCGCGTTGGCACCTCTCCGATTTGTCGCGAATACCGATCCTGCGTGGGGCGCCCAAATCAACCATTCGTCACCAGAGGGTATCGAGTAAATGCTGCTTGTGATCGGTTTTAGGTTCATTGTCGTGTGGTTCTTTTTTGCCGAACAGTAGAGTTCTACAGACGCCGCCCATAACAGTTCCAAGCGGCGTCCGCTTTTTGGGGTAAAAAGCAGCATGGAAGTCTGGACTTCGTCCCTTTCACTTTCGCCGTCGAGAATACCGGGACGAGAGTTACCAAACAAGCTTTTTTGTAAAGGGAAATGGGAGAAGTCCGCGTGCGTCGGAGGGGGGGGGCGGCAGGCCGGTTCAAACCAAATCGAGCGGGCTTGGCGCGCCGGCTCCGGGGCGCTTCATGACGTGGAGGTAAACCATCGTGGTGGAGACGTCGGCGTGACCGAGCAGATCCTGAACCGTTCGAATGTCGATGCCGCCCTCCAGCAGGTGGGTGGCGAAACTGTGGCGCAGGGTGTGAAAGGTCGCCCGCTTGGGAATTCGGGCCTTGTCGGCGGCCTGCTTGAATTGCCGTTGCAGGGAGGTTTCGTGAAGGTGGTAGCGTGCGATCACGCCGGTGCGGGGGTGGGCGCAAACCTTGGCGGCCGGAAAGACCCACTGCCACGCCCATTCGCGGGGGGCATTGGGATATTTTCGGCGCAGGGCGAGATCGAGGTGGGCGTCTCCGAAGCCTGCGGAAAGGTCGCGGCGGTGGCGGACTTCTCCCTGGTCAAGGTGGGCGCGCAGGCGGTGCTCGAGCTTTTGCGGCAATGGCACCAGGCGATGTTTTCCGCCGTTGATATCCGCGCCGCCTCTCGGCGCAGATCCCCTCCGGGCTTCGCTTTGCTCAGTCTGTCTCAGCTCCCGCCAGTCGCTTCGGCTGGCATCGTGGACGGCAATATTCCCCTGGCCGAAGTCGATGTCCTTGACCCGGAGGCGCAAGACCTCCATCTGCCGCATCCCGGTCCCGTAGCTTAATTTTGCAATCAACCGCCATGGGTCCGCGAGAAAGCCGAGAATTTTGAAGATCTCTTCCCGCGTGAGGACGGTGGGCGGGCGGCGGGCCCCGGCGACGGCGCGGGGAAAGGCCAGCTCGAAGTCGGGCTGGCCATGGACGGAACGGGCGAGGAAAACGAGGGCGTTGAGGGCCTGGCGCTGGGTGGCGGGCGAAACGCGGCGCTCCAGGGCGAGGTATTCGAGATAGTATCCGGCGGCGGCGACATCGAACTCCCGCAGGCTTGGGTGGCCGAGACGCCGGAGCCGGAAGAGGCCGAAGCGGCGGACCCAGCTCAGGTAGGTTTCCTCGGTGGCGACGGCGAGCCCGGCGAGACGGACAGCGCGGCGGGTTTCGCCGAGGAGGTCGTCGAGGGCGTCGGCCTCGCCCTCGGCGGGGGTGCGGTCGCGGCGGGCGGCCTCGGCGGGATCGACCGCGGCGCCCGGGACCGCCGCGGACCGGGCGGGAGTGGATTCGCGCAGGAGGGTGCGGTGGCGGGGGCCGAGAGCGACGGCCTGTTCGGCCAGCCCGGCCCAGTCGAAGGCGGCGGTCCAGCCGGTCGGCGCGATGTCGCGGCACCAAAGCTCCACGGCTTGGACGGCCTGCCGGAATTGCCAGTCGAGCAGGTTCGGGCGGCGGCCGAGGGTTTCGAAGAACCGGGCGGTGGCCTCGGCTGAATCCGGCCCGCCGGCTCGCCGCCACTGGGCGACCCAGCGGGCGTAGTGGGACCGGGCCTGCGGGCGGATGTCGGGGAGCCGTTCGAGCCGGCCGAGGAAACAGGTCCACGGATCGTCCCTGACTCCCGGGCGCTGGGGCAGTGTTTGCGTGTTCACGCGGACACTTTGGGAAAGGAGATGGCACCGGCGCAAGCAAAATATGTTCAAAAGAGCAGTTTTTTCCGCCGCCCCTCGGGGCGGGGCGGCGTTTCCGGTCCTGGGCGGCCCGATTTAACCCTTATTGAGCCGGAAATCCAACAGGGTTGGGTCGGGGACTCAACAGGGTTGGGTCGGGATGCTTCAAAGAATCGGCGGTTGCACCGTAACTCGCTCACTACCAGCATAGAATCGATGCCAAGGAAGGCTCTTGGGCGACTCCGGAAAGAGTTTCCGGGGGGCAGAAAGCCCTTTTCGGAGCCCGGAAAAGAGTTTTCGGAGGGCAGAAAACCGTTTTCGGAGCCCGGAAAAGAGTTTCCGGAGGGCAGAAAACCGTTTTCGGAGCCCGGAAAACGATTTTCCGGGGACAGAAAACCGTTTTTGGAGCCCGGAAAACGATTTTCCGGGGACAGAAAAGGCTTTCCGGAGATCGGGAAATCGTTTCCGGAGGACAGAAATGGATTTTCGGAGGACCCAAAACCGTTTCCGGGGGGCGGAAATCTCTTTTCGGAGGGCAGAAAATCGTCTTTGGAGGAAGTGTCCGAAAGTCTGTGTTTTGGGGTGTGGGTTCTGGTTTGAAGGGGAGTTGGGTCATTTCGGCCTGTGAGGCGGGGATGAACGGGCGTTTCCAAACCGGCGTCGGGAACCGGCGCGTCGTCGGCGAGCCTGGAGGAGCGGGTTCGGACGGCGGTCAACCGCAAGGGGGCGCAACGCGGGCTGGCGCTGGCGACGCGCAAGGTCTATCGCTCGTGGGCCGGGCGATTCGCGCGATCGGTCGAGAATGAGCGGGACGCGATGGAGCCGGAGCGGGCTCGGGAATTCCTCGCGGCGCTGGTCAGCGAGGGGAAGGTGAGCTTTGCCACCCAGAAACAGGCGCTCAACGCGCTGGTGTTCTTTTTCAAGGAGGTCCGCGGGATGGTAGAGGTCGATCTGGGGGTGCGATTTCGCAAGACGCCGAGGCGGATTCCGGCCGTGCTGGATTTGCGGGAGGTGGCCGCCGTGCTGGAAAATCTTCCGCCGACCTGCCAACTGGCGGCGAAGCTCCAGTATGGCAGGGGCCTGCGGATCCGGGAACTGGTCAACCTGCGTATCAAGGACATCGATCTGGAGCGGCTCCAGGTGACGATACGGGGAGGCAAGGGAGACCGGGACCGGGTGACGATGCTTCCCCAATCCCTGGTCCCGGAACTCAGGAGCTGGAAGGAGAAGGTGCGGGCCATCCATGAGAACGATCGTGCGAAAGATGTGCCCGGCGTTGCCTTGCCGAAGGCTCTGGAGCGCAAGTGGCCAAAAGCCGGCACGCAGTGGAAATGGATGTGGTTTTTTCCCTCGGAAAAGCTTTCTGAAGATCCGGACTCGGGGATCATACGGCGGCATCATCCGCACCCTGGCAGCTATGGAAACGCGCTTCGGGAGGCGGCAAAGGCGGCGGGGATCGAGCGACGGGTGACGAGCCATGCGCCGCGGCACAGTTTCGCCACGCACCTCCTGGAAAACGGCACGGACATACGCACCCTGCAGGAATTGCTCGGTCACGCCGATGTCTTGACGACCATGATCTACACGCACCTGGCCCCGAACATCAGCCATTGCGGGGCGCGCAGTCCGTTGGATGGGATGGCGCCGGGGATTCCCCGCAATCCCGGAGGCGACGGCGAGCCCGCGGAGGCGCGATGGCCCCACGGGGCACTGTGGCGCGCGGCCTGAATGGAGAAAAAGATGTGGGATGGTTTAGAGCCCTCGATGGTGTCCGGTTCCGATTCGGACCGCAGGCGGGAGCGCCCGGATGGGCCCGAGGGGGGGGATTTACGGGAACCTCTCAACCCGCCGTGGTCTGGAGGGCCTCGGCGGTGCGGAGGGCGGCGAGGTTGGGCGGGACTTCGTGGACGCGATGCAGGCGCACGCCCTGTTGTCGGGCCAGGGCGGTGATGACGGCGGTGGGAAGGGAACGGGCGCCGAGGTTGTCTTCGTCGCCGCGGAGGGCGGCGCCGAGCATTTTTGGGATGAAGGATTTCCGCGACACGCCGAGCAGGAGGGGGCGCGCGGCTTCGGCGGCGAGGCGGTCGAGGTGGCGAAGCAGGGCGAGGTTGTGCTCGAGGGTCTTGCCGAATCCGATGCCGGGATCGAGGACGATGGCGGCGGGATCGATGCCGGCCGCGGTGGCGGTGGCGAGGCGTTCGGAAAAAAAGGCGGCGACCTCGGCGACGACGTCGGTGTAACGGGGGGCGCGCTGCATGGTGCGGGGGGTGCCGAGCATGTGCATGAGCACGACGCCGGCGCCGGAGCGGGCGACGACTTCGGCCATGCGGGGGTCGCCGCGCAGGGCGGTGACGTCGTTGACGATTGAGGCGCCGACGGCGAGGGCGGCCTCGGCGACGGGGGCTTTCATGGTGTCGATGGAGACGAGGGCTCGGGGACGGCGGGCGAGGATTCCCTGAATGACGGGGAGGACGCGGTGGAGTTCGCGGTCCTCGGGGACGGGCTCGGCGCCGGGCCGGGTGGACTCGCCGCCGATGTCGAGGAGGGCGGCGCCCTGGTCGAGCATTTCAAGGCCGCGCTGGATGGCGCGGGCGGGGTCGAGGAAGTCGCCGCCGTCGGAGAAGGAATCGGGGGTGACATTGAGGATGGCCATGATTTCGCCGCGGGGGGCGAGGTCGAGGCGATGGCCGCGGCATTGCCAGAGGAGGGCGGCGCTGTCGGGGGGATTTTCCATGGAAATCGGGACGGATTGACTGCTTGCACGGGCCGGGTCGGGGGGAAACCGGAAATGCGGAGACCGGTCTTGTCGGGGGCGGTGAAATCGGGTATGGTCGGTTCCCTCGGTCGCGAACAAACGGGCAGGCGGGGCGGGAAGGCGAATTTGTTATGAAACGGACAGAGCGGACACTTTTCCTCTTCACGATCGTTCTCGGCGCGGTGTGGGGGCCATCGCCATGGGCGGAAGCGCAATTCAATTCGGGGCCGCGTCCGGGTTCGGGCACGGCGGGAGCCGGGGGCGCGAACGGTTCGCCGCCAGCGGCATCCCCGAGCGGGGGAACCGGAGCCGATCCGGCCGCGGGAGCGGGAGGAGCGGTGTCGGTGCGGCGTTCGCCGGGCCAGGGAACGATCGTGTATGACGCGGGAAACGTGAAGGGCGCGTCCATCGGGGAGATGGATGTGCGCGAGGCGATCGTGCTGGGGCAGGCGGTCGTGCATCCCGACGGCACCTACACCCAGACTCGGAAGGTGGAGAACGATTCCAATCTGCTGGCGCAATACACCATGAGTCCGAACGGGGTGCGGCTGTGGAAACGGATCATCAGCTGCAGCGCCTCGGGGCGTCCGGAGGAGGTCATGATCTACGACCATCACGACGAGCTGCGATTTCGGGGCGTGCTTTCCTACGACCGGCTGGGCCGGTTCAGGGAAGAGGTGATTTTCGACACCCACGGAAATGTGCTGCGGCAGCGGATTCAGGAATACGGGCCCGCCGGGCCGAAGCTGAAGGTGATCGACGATCTGGCGAAGGTGCCGGCGGACATGCGCCTGGTCATCACCCGCGAGGACGGCGCGGTCAATCAGGAGGTGGCGCGGCGGAATTACCAGGAATTCCTCGAACAGGCGGAGGAAAGACCCGCCCAGACCGCCGCCAGCGGAGCCGAGCCGGAAAAACCGAAGCGGGGCCTTTTCAAGCTGTTCGGCGGGGGGAAGAACAAGGAAAAGAATTGAAGGGTCCGCCGGGCGACCGCCACGGCGCGAGAAATCCGTGAATTCTCCGAAACTGGTGCTGGCCTTTCTGGTGCTCGCCGCCCTGGCGGGGTCGGGCTGGCTCTACGGGGTCCACTGGAAGCGGGTGGCGCGGGGCGACGACCTGACGCAGGAGGAGCGGCTCATCGTGGATTTGCAGGATCAACTGGACGCGCTGCGGGCGGAAAACGCGGAACTGCGCCGCCGTCTGGGCGAGGCGACCGCGCCGGGGCCGGCACAACCGTAGAAGCAGAAAACACAAAACGCGCCTTTGGGAGGGGTGTGAATGAAAGTGGCGGTCAACAAACCGAATTTGGGAGAAGGCCAAGGGCATTCCGTGGGAATGCCCGGGGTTGGTGCAGCCCCGGGAACGGATGACTCACACGCCACCAACCCCGAAGAGGTTGCGGAATCGCGACGGCGCCTCTTCCTCCACCCGCGCAACCCATTCAGGGTTGGCAAGATATCGCCATCAATTCCCGGGGTTGTTCCAACCCCGGGCTTCCCTCCAAAACGCCGTTGGCGTTTACCGATCCCGCCAACGACCTACAAGAAAATCGTCGAGAATTTCAAAAATGACCGCCAATTTCAATCACACCCCTTTGGGAGTGGCGCATCCGGTTCGCCGGGGCTACGATTCGCGACGGATGATTCTCGCCAAGCAGTATCTTTTTTCCGGGCGCGTGCAGGGGGTCGGCTTTCGCTACAGCACGAAGCGGCTCGCGATGGGCTTCGATGTCATCGGCTGGGTGCGCAATCTCGAGGACGGCCGGGTGGAGATGCGGGTGCAGGGTGACGAGGAGGAACTCCGGGAATTCATCGACGAGATTCACGACAGTCCGCTGGGCCACCACATTCAGGAACAGGAGGAGCGGGCCATCCCGCCGCTGGACGACGTGACGGGATTCTCGATCCGTTAGGCGGCGGGCGGCGCGGGCGGAAAAGGCGGAAACTTCTTTGCATTCACATCCATCCATGAGCGACACGGCGGCGGTTGAAGTTCGGAATTTGACCAAAGTCTTCGCGCTGTCGCTGCGGAAGCAGTATGTCGTGGCGGTGGAGGATCTCTCGCTGACGGTGAACGCGGGCGAGGTTTACGGGTTGATCGGGCCGAACGGGTCGGGGAAATCGACCACCATGAAGGTGGTGCTGGGCCTGATGGCGCCGTCGAAGGGCACGACGAAGGTCTTCGGCATCGACAGCGGCGATTTCCGCAGCCGGAACGCGATCGGGTTCCTGCCGGAGAACCCTTATTTCTACCGGCACCTGACGGGGGAGGAGACTTTGCGCTTTTACGGAAAGCTCTGCGGATTGCGCGGGCGCGATTTGAAGGAACGGGCGGCGGAGATGCTGGCGCTGGTCGATCTGGAGGGGGCGAAAGACCGGCGGCTGGCGGGCTATTCGAAGGGAATGCTCCAGCGCATCGGCCTGGCGCAGGCATTGATTCAGCGGCCGCGGCTGGTGGTGCTCGACGAACCGACGGCGGGGGTCGATCCGATCGGGTCGCGGAAGATTCGCGACCTCATCCTGAAATTGAAGGAGGACGGCATCTCGGTGTTTCTTTGTTCCCATCTCCTCGAGCAGGTGCAGGAGGTCTGCGATCGCGTGGGGATCATCGCCCACGGGCGCATGCGGAGGGAGGGTCGGCTGCACGATCTGATCGCGGTGGAGGACCAGACCGAGATCGTGCTGGAGGGCGCGTCTCCCGAGCTGCTCGCCCGCGTGCGCGAGCTGGTCGAGAAGGAGGGCGGCGGCGCCGTGTGGCGGCGGAGCGGGCATCCGCGCACGACGCTGGAGCGGCTGTTCCTCGACCTGGTGGGCACCAAGGAAAATGAGGGGAAATGATCGCCGAAATGGCCGCAAAAAATCGATTCAGAGAATGAGCGAGACGTCGACAACCCATTCCGGACAACCCTCCGCCGGCGGTCGGGGACCGCTGAGGGCGCCGTCGTTTTCCCTTGGCCGGATCTGGACCCTGGCGACGAGCACCTTCACGCAACTGGTGCGGATGAAGACGTTCTATTTCCTCATCGTCTTCGCCCTGGTGGTGGTGGCGGTGGGAAATCTCGACTTGCTTTACACGGCCGAGCAGAAGTTGCGCGTCATCAAGAACACCGCCTTTGGCGCGATGTCCGTTTTTTCCTGGCTGTTCGCGATCGCGGCGACGGCGATGCTGTTGCCGCGCGACCTGGAGGACCGGACGCTCTACACCATCCTGTCGAAACCGGTGCCGCGGCTGGAGTATCTGCTCGGGAAACTGGGCGGGGTCATGCTGACCATCGCGATCGCGCTGCTGGCGATGCAGGCGCTGTTCACCGGCGTGCTCTGGGTGCAGGAAAAGATCGCGCTCGCCGACGCCTACGCGGACATGAAGGCGCACAGCAACTTCACCGAAGCGGAGATACAGACGCGCCTGCGGATGGTTGCCGAGCAGGGCGTCAGTTGGGGGCTGCTCTCCGCGCTCTGGGCGATCTTTCTGAAGGCGCTGGTGGTGACCTCGTTCACCCTGCTGATCTCGACCTTCGCCTCGAGTTCGCTGTTCACCATCATCGTGGGGGTGATCGTTTTCATCATCGGACACTTTCACAAGATGGCCGTGAGCTACTGGAGTTCGGCCCTGGGCGAGGGCGCCCTGGCGAAAGTCTTTCTCAAGCCCGTCGAGCTGATCTTTCCCGACCTGCGCCTATTCAACATCGTGGAAAACATCGTGGGCGGACAACCCGTGGCCCTGACGGCGCTGGCGGAAATGACCGGGCTCTCGGTGCTCTACGCCGCCGTTTACACGATGATCGGGCTCTACCTTTTCATCGACAAGGAATTCTGAATCTCCGCGACGGCGCCATGAAACGAAGGATCCGGAAAACCGCGGGCGCGCTGGCGATGTTGATCGTGTTCGGGCTCGTCCGGACGGGTTGGGAAGCCGGACTCGACCGGCGGCTGACGGAGACGGGGCTACTGACGCCGCCGCCGACCCTCAAGCTGGCCGACCAGATCGGGTATCAGGCCTTTTTCGCCGTGCTGGGGGGGCTGCGACCGCTGGTGGCCTTTTACACGACGCTTCATGCCTACGACGCGTGGGAGTATCGCGAGTGGGACACCGTCGAGCGGGACTACAACATCGTCAACCAGCTCACCCCCGAGGACGAGGACGCCTGGATCATCGCCGCCTGGCATCTGCACACGAACGCCGCGGCCTCCTTTTACATCAACGATGCGTTGCCCCAGACCATGCGCGAGACGGTGCTGGCGCGGGACTGGGTGTTGAAAGGCGCCGCGAAGCTGGAGGAGGGCATTCGCGCGCTGCCGGATTCCTGGAAACTGCACAACGAACTGGCCCGGGTTTACGGCGACAAGGACAAGCTCGCCGATCCCTGTCGCGCCGCCGAGCAATACCGGCTGGCGATGGGCTGCGAGGGGGCGCTGGAGTTCGTGCGCCGCTTTTACGGCTACCAGCTCGCGAGGTGTCCGGGAAAAGAACAGGAAGCCTACGATTATCTGAAGGGTCTGTACGACGAGGCCGAACGGCATCATTCGCCCAGCCTGATCATCACTGTGAAAGATCTCGAAACGAAACTCGGCATCCCCCCCGGCCAGCGGATTCCCGATCCCTATCCGCCCCGCTGATCCCGCCAAAAAAGGGCCACCCCACCGTTGCGGAATGGCCGGGTTATGGTTTCTTTGGCCCCCGGACCTTTTTCCAAAACGTCTCCGAAACCAGCGCCCCGGTTGGAGAAAAAGACGATGGAATCGCCCTCCGCGAGCCTGCCTCCCCCGATCCCGAAACACCCACCGGATGAAGTACGCCATTTTCGGAGACATCCACGCGAACCTCGAAGCGCTCGAGGCCGTGATGCTCGACGCCGCCAACCGTGACTGCACCGATTTTGTCTGCATCGGTGACATTGTCGGTTACAACGCCAATCCCAGGGAGTGCCTCGAGTTTGTCCAGAATCTCGGGTGCCCCGTGGTGCGGGGCAATCACGACGAGGAGGCCGCGCTCGACTCGCCGCTGGAGGGACTCAATCCCCTGGCGAAGCACGCGCTCGAGTGGACGCGCCGGCAGCTCACGGCCGAGAACCGCGAATGGCTGATGAATCTCAAGCTCGTGCGCCAGGTTCGCGACTTCACCATCGTTCACGCCACCCTCGACACGCCCGGAAACTGGGGATATGTGACGAACAAGTTCGACGCCATGGCGAGCTTCAGCTACCAGTTCACCCCCGTCTGTTTTTACGGCCACACCCACACGCCCCGCATCTACATCAAGGGATCGAGCGTCGAGGGGCTGGAGGATTTCTCGACCCCCATCGAGCTGGGACGGAAATATTTCATCAATGTCGGCAGCGTCGGCCAGCCCCGCGACGGCGACTGGCGGTCTTCCTATGCGACCTACGACGTCGAGAACCAGCGCGTGGCCGTCCACCGGCTCGAATACGACCTGGCCACCGCCCAGCGAAAGATCCTCGACGCCGGGCTGCCGGAAATGCTCGCCAACCGGCTCGCCGTCGGCAAGTGACGGCCCGACGCGACGCGTGGCGACCGCCGTTCCTCAGGAAATGTCCGACCTCGCCGGAGCCCGGGAAGCCCTCGTGATCAAGCCGAGTTCCTTCGGCGATGTCATTCACACCCTCCCGGCGGTCGCGGCGCTTCATCGGTCGTTTCCCGAGCTGAGGCTCCGCTGGGTGGTCAACACCGAATGGGCGCCGCTCCTGCGGGGAAATCCCGCCCTGGTCGAAACCCTCGAATGCCCGCGCCGGGAGTGGCGCGGCTGGCGCGACTGGGGAAAGGCGCGCCGCTGGGCCCGGGAGACGCTCGCGCCCCTGGCTCCCGACGTGGCGATCGACTTTCAGGGACTGCTGCGCAGCGCCCTCATGGCCCGCGCGTCGAATGCCCGGGTCCGGGTCGGCTTCGCGCGGGCCCGCGAAGGCGCGCCCCTGTTCTATCACCGCCGGGTGGTGGTTCCGGGCTGGGATCGCACCCACGCCGTGGATCGCTATCTCGCCCTGGCGGCGGCGGCGGGCGCGGCGATCTCCGGACCGGCGGAGTTTCCGCTGCCCGAGGGCGATCCGGTGCCCGGACTGCCCGGGCCGGACGATCGCCCCTGGATCCTGCTGCACCCCACTTCCCGGGGCGCGGGCAAATCGCTCTCGTGGGGCGAGATACGCGATTTTTGCGAGGCGACGGACAAGGTGCCGGTCGTCATCGTCGGCGCCGCCGGAGACGGAAGCGACAGCGGCCAACCCCCGCCCGGAAACGTCACCGATCTGCGGGGCCGTACCAGCCTGCTCCAACTGGTCTGGCTGATGCGGCGCGCGGGCTGGATCGTGAGCGTGGACAGCGGCCCGATGCATCTCGCGGCGGCCCTGACCGATCGCCTGCTGTCGCTGCACACCTGGACCGACCCGCTCATGGTCGGGCCCTGCCGGAAGTCGGCCTGGGTCTGGCGGGAGGGATTTCTCGGCCGGGTCGGGGAGATTCAGCCCGGTCAGTTACCCGAACGCCGCCGGGACGCGCGGCGCCGCGCCGGCGAGCAGGGAATCCTGCGGCCGGGGGATGCGCGTCGTCTCGCGGCGTTCGCCGTTTCGCGGCTCAGCCCTTGAGCTTGGGAAGGACCTTGGCGACCCGTTCCTTCAGCTCCTTGCCGGGCTTGAATTTCACCACGGCGCGGGCGGGAATCGGCACCGCGATTTCGGGCTTGTTCGGGTTGCGGCCGATTTTCGGCTCGGTCCGTTTCACCTGGAAGGTTCCGAAGTTTCGCAGAACGACTTCGTCGCCCTGGGCCAGGCAGGCGGTGGCGTCGTCGATGAAATGTTGCAGGACATCGAAGACCTGTTGCTGGGTCATTCCGGTCTCATTGCTGATCCGAACGACCAGATCTCTCTTGGTGATGGTAGGCATGGGTAGGGTCTGTTTCGGTTAGGGATTTGAAGGGAAGGGAAAAGGACGGGTGATTCGGCTCCCATTTGGCTAAGGCTATTCCGGCAATTGCTCGGGAAAAACCCTGTAATTAAGCAGAAAGCGAGCCAAAGTCGCCCGTCGAGGAAATATCATCGACTGGTTCGGTTGCGGCGCAACCGGTACTTTCTTACGCTCGGCGGCAAGCGTTGGTTCCTTTAATTTCCGGAAATAATCTCCCCCGCCGTCTTAAAATGCAACTTCGAAAGCTCCCGCAGCTTTTCCCGGCCGAAACGCTCCACGATCCGCCGGCCCGCCTGCTTCACCTGGGCGGAAGCTCCTTTCGGCAGGGAAAGACCCACCGCCTCCGAGGCGTCGCGCATCCAGTCGATAAAGCCCTCGCGGGCCAGGATTGACGCCGCCGCCACCGCCACGTCCGATTCGGCCTTCGTGCGCTGTTGAAGCTCGATGCTTTTTCCCCGATCCCGCAGCGCCCGCTCCAGCACCCGCGGGTTGGCGAACTGGTCGCTCAGCGCCCGCGGACAGTCCGGCCGGCGTTCCAGCACGTTTTCAATGATCTTCGCGTGGCCCCAGGCCAGCAGCCGGTTCAGATTGCCGATGCTCTCGTACATTTCGTTGTAGCGCCGCGGCCCGATCCGGATCACCTCGCAGACGGTGCCGGGCGTCTCGCGGACGATTTTCGCCAGCTCGCGGATCTTCGCGTCGGACCCGATCTTTTTGCTGTCCGTGATCCCGGCGTCGAGCAGGGCCCGGGCCGCGGCCCGGTCGACGAACACCCCGGCCACGGTCAGGGGCCCGAAAAAGTCGCCCTTCCCGCTCTCGTCCACCCCGAGGTGCGGCTCGAACATTTCCGGGTTCAGTTCCTCCTCGTACCCGAGCTTCGCCTCGCCCAGAATTTCCGGCTCCAGCGTGAAAGTCACGAATTCCTCCGTTTCCTTGCCCTGCACGAGCACCTTGGGACCCTTTTCGTAAACGGTGACATTGAGCTTGCCCTTCTTCGCGGAAAACAGCGAATACGGCTTCGGTTCGAAGGCAAAACCCCGCTCCTCCAGCAGTTCCCGCAAACGATGCGCCTGCAATTCCCCGATCGGGGCCGTATAACTGTTGAGCGGTTTCGACATCCGGCCGCTATCATTCCCGCCCCACCGCCAAAGGAAACCGAAAAATCATGCTCAAAGCGCCCCAGACCCGCGATCCCTTCGCCGGAGACGGCTTTGCCGGCGCGGTGGTCGAGTGGTTCGTCGAAACCGGGCGCCACGACCTGCCCTGGCGGCAAACCGCGGATCCCTACGCCATCCTCGTCTCCGAGATCATGCTCCAGCAGACCCAGGTCGCCACCGTCCTGGAGCGCGGCTATTTCACCCGCTGGCTGGAGCGCTTTCCCGATCCCGCCGCGCTCGCCGCCGCGGCCGAGCCGGAGGTGCTGAAGTGTTGGGAAGGCCTCGGCTACTACAACCGCGCCCGCAACCTGCAAAAGGCCGCCCGCGCCCTGATCGAGGAGCACGGCGGAAGTTTTCCCGGCGAGTTGGACAAAATCCGCGCCCTGCCCGGAGTCGGACGCTACACCGCCGGCGCCATCGCCAGCATCGCCTTCGGTCGGGCCGCCGCCGTGGTGGACGGGAACGTGGTTCGCGTCTTCGCCCGGCTGTTCGACTTCCGCGAAGCGGTCGACACCCCGGCCGCGCAAAAGCGGTTCTGGGAATGGGCCGAGCGCCTGGTGCCCGAAAACCGGCCCCGGGAGTACAACGCCGGCCTGATGGAACTCGGCCAGCGCGTCTGCCTCCGGACCTCGCCCGCCTGCCTCGCCTGCCCGGTCGCGGACTGGTGCGCCGCCACCGACCCCGCCGCCCTGCCGATCAAAAACGGCGGGCCGAAAACCGTCTTCGTGACCGAGCGGGTTCTCTTCGCCGTGCGGGACGGGAGACTGTTGCTCGAGCGCGAGAGCGGCTCGCGGCGCCGGGGATTGTGGAAACTTCCCGCCCTGCCCGAGGACTTTGCCGGCGAGGCCCCGCCGGTGATGTTGGAGACGAAATACAGCATCACGCATCACCGGGTCGACCTGATCGTACAGGGTTGGGCCGGCGACCCAACAGGGTTGAGTGCGGGACCCAACCCTGTTGAGTCCGAGGGAGAACTGGCCTGGTTCGATCTCCAAACCGAAGTCCCCGCCATCGCCATGCCCTCGCCCTATCGGCGGGCGGTGGAGACGATTCTCGCGCGGCAAAAAGCCTGAATTTTCCGTGTCTTTCCGCGCTTCCGTGGTTCATTCCGGGACGATGAGCGAGACGCGGATTCCCCTCCAGACGGTCCCGGACGAAAGCGGTCATTTTGGCACTTTCGGCGGGCGTTTCGTGCCCGAGACTCTGGTGGCCGCGCTGGACGAATTGACGGCCGAATACGAGCGCGCCCGGCGGGACCCCGCCTTCCAGGCCGAGCTGGACCGCCTCCTCGCCGAATACGTCGGTCGCGCGACGCCGCTCTATTTCGCGGAGCGCTGGACCGAAAAACTCGGCGGCGCGCGGATTTATCTGAAGCGGGAGGATTTGCTCCACACCGGCGCGCACAAGATCAACAACGCGCTCGGCCAGATCCTGCTGGCGAAACGGCTCGGCAAGAACCGCGTCATCGCCGAGACCGGCGCGGGCCAGCACGGGGTGGCGACGGCGACGGTGGCGGCGCGATTCGGCTGCGAATGCGTCGTTTACATGGGGGCGGTGGACATGGCGCGCCAGCACCTGAATGTCGTTCGCATGCGCCTGCTCGGCGCCGAGGTCCGCGGCGTCGAGGCCGGCCAGAAAACGCTCAAGGAGGCGGTCAACGAGGCTCTCCGCGACTGGGTGACGAATGTCCGGACGACGCACTACATTCTCGGCAGCGCGCTGGGGCCGCATCCGTATCCGATGATGGTGCGGGATTTTCACCGCTGCATCGGCCGCGAAGCGCGGCGCCAGATTCTGGAGCGCGAGGAGCGTTTGCCCGACCTGTTGATCGCCTGTGTCGGCGGCGGCAGCAACTCGATCGGGCTTTTCCATCCCTTTCTGGACGACGAGGGCGTGAAAATGACCGGGGTCGAGGCCGGGGGTCACGGCATTCGGCACGGCGAGCACGCGGCGCGATTCCAGGGCGGGAAGCTGGGGGTTCTCCAGGGGACGAAAACGTGGCTGCTCGCCGACGACGACGGCCAGATCGAGCTGACCCATTCCGTCTCCGCCGGGCTCGACTATGCTGCGGTCGGTCCCGAGCACGCCTATTTGCAGGCACACGGCCGGGTGGACTACACCTACGCCACCGACGACGAGGCGCTCGCGGCCTTTCGCGAACTCTGCGAGTGCGAGGGCATCATTCCCGCGCTGGAAAGCAGCCACGCCCTCGCCGAGGTGCGCAAGGTCGCTCCCGCCATGGGCGGGGATCAAATCATCGTCGTCAACCTCTCCGGCCGCGGTGACAAGGATGTCGAACAGGCGGCGCGCTATCTGCTGGGGAACGAAGCCTGAATCGACGCCGCCGGTCGAAACCGATACTCTCTCTCTCTGTGAGCGGAAGTCTTGTCCCCCTCGAATTCGACGCCCGAGATGCGTGAAAAAACGGCTCTCTGTTTCGCTTCGGGCGCGGCGAAGGTATGGTGGCGCGAACTCGACGGGCGGATGCGTTTTTTTCATTCGCCGGAAGCGGAATTCCCGTGATCGGCGATGTGCCCTGAGTTTCCGGAGGCGGTGAAGGCCTGAGGCGGACGCAATGTCGTCCTTTCAATCGGCCGGAACGGGCGTATCTTCTTCGTCGCCCGTTCTTTCGGGCTCGACCCCCGCTTTCGAAACACAAGACCCGTGCTTTTCCGAATTTTTCCCGTGAAAAGGACCCTTTCGATTTCCGTCCGCGCGCTGCCGCTGGTCACGCTCGCGTTTGCCGTGATCCTGGCGATGTCCTGCAACACCGTGTCCCGGCGCGGTCTTTCGTGGGAGGGCCAGTTGGGCCCCGTTCCCAACACGCCGCTCTCGCCCCAGCAGCTCGATGGCCTCGTGCGCGTGAAGTCCGACCTAATCGGCAAGGGCAGCTATGGCCGCCGTTGGAACCGGCCCATGCAGCCGCGTTACATCACCATTCACAGCACGCAGAACTACACCGGCGACGCCTACGCCCATGCCAAGGCGCTGAAGCGCGGCGCGCTGCGCGGCGGGGTCTGCGGTTATCTCTGCTGGCATTTCACGGTGCAGGACGATGTCGTCATCCAGCACATCCCCACCAACGAGCGTGGCGAGCACGCCGATTTCGACGGGCCGGGCAACCGCTACTCGATCGGCATCGAAATGTGCGAGCACAAGGGCAATGACCTCGCGAAAACGATCGACCGGACGGCCGAGTTGACCGCCTCGCTGATGTATCACCACCAGATCCCGTTGCAAAACGTGGTGCCGCATTACCACTGGCCGCGCGCGGGATACAAAACGCCCAACAAGGACTGCCCCCATTTCCTGCTTGAGGATGGAAAGCCGGGCGCGACCTGGAACTGGTTCAAATCCCGCGTTCAGCGGCACTACCTGCGCATCCAGGAAAACGCGCCGCCGCCGCCGCAGCTCGCCTCCATCCGTGAAGGGGGCGACCCGGCTCCCGCCGTTCCGGCGCCGACGACGGCCCTGACCCTGGCTCAGGCGAACGGCCCGTCCGATGAACAGCGCCGCGCGACGAATCGGTGAGGCGAGGCATCAGCCCGCCGAATAGGGCAGCCGTTTCTCCGTTCCTTCGACTCCGGTCTCGCCGGTCGGGCGCACGGTCAGGGTGAGCGATCCGCCGGCGAAAGTGGCCGACGTGTGGGCGGGCCGAAATTCGGGAAGATTGTAGCCGGGCGCCTTTTTCGCCGCCAGACCGCGGTCCTGATTGTAAAGCGCCGAGGGAAACAGCACCTCGTGCAGCGGGGCGCGGTCGTCCCATCCCCGCACGCCGTTGTGGAAATGTCCGTGAAACATCGCCAGGCAACGCGCCCGGTGACGCTCCACCAACTCGTAAAAGGCGGTCTGACCATTCTCCGGTTTCACATACCAGGCCCGGTCGGGCGGCTTGTTCGTGTGAAAGGGAACGTGGGCGGCAAAGACAAGCCACTCGTCCTTTTCGGCCGCCGCGCCGCATTCGGTTTCGAGCCAGGCGAGCTGATCGGCGGTCACAAAACCCTCGTGCGAATCGGGGCGCGAATTGTTGAAAAGAACGAACCGGACGCCGCCGTGGGCGAAGGAGCGATCCGCGGACGCGAGCCCGAGGTGGGTTTCGAAGGCCGTCTCCGGATCGTGATTGCCGGGGATCTCGAACACGGGTTTTCCGATGGTGTCGCGAATGCGGCGGTAGTGCGGATATTGGGCTTCGCGCCGGCCATCGACCACGTCCCCGAGATGGAGGATGAAATCGCCCTCCGCCCGCGCGAGTTCGGCGGCGGTTTTTTCCCATTGTTTCTCGGCGGCGACCGTGTCGTTCCGGCCGAGATGAGTGTCGCTGACCACGAGGAAGGAGAACTCCGGCCAGGTTCCGGGGCGGTCCCCGGCGGCGGCGCTGGAAGAAGCCGGCCGCGGGTGGATCGCCACCGCTGTCACCGTCACGAGACCGGATTTCCACCCGAGCGCGAGCGCTCGGCGACGGGAGAGCCTGGGCGGGGAAGGGATCGGCTGCTTCACCCGCGCAGCCTCTCAAAAACCGAGGGCCGACGCGAGTTCTTTTGCGAGCGTCTCCGGGGTCGGGCCGATGTCGATGACGAGGGCGTTTTCGTCGTCTCCCGGTTCCTCAAGCGTCGCGAATTGGCTGTCGAGCAGAGTGGCGGGCATGTATTCGTGGACCCGGTCGCCGAGGCGCGAGGCGATCAAATCCTTCGCGCCGCGCAGGAAAACGAGGCGGGCGTCGTGTTCACGGCCACCCCGCAGCAGCGCCTCGCGATAGGCGCGCTTCAGGGCCGAGCAGGACGCCACCACGGGGCGCTCCGGATTTTCCGCGAAAGCCGCGTCGATGGCGGCGCGCAGATTGGCGAACCACGGCCAGCGATCCTCGTCGCGGAGTGGAATGCCGGCGCCCATCCGGGCCTTGTTCTCGGGCGGATGAAAGTCGTCACCCTCGAGGTAGATCCCGGCGATCCGCGCCGCGAGCAAGGGCCCGACCGTCGACTTCCCGCATCCCGACGGGCCCATGAGCAGGATGAGTTTCGGTTCGGCCATCGTCTTTTTGACAGGATTAACAAGATTATTCTGAATTTGCCCGTAGTACGGACGCCCGCTCTTTACTTTACTTCAGGGTTAAACGAATGAATAAATCGAAAAAATCCTGTCAATCCTGTCAAAGACCGCCGAACACCGGCTCCGGCAGCGCGCGCGCGATTTCGTCCGCCCGATAGCCGAAACCGCTTTGACCCAACAGGGTTGACCCGTCGAGCCAACCCTGTTGCCTCCGAAACAGGCCGGGATGGACCGCTTGCTCGGGCAAACTGGCGGCGGGGTAGAACTGCATGGCGTTGCTTTCGACGCCCATGATGGTTCCGGCATGCGCGGCGAGCAGGAAATGCGGGATCTGGGCGAGCATGGGATTGGTCAGGTCCTGCACCATCAGGGTCATGCCGTGCGCCTTGGCCCAGCAGAGGCTCAGCAGGGCGCCGGTCTGGGTCTTGCAGGTCTTCAGCGCGACACCGGTCCAGCCGAGTTCGCGACCCATCCGGACAAAGCGCCAGTCATGCGCGCTCTCGTCCATGAAGAGCGGCTTGCGCGCCGAGACGCTGTGAACATCGATGCGGTTGGCCTCGAGGTCGTAGGGAAAGGGCTGCTCGACGTAGAGAATCCGCTGGTAGGCCCGCGGGGCGTCGGTCTTCAGCTCGTCGAGGATGCCGTTGACGTATTCGGGGTCGGTCACGGTGCAGTTGAAGTCGGTCGTCAGCCAATCGACACCCTCTTCCTCCGCGATTTCCCCGATGGCCCGGAGCCGGGCATAGTCCCAGTCGCGGTCGTTTCCACGGAGCTTGATCTTGAGGCAGTCCAGGCCGTCGGCGCGAATCCAGTCGCGCAGCAGCACCGGGTAGCCGTCGTCCGGCTCGGAGCCGGTGAGTTCCTCGGGAGACAGGGGATCGAGCCCGCCGACGAGGTGCCAGACCGGGAGCCGGGTCGGCGGTTTCGCATCGAGAAAGTCGGCCGGATATTTTCCCGCGAAAGAGACGCGATCCCCCGCGTCGGCGGCGGCCTCCAGGTAGTGACTGAGGTCATGGGTCAGGAATTCCGGGCCGTAGGTCCGGTAAACGGGCAGGCCGTGCAGATTGCCGAAGGCGTCGTGGGCCGCGATGTCGAGCAGCGAAAAGCACACCAGAGCCGCGAGATGCGGGAGATGCTCGGCGGGCGCGCGGTCGGTGTTGAAGTCGGTCCGGAGGTCCTCCAGCCTTTCCTCGACAAAAGTGTGCCCGATTTCGAAGGCGTGCCCGCTTTCGCCAAAGTCCGCGAAGGCTTGCGCGACGCGGATCGTGAAATCCTTCATCGCCTGGTGACGCAATTCGTAGTCGAGCGCCGCCGGCCACACCCAGCCGACCGAGAGCGGCGTTTCGCCCCAGCCGGTGGCGGTTTTCCCGCCGGCGCCGGAGACGCGCACCCGCGCCCGGGCGCAGGTGACCGAGCTGAGCACCTGGTTGCCGAATTTCAGCGGCACCCGCATTTCCACGGGCAGGAAAAACAGCGCGACGTCGTCGACGCGGATGGCGCGGTCTGGGGCGGCGGACATGGATGAGCTTTTACGGCGCGATGGCGGCGGGGTCAATCGAGTTCCCGGATGTCAACCGGGCCGCGGTCGCCGAACCCACAATGCTTTGACAAAACTTGAATTAGGTTTTTTGTCCTCGATTTCATTTTGATGAGTCTTTTGGAACTGTTCGAACCCATTCTGAATGAGCCGATAATCTTGACGGCTACGGAGATTGAAGGGTTTCACGGAACTTCGGCCAACGCCGCCGAAAAAATCGTCGCGACCGCGAAATTCAACGTGAACGAGGATTCGACGTTGAGATTGGGAGTGGGCGCTTATTTCTACGATAAGAATCAGACGGATCGCCATTCGGCCGCGGAACTCGCGAAAACATTTGCCGAAAAAATGAGGGGGCATTCGCCCGTGGGGATTCTTTTGGCGCGTTTGAAATTCGAAAGGGTGGCGGACTTCGAATGCCCGGAGAACCAGAAAGCGTTTGTCAGGACCCGTAACGCGATCGGACGCTATTTGGTGAACGCCGCAGACTCGGAGCAGGTTCAGTGGTTGCGAATGCTGGGGTTGGAAGGGCGGGATTATTACGAGTTTCTGGACAACATCGCGATTCGGTGCATTCGGTCACGAAATATTGAATGTCAAGGGATTCGAATGAATATCGAGACGCTTGACGGTTCTCCCGAAACGCATACCGTTGTTTGTGTCGACGGCGATAGCTTCGGGGTCGTTGAAGATATTCGGCTGGTGCCTTGAAGGACGAGCAAAGCGAGGCCGGCGCCCGAAGAGCGCGATTGACACTTTAACGACAAAATTCTACATTACCTGTTCGCAATGCGCGAAGACAACGGCCAATGCTTTCTGGCGGACGAGTTTCCACCCTTTCGAATGGTGATTCGTCCCGAGGTTTTTGGTGGCGAGCATCTGGAGACCGCCAACATCGCCAGCCACTTGGTGCCCCGCTTTGCCAAACACCTGATCGCAAGCAAAAGCCGGATTAGAATCGTTGGATACGGTGGCCCCAATTTCGCTCCTGTTTACGAAGGTGCGTGGACATCGGCACTGCGAAGCTGGCTCTTGAAACCATGCTTGGTGGATTATTTCCTCCAGGACCCGTCGGAATCGGCCCTGAGTGTTTTGAAGGATTTCCTGGCCGAATTTCCCGAGAATTTCCGGGTATTTGTCAAAGCACGGAGCGAGGAGGTGTACACCGATCAGGAGCGTGTTCTGCTCAAACGCTGGATACGGGAACATCACGTCGCGGCGGACGAACCCGATCAATTGTGGATCGAGAGGGATCACCCCCCCGAATCGACGGATGCCCACGATTGCTTCTATTTCGCTCCAGGCCAGGCGGGGGAAACCGCCGACTATCATATCTTTCGCAAGCAATTCGACGAACTCGTCTCCAAGTCGACGCGGGTTTCGGCCACCGATCGATGACCGCTCCGGCCTCCTTTCGTCCCAGTGTCCGCAGGATGATGCGGCTCCGGCCGGCGGGGAGGATATTTCGTCGTTTCACTTTATTGGTGGTGGCGCTCGTCTCCGCCCACGCCCCTTCAGCCCGCGCTCTCGACTACGAAAAGGACGTCATGCCCGTCCTGATGGCGAAATGCGCCGACTGCCACAGCACGAAGGCCGAAAAAGTGAAGGGCGGCCTGAAATTCGACGACCCGAAGCATTTCCAGAGCCGTTTTTCCAAGAACGACGTCGTCATCCCGGGCAACTGGGATGAGAGCTACCTGTTCGTGACTCTTTTCCGCCCTTCGGACGCGAAGGAAGTCATGCCGCCGAAAGGCAAGGGCGAGCGCCTGAATCTCGACGAACTCCGCCTGGTCATGCAATGGATCACCGAGGGCGCCCCGATCAATGGCGACAAGGGCAAGACCGGCACCATGCCCGAAAACATCGAGGATCTCCTGCTCGACCTGCCGCCTGACACGGCGGCGAAACTCCGCGAGGAATTGGCCGTGAAAGCGGAAGCCGGAGAGCCGGCGGGTGACGCGTCGGCGGCCCCCGCGATGCGGACATGGACCAATCGCCAGGGCCGCTCCATCCGGGCCGAGCTGGTCCGCGTGGAGGGCGCGATCGCCGTCCTGAAAACGGAGGATGGAAAGGAATATCGTTACCCGATCGCGGATCTTTCGGACGAAAGCCGGGCGCGGCTCGGGAAGGCGGTGCCGCAATAGGTTGTGCGGACAAATTCCCAAGCGGCTCGAATGGAATGAAATAAGGGGAGAAAACCAGCCCCGCCAGCGGCGAGCATTCGGCGAACGCGGCCCATTTTCCGCCCGCCCGCGTTCCGCCTCACTCGATTGGGGTGGCCCAACGACGTTCGGCGCGCCTTGCCGGACGAAAAATGGACTCGCGCCGAACCGCCCGCCAATTTGTCCACACCTCCTAATCGCCCAACCCGCCGATTTTATTCAAGCCTCCCGCGAGGAAAAAGGCGAGGTGGGCGGCGATCACCAGGCCACCGAGGACGATCCCGACCCAGGCGTGGGCGGCGCCGCGAATCTGCGGATTCCGCTTCCGAGCCTTCAGCCCCAGGATGCCGAGAACGATCGCGACGATGCCGAGCGGAAAACCCAGGCACGGGATCAGCGAAAACACGGAGAAGTAGTAAGCGGACAGTGCTTGAGGATTCTTGTAGGGAATGATGCCGCCGGTGGCGTCACCGGTGGGCCGGGGCTGGCGATCGCGGGGCAGGGGAGGCGGCCGACGCCGAGGAGGGTTCATCGGAGAGAGAAGCTCGATTTTACTCCGTCTCAGGAATGGCTCCGACTTTTCCGGACCACGGCGGAGACCCAGTCCTTCGCCTCCTCGATGCGGCCGAAGGTTTCGATCGGGAAAAGATCGATCACCGTTTTCTCGTAGTCGACGTTGCGGCGGGTGGTGCGGTCGTTCGAGACATTCGCCGCGGCGACGAGGCGCGGAAGGTTTTCGGCGAGCAGGCGGCGGGCCGACACCAGGTCGATGGAAATCGGCGCCGGCCGGCAAAAGATGCAGCCGAAGGGGCCGTCGTATTCCTTTTGAAGATAAGCGATCCCCTCGGCCAGCATCTCGCGGTTCAGCTCGTCCTGCCCGGCGTTCAGCTCGAGCACGACGTAGTCGTCCTCCAGACGCAGCGAAAAGCCTTTTCCTTCGAAGTTTTTCGTCATTTTCCGGATTGCGGGGTTTTGCCAGGTGCTTCCCCGGCGGTCCAGCGGGCCGCAAGTCGGAGGAATCCGCCGCGGCCATCGGTCAACTCGGGGTGGGGACTAAAACAGAAAACCCTTCCCCTGCCAAATGTCGCGCGCACCATCGCGGAAGTGCCCGCCATGACGCCGGCGGGGGCGCCGTTGCGGGCGATCTCGGTTTGAAACACCCCGAGGCTTTCGTAGGCGGGAGTCGCGGCGTCCGGAATCTCGCGATGAGCCAGCAGCGGTCCCTGGGCGTATTCGAGGGTGACGGCCGGGTCTTTGCAGCCGAAAAACCGCCGCCCGTCCGTCGAGAGGGCGACTTCCACCGGTCCCTTGCCGCGCGCCCAGTGGCGCCGGTCCACGACGCGGGCGTCGATCAGGCGCAGGGACCACGGGTAGTCGTTGGTCGCGAGATAGGCGCCGGCACAGATGCCAAGGTAGCCCCCGCCGTCCGCCACGAAGTCTCTCACCGCTTCCCGGCCTTCCGACCCGAGCGCCTCGCCCTGCTTGCTGCCGCTTCCCCCCGGGTGAACCAGCACCGAGATCCCGTCCGCTTTCAATTTCCCGGCGCGAATCTCGTCGGCCTTCACCCGCACGATTTCGATGGCCCCTTCCGCGTCCGTTCCGCCCCGGAGCGCGGCGATCACCTTTTCCCGGCTCTCGCCGGTTCCGTGATCGACAAAGACCGCGATCCGCAACGGCGCCGGGCGGGCGGCTTCCTTCGGGGACTGGGCCAAAGCCGCGGACCCTCCCGCCGCGCCATGGGCGATCAGGGCCAGCGTCACCAAGGCGAGCTTGCGGAGGGAAGGGCCAAATCTCATGAAAATCTCCGGACGGGGAATCTTGCGACGACGCGGAAACTGTTGGCAACATTCGAATGAGAAAAAAACGAAAAAGAAAACGAGAAAATGCTAATATCATCTTTTTAGCTTGCGCGGAAGGTCATTGAATCTATTTTGGCTTCCATGAAAGAAAGAAGCCCCAAATTCCCCTTCATCCCGCTTTCCGAAGCCGTCGCGGCCCTCCGCAAGATCGACGGTGCCATCCGGTCCGGCCAACCCTTCACCCGTCCCGCGCTGTTGGAGGCGCTCGGATTCGCCAGCGAACATGGCGGCGCGGTCAAGACCATCGCGGCGTTGCGCGGCTATCACCTCATCGCCGGCAAAGGTCCCGAACAGCCCGGCCTTCGCATCACCGACCTCGGCCGACGCCTGCTCGACGCCGGTGCCGAGGTGGCGGGCGACCGACTGTCCGATTTTCGTCGCGCGGCCTTGTGGCCCCCGATGTTTCGCCGGATCTGGCGACGGGCGCGGCATCTGACCGAGGACGAGCTGGTGGATCTGCTGCGGCTGCGCGGGTTCACCGACACCGGCGCCGCGCGGGCGGCGAGCGTTTACATGGCGAACAGCGCCTATGCCCGGCTGGAGGAGCTGAACATCGAACCCGACTTTCCCGACAAACCCCGGCGCCGCGACGAGAAAGACGACGAACCCCGTCCGAGGGATCGAAAACTGCGGGAGCGGGTGGAAGCCGCGATGCGCCGGGCCGGGCAGGCCCCGGGGTCGCCGCCGCCTCCCCCGCGTCCGGGACCGCCGCCGAACGCCCTGAGCCTGCCCCTGAGCACGGGCCGCGCCACGGTTCCGCTGGGCATCACAGAGGAGGAATTCCAGGTCCTGATGCAGACCCTGCGACTGTGGAAGCCGAAGCTGGTGAAAGATTTCAAGCCACCGACGGATGCTCCCGACCGGCCGGCGGGTTCCTGAGCCGCCGGACCGGACATCCCCCAAAAGCCCCGGCCCAACAGGGTTAGGTCACCGACCCGACCCTGTTGGGTTCCGTCGTTTTTGGGGGCCGGCGGGTCGAAATTCCGTGAGGAAATCGGAGAATTTTCTTTACAAGCGTGCTAAAATCCGCAGCCATTAACGGCCTTCACAGAAATCGAAACATCAAACAGCAATCGTGAGCAGTCATCTTTCCAACGACATTCGGATCGAGGGGAATCTCTCGTGTTCTTCGGACCTCATTTTCGACGGTGCGATCAAGGGAAACATCAATTCCAAGGGCAACCTGACCGTCGGGAAAAACGCCGATGTCGAGGGTGACGTCACCGCGGATCGAGCCGTGATCGAGGGCAAGGTCTCCGGGAACGGGAAATTCGGCCACTGCCGCATCACGACGACGGCTCAGATCAGCGGATCGGTGACCACGGTGTCGCTCCAGATGGAGGAGGGCGCCTCGCTTTCCGGCGACTGCCGCGTCGGCAAGGCCGCGGGCTGACACGGAGGAGCGTCCAAAAGCGCTTCGCGCGACGACGAAAAGGGCGAGAGTCGCTTGCCAGCGGCGGTGTTTGCTGACATGCTGGCCGGCCCATGGCCCACGTTTCGGTTTACTCCGGTGCTCTCCACGGCGTCGACGCGCTCGGCGTCGAGGTGGAGGTCAATGCCCGGGAACGGGGCGAGCTGAAGCTCTCGCTCGTGGGGCTGCCGGACACGGCGGTTCGCGAGAGCATCGACCGCGTGCTCACCGCGATCGGCAACAGCGCCCTGCGCTGGCCCTCCGCCCCCATCACCATCAATCTCGCGCCCGCCGATCTGCGAAAGGAAGGCCCGAGTTTCGACCTGCCCATCGCCGTGGGGCTCGTCGCGCTGGAACCGGACCGCAACGGCGAGTTCAAGGAGGGAGCCCTCGAGAAGTGCGCCGTCGTCGGCGAGCTGGCTCTGGACGGTCGCGTCCGCCCCGTGAAAGGAATCCTGCCGCTGACCTTGCAGGCGAAACAGGCCGGCCGGCGCGCCATCATTGTGCCCCGGGAAAACGCCGCCGAGGCCGGCATCGTTGAGGGCATCTACGTTTACGGCGTGCACGACCTGCAAAGCGCCGTGGCCCTGCTGCGCGGGGAGGGAAACATCCGGCCGGAAAAACTCGACCGGGACGCCTATTTCCGGTCGAAACGGGCCTACGACATCGATTTTTCCGATGTCAAAGGGCAGGCCCACGTGAAGCGCGCGCTGGAGGTCGCCACCGCCGGCGGCCACAACTTGTTGATGCTCGGCCCGCCGGGCACGGGAAAGTCGATGCTCGCCAAGCGCCTGGCGACCATCCTGCCCGTGATGACGGAGCCGGAGGCCATCGAGACGACGAAAATCCACAGCGTCGCCGGCCTGGTCGACAGCGCGAACAGTTTCATCGCCACCCGGCCCTTCCGCGCGCCGCACCACACCATCTCCGATGCCGGCCTGCTGGGCGGGACCAGCAATCCCATCCCCGGCGAGGTCAGCCTCGCCCACAACGGCGTCCTGTTTCTCGACGAGCTGCCCGAGTTTAAGCGTTCCACGCTCGAAGTGATGCGCCAGCCGCTGGAGGACGGCACGGTCACCATCTCGCGCGCCGCCGGGAAGTTCACCTTCCCCAGCCGGTTCATGCTGGTCGCGGCGATGAATCCCTGCCCCTGCGGTTACCTCGGCGATCCGAAGCGCGAATGCCGCTGTTCGCCGATTCAGATCGAAAAATACCGCCAGCGCATCAGCGGACCGCTGCTGGACCGCATCGATCTCCATGTCGAGGTGCCGGCGGTGGATTACAAGGAACTGAAAGCCGGCAGCGGCGGGGAGAATTCCGAGACGATTCGCGAACGGGTCGAGCAAACGCGGACGATCCAGGCCCGGCGTTTCGCGGGTCACCCGGACGTCGCGACGAATTCCGCCATGACCAGCAAGCTCGTCCGAAAACACTGCCCGCTCGACCGGGAAGGCGACGCCCTGCTGGAACAGGCGATGAACGACCTGAATTTTTCCGCCCGCGCCCACGACCGCATCCTGAAGGTCGCCCGCACCTTGGCGGATCTGGACGGCACCGACGCCATCGCGGCGCAACACCTGCTCGAGGCGATCCAGTATCGCACCCTGGACCGGAACCTTTGGGTGTGATCCGAAAACGGAGGGGCCTCACCCGATCTCGAGATAGGACTTCAGCGTCGCGAAGTCGCTCCCGATCGATTCGACGGCTTCGCCCGCCTTCGAGGGGTCCTTGTGGTCGAAATACTCGACGTGCAGGCTGACCGGGCCGGTGAAACCGCTCTTGAGCAGCGTTTTGTAAAATCCCTTGTCCACCCCGCCGGTGCCAAGCGGCGCGACTTTCGGTTTCTGGTCGTCGCCCCAGCGGGGTTCCTTGATATAAACGGTGTCGATGTGGTCGCGGATCAGCGCCCAGTGAAGCGGCCAGCATTTCGAGCCCTCGATGGTGGCGTGCCCGATGTCGAAAGCGACGCCGGCGTCGGCCGGGTCGAACTCGCCCATCACTTCCGCCAGATCCCAGACCGGGGCGCCGAAGTAATCGCGGCCGGAGTGATTCTGGTAGATCGGCTTGATGCCGATCTCCTTGCAGAAGGCCACCAAGTCCCGGAGCCGGGGCCGGAATTCATCGAGCTGGGAACGAATCGGACGGGCGAGGTCGTATTTGTAGTAAAGCATCCGAAACCGTTTCACGCCCAGGCCGGCGGCCGTTCGGAGCACGGCCTCGGTGCGCTGCTCGGCGCTGACTTCGTTGATGCCGGAGGTCAGAACCGTCATCTCCAGGCCTTCGGCCCGCAGGGCGGCGATGAATTTCGGCAGATCGTCCTCCACGGTCTCGGGCACCACCTGCCCGCCCGGGCGAACCGGCGCCTCCACGCCGTCGAAGCCGAGTTTCGCGATGGTTTTCGCGGTTTCCTCGAAACTGAAATGCTGGATCGGTTTGGTGAAGGTGCAGAAGGTGTAACGCGGATCGGCCTTGCCTGCGCGGAGCGAGGCGGGAGCGACAACGGCTTCGGTCCCCAGGGCGGCGGCGGCCGCGCCGGTGACGTTTCGGAGAAAATGGCGGCGGTGCATGATGGAATCCGTATAGCGGTGGCGCCAAAAAAACGCAAGAACGGAGGGAAGCGTCCGGGAATTCGGACCCCTTGCCGGGTCGGGACCGAACAGGGTCGAGTGAGTGACTTAACCCTGTTGGGTAACGAATGGCGGCGGCGGGGGTGAAGCGGGTGCCGGCCTCCGCTTTGGAAACCCAAATTGTCAGGAATAATTGAATAACGGCGGCGAATGGGCTTAAATGGCGGGGTCGACCCGTGAATCCCGAGCCCGTCCAGTCTCCCAGCCCCCCTTCCGAGGCGGCAACCGCGCCGCCCGGGGTACAGGCGCATGCCGCGGCGCCGAGACCGGCCGCGGCGCCGGGACCGGCGCTCTATGGCGTGGCGCGGCGTTTTCCCTGGGTGCCCTGGGTGGTGGGCGGGATTTTCGCGCTGGGGGTGACCTTCTTTCATCTGTCGATCGACTTTCGCGGGCTGTCCTCGCCGGCCGGCATGGAGCAGGGACAGATGGCGCGCGAGCTGTCGCGGGGGAAGGGGCTGAAGACGAAAGTCTGGCGCCCGGCGACGGTGGCGCGGCAGGCGACGCGGTTTTCGATCGGGGAGGGAACGGCGAGCTTTCACGGACCGCTCTGGCCGGTGGTGACGGCGATGGGGCTGAAGCTCTCGGGGACGGAATACGCGGTCGACGGCCGATACCGCGTGTTTTTTCCCGACCGGGTGATCGCGTCGATGGCGGCGGTGTTTTTCCTGGCGGCGGCGGGGGTGACGTTTTTCCTCGCGAAACGCCTGTTCGACACGCGCATCGCGGTGGCGACGGTGCTGTGCCTGCTGGTGTGCGACTGGTGCTGGGAGTTCGTGAAAAGCGGGCTGCCGCAGATGCTGGGCATGTTCTCGTTCGTGCTGGCGCTGTCCTTCATGGAGCGGGCGCAGTGGCGCTGGCGTTCGGGGCTGGTGCCCCTGACGCCTCTGCTGGGCGCGTCGGCCTGTCTGGGGCTGTTGACGCTCGCGTTGCCGGCGGCGCTGGGCATCGCGCTCGGGGCGCTGCTTTTCGTGTCGCTGAACTACCGGAAGCGGGTGCTGATCCCGATCGTTTTCGGGGCGGTGCTGACCTTGGTGTTGGCGCCCTGGCTGGCGTGGAATCTGCGGTCGAGCGGCAGTCTGCTGGGCGAGGGGATCCTGCAGGTTTACGAGTCCTGGTCGCCGAATCCGGGCAGTCCGGTGATGCGGAACTACGATCCGGACGGCGAAACGCTTCCAAAAATCGATCTGGCGCGAAAAATCTGGCGGGTCTTCGACCAGCATCGCGAAGAAGCTTGGGTGTTTCTGGGGGGATTGGCGGCGGCGCCCCTGTTTTTCCTCTCGCTGCTGCATCCCTTCCGGAATCCGGAGGCGGCGCGGCTGAGGTGGGCGGTGTTGTCGCTGTGGGGCGGGGCGCAGTTGGCGATGGGGATTTTCGGGACGCCGGAGGGGGCGCTGGATCCGAACCTGTTGCACGTGCTTTTCCTGCCGGTGGCGGCGATGTACGGGCTGGCTTTTCTCTCGGTCTTGTGGTCGCGACTGCCGCTGGCGCGGAATCCGTTTTCGCTATGGCGGCACGCGCACCTGATCGCGGCGATCGCGATCTCGGCGATGCCGTTGCTGGCGGAGTTTTCGGGCCGGGCGCTGCTGGGGGCGCGGTACCGCAACCGCATCGTGCAATGGCCGCCCTACGATCCGGTGGCCCTCGCGTATGTGGGAAAATGGACGCGGGAGGACCAGTTGATTTTCAGCGACGTGCCGTGGGCGGTGGCGTGGTACGCGGACCGGCCCTCGGTCTGGCTGCCGATGCGTCCGCCACAGATGGATGCGATTTCCGCGGCTTGGACGGCGGGCGGGACACGGGAGGTTGGCGGGCTCTACCTGACGCCGGCCTCGCTGGACGGGCGCCTGTCGACGAACCTGACACAGGGCGAATTCCGCGACTGGGCGCGGCTGTTGTTGCGGGGGCAGGTGAGCCGGTTCGGCTCGGATCTGCTCTCGAAGCCGCCGGCGTCGCTCCGTTATTGGCAGCGGATGTCGCCGGTGCTGGATCGCGAGTCGTGGTTCATCGCGGCCGCTCCGCTGTGGCAGAATCCGCCCGTCGAAACTGCCGCCGAATGAGTGCGCTCGCGAATCCGAGCTTGAATTGGGGGCATTCACGGGAGAACTAGTCCTCTGGCCCGGGCGCGAGCGGATTGACCCGATCCGGCGCCTTGCCGGTCCGTCTTCCGGTCCGCGCCTTCCGCCCTTGCCGTCATCAACCAGCCAATGCCCGACTCCGAACAGCCCGATCCCGGCGATGCCGAACTGAGTTTTGAGGAAGCTTTTGCGAAGCTCGAGGGAATCGTCCGAGACATGGAGTCGGATCGCATACCGCTCCGGGATCTGATCGAGCGCTACGAGCAGGGCACCTCCCTTTACAAGGTCTGCCAGGAACGGCTGGAGGAAGCCCAGGGCCGCATCGAGACCATCCGGCGTCGGGCCAACGGCGAGGTGACCCTCGAACCCTTCGGCGAAGAGGCGCCGGCGCCTTCCTCGAACGAGAAGAAATCCGCCTCCGCCGTTCCCCGGACCCGTTCCCCCCAACCCGCCGACACCGACGATGCCGAACTCTTCTGAAGACATCGCCGAACCGGACAGCGCCGCCGCCCTGCCGAAAGCCGATTCACCCGAGGCGGTGAAGGCCCTGCCGGAGTCCGAACTGCCGCGACTGGCGGAAAACATTCGCCGCACCCTGATCGAAAGCCTCGCGGTGACGGGGGGGCATCTGGGCCCGAATCTGGGGGTCGTCGAGCTGTGCATCGCGCTGCACCGGGTTTTCGAAACGCCGAAGGACAAGTTCGTTTTCGACGTGAGCCACCAGGGATACGTCCACAAGATGCTCACGGGGCGCTGGGACCGCATTCACACCATCCGCCAGTACGAGGGTCTGAACGGTTTCCTGCTCCGGACCGAAAGCGACCACGACTGCTACGGCGCCGGGCACGCGGGCACGGCCCTGTCCGCCGCGCTCGGAATGGCCGCCGCGCGGGACCTCAAAGGCACGGACGAACACGTGGTGGCGGTGGCGGGGGACGCGGCTTTCACCTGTGGACCGACCTTCGAGGCGCTCAACAACATTGCCGAGACGACGAAGCGTTTCATCGTCGTCCTCAACGACAACGAGTGGTCGATCGACCGCAACGTCGGCGCGATCGCGAAGTATTTCCACGCGCTGCAAACCAGTTCCACCTACGAATTCCTGCACGAGCGCGCGGCCGAGTTCATCGAAAAAGTCGCCGGGAAATCCCTTCGTTCCCTGGCCGGCCGGGTGGAGCGGGGGGCGAAGAATCTGCTCTTTCCGAATGTCCTCTTCGAGAAGTTCAACCTCCGCTATTTCGGTCCCATCGACGGGCACGACATCCCGGTCTTGATTCGGACGCTTGAGTTTCTGAAGGAACAGCAAGACCCGGTGATTTTGCACATCATCACGGAAAAAGGGCGCGGATACGAGCCGGCGACCGACGATCCGATGAAATTCCACGGGCTCGGGCCCTACAAGACGGAGACAGGGGAGACGCCGGCGGGCGGCGGCCCGACCTATTCGCAGATTTTCGGCCGGACCCTCGGGAAATTCGGGAAAACGGACGAAAAAATTGTCGCCATCACCGCCGCGATGCCCACCGGGACGGGGCTCACCGAATTTCAGGAGCAGGTGCCGGAACGCTACTTCGACGTGGGAATCGCCGAGGAGCACGCCACCCTGTTCGCCTGCGGCCTTGCGACGGAGGGGTTGCGGCCTTTCCTCGCGATTTATTCGACCTTTTTCCAGCGGGCCTACGACATGGCGGTGCATGACATCGGCATCCAGAACCTCCCGGTCCGCCTGTGCATGGATCGCGCCGGACTCAGCGGCGACGACGGCCCGACGCACCATGGCCTGTTCGACATCGGGTATATGCGCCACGTGCCGAACTGGATTTTCATGCAGCCGAAGGACGAGGAGGAATTCGTCGACATGCTGTGGACGATGGCCAATCACGACAGCGGCCCGTCGGCGATCCGGTACCCGCGCGGGGCGGGCATGGGCGCGACGCCGAAAGCCGAGCCGCGGTTGCTGGAGATCGGCAAAGCGGAGGTGGTCCAGGACGGCGACGACGTGGCGCTCTTCGGGCTCGGCACGATGTTCGAGGTTGCCCTGGAGGCGAAGGCCAGGCTGGAGGCGATGGGGTACTCGGTGGCGCTCGTCAATCCCCGCTGGATCAAGCCGCTCGACACGGCCTGCGTCGAGACCTATGCCGGGAAGTGCGCCGTCCTCTGCACGCTGGAGGATCACGCGGTGATGAACGGCTTCGGAACGGCGGTGATCGAGCACCTTAACGACAAGGCGCTGAGTGTCCCGGTCGAGCGCGTCGGTTGGCCGGACGTTTTCATCGAGCACGGCAAGGTGGACATTCTGCGCGAAAAACACGGACTCACCGCCGCCGCCTGCGTCGAAAAGGTCCTGCGTCATCTCCCGACGAAAAAGACCGCGGCCGCGTCGGAACGCGAAACCGTCGCGAAAGCGGGATAAAAAAACCGCCGCATCCTTGCGGACGCGGCGGTTTCGTCTTGGAATTTGTCAGTGGCGGGCCAATTACTTGGTCGCTTCCTCGACCTTCTTGGCCGCATCGTTGACGGCGCCCTTGGCGGCGTCACCGGCTTCCTTGGCGGCTTCCTTCACGGCGTTGCCGGCTTCCTTGGCGGCTTCGCCCGCCTTCTGAGCGGCTTCGCCGGCGGCTTCACCCGCTTTCTTGGCGGCTTCGCCGGCGGCGCTGCCCGCGTCGTCGGCGGCTTTATCACAACCCACAAGGGCGAGACCGGCGGCCGCGAAGGCCACCATCATGGCACGATAAACTTTGGTCAGTTTCATAGTCGGTAGATGTCTGGTTATTAGGGTTTGGATTGGTGAATCCCTGACTACCACTCTCACAGCAGCGGGAGAAATCAAGCCCTTCCCTGAAATGGGCGCCCGAAGATTCCGTTACCGGCCCCGCGCCGGGTGTGCTAGTCTGGAGGGTTCATCCTTCCCCCATCCCGGGAGTCGCCGACAGCCCAAAATCGCCCTAAATCCATGAGCCAGAGTTTGTTCGAAAAAGTGTGGAACGCCCATGCCGTGCGTGAATTGTCCAACGGACAGACGCAACTGCTGATCGGCACCCACCTGATTCACGAAGTCACCAGTCCGCAGGCCTTCGGCATGCTGCGCGACCTCGGGCTCACGGTGAAATATCCGCACCGCACCTTCGCCACCGTCGATCACATCGTGCCCACGCAGTCGCAGACCGTGGAGCCTTTCGCCGATCCGCTGGCGCAGGAGATGATCGAGGCGCTCCGGAAAAACTGCGCCGAATTCGGCATCACCTTTTTCGACATCGCCACCGGTCATCAGGGCATTGTCCATGTCGTCGGTCCCGAGCAGGGCATCACCCAGCCGGGCACCACGATCGCCTGCGGCGATTCCCACACCGCCACGCACGGGGCCTTCGGCGCGATCGCCTTCGGCATCGGCACCACGCAGATTCGCGACGTGCTCGCCACCCAGACCATGGCGCTCGGAAAGATGAAGGTGCGTCGCATCAACGTCGACGGCGAGTTGCCGCCCGGCGTTTACGCCAAGGACGTCATCCTCCACATCATCAAGCGCCTCGGCGCCAAGGGCGGCATCGGCTACGCCTACGAGTACGGCGGCAGCGTCTTCGACGACTTCTCGATGGAGGAGCGGATGACCGTCTGCAACATGTCCATCGAGGGCGGCGCGCGCTGCGGCTACGTCAACCCCGACGAAAAGACCTTCGAATACCTCAAGGGCCGCCCTCATTGCCCGGAGGGCGCCGAATGGGACACCGCCGTCGAGCGCTGGAAAGCCGTCGCCTCCGACCCGGATTGTCACTATGACGACGTGGTGAACATCCGCGCCGAGGACATCGCGCCTTCGGTCACCTGGGGCATTTCGCCGGACCACGGCATCTTTGTCACGGAATCCATTCCCGATCCCGCCAACGAATCGGATCCGGAAAAACGAAAATCCATCGAGGAGGCGCTCGAATACATGAAGCTCCCCGCCGGCGCCCCGATCGCCGGCACGCCGGTGGACGTCTGCTTTATCGGGAGCTGCACCAACGGGCGCGTGTCCGATTTCCGCGAGGCGGCGAAGTTTCTGAAAGGCCGCCGCGTCGCCGCGAACGTGAAAGCCATCGCCGTGCCGGGCTCGCAGATTGTCGACACGATCTGCAAACAGGAGGGCATCGACCGGGTCTTCAGCGACGCCGGCTTCGAATGGCGCGAGGCCGGCTGCTCCATGTGTCTGGCGATGAATCCCGACAAGCTTGTCGGCGACCAGCTCTGCGCCAGCAGTTCGAACCGCAACTTCAAGGGCCGCCAAGGCAGCCCGACCGGCCGCACCATCCTGATGTCGCCCGTCATGGTCGCCGCCGCCGCCGTCACCGGCCACATCAGCGACGCCCGAGAGGTCTTCGAAGTCGAAAACGCGGCCGCCGTCGCCTGACACGTTGGACAGGATTGACGGGATCTTGAAAATTCATTTCTTAATTCATCGGTAACATCGCGCTCGAATTTCGTCCGGCGGCCAAAGCCTTCGACCTTTCGCCTTTCCACCTTTCACCGCTTCAACCCATGGCTCTCGAAAAAATCGTCACCGTCACCGGCAAAGCCGTTTCCGTGCCCGGCTCGGACATCGACACCGACCGCATCATCCCGGCGCGCTTCATGAAATGCGTCACCTTCGACGGACTCGGCGAGTACCTCTTCTACGATGTCCGCCATCACGAGGACGGCACGCCGAAGACGCATCCGCTCAACGATCCGAAGCACGCCGGGGCCTCGATCCTGCTCAGCGGGGTGAATTTCGGCTGCGGCAGTTCCCGGGAGCACGCGCCGCAGGCCCTGCACAAGGCGGGGTTCCGCGCCGTGATCGCCCAGAGTTTCGCGGAGATCTTCTTCGGCAACTGCGCCACGCTGGGCATGCCCTGCGCCGCCGCCACGGCCGAGGATATCGAGAAACTCGCCGCCGCCGTCGAGGCGAATCCCGTTCTGGAAGTGACCATCGACGTCGAGAAAAACCGCGTCTTTTTCGGCGACGACAATTTCACGGTGAACATCCCCGACAGCGCCCGGGAGGCCTTCCTCGCCGGCCAGTGGGATCCCATCGGAGAGCTGCTCGAAGGCGAGGCCAACGTCGCGAATACGGCCGGAGCGCTGTCTTATATGGGGGCGTGAAGGATGGATTCACGGCGGTGGACGCGTTCGAGATCATCGGTTCCGCATTCAGAGTCTTTGTCCACGCCGCCTTGGTGGGAGGCGGCGCCGCAGTGGCGTCGCGCCGATTTTTCAGGACCGATCACACGGCAGTCTTAATTTGGATCGCCTACCCATTGGCGGTCCTGGGCGCGTTTCAGTTGTTGATGCTGGCGCAAGAAGCCATCATCGCACACTACGGCGCGAACAAATACGAGGTGGATGCCTTTCATCTCCGAATTCTTTCGGGTCACTACCGGGTGTTTTATTGGATCAATGTTGTTGGGGTCATCGCAACTCAGGCGCTTTGGTTCCGTTGCGTTTGGCATTCGGGGTGGTTTCTGTTTCTGCTGGGCGGAATTCTTTCGTTTGTCTGAGCTTCCGTCTCATCGCAATCTTGTCCGCAACGGCGTTTCCGGCGGAATGCGGGCCGACTTCCGTGCGCCTGAACCCCGAATCGGGAGTTTCTAGTTCGATCGAAAAACGCCAACGGCGTTTCGGACCTCAGCCCAGGGTTGAGGAGCGAAGCGGAACTACCCTGCGTTTCCAGAACCCTGTCAGCCCGCCAAACCCTGAAAGGGTTTCGAACGATCCGAGCGCGCGACTTTCTCCCCTCACCGCAACACCCCGCGCGGCACCCAGCCGACGGCGAGATCGTCCAACTGAACCTCGGCGAATCCGAGGTGGTTGCGCAAAAAGCGGACCTTCTCGCCGCGGGCGAGGATGCGGCCAGGGATGCCGGTGCCCGGCCCGGAGCCCGGCTGGTTTCCGAACCAGAACGGCGTCAGATGCGAGGCCACCGTGCGGTTTGGCGTCCAGGCGGAGGGGTTCGCGGCGCGCGGCGAGGCGCAGCCCGACAAACCCAGCGTGACGGCGAGGGCGGGAACGGCGAGAAAAAACGCGGCGGATCGAATCATGACGGCAAAGATGCCGCCAAAGAACGGGGCCGGCCAGCTCCCGCATGCGGTTCGCGGGAAATTTCCGAAAAAAATTTTCCGGTCCCGCAACGGGGTGACCGATCCCGGGTTATACTCCCTCGCGAGCCGCCACGATCTTTCGGCGGATCGTTGCGTCATCTTTTTCCCGGTCCATGAAAATCCGTCGCTTGCCTCTCCTCCCCGTTGCGTCCCTCGCGGTGGGGCTCTGTCTGGTTCCCTTCGCCGGTCGGGGCGCGGACCTGAAACCCGAGGAATCCGCCTTTTTCGAGGCCAAAGTGCGGCCCCTGCTGGTGAAGCATTGCTACGAGTGCCATTCGAGGGACGCCGAAAAGATCAAGGGCGGTCTCGTCCTGGATACGCGAGAGGGCTGGATGGCCGGCGGCGATTCGGGCGAAGTGATCGAGCCGGGCAAACCTGAGAAAAGCCTGCTCGTCGAAACGATTCACCATGGAGATCCGGACCTCGCGATGCCGCCGAAGTACAAGCTCGCCGACGCCGATATCGAGACGCTGGAGGAATGGATTCGGATCGGCGCCCCCGATCCCCGCGCTGGGAAAGCCATCGCCAAGACCGGCGGGATCGACCTGGAAAAAGGGCGGCAACACTGGGCTTTTCAACCGATCGCCAACCCGAAGCCGCCTCAGGTCAAAAACGCGGCGTGGGTGAAGGAAGACCTCGACCGCTTCATCCTCGCGAAGCAGGAAGCCGCCGGCGTGAAGAGCGCGCCGGACGCCGATCGGTTCACCCTGATCCGGCGGGTGTCGCTCGATCTCGCCGGCCTGCCCCCGACTCCGGAGGAAGTCGCCGCTTTTGTGAACGATCCCGCGCCGGACGACGAAGCCTACGCGAAAGTGGTGGACCGGCTGCTGGCGAGCGCGCGTTTCGGCGAACGCTGGGGACGTCACTGGCTCGATGTCGTGCGCTACGCGGACTCGGTCGGCCGCACCCGGAATGTGCCCTTTCCCTACGCCTGGCGTTACCGGAACTACGTCATCGACGCCTTCAACGCCGACAAGCCCTTCGATCGTTTCCTGACCGAGCAGCTCGCCGGCGACCTGCTGCCGGCCGGAAATCCGGCGCAAACCGAGGAACAACTCGTCGCCACCGGCTTTCTCGCGCTCGGGTCCATGGACCTCAACGAGCGCGACACCGAGCAGTTCCGGCTCGACCGCATCGACGACCAGGTCGACACCCTCGGGCGGTCCGTGATGGCTTTGACGGCGGGCTGCGCGCGCTGTCACGACCACAAGTTCGACCCCCTCGAGCAGCGCGACTATTACGCGTTGGCCGGCATTTTCGCGAGCACCCGGACCCTCAGCGGCCAGAAGAACAAGGGCGGCGGAAACAAGAATTACTTCGACTCCAGCCTGCTGGTCTCGATCGATCCGAAAAAATCCGCCGAAGCCGCCGAGGCGCGCGCCTCGGAAAACCGGGAAAACGCCGCGAGCCGCCGGCAGATCGCCGAGCTGCGCGAAAAGATCGCCAAACTCTCCCGGCAGGCGCGGAACGACCCCAAGTCGGCCAAGAATCTCCGCCAGGAAATCGCGACCTCCCGCCAGAGACTGGCCCAGCTCGAAAAAAGCGCCGGCGACTCGCCGAGCCGGCCCGCCCAGAAAAAGAAAAAGAACCAGCCCGGCGAAAAAGTCGACCTCGACGCCCCGCTTGCCATGGCGGCGGTGGACGGCGAGATCGAAAACCTCGCCCTCCGCGTCCGGGGCGAGCCGGATATGAAAGGCGACGTCATCCCGCGCGGATTTCCCGCCGTCCTGTGCGCGAAATCGGAGGCCTCCACCGCCGCGGCGGCGCTTCCCGAGGACGCCAGCGGCCGCCTCGAACTGGCGAAATGGCTCACCGATCCCGCCCACCCGCTCACCGCGCGCGTCATGGCCAACCGCGTCTGGAGCCATCTCTTCGGGCGCGGCATCGTGCCGACGGTGGACAATTTCGGCGCGATGGGCGAGGCGCCCACGCATCCCGAGCTGCTCGATCACCTGGCGAGCCGCTTCGTCGCCGGCGGCTGGTCGGTCAAAGGGCTCGTCCGCGACATCGTGCTCAGCCACACCTACCGGCTCGGCAGCGAAGCCGTCGAAGCCTCCGTCGCCGCCGACGAGGCCAACACCCTTTACTGGCGCATGAACCTGCGCCGCCTCGAGGCCGAGACGATCCGCGATTCGCTGCTCCTCTCGGCCGGCCGGCTCGACACGGACCGCCCCGACGGCGCGCCCTTCGACCAGGCCGCCGCCGCCGAGCTGGGCAAGAACGCCGGCAAGCGCGGCAAGGCCTCCGATCCCGTCGCGTCGGCCGTCCGCAGCGTCTATCTGCCGGTTTTCCGGTCGAAGTTGCCCGGCATGTTCACCGTGTTCGACTTCGCCGAGCCCGATCAGGTCAACGGCCATCGCGACGTCACCACCGTGGCGCCCCAGGCCCTTTTCATGCTGAACAACGAGTTCGTCATCGACTGCGCCGACCGCGCCGCCGACCGCCTGCTGGCCCGCGAGACGTTGAAAACCGACGCCGACCGCGTCGTTTTCGCCTACGCCGACACCCTGTGCCGCAAGCCCTCGGCGGCCGAGCGGGAAAACGCCGCCGCCTTCCTCTCCGCGGGCGAGGATTCCAGGCAGACCTGGAGCGCCTTCCTGCAGGCCCTGTATTCCTCCGCCGAATTCCGCTACGCGCGCTGAAAAAAATTTTCCGTCCCCGACCCAAACCGACCATGAAAACCTGTGGCGACATTTACGTGCCCCGCACCCGGCGGGATTTCCTCCAGTCCACCGCCGCCGGATTCGGCTGGCTCGCCTTTGCCGGGCTGAACGCCTCGAACGCCCGCGCCGAGGCCTTCCGCGATCCGCTCGCCGCCAAGGCGCCGCATTTCGCGCCCAGGGCGAAGCGGGTGATCTTTCTCTTCATGCAGGGCGGTCCCAGCCACCTCGACACCTTCGACTGGAAACCGGATCTCGCCGCCGCCAACGGCAAGTCCGTCGAGATGGACTACGGCGCCAAGGGCGCCCAGCGCGGCAACCTGCTGGCGCCCCAGTTCAGGTTCAATCCCGCCGGAAAGAGCGGCCTGCCGATCAGCGAACTGTTCCCGGAGCTGAGCCGCCACGCGGACGATCTCTGCCTGCTCAACGGCATGAACACCTCCAACGCCGCCCATCCCCAGGCCTCGATCGCCCTGCACACCGGCAGCGTGAATTTCGTCCGTCCCTCGATGGGGTCGTGGGTCGTGTACGGGCTCGGCACCGAAAATCAGAACCTGCCCGGTTTTGTCACCATCAACCCCGTCGGCAACGTCGGCGGCGCGCAGAACTACGGCTCGTCCTTCCTGCCCGCCTCCTACCAGGGCACACGCATCGACACCGCCGCCGGCGGCATCGCCAACATCCGCAACCGCCGGCTCGACGACGACGCGCAGCGCCGCCAGATCGACCTGATCCAGTCGATGAACCGCGAGTTCGCCGCCGCGCAGCCCGACAACCCGGAGCTGGAGGGCGTCATCCAATCCTACGAGCTGGCCTACAAGATGCAGAGTTCGGTGCCCGAAGTGCTCAGCCTCGACGCCGAGAAGGCCGCGGTCCGCGAGCGCTACGGGATGAACGACTCCGCCACCGAGGATTTCGGCGCCCAATGTCTCATGGCCCGCCGCCTCGCCGAGGCCGGGGTGCGTTTCATCCAGATCAGCAAGGGCGGCTGGGACCAGCACAACAACCTGAAAAGCGCCCTGACCCGCAACTGCGGGGCCATCGACAAACCCATCGCCGCGCTGCTTCAGGATTTGAAGGACCGCGACATGCTCCGGGACACCCTCGTCATTTGGGGCGGCGAATTCGGCCGCAGTCCGCAGGGCCAGAACAACGCCGGCGACGGTCGCCGGCACAACAACCGCGGCTACTCCATGTGGATGGCCGGCGGCGGCGTGAAGAGCGGCATTCGCCACGGCTCGACCGACGAGATCGGCGGCACCGCCGTCGAGGGCAAGATCGACACCCACGACCTCCACGCCACGATTCTGCACCTGCTCGGGATCGAGCACACGAAACTCACCTACCGCTACGCGGGCCGCGACTTCCGGCTCACCGACGTTTACGGCGAGGTGGCGAAGGAAATCATCGCGTGACCGGCGGCGGAGACGGCGAATAGCGGATCGCCGCCTCGGCGGGCACCTCCGCCTCGAAGAGCGTTTCGCGGCCCGTCTCGTCCACGGCGAGATAGCTCCACTTCACCGGGTTCAGCACCGAGCCGAAGGCGAAGTGCCAGTTCGGATCGCAAACCGCCACCGCCCCCGGTTCCAGCCAGCCGTCTTCGGAGAGGCCGTCCCCGTCGTCGCCGAACCATTGGAGGAAGTCCGCGTTTCCCAGGGGACGGTTGCGGACATTGATCCCGTGCCATTTGCCGTCGTCGAGGTAGTAGAACTCGAACCAGACCACCCGCATCCGTCTGTCCGAGTCATTGTGGACCTCCGTGCGGTAGAGCCAGACATCCTGGGTCATCGTTCCCCTGGAGGGATCGTTTTGATGGAAGATGTGCCGGACTCGCATGACAGCGGCCATTTTCCCGGCGCAAAGCCGATGAGTCAACAGGGTATGGTCGGGGACCCAACCCTGTTGGGTCGTCGATTCGCGATGTTCCCCGGCGGAAAACGCGGGGCTTCCGAGCGCCAGCTTCCAACGGAAGGCGTCTCGACCGTGACCTCAGATCAGGCCGGCTTCCTTGAGCGTCTTGTAGGCGCCGTTTTTCGTCACCGTCTTCAGGCCGCGGGCGCTGATGCGGACGCGAACGAAGCGGCCGAGTTCCGGCACCCAGATGCGCTTTTCCCGGAGGTTGGGCTTGAACTGGCGTTTCACCGTCTTGGTGACGTGGCGGCCGACCCCGCCCTTTTTCTTGGCGAGACCGCTACGATGGATTCTCCGGCCCGAGGAAACGCGGGCTCCGGTGATGCTGCAAACACGTGCCATAACAACGAGAAAAGTTCGGGTTCAAGCAAAGGCGCCGCCGCCGCCGGATCGGGCCGGGCACGGTGACGCGGGCGGGCAATGTCCGTGGATTTGTCTTGGGGTCAAGCGACTTCTTTTGGATCGAAAGCTTCCAGCGCGGCGCGCTGCAGGACCGCCAGATCGGACACGCCTTTCTTCGCGAGCCCGAGCATTTCGAGCATCTGCGGCTCGGAAAAAGTCGCCTCTTCGCCCGAGCCCTGCACTTCGATCAGGTTGAGGTCCTCGGTCATCACGTAGTTGAAGTCCACCGAGGCGTCCTTGTCTTCGTGGTAGTTGAGATCGAGCACGCAGCGGTCCTCGAAAATTCCGGTGCTGACCGCCACGGCGAGCTGTTTCAGGGGCGAGCGGGTGAGTTTCCCGGCCGCGATGAGCCGGCGAAAGGCCATTTCCGCCGCCACGGCCGCGCCGGTGATGGAGGCCGTCCGGGTGCCGCCGTCGGCGCGCAGCACGTCGCAGTCCACCCACAGCGTGCGCTGCCCGAGCGCCTCGAGATCGACCACCGCCCGCAGCGACCGGCCGATGAGACGCTGGATCTCCGTGCTGCGGCCGTCGACGCGGCCCCGGGAACTGTCGCGCGGTTTGCGGTCCAGCGTCGAATAGGGAAGCATGCTGTATTCGGCCGTCAGCCAGCCGCCGGGCACATTTTGCTGCAACATCCAGCGGGGCACCGACTCCTCGATTGTCACCGCGCAAATGACCTGGGTGTTGCCGAAGGAGACGAGGACCGATCCGGTCGCGTGCGGAGCGATGTCCGCCTGAAAAGTCACCGTCCGCACCTCGTCGGGGGTTCTGCCGTCGATTCGTGTCATGGGTCGGAAATTCCCGATTTCACGGGCCGTTGCAAGCGATTCCCGGTTGCGACTCCGTGAAAATTGGCGACTCTAAGCGCCCGTTTTCCGCGGGTGAAATCGGATTTTTACAAACGGACGACGGGCGAAAGGGAGCCCCTCCGGGGAGACTGGCGAATGGTGCATGCGACATGAGGGAGTGGCTGGAGAGATTCGAGCAGTTTGCGATCGACGTCATCATGGACCGTCGTCGCGGGAAACGCGCGGCCGCCTTCCGCGTGTTTCTCGGCGCCATGTCGAAGCTCTACGGCGGCGTGGTCGATCTGCGGCTCTGGCTTTACCGCAATCGCCTTCTCCGCGAGCGGAATCTCGGCTGCCTCGTCGTCAGCATCGGAAATCTCACCGTCGGCGGCACCGGCAAGACCCCGGTGGTGGAGAAATTCGCCCGCGCCCTCCAGGACGGCGGCCGGCGCGTCGCCATTCTCAGCCGCGGCTACAAATCGGTGAAACAGCCGCTCCTCAAGCGAATCGTCGGCAAACTCCAGGGCAAGAACGAAATCAACCCGCCCCGTGTCGTCAGCGACGGCCGGCGCCTGCTGCTGGACTCGAAAACCGCCGGTGACGAACCCTACATGCTGGCCGCCAACCTCAAGGACGTGCCGGTGATCGTCGACAAGGATCGCGTGAAAAGCGGCAAGCACGCCATCGCCGATCTCAATGTCGATACCCTCCTGCTCGACGACGGCCTGCAATACCTGAAGCTCCGTCACCGCCTCGACATCGTGCTGGTCGATCGCTGGCAGCCCTTCGGCACGGAAAGACTCCTGCCCCGCGGCACCCTGCGCGAGCCGGCGAAAAATCTCCGGCGCGCCAGCTACATCTTCATCACGAAATGCAACGGCCAACCGAATGACGAACTGAAGGAGCGCATCCGGAAATACAACCGCACCGCCGAGATCATCGAGTGCGAGCACAAGCCGCTCTTTCTCCAGCACATCGAGACCCGCGAGGAACGGCCGCTCGACTCGCTGAAGGACAAGCGCGTCGGCACCATCTCCGCCATCGCCGTGCCGGAGAGCTTCGAGAACGGCATCCAGAAACTCGGCGCGAAAGTGGTGGCGACGAAACGCTTCCTCGATCATCACCGCTTCACCGAGCAGGAAATCCTCACCTTCATCAATTGCTGCGTCGAGAGCGAGGTGGACATGATCCTCACCACCGAGAAGGACTCCGTCCGCTTTCCCCGCCTGCCGCGGCTCGACGTGCCGATCTATTTCCTGCGCGTCGAGATCGGAATTCTCAGCAACGAGGAAAGCTTCGAGGAATGCATCCACCGCATCTGCCAGCCGCGCCCCATCGTGCCGGCGAGGCGGTTTTTCTGAAAGCGGGGCGGAAGAGACGGGCGGATCGTCGGGTTCAGTTCGCCACCACGTTCACGAGGCGGCCGGGCACCACGATCGTCTTTCGCACGGTGAGGCCGGCGATGTTTTCCTTCACCTTGTCGCGGTCGAGCGCGAGCCGCTCGACCTCCTCCTTCGCCGCGTTCTTCGGCACCGTCATCTTGTCGCGGACCTTGCCGTTGACCTGGATGACGATCTCGACTTCGTCCTCGACGAGGCAGGCGTCGTCGAAAGCCGGCCACGGTTGACCGGAAAGCTCGCCCGCCGGCACGGCGCCGGGGAATCTCTCCGCGAGCCGCGCGTGGATTTCCTCGGTGAGATGCGGCGCGAAGGGATTCAGCACCCGCAGCAGCAGGTCCACCGACGAGACCGGAACCGTTTCGAGCCCGGTCAGTTCGTTGGTGCAGATCATCATCTGGGCGATGGCGGTGTTGAAGCTCATCGATTCGATGTCTTCGCCGACTTTCTTGATCGTGGCGTGGACCACCTTGTTCGTCGTCTTCGACGGCTCGGCATCGGCGACGGCTTCGCGAAGCGTCCATTCGCCTTCCTGATTGGTTTCGAACACCAGCCGCCACACGCGGGCGAGGAAGCGATAGACGCCCTCGACCCCCTTCATCGACCACGGCTTCACCTGCTCGAGCGGTCCCATGAACATTTCATAGAGCCGCAGCGCGTCGGCGCCGTATTCCGCCACGACATCGTCGGGATTGACGACGTTGCCGCGTGACTTGGACATTTTCTGGCCGTCCTCGCCAAGGATCAGGCCCTGGTTCACGAGCTTCTGGAAGGGCTCCGGCGTCGAGAGGTGGCCGAGGTCGAACAGCACTTTGTGCCAGAACCGCGCGTATAGCAGATGCAGCACCGCGTGCTCCGTGCCGCCGACGTAAAGGTCGACGCCGCCGGGATTTTCATTCTTCCCCAGCCAATAGCTCTCGGCATCGTGCCCGATGAAGCGCCCGGCGTTGTCCGCGTCACAATACCGCAGGTAATACCAGCACGAGCCCGCCCACTGCGGCATCGTGTTCGTCTCGCGGGTGACACCGCCGCCGAGATCGACCCAGTCCTTCGCCTTCGAGAGGATCGGTTCCGGGCTGCCGCTTGGTTTGTAGTCCTCCAGCTCCGGCGCCAGCAGCGGGAGATCGCTCTCCGGAATTGCCTCGTGGTTGCCGTCCTTCCACACGATGGGGAAGGGCTCGCCCCAATAGCGCTGCCGCGAGAAAAGCCAGTCGCGCAGCTTGAAGTTTACCGTCTTTTTTCCGAGGCCCTTCTCTTCGAGCCAGGCGATGATCTTCGTCTTCGCTTCGGGTGTGGGGAGGCCGTCGAGGAAGCCGGAGTTGACGGCGATGCCTTCGCCGGTGAAGCACGAAACCGTGGCATGGGCATCCTGCCCATGATTTCGCGGGGGGCCACTCTCTTCCGCGCCTCCCCCTTGCTCAGCTCCACATCCTTCCGCCCGAACGTCATCCGTTTGAATTCCAAGCGCGCCGTCCATCCACACCCACTCCCAATGCTTCAGACCCGCCTTTTCGGGATTCGCGACCACGTAGCGCGCCTGGTTTCGAAAATCCGATTCATCCCGAATCAAGTGATCATAGGGCTCCGCCTGCCAAAAGTCGCCTTTTCTCCCCAGAATGCGATTGGCCGTGTTTGCTGTGAAGGATTTCCACGAATGCACGATCTCCGAAAGCTTGTGCCCCTCGAAAGGCCGAACCACCACATGCACATGATTCGGCATCACCGCCCAGGCATACAGTTGGTAACGCTCGCCATCGAAGTGTTTGAGGGCATCGGCCACCAACTTCCCGATCTCGGGATTCCGAAGCGCGCAGGAACCGTGCGCTTCGTCGAGAAACGCCTCGATTTTCTCCGAGAAAAGATGACGCAGACGCTTCGCTTCGTCGGCTGAGATTTCCCGGTTCATTTGCTTGGCGGTGACGACGATGGCGTCACGCTCTCGTTTCCACGCTTCCACAACCGGGGAAGGCAGGGAATCCGCGAGGCGAAAGGTCACGGCGTAGGTCGCTCCCTCCTGCGTCCAATGGGGAAGGTAGGATCCTCTTCGCTTTTCCACGTTTTCCCAGCGGTTCATGGGCTGGAAGCCCATGCCACGGCTCACCACCTCCACAATGGGAATCCCAAACTGCCTCGCAAACTCCCAGTCCCGCTCGTCATGCGCCGGCACCGCCATGATGGCCCCCGTCCCGTAGCTCATCATCACGTAGTCGGCGATCCACACGGGAATTTCCTCGCCGTTGACGGGATTCGTCGCCGTGCCGCCGGTGAAGACCCCCGTCTTTTCCTTGGCCAGATCCGTGCGCTCCAAATCCGACTTTGCGGCACAGGCCTTGCGATAGGCCTCGACCGCTTCCCGCTGCTCGGCGGTCGCGATTTTCTCCACCAGCGGATGTTCGGGCGCCAGGACCATGTAGGTCGCGCCGAACAGCGTGTCCGGCCGTGTCGTGAACACCGTCACCGTCTCGCCGCCGATCGTGAAATCGACTTCCGCGCCCTCGCTGCGCCCGATCCAGTTGCGCTGGAGCAGCTTGATTCCCTCCGGCCAGTCGAGCCCGTCGAGTTCGTCGATCAGCCGCTGCGCGTAGGCCGTGATCCGCAGCATCCACTGTTTCAGCGGGCGGCGCTCGACGGTGTGGCCCTTGGAACGCCATTCCTCGACCTCCTCGTTCGCCAGCACCGTCCCGAGATCCGGACACCAGTTCACCGGCGCCTCCGCGACATAGGCGAGGCGTTTGGCGTCGATTTCCTCGCGGCTCAGGCCGCGCGCCTCGAGTTCCGCGATCGGTTTCGCCTTCTGTTCCGTTTCTTCGAAGTAGCTGTGATAAAGCTGGAGAAAAATCCACTGCGTCCAGCGCACGTAACCGGGATCGGTCGTGTTGACCTCGCGCCCCCAGTCGTAGGCGAATCCGAGCCGCTTCAGTTGGCGGCGGAAATTGTTGATGTTGTTTTCCGTGTTGATCCGCGGATGCTCGCCGGTCTTGCGCGCGTGCTCTTCCGCCGGCAATCCGAACGCGTCCCAACCCATCGGATGCAGCACGTTGAACCCGCGCATCCGCTTGTAGCGGGTGATGATGTCCGTCGCCGTGTAGCCCTCCGGATGCCCGACATGCAGGCCCGCGCCGCTCGGGTAGGGGAACATGTCCAGCACGTAGTATTTCGGCTTCGAGGCGTCAAAATCGGCGTCGCCCGGGTTTGGCACGGAAAAGGTCTTCGCCGCCTCCCAATGCGCCTGCCAGCGGGGCTCGAATTCGTCAAAGGGAAACTGTTTGCGTCGGTCGGACATGGATTTCGGAGAAAAGGGGGGAAAGTAGCGTCGCCCCGCCCGCCCGCAACCCTCGAAGCGGCCGCGCACGAGCGCCCGGCGACCAAACAGGGTTGAGTCCGCGACCCAACCCTGTTAAGTCGGGCCATGTCCCGCACCCTGATCGTCGCCACGCACAACGCCCACAAGACCGGTGAGATCGCCGCGATGCTCGCGGGATGCTTCGGCGAAGTCGTCGACCTGACCGCCTTTCCCGATCTCGAGCCGCCCGAGGAAAGCGGCGCGACCTTCGAAGCCAACGCCCGGATCAAGGCGCTCGCGGCCAGTGAAGCCATGCCCGATGCCTTTGTGCTCGCCGACGACTCCGGCATCGAGGTCGACGCCCTCGGCGGCGCGCCCGGCGTTTTTTCGGCGCGCTACGCCGGCGAAGCCGCCACCGACGCCGCCAATCGCGAAAAACTGCTCGCCGACCTCGCCGCCGCCGGCGCGCGGGGAAAAGCCCGCACCGCGCGTTTTCGTTGCGTCCTCGTCGTGGCCCGCGACCGCGAAGTCATCGCCCTTTTCGACGGCGCGGTCGAGGGCGTCGTCGCCAACGAGGCGAGGGGGGACGGCGGTTTCGGCTACGATCCGGTTTTCATTCCCGAAGGCTATTGCGAGACTTTCGGCCAGTTGCCGCCCGCCACCAAGCACGCCCTGAGCCATCGCGGCCGCGCTCTGGAGAAACTGAAGGCATGGCTTGAAAAATCGGGCGATCCGGCTTAATTACCCGCTCCGATCCTTCCGGCAACGGACGCCTCGCTAGCTCAATGGTAGAGCAACGGACTCTTAATCCGCAGGTTCTTGGTTCGAATCCAAGGCGGGGTACCACCTGAAAACCGCTCGGCGCCAGCCGGGCGTTTTTGTTTACGCCCCCGCCTTGGGTTCGAGCCTCGGTTCGACC
>JACKQC010000003.1 GCA_024233085.1 Akkermansiaceae bacterium
AAGGCGCAGCACCACAACCGCCTGACCCGCTTCGAGTCGAACTTTCACCGTGATTACAACGCTCAAACTACAGTCAACGCGCGGCTGCCGTCAGGCGGTTGGTGTGCTATGACGTTATGCCAAGAAATCACCTGCGATGAAGCACCGTGTCGTCCAGCGAATCCCATCTAAGGAGGAGTTCCAGAACGTGATCGACGACGAACTCGGGTTTCTCGTTGCGGAGCATGGATTCTCATCAGAGCGGAACCCATCCAACGACTTCGAGAGAACGTTTGCTCGCGACCAATGCGTTTTCCGTGTTCTTGGAGGAGGGTATGGAGAGAACGCTTGGTTGGAGATCGACGTCGATGGCAAGCATGTGCCGTGGTATCTTGTCGCCCCGAACATGCAAACGCGCATGACTCCGGCCACCGATGCTCCACAATTGGACGACATCCGGGACATTGCCGCCCGTGCGAGGGAGTATTTCCGCCCTCTCTTGACTGGGGACTATTCAATCGCCGAGTCCGCTTGGGCGAGAGACATAGAGCTTTTCGATGCGGCCAGGCAGCGACGGGAAGCAGATCCCAAGGGCACGTTCTTCAGTGACGCCGATCGTCTTTGGAAGAACAAGAAGTGGAGCGACCTTGTAACGCACCTGGCGTCCACAGATTACAAGCTTTCCAAGACTTGGAACCAGCGCTTTGATGAAGCGCGCACAATGACCAACAAGGCATAACAAGTCGCGGATGATCAACTGCCTGCGCGCGTTGAGTCGAACGCCAAATGAACATTTCAACCCTAACCCTGAAGTCGGAGCGCGCTGTCGGCAGGCAGTGACATCGCTTTGACGTTGTGCAAAGGAATGGATTCTCCCTCTGAGATTATTTGGCCATCCGCGTGGAGCGGTAATTCGGTCATTGACTGCGGCGCGAACGGTCGGATGCAGGCAGAACTAACCACAGACGGCGACGTAATTCCGATTCACCGAGAGATCTTCACTGAAATCATTTCTCACTGGGACGAGATTTGGGAGATCGTCGAAGATATGGTCACAGGCATGGGCGAAGGATGCGATGACCTTCCAGAGCTACGCCATCCCTCCGCAAAGATTCTCGTTTCGCTTCCGAATGAGCGAATCGGCCAAGGTGTTTCATGGTCGGTTGCTGTGGAGTTTCCGGACCATGGAAGCACTTGGAATGTCGGGTTTGACGGATGGGACTATTCCGAAGATGGAACGCAGCCCATCTACTGACGGGCCAGACCAAAGCGCACAACAATAAAGGGTGTGGCGAAGGCGGAGCGTGGCGGGGTCTTCGACTACACCCATGGTTGAACAAGCCCGTCGAGTATGCGGGCAGTGTTTGGAGGCTTGTCAGGATTTCGCGCTGACGATGCCTGGGATCGGGAGATGCGAGGACGGAGTTTCGCTGAATCGAGGCGGGACCGGTGGGGAGAGGTCGGTTTTTGGGCCGGATTTCGGGAGGGCGGTGGGGCGTGGGCGCGACGCGTCCGCGCCGGCGGCGAAGGCCACCGGATCACGCTGGCCGGTGGGGTCGGACGCTCGCATCATGAGGCGGGGGGAGGACCACGATCCTTGGGCCGGTAGGCGGGGGGGAGGCGCATGAGGCGGGGCATCGCCTTTTGGCAGCAGGGACACGGCGGCCTCGCCCCACCGCCATCCGCGGTTGGACGAGGTCGCCGCGGAATCACGGGCGCGGGGACAACGGCTCAGCTCCGCCGCTTCCTCCCCGCCGAAGCCGAAGGAAGCGGGAGGCGATGCCGTTCCGGAGTGGCCCGCGAAATTTCCAGCCTTTCCCGGGCGGTCAGTCCCTCGCGACAAGTCACTCCCCCGCGAAAAAAGTCCGGGGGTCCACCCCCGCCAGGCGAATGACGCCCTCCGCTTCGGCGCCGTCGTGCCACATGACGAGGAGATTGTCGCCGATCTTTCGGATGGCCTTCTCGCCGGCGGATTCGTGCAGGAGTCGGATGTCCCACGCGGCGTCGAGATTCTCCGAGTCGGCGGGTCGGGCGAGATACAGGGCCGATCGGGCGCTGGCTTTGGCCAGGATCAGCGGCGATCCCTCATCGAGGATCAGGGTCTCGGGATAAAACAGTCCGGGAGCACCGTCGGGATTGACGCGGTGACGCCGCCAGGCGCCCGCGCCGGACGGGTCAGGGCAGGTCGCGAAAAACAGGGCTCCGCTTTCTTCCTCGTGGTGGGTCACGGCCACGCCCTCCCTCCATTGGTTGACCCATCCGCTCTGGCGGCTCGGGCGGCCGAGATCGCGGATGTCATCGGCTTCCCATTGGCTTCCGTCGGGGTCGCGGGCACGCACGTAATAGAGGCCGTCCTCGGGAAAGGACGCGTAGAGGATCGCGGGAAACCCGTGCACCTCCGTCAACCGGGAGCGAAATCCGAAATGCGACACGGTTTCAGCCTCGGGCCGCCGGTGGACCACGACCGTTCGCCAGCTCGCGGCATCCGCCGGGTCGGCCGACCAGGCGTATTTGAGGTGCCCGTGGGCGTAGTCGCTGTAGGATATTCCAACGACGCCGCTGGAAAACACGTGAACGCGGTTGCTGTTTCCCACCCGGTCGCCCGCCGAGTCGACGGTGACCAGCTTCCAGTCCGACGGGCCGAGGGGCGTCGCCGAGTCGGCGACCGCGACCATGAGGTTGCCTCCGTCGATGGTTTCATAGGCGAGGATCGGGCGGCCTTTCCAGACGGCGAGGGAGAGGTGCCGGTAGGTGGCGCCGGCTTTTTCCAGGGAAAAGCTCGCCCAGTGCGAGGCCCGGGAGAGATCCCCGCGAAAGGGGAAACTGAAATGGAGCCGGTCCTGGCCGTCCCGGTAGGCCGCGCGGGGCAATCCGCCGCCGACCACGGCGACATCGACATCGTGGTCCAGGCCCAGCCCGGGCCGGCGGTCGAGCACGATGGGGTCGAAGGCCGAAACCGTCACCTTTCCCGTCGCGCCCGGCAGCGAGAGCCGCCCGTGTTCATCGGGAAGGGTCATCGTCGCGATCTCCGGGGCTCCGGCGCCGGCGCCGCGCGGTCGGGCGAACCATCCGCGCCTACCCGCCTGGACGAGCAGCAGCAGCATCGCGAGCGCCGTGCCCGTCGCCAGGACGATTCGCGATCTCCGTCCGGCGCCCGGACGGCGGCGACCCGTGCCGAGGATCTCGACATCCTCCTTGACCGCGCGGGCCTCCTGGTAGCGCCGCTCGGGCTCCTCGTCCATGGCCTTCAGGACGACATCGTCGACCCGCACATCGATCCGGATTTTCCGGGAAGGCGGGGCGAAATGGCCGCGGGGCCGCGAGCCGGTCAGCAGCTCGTAAAACATGACCCCGAGACTGAAGATGTCGGCGCGGTGATCGGTTTTCTCGGTTTCGCCCCGGAGGATTTCGGGGGCGACGTAGTCGAGGGTTCCCACGGCGGAGCCCGCGTTGGTGAGGGAGGAGAGGGCCTCGATTTCGTCGAGGCGGCACAGTTTGGCCAGCCCGAAATCGCCCACCTTGACCTGTCCGTCCGCGGTGAGAAAGATGTTGGCCGGTTTGATGTCGCGGTGGACGTATCCCTGGGAATGCGCGTGCTGCAGGGCCTCGCAGATCTGGCAGACGATTCCGAGGGCCTCCCCGGTCTCGACCGCTCCGCGCGCGATCAGCTCGTGGAGGTTGCTGCCGTCGACGTGCTCCATCACCAGGTAATAGAGGCCGGTCTCCTCGTGCTGGCCGAAGTCATAAACATGGACCACGTGGGGGTGACTCAGCTTCGCCATGGTTCGCGCCTCGCGGGCGAATCTTTCCGCGAATTCCGGGTCCGCGTCGAGGTCGGGAGGCAGGATCTTGATGGCCACGCTGCGATCGAGGGATTGCTGGGTGGCCCGGAAGACCGCTCCCATGCCGCCGCGGCCGAGGAATTCCCGGATTTCGAATCCCGGGAGGAAATCGCCAAGCTCCTCGACCGTCGGTGGCCGCCACTGAGCGCCCGGCACGGCGGCGGCGGCCTCGATCGCGCAGGCCATCAGGCCGGCGGGATCGTGCTCGGGGGTCCCGGGCGACTGGCGGTTGGGTTTCATGATCTTCCCATCGCCCACGCCAGGTGGCGAAGCTCCTCCTCGACATCGGCGCCGGGCTCGAGGGTTTCGCGCACCTCGTCGCGCACGAGCGCCTGGAAACGCCGTTTCAACCGGTGCAGGGCGATCCGCGCCGCGTTCGGCGAAATTCCCAGCTCCGCGGCCACTCGTTCCGAGGGATGCTCGTTCGGCTGGGACAGTTGCGGACTCAGTCGGGCGAAGAGTTCGCCCTTGCCCCGGTCGCGGTATTCCGCCTCCAACCGGCCCAGGCCGCGGGTCAGCAGTTCGCAGGCCCAGCGCCGGTCGAAGGCCTCGTCCGGCGACTCGGATTCGGCGGCGATTTTCTCCGCCATCGGCAGCTCGTCGGCCTGATCGGCGTCGATGAAGACGAAGCGCGCCATTCCGCCCCGTTTCCGCGCCGATTGCCGTTCCCACTCGCTGGCGAGGTGGTTTTTCAGCGAGCGCAGGAGGTAGTTCCGAAGGCGTCCCCGGTCTTTGCTCAGGTGTTCGAAGAACGACCCGGCGAGTATCCTTTCGAAGAAGCTCTGGACCAGATCCTCGGCCTCGGCGCCGGACTTGCCGGTTTGCCGGATGAAGTGGAACACGGGGCGCCAGTAACAACGGCACAGCTCCTCGAGCGCGCGCGCGGATTCTTCCTCCCCTCCTTTCGCGGACGGGCGCTGGACGGCGAGCACCAAGCTCCACCGGGTCTCGGGAAACGGGCTCTGTCTCTCCGGGTCGCTCATCGTCTCGCTTCGATTCAACGGGCGGGGTCAGCGCGATTCAAGTGTGAATGTCCCCGGCTCGCGTATCCCGGTGAGGTGATGCCCCTTGACCAGGTCCCCGAAGACGACTCCGCGAAACACGGAACGCTCCCCTCCATCCAGCGGCAGCGTTCCGGTCACTTCGCCGGTGCGCCGATTCACGAGAACCCGCAAACGGTCCGGACCGTAGTGGCGAATCCGGTCCCGTTGGTCCCAGGTGACCACGCGTTCGATCCGCCCGTTGACCTCGGGCGGGAGTGCGTCCTCCAGCACCACCCGGGCGTTGTGCGGGGAATCGAGCAGCCCCGGCAGACTCCGCTCTCCGCGGCCGGGCGGGATCCACGCCATCCCGCGGCCGAGCATCCTCCCGGAAAAGCCGAACGGAAACCGCGACTCGCGCGGGTCGGCGAATTTCACCCAGCGGGCGAGGCTGCCGATCTCGTCGCCGAGAAATTCGCACTGGGCCGAGAAGTAGCCCCGGAGGGGCCGCGACCCGTAGATTTGCGTGAAGAACTGCCATTTTTCGTCCTCCGAAAGGGTGTTGGCAAACGAAACCCGTGTGCCGTCCGAGAGACGGGCCTGGCCGAGGACCCGGCCGCTCGCCTGAACGGAAACGAGGAGGTAGGAGTGCCCCCGGGGCGCCGTGAAGAACGGCTGATCGTAGAGCAGGAGGTGGCGACCGGTCCGCGGGCTCGAATTGGTCCGCGAATTCCAAAACTGCCGCGAAAGGACATATTCAGCCCAAGTGTCCACCACCGCCCGCAGGCGGCGGACACCGCCGGCGGTTTCGCGAATCTCGAGGACGACGCCGACTTCGTCCCCGTTCCGTGCCCGGGCGTTTCCGGAGAAACTCCCGTCGGCGGCGAAGGTCCCCCGCAGCCCATAGCGCTGTCCGGCGTGCAGGAAGGCCGTCGAGAATCCGCCGTCGCTCCGGACGCGCATGTTGAGAAAAGAACCCGCCCCGGGGGCGCCGTCCCCGTAACTGAAATAGGCGCCGGCCGCGTCCGCGGAGAGAGGCGCCCGTACCCCGACATCCGCCAGGGGCGCATCCACCTCGAAGGCGACGTCCCGGGAGGCGCCCAACGGCAGCGAACCCGGAAAATCGAAGTCGCCCCCCTCGATCGCCAGGAGCCCGGCGCCCGCCGGGTCGAGGAAGGAACCACCCACGAGATTTTGTTTCTGAAACACGACGCCGGCGAAGGAAAAGGCCGTGGCGCCGTCGCGATAAGCGCCGGCAATCGTCCCCGTCCTGGAATTGACTCTCGCCGCGAACCGCTCGGGTCCCCGATAACCGATCCGGTTGCGTTCCGACCACCGGATGATCAGCGTCTCGATTTTCCCGGGATCGTTGCCGATTCCCACAAAAGAAACCCGGGCGTTGCGCTCGGAATTCTGGCCCAACCCGCCGAGTATCGCCTGTCCCGGCCCGGGATCTTCGAAGCGGGAACCCACCCCGACCGGATGCAGATCGAATCCGTCCGGGAATCGCGAGTCCCGCGGATTGGCGGGCCGGTTCCAGTGGAATTTTCCCTCGAAATCGGACAAGCCCGTCGGGTTCATCGCCAGGCTGCCCGCGAAAACGCCGCCGGTCGATCTTCCCGCCCGAACCGGCTGATAGAACGACCATTCGCCGTCCTGGGACAACGCCGCGCTCTTCGAAAATCGCGTTCCGTCCGCCAGCCGCCACTGCATGCGCACCCGTCCGCCAGGATCCATCGTGACGACCGCCCAACTGTCACCCCGCGGCAGCGGATCTCCCGCCGCATTCTCCGGCAGCGGCGCCAGGGCGGTGTAGCGACCCGCGTGGGGCGACGGATTTCGGGTGGGATCGAAAACGTTCCGCGTCAGGAAAAAGTCGGCGACCCGCGGCTGGGCGCCGTCTTCGGCGACCGATCCCGTCAGCCGGACGGCCCCGGTGTCGGTGCGCTCGATGCCGATAAAGAAATCGAGCAGGCGACCGCTCCCCAGCGCACGCCGCTCGGCGAAAACATGGTTGGCGCCATCGAACTCGAACCGGCCCCTGAGCGCGAGACGCTCGCCCCGCCACCAGAGCGAGGCCGAAAACGTCCCGTCTTCCCGGACGCGAAAGCCGTCGATTTTTCCAAGGACCGATCCCGGGCCCACCTCCCACAAGATACCGGCATAGGCGCCCGGACCTTCCGCGGGCGAGATCCACTCGTCGCGGTTTCCGCGGAACCAGACGGGGGAATTCGGGCCCGCCACCTCGCCGACAGCCGCGTCGTCATCGAGGATGGTGCCTTTCACGCTCCCTTCGAAGACGCTCTGATTGCCCGTCGGCAGCACCACCACGGTGAAGGTCTCGTCACTCTCCGGAACCGCGTCGTCCAGGATCCGAATGGGAACTACGGCTCGAGTCTCTCCCGCCGGGATCGTGAACTCTCCGTCGCTCGCCACGAAGTCCTCGCCCTCCCGCGCGTCGTCGTCCGGGTCGCTTCGCAAAACCAGAACGCGGGCCGTCATCGATGCGGGAGCAGCCCGTGTCAGGCGCAACTCGAAATCGTGATCGCGGCGTTCTTCCGGAAAAGTCATGGCTTCCACGAAGAACTCGGTCGGCATTTCCACCGCTCCGATGTCGGGCGGTCCTTCTTCCCGCGGATTTCCCCGCTGATCGGTCTCGGGCGTGTCACCCGTCACTTCAGCTCCGTCAATGGCGGGGCTGTCGGGCCGGAGACCGAAGAAGGGCGTCATTTCGCCGAACGGCTCCTGAAGAGGCGTCAGCAGCGGATCGACATCGAGGATCGTGCCGTTCCCCGAGGCGGTCAGGTTCTGGGTGTTGCGGACGATGTTGTTTCCGGTGAGATCCACGAAACCTTCGAAGTCGACCGGGTGTCCCGCGATCAGGCTGTTCTCCAGAATCAGCAGGTTCGGACTCGCGTTTCTGGAACGAATCGCAACCGTCGCCAGATCGTTTCCCGCGATGGTGCAATGTCGCAAATACCATTCACTTTCCGAGGTGAGCGCCGTCTCGCCCCGCTGCAACCCGGTGAAGGTGCAATTCTCGAATTCCGTCAAATTCCCTCCTGTATTGTGGATGAATCCGCCCTCGGCGGGAGGATTCCCCGCCGAACTGACGCCGGCGCCACCCCCGCGAAAGAACGTCCGTTCCACCCGGAGATCGCCGTCGGAATAGACCGCCCCACCCGTGCCTCCGGCGCCGCCCGGAGCGGCTTCGGGCCCGTCGCCACCATCGCCGGCGAAATTGTCCGCGAAATAGCAGTCCCGAACCGTCAGAGAGGCGTCCTCCTGGTAGATGGCGCCGCCCAAACCTCCCTCTCCTCGTAGGCCGCCGGAGTAAGCAAACCCGTCCCCGGCTCGATTCCGAAAGAAGTAACTCTGCTCGATCTCGCAGTCCCCGCTCGAAAGATACAACGCCCCTCCCCAACCTCCCTGACCGTCCAGGCATTGGTTGTCCGTAAACGAACAGCGAAAGATCCTCAGCGTTCCCGAGCTGTAGTTGACGATCGCTCCCCCTTGCTCCGCACGATTGAAGAAGAATTCGCAGTCGGTCAGTTCCAGAATTCCGGCATTGGAAATAGCGCCGCCCCAGTCATCACCCTCAAAGGCGCCCCCCAAGCCGATCCCTTTCAACTCGAGCTGACCTAGCACTTGGAAAAACCGCCCCGGATCTTCCCGCGTCAAGTCGACCGCTTTTCGATCGGGTTCCTCACTCTCCGCCACGATCTTCACCCGATCGCCCTGGGGAATCACCAGCTCCGGCCCCAGCCAGGAAATCTCCGCTCCCGGACTCAACAACGAAGTCTCGAACTCGATGAGGTCCGGACCCGTGTTGGCGATCGCCGCTTCCACCGAATCTCGCAACGACCCCGGACCGGCGGCGGCGAGATTCGTCACCGTGTGCGCGTTCATGGTATGCGCCTCGGCGGTTTCCCGGGCGATCTGCTCCTCCTCGGACGGGCTCATGGTTCCGGTGAAAAAGCGCACCCGCGAAATTCTTCCCAGGAACTCTTCGAAAGCGCCTTCCGCCTCGTCCCAACCGATTCGAAAGCCGGTGTCGGACCGCGGCGCCATGAATTTCCCCACCGTCCCGGCGACGGAATTGGCCTTTTCCACGACGCGTTGTCCCACCGGGGCTCCCAACTCGTCGAAGAGAGCCACGGAGAGGATCGGACCCCCTTCGACGGGGTCCACCCACCACGAGGCCACGACCGTCCACCACCGATTCCTCATATCTTCCCCCGCTCCAATCGAAATCGTGGCCAGCTCGCCACTCGCATCCGAAACCCCGAAGTAGATCCGGTTAGATCGATAGCCCAGCCCCCAACCATCGCTGCCGCCCCCGGCGGAATGGGCGCTCACCAGATGAAGCGTGTCGACGAAATCGATGTTCGTCCCCAGATCCAGTCCGTTGTCGGTGGGGAAAAACGTCGCCACCGCCGTGAACGAGGTCGCTCCCGCCAATCCGTAAGGAGACTGCGAATTCGCGAAGTGATCCCCCCCTGGAAACCCTCCGAAGCTCACCGTCGGCGAACCGTTTCCCGTACCCGACTCCCGCCAGTTCGGTGTGGACCCGTCGGACGTCAGGACCTCGGCGCTTCCAGTGGAGTCCGCCCACTTCGTGATCGTCGCCCCATTCACCGCCGGCGTGACACCGCTTCGCGCGTCGAAGTCCGCCACCTCCACGATTTGCGCGTTCGCCGCGCCGGAAAACACGGTCCAGGCCACGGCGACCGACAAAAAAAACGAAGGCGGGACCTTCGAGAGAAAAAAAGACGATTCGACCTTCATGCCGGCTTCCTACCGGAAACCGGCTCGACTATTTCAAAAAATCGAAAAAAAAAGGCGAGGCAGCCCTCGACCTTTCCCTCACTCCCCCGCAAACGCCTTGAACTCCGCGTTCAGCTTCTCCGCCTCGCCCATCCCGGCGTGGAAAAGGACGCGGTAGCGGAGGGTCAGGCTTTCGCCGTTCTTGATGGTGTAATTGCCGGCGTCGGGCGCGGCGCCCTTCTCGAACTTGCCCTGGCCGAAGGGATTGACGGCGAACAGGCCGTAGTCGCGGGCGTGCCACCAGCTCGGGTTCCGGAAATTCGTGGGATGATCGAACATCGCGATCCCGAAAACCGCGCCCTTGGAATCGGGCCCGGAGTAATCGACCCAGTTGGCGCGCTTGCCCCAGACATCGGCGCCGGCCTGCCCGGCGCTGTTGGTCATGGTGCCCTTGGCGACCTCGCCCTTGACCCGCAGGGTCGGCATGACCCGCAGGGCGAAGGCGCCCTCCTTGTCGTCCTCGAAAAGCACGTCGCCCTCGGTGGCCTCGATCGTGAAAGTCGCGTCCAGCGCGAAGCCGCCATCGTCGCGATGCTGGAGGGTGAAGCTACGCTTGTCCTGGCAGATTTTTTGTCCGCCGTCGACGGCGACCCAGTCCGTGGTGGTGTGAAAGGTCAGAGACTGGTTCGCGCCGCTGATCTGCATCCCTTTCAGGCCGGTGTGGACGGTTTTGCCGAATCGGCTGCCCTCCTTGCCCTTGCTGCCGGGCTCGTGCCAGAAATCGAGGCCGTTCACCTTGCCAAACCCGAACCACATCGAGCGGTGATGCACGTGGTCGGTCTCCTCGTGCGCGACCCCCTCCTTCATGGGCCAGTGACGCGTCACATTCTCGCCGGTCGGGCCGATGAGCGGGTAAAAGAAGGGCTTGGGATTGTCCGCGCCGGTCTGGTAGGCGGTCACGACCTCGCCGCCCCAGCGAATCTCGATGGGATCGGTGCCGGTGATGGTCCAGCCGCCGGCGCCGCCCGTCGCGCCGGCGGTGATGCGGGCGCCGCCCTCGATTTTCACCTGCCCGCGCGCCGGAGTCGTGAAGGCGAGCAGGGGAAGCAAAAGCCACAGCGAAAAGGCGCCGGCGGAGAAGAGGGAGGGGCGTTTCATGATCGGATTCGGAATCGGGTTGTGGGTGAAAGTCGGGAGATTTCTCGTGTGCCGGATTATCCCCACTCCGGCCCGGCGCCGCAAGAGCGGATGCAGGGGCACGCGCGCGCGGCGCGGAATTGGCTTGGATCGGAGCGCGGGCTCGACTAGAAACGGGTTCGCCATGGAGACGCCATCGGAGGATCGCAAATCGTCGGTGTGGACGGAGTTCTACATCGAGTTCCTGGGCAGCCTGATTCCGGGGCTCTTCGCCCTGATCCTGTCGCTGATGGTCCTGGGGCTGGCTTTTTTGATTTTTTGCTTCTCCCTGGAAACGGGGGCCGCGACGGTGCCCGTGCCCGCGAGATTCGACCCCGGCCTCGGCGCCTACGGCATCACGGGCATTTTGCTGGTGCTGGCTTATGTGGTGGGGTCGATCTTTTACCGGCAGGATCCCAAAATCCCCGACGAAATCAGCGCCCGGCGGATCTACGAAAAATCGTCACTGGAGGAGCGGAAGCGCCAGGCGGTGCAACCTCGTGGCGACAGAAACGCTCCGAGGTCCGGTCGGTTGGCGAGAGGATGGGCGAACCTGAAACGAGAGTTTTGCCGGATTTTCGACCGCTCTTTCCATCCGCCCGAGCGAATCCGCGGCGACGACGCGCAGTTTCCCTACTTTCACCTGCACGAGTATCTGACCCGCCGCGGACTGAGCCACTTGGCCGTCTGGGTGCCCTGGCGGGGCGGAGACGACCGGACCTGGGGATACCGGACCAAGGTCTTCATCAACCAGATCAAGATTCGGCTCCAATACCTGATGCCCCATCGCTGCCGCGAGATCGTCCGCAACGAGGCCCACGTGCGTCTGGCGACCTCGCTCTGGTACGCGACCCGGTGGGTGATGCAGGCCTGCGGCATCGCCTGGTCGCTGATCGGGATCACGCTGGCGATCGCCGTTTACGGGATGGGTCTGACGCTCAAGCTCGACCCGTTTCTCCTGATGGCCGCCGTGGGGCAGATTCTCATCTTCGGGCTGGCCTGGTTCATCAAGTCGCGAATCGAGGATTTCATCCACTACCTGCGGGTGCGGGAGATCGTTTACGTGTTGGAGACGGCGCATTTCGCCACCCTCAACGGACTGGAACTGCACCGGGAAGACTTCGACAAGCGTCTTACGGCGGCGCTGACGGGGGATTGAGACCCGAGTCAACAGGGTATGCCCGATGACCTGACCCTGTTGGGTCGGCGACCCGACCCTGTTTGCTCGGACCCCGCCTTCCGTAGATCAGGGCTGTCCAAAACAATAGAGGTGATCCACCCCACGGATGAGGAGCCGGTCGCGAACGGGAACCGGCGCGGCGGCGAGGCGTTCGCCCATCGCGTTCTCCGAAACCACCTCCATGCCGCCGTCGCCGATCTTGACCACAGCCACGACGCCGTCTTCACGGGCGCAGTAAAGCAGGTCGCCGGCGAGGATCGGTGAGGAATAATACTTCGCCGCCGCCCGCGGGATCTCGCCTACCCAGAGATCTTTGCCCATCTGGATGTCGACGCAGTGGATTTCCCCACGGTCGGAAAGAATATAGGCTTTCCCGTCCCGGCCGACAGGCGTGGGACAATCGGCCCCCAGTTCGTCGCGTTCCCAGAGCCGAGCCGTCGCGGTGATGTCTCCGCTGCCGCCGAGCCTGACGGCGGCGGTGAACTTCGTCCGGCCGTAGGGAACCACGGCGATGCCGTCAACGATCGCGGGTGAGGCGATGACGCGCCACATCGGCTTGTCCTCGGGATTGAAGCCGCCGCAGGTCCACAAGACCCCGCCGTCCTCCGGATCGTGCCCGGTGAGCCGGTCGGCGCCCCAGATCACGATCGTTTCCTTCCCATCGATCTCAGCCACCAGGGGCGTGGTGTAACTCTGGCCGGATTCCTTCTGAACCGGATAGGTGCGGTCGGTTTTCCAAACCACACTCCCGTCGGCCGGATTCAGCGCCACGACGTAGGACTCGCCCTCCTGCATCACGGCAATGACGATGTTTCCGCCCGCGTAAACCGGAGAGGTGCCGAGATCCCACCACAAGGTGTCTTCGCCGAATTTTTCCTGGAGATTGACCTGCCAGTTGACCTTCCCATCGAGGGTCAGCGAAGCGACCGTGCCGCTCTTGTAGTAGACGACGAGATCCTTGCCATCGGTGATGGGAGAGGAATTCGAGCCGCTGCCGTTCTTGTGCTTCCCGGGGCGCTCGGGGCCAAAGGTGCAACGCCAGACCTCCTTTCCGGACCAGTCGTAGGCCAGGACGCCGTCTTTGCCATCGATGCCGCAGGTCACAAAGATCCGGTCGCCCCACACCACCGGAGTGCTGCTTCCGAGACCGGGCAGCTTGATTTTCCAAACCACATTTTGGTCAGGTGAGAACGTCGAAGGATAATTACCAGGCTCGGCGAGGCTGTTGCCCTGCGGACCGCGCCACTGGGGCCAGTTGTTGGCGTGGCCCACGGTGAGACCGAGGCAGGTGAACGCGAGAAAAGGAGTCAGGCGGAGCATCATGGGAGGGAAAAGTAGCGGTTCGGCGGGGAAAGAAAACTCCGGGGTTCCGGTCGGGCTTATTCTTTCAGCAACTCGGCGGCGGTTACCCTGCCCTTGGCGAGCACCTCGGCCACCGCGACCGGTTTGCCTCCCTGCCGCGCACTCTCGTCGGCGGCTTCCATGAAGGCGAACAGTTCGAGCGTTTCCGCCTCGCTCACCGGCGGCTCACCCGTCCGGAAAAAGCGTCCGATCTGGCGGCAAAGTTTTTCATAGCTCGGTGGTTCGGCGATCCGCACGATGCCCTGGGTGCCGTAAACCGTGGCTCCAAAGTCGGCCTTCCCGCGCAGGATGCCGCGATAGACCCCGAGGCGGCCGTCTTTCCACGTGCCGGTGACCTGGTCATGGACCGGCCCTTTCACCCGCGACACCGTCTCGCAGCCCGGCCCCATGATCGCATACAGCGCCTCGACGCCATGGATGGCGTAGAAAAAGAGGTCTGGCGTCCCAGCTTGATAGGAACAAGGCCCCCAGGTCGTCGCGCCCGTCAATTCTCCCAGCGCCGGATCCTGCGCCGCGGTCGAGATCTTTTCGCCAAACCGGGTCGAGGAACTGGAGAACATCCTGACGCCGTGCCGTTTCGCCAGTTCGAAGATCGCGATCGCCTCCGGCAGCGTGCCCGCCACCGGCTTGTCGACGAAGACCGGCTTGCCCGAGGGGAAAATTTGCCGGACTTCCTCCAGGTGGATGCGGCCATCTACGCTCTCAAGCAATGCGACATCGACCTTTTCCAGCAGCTGGGGAATCGTGTCGACGATCTCGACGCCCATCCCGCGCACTTGCTCGGTGAACTTCGCCACGCGATCCTTGCTGGCGGGCATGTCGGTACCGCCAGGATAGCCCGCGACCACCGTGATCCCGGCGAGTTCACCATCTGACTTGGTGTTGAACAGCTTCGTGAAGGCCGGGACATGGGAAGTGTCGAGCCCGACAATGCCGGCACGGAGCGGTTTCGGAGCTTCCTGGGCACCCGAAGAGGCCGCCAGCATCAGGCTGGCAAAAAGAAAAGGTGTGAGCGTGGCGAGGGTTTCATGTGGGGCGAGCCTACGGGAAAGTCGGAGGACTGGCGACACCGCGATGGCGGCGCGCCAGGCTCAGTCCTTGAGGGAATCCATCAGTTCCTCCAGGGCACGCACCATCTTGGTGGAGGCATCGACCTCGAGGACAGGCGGATCGGGCTCGCCAGGTTTCATAGCCGCCGAGCGCGTGCTGCTCCGGCGTCGGCAGGTAGCCGTGGTAGGCGTTGGCGAGGGACACCGTGAACAGCTCGGGGTGCCTGCGTTTCAGCTCCAGCCCGATCTCGACGAAGACCTCGGCCGGCATCGCCGGAATGCGGAGAGTCCCGACCTTCAACACCTGCATCGGGGCGGACACTTCCTTGGGAAACTCGGACAGCAGCACCGTCTCCCGCGCATAGACCTGTTCCAGGGTTTCCATGCGGGGATACAGCTTCGACTGCTTCGTCACGTCCCTGGCCTTTTCCACCTCCTCCGCCGTCGGAATGCGAAGGCCGAGCGTGATTTCCTTTTGCGCTACCCCCAGGGGCACCCAGTCGTGATAAGACAGCGTCTGGCAGACGCGGGCGACTTCCTCCGCCACGTCATTCGCGACGAGCTTGATCTGACCGTAGGGAGGCTGTTTCGGCTGACCACCCCGAAAATTGATGTTGTTGATGTCACCGCTGGTTCCATTCGACATGATGCCGACGAAGGGCGGCTCCTGACGGTCCGCGCCCAACAGCGCCTGCACGCGATCGGCAAACGCGCCGAAATAATCGGCCGAGATGTGGCCCGGTCCCGTGCCGCCTACATAGTGCAGCGAATAGTTCGCGTAGAGCGCGATCGGCCGGCCGTCCCTAGCCTGCACGGAGAGAAACCAGACGTCGGGATCGGTGGGACCGGCGGGCTTGTCGAGATCCGGATTGCCGACACCGGGATTGGTCTTCACCTGGTCGGTCGTCACCCCAGCGGGGTCACCGGCACGTGCCCGGCTTCATCAGCCAACGCCGATTGAAGACATGCTCGGGCACCTTTCCCACTCCCCAACCGATCTTGGCCGGTTCCAGGTTCTCCAGCGCGCAGCGGACCCCGTCGGCGATCCGTCGGGCCACGAAGCGCTGATAAAAAGGATCGGGATCACTCTGACCCACCGCGGTCAGGGTCCCGCAGGAATGCGAATGCGTCGCCGACATCAGCATGTTTTCCATCGGCAAGCCAGTGGCTTCGTGCACGAGTCGTTTCGCCTCGTCGAAAATGCCGCGCTGAATCACGCAACTGTCGGCCGCCACCAGCACGAGTCGCGTCTTGCCGTCGTCCAAGGCCAGGCAACGGGCGTGCAGATCGTCGTGGATGTAAGCGGCCTGCCGGTCCTGGAAACCTCCATTGATCGAACTCCCGAGCGGCGGGGTGATCACGCTCGCCGCCGCGCCCGCCCGGAACACGGGATCATCGGCCAGCAAACTCGCGGGAATACCGCACCACAGGAACAAGAAACACCAGCGCCACGCTTTCATGCCGATCAGCGTGGCAGGCCCACCGCGGCGCATCAATGCCGAACCGAAGCCCCCGCGTGGCGCATCCACGGGCCTGTTGGAACCTTCGCCGTGCGATCGAACAGGGTATGCCCGATGACCCAACCCTGTTGGGTCGCCGACCCGACCCTGTTTGCTCGCGCCTCCCCGGCATCCCGTCTCCGCGTGCCGGGAAATGCTTGCCACCTCGGGCATGTTGCGGGAAAAACACCGTGCCCCGCATGCCCGGGCTCCGTTAATTCTCAACTTCCTGACATGAACACCCGATTCGTCCCCGTTTTTTTCCTTTTCGTTCTCGCGCTCTTCGCCGCCCGCGGCCCGGCGACGGCGGGTCCGCTGGTTTTGAAGGCACCGACGGCCCTGGCAAGGGCAAGCACATCGTCTTCCTCGCGGGCGACCACGAGTATCGCTCGGAGGAGACGCTGCCGGCCCTGGCGCGCCTGCTGGCGAAGCATCACGGTTTCAAGTGCACCGTGCTGTTCAACATAGACCCGGAGACGGGCGAGATCGTGGCGGGGAACTCGAACATGCCGGGCATGGAGGCGCTCGATTCGGCGGATCTCGCGGTTGTTTTCCTCCGCTTCCAGGCGTTTCCGGAGGAACAGATGAAGCATCTCGACGCTTATCTGAACCGGGGCGGCCCGGTGGTGGGGCTGCGCACGGCGACCCATGCCTTCAAGGCCAATCCGGCGCCGTTCACGAAATACGACTTCGATTACAAAGGGAAGGACTACGAACTCGGCTTCGGTCACCAGGTGCTCGGCCAGACCTGGGTGGGCCACTACGGGACCAATCACAAGCAGAGCACGCGCATCACGCTGGTGCCGGAAAAGGCGGGTCATCCCATCCTGCGCGGGGTGAAGGACGTGTGGGTCGAGGTGGGTGGCTATGTCGGCGATCCGGTGTCCGGCGAGGTGCTGACGATGGCCCAGCCTCTCAACGGCATGACGCCCGATTCGCCGGCCGATCCGGAGAAACCGCCGATGCCCAGCGAGTGGACCCGCACCTACAAAAGCGCCTCGGGCAAGGAAGGGAGGGCGTTCACCTCGCTTTACGGCACTTCGGAGGACATCCGCAACGAGGGCTATCGGCGTCTCCTGGTGAATGGGATCTTCTGGGCTGTCGGGCTGGAGGACGCCATCAAGCCCGACCTCGATGTGTCTTTTGTCGGTCCTTTCGATCCGAACACCTTCGGCGGAGGCGGCGCCTACGCGCTAGGCATCAAGCCGGAGATGTATGCCGGCTGGGACAGCCCGATTCCGGCGAATCACAACACGCAGAAAACCGAAGCAAACCCTGCCGCGAAGAAACAGAACGGCAAAGCAGAGGCCAAGAAGGCGGACAAGGCCGCGAAGACCGCGCCGGCTCCGTCGGGTGTGATGGCGACTGGCAAGCCGGCCCGCTTTGTCCGTATCGAGCTGCCCGGAGACAAGCGCATTCTCACACTGGCCGAGGTGGAGGTCATCAGCGGAGGCAAGAACGTCGCGGGCGGCGGCAAGGCGACTCAATCCAGCACCCACGGTGGCGGTGAGGCGCCGAAGGCGATCGATGGCAACAAGAATCCCGACTGGGGCAAGGGCGGGCAGACCCACACGGTCAATGCCGGGCAGAAGGAGCCGTGGTGGGAACTCGATCTCGGAAAACCCGTCGATGTGGAAAAGGTGCTCGTCTGGAACCGAAGCGGTTTCGAAAACCGGCTCGACGGTTTCACCCTTGAAACTGCTCGATGCGGACCGGAAGGAAGTTTTTCGCGTCGCCGGGGTGGCGGCGCCGCAGTCGATGGAGATCCAGGTCAAGGATCAGGGCAAGCTCGCCTATCTCACCTATGACGGTAAACCGGGCGAGCCGGCAAAAAAGGCGGCGGCGGAAGTTCCGCGCCCGCCGCGTCACCCGAACCGGCGCTGGTGCCCGTGCCGGATGGCTACAAGGACCCGTCGCCATTTGCTTTCCAGAAAGGCGACGTGGTGGCCATCCTCGGGAATGGCCTGCCGGATCGCTTTCAACACGATGGCTGGGTCGAGACCTTGCTGCAGAGCCAACTCTCCGGGAAGGAAGTGACCTTCCGCAACCTGAGCGCGAGCGGTGACCGGCCGAATTCCTACCCGCGCAGCAAGGGGCACATCCACATGACCGATTACCTTCGCAAGGTGAAGGCCGACGCGGTGTTCGCGTTTTTCGGTTACAACGAGTCGTTCGACGGCGTGGAAAAGGCCGACGACTACCGCAAGCTGCTGATCGAATTCGTTCGTAACATTCGCGGTACCCAGGCGAACGGGAAGAGTTTCCCGCGCATCGTCCTGTTCAGTCCGATCGCCCACGAGGACACGAAGAATCCCAATTTGCCCGACGGAAAGAGCACAACGCCCAGCTTGAGGCCTACACGAAGGCCACCGAGGCGGCGGCGAAGGAGGCGGGAGTCGGCTTTGTCGACCTGTTCCACCCGTCCCTGGCGTTTTTCCAGAAGGCGGAAAAGCCGCTCACGATCAACGGGGTGCATCTCAACGAGGAAGGCAACCGCCTGCTCTCCGAGGTGATCGCCTCCGCGCTCTTCGGCAAGCCGGTGGCGGCGTCTTCGGAGCTGGACGCTCTGCGCGACGCTGTGATCGACAAGGATTATGCCTGGAACAACCGCTACCGCGCCCGGGATGGAAACGACGTGTGGGGCGGCCGGTCGACGCTGGCCTTCGTCGATGGACAGACCAACGCCGAAGTGCTCCAGCATGAGCAAACGATGTTCGATGTGATGACGGCGAACCGCGACAAGCGCGTCTGGGCGCTGGCACAGGGACGTGACTTCCAGGTGGATGACAGCGATGTGCCGAAACCGGTGGTGGTGAAATCGAATGTCGGCGGGGGCAGCAAGAGCAGCAGCGCTCAAAAGGAAGGCCGGCTGGACTACGTCACCGGCGAGGAGGGGATCAAGCACATGGCGGTGCCGAAGGGATTCCAGGTGAACCTCTTTGCCGACGAATCGCGGTTCCCGGAACTGGTCAATCCGGTGCAGATGCAGGTCGACACCAAGGGCCGAATCTGGGCGGCGGTCTGGCCGACGTATCCGAAATGGGAACCACTCAAGGAGATGAAGGACGCCCTCGTCATTCTTCACGACGACGACAAGGATGGCCGGGCCGACCGCGTCACGGAATTTGCCCGCGTGCAGAACCCGCTGGGCTTCGAGTTCTGGAATGGCGGCGTGATCGTGACCTCGGCGCCGGACCTTCTTTTTCTCAAGGACACCGATGGAGACGATGTCGCCGACGTGCGCGAAGTGATCCTGCAGGGGCTGGATTTCGCCGACACGCACCACGGCGCCAACAATCTGATCTACGGACCCGACGGCGGCATCTATTGGCAGAGCGGGGTTTTCATGGTGCACAATCACGAACATCCCTGGGGCCCGTCCCTGCAGGCGGAAGCCAGCGCAATGTATCGCTTCGATCCGCGCCGGTTCACCATCGCGATGCACGCGGCGAACTCGCCAAACCCGCACGGCATTTCCTTCGACCGCTGGGGCTACCACTACGCCACCGACGGCACCGGCGGCCGGGCCTACCAGGTGAGGCCCGAGGGCAATGGCTTCAAGATGCATGAGCTTCTGAAGAAGGAGGTCCGTCCCGTGACGTCGAGCGAAGTGCTCAGCAGCACGCACTTTCCCGACGAGATGCAGGGCGACTTCCTGATCTGCAACGTGATCGGATTCCTCGGCATCAAGCATTACCACCTCGACCGCAATGCGGAAACGGGCGCCGTGTGGGGCGAGCCGGCGGGCGCTGAACTCAGCGTCAACACCGTCAATGCCGACGGCACCACGACGCCGGACTCCTCGCGTGGGTTGCTGATGAGCGGCGACAAGAATTTCCGTCCCAGCGACATCGTCTTCGGCGAGGACGGGGCGCTCTATTTCTCCGACTGGCACAATGTCATCATCGGCCACATGCAGCACAACGTGCGCGACCCCAATCGCGACCACCTGCACGGCCGCATCTACCGCATGATCTATCCCTCGCGTCCCTTGCAGAAGCCGGTCGCCATCGATGGCCAGCCGATCGCGGCCCTGCTCGACAATCTGAAGCATCCCACCGACAGCGTGCGCCAGCGGACCCGTGTCGAACTCAGCGAGCTGCCCACCGACGAGGTCATCGCCGCGGTGAAGGAGTGGGTGAAACAATTCGATCCCAACAAGAAAGAGGACGCCCATGCCCTGATCGAGGCGCTCTGGGTGTACCAGCAGCACAACGTCCGCAATGTCGAGCTGCTCGGGCAGCTCCTGAAATCGCCCGAGCCGCATGCCCGGATCGCGGCGACCACGGCCCAGCACCTGTGGTTCAATGTCGAGTCGACCATGCACGGTGGGGTCATCGGCGGCGAGTTGACGGAATCCACGGAGAAGTCGGGCATTCTCAGCGACACGCCCGACCTCACCACCATCCGGGTGGCGACCGTGCCCGAGCGGCTCATGTACGATGTGAAGGAGCTCTCGGTGAAGGCCGGGAAGAAGATCAAGCTGACCTTCGCCAATCCCGACTTCATGCCCCACAATTTCCTCATCGTGAACCCCGGCAAGGCCGACGACGTGGCGATGAAGGCTATCGCCCTCGGCGCCAGGGGCTTCGAACTCGGCTTCATCCCGGAAAGCCCGGACATCCTCTGGCACACCAAGCTGCTGGATCACGGGCAGGAGGAAGTCCTCGAGTTCACCGCCCCGGAGAAGCCCGGCGACTACCCGTATGTGTGCTCCTTCCCCGGGCACCACATCATCATGCGCGGCGTGATGAAGGTGAAGTAAGGGAAACGCGGTTTTTTGACAGGATTCACAAGATTCACGGAATGCGATGGTTGGTAATTCCGCCGTTTCTGGCTGATTTGGAAAAGGAAGAAACGACATGAAATTTCTCGTCCGATTCTTGGTGGTTGGCCTCGGTTTGACCGCCGCGACCTTCCTTCGAGCGGCGAACGAGCCGGTCGGACCGCCGAACATCGTTTTCATCGCCATCGATGACCTGAACGACTGGGTCGGTTGCCTCGGCGGGAATCCCGATGTGAAGACGCCGCATATGGACCGGCTGGCGGAGCGGGGACTGCTTTTCACCAATGCCCATTGCCAGGTGCCGGTATGCATGGGCTCGCGGGTCTCGGTGTTTTCGGGAAAGCTCGCCTCCACGACGGGATGCTACGAGTTCAACGCCGAGTTTCACCAGGCTCCCACCCTGGCGAACGACCTGCCCATCCCCCTGCTCTTCAAGCGGCAGGGATATCACACGTTGGGTGGAGGAAAACTGCTTCACTCCGGCTTCCAGGGACGGCTGGCGGAGACCTTCGATGTCCAACTGTCGCCGGGCCGCAATCCCACCCCGAAGGCCATGATGAATTGGCCTGTGAAGGTCTGGGACTTCGGACCGTTTCCCGAGCGGGACGAGGAGATGGGCGATCACCAACTCGCCGCGGAGGCGGCTGAGTTCCTGGGGCAGGCTCAGTCCAAGCCGTTCTTCCTGGCGGTCGGTTTTCATCGGCCCCATGTGCCGCTGCATGTGCCGAAACCATGGTTCGATCTCTACGACCGGGATGCCCTGACCCTGCCGAAGGCGCCGATCGAGGACATGGACGACATTCCCGAGAGCGACATCACCCGGCAAAAAGCCATCGCCCCCTCCCATGCCGAGGTGCTGAAATCCGGAAAATGGCGCGACCTCGTTCACGCCTACCTCGCCTGCATCAGCTTCGTCGACCACTGCGTCGGGATGGTCGCCGATGCCGCGATGGAGGGACCGAACGCCGGGAACACCGTGCTGGTGCTCTGGAGCGATCATGGGTTTCACCTCGGTGAAAAGCAGCACTGGGCCAAGCGCACCCTCTGGGCCGAGTCCACCCGCGCGCCGCTGATCTTCGCGGGCCGGGGCATCCCGCACGGGGCGCGGACCGACGCGCCGGTCGGACTGGTCGATCTGTATCCGACACTTTGCGAACTGGCCGGGGTTCCCGTCCCCGAGGGGCGGGACGGTGTGAGCCTGAGACCGCTGATTGACGACCCCACGGCGGACTGGGACCGCGCCGTCGTGTCCACCTGGCTACCCAACAACCATTCCATCGTCGACCGCGACTGGCGCTACATTCACTACGCCGACGGCGGGGAGGAACTCTACGACCATCGGAACGACGCGGACGAATTTACCAATCTCGCCTCAGATCCCCGGTTCGCCGACGTCAAGAAGCGGCTCGCGTCTTGGCTGCCCAAGCAAAATGTGCCGCTGCTGAAGGTTCCTGGCGCGAAGGCGAAGAAGGGGGAGTGAAAGGCGCCAAGTTTCCGATTCCCAAATCCACCAAGTCAATGAAAGCCCGTTGTTCCGCCCTCCTGATTGCCCTGCTCGTTTTTCGGACCTTCGTTGCCCTCGCCGCCGATGAGGCGCCGAAGGAAACCGACTCGCGTCTTCAGTCCGACGGGAAAGGATGGCGGCTCGATCAGGCGAAGATCGTCGATCCCGAGCGTCCGCGGGTGCTTCTAATCGGCGACTCGATCCTGAATGGCTACCTCAAGCAAGTCGTCACCGCCCTGGAGGGGAAAGTCTATGTCGACGCGTGGGTGAATCCCTACTGCCAGTCCGATCATCTCAATCAGAAGATTCTGCCCGAGGTGCTCGCCCACGGTCCCTATGATGTGGTGCATTTCAATATGGGGCTCCACGGCTGGCAGGAGGGGCGGATCAAACCGGGCACCTTCGAACCGCTCACGAAGGGCTACGTCGAGGTGCTGCGCGCCAAGCTGCCAAAGGCAACGCTGATCTGGGCTAGCAGCACACCGGTAACGGTGAAGGACATGCCCACCGAGCTGGACTCCGAGATCGATCCCGTCATCATCGACCACAACCGGATGGCCGCGAAGGTGATGGCGGAGATGGACGTCCCGGTGAATGACTTTTACGCCCTGCTCGTGAATCACCGCGACCTCGCCCGCGGCGACCGCTTCCACTGGACCGCCCCCGCCTACCAGGTCCTCGCGGATCAGGTGGTGAAGTCCGTCCTCGAATCGCTGCCGGCGGCGCGGAAGTGAGGGCTGGGCGATCCGATCCAACAGGGTTGGGTCGGTGATCGAACAGGGTCGAGTCGAAAGTGGTCAGCCGCCGTCACTCTGACTTCAACCCCACCGTGTTCACCGCGATGACACGATACTGGTGCGTTTTGCCGGCTTCGGCCGTGGTGTCGGTGTAGTGCATCGTGGCCAGCGGGACGACGGGGGTGTCGCTGTATTGCAGTCCCTGAAACAGGGGACGGCCGAAGGGGTTCTTCGGTTCCTCGGGGACGGAGGCGATCGCTTTGCCGTCGCGCTCGATGATGAACTGGGCGAGACCGCTTTCGAGGTCGGCGTCGGCTTCCCAGGTCAATTCGTTGCCTTTGACCTGAAGATTCACCGGCGCGGGCGGCGGGGTGGTGTCGCCGATGGCGGTGTCGGTCACGTACTGGCTCCACTGTTTGGCGATCGCCTCGGAGGGAAGCCAGATCGCCTTTTTCGGGTCGCCGTCGAACTGCGCGGCGGGCTTGGGCTCGGTCGTGAGCAAGGCGGCGAGCCACGCGCCGTCTGTCGGCATGGGTTTCAGGGGATCACCGGCCTTTTCCGGAAGCCGCGCGCCGAGGCAGTGGTCGAGCCAGGCGATGGAAAAGTAGCGCTGGTTGCCGCACTCGTGGGCGGTAAAGGGATCGACCGCGATGCCGATGAGCGCCCCCTTGCCGCGCATCACGGTGAAAAAGGCTTCGTTGGCCGGCCAGGCACCCGCGAAGCGGCCTTCCTTCACGGTGACGCCTTCCTTGGTGCCGAGGTTGCACATGATGGGCACGCTGATCGCCGCGTCGGGAACGGAGTAGGGTTTGATCGTGGGCCGATCGGGATTGGCGGTCATCAGCGGCACGCCGGAGCGCAGCAGGGTGGCGGCCACGCGATCGGGATGGAGCAGCGTCATGCCGCCGCACCAGTGTCCGCCGCCGCTATGGCCCCACAGTGCCCACGGCACGGTGGCCAACTCGGGATGACCGCATTGTGTTCCGAGTTCGGCGAGGGCGCGCTGGAAGGCAGCGTCGGAACCGTTGCGGGGATCGCACCACATTTGGCAGTCGGCCTCCTGCGGTTGTTCATAGGAAGGAGAGAGCAGGGCGCAGCCGTGCTTTTTCGCGAGCGCCTGCCAGTGCAGGTCGAAGGCGCCTGTCTGCCCCGACTTGCACGACCCCTCGCCGCAGCCGTGCTGGTGCACGATGACGCCTCGCAGGGTGTCCACGTTGCTGGGAATCCACACGGTGTATTGCACGGGATAGATCAATTCGCCCGGTTTCGTCGAGGCGTCGTAGCGAACCCGGTAGTAGGGCGGTTCGGCCGCCGGCGCCTGGTCGTAGGGCGGCTGTTGGGCGCGAAGCGCGGGAGTGAGCAGGAAAATGGCGAGGATGGTGGGGAAAAGGCGGGTGTTCATGGGGTTGGGAAAGGAGTGGTGGAGTTTTGGAGTGGTGGATATCCACGGGTTCGTGGATTTGGCGCATTCTCACGCGCCGACGGCTTTCCGCATCGCGGCGATGGTGGAGGCACAGGCGGGTTCGTTTTCCATCGCGTTGAGCGGCTGGTTGAAGGGCTCCGGGCGGATCGGTCCGTCATAGCCGATTTTGATCAGCGCGCCGATGAAGGTCGACACGGGAATGATGCCGGTGGCGGCGGGCAGTTCGCGCTGGTTGTCCATCTGGTCGCGTTTTTCGAGTCCGGTGGGCGCGTCGTTGAGGTCCACGGTGACAACGTCCTCGTTCTTTAGGGCGAGCAGGTCCGCCTCGGTGTCGTTCGCGGTCCACCAGTGCCAGGTGTCGAGGACGTGGCCGACATTGCCGGTGCCGATGGCGGCAATGAGTTCGCGGGTTTCGGCCATGGTGTGAAGGAAGGGGTAGCGTCCCTTTACCAACAGCAGTTGCGTGCCGACATACTCGAGTCCGAGGCGGATGCCGTGATCCTTGAGGATCTTCGCGGCCTCGCGGAGTCGGGCGGCGTGCTGGTCGAAATTCTGCCGATAGGTCAACTCGTCATGACTCGGCGAGAGCCAGGTGCCGATCCGGGTCGCTCCGGCGCGTTGCAGGCCCTCGGCCAGGCGAGGCAGTTTGGCCAAGCCGTCGCGAAAGGTGGCATCGTCCTTCCGGAAATCGACCGGCAGGCCCGCCGCCGCCCAGGCGAGGTGCTTCGCCTTTAGGTCGCCGAGAGTTTCCTGAAGCTCGGCGTCGCTCATCCCGGCCAGTTCCTCTGCTCGGGGCTCGACGGATTCGAATCCGTGGCAGTGCGCCAACTCGTTCAGTTCCCGCTGGGTTTGCACCTTCACCCCGATGCTGCCCGGCGTCAGAGCTAGGGTAAACTGAGGCGTTGGGGAGGCGGATGTCTCCGCCGACAGGGCGGCGGGCAGCGTGGTGGCGGCCAGGGCCACGGAGGAACGGACAAAGGTGCGGCGATTCATCCGGCGACCTTGGCAGGAAACGCGAAATCGGTCAACGGGCGCGCCTGTGTGAGGGATCCGGGGGGATTTCCACTTGGCGAACGGGGATTGGTTCCCTAAAACGAAGGCTTTCCCTTTCGAAGCCGCGGGATTTTCGAAGCGAACTTTTCGGGTAGAACAGGACGCGGTTCGACCAGGACATACGAAAAGGAGGCCTTGAGAAAGCGACAACGGCATAGTAGACCAATCCATGCCCCCGTTGCTCCGGCTCATCTGTTTCGGTTTCCTGCTCCTTTTTCAGACCGGCGCGTCCCGGGCCGAAGAAGGCGACCGGCTGAACGTGCTGCTCATCCTCAGTGACGATCATAACTACCGGGCGCTCGGCTGCTCGGGCAACGAGGTCATTCGCACGCCGAATCTCGACCGGCTCGCCGACGAGGGCGTCTATTTCAACCGCTGCTTCACTCCGAATCCCATCTGCACACCGAGCCGCGCCTGTCTCTACACGGGACAGGACAGTTGGACCAACGGGGTCACCTTCAACGGCAAGGCCATCGACGAGCGTTCCCCTCTCCTGCCGCGCCTGCTCGCCGACGCCGGATACGAAACGGCCTTCGTCGGCAAATGGCACAACGACGGCAAGCCCTGGACGCGCGGCTTCACCACCGGGGGACGCTGCTGGGCCGGTGGCAAATTCGACCACTTCGAGATGGATGTGACCCCGTGGGGTGGCGAGCCGGAGGACCGGCAAAAGGCGGACCGCTACTCGACCAACCTGTTCACCGACGACGCCGTCGCCTACCTGGAATCCGAGCACGCCCGGCCATTCTGCCTCGTCCTCGCCTACACCGTGGGGCACGACGTGTTCCGGGCGCCGCCGGGATACGAAGGGAAATACCAGCCGGATGAGATCCCGCCGCCGCCGAACTTCATACCGAAGCCGCCTTTCCGGCAGTTCAATCCGGCCATCCGCGACGAGACGGTGCTGCCGTTTCCGCGAACGGAATCCTCCGTGCGCGGGGCGCTGGCGGAATACTACGCGATGTTCGAGCACCTGGACGAGAACGTCGGGCGACTGTTGAAGGCGCTCGAAGAAAAGGGCCTCGCCGACAGCACCCTCGTTATCTTCTCCAGCGTCAAGGGCCTGTCCATGGGCTCGCACGGCATTATCGGTAAACAGACGATGTACGAGGAAGGTCTCCGCACCTCGCTGATCGTTCGGCATCCGAAACTTGCGGCGGCGAATCCCGTCAATTCCAGCCTCGTCAGCACCATGGACATCCTGCCAACCGTCTGCGAGGCGGCAAAGATCCCCATTCCGGCGAGCGTCGAAGGCGAAAGCCTGCTCGGACTCTACCGCGGCGGCGGGAAGGCGCGCGAGCGGCTCTTTTTCTCCTATCACGATCCCAATCGCGACACCGTCACCCGCGCGATCCGCACCAACCGCTACAAGCTGATCCAACACCTGGTCACCGGCGAGCGGCAGCTCTTCGATCTGTCGAAGGATCCCAACGAGATGGTAAATCTCCACGACCAGCCCGAGCTCCGTTCCGAGCAGGAATCGCTGAACCGTCAACTCCTCGAATGGCGATCCAGCCACGACGAGAAGTAGGCCAGGAAAGAAGAAAGAAACCATCGAGCCCACAGCGGCGCCCGCCCCGAATCAGACGCCGCGCGCCAAAGGCGGTTGGAGGCGGCTTTTCGGGAGATTGGCCCCCTCCCCGAAAACGTGGCCATGATGGCCATGCCACGGTTCACGACCGCCTCTTTCTTCCAGACCCGAAAACTCCCTCCGCGTTGACAACCCGAAACCGGCTGCCTCAAGTTCGGGAATGAACACCCTCTTCATCCAGCCGGACTCGGCCGCTCGTCGCGCGGGGGGAAACGAGTTTCCGACGGGCGGCGTTTTCACGCTTTTTCTTTTCCTGCTCCTGGCGCCCGCCGCTCGGGCCGAATCCACGGGCCTAACCAAGGGGGAAACCGAATTTCTCGACTATGTCGGGCGCCCCTGTCCCGTCATCCGCCTCTGGCCCGAGGGCAAGGTTCCCGATGAGCCCCGTCCGCTGCCGCCCGAATCCGTCACGACCGAGGGCCGGGGTGGTGGCCCCGTTTTCATGATTCGAAGCGTCTCGGATCCGTCAATGGTCATCCTGTCCCCGCCCGAGGAAAAGAACACCGGCGTCGCGTTGGTGCTCGCCCCCGGCGGCGGCTACGGCGGCCTCGGCGCCGACCTCGTCAAGGAAGTGGGAGAATGGCTCAATCGCCGCGGCATCACCTGCGTGCTCCTGAAATACCGCGTCCCCAAACGCCACCAAGGCTACGACATGCACTTTCAACCCCTGCAGGACGCTCAGCGCGCCATGGGAATCCTCCGCTCTCGCGCCGTCGAATTCGGGATCGACCCGGAAAAGATCGGCTTTGGCGGCGCGTCCGCCGGAGGAAACCTCGCCGCCTGCCTCCTGATGAACCACGCGGAACGCTGGTATCGCCCCGTTGATGACCTCGACAAGACCCGTTGCCGCCCCGATTTCGGCCTGCTCCTCTATCCCGCCTATCTCACCGATCCCATCGTCTCCCGGAACCGCGTGGCCAAACTCGGCTTCGACAAGATCAATGCCAGGGATACGCCCCCCACCCTCACCACCATTTGCTTCGCCGACAAGTTCACCTTTGGCTCCGCGGAAATCTACCTCGCGATGCGGCGCGCAAACGTCCCCGCCGAATTCCACGTCTATCCCGTGGGCGGCCACGGCGGCGGCGTTGCCCAGTATCCGTTCGGACAATGGGCCGATGAATTCGTGCGCTTTCTCGCCCGGCAAAAATTTCTGCGAGAGGCCCCCGCCGCGAACGACGCCATCCCGGAAGCCGCCACCGGCGCGAAAGTTCACTTTGACGGTGGCGGGGCGATCCTGCTCCGGCCGTCATCGGCGCCGAATTCGAAGGCCGTGGTCGTTTGTCCGGACCCCTCGGAACCGTCATCCCATTCCAGGGCAGTCCGGTTCGCCACCTGGCTCGGAACCCATGGCTTCACTTCGCTGGTCATCGACCCCGACGAAACCGCAGCGGAAATCGGCATAGCCATGGAAGCCGCCTTGGATTTCTCGAATCTCAAGGCTTCCGAATGGGGAACCAACGAAGTGGGTCTCTGCGGATTCGGCAACGCCGCCAGGCCGGTCGCCCTAGCGGCGGCCCAGGCCAAACGCCTCCGTCAGAACACCGATCCGGTCACCTTTATCCACCGCCCCGCGTTTGCGATTCTCGTATCTCCCCGGGGATTGAGCCCGGACCCCGACACCGGCCTCACCGCGCTGCGCCCGACCAGCCCGCCCATTTTGATCCTGAGTTCCGGAAACGACCCCGAAATTGGCCAAACGGCCGATTATTATCTCAAGATCGAACCCACCCGCGTCCACGCCGAATGCCATGTTTACGAGGCCCCCGGTGCCCTGGACATGGAGAGCGCGTCCGACTGGGGAACCGCCACGGCGCGCTGGCTCAACGATCTCGACGCAAAGGATTAGGGAATTCGGAACCGCGCGGCGGCATCGGGAAGATCACTCGTCGTCCCAGTCTCTCAGTTTCGACCGCAGTCGTTCGAGGGCCGGTTGCGCCTCGGGATCGGCGATCCGGTTTGCCATCTCGTAGGGATCGCGCGGGAGATCGTAGAGTTCATCCATGCCTTCCAGGTCGAGGTAGTGGATGTATTTCCAACGCTCGGTGCGGACGGCCCGATAGCCCATGCGATCCATGCGCGGAAACACGGTGTCGGTGTTGTATTCGATCAAAAAGGCGTCGCGCCACGCGCCGGGAACCTCGTCACCGAGGAGCGGAACGAGGCTGCGTCCGTCGAATCCGGGCGCCGGATCCGGGCGGCAACCCGCCAGATCCAGCACGGTGGGCGCGAGATCGATGCCCAGCGCGATCCGGTCGACGAGTTTACCCTTTCCGATCAGCCGGGGATACCGGATCAGCAGGGGAACGCGGATGCCCTCCTCGTAGGCCAGCCGGCGCTCGACGCTGAGGCCGTGCTCGCCATACCAGTATCCGTGGTCGCTGGTGAAAACGATCACGGTGTTCTCGAGTTGCCCGCTTTTCTCCAGCGCCGCGAAAAGCTGGCCCACACCGTCATCGACCCCGGCCAGCATGCGCAGGCGGTCGCGCACGGTTTCGTCGCCCGTGCCGGTGGCCCTGCCCAGGGGAGGCAAGCCTTCCACGGGGCGAAGCAGGGCGGGCTTGCCTTTCAGGTCGTCGATCACATTCAGCCGCCGGGGAATGGCGTCCTCGGCGTAGAGTTTTTCGTGGCGCCTGGCCGGCAGGAATCTCGCCGCGGAGGGATCGGTGATGCTCCCGTCGTCGCGCTGGACCAGCTCGGGATGCAGGGCTTTGTGCGCGATGTAGAGACAGAAGGGCTTGGCGTGGGCGGACTCGACAAACTCGACGGCTTTCCGGTTGAGAACATCGGTGGTATGTCCGGAAAACTTCTCCGTTTCGCCGTTCACGTTCAATTCGGGGTCGAAGGAGGTTCCCTGCCCTTTCATGCTCACCCAGTAGTCGAAGCCCGGCCGGGCGGAGGGATCGTTTCCCATGTGCCATTTGCCGACGTAGCCGGTCTCGTAGTCGCCCGATTCATGCAGGAGGCGGGGAAAGGTGATCAGCTGATGGCTTTGCCCGCCGCGGTGGGTGTTGTCGAGGATTCCGTGATGATGAGTGTAGAGGCCCGTCAGAAGACAGGCCCGATGGGGAGAACAAAGCGGCGTCGTGGCGAAGGCGTTGCGGAATCGGGCGCCCTCGTTCGCGATCCGGTCGATATGGGGCGTGCGCACGAACGGGTGGCCGGTGCAACCGAGTTCGTCCCAGCGCAGGTCATCGACGAGGACCACGATGAAGTTCGGTTTCTCGCCGTCGCCAAGACAGGGAGCCGGGCGCGTGAGCGTCGCCGCCAGAAGGACGAGCGACAACAGCGGTATCGTTTTCTTCGGCATGATGCCCCGTTTTTCTCAAAGTTCGGGGCCGAACTCAATCCCTTCCTTTTCCCCGGACGCGCCCCATCCCCCCCGCGATGACGGAGTCATTCCGGCTTTTCGGACCGGTTCGGCTTCGTGTTACTCTCCGGCCATGAAGCCGCGCCTTCCCGCCGCCGTCCCGGTCCTGTCCCTGTCGCTAAGCGCGTTTCTTTCCGGTTTCGCCCCGGCCCAGGCCCCGAAAACAGACGCTCGCTCCACGGTGGTCATGGAGCCGAACGTCGCGGTGCCGATGCGCGACGGCACGCTGCTACGGGCCGACGTGTTCCGACCGGCCACCGAAGGCAGTTACCCCGTGCTGATGGCGCGAACGCCCTACAACAAGAACGGCCTGCACGGGAACGCCAAAAAATTCGCGGCAGCCGGCTACATCGTCGTGTGCCAGGACGCCAGGGGACGCTTCGCGTCGGAGGGCCAGTGGGAATCCTTCCTCCGATTCGACACCCACGACGGGCGGGACGGCCACGACACGGTGGAATGGGCCGCGAAGCTCCCCGGCTCGACCGGCAAGGTCGGGACATTCGGAGTTTCCTACAATGCCTTCCTCCAATGGCGCACCGCCGCCGAGGCGCCTCCCTCGCTGGTCTGCATGTCGGCCCACAGCATTCCGGCGCGCTACACCGATCTCGAGGGACCGGGATCGATCAAGCCGGGACGACGCCTCCAGTGGTGGTACAGCTCGATGACTCCGGACCTGCGCAAACGGAGCGGCGCGCCCGGAACGAAGACCAACGCCGACGGCAAAACGCTCTGGGAAAAGGAGTCTGACCGGTGGCTGCGCTTCGTCCCCTGGCTGCAACTGCCGCGGACCTTCTGGGAGGAGGAAACCGACGTCGTCCACGCCTGGTTGAAGGATCCCTCGCTCGATCCGTGGGCCCTGCACGAAGGCGTGCCGAAGGTCACGGTGCCGAATCTGAACGTCATCGGCTGGTTCGATCACTGCAATGGCAACCTGATGCTCGATACCGCCATGTTCGCCCGCGCGAAAACCGCCGTCGCCCGCGAGCGCTCCCGCGTGATCGTCGGGCCGTGGAGTCACACCGGCCACGGCGGCCGGAAGGTGGGCTCGATCGACTATGGAGCCAACGCGGCGGTCGATGTCTTCGCCGAGGAGCTTCGGTGGTTCGACCACTGGCTGAAGGGAAAGCCGAACGGCGCGGCCGACCCGGCGCCGGTCCGGATTTTCGTGATGGGCGACGGACGGTGGCGCGACGAGAAAACCTGGCCGCTCGCGCGCGCCCGGCGCCGTTCGCTGTTTCTCGACAGCGGCGGCCACGCCAACACCCCGGCCGGTGACGGCAGTCTTGTCGAGGCGCGCCCGGAAATCGAGGGCCAGGACCGCTACCCCTACGATCCCGAAGACCCCGTTCCGACGCTTTACACCGCCGCCGCCTTCACCGTGCCCGCCGACCAGGCGCCGCTCGCGGAAAGGCGGGACATTCTCGTCTATCAAAGCGAGCCGTTAACCGAACGGCTGGAGGTGACCGGCAATCCGGTCGTCGAGCTTTTCGCCGCCACCTCGGCCCCGGACACCGACTTCTTCGCGCGTTTGATCGACGTCCATCCGGATGGCCGAGCCGTCGATGTCTCGCTCGGCATGGTTCGGGCGCGCTTTCGGGACGGCTTGAACAAGGAAGCTCTCGTGACTCCGGACGAAGTTGTTCGCTATGAAATCACCCTGAATCCCACCTCGATCGCCTTTCATCCCGGCCACCGGATCCGCCTCGACATCACCAGCAGCGACTTCCCCAATTTCGACCGCAATCACAACACCGCCGCCAATCCCAACGCCGACGCCGAACTCGTCGTCGCGGAACAACGCGTCCGCCACGGCGGCGATCACGCCTCCGCCCTTCACCTGCCGGTGATCGACGATTGAAGCCCCCCGAGGCCGGGGCGCCCCGGCACCCATTTCAACCAAAGGATCGCATCCCCATGACACCACCCCCATCGTTTCTTCCGTTCGCCGGTCTCGCCCCGCGCATCGCCGCCCTGTGCGTCCTGTTTTTCGGACTCTCGATCGTCCCCCGCGCCCGGGCGGACGCTCCCGGAAAAGCGACGCGCCCCAACATCCTTATGCTGCTCGTGGACGACATGGGCTACGCCGATTTGGGCTGTATGGGTTCCGGGGACCTTCACACGCCGAACATCGACCGCATCGCGAACGAGGGCGTCCGGTTGACCGATTGCTATGCCAGCGCGCCCGTGTGTTCCCCCACGCGGGCCGCCTTCATCACCGGACTCTGGCAGCAGCGCACCGGAATCGAGTGGGCCATCGGGCTGACCTCGGAGGAAGCGCAACGCGTCAACGGCGAACTGGTGAAAGCGGAGGAGCCTTTCACGATGGGCTTGATGCCGAACGATTCCTACCTGGTCCCGCGGTTGAAGAAACAGGGCTACGGCACCGCCGCCTACGGCAAGTGGCATCTCGGTTTCAAACCCGAACACAACCCGGTCCGCCACGGATTCGACGAATACTGGGGGATCATCGGTGGGCAGTGCGACTACTACCAGTATTACTACCTCGGCGGCATGAAGCAGCTCTACGAGAAGACCGAGCCGACCACGGCGGAGGGATACATCACCGACCTCATCAACGAACGCGTCGTTCGCTACATCCGCGAGGAAGGGAGCAGCCCCTTCTTCATCTATGTCCCCTATAACGCGGTGCATCATCCCTACCACGTTCCGGGCGACCCCACGCAGACCTATACCAACGAAAACAAGAACGACGGAACCCGCGAAGGCTATGCCAAGATGATGGGCAGCATCGACCAAGGCGTCGGCGCGATGTTCGCCGCGCTGGAGGAAAAGGACATCCTCGACAACACCCTGATCCTTTTCACCAGCGACAACGGCGGCGAGCGCTTTTCCGACAACGGGCCGCTCTTCAATCACAAGACAACCCTGTGGGAAGGCGGCATCCGCGTGCCCTGCCTGATGCGCTGGCCGGCGGGCGGTCTGCCCGCGGGAAAGGTCTCGTCGCAGATGGCCATCACGATGGACCTTTCCGTCACGATCCTCGCCGCCGCGGGCCTTTCGCCGTCGAAGGACCACCCCATGGACGGCATCGACCTGTTGCCCATCCTCCGGGGCGAGCGGGAGCCGGTCGAACGCGCCTTCTGCTGGCGAGTGGACCGAACGCGCCGCCGGATGAAGGCGATCCGCCATGGCGACTGGAAGTACGTGCAGGACGACATGGTGGAGATGCTCTTCAACCTGCGCGACGACGTCGGCGAACGCGACGACCTGTACTACGAGCGCCTCGACAAGGTGAAGAAACTCAAGGCAGAACTGGCCGCCTGGGAAGCGGACGTCGATCGGATTCCTCCTCCGATTTACATTCATTGACCGGATTCACCAATGGAACCGCGGGGAGATGAGCCGGCGGCGATCCGCGAACTCGATCGTTCGGGTTTGATGAGGGGGGCTCATCGAAGTGGCCAAGTTTAGATGGGCAATCGCCCGCCCGACCCAACAGGGTATGATCGACGACCCAACCCTGTTGGATCGGAACCAGCGCCGCGTCACTCTGGATCGGCGACGAACTCCACGCCGCTGATGACGGGAGGCATCTTGGAGTTTTCCAGCTTCGTCAGCCGGAGCCGCAGGTTGGGACCGATTTCAATGCCGTGAAACTCACGCATCGCGGCGCCGTTCTCGTTCGCAAGATCGAGGTGCTCAATGACGGTCTTCCCTTGAAGCTCGACCCGGAAGGCGCGCTCGCCGGGCTTCCGGGCCTCGGGCTCGCGGAAATACAGGCGCACCGTGTGCGGGCGGGACGGAAAATCGACTTTCACGAGCGACTCCTCCGGTTTGGGAGCTTCGTCGGACGATTTCGCCGGCTTCTCCAACACGGGACGACGCAGCGACGGAACGATCACGATTTCTCCCTCTCCTTCCAAGCCAGAGGCGCCGATCCAGGATGGCACCGACCCCATTTCCGTAACTTGAGAGCTATGACGCTCGAAATAGCGCGCCGTGTCGGCCAGAGATCCCTCCACCCCCAGACGCGGCGAATTGCCCATCCCGGCATGGGGATGCTCCAGCCACAGCGTGCCGTCGGCGGCCCGCCGATTGCCCGGCGCGCCAAAGTTGACACCGGCGCGCAGCACCCGGTCGCCCTGCTTTCCATCGAGGCCGAACTGGCTGTAGGTCCACATTTCCATTTCCGGCATGTGGATGAGCGCCAGCGAGGTCTGGTTCTGGTAGCCGCAACTGCACGTCCGGGTGTAGTCGGGCGCGTTCAGCACGCCGTTGGCGACGACGAGATTGGACGTGCAGCCCGATTTGAATCCACCCAGGTTTCCCGTGCCACTCATGGAGTGGAGGTCGTAGTAGCCCGCCGCGCCGGATCGGAAGGTCAGGAGGTGCTCGCTGGCGACGATGGTGTTGCAGCCGTAGGTGCGGTTCAGTCTCCACGGCTCCTCCTTGCCGGTGAGAGGATTGGTCACGAGCCGCGGCTGACCGGTGAGCAGGTCGAACACCCCGCCGGAGTTGGCATAGGAATTCGTCCCCGTGAAAATGCTTCCACGGTGAAGGATGCAGGGGCCGGTATAGGTCCGCTTGAGTTCGCGCCACAGGAGATTGCCCTTCCCGCCACCATAAGCCGCCATGCCATCCCCGGCTTCTGATTCGAGCCGGTCACTGGCCTTGGAACCCGCCAGCAGGAGGATGTCGTGATCGGCCGAATATCCGAGCCAGGTTCCGAAAATGTTTTCCGAAGCCTCCCAGGCGACTTCGCCGGTGTGCGCGTCGAACGCGACGATCCGGTAGTCTTTCGGCAGGTCCGTGCCACGGCGGCGCAGCAGCGCCTCCCCGTGCTCGGTGAGCTTGTCGAGGCAGTAGATTCGCCCATTGCCGGCCACGATGCCGTTGTGCAGGAAACTGTGTCGCGCCGTGGCTCGCCAGAGCAGTCGGCCTTCCTTCCGGTCGAACACGGCGAGTCCATGGCTGGCGGAGTAATCCTCGATCGTCGACTCCTCGCGGCTTTTCGCCCCGCCAAGCCGCATCGAGGGATGGGAAAAGTCATCGCCTCCGAGGAGCAGGTCGTCCGACACGCCGACGAAGGCCCACTGGGCCGGATCGTCCGGCGTTTCGCGAAGCGGGATCGTCTTCACCTGCTCGCCGTTGCGCGCGTCGAGCACCCGGCATTCGCCGCCGGCCGCAACGTAAACGGAGTCGGGCGTGGCGACAAAGTTCGTCCCCCGGCCATTGGCTCCGGGAATGTGCTTTTGATTGTAAGCCGTGTCCAGCGGGGTGTCGGCGTACGTTTCATTGTAGTAGATCCCGAAGGTGCCGAGATCACCGAAGTCGTGCTTCCACATGACCCGTCCGGTGTAAACATCCCGGGCGCTGAGGCTGTTCATTCCCTCGATAATCAGCCGACCTCCCGTCACCTGCTCCGGCGGACCGTGGCCGTGGCGCGGGAGCACGTCGAGGTTGGAGTTGCCGCCGAACCACAGCACGCCCAGCGGCGCGCGGACGCGGGCGTCGTTCGATTTCACGGTGTTCGCGATGTCGCCATACTGGTGGGTCCAATCCGCCGCCCCAGGCAGCGCCCCCTCGCGAACCACAAGACACGCTTCGCCCGCCTCACGAACGACCGCTTTCTCCAGATCCTTCGCCGCCTCAGGCACCTGGGCGTCCGGCCAACGCAGCACTCCACCATACGGCCGAACCGATTGGTAAGCCGCCGAAATCCATTCCGAATGTTCGCGGAACGCCGCGGCCGACGACTCACCGATCACGACGAGGTGAGCCACGTAGGGTGGCGCTTGAAAGGTCACCGGGGTTCCCACGTGAAAGGTGATTCGACCGCCGTACAGCCCGGCCCGGTCGAAGCGACGGCGTTGGCGATCCACCGTGGCAGGGTCGGGATCGATCACCGCGAGCCGCATCTCGGACTCGGCGAGCAGGGCCTCCACCAGGCCGTCGTCGTCCCAGCCGAACACGAGCCCGTATCCGCCTCGGTCGTCCAGCGATGCGAGCAGGGCCTTCGCCCGGGCGATCGCCTCGGGACGAGGCTCCAGTACCTCCGCTGGTGCCGGTTTGATTTCGCCTTTCTTCGGCCCAGTCCCGTAAATCTGGATGAGGCCATCGAGTGTGACGGCGATCAGTTTTCCGTTCGCGGCCAGCAGGCGCTGCACGGATCCCTCGACCGGCAGTTTGGCGGTGATCCTCGGCTTTTCCTTTTCGTTACCCGGCAGGGCGATCACCGAAATGGAGTCCTTGCCCGCCGCATAGAGGTGCCGCCCGGCCCGGATCAAGTCTCCCGAGCCGTCCGCCTTCACCTCCCAGTAAACTCTCTCGCTCGTTCCGAGTTCGCGCACCACCGGCTCGCCCGCTTCGGATCGCGCCGCCGCGTAGAGCCGCTCCGGGGTGATGACCGGCTCGTTCATGGTCGATTGTCCCGCCGTGCCGGTTTTCAGATCGTAAACCCGCACCCCGCGTTCCCGGGTGTGGACGTAGTAGTACTTCTCTCCGGAAGCGACAAAAGAGCCCCCGTTGCCCTTGCCGCCGTCGTTGAGATGAAAGTAGCGCAATTCACCCGTCTCCCGGTCGAAGGCCGCCGGCACCGAACGGCCGCCCGGCACGAGCAGCAGGTCCGCCGCCGCCGTCAGCACGCCCTGCGGCCCGACCCCGGCGAAAGAGGGCGCGCTGTGCGGCTGCTTGATGAAATCGGCTCCCGTGGCGTCGTTGACCCAAACGACCTCGCCCGTCGCGGCGTCCAGCGCATACAGGAACGTGCCCATGAAGGGCCAGATGCTCGCGGCAAAATAGACTCGACCGTCGCGCAGCACCGGACCGCCCCGCGCCGGCCAGGCAGAGACGATGCGGCGATTGCCGAGTGCCTTCCGGGCCGAAGGCGCGCCGCGGAATGACCAGATCAGCTCACCCGTTTCCGCCTTCACGCAATAGAGCGTGCCGTCGTCGCTCGTAAAGCAGACCCGGCCGTCCGCCGCCGCTGCAGGGAGCCGAACCGGACCGTCCGTGTAGAAGGTCCAGGCCTCCGCGCCGGTCTCGAGATCGAGCGCCATCACCTTGTCGCTGTCGTTGAACCCGATGAAGAGGCGTTTTCCCAACACGACCGGTTCGAAAAGCCGATCATAGGTCATCAGGTCGTGGTTCAATGGGTCGTCCCACACCGGCTCGCGCGGAGAAAAACGGCGTTCCCACTCGAGATGAAGATTCTCGGGCAGCGGATCATCGGTCGACGCCGTGTGTCCGGCGTCGTGACGCCACATGGGCCAGTCGCCAGCCATCGCCGAACCGCACGCCAGCAAGCAAGCAAGCCCGCCTAAAAACCAGGATCGATCTCTCATGAAAGGGATCGGAGAAAATCGTCTTCAGGGCTGCTTGAGCAACTGCCGCATCGCGCCCATAAGCACCTCCTCCACCGGCGGGCCGACCCGCGACACGATGCCGGTCTCGTAGCCGCCCTGCCCATAGGCGACGGCCGTGCCGATGTAGCCGGTGCCATAGTCACCGTAGGCCGCCATCGCGACGAAAAGATCCGGCCTCATCCGCTGGGCGGCCAGTTGATACTCGACGAACAGTTCGCCCGGCAGATGCAGCACCCGCGCCTTTCCGAGCCTCAGGCAGGCGACGGGAATCTCATGGCCACTCTTCGTCCGGCGCAGGAAGGTCAGGTCCCGTCCCGCCCGGAGCCGGTCGGTGATTTTCAGCGAGGCGTCGTCCAGCTTCGCCAGCAGGACCTCCTCGACGAGCGTGTCGCGCACCGGCATCGCGACCGGCACGACTTCCCAACCCACCTCCGACGCACCGATCGGTGCCTTTTCCTGGGTTTCCCAAGCTCGTTTCATCCCCTCGGCGACTCGACCTGCCAGAATGGGACGATTGTCCTTCGATCCGTCGTTGTATTTCCCCGCAGCGACATTGCCACCGGCGCCGTCGAAGTGGATGCAGGCCACGCCGGGCAGCGCCTTTTCCCGCGTTTCCCGCGCCATGCCGATGAAATCCCAATTTACCGAACCCTGCCCATAGTAGCTCATGGGATGGGTGGCGTAGTAAGTCAGCGCGACGAGCGGCGTGTCGCCATTCCAAAAGGAAATCAGCCGCACCTCGGGATCGATGGTGCCCTCCGGTGCCTCGCGGGCGGCGGGATTCTTGCCGCCGGAGGATTGCCGCTGCAGGATCACCTTGCCCAGCGGGCCGAGGATGCGGCGGTTCGACGCGACGCCTTCTATGGTTCCTTTTCCCAATCCGACGTGCGTCACTGGTCGTGCCTCGACCAAAGAAACCTCGGCGGCGGCGGCAAGGCGCTCCATCACCTCGCGATCAAATGCCGCGTTCGAATATTTCCCAGCCAGCCCGTGCTCCGCCAGCAGGCGCTCCGTCGCAAAATCGCTCCCCGGCGCGTCGTGCTGGTGGAGCGTGTGCACCGCGACGCGGTCCGGCGTCGTCCCAACCGCCTCGGCCAGCGAGGCCCGAAAGGCGTCGTGACTTTCGTTGGCGATCCCGACCCAATCGAACGCGCACAGCACGATGGGATTTTCCGCGCCAAGCAGGACAATGCCCCGCGCCGTCAGCGGCGTGACAACTTCCTTCACCGGTTTCACCGCGCCGTTGCAAAGGGGCGAACCCATCGGCGGAGTCGCATCGATCTGGAACGTCGCGACGCGCAGGGTTTCGTCGGCCCGCGCCAAGCCGATACCGGACGAAAAAAGCACCGCCATCTGAAAGGCGATTCGGACGGAGAAGTTCATGTTTTTCAGAAAACACCGGCGCCCGTCGGGCGGGCAATGGCCGATTCACGCGACGCGCGGCGCAGTCTTCGGTTGAGTTTCCGTCCGAACGGAGTCGATTGGCCGGGTATGACGCCTCTCGTGACCCTGCCCATCGACCGGCTGCCCGATCTCTGGCCCGACGAGTTTCGCGGCGGCAATGTGCGGCTCGGCGCCCTGCTGCACTCGGCGTCGGTCACGGCGGCGCTGGAGCCGGTCGCGAAAACGCTGGAGCGAATGGCCGGGGACGGCGGCTTTTTCGAGCTGGGCGCGTTTTTCGGGCCGCAGCACGGCTTCGACAGCACCACACAGGACAACATGGTGGAATGGGAAGGCTTCCGGCATCCGCGCCTGGGCATCCCGGTGTTCAGCCTCTACGGGGAACACCGCGAACCGACCGCCACGATGCTAAGCCACGTCGACGCGCTGTTTGTCGATCTCGTCGATGTCGGGGCGCGCTATTACACCTTCATCTGGACGCTGCTGCTCGCCATGCGCGCCTGCGAGCGGGTCGGCCTGCCCGTGATTGTCGCCGACCGGCCGAACCCGATCAACGGGCTCGCCACCGAGGGTCCCCCGCAGCGGGCCGATTACCTCAGCTTCGTCGGTCTGCGTCCGCTTCCCAACCGGCACGGAAAAACTATCGGCGAGCTGGCGGTGAAATTTCGCCACGAACTGTTCCCCGAATGCCGGCTCACGGTGCTCCCGATGGAGGGCTGGGACCGCGCCATGTGGCACGACGACACCGGCCTGCCCTGGGTGATGCCCTCGCCGAACATGCCGACGCTCGACACCGCCACCGTCTATCCGGGCATGTGTCTGCTTGAGGGGACCAATCTCTCCGAGGCGCGCGGCACCACGCGGCCTTTCGAACTGTTCGGCGCGCCGTGGATCGACGGCCACGATTTTTCGCGAAAACTCAACGCCCTCGGACTGCCGGGCGTGCATTTCCGCGAGGCGGCCTTCGAGCCGATGTTCCAGAAACACGCCGGCAGGATCTGCCGCGGCGCGCAAATGCACGTCAACGATCGCGAGGCGTTTTTGCCTTGGCTGACCGCGGTGGAACTCCTCAAACTGGCGCGCGCCGAGTATCCCGACGACTTCGCCTGGAAACAGCCTCCCTACGAATATGAACTCGAGAAACTGCCCATCGAAATCCTCCTCGGCGGCCCCGTGGCGGACTTTTTCGATTAAACAGGGTTGGGTCCGCGACCTGACCCTGTTGGGTCTGGCGGGATTCGCGGCCTTTTTTCCGTCCTTCGCGGGCGCCGTCGGCGGTCCGAAGGTGACTTGGCGCGAAATCATGGCCGTTCGCGAGCCGCGCGCCGGGATGCTCGAGACGGCGGAGATTTTCTCCGAGATCGTGCCGCCGCGCGCGGTCGCCACGGAGGGCATCCGGTCCTTCGCCGAAGCGCTCGGCGACGTTTACGAGACTTTCGACGGCGCGCCGGAGACGCACTACTTCTTCTGCACGGTGTATTACACCCCGCGCGAGAAGGGCTTCACCAGGGACCGGGGCTTCAATCTCGCGCCGGAAAAACCGCGCGGCCTGAGCCGCTCGTTTCCGGCCGACTTCGTCAAAGCGACCGGCATCGAGGGCTTCGGGCTCATGCGCGAGCCGTCCGGCGCCTCGCGCTACCTGAAATACGACGGCACCTGGGGATACCGGGCCCGCATACTCGGCAACCGGAACAACACGCTGCTCGACCGGGAGTCGATCGCCGTCAGCCGGCGCAACGGCCTTTTCTATCCGGGCGGCCGGGTGTGGATCCTCGACCCGGAGCTTTACAACACCTTCGGAGTCCTGCGATACCAGACCGCCGACACCGGCGGCGGGCTCTACCGCTCTCAGATCGACATGTACTGGGGCGAGGACGACCCGCTCGGACCGGGCATCGACATCTGGCGTCCCGCGACCTGCGACGTGGCGGTGCGCTGGGTGGTGCCGGTGATGATCTGGCGCTGAGGGGACCGGGCGCGCGGCGCCTACCCAATGAGCTTTGGCCGGTAGGGACCGGGCGTCGAGCCCGGGATCGGAATCGCCCCGACCGTCTGCTCGTAGTAGGGGCTGGTCTCCTCGGAGACGCCGCCGATGATGGCGTAGGCATGCCCGCTTTCACTCAGCGCGTGAAGCGCGCTCGCCAAAAGCGCGGTGCCCACGCTTTTCCCGCGCCAGTTGTCCAGCACCCCGGTCGGGCCGAAGAACCCCTTGAAAGTCGCGTTGTAACAGGCGAACCCGACGATCTCGCCCCCGGCGTTGGCGGCCACGAAACACCCGATCGGGTGGCCGGAGAAAGCCATCGCGCTCTCGCCGCCCCAGCGGTCGCCGAAATGCCGGGACACCCAGTTGACCACCGCGTAGCGGTCCGGCGCCAGCGGCCGGCGGACCTCGACGCCGTGGGAAGCCGCCCTTTCCAGGAAAGGCGCCGGGTCCGGCAGTTCGTACAGCTTCACCAACAGATCGCTCATGCGGCCGAATTCTGGCACGGGGAGGCCGGGGACGCGAGCCCGAGTTGGCCCGTCGGCACGCCTGATCTATTCGGTCGGGAGACCGTCGACGAGCTTGCCGAGCAGGCGGACGAACTGGCGGCGTTCCGAATCGGAAAAACCGGCGAAAACCTTTTCCTCAATGTCGAGCGCGAGACTGAGGCAGGATTTTCGGAAGGATTCGCCCAGGGGGGTCAGCCTCATCCGGCGCAGCCGCAGATCGTTCTCGTCGGGCTCGAAAACGATCAGGCCGGCCTTTTCGATCGAGCGGGCGGCGTTCATGACGGAACTCTTGGCGACCCGGGCCTGACTGGCGACCTGGGAAATCGTGCGGCCGTCCGACTCGAACAAGGCGTGCAGCACCGTGCCCATTCCCGGCTTCAGATGCTCGCCGAAGCCATTCCGCCGGATTTCGCGCTCGATGAGGCGGGTGACGAGAAAATGGGCCCGGTTCAGGAGATATTGAACCCTGTCCAGATCGCGCCTCGCCGATTTGCCGTCCTTCGCCATGTTTCAACCACGTTGTTAGCGGGTTTTTCAGCGAAGGCAAGCCTAATATTAACGGCGTCACTAATCCAGACAGGTCGGAAAGAATGTCTCATTCTGACATTTCGCGAAAACCCGCGCGGTTTTGCCTACCACAGCGTGTAACCGCCATCGATGACCAGCGCCGCGCCCGTCATGTAGCGCGAGGCGTCGCCGGCGAGGTAAACGGCCAGCGGCCCCAGGTCCTCGGGATCGCCGAAGCGGCCCATGGGGATCTGTTTCTCGAATTCCGCGATCACTTCGGGATGCTCGCGGGACCATCGTCGGTTGGGCGCCGTCATGAAGCCGCCGGGGCAGATGGCGTTCACCGTCACCCCGCGCGGCGCCCAGTCCGCCGCGGTCGCGCGGGTGAACTGCAGGATCGCCGCCTTCGCCGTCTCGTAGCTGCGTCCGCCGATGCCCCGGTTGGCGATCATGCCGGAGATCGAGGCGATGTTGATGACCCGTCCGCCCGCCCCGCGCCGGACCATGGCGCCGCCGATCTCGCGGGTGCAGAGGAAGGTGCTCGTCACATTCAGGTCCATGATGCGCCGCCAGTCGTCGAGACTCTGGTCCTCCACCGGCACATTCACCAGCCGGCCGCCGACGTTGTTGATCAGGATGTCGATGGGTCCGTGCTTTTCCAGCGCCTCGCGGCACATCGCCTCGCACCGCGCCGGGTCGCCCGCGTCGCCCGCCAGGGGAATCGCCTCCCGGCCCAGCGCCCGAATGTCGGCCGCGGTGGCTTCGAGACTTTCCCGGTCGCGCCCGGTGAGAATGACGTCCGCCCCCGCCTCGGCGATGGCCAGCGCCATCTCCCGCCCCAGCCCGCGACTGCCGCCGGTGATGAACAGGCGCTTGCCGGCGAGGGAAAAACGATCGGGCAGAGACATGGGAGGCGACAGGTCGGGGAACGGGCGGGTGGCGGAAAACTTCCCTTCCCGACCGCGGTCTCCAACCGATTATTTTTCGTAATTTTCAAAGGTTTCCCGATCCCGGCTTCGGGCGCCACGCCTCCGCGCGCCCCGGTCGTCCGCCCGGCGAATTCGCCGCTTGCTTTTCGCGCCGCTGCGTGTTGATTACGCGCCCTCCCGGCTGCCGGACCTATCCACTAGCAGGGATTTTTCGAGAAAGCCGGATGGCCACCGCGCCAGACGCCGCTCGATCGGACGGGAGGAAACGCAATACCAATCCGGCGGCATTTCCCGGCCCAACACCATCGCCGTTCTTGCCTGAAAGGCGGCCTCACCAACTATCATGTCCACTGAATTGCTCACCGAACTCGTCGAAGCCGGCGTCCACTTTGGCCACCAGTCCCGGAAGTGGAATCCGAAGATGCGCCCCTACATCCTCGAGGAAAAGAACAACGTCCACCTCATCAACCTCGAGAAGACGATCGGGCAGATCGACAAGGCCTCGCAGTTTCTCGCCGACCTCGTTTCGAGCGGAAAGCGCGTCCTCTTCGTCGGCTGCAAACGCCAGGCCCAGGACGCCGTCCGCGAAGCCGCCGAGGCCACCGGCCAGTTTTACGTCAATCACCGCTGGCTGGGCGGCACCCTGACGAATCTCGAAACCATCCGCCGCAGCGTCAACCGCCTCGAATACCTCGAGACCGTCGAAAAATCGCCCGACTACAAGAAGATGAGCAAGAAAGAGCACGCCTCCCTCAGCCGCGAGCGCGGCAAGCTCCTTCTCCGGCTCGCCGGCATCCGCGGCATGGAACGCTATCCCGACGCCGTCGTGATCGTCGATTCCGCCCGCGAACACATCGCCGTCAACGAAGCCCGCAAGCTGCACATTCCCATCGTCGCGCTGGTGGACTCCAACGCCGACCCCGAGGCGGTCGAATACCCCGTCGCCGCCAACGACGACGCCATCCGCTCCATCCGCGTGATTCTCAAAAAGCTGATCGATCCCATGATCGCGGCCAACAAGCGCTGAGCGGAACGGCGGCCCTGACGACCGGATCGGCCCGCCGGGAGAAGGAGAGGCGCGGTTTTTCCCCCTTTCCTTTACTCCCCCCGCCCCGCGAAGGCGGCGACCGCCGGCCACGGCATCGCCACTGGCCGCGCCGGACGCGTCCGTCCGAACTCCCGTTTTCCCCGACCCAAACCCAACTCGCCCATCCCCCTTATCCACCAACCTCAGACCCAAACCGACCATGGCTGAAATCACCGTCGAACTGATCAAGACCCTCCGCGAAAAGACCAACGCGGGCATGATGGACTGCAAGGCCGCCCTCACCGAAGCCGGCGGCGACCTCGCCGAAGCCGAGACCATTCTCCGCAAGAAAGGCATCGCCGACGCCGACAAGAAGGCCACCCGCGCCGCCAAGGAAGGCGCCGTGGCCTCCCTCATCGATCCCGGCGCCCGCACCGGCGTGCTCATCGAAGTCAACTGCGAGACCGACTTCGTCGCCAAGAACGAGAACTTCCAGGAATTCGTCGACGGCCTGCTTCAGCACGCCCTCGAGGCTCCCGCCGTCGATTCCGTCGACGCCGTGCTCGCCCAGAAATACGCCGGCGACGAAGCCCGGACCGTCGAGGAAGTCGTGAAGGCCAAGGTCGGCCAGCTCGGCGAAAACCTCGTCTTCCAGCGCTACACCCACTACGCCGTGGAAGGCAACGGCGTCATCGCCAGCTACATCCACATGCAAGGCAAGGTCGGCGTGCTCATCGAAGTCAATTGCGGCAAGGCCGAGACCGCCGCCAACGAGACCTTCCGCGAGCTGGTGAAGGACATCACCCTGCACATCGCCGCCGCCCACCCCGTCTGTGTCGCGCGCGACGAGGTGCCCGCCGAAAAAGTCGAGGCCGAAAAGGATATCTATCGCGCCCAGATGGCCGGGAAACCCGACAACATCATCGAGAAAATCCTCGCCGGGAAGCTGGACAAATTCTACAGCACCATCGCGCTGCTGGAGCAGGGTTTCGTCAAGGACCCCGACCAGACCATCGGCGCCCTCCTCGAGGCCAAGGGCAAGGAAATCGGCGACACCCTGAGCGTTCGCCGTTTCACCCGCTACGCCCTCGGCGAAGACGCGGATTCCTGAGCCGGTTTTCCGGACCGAACGAACAGGGTTGAGTCGGTGACCCAACCCTGTTGGGTCTCACCCTCCATCCGCGCCGATGGCCGACACGTTTCCAGCTCTTCTCGAAGCCCGGTTGCGTGACGCCCTCGCGAAGGTCGTGGGCGACACCCCGTTGCCGCCGGATTTCGCCGCCTCGGTCGGTCCCGCGCAGAATGCCCAGTTCGGCGATTACCAGGCCAATGCGGCCATGGTGCTCGCCAAGACCCTCAAGGCGAACCCGCGCCAGATCGCGGCCGGCATCGTCGAGCATTTCGACGCCGCCGGTCTCTGCGAGTCGCCGACCATCGACGGGCCGGGCTTCGTCAACTTCCGCCTCGCCGCCGACACGCTCGCCGCCCGGGTCCGGGCCATGCTGGCCGATCCGGAGAAACTCGGCGTCGCCCCGGCCGCCGAACCGAAGACGGTGGTCGTGGATTTCTCCGCGCCGAATGTCGCCAAGCCCATGCATGTCGGCCACATCCGCAGCACGATTCTGGGCGATTGCCTGGCGCGGATCGCGCGTTTCCTGGGCCACCGGGTCATCACCGACAACCACATCGGCGACTGGGGCACCCAGTTCGGGATGATTCTGTGGGGATGGAAACACCTGCTCGACGAGGCGGCGCTCGAAAAGGATCCCGTCGGCGAGCTGCTCCGCCTCTATCGCGAGGTCAACGCCCGGCAGAAAGAGGACGAAGCCCTCCGCGAGACCTGCAAGGCCGAGCTGGTGAAGCTCCAGAACGGCGACCCGGAGAATCTCGCCATCTGGGAAAAGTGCGTCGCCCTCTCGAAGCGCGGGCTCCAGCGCATCTACGACCTGCTGGACGTGCGGTTCGACCACTGGCTGGGCGAGAGCTATTACAACGACCGGCTCGCGCCGCTGGTCGAGGACCTGCTCGCCCGGGGCATCGCCGAGGTCTCCGACGGCGCGGTGTGCGTTTTTTTCCGCGAGATCGAGGCCCTGGACGGAAAGCCGGCCATCGTCCGCAAGTCCGACGGCGGATTTCTCTACGCCACGACCGACCTCGCGACCATCGATCACCGGGTGGAGGAGTGGGGCGCCGACGCCATCTGGTACGTGGTGGGCGCGCCGCAGCAGTTGCACTTCGACCAGATATTCGCCGCGGCGGCCCGCCGGGGGATTACCGCCGAGCTGGCCTTCATTCCCTTCGGCAGCATCCTCGGCAAGGACAAGAAGATGCTCCGCACCCGCTCGGGCGACACCGTCCAGCTCGCCGATGTGCTCGCCGAGGCCGTCGAGCGCGCCCGGGCCATCATCGAGGAAAAAAATCCCGAGCTGGACGAGGCCGAGAAGGCGGAAATCGCGCGCGTCATCGGCATCGGCTCCGTGAAATACGCGGAACTGAGCCAGTACCGGATGACGGATTACGTGTTCGACTGGGACACGATGCTGAGCCTGAAAGGCAACACCGCGCCCTATCTCATCAACGCCTACGTGCGGACCCGGGCGATTTTCCGGAAGCTGGGCGGGGAATTCGCCGGCGCGGAAACGATCGCGTTGACCGAGGACGCGGAAAAAGCGCTGGCGCTGAAGCTGGCGCAGTTCGCCGAGGCGGTGCCCTCGGTTCTGAACGATTTCCGGCCCAACGCCCTGGCGGCTTACCTGTACGAGCTGGCGAACACCTATCACGGGTTCTACGAAAAATGCCCCATCCTGCGGGCGGAGGGCGCCGCGCGCGACACGCGGCTGGCGCTGTGCGAGCTGACCGGCCGGGTGTTGAAAAAGGGCCTCGACCTGCTCGGCATCGCGACCGCGGAGCGGATGTGAGGGGGCGTTTCGAAACCGGCGAAGACGCATGAAACCGAGGGCGTTCACCTCCCGTGTCGAGCGGCTCGACGACGGGATGCGGTTCCACGTGATTCCCGTGCCCGACCCGGTGGCGGAGGCATTCCGGGAGGCGGGACATCGCCGCGCGATCGTGGAGATCGGCGGTCACGCCTTCAATCGTGCCATCTTGAATTCGGCGACGGCGGGGTGGCATCTGGTGCTGGGCCAGGCCGAGCTGAAGGCCGCCGGGGTCGGGCTCGGCGACCCGGTGGCGGTCCGCCTGACGCCCGATCCCGAGCCGGACCGGGTCGAGGTTTCCGAGGAATTCCGGGCCGTGCTCGAGCAGGACCCCGGCGCGGCGGCGCGCTGGCATGGCATGACGCCGGGGAGACAGCGTTCGCTGGCGGTGCACCTGAATGGCGCGAAAAGCTCGCGGGCCCGCCTGCGCCGGGCGCTCGACATTGCCGAAAAGCTGCGCACCCACACGCTGCACGGAGACCGTCCCCCCGGGCGGCCCGAAGCCTCGCCGTAAGCAACAAAGGGTTGATTCGTCCCATCGGCGGCTCAACAATCCCCGACCCATGGAAAACGTCATCATTATCGGCACCGGCTGCGCCGGGTGGACGGCGGCGATCTACACCGCGCGCGCGAATCTGAATCCTCTGGTGATTTCCGGCTCCCAACCGGGCGGCCAGCTCACCACCACCACCGAGGTCGAAAACTATCCCGGCTTTCCCGAGGGCATCATGGGGCCGGACCTGATGACCGCCATGCAGCGGCAGGCCGAGCGCTTCGGGACGCGGGTCGAATACGCCGCGATCGACGGCGTTTCGAAGGAAGACGACGGCGCCTTCACCCTGAAGGCCGGCGCGAGGGAATTCCGCGCCCGCACCGTGATCGTCGCCACCGGCGCGAGCCCGCGCCACCTCGGTCTCCCCAACGAAAAAGACCTCATCGGCCGCGGGCTGACCTCGTGCGCCACCTGCGACGGTGCCTTCTATCGCGACGTGCCGGTCTGCGTGATCGGCGGCGGCGACTCGGCCTGCGAGGAGGCGTTCTTTCTCACCCGGTTCGCCAGCAAGGTTTACCTGATCCACCGCCGGGACGAGCTTCGCGCCTCGAAGATCATGGCCGAGCGGGTCCTTCAACATGACAAAATCGAACCGGTCTGGAACAGCGTGGTGACCGAATACCTCACCAACGACAAGGGCGAAATGCGGGCGGTGCGGGTGAACGATGTCGTGTCCGGCGGGGAAAGCGAGCTGGAGGTGGAGTGCGTCTTTGTCGCCATCGGCCACGTGCCGAACGCGCAGTTTCTCGCCAGCGCGGGCGTGGAGGTTGACGAGGGCGGCTACATCGTGAAACGAAACGGCTCCTCCGCGACGAACATTCCCGGCCTTTTCGCGGCGGGCGATGTGGCGGATCACGTCTATCGCCAGGCGATCACCGCCGCCGGGAGCGGCTGCCAGGCGGCGCTCGACGCGGAGCGGTATCTCACCGAGCTGGGAGCCGATTGAGCCGCCCGGTTTTCTTTCAGCGCCGGTTGAACCGGGCCATCTCGCGGTCGACTTCGCGCTGGACGGTGCGCTTTTTCAAATCCTCGCGCCGATCCTGGTGGACCTTGCCCTTGCCGGCGCCGATTTCGACTTTGACCCTCCGGTTTTTCCAGTAGAGACGAAGGGCGACCAGGGTGCTGCCCTTGATCTCGGAGGCGGCGCGCATCTTGTCGATCTCGCGCCGGTGCAGGAGCAGTTTCCTTGGGCGCTTGGCCTCGTGCTGCTCGTGGCTGGCGCTTTCCCAGGGCTGGATGTCGCAGTTGTGGAGCCAGACTTCGCCGTGGTCGATCCGGGCGAAGGCGTCGCGCAGGTTGACCTTGCCGGCGCGGATGGACTTGACCTCGGTGCCCTTGAGGGCCACGCCGGCTTCCCAGGTCTCGCCGATGTGAAAATCGCGCCGGGCCTGGCGGTTGGTGGCGATCTCGCTCATGGATGATCGTGCGGTCGAAGGGGCGCCCGGTCACGCGCGGACACCGGTTTGCCGCCCGTTCGGCATGGAAATCCGGCCCGGCGGGAGGAGAAAGCGGGGGCCTCGTCCGTGAAGAGAACCCGGGGGGCGGACGCCACCGGCCTTTTCGTTCTTCGGACGGCGGCGACGGGGAGCGGGTTACGCTTCGTCGTCCTCGGGGGTCTCGACGCGGATTTTGCCCTCGATGATCTCCTTCAAGGCGATATCGGCGGCACCCATGCGCGGCTCGACCTGCACGAGGGCGGAACGTCCGGTGTTCAACTGCTTCACGCGCCGCGAAACGAGGTTGATCAGGATGGGGGCTTCGGTGATGACCTTGGAGGCCTGTTCGACTAAGTCACTTCTCATGTCTGCGGAACCATTTCCCCGACGACCCACGCCCGCTGAATCGGCGGTCGCCGGCGCCGTACCCGGAAAACGGATGATGTTCGAGGCGCCGGACATGGGATCGGAGAGTGAAAAAAGGGGGAGGTGTTGGCGGCGCGGAGTTTTTCCAGCCAGCCGGGTCTGGCCGCTACCGGTTCAAGCGCTTAGCACAGATTCGGGGAAAGGCAAAATTTTTATCGCCGGAAAGCGGTTTCCGCCGCCGGATCGGGCGCGCATTTCACCGCGCCGGCGAATTCGGGATCGGACGATTCAGGAGGAGGCCTTCAGGCGGGAAGCCATCGCGCTTTTCAGGCGGGCGGCGGCGTTCTTGTGAATCACATTCTTGCGGCCCGCCTTGTCGGCGATCGAGGCAAATTCGCGGTAGGCCTGCTCGGCGCCGGCCTTGTCGCCCGCGGCGAGAGCGGCGAGGACCTTTTTCCGGTGCGTCTTGACCCGGGATTTGACCGCCCGGTTGCGCTGGGTCTGCGCCTGGGTCTTGCGGATGCGTTTGAGAGCTGAAGCGTTGTTCGCCATTGCGTTGGGTGCGTGCGTGCGTCGTGGTGTTCGTTCGTCCGGTCTTCCGAAAAAAACGGGCCGGAATTTAGGTCCGCTCCCCCGGGTGTCAAGGAACGTTTCGCCCCACCGGCAGGACCGCTCCCGCCGCCACCGTCGGCAGCGACGCCGGGCCGTTCGGCGGTCCCGGCTGGATCAGTTCCGGATGCATCGGACCCGGCGGCGGCGGCGGCACCACGGGCCGGGGAGCCGGCGGAGCGCCGGGAACCGGGAAGCCCTGGGCCGGAAGATTGACCACGTAGACCTTCGCGCCGCGTCCGACGATGTCATAGAGTTCGATCACGTCGCGCGAGCGCATGCGGATGCAGCCGTAGCTCACCGCCTTGCCGAGGTTTCGTTCCTCCGCCGTCCCGTGAATGTAGATGTACCGCGAAAAAGCGTTCCGGTTCTGGTTTTCGAGCCCGTTGAGCCACAGGATGCGTGAGACGATGGGGTCGCGTCCGGGCGCGTCCGGCGCCAGCACCTCGCCGGTCCAGCGCCGGCTTTTCAGCACCCCGCCATCCGGAACGTTCTGGCCAATCTTTTTCGCGACCTCGAAGGCGCCGAGCGGCGTCCGGTTGCTGCCCGGCGCGTCGCCGATGCCGAATTTCGAGGTGGAAATCGGGTAGCCGCCCATCTCCACGCCCTTGTCGTATACGGCCAGCCGCTGGTCCGGAATGGACACCACCACCACGTGCCGGTTGTCCTTGGCGCAGTTCGAAAAGCACAACAACGCGGCCAAGGCGCCGCCGAATACGACGACACGAAGCCCAACAGCGCCGGCGCACCGGCCACGAAACGATGAACGCGGCATAAGCGGGAAAGAGAAGGGGAGGAGCCCGGCGAAACAACCGAAATTTTTGCGATCGGGGGCCGGAAGGTTATTAGGATACCTTAAATTTTAAAAAGATCAAAACTCCAGGAACCCCGGGTGACGGAAATGCGCCGGAAAACGTTTTCTCTCGCTTTTGACAAGGCCCCGTCTAATTTAAAAATCCTTTGCCTCACTCTCGTTTCTCTGGAGACGTGGCTCCATGAAACCGCCCCGCAATCGACTCCCCTTCTCCCGTGCCGTCGCGGCCTGGGGCGGAGTTTTTGTCCTGATCGCCGGCGGGGCGGCGAGGGCCCAGGAGATTCCCGAGGATCTGCTCGAGGACGAGCACGTCCGGGAAGAATTCGGCGTCAACAGTTTCACCGCGCCCTCGATCCGGAAAATCTTCGACGACCTCGGCAAGCTCCGGCCCCTGCCCTACGACAAACTCCGGCGCGAAATCCCCAAATCGACCCCGAAAGACCGCACCAAACTCGCGCTCGGTCTCGGCGGCCTGATCGCCGACGGCTTCCTCGTCATCGAATCCGAGAAGCTGCTCGATCTCGAGGAAATCGGGCGCGCCATGTGGAAGCACGCCCAGGTCCTCGGAGCCGGCACCCGCCTTTCCTCCCACACCAAGAGCATCATCGACCAGAGCGCCGCCGCCGGCGTGCTCGGCGACTGGACCGGTCTGCGGGAGGAAATCGCCAAGACCCAGAAGGACGTCGAGGCCGAGATGGTCCTCCTGCGCGACGTCGACGCCGCCCACCTCATCTCGCTCGGCGGCTGGCTGCGCGCCTTCCAGATCGGCTGCGTCGCCTCGCTGGAACCCTACGATCCCGAGAAAGCCAAGGTGCTCGGGCGCGTGGACATCGCCGAGTATTTCATCGAGTCGCTCGGAACGCTCGAGCCGCGCGTCCAGGAACTCGCCCACGTCCAGGAGATCTCCGAAGGCCTGTCCGAACTCCGCGACATGCTCGACGTCCCCGAGTCGAAGTCCTTTTCCCTCGACGAAGTGCGGAAAATGCGCGGGCAAATCGACCGGCTCGTCGCCCTCTCCACCGGCGCCCAGGAGTCTCCGCCCGCGCCCGCCGCGGCCTCGGCGGCGGCGACGACCACCGCGCCCCCGTCCCCGGTCGCGGGTCAGTGACGGGCGCGACGGTTGTGGGGCGCCCGGAAATCCCACCACTTCCACTACCGCTTTCGCCGCTTCGATGCCGGTGAGCCCGACTTTTCGAGAGTCAAAAACCCGGCGCGCCGGCGCGCGAGGTTTCCGCCGGGCAGGTTCGCCCCGGCCACCGTGTTCGACCCCGGCGCCAGCAGCGCCCGGACCCCTTCGATTTCGCGGAAACCGACACCCGCCACTCCCGCCAGGTCCAGCCAGCGCCGCAAAGCCCGGCGCTGCAGCGCCTCGTTTAACTCGCGCAGCGGCGCCACCCGGAGCGACGGAGTCCTCTTCCCGCCCGGCGGACCGATGACGGCGATACCCGGCCATTCGCGGTCCAGCCACGCATCCAGCGCCGCGTCCTCCGCCGCCGCCAGCCGCGCCGTCCGGCACAGCGCCGGTCCCACCTCGCGGCGAAAGATCGCGTTCAACAACGGCAGCGCCTCGTTCCGGATCGCGTTGCGCGCCGAGGCGTCCGCCTCCGCGTTGGTCGCGTCCTCCCGCCAGGCGAGGCCGCGCCTCTCGACGTAGCCATCGATCTCGGCCCGCCCGACGTCGAGCAGCGGACGCAGGATCTCCAGCCGCACGCCGCCGATCGTTCGCGCGCTCGTTTCCGCCATCGCGGAGAGCCCGGGCAACCCCGCGCCCCGGCACAGGTTGATGAGCACCGTCTCCGCCTGGTCGCCCGCGTGATGCGCCAGAAAAAGCCGCCGGCAACGGTGTTTCCGCGCCATCTCCGCGAAAAACGCGTAGCGCAGCTCCCGCGCCGCCGTCTCCACCGAGAGCCCGCGGCGCCCGGCCTCCGACCTCACCGCGCCGCGCCCGATTTCCGCCGCGAGGCCGAGTTTTTTCGCCAGCCGCCGCGCGAAGGCCGCGTCCGCGCCCGACGCCCGCCCCCGCAGCGCGTGGTTGAAATGGCACACCACCAGGTCCCGGTATCCCGCCCGGCTCAGCAGATCGAGCAGCGCCACCGAGTCGCGCCCGCCCGACACCCCGACGAGGTAGCGCCGCCGCGCCGGATGGCGCGCCCGCAGCGCGTCGATGAAGGCCTCGTCCATGTTCTGACCGCCACCTTGGCCCGTCCCGCCCCCCAAGACAAGGCCCGGCCCGCCCGCGCGGAGCCCCCCCTCGCTTTCCGTCACCCGATCCGGTCCGCGCCGAAGCCGGCCCGCAGCGCCTCCGGCAGCACGATCGAGCCGTCCGCCTGCTGGCAGGTCTCGATCAGCGCCACGTAGAGCCGCGGCAGGGCCGTGCCGCTGCCGTTGAGCGTGTGGCAGAACTGGTTTTTGCCCTCCTCGTCCTTGTGGCGCAGCCGCATCCGCCGCGCCTGGTAGTCGGTGAAATTCGAGCAGCTCGACACCTCCAGGTAGGCCCCGTGCCCCGGCGCCCAGACCTCGATGTCATAGGTCTTCGCCGCGCTGAAGCCCAGATCGCCCGTGCACAGCTCGATCACCCGGTAGTGCAGGCCCAGCAGTTGCAGCACCTTCTCCGCCTCCGCCGTCAGCCTCTCGAGCTGGGCAAAGGACTCCTCCGGCCGCGTGATGTTGACCAGCTCCACCTTGTCGAACTGGTGCATGCGGATCATCCCCCGGCTCTCCCGGCCCGCCGCGCCCGCCTCCCGGCGGAAACACGGCGTGTAGGCCGCCAGCTTGATGGGCAGATCCTCCGCCTTCACGATCTCCTCGCGATACAGGTTCGTCACCGGCACCTCCGCCGTCGGCGCCAGGAAAAAGGCGTTGTCCTCCAGCCCGTAGAGATCGTCCTCGAACTTCGGCAACTGCCCCGTGCCCTCCATCGCGTCGCGGTTCACGATGAAAGGCGGATAAATCTCCCGGTAACCGTGCGCGCCCGTGTGGAGATTCAGCAGGAACTGGATCAGCGCCCGCTGCAGCCGCGCCCCCGCCCCCGTGAAGGTCACAAAGCCGCTGCTGCTGACCTTCGTCGCCAGCTCGAAGTCGAAAAGCCCCAGCGACTCGCCCAGCGCCACGTGATCCCGCGGCTCGAAGCCCTCGAAGACCGGCTTCTCCCCCCACTCGCGGATCGTCGGGTTGGCCGTCTCGTCCGCCCCCACCGGGCACGCCGCGTGCGGCAGGTTCGGGATCGAGAGCAGCAGCTCCCGCTGCCGCGCGTCGGCCGCGTCGGTTTCCTCCCCGATGCGCTTGATCTCCTCGCCGATGGCGCGCACCCGCGCCTCGATCTCGCTCGTGTCCTGGCCCCCCTTTTTCGCGATCCCGATCTCCTTCGACGTGCGGTTGCGTTCGCCCTGCAGGCGCTGGCGTTCCGTCTCGCCCGTGCGCCGTTTCTCGTCGCAGGCCAGCACCTCGTCGACCAGGGACCACGCCTCGCCCCCGCGGGGTTTCAGGCGTTCCTTGACCGAGTCGGCGTCCTCACGAAGCAGGCGAATATCGAGCATGGCGCCGACTGTAAAACAGCCTCGCCGATTGGAAAGCGGCAATCGGCCGCGCCTGTTCGGTCCGGTCTGGATGCGAAACGACGCCTCGCGCCCCCGGAAGGGGGCGGGACGAACGCGCCGGGGCCTCGCGACGGCTCGGCGGGGAACGGCTGGACGCCGGGTTTTCAGTAGGAAGGCCCCCTCCCCGAAAACTTGGCCAGGATGGCCATGCCACGATCCGCGACCATCCCTTTCCTCCACCCCCAATCCCCTGCCCCGCCACCGATCTTCGGAGGGTTGGGGCCGGACTTCCGAGGATCGGCGCCGAGGTCTCGGAGGCTCGGCGGCAACCTTCGGAGGCTCCGCGCCGATCCTCCGAAGATCGGCTTCGACCCTCGAGAGGACCGGCGCCGATCTTCTGAACCTCGACGCCGATCTTCGGAAGATCGGCCGGGTACTTCGGAAGATCGAAGGGGTACTTCCGAAGGTCGAGGGGGTACTTCCGAGGTACCCCCTCAGTCCCTCTAAAATCCCTTTTTCCAATGACTTGCGCGGAAATTCGCCGCCCGGCTCCGGGCCGCCCCCTCGCTCGCCGAAAACTCGATTTTTCCGGTGCCCGGGCGGCCGGTTCAACAGGGTTGAGTCCATTTGCGTAAACTTAACAAACTCGAAGGTCCCAAAAGCCCGATCACAGCCAGCGATATGGCGAGGGCGCCAGCCGGGTGGGGCGAGGCGTCCCTGCCGAGCCGTCGTAATGCCAAATCGCGTCGAACTTTCTTCGGCCATTCGCCGAAGCCTCGGCTTTCCCCCGTTTCTCCTTCGCGGTTGGTTTTGCGGGCGGGATCGATCGGGTCGAACGCGGCGGGGCCTCGCAACGGCTCGGCAGGGACGCCTCGCCCCACCCATCCATCGCCACGGAATCGCGGCTCCGTGACTTTGACACATCCTCCTGTGTTAAGTTTACGCCTATAGGGTTGAGTCCCCGACCCAACCCTGTTGGGTCGGCCGGTTTCCGGGAGGGGCGACCAGCCTCCGTTTCGCGTTTGGCCGTGGCGCTTTCGCGCTGGCATTTCGGCTTGGATCGGGCGCGGGCTCTTCTTTATCCTCACTCCGTTTTCACCGAGCCCTTTTCACCGATGAACCCCTCCTCCTCCTCCTCTTCCACTTTCCACTCGCCGTTTCCCGCCGGCCGCCATCTTCACGCGCGCCGCCGCCGCCGCGCGGGCGCGGCGGTCCTGATTTCCTCGCTGCTGGGCGCGGCCGCGGCCGGGCTGGGCCAGAACGCGGCGCCACCGCCGCGCGTGCTGCCGGAGGGCAAGCTGCCGAACGACCAGCGGCTCGCGGCGCCGGTGACGCTGCACGACTACCATCCCTTCCGCCCGGTGGCGTCGGCGGCGGCCTGGGAGGCGCGGCGGGCGCAAATCAAACTGCGGGTGAAGGTGGCCTGCGGTCTTTTCCCCGAACCGGCGAAGACGCCGCTTAATGCGGTCATCCACGGAAAGGTGGACTTGGGCGACTACACGGTGGAGCGCGTCTTTTTCGAGTCGATGCCGGGCCACTACGTCTGCGGCAGCCTCTACCGGCCGGCGGGCGAGTCGCTGGCGCGCGGGGAGAAAGACGGCAAGCGTCCCGGCGTGCTGTGCCCGCATGGCCACTGGGCGAACGGGCGCTTCTACGACGCGGGCGACGCGCAGGCGCTCCAGCAGATCGCGATGGGGGCGGAGCGCTTCGAGAGCGCGGCCCACAATCCCATCCAGGCCCGCTGCGTGCAGCTCGCGCGGATGGGCTGCGTGGTCTTCCAGTACGACATGCTGGGCTACGCGGACTCGGTCCAGTTCCCCGAGCACCGGCGCGGGCCGCGGGAGTCGATGAACTCGCCGGAGACGGGGAAATGGGGCTTCGTCAGCCCGGCGGCGACTTCGCGCCTGCAGACGAATTTCGGGCTCCAGACCTGGAACAGCGTGCGGTCGCTCGATTTCATCCTCGGCCTCGACGGGGTCGATCCGGCGCGCGTTCTCGTCACCGGGGCCAGCGGCGGGGGCACGCAGACGCAGATGATCTCGGCGATCGACGAGCGGGTCACGGCGTCTTTTCCCTGCGTGATGCCCTCGACCTCGATGCAGGGCGGCTGCACCTGCGAAAACACGAATCTCCTGCGCATCGGCCAGGGAAACATCGACATCGCCGCCGCCGTGGCGCCGCGCCCGCTGGGCATGACCTCGGCCGACGACTGGACCCTCGAGCTGAAGACGAAGGGTTACCCGGAGCTGCTCGCGCTGTACGAGCTGGCGGGCGCGAAGGGCAAGTACGAGGCCTTTTTCGACATCCACTTCAAGCACAACTACAACCACGTCTCGCGCACCCACATGTACGCCTTCGCGAACAAGCACTTCGGCCTCGGGTTTAAGGAACCGGTGCTGGAGCGGGACTTCGAGCGGCTGGAGCGGGACCGCCTCACGGTCTGGGGCGGCGAGCATCCCGCGCCGTCGGGCGAGCGGGCCGGCGACGCCCACGAGCGCGCCGTGAACCGCTGGTGGGCGGAGGATTCCGACCGCCAGATCGCGCCGCTGCTCGCGCCGAAGGACGCCGACACCCTCGCCCAATCGCGCTCGGTGCTCGGCCAGGCGGCGTCAATTCTCATCGGCCGCGAACTGCCGGCGAAGGAGGACGTGAACTTCGGCCTCGTCGGCAAGGAGAAGCTCCCCGGCCAGATCCGCATGACGGGGATGATCGGCAACGACAAGCACGGCGAGGAAATCCCGGCGGCCTTCGTGCATCCGGAGAACTGGAACGGCCGGGTGGCGCTCTGGATTTCGCCGAGGGGCAAGGCGGGCCTTTTCGACGGCGGCGGCGGGCTCGACCCGGCGGTCGGGAAGCTGGTGGAAGCCGGCTACGCGGTGGCGGGGCTCGACCTCTTCAAGCAGGGCGAATTCCTGAACCCCGGCGAATCGGCCGACGAAAACCCGCGCATCACCTACTCGAACAAGGGGGACGAACTGCCCGCCGACAGTTGGCAGCGGTCGCCGGTCTATTACTACGGCTACAACGACTCGATCTTCGCCCGGCGCGTGCACGACATCCTCACGGCGGTGACCTTTGTCCGGAACCACGAGAGCTGGGACGTGAAGGAGGTCGTCGCCGTCGGTCTCCGCGGCGCCGGCCCCTGGGTCGCCGCCGCGCGCGCCATCGCCGGCGGCGGGATCGACCGGGCCGTGGTCGAGACGGAGGGCTTCCGCTTCGCGAGGCTGCCGTCGGACTGGGCCGCCGATTTCCTCCCCGGCGCGGTGAAATACGGCGACGTGGCCGGCTTCCTGACGCTGGGCGCGCCGCATCCGCTGCTGCTGGCCGACTCCGACGCCACGCTGCGCGGCCAGCTTGGCGCGACCTACGCCACCGCCGGCGCGAAGGACGCGGTGGCCTTCACCGACGCGAACGGCGCGGCGGAGGCGATGATGCGCTTTCTGGAAAAGTGAGTGCCCCGCGCATGACATTCACAGCCGTTCCCTTATGATGTCCGCATGAAATTGACCATGGTATTGGAACCTGACGAGGACGGGGGATACACCGCCCATTGCCCGGAGTTGGATGTGGCCAGCCAAGGCGACACCGAGGACGAAGCCGCCGACAACCTGAGCGAGGCGATCGATCTTTTGCTGGAAACCGCCCCCCGCGAGGAAATCGTGCGACGCTACCGACCCGGAGTCGTCGTCCGCAGCAAGGAAGTCGCCTATGCCTAAGTTGGGCGTCTTTTCGGGAAAGGAGGTGTGCGCCCTTCTGAGTGAGCACGGTTTCGCACAGGTTCGAACGCGCGGAAGTCATGCCGTAATGCAGAAACGGGAATCTGACGGTTCGACTCGAACGGTTCCAGTCCCCCTTCACACCGCCGTAAGAAAGGGAACGCTGAATTCGATCATTCGCCAATCCGGTCTGGACAGAAGCCTCTTTCTGAAATGAAAAAAACCCTCCCCCCCCTCCTCGCCTTTGCCGTCCTCCTCGCCCTCGCGCCCTTCCCGCTCCGCGCGGAGGAAGGCTGGAAGGCCGGGGCGGCGAGCACGATCATCACGCCGGAACAGTTCCTGTGGATGGCGGGCTACGGCTCCCGCAAGGCGCCCGCCGACGGCAAGGTGACCGAGCTGAAAGGCAAGGCCCTCGCGCTGGAGGACGCCGCCGGCCACACCGCGCTCATCCTGACGCTCGACCTCGTCGGCATCGACCGCGAACAGTCGCAAATGCTGTGCCGGCGGATCGCCGAGCGCCACGGCCTCGAGCGCCCGCAAATCGCCATCTGCACCTCCCACACCCACAGCGGCCCCGTGGTCGGGCGAAATCTCGGCCCGCTCCATTACTGGTCCGTCGATGACGCGCAGAAAAAATCGATCGACGACTACGCCGCCGTCCTGCTCGAGAAACTCGTCGCGCTCGCCGGGGAGGCGCTCGCCGCCCGCGCGCCCGCGCGTCTGCAATGGGGCGGCGGCAAGGCCACCTTCGCCGTCAACCGCCGCGAGAACAAGCCCTACGACGCCGTGCCCGAGCGCCGCGAGCACGGCGACCTCGCCGGCCCCGTCGATCACGACGTGCCCGTGCTGAGCGTGCGCGATCCCGAGGGAAACCTGAAGGCCGTCCTTTTCGGCTACGCCTGCCATGCCACCGTGCTGTCCGCCAACCAGTGGAACGCCGACTACCCCGGTTACGCCCAGGCGGCGGTCGAGGCCGCGCATCCCGGCAGCGTCGCCCTGTTCTGGGCCGGCTGCGGCGGCGACCAGAACCCGCTCCCCCGCGGCGAGGTCGCGCTCGCCGAGGCCTACGGCGCCGAGCTGGCCGAGTCCGTCGAGGAAGTCCTCGACGCTCCCATGGAAATCCTCGCGCCCCGGCTCGACACCCGCTATCGCGAGATCCCGGCGCCGCTGGCCGAGGTGCCGACCCGCGACCAACTCGAGGCCACCGCCGCCTCGACCAACCGCTTCGAGGTCGCCCGCGCCAGGCTGCTCCTGCGCCAACTGGAAAAGCGCGGCGCCCTCGACGGCGGCTATCCCTACCCCGTGTCGGCGTGGCTTTTCGGCGACGGCCAGGTCGAGTGGATCGCCCTCGGCGGCGAAGTGGTGGTCGATTACGCCCGCCGGCTGAAGGCCGAGCGCCTCGCCCAGCGCACCTGGGTCGCCGGCTACAGCCACGACGTGATGGCCTACATCCCCTCGCTCCGCGTGCTGAGGGAAGGCGGCTACGAGGGCGGCGGCTCCAATGTCTATTACGGCCTGCCCGCCCTGTGGGGCGAGGCCATCGAGGAAACCATCGTCAAGGCCGCCCACGACCTCGCCGGCGCCCCGACGGCGGCGGCGGCGGCGGCGGCGAAAAAATAAAGCCTTCCGGTTTAAAGATCGCCGCTTGAATCGGTCCGCCGATGCGCTTGGCTTGGGGCCGTGACCGAGCCCGGCCCCTACGTCCATCACCTGAGCCCCTTCGTCTGGCAGATCACCGAGAACTTCGGCGTCCGCTGGTACGGGCTGGCCTACGTGCTCGGGTTTCTCGCCGCGATCCTGCTGCTCCGTTTTCTCGTGCGAAAGGGCTGCAGCGAGCTGACCGAGGAGCAGGCGCCGGATTTCATCATTTTCGGCGCGCTCTTCGGCGTCATGCTCGGCGGACGGCTCGGCTACATGCTGTTCTACGACTTTCACGACTTCATCCGGCGGCCGTGGATCATCGTCAATCTCCTCGGCGGCGGCATGTCGAGCCATGGCGGCATCCTCGGCCTGTTTTTCTTCACCCTGTATTACGCCCGGCGACACAAGCTCTCCTGGGCCGGTCTTGGCGACAATCTGGTCACGGTCTCGGCAGTGGGCCTTTTTCTCGGGCGAATCGCGAATTTCATCAATGGCGAGCTGTACGGTCATCCCACCCGCGGCTGGTGGGGCGTCGTCTTCCCCCGGGCCGCGGGCGACCTGCCGGAGCCGCAACGCAGCGAGCTGCTGACGCGTCTCGGCGCGCCGAACGTCGAGAGCCTCGTCGCGCTGTCCCGCCAGAGCGCCGAAGTCCGCGCCCAGCTCGCCCAAGCCCTCGAGCCGCGTCATCCCTCCCAGCTTTACGAGGCGGGCCTGGAGGGCCTGTTCCTTTTCGCCGTGCTCTTCGCCGTGCGGCTGCGGTGGAAAAATCTCTATCACGGCATCCTGACCGGGTTGTTTTTCATCCTCTACGCCGTGGTCCGCATCGGGGTGGAAAACGTCCGCGTCCCCGACGCCGCGCCGATTCTCGGGATCACCCGCGGGCAGTTCTACTCGGCGTTCATGATCCTGATCGGCGCCGCCTTCATCGTCCGGGCGCTGAAAACCAAGCGCCGCAACCAGCCGCCGAAGGCCGCCGCGAAAGCCGCTGGCTGAGCGCTCCCGACCCAACAGGGTTGAGTCACTGACCATACCCTGTTGAGTCCCGGGCCTATCTTGTCCCGGTGACGGTGTTGTCGCAAAATCCGGCGTGCCCCGGCACGATTATCGCTTTCCTTGGGCGGTATCTATGACCGTAAGCATTCAGATCGAAGACCGGCAGATCGTGGTTCACACCGATCCGTCGATGAACGAGCCCCTCCCCCGGGCCGACGCCATTGCCGCGCTCGACGCGGTGGAGCTGGCCCGGATCGCCCTCACCGAACACCTGCTCCGGCACGGCGGCGACCTGCCCACCGAGCCCGTCCCGACCCGCCGCTGGCGCATCCCGATGCCGATGAAGCCGGGGGAATAGGGGCGATTTTTGCGAAAAAACCCCGCCCCCATTTCGTTCGGGGGCGTCCACGAATCAGAGTGTCCCTCGGCGGCGGCGACGGGACGGTTTTCTCCCGCCCGGTCAAAAGCGGTTGGACAAGGAGTTTTCAAACGAACGACGTCCTCCCCGAAATCATTTCCAGGATGGCCTTGCCACGATTCGCGACCGCCATTCATCCCTCGCGCCCGGCGCCGCGGGCTTGACCCCTTGGACGAATGATGATGAGATCGCGTGAGACTCCGGCATCCAGCCCGTTTTTTCGGCGCGCGGTCCACCGTCCGGAGGGGTGAAAAACGACACAAAGATCCATGAAAATGCTTCGCTATCTCGGCGCCTGTCTGGCGGGTTTGTTGGCCGGTGGAATCGTCGTGGGGTTGGTGGAGGGCGTCAGTTCCCGCCTGCATCCGATGCCGCCCGGGCTCGATCCGAAGGACGGCGACGCGTTCAGAGAATGGGTGGCGACGCTGCCGACGAGCGCCTTTCTGATGCTGCTGGTGGCGTGGGGCGCCGGGTGTTTCACCGGCGCGGCGCTGGCGCGACGCCTCGCGCCCGAGCGATCGGCGATCCCGGCGGCGATCGTTTGCGCGCTGCAGACCGCGGCGACGGTTTTCAATCTGGTTTGGCTGCCGCACCCGGGATGGATGTGGCCGGCCGGCATCCTGGCCTGTCTGGCGGGCGGCTGTCTTGGGATGCTGCTGACGGCGCCGCCGAAGAGCGGCCAGGAGCGTTAGGAGACTGTTGAAAAACTCTGAAACGAAACAGCTATCGAGATTTTTAGTGTTTGGCTTCGTCAACCGTTTCGCTCATCGGGTACTCGCGGTTCGAAAAATATCCGGGGGACTCAGCGTCCCGCCACTTCAAAGGGCCAGCCGGAAGGCGGCCGTGAATCGCCGCGTCGTTTCATCGAACCGAAAATCGAGCCGTGCCCCCAGCAGTCGCGCGTAGGCCTCGCACAGCGTCAGCCCCAGTCCAAACCGGTCCGCCTCGGTGCGCGAAGGATCCGCCTGCCAGAATGGCTCGCGCAGCCGTTCCAGCGTTGTGGAGTCGAAATCCGGCGCGTCGTTGGCGATTTCCACCCCGTCCCCCCGGAGCGACACCGCCACCCTCGAGCCGGGCGGGGCATAGGTCGTGGCGTTTTGGAGGAGATTGCGGAGGATCGCCTCGACGATGTCCGGATCGGTTCGCCACGCGGGCTTCGCCGTCTCGGCGTCGCCAAACTCGATGACGACTCGCGGCCCGTCCGCCGCGGGGTCGGCTCCGTGACGTTGCGCGCATTTTTCAAGGAGGGAGAGAGGATCGACCGGAACGGCCCGGATTTCCGTCGTGCCGGAGTCGGCCGCGTGCATCGCGGAGAGGCCCTCGTTGCCGCCGTGATGGCCGGGCTCGTCTGCAACATCCTGCGATTCGGCATGGGACGCCCGCGGCCGGATTCGGGGCTACCGGACGGGTTTCACGGCCCTCATTTGGCCTCGAAATACCACGGATTCCCCTCGGGACACGCGACCACCGCTTTCGCCACGGCGGTTCCCCTGATATTTGCCCTGCCGCCGGTCGGGGCGGCCGCTTTTTTCGTGGCCTGCGGCGTCGCCTGGTCGCGGGTTCACCTGAACCGCCATCGTCCGTCCGATGTTTTCGCGGGAGCGCTGCTCGGCTGCTGGTTCGGCTGCGCGGCGGGCCGGCGGTTGCGCGAAATTCGGAGGCGAATCTCGCGAGAACCCGCCTTCCGCCCCGACATCGCGGCGTCGACGCGGTTCTCCGGAGCAATTTCCCGGCATCATCCGCCCGCGACGCGGGAAGCCTGGCGCCGGCCGGCCTGAGCCGGGGAGCGCGGAAGGTCCCCTCCCTCGCCGGCACTTTCGCCTCCGGCGTTCCCGGCGAAAACGGCGCTTCCCCAATTCGCTCAAACCCGCTAAAAGCGGGACATGAAACACTCCCTGCCTTCGCTCGCCCTTTTCCTCACCCTCGCACTCCCGACATCGGTCGCCCGCGCCGATGAGCACGGCGAGTTGATCTTTTCCGACGATTTCGACCGTGCCGAATCCCAGGAAACCAAGGACGAACCCGGAAACGGCTGGGGCACCAACAGCCAGTCGCGCGCCAAGGGCCACAAACAGGTCGACCTCGCGGACGGCGCGATGCGGATCTTCATCCACGCGGAAGCGGACCACGCGGTCTCCGTCACCCACCCCGCGGAATTCACCGACGGCGCCGTGGCGATGAAATTTCAGCTCGAGGACCCGAAGGACAGCCTGGGCCTCGACTTCGCCGACGCGGAGGAGAAATCCGTCCACGCCGGCCATCTCTTCGCGGTGCGCTGCAAGCCCGACGCGGTCCAGGTCCAGGACCTCAAGAACGGCAGCATGAACCTCGAGATCCGCGAAGCCCGGCTCAACCAATCCCTGACGAAAGCGCAGAAGGACCTTATCGCCGGCCTGACGAAAAATTTCCCCGCCGAAATCGCCATCGGCCAGTGGCATGACCTCCTCGTGGAAATCGCCGGCGACACCGTGACCGTCTCCGTGGACGGCAAGGAGGCCGGGCATTTCTCCGCCGCCGGCTTCGCCCACCCCACCAAGCGGATGCTCCGCCTCTCCGTCCCCCGCAACGCCGTCGTCGATGAGGTCCGAATCTGGCGGAAGGGGTGAGATCGGGTTTCTCAAAGCGCCTTCTGCGCGAATAGCTTGCAAAATTTGGGTGATTTATCGCGATGGATTCAAAATCCCGAAATATCTTGTGTTCTGAAGCGCAGTTTGACGTCCCCCCGTTCAAGGCTAATTTCTGGTAAGTCATGGCGAGGCAAGTGATTCAGCCCAACCCGGTTACCCTCCCGGTCGACCCGGAATATCCCGGTCCAAAAGAAACTGGGTGGACCAAAAGGACAATCGACAGCCTTGCCACCGAAATTGCCGAAAAATTAGGTTACCAACCGGGGCAGGATCTTGAGCCGCTGGTTGAGAGGCTCAACGGAAGAGTCGTGATTGGCCCGGTTGATGCCACCGGCAGCACGGGATTCCTCAAAGTTGAAGGCGATGGTTCTTTTCTGATCGCGCTCTCCCCGCTTCCCGGCGAGAACCGGAATCGCTTTACCATAGCCCATGAGTTGGGACATTATTTCCTGCACGCTAAGGTAGGTAGGCAAAGGCTTTACGCAACAAGGCAAGCAGGAAGCAGAGCGGAATGGGAGGCAAATTGGTTCGCCGGTGCATTCCTGATGCCGGCGGGGCCATTTTTGGCGGCGTGGAATTCACATAACGGCAGGGCGGGTTACCTGATCTCCCGATTCCGAGTCTCGGGAGGAGCCATTCAAATCCGAGCGGATACATTGCGCGAGATGGGCCGGTTGGACGCGTGAATATCTACGTTTGTGCGATTCCCTGAAAAAATCTCCAGAGATGACTATGAAGCGATCGCCAGACGATCCCTTCGCCTTTTCCTGAGCGCGGACATTGTTGATTCTACTGCCTTGAAACAAGAGTTTCGGGAAAGAGGATCAAGTTGGGTAGAAATTGCGCATACGTTTTATACCCGTTTCCCCAACCTTCTCGACGCCGCTCTTGCGGAAATGAATTATTGGGAACGCCGGAAAGCCGAATCCGAACTCGAATTGTGGAAGGCCATAGGTGACGAGTTGGTCTTTGTGGCTGATATCCGAAATATTGAAGACGTACCACTTCTTGTTGCGGGTTTTCGCAATGCGACCAACGGCTGGAATAAACAAAATGAGGAGTATGAGTCCCGCGGTGTCACGGTCAAAGCTGCGGCATGGCTTGCCGGATTTCCCGTCATGAATTCAGTGATTCCGGGAGACTCCGTAACCAGTCTCGATTTTCTTGGAACCTCAATGGACATCGGATTTCGACTGTGTGGGTTCGCCACCCCGCGCCGGTTTGTCCTCTCGATCGATCTCGCCTATGTGCTCGCGGTTCTGGGTGATTCTTTGACGAATTGGTGCCGGTTCCTTGACAAATTACCGCTGAAAGGCGTCCTCAAGAATCGACCGTATCCAGTGTTCTGGCTCGATTGTTTCTCGGAAGACATCGACGCGTCAAACAAACCCAAATCCGCGAAGCTCGCGCAACTTGAAGACAGAGTTACCGGCAATGGCTCGACAAAATTTCTGGCCGCGGAGATGGAATCTTTCTCAAAATGCTGGATCGAGTCCACAGGAGGGGATTTAATCCTTCCATTTTGTCCTCATGGAGACGACTCTCGTTTTCCCATTCCAGAATCTTACTCCAAGGACCGGGAGAATGCGTTGTCCGAGTTGGAAAGGGAGTTTTTGGAACAAGGAGACATCGGCCTCGACGAGGGCCAGGATGACGATGTCGAAGAGTTTCGCGGAGACATTGACCGAAATCTTTTTTAGTCGGTTCTACTTGCGCGGTTTTCTTCACACTTTTTCGGGGAGACGAATACAGTCGGTTCAAGACACGATCCGCGAAAATCTCTTGCGTCGACTTAAGTGTGCCCGCGATTTTCCAACGAGCCTCGGACCGACCGCATCATGAACCTTCACCAAATCTTTCTGATCGCTGCACTTTCGCTGATCGGCTCGACCTGTTTCGCCCAGGAATCCCGAACCTGGACGAGCGCCGCGACCGGTCGCCAATTCTCGGGATCGCTGGTCGAAGTCGGCGACGGCTCGGTGTCGATCCGCCGGGACTCGGATCAGGCCGTCTTCGCAGTGAAGCTGGCGGACCTCATCCCGGCGGACCGGGACTGGATCGCCCAACACACGCCGAAGCCGTCTCCCGCGGGACCGATCGAGGATCTGTCGGCCCTGATCGCCGAAATCCCGAAGGAAACGGGCACCCCGGCGATCGGAATCGTGCTGGTCGAGGACGGCGAAACCCGGGGGATCGGCGTTTCAGGGGTCCGGAAAGCGGAGAGCCCCGAGAAGGTCGAGTCCGACGACCGGTGGCACCTCGGCTCGTGCACCAAATCGATGACCGCGACCTTGGCGGCGACTTTTGTGGAAGACGGCGCCATCGCCTGGGAAACGACGGTCTCCGAAGTGCTGGGCAAAGCCATGAAGATGCTCGACGCCTACGAGCCGGTCACGCTGGGCCAATTGCTGGCGCACCGCGGCGGGATCCCCGGCGACGTGCCGGAGTCCGTGTATGCCGGGGTCGATTTTGGCGCTTCGGTGAAGGACCTGAGTGATCGCGACCTCCTGAAACAGCGCGCCGCCTACGCGGAGGCGGTCCTGAATCTGACGCCGTCGCGCCCGCCGGATTCGGGGTTCGAGTATTCCAACGCCGGCTATGTCGTCGCCGCCGTCATGCTGGAGAAAGTGTCGGGTAAACCCTGGGAGAAACTGATGGAGGAGCGGCTTTTCAAACCGCTGGGCATGACCGCCTCCGGATTCGGAAACGCCGCGCGCGAGGATAAAGGGAAACCCACGCAACCCTGGCCCCACCAGGATGGGAAGACGCCCGTCCCGCCCGGCCCCGGCGACGACAACAGTTGGGTGATCGGTCCCGCCGGGTCGGTGCACGCCTCGTTGAAGGACGTGGCGCGCTATCTCGCGATGCACGCGACCGGCGCCCTCGGTCCCGTCCTGAAAAAACCGGAAACCTTCGCCTATCTCCACACCGCCGTGCCCGACAACGACAACTACGCGCGGGGCTGGAAGGTATCCCGGACCGCGTGGTCACGGGGTCCGGCCGTGGCCCACGACGGCTCGAACACGCTGAACTACTGCAGCTTCTGGGTCGCCCCCGAACGGAAAGCGGCCGTGGCCGCCTTCACCAACTGCGCCGAAAAGGGCGCCGACAGTTGCCGCGCCGCGATTGAGGCCATCGTGGCGAAGTATTTGGATTGAAAGAAATTCAATCTTGGCGAAACCGGCGGAAGGAGGGATCTGACACTGGCCCGACTGCCTTGATGGTCGTCCTATTGGCGGAAAAACCGCCCGCCAACTCGAAGTCGACGAAACGCCAATTTCGAACTATCTGAATGCCAAGACCGCTCCGAAAAGCGCCTTTGTTATCGCCTCTGGTTTCCCGGAAAGGTAATATCGCCAGGACAGTTCACGAATTCGTCAGACCGCTTGCTCGATGAAGGATTCAACCGGCAGTTTCAATCCCTCTGGATGGGCCCCTCCCTCGGTTGAGGCACTCCAGCGACTGATCCCGCAATACCGGGTGACGAACCTGCTCGGACGGGGAGGAATGGGCGCGGTGTATCAAGGAATTCAGCATACGTTAAACCGGCAGGTTGCGATCAAGATCCTTCCCGAGTCGCGCCAATCCGAGGCAATGGACTCGACATACGTCGAACGGTTCAAGCTGGAAGCCCAAGCGACCGCGAAGCTGAACCATCCCGGAATCGTTTCAATCTATGAGTTCGGCCAGACTTCGGAAGGACACCTCTACTTCGTGATGGAGTATGTCGATGGGATGGATCTGCACGCCTACCTGTCTCATTATGGCGGAAAACTCGATGCTCGGACCGCTGTCACTATCATTTCCCACGTGTTGGACGCCCTCGGTTACGCCCACGCGAAGGGAATCGTCCACCGTGACATCAAGCCGGCCAATATTCTCATCAATTCCGAGGGCCGTTTGAAAATCGCCGATTTCGGCCTGGCCAAACAGATTGGCGGAGACGCCGTCGGGTTGACGCTTTCAAACGTCGCCATGGGCACACCCGACTATATCGCGCCCGAAGCGCTTCTGGGCGCCGCCTCGGCCGATGGTCGCGCGGACCTCTACGCGGTCGGCGTGATGCTTTATCACATGCTCACCGGGCAAATGCCCCGGGGCATGTTCAGGCTGCCCAACGAACTCGATCCGAGCCTCGATCCCCGGTTCGACGGCATCATTGCCAAAGCCCTCGAGCCCAATCCCGACCATCGCTTCGCCACTGCGGCGGAGTTTCGCGGTCAACTGGACGAGTTGTTGAGACAGCCGCCCGCTCCCGTTCCGAACCGCACCGAACTCAAGGCCCGCAACCAACGGGAAAGCAACCTTCAGCCCGCGATCCGGCCGTCCGCCATGCCCCGTGGCCGCGTCAGGCCGGCGGAGCGAAACCCGGCGTGGCGCGGATTCGCTCCCGTGCTGCTAACGGTGATCGGTCTTGTCGTGCTTGCCGGCGCCGGTTTCTGGGTGTTTCACGGTCACGAAAAGATGCCGCTCGCGGAAAATGCACCGCGCTCCTCCGCGCCAACTGAAAAGGCAGCCACCGTCACCCCGCCGGACCGCCATCCCCCGGATACGACGCCCGAACCCCGATCCGCTCAACCCTCCCAAAGCGAAAACGCCCCCAAAACGGCGATGCCAGCCACCGCCGCGCCTGTGTCCGTGCCCAAACCGGAGCCCGCCGCCCCCGTGACGATGGCCAAGGCAGAAAAGGCGCAGTCTCCCGCTCCGCGACCGGCGGCTTTCCCGGCCGACAATAAGCAGATGACCGCGACGGCTCCCCCCGGCGAACCGCCGCCCCCTGTGGCCGACCCGCTTCCCGAAAACGCGGAGGTGCGCACGCGCATCGGCAATTATCAGCGAGTTCGGGCCGGTCGGTTGGCCTCGGCCGTCGTCGACTATGAGAGTGCCTTGAAACGCGAGCGTGCCGAGGCGATCCACGAAGGCAAAGTCTCGAAAGTGGACGCGATCGATCTCGCGCTCGGCCACCTTTCCTCGCGGCGAGAAGCAATCAGGCAACTTCCCGAAACGCTTTCAATCCAGCCGCTCCCGGCGCTCCCCGCGCTTGAATCCGAGGCATCCATTCGGTCCCTGGCTTCCGATTTTCATAGCAAATCCACGCGAATCGAACTGGAGACGGTGGCGCAACTGGACCAGTCGCTGGAAGCGGTCCGAATCCAGAGCGTGCGCTCGGGCGATCTCGAATCCGGTCGCAGCATCGAAGCCTTCCGTCACGAACTGGAAGCCCGGTTTGCCTCCCTGAGTCCCAAAAAACCCGCGCCTGTCAGGAAAACCGCGAGCACCGCTCCCGCTGCCACCCCTGAAACGGGCGGATCGACGATGAAGCCCAATCCAGCCCCTCCCGCAAAGCAGAAAGGAGGCCGCCTGAGAGCCTGGATTCGGAAGACCGACCAATACAAGGTCGATTTGGCTTCGATCGATCAGTTTACGGATCTCGTTGCGATTTCCTGCGGCAGTACGCTCGTCGGACTTCGCGCCTCCGGCGAATTGATCGCCATGGACAAAGGCGATTACAACCAACCACCTCCCCAGACGATCACCTTTGAAGAATTACGAGTCTCTTACGAAAGGGGCGAAGGAAACTCCCTGCCAGCCCGGTTCGGAAAAGGGCCCGGCGAAGCGATTCTTTTCGACGCCGAGGGAGAACCTCAGATTCTCAATGTGACAACAACGGCAAACACCATGCGAATGCCGGAACCCATTCGGGATTGTACCAATGCCATCGCCATCCATTCGGGCCCCACCCTGGCCCTTCATTCGGACGGAACGCTCGAAGCGTGGCGGCCGGGCGGCTACACCGACCAGACTGTCGATTGGCCGGACCCCCCCAAGAATGCCCGAAAAGGCATTGCCGCGATTTCCGCCTCTTACAGCCTGGCCGCCGTCCTCGACCGGGATGGCGAACTGCACCTTTGGTCCAAAAGCGGTTTTATCGACATGAACGACGGACGAAAGAAATTTGTAGACGTTGCGGTCGCTTCCGATCGCGCCTATGGCCTGACCAGAGAAGGGGAAGTCGTCCTCGTGGCAGGTGGCGAGAAGCGCGACCTTGGCGATGTCGTCCTGACCGATGTCGCGTGGATCCTCCCCGGCGAAACCGGGCTTCTCTGCGGTTTCCGGGACGGTTCCCTCGGCACTGATCCTGACACGGAAAGATATCTTTCCGGTTTGTCGGGGATTCTCAAACTCGCGGGAAAACTTCCTCCGGAGAAAGTCGGCTTGAACCGCGTCGGTTTTTTCTGGTTGGAATAAGCATCCAACACGGCGGCTCGACAGGGACGTCTCGCCCTACCCCGGCCATGGAATATTCGCTCTTGCCCGGCCGCAACGGTCGCGCCAACCTTCCCCATGTGCTGTTTCTCCCGTCCAGTCAAATTTGTTGGCAATACCCAGATATTTGCGAGGGTCGGCGCCCGGGGAAACCAGGTTCTGGTTTACCGCATGATCTTCGAAGCGGAGGAAGACCTCGCCATGATCCTACCCATCCCCGTGAAAGTGGGCACGGGTGATGGCGGCATCCAGTTCGTGAATCTCGAAGGATATCCGGAGATTTTTCGTGATCTCGAGAAAGGGTTTCCCGCCTCGGACCCATTTGGGCGGTCGGCGGGTTCGGTTGAGGCGAAATACGCGCCCCAACAACTAAAAGTCGAGTCGGTGGGTCGTTTCGAAGCCTCCTTCGTTCCGACGATGGCCGATTTTGATCGCTTGGATGCTCGTTTTCGAATCGAGAAGGAAATCTGGGCCAGGATTCCCGCCTACGGAGCCTATGGTTTTGCCGTATTCAGATTGAAGGCCGGAGAAAAGCGGCAGAACGTTCACCCCATGGCTTTCTCCTTTCCGACGGCCGATCCATCCCGGATCTTCTTTCCCACTGTCCACATTCACGATGGAACCGTTCACCAGAAGGAAGTTTTCGATCATTCCCTCTATTGCCAGACCGCGTCGAGCGAGGTGAAAATGACTTGGCGGGAATCCACCGGGCACGCCCGCCAATTCGCGTCCACAGACCGCTCGCGGGGAACGATTCGACCCGACGAGCATGTCTATAAGACCAGCCTGTTCGGTAAACTCGACAACACCGACACTTGGATCCGTGCGGTGTGATCGATTCAAAGAAACGACATACCCCTCAAGCCGACGGCAGCCCGCGCACCGGGTCCGCCTCGGCCTCGTAGTTCACGCCCTCCAGTCCGAAGCCAAAAAGGCGCAGGAATTCGCGCTGGTATCCGTCGAAGTCGGAAATCTGGCGCAGGTTTTCGGTGTCCACCTTTGCCCACAGGTCCGCGACCGCCGCCTGGATGTCGTCCTCCATCTCCCAGTCGTCGATGCGGATGCGGTCCTTCTCGTCGAGCTGGGACGGGCCGCCCGGGACCGCGAGGTGATCGGCGAAGAGGCGCGCGATCTGCTCGATGCAGCCCTCGTGGGTGCCCTTTTCCTTCATCACCCGGTAAAGCAGCGAGATGTAGAGCGGCACCACGGGAATGGCCGAGCTGGCCTGCGTGACGAGCGCCTTGTTCACCGAAACGTGGGCCGTGCCGGCGCCGAATTTCGCGTTCAGGCGCGCGGCGCTTTCCTCGAGGTGTTTTTTGGCCATGCCGATGGTGCCTTCGGTGTAGATCTTCCACGTCAGATCGGGACCGATGTAGGAATAGGCGACGGTGGTCGCGCCCTCGGCGAGCGCCCCGGCGTCGGCGAGGGCGCCCAGCCAGAGTTCCCAATCCTCGCCACCCATCACTTTCACCGTCTGCGCGATCTCGTCGTCGTTGGCCGGCTCGATGGTGACGGAGTTCACCTCCGCCTTGTCGGTGTTGACGTTTTTCTGCGAGTAGGGCGCGCCGATCGGTTTGAGGACGGATTTGTAAACTTCGCCCGTGTCCGGGTCGGTGCGGCGCGGGCTGGCGAGGCTGTAGATGACGCAGTCGACCTGGCCGAGATCGGCTTTGATCGCGTCGATCACCTGTCGCTTCATTTCGCTGGAAAAGGCGTCGCCGTTGAAACTCCGCGCGTAGAGGCCGGCTTCCCCCGCGGCCTCCTCGAAGGCGACCGAATTGTACCAGCCGGCGCTGCCGGTCCGGTTTTCCTCGCCCGGTTTTTCGAAAAACACGCCGACCGTCGCCGCGCCGCCGCCGAAGGCCGGCACGATGCGCGAGGCGAGCCCATAGCCGGTCGAGGCGCCGATGACGAGCACCTTTTTCGGCGGATTCGCCAGGGGCGGGCGCGCCTTTACGTAAGCGATCTGCTCGCGCACGTTGGCCGCGCAGCCGTCGGGATGCGCCGTCGTGCAGATGAATCCGCGAATTTTGGGTTGGATAATCATGGCTGGATGCAGGGTAATGGATTAACCACGGATTGCACGGATGACACGGATTTTTTCCGGCATCGGGGCCGGAGCGACGATTTTGAAACCGCGAATGGACGCCCATGAACGCGAACGGAAACGAATCCAGACCGCCGAAATTCATCCGCCTCCGCCGGCTGTTGTCGAAAGGCGCGGGCTGGCTGTTTCCACGGGGCGAAAGCCATGCGCTCTCGCGGACGATCGCCCTGCGCGGGCTCGGGGCGGTTTATCTGACCGCCATCCTGTCCTGGTGGGCGCAGGTGGACGAACTCGTCTGCCGCGACGGGCTGGTGCCGATGGCGCCGTGGCTCGATCAGGTCGGCGAAGTGCTGCGGGAGCGGGAAATCGGCCGCTGGGCGGCGTTGCCGACCCTGTTCTGGTTCGCCGACAGTGACACGGCGATTCACGCGATGTGCGCGATCGGAACGGTGCTCGCGGTGGCCGTGGTCGCCGGCCTGGCACCCGGGCCCTGCCTCGCCGGACTGTGGCTCATCTATCTCTCGCTGGCCGGAACGGGCGACGTTTTCATGCATTTCCAGTGGGACATCCTGCTGCTCGAGGCCGGATTCCTCGCCATCTTCCTCGCTCCGTGGAAAGTCCGGCGCCTGCCGTGGCGCGGACCCCAGCCGATGCTCGGGTGGGGCGAAAAATTCGCGCTCTGGCTGCAATGGATCGTCGTCGCCAAGCTCATGTTTCAATCCGGCTGGGTGAAACTCGCCTGGGCCACGCCGCGGCAGCCCGAGTGGTGGCCGGACTTTTCGGCGATGACCTATCACTACCTGACGCAGCCGATTCCCTCGTGGACCTCGTGGTGGATGCATCGGTTGCCCGAGTGGTGGCACAAGGCCGAGATCTGGCCGATGTATGGCGTCGAGCTGGTGCTGCCCTTCTTCGTGTTCCTCGGCGCCCGCTGGCGGCTGGTGGCGGCGCTGGGTTTCGCGGGCCTGATGCTGTCGATCCTGGCGACCGGAAATTTCGCCTATTTCAATTGGCTGACCATCGTACTGAGCATCCCGCTGGTGGCGGACCGCTACTGGTCGGCGCCCGCCCGGCTCTGGCGCCGAATTCGCAAGAAACCCGCCGGATCCGGCCCCGACCCAACAGGGTTGAGTCCCGGACCTAACCCTGTTAAGTCACCCGAAAACACCGCCGCGCCCGGGCCGGATTTCCACGATTCCCGGGAAATCGCCAGCGTGGCCCTCCGCGGCCCGCCACTCGCGGCCCTGCTGGCGCTCAATGCGATCGTGGTGCTGGAGGATTTCCATTTCGCCTCCCGCGTCCCGGACCCGGTCCTGCCCCGGGCGCGCCTGAAGTCCAATCCAGTGCCGGAATTCGCCTCCGCCTTTCGCCGGGCGGTCGACCCGTGGCACTTCGCCGGCGGATACGGGCTCTTTCGCACCATGACGATCGACCGGCCCGAGATCGTGCTGGAGGGCACACGCGACGGGATCGCCTGGCGGGAATACGACGCGCGGTGGAAGCCGGACCGGCTCGACGTCCGGCCCCGTTTTGTCGCGCCGCATCAGCCGCGGGTGGCCTGGCAGTTCTGGTTCGCCGCGCTGGAGCGCCAGTACGATCCGCGTGGCCGGAACGCGCGCTGGTTTTCCGCGCTGGTGTCGAAGCTGCTGGAAAACGATCCCGTCGCGCTGCGTTTGTTCGAGGAAAATCCCTTCCCCGGCGCGCCGCCGCTCGCGATCCGCGCGAAGCTCTACGCCTACGAATTCACCACCCTCGAGGAACGGCTGCGCACGGGAAACTGGTGGAAACGCCGGGAGCTGGGCCCCTACCTGATGCCGGTCTCGAAAAGCCGGCCGCGCTTGTGAGGAAAGGGGCCGGTGACGATTTTGGCGATTGCGCGGCCGCGCCCGATCGGATAGAAAGGTGCCATGGGCATTCTCTCCTGGATTCTTCTGGGCCTCATCGCGGGCGCGCTGGCAAAGTTCATCATGCCGGGCAAAGACCCCGGCGGCGTCATTATCACCATCCTGATCGGCATCGCCGGGGGCGTGGTTGGGGGATTTCTCGGCACCCAACTCGGCTACGGCAAGGTCGAGTCCTTCGATCTGAAAGGCATCCTCGTCTCGACGATGGGCTCCATCCTGCTGTTGATCGCCTACCGCGTGATCAAGAAAAAGCAGGTGTGATCCGAGGCTTGGCCATCCTGGCCGGGATTACGCGGGCGGAGCTTTCTTCAAAGAATAAGGCGGCATTCCGCCGCGGACAGCGGGGCAACCGCGCGCCGTGAGCGATTGGCCGCCGGCTCTTCAAGGGAGCGGGCCCCTTCCCGAAAACATGGCCAGGATGGCCATGCCACGGTTCGGTTCGCGGCCGCCATTTTCGACCGCACCTTCCGGAGCACCCGGTCGTTGAGAACGGGGCGTCTCGTGCTATAATTTTCAGGTTTCCGGGTCGGCGGCTGTCGCGACCCGGTTTTTTTGACCGTTTTATCCGCTTCAGCTCCCGATTTTTGTCATGGAAGCCGTAATGTCTATTCTTAAGTTTCTGGGAATCCTTTTTCTCGTCCTCACTGTCTTCAACCTGTTGATCGTCGTTCACGAATGGGGTCATTTTCTGGCGGCGCGGTGGCGAGGGTTGCGGATTGATCGCTTTCAAATCTGGTTCGGTAAACCGATCTGGAAAAAAACCTACAACGGCGTTCAATACGGCCTGGGTTCCGTCCCCTTCGGCGGCTTCGTCGCGCTGCCGCAAATGGCGCCGATGGAAGCGATCGAAGGGAGAAATCGCGAAGAAGGAGAACCCGAATCGGAAGAGGACGCGCCGGAAACTCAGGAGCCGTTACCGCCAATCTCTCCGCTCGATAAGATTATCGTGGCATTCGCGGGACCGCTTTTCAGCTTTTTGTTGGCGGTGTTTTTCGCATTGATCATTTGGGCCGTCGGAAAGCCGGTTCCAGACGCCGCCATGGCACGGGAAGTCGGATACGTGGCCACGGACAGCCCCGCCGCCAAGGGCGGAATTCTGCCGGGCGATACCATTCTCGAAGTTGATGGCAAGCCGGTGGAAACGATCCACGGGATGGTGAACAGCATGGACTGGTACATCATTTCCGCCGAAAAATCCGATCTCGAATTCACGATTCAAAGAAGTGGGGAAGAACTGAAAAAGACCGTCTCGATTCCGAGCGGGAAAACCCCGGAAGAAAAGGCGGAAGACGCCAAACGCAAATGGTGGGAGGTCGCCCGTGATTTCGTGTTTAAACGGCCACCTTTGCCGGATGTCGGCATTTTCGGTCGGGAAACTCCGCGCGTCGGCGACGTCAAGCCCAACAGCCCGGCGGAAGAAGCCGGGATCGAAAAAGCCGACCTCATCGTAGGCGTCGATGGACAGGAAGTTCGGCATCTGATTCAAGTCAGCGACGCGATCGAAAAAAAGGCGGAGGGCGCCCCCGTCGAGATTTCAATCAAGCGCGGCAACGCCGAGAAGACGGTTTCGGTGGTCCCTCGCCGACCCGAAAAAGACACGCGTCCGGAAGAGTTTCGCCGCCCGGCCATCGGACTCGTCTGGGACACCTTCGGCAAGGGCGAATTGAAGCGAATCGATCCGGTGACTCAAATTGGAGACAGTCTGGCGATGATTCGGAACACTTTGGGAGCCATTTTTTCGCCCAAAACAAAAGTCGGCGCGACTCATCTGAGCAGCGCGGTCGGCATCATGCGCGTGTATTATCGCCTTTTCGAACATCCGGACGGTTGGCGACTGGTGCTTTGGTTCAGCGTAATCTTGAACGTGAATCTGGCTGTCTTGAACATGCTTCCGTTTCCCGTCTTGGACGGCGGGCATATCGTTATGGCGGCGATCGAAAGCATCCGGCGAAAGCCGGTCAACCTCAAGATTCTCGAAGTTGTCCAGACCGCGGCTGTCATCTGTCTGCTTACTCTGATGGGCGTGCTGGTTCTGAAAGACGTGGGAGATCTGACAGCGGGCGGACCCTCAGCGGTTGTTGAATTTTTGCCGAAAGACTCCGCCACTCCGGCCGTCCCGTGACATTTTTGAATCAGACCCGCCGCGATCTCTCCCCGTACTGCGCCAGCCCCTATGGCTCGCCGCGCCGCGTGACCCGCGAGGTCAGGGTCGGCGATGTCGGAATCGGCGGCGGAAACCCGATCCGGGTCCAGTCGATGCTGACCAGCGACACGCGGGACACCGACGCCTGCGTGCGGGAAACGCTCCAACTCACCGAAGCCGGCTGCGAGATCGTCCGGGTGACCGCCCAGACCCGCCAGATCGCGGCCAACCTGGAACACATCGCCGCCGGCATTCGCGCCGCGGGCTGCGGGGTGCCGCTGGTGGCGGACATTCATTTCAAACCCGACGCCGCGCTCGAAGCCGCCCGGTGGGTCGAAAAAGTCCGCGTCAATCCCGGGAATTACGCCGACAAGAAGAAATTCCAGGTCCGCGACTATTCCGACGCCGAATACGCCGCCGAACTGGAGCGGATCGCCGAGGAATTCGCGCCACTGGTCGCGCTTTGCCTCGAGCGCGGCGTGGCGATGCGCATCGGGACCAATCACGGTTCGCTCAGCGACCGGATCATGAACCGCCACGGCGACACGCCGCTGGGGATGGTGGAGAGCGCGCTGGAGTTCGCCCGCATCGCGCGCGGACTCGGCTACCACGCCTTCGCCTTTTCGATGAAGGCGAGCAACCCGAAGGTGATGATCGAGGCCTATCGGCTGCTGGTGAAACGGCTCGCCGAGGAGGGCGACGACTGGAACTACCCCATTCACCTCGGCGTGACCGAGGCCGGCGACGGCGAGGACGGGCGCATCAAGAGCGCGATCGGCATCGGCTCGCTGCTCGCGGACGGCATCGGGGACACGATTCGCGTCAGCCTGACCGAGGACGCCGTGCACGAAATCCCGGTGGCCCGGGCGCTGGTGCGCGTGGTGGAGGAAATCAGGGGTCGGGGGTTTGGGATCGGGGATCGGGGAGGTTGGGACGGGGTGAGCTGGGATCCGTTTGTCTATGAGCGGCGAAAAACGGAGCGAATCGAGATCGGCGATGTCGGTGTCGGCGGCGAGGAAACGCCGCGGGTTTTCACGAGCCGCGCGACTTGGGACGCGGTGGCGGATCGGCTTGCGCTCTTGGGCGATTTTCAGCCCGAAATCGTGGTCGAAGATTCCGGTGTGGTCGCCGTCGATCCCCGCGACGAGGCGGCGGCGGCGGAGCTGAACGCGCTCCCGGAGCCGCGGCTGATCACGGTGGCCGACGGGCTCGACCTGCCGATCGTCCCCGCTTTCCGGTTGCTCGCCGCGCGAGTCGCCGCCCGGCATCCCATCCTGCTGAAGGACGCGCCGGCGTCCGAAATTTCGGACAGTGCCGACCCGTTGGAGGCGCTGCTGCGGGCGGGGGTGACGCTCGGCTCGCTGATCTGCGACGGCATTGGCGACGCCGTGCTGGTCCGGGGCGAGCCGGCGGCGGAACCGAGCCTGCGACTGGCCTACAACGTTCTCCAGGCGAGCGGCGCGCGGATTTTCAAGACCGACTACGTGGCCTGCCCGAGCTGCGGGCGCACGCTTTTCAATCTCCAGTCCACCACGCAAAAAATCCGCGCCGCCACCGGCCATCTGAAGGGTGTGCGCATCGCCGTGATGGGCTGCATCGTCAACGGCCCGGGCGAGATGGCCGACGCGGATTTCGGCTACGTGGGCGGCGCGCCGGGGAAGATCAATCTCTACGTCGGCCGGGAGCCGGTGAAATTCAACATCCCGGAAAACGAGGCCGTGGAACGCCTGATCGACCTGATCCGCGAGCACGGCCGCTGGTTCGAACCGAAACCGGCGCCGACCCGACAGGGTTAGGTCATTGAGTCAACCCTGTCGGGTGGGGTTTCTCTCCCGGACACACAAAAGCCGCTCCGAAGAGCGGCTTTTGGCGTGCAGTTTCAGCCCCGAGGGCTGGAGAAAGGGGGCGCCGGTGTTTTACTTGCGGAAAATGTAGTGGTTGTCGGCGGTGACGGCGATGAATTCCCAGCCTTCGTCCTCGATCATTTTCAGCGACCGGGGCAACAGCTCGGATTTGACGACTTTTTCCTTCGGCAACTGCATCTTTCCGGCTTCATCGGGTTTGGCGCCGATTTCTTCGGCCACCACTTTGAAGCCCTCGCTGTCCATCTGCTGCCAGGTCACGACGCGGTACTGGTGATTGCCGCCGCCGCCGGAGCCGCCGCCGAACAGGCCGAAGGAGGCGAGCAGATTGACGATGCCGACCACGAGGATCAGGACGAGGAGAAGGAGATTTACGGGTTTGTTCATTAAATGCGGTGATTTCGTTTTCCAGTTTGTTCCCAAGGGGAAATCCATCGTAGGGGGTCGCGCCGCCCAAGTAAAGCATCGATTGAGACGCGGGCTCCGAACGGGGCGGGCGTCCGCGTCTCCTGAAATTTGTTCCGAATCGGCGTCTCGTGACGGTTTCCCGGGGAAAAAGCCCGGCCATCCGGCGTCCGTTCATCGGTTGACGACTTCGGCGTCGATGGCCTCGCGAGAGTCGGCGGCGGCGGGCGCCTTTTTCCGGTCGGCGTTGCGGGCCTTGCCGAAGAGGTGGCCCAGATCGATGCCGAAATAGGCGAGGGAGCTGATGAGGATCGCGGCGGCGGTGGCCTCGTCGAGATTTCCGAAGAAGGGGATGTTGTCGGGGATCAGTTCGAAGATTCCGGCGGTGGGATTGAACAGATAAACCGCGGAAACGACGCCCACCAAGCCGACGAGGGCGGATTGGACGAGGCCGCGTTTTTCCGGGGGATGGGAGGAGTTTTCGGGTTGCTGCTGCGTTTTCATGGCGGGTAGAATCGGGGTTCGGGGATCACTCTACCATTACAAAGGGGCGCGTAAATTGTAGGCTTTCGCGCGTGACTTTTCCGCTCCGGTCCGGCGGCGCTTGTGAAAAATTTCACAAACTCGTCTTGACCGTTTCGGGGGCCAATTCGATAGTCGCGCGGCGCTTCCGAGCGGCTCGCCGGGAGCGTTTGTCGTCCCCTTTTTCTCTCCGCCACTGCCCCCCTCATTCTTTCGCGAATGTCCACCACGGTTCAGGAATTCGAGGTTCCGGACGCGGCCGCCCGTGCCGCGCAACATCTCGACGCCTACCAGCAATCGACCGAGGATCTGGTCGGCGAAAAGCTGGTGCTGAACATGGGGCCCTCCCACCCGGCGACGCACGGGGTGCTGCGGCTGGTGCTGGAGCTGGACGGCGAAATCATCACCAAGGCCGATCCGGATGTGGGTTTTCTCCACCGCGGCGACGAAAAGATCGCGGAGAACATGCAGTACAACCAGTTTGTCCCCTACACGGACCGGCTGGACTATCTGGCGCCGGTCTCGAACAACATCGCCTACGCGCTCGCGGTCGAAAAGCTGATGGGCTGGGAGCTGCCCGAGCGCGGCAAGGCCATCCGCGTCCTGGCTTGTGAGCTGGGCCGCATTTCCGCGCACCTGCTCGGGCTCGGGGCCTACGCGATGGACGTGGGGGCGATGACGGTGTTCCTCTACACCTTCACGCAGCGGGAGACGCTCTATAATCTCAGCGAGCAGCTCACCGGGGCGCGCTTCACCACCAGCTACACGCGCGTCGGCGGCCAGACCCGCGACATCCCGCCGGGATTCCTCGACGCGGTCGCGAAATTCTGCGACGAATGCCTCGCCTGCCTCGACGAGGTGGACAAGCTGCTGACCCGCAACAAGATCTTCCTCGACCGCACCCAGGGTGTCGGCACGATCTCGGGGGAGGACGCCATCGCCTGGGGCCTGAGCGGCCCGAATCTGCGCGGTTCGGGCGTCGACCACGATCTGCGCAAGGCGCACCCCTACCTCGACTACGAGAAGTACGAGTTCGACATCCCCGTCGGCGAGCATGGCGACAGTTTCGACCGTTACCTGGTGCGGATGGAGGAGATGCGGCAGAGCGTCCGCATCATCCGTCAGGCGATGAAGGATTTTCCCGGCGGCCCGATCAATGTGGACGACCCGAAGCAGCGGCTCCCGCAAAAGGAAAAGGTGCTGATGAAGATGGAGGAGTTGATCCACCATTTCATCCTCGTGACCGAGGGGCTCGACGCGCCGGCGGGCGAGGTGTATTTCGGCGCGGAAAATCCGAAGGGCGAGCTGGGGTTTTATCTTTGCTCGAAGGGCGGCGGGGTGCCGTACCGGCTGAAGATTCGCAGTCCTTCCTTCGTGAATCTGAGCATTCTGCCCAAGGTCCTGCCCGGCCACCTGATGAGCGACGTGGTGGCGATCCTCGGGAGCCTCGATTTCGTGATGGGCGAGTGCGACCGGTGACGGGGCGGGGTTTGCCGCAAAAAGGCGCAAAAATTTTTCAAAGTGATTTCGAAGAAGGACAAAGTTTTCGAGCTGTGCGACATCGTCCGCGAGACGAGCTTCGCCTTGCATCGCTTTCTTCGGCACGGACATCTGGAGAAGGTTTACGAAAATGGACTCGCGAATCGTTTGAAGGGCCAGGGAATCCAAGTCACGCAGCAGACTCCCCTCCAGGTTCGAGACGAGGACGGCACGGTGCTGGGCGATTATGTTGCGGATTTGCTGGTGGAAGACATCCTGATTGTCGAACTCAAGGCCGTCAAAACCATAGCCAACGAGCATATTGCTCAACTCCTTGGATATCTACGCGCGACGCGAACCGAGCATGGCCTCCTGATTAACTTCGGAGCTCCCAAACTCCAGATCCGAAAATTCGCCCTCTCCGACACCTGAAAAATTTTGCGCCTTTTTGCGGCTAACCCATGGCACTCGAAATTCCAAAGGCCCTCGAAAAAGAAATCGACGAGCGCATCACGCATTACCCCGTGAGCAAGCGCTCGGCGGTGCTGCCGGTGCTGCACGCGCTGCAGCACCACTTCGGGCTCATCTCCGAAGAGGCGGTCGTGTGGACGGCGGCCAAACTCGAGCTCGAACCGATCAAAGTCCTGGAAGTCGTCACCTTCTATCCGGGATTTCGCCAATCCGCCCCGGGCAAATACCACATCCGCGTCTGCCGCACGCTGGCCTGCGCCATGGCCGGCGGCCACGAGCTGATGGAGAGTCTCTGCGCCGCCGGGAAAATTGACCGCTCGGGCGTCACCCATCACCACCCCATCGCCGTGGGCGCGGACGGGAAATTTTCGATCGAGTTCGCCGAGTGCCTCGCCAGTTGCGGCACCGGCCCGGTCTGCATGGTCAACGACGACTTTCACGAGAACGTCACCGACGCCAGCGCCCTGCTGGCCCGATACAAATGAGCGCCGTCACCTACATCGCCGGCAAGGAGCCGCATCCCCGCGAGCACCGGATGATCTTCCGGAACGTGGACCGGAAAGGTTGGGACGTTTCGATCGAGGCGTATTCGAAAGACGGCGGGTACGCGCAACTCGAAGCGGCCCTCAAGATGGAGCCCAAGGCCATCACCGACGAGGTGAAGAAAGCCGGGGTGCGCGGCCGGGGCGGCGCCGGCTTCCCCGCCGGGGTGAAGTGGACTTTCATCCCGCCGAACAACACCAAGCCCGTTTACCTCATCTGCAACGCGGACGAGTCCGAGCCTGGCACCTTCAAGGATCGCTACATCATCCACCAGGACCCGCACCAACTCATCGAGGGCATGGCGATCGCCTGTTACGCGGTGGGCGCGCACCTGGCCTACATCTACATCCGCGAGGAATTTCCGGAGGGCGCGAAGATTCTCGAGAAAGCCATCGCCGAGGCGCGGGAGAAGGGCTTTCTCGGCAAGGACATCGGCGGCTCGGGCTTCGACCTCGAAATTTACGTCCATCGCGGCGCCGGGGCTTACATTTGCGGGGAGGAAACCGGGCTCATCGAATCGCTCGAGGGCAAGCGTCCCTATCCGCGGATCAAGCCGCCCTATTTCCCCGCCGCGATGGGGCTCTACCTCTGCCCGACCATCGTCAACAACGTGGAAACCCTCTGCCACGTGAAACACATCCTGCAAATGGGCGGCGAGGAATACGCGAAGCTCGGCACGCCGAACAACACCGGCACCCGCATCCTCTGTGTCAGCGGCGACGTGCAAAAGCCCGGCTACTTCGAGGTCGAAGTCGGCAAGGTCACCCTCGGCGAGGTGATTCACGACTTGTGCGGCGGCTTGAAACCGGGCCGAAAAATCCAGGCCGTCATCCCCGGCGGTTCCTCGGCGAAAGTCCTGCGCGGCGGCGAGACATTCAAGATCAAACGCGGCGAGGACATGGTGGAGATCGGGCTGGAGGACATTCCGATGGACTTCGACACCCTGGCCGCCTGCGGATCCATGGCCGGATCGGGCGGCGTGATGGTGATCGACGACAGCCGTTCGATCTCCTGGGTGCTCAACAACCTGAACACCTTCTACGCCCACGAATCCTGCGGCCAATGCACCCCCTGCCGCGAGGGATCGCTTTGGATGAAGAAGATCACCGACCGCCTGGTGGCCGGCAAGGCGTCTCCCGACGACATCGACACCCTCGACTCCGTGGCGCGAAACATCGACGGCCGGACCGTATGCGCCTTCGGGGAAGCCTGTTCATGGCCGACGGAAAGTTTCGTGGCGAAATTCCGCGACGAACTGGTGGCCGACACCAAGCCCGAACTGGCGGACGCCATCGTGAACGCCGAGACCGAAGTCGCGGCGGCAAATCTTCGCTGAATCCATTTTTTTTTGAACGGACCGATCCATGAGTGACGAGCAAAAGCCGGCGGTCGAGATGGTCGATGTGCAGATCGACGGGGAATGGCACCAATTCCCCAAGGGCACCCGCATGATCGAGGCCTGCCGCCAGGCCGGCCGGGACGTGCCCCACTACTGCTATCATCCGAAGCTCAGTTCGCCGGGCAACTGCCGCATGTGCCTCGTCGAAATGGGCATGCCGCCGCGCCCGCGCCCCGGCGAGGAGCTGAAGCCCGACGAAGACGGGCACCTGCCGATCCAGTGGATACCCCGGCCCGCCATCGCCTGCGCCAACACCGTGGCGCCGAACATGGGCATCCGCACCGACAGCGAACTCACCCGCGCCTGCCGCCACGGGGTGATGGAACTGCTGCTCATCAATCACCCCCTCGACTGCCCCATCTGCGACCAGGCCGGCGAATGCCGCCTGCAGGAATTCAGCGTCGAGCACGGCAACGGCGCCTCCCGCTTCCGCGAAAACAAGGTCAAAAAACCGAAAAACGTCGCGATCGGCCCCCGCGTCCGGCTCGACGACGAACGCTGCATCATGTGCAGCCGCTGCATCCGTTTCGCCGACGAGATCGCCGACGATCCCGTGCTCGGCTTCACCGACCGGGGCAGCCACACCACGCTGGCCGTTCATCCCGGCCGTGAACTGGCGAACAACTACTCGCTCAACACCGTCGATATCTGTCCCGTCGGCGCGCTGACTTCGAACGATTTCCGCTTCCAGATGCGCGTCTGGTTTTTGAAGGAAACCGAGTCGATCTGCACCAGTTGCGGGCGCGGTTGCAACCTCACCATCGGCGGCCGCGAAGGCGAAGTCCACCGCCTCACGCCCCGCCAAAACGACGCGGTGAACTCCGCCTGGATGTGCGACCACGGCCGGCTGAATTTCCACTACCTCAACAGCGAACTGCGCCTCACCGACCCGCTGATCCGCGGCGAAGCCGGCCACGAAACGGCCACCTGGGCGCAAGCCCTGAAAACCGCCGCCGCCGCCCTCGCCGGGTTCGGCCCCAACGAAGTGGCGGTCATCGCCTCGGGTCGCCTGACCAACGAGGAACTTTTCATGGCGCGCCAGTTCGCCGCCGCGGTGAAGTCCGAGTTCATCGACATCGTGCCCCGCCTCGGCGAGGCCGACGATTATCTCGCCGCCGCCGACAGGAACCCCAACACCTTGGGCGCCAAGCTCATCCTCGGCCTCGAAAATCCCGGCGCCGGCCTGAAATCGATCCGCGACGGCATCGCCCAGGGCCGCATCAAGGCCCTCGTCGCGCTCCAGGAAAATCTCGTCGACGACGCCGGCTTCAGCGCCGGGGACCTCGGGAAACTCGAGTTTCTCCTCGCCACCTACCCGCTCGCCAATCCCACCGCCGAAGCCGCCGATGTCGTGCTGCCCGGCGCCGGATTCGCCGAAAAACGCGGCAGCATGATCAACCTCACCGGCCGCCTCCAGCGCCTCAACCGCGCCCACGCCGGCCCCGGCCAGACCCGCGAGCCGTGGGAGATTCTCCGCGACCTGATCCAGGAACTTGGCGGCGGCAATGGCATTTACCGCGCCGACGACGTCTTCGCCGCCATGGCCGCCGAGATAAAAGAATTCGCCGGCCTGAAACTGGCGGACCTGCCCGCCGACGGCGTGGCTCTGCTCGACACGGGCGAAACCGTCCCGCTGCTCGACCGCGAGCGGGAGCGGAAAGCCAAGGGAGTCATCGTCGGATGACAAAGCAAAAACTGGACCACCCCGGACATTTCTCCTGAGAACCATCGAATGCCCCCGATCGCCTCCATCGACCTCGCCTCGCTCGCGATTTCAACCGCCAAGATCATTGGCCTGGTCTTCCTCGTGATCATGCCCATGGTCGCCTATTCGGTGTGGGCCGAACGCCGGGTCTCCGCCGCGATCCAGGACCGCGTGGGGCCGAACCGCGTTGGCTGGGCCGGCCTGCTGCAACCGATGGCCGACGGCCTGAAATTCATTCTCAAGGAGGACTTCACCCCCGGCCACGTCCGCAAGGGCTACTACTGGCTCGCCCCGGCGCTGACCATGATCCCCTCTCTGCTGACCTGCGCGGTGCTCCCCTTCGGCAGCCGCCTGTTCGGGGAGAAAATGGTGATCGCCGACCTCGACGTCGGGCCGCTCTTCGTGTTCGCGATCGCCTCGCTGAGCGTTTACGGCATCGTGCTCGCCGGCTGGGCCTCGAACTCGAAGTATCCCTTCTTCGGCAGCGTCCGATCCAGCAGCCAGATGATCTCCTACGAGATCGCGCTGGGGCTTTCCATCATCCCGCTGCTGATGATCCACGGCGAGCTGAACCTCGGCCGCCTCGTGCAGGAACAGGCCGTGAACGGCTGGGCGCTCCTCCCGCTGTGGGGGGAAAGCCTCAGCCTCAAGGGCTTCGTGCTCGCCATCCCCGTCTTCGTTTCCTTCCTCATTTTCACCACCTCGATCTTCGCCGAGACCAACCGGCTGCCCTTCGACCTGCCCGAGTGCGAGACCGAACTCGTCGCCGGTTACCACACCGAGTACAGCTCGATGAAGTTCGCCCTCTTTTTCCTCGGCGAATACGCGGCCATGATCATCGGTTCCGGCCTCGCGGTGACCCTGTTTCTCGGAGGCTGGAGCCTGCCCTTCGGCTGGCTGGCGCCGGAGAGCACGACCGCCGAGGTGCCCCTCTGGCACGGGCTGGTCCACATCGGCGCCTTTTTCGCCAAGGTGATCGTCTTCATCGTCTTCTTCATCTGGGTGCGCTGGTGCCTGCCCCGGTTCCGCTACGACCAGCTCATGCGCCTGGGCTGGGTGTGGTTCTTCGAGATCGCCCTCGCCAACATCGCCCTCACCGCCATCCTGCTCGCCATCTTCAAATAAAGCAGGCGATTTTTCCCGTCCCCGCTCCGCCCATGGCCACCATCGTCGTCAAACGCCCCAAACTGAAATGGTGGGAGAAACTCTATCTCCCCGCCCTGATCGGCGGCATCGGCGTGACCATCCGCCACTTCGTCCGCACCCTGACCGGCCGCACGAAGGTGACGATGCAGTATCCCGAGGAGAAGTGGAACGACCACCTGCCCGAATGGTATCGCGGCGCCCCGGCGCTGGTGACCGACGAGCAGGACCGCGAGCGCTGCGTCGCCTGCCAGCTCTGCGAATTCATCTGCCCGCCCCGGGCCATCACCATCACCCCGGAGGAGATCGCCTCCGACGACAAGTGGGCCAAGGTCGAAAAGCGCCCCCGCGAATTCGAGATCGACATGATCCGCTGCATCTACTGCGGCCTCTGCGAGGAAGTCTGCCCCGAGCAGGCCATCTTCCTGCGCCAGGAATACGCCATCACCGGCACCAGCCGCGCCGAGATGGTTCACGACAAAAAGAAACTCTACGAAATCGGCGGCAAACGCGTCGGCCTCGTGAACAAATGGAACGCCCTGAAATAACCCGCGCCCAACAGGGTTGGGTCCCCGACTCAACCCTGTTGACTCCGCCCGCCGGAATCGCCCTTTCGACCGCATGAACTTCCTGTTTTACCTCTTCGCCGCCACCGCCCTCGCGGGCGGGATCGGCGTCGTGATCAATCGGAACCCGGTCTCCTCGGCCTTCGCGATGATTGTGTCCTTCCTCGGGCTGGCCGCCCTGTTCATCCAGCTCGACGCCTATCTGGTCGGCATCCTCCAGATCCTCGTTTACGCCGGCGCCATCATGGTGCTCTTCCTTTTCATCATCATGCTGCTCGACGTGCCGTCGGAGGAGAGGCGGAGGCTGACCTTCGGCGCGCTGGCCGCCGCCGCCGCGGTGGCGGGCGGATTTCTCCTCCTGCTCGGCTCGGTGCTGCGGAAACACGGGGCCGGCCGCGCGATTCTCGAGCCGCTCGACCTGCCGGCGGACGCGCCCAGCGATGTGCACCGGATCGGCGACCTGCTTTTCTCAACCTATTGGTTTCCCATCCAGATCGTCGGCGTGCTGCTGCTCGTCGCCACCGTCGGCGTGGTGGTGCTCAGCAAACGCGAGCTGCGATAGGCGGACAAAACCCTCCCATTCAACCGACCGATTTTCCGAAACGTGGAAACGACCCTGACTCTCAACCATTTTCTCGCCGTGAGCGGCGCGCTCTTCGCCGTCGGCTTCGCCGGCGTGCTGCTGCGGCGCAACATCATCGTCATTTTCATGTGCCTGGAGCTGATGCTCAGCGCGGCGAACCTGTCGCTGGTCGCGTTTTCCCGATTCCACATCGGCGCCGACGGCGCGCCGAACTACGACGGCCAGGTGCTGCTCTTTTTCATCATCACGGTGGCGGCGGCCGAGGTGGCCGTCGGCCTGGCCATCATCGTGGCGCTGTTCCGCTCGCGCGAGACGACGGACGTGGGCGCCTTCACCGCGATGAAGAACTGACCGAAGCCTTTCTTTCGATTTTCAATGGACGCGAACGACATCGCCTGGTGCCTGCTGCTTTTCCCGCTGATCTCGGCGGCCACGATCCTGCTGGGCGCGAAACGCTGGCCGGGTTTGAGCGCCGTGCTTTCGACCGGCTCGGCTCTGGTCGCCTTCGGGCTGGGCGTGGCCTTTCTCCGGCTCGGCGAAGGAGCCGAGGTCCGCTCCTATCCGTGGATCGATCTCGGCGAGGACCTGTTCCGCGCCACCATCGGCCTGAAGATCGATCCGCTCAGCCAGGGCATGATGATCGTCGTCACCGGCGTCGGCGCGCTGGTTCACCTCTTCTCGCTCGGCTACATGCGCGAGGACGCGGGCAAGGCGCGGTATTTCGCCGGGCTGTCGCTCTTCATGTTCTCGATGACCGGGATCGTCCTCGCCGACAACTTTGCGATGATGTTCGTCTTCTGGGAGCTGGTCGGCGTCAGCTCCTACATCCTGATCGGGCATTGGTATGAGAAGAATTCCGCCGCCGACGCCGCGAAGAAGGCCTTTCTGGTCAATCGGATCGGCGATTTCGGCTTCATGATCGGCATCCTGCTGGTGTGGGTGCTGACGGGATCGATTTACTTCGACCAGATCGCGGCCGCCGCCGGCGGGGTGAAAAACGCCTCGCTGCTCAACGTGGCGGTGCTGCTCGTCTTCTGCGGCGCGGTGGGGAAATCCGCGCAGCTCCCGCTCCATGTCTGGCTGCCGGACGCCATGGAGGGTCCGACGCCGGTGTCGGCGCTGATCCACGCCGCCACGATGGTGGCCGCCGGGGTCTACATGCTGGCGCGTGTGTCCTTTCTCGTCGGGACGGCCGAAATGGCGGCGCACACCATCGCCTGGGTCGGCGCGCTGACGGCTCTCGCCGCCGCGCTGATGGCGACGCAGCAGAACGACATCAAGCGCATCCTCGCCTACTCGACCCTCTCGCAGCTCGGTTACATGATCATGGCCCAGGGCGTCGCCGGCGGGAGCGACGCGGGGATGTTTCACCTGTTCACCCACGCCTGGTTCAAGGCGCTGCTCTTCCTCGGCTCGGGCGCGGTGATCCACGCCTGCCACCACGAACAGGACATCTGGAAAATGGGCGGCCTGCGTCAAAAGATGCCGATCACCTTCTGGACTTTCGCCGCCGGGACCGCCGCGCTGATCGCCGTGCCGTTGACGAGCGGGTTCTGGTCGAAGGAAGCCATTCTCGAAGCCGCCCACGAGGACGGCATGCACCTGATCTACGCCGTCGGCATCCTCGTGGCGTTCCTGACGCCCTTTTACATGACCCGGCTCTTCGTCGTGGCATTTCTCGGAAAGCCGCGCACGGATCACGCCGGCCACGCGCACGAGGTGACGCCGGTCATGTGGGCTCCGCTGGCGATCCTGGCGGTGATGGCGGTCTTTTCCGCCTACTCCCCGATCGCCCACACGCTGGAGGCCCGCGGACACGCCGACTTCGGTCACCTGCACTTCGGGCTGACTTTCTGGCTGTCGCTGGCCGGTCTCGTCGCCGGGGTTCTCGGCGCGGTGAAACTGTATCGCGGTGTCGACGCCGATCCGGTGAACATCCCGGTCTTCGCCCGCAAATTCTGGCTCGACGAAATTTACCTCTTCCTGGTGCGCGTGTTCCAGGATTTCGTCGGCATGATCCTCGACGCCATCGACCGCTACGTGGTCGATCCGGTCTTTGTGCGGTTCCCGGCCCTGTGCGCGATGGGCGGAGGCTACCTGCTGCGTCTCTTTCAGGTGGGCAACCTGCAGGGGTACGCCTGGCTTTTCGGCGCCGGAGTGGTGGCGCTGGTGTGGCTCCTGATTTCCTAACATTTTCCCCACGCTTCGTCCCGTGTCGTTTCCCGAATACATCATTCTCATCCCGATCGTCTTCGCCGTCGCGATCCTGTTCGGCGCGCCGGCCCGGTTTTCCGCGATCCTCGCCGCGGCGCTCGACGCCGTGGCCGGCCTGATGATGGCGTCGCGGTTCGACACCGACGCGGTGGCGGTCAACACCGCCCCGAGCCAGTTCGCCACCGCGCACGAGATTCTCAGCCATCCGAAGCTGAGCCTTTCCTTCGGCATCGACGGGATCTCCCTGGTGCTGGTGCTGCTGACGGTGCTGGTCACCCTGGCGGCCGTGCTGGCCAGCCCGGCGGAATCGAAGATCAAGGGCGGCCCGAGACTCTGGTACATCTCGCTGCTGCTCATCGCGGCCGGCGCCCTGGGCGCCTTCTGCTCGACGGATCTCTTCTTCTTCTACGCCTTCCACGAACTGGCGCTGATTCCCACCTTCCTGATGATCGGGAGATTCAGCCACAACACCGAAAACCGCGTCCGCACCGCGTGGACCGTCACGATTTACCTCGCGGTCGGCAGCCTGATCCTGCTCGCGGGGCTGATCGCCCTGTTTTTCGCCGCCGGCGGCCAAAGCTTCGCGATGGAGCATCTTTACGAGCACGTCACCACCGGCGACGGCATACCCGCCGAAAAGCAGAACGGCATTTACCTGACGCTGCTGATCGGGTTCGGTATCCTGGTGTCGCTTTTCCCGTTTCACAGCTGGGCGCCGGCGGCCTACGCGGACGCGCCCGCGCCGGTCTCGATGCTGCACAGCGGGGTGTTGAAAAAATTCGGGCTCTATGGCCTGATCCGCGTCGCCACCCCCCTGCTGCCCGAGGGCGCCGCGCACTGGCAGCACCTGTTGCTCGCTCTGCTGCTCGGGAACATCCTGCTGCTCGGCCTGGTGACGATCGCGCAGCGGCGATTCGATTACCTGCTCGGATACTCGAGCGTGATGCACATGGGCTACGTGTTTCTCGGTATCGCCAGCGGCAACAGCATCGGCCTTCAGGGCGCGGTGCTTCTGATGTTCGCCCACGGCGTCTCGATCGCCCTGTTGTTCGCCCTGACCGGCGCGCTTCGCGAACGCGCGGGCTCCGTCCTCGAGTTCGAAACCGTCGGCGGCGGACTCGCGCGGCACTATCCCGCGTTGGGCCTGCTCTTCGGGTTCGCCGTCTTCGCCTCGGTGGGCCTGCCCGGGTTCGCGAATTTCGCGGCGGAATTGCTCGTCTTTTTCGGCGGCTTCAAGCCCTTCGCCGCCGATGCCGCCGCCGGCATGAAACCCCTGCAATGGGCCACGGTGCTCGCCCTGTGGGGCGTGGTGATCTCGGCGGTTTACATGCTCCGGGCCTATCGCCGCCTTTTCAAGGGCGAGCGATCCGAGCACGCCGTTGCGTTGCACAAAGAGGCCGCCGACCTGACCTGGATCGAGCGCCTGCCCGCGCTGCTGCTGCTCGTGCCGCTGATGCTCACCGGTTTCGTTCCCGGCCTGCTGCTCCGGTTCATCGCCCCCGCCGTCGAGGGCTTCACCGCCTTCCTGGGGAAATAACCAATCCGCGCCCGCGAATCCCGACCGACCCAACCCTGTCAGCTCCCGGACCCAACCCTGTTTACTCCTTTCACGATTATGCCGGCCTACACCCTCGAAATCATCGTCGTCTGCACCGGTCTCGCGATGCTGCTGATCGATGCCTTCGCGAAGCTCGAGGACAAGCGGTCCATCGCCTGGCTTGGATTGCTGGGAATCGGCGCGGCGTTTCTGCTGCTCTTCAAAGTCGAGCCCCACACCGCCGGAGTGGAGCCCGAAAGCGCTTTCTGGATCTTTTACGCCGACGACCGCTGGGCGCTGTTTTACAAGGGGCTGGCCCTGCTGGCGACCTTCATCGTGCTGCTGTTGTCCGCCGAGTTCGAGGAAGTTGTCCGGCGCCACATCGCGCGCCCCGGGCCGGACGCGCACCCGCAGGCGGGGCTCGGCGAATTTTTCGCGCTTCCCGTTTTTTGCTGCGCCGGGCTGATGTGGATGGCGTCGGCGACGCATCTGGTGGGCATTTTCGTCGCCCTCGAAACGGTGACGATTTCCTTCTACATCATGGTGGCTTATCTGAGGCGGAATGCGGGCTCGCTCGAGGCCGGGGTGAAATACCTCATCCTCGGGGCGCTTTCGACCGGGTTCCTGGTTTACGGTTTCGCCTGGCTCTTCGGCGCGACGGGCTCGATGGAGCTGAAGGCCATCGCGGCGGCGCTCCGATCCGACGATGTCAACACGACCGCCGCCCTCTTCGCCTTCGCGCTGATTCTGGTCGCGCTGGCCTTCAAGGTGGGCGCTGTGCCTTTCCAATTCTGGATTCCCGATGTGTATCAGGGCGCCCCGACCCCCATCACCGCGTTCCTGTCGGTGGGCTCGAAGGCGGCGGGTTTCATCGTGCTGCTCCGCGTCGCCCAGCCCTTTCTCGAAAGCCCGGCCTTCGCCGAAAAAACGGCCCTGGTTTTCGCCATCATGGCGGGCGCGACCTTGGTGTATGGTAACCTCGCCGCGCTGCCGCAGTCGAATTTCAAACGCCTCCTGGCCTACTCCAGCATCGCCCACGCCGGGTTTCTTCTCATGATCGTGGCCGCCGCGCCGAAGTCGGGCGCGCCGGACGCCCTCTCGCCGGCCGCGGCGGTGGCCTTCTATCTCGCCGCCTACCTGGCGATGACGCTGCTGGCGTTCATCGTGATGACCGTGGTCCGCACTCGCCAGGACAGCGAGGAAATCGCCGCCTATCGCGGCCTCGGCAAAACCTCGCCGTTTCTCGCCTTCTGCCTCCTCATCGCGATGGCTTCGCTGGCGGGCATTCCGCTGACGGCGGGATTTTTCGGGAAGTTTTTCGCGTTCGCCCTGGCGATCCGCGCGGAACTTTGGACGCTGGTCGTCCTCGCGGCGGTGGGCGCGGGAGCCGGATTCTATTACTACCTGCGCATCGTGGCCGAGATTTACTGGAGGGACCCGGCCCACGAAGATGGCTCCGGATTTCCAATTGGCACGCCGCTGAAGATTGTCGCCATCCTCCTGATGCTGGCGATCGTGGCTTTCGGCGTCTTTCCCGGCGCGGTGCTCGGGCTGCTGGCCGCGCATTCGTGACCGGCCGATGCCCTCCGCCGCCGCGAGGCGGGTCAGTTGCTGACCGATACGTGTTCCGAACTCGGCTCGATGAAATAGCGCCAGCTTTCGTGGAAATGCCGGCCGTTTTCGAGGTTCGCCCGGGTGAAGAAAGGACGCCACGACGGCGGTTTCGGCGCCCGAATGGGAAACATGTTGGCCTCGGCCGGCAGCTTGTTGGCCTTTCGCGTGTTGCAACGGACGCAGGAACAGACCACGTTCTCCCAACTCGTCTTGCCGCCCTTGTCGCGCGGGATCACATGGTCGAGATTCAGATGACGGATCTCGAAATGCTGGCCACAGTACTGGCAGATGTGGCCGTCCCGGGCAAAGACGTTGTTTCGGGTGAATTTGACCTCCTTGCGCGGCAGGCGGTCGAAGATTCGCAGCACGATGATGGCTGGAACGCGAAAGCGGCGGGAAACCGTGTGGACGATCTCGCCGTTCGCTTCGGCGATCGACACCTTCAACCAGGAGTCGATGTCGTGGGTGAAAAAATTCCGCTCCTCGTCGGTGTGGACGACCTGGGCGTGCCCCAGAAACAGAAGCGAAAACGCCCGCCGAGCCGAACAGATATGGACCGGCTGCCAAAGCCGGTTCAGAACGAGCACCTGCCTGTCAAGGAGAGCGACCACATCCGGAACGGTTCCGTGGATATTATCGGGAAACCGGCGGGCGGCAATGGAATTCTCAAATTCGCAAATTCTCTCACTTTTTTCGGCACTCCCTCATTTCGTGCGAGACAACGCGGGCCGAACATGGTATAAGTCCGCCGATTTTTCGACCTTTCCAACCGATTCGCGGGGTGCCGTGGGGGCGGATCTTGGACGGAGGGGAATCGAAAGCTCGCGAAGGGGTAACACATGCAAACAGACAAGAGGCCACTTTTCGGCCTCGCGCGCTTTGGCGTCGCGTGTCTCGCGGCGGTTCTGGGCGTGGCGGGGCTGGCGCATGGGCAGGGAGCCGGGATCGATCCGGCCGACGTCTGGCTGCAAGCCTACTCGCTTTTTCAGGAAGCCGAGGAAGCCGAGAAAAACGGGAATCTGCTCGACGCCCTGAGCAAATACAACCAGTCCCAGCCGCTCTTCGATTCGCTGGGCCGGGATTATCCCGATTTTCATCCCGATCTGGTCCGCTACCGGCGGCAGATGCTCGCCGGCAAGGTGCAGGACCTCAAGGAACGAATGCGCGGGTCCACTGGCGGGCATTACCAAGCGCCGGCGACGCCGCAGCCGTCCGTCGATCAGGGCGTGCAGATGGACTCGCTCCAGCCGGTTTCCCCCGAATTTCAGGCGCCGGCCCAGCCCGAGATGTCCGGCGGCGTGGAATTGCCCCAGCCCTGGCGCCCCGGCGCCCAGCCTGGCGGTCCCTCGGCCGCGCCGCCCGGTCAGCCGCTTCTCGTGCGCCCGCCCGGCGGCTCGGTCGGCCAGGGAGAAGCCCGCGAATCCCCGCGCCTGTGGGAAAACATGCCCGCCCCCCAGACTCCCAATTCGAACCCGCTGGCCTCCTCACTCGAACAGGTAAACCGGCAGTTCGAGGTGATGCGCTCGGAGATCGACCGGCTCAACCGCCAGAATACCGCCCTTTCGACCGAACTGTCGAACAAACAGGCGCAACTGGACCAGTCCCAGCTCCAACTTCAACAGGCCCAGGCCCGCGTTTCGCAACTCGAAGTCGAAAGCCGGCAAGCCCGCCGGAATCCCAATCTCGAGGCGAAAGTCACCCAGCTCGAATCCCTCCTCAAGGAATCCCTCGAACAACTGCGAAAGGCCGACCAGCTCAACAGGGAACTGTTCGCCGAGCGCGAAGCCACCCGCGCCGAAATCGACCGCCTCAAGCGCGAGAAGGAGGACGTCGAAAAGGAACGCGACCACCTGAAGGCCATCGTCGCGAACGGGGGCGAAGATTCCATCGCCCAGCTGATGGAGGAAAACCAGCGCCTCCGCGAAAAGATCTCGCTCGCCGAGGAAACCGCCCGAAAGATGTCCAAAGACTCCGAGAAGAGCCAGGGCGAGCTTCTGGTGCTCAAGGAACAGATCGCCCGCATCCAGAAGGATCGGGACCGCCTGGCCCGCGAAAACCAGCGCTACGAGGCTCATATCGCCGAATTGACCTCCCACCTCAAATCCCTCGGCCAGGAAGTCGCCAACATCGATCCCGGCGACGCGCCGGCCGGCGCCGCTCCCGAGCTGTCCGACGAGAAAAAACTTCTCTACGACGTGGTGGTCAAACACCTGCGCCGTCAGAGCCAGATCAAGCAGACCAAGGCCCTCCTGCTTCAGGAGCTGGACAAGCTAGGCGTGAAAGCCGAGAGCCTCTTCGCCATGGTCGAGGACATCGCCTCGGGACCCTCCCTCTCCCCCGAGGAACGCCAGCTCTTCAAGGAGCCCGAAATGTCGGAACTGGTCGACGCCACCGCCGTCGAGGCCGTTCAGGGCACCATTCTGGTCGAGGGCAAGGAAACCGACGGCTCCGGAACCGGCATTCTCCAGATCAAGGACGTCCAGGAGGAACTGCTGCAGGTGCAGAAGGCCGCCCGCCTCGATTTTCAGGAGGGCCGCTACGAGGACGCCGAAAAGAACTACCTGAAATACCTCGAATTTCGTCCCAGGAGCGTGGTTTGTCTCTGCAACCTGGCGCTCGTGAAACTGACCACGAAAAAATACCCAGAAGCCGAGGAACTCCTCGAAAAAGCGATCGCCCTGAAAAACGACCACGGCACCGCCTATTACCTGCTCGGGCGCTCCTACTTCGAACAGGGACGCCTCGACGACGCCCTCAATCGGCTCGACGAAGGCCTGCACTACGATCCGAAAAACGCCAAGGCTCAGAACTGCGTCGGCGTCATCTCAACCCAGAAAGGCTTCGCGAAACGCGCCGAGGAAGCCTTCAAAGCCGCCGTCGAAATCGATCCCGAATACGCGGACGCCCATTTCAACCTCGCGGTGTTTTACGCCACCGGCGAAAAACCGAACGCGGGGAAGGTCGAGGAACACTACCTGAAGGCGGTTCATCTCGGTGTCCCACGCGACGCGGCGATCGAGAATTTCATCACCGCCTCCGCCAGCGGCGCCACGGTGAGCCAGCGCTGAGCCGGTCGTCGCTCCCGGCTCGCCGCGTTTCCTTCCCTTATTCCTCTTCTCCGGAAGAAGACGGGGGCCCGGACTCGGCCGCCCCCTCTTCCTCCTCGTTCGGAGAAGGATCGGCGATCGCGCTTCCAGCCTCCTTCTCTTCCGGCTCCGCCTCGGCCTCCGCGACGGCGGAGGTCGGCGAAGTTTCCGCTTCTTCGACCGCCAATAATTCTTCCGGCTCGGCGGCGACGGGCTCCGCGGCCGGCGCGGGTTCCTTGCGCGGTTTCTTCGTCTTCGGCGACTTCTTCCGTCCGGTCGCGCCGGCGGATTCCGGGTGCCGCGCCCCTTCGCCGCTCCGACCCAGCAGCAGTTCGCTGTTGGGAAACTCGATCACATAACCCTCGGATGTCAGCCATCTCAGGTCGGCGAGCAGATCGTGCTCGTCCGGCGTCAGGTGATGTTCCTGGAAACTTTCGCGCGATTTCCTTTCCTCCCCCGTTCCCGGGATGAGGGCGTCCAGCAGGCTCACGACCCGCACGCGGGGATGCTCGCGGATGTACTCCACGATGCGGCGGATCCGGTCGGTCAGAGCCGACTCGTCCTCGATGCCGCGGGGACGCACCACCGAGACGTGGAGCGCTTTCTTGCCGCGCTTGAAGAATCGCAGGCCGGACTTTTCGAACTCGCGGCAGAGGGACTGAATCAGCCCGAGGGGAAAACCGCGTTTTTGGCGCTCGGTTTCCAGCTTCACCAGATCGAGCAGCGGCCGCGAAAGGCTCCGGCCCGGAATGTCGCCCGGAACCACCGCCCGATCCACGGTCTCCAGCGCTTCGTTCGCGAAGTTTTCGCGGAAATGACGTTCCAGAGCCTCTTCGGACTCGATCGTTTCACCCGAGTCGGCGGCGGCGGGAACGGGCTCCGCCGCCTCCTCCGATTCCGACGCATCGTCCGATTCCCCCGAATCCGGCTCGGCTTCTCCCTCCGATGACGCATCTTCGATGGCTTCGCTCGATTCGGCAGCATCGGGCTCGGGTTCGTCCGGCGCGGGCGCGGACTCGGCGACGGTTTCGGAAACCGTCTCTTCTTCTCCCGCTTCATCGCCGCCGGCCTCGAGCGCGGCATCCGCGACCGTTTCATCCTCGACGGCGGGCTCCACCGCTTCGATTTCGGCGTCCTCAGCGGCCGGTTTTTCGGCCACGGGTTCCTCTTGCGCGTCATCCTCGACCGAACCCTGTTGGGTCTCCGGCCCAACCCTGTACACCCGTCGCTTGCTGGCGAGAGTTTTCCATTTCTCGATCGTCTCCTCGTCGCGTTTCATTTCGACCGCGGCGCGGAATCTCTCGAATGGCATGTGTCGAAACCGCTCCTTGTGCAGCCTCACCAGGTTCATCTGATATTCGTGGTGGTTCGGCGGCCCAAGAACGCGACCGCTCAGGCCGCACACGGCGACGACCGAGAAGTTCCCCTTCGGAGCTTCGACGGGAATTTCCTCGACCCGATAGAAATGCCGCAGGGCTTTGCTTTTCAAAATGTGCTCGATGGCCTCCTCGCGCGACAACCACAGGGAATCGTCGCACACGCAACGGATCAGTCGGCCGGGGCCTTCCCCGGTCTTTTTTCGAAACACGATCCGGTAACGGTCGCGCGCGCCCAGGATCATTCGCGCCACATCCGACATCGCGTAGGCCCGGATCGAGCGCCGGATGTGGTGGACGAGCGCATCCACCGCCTCCGGAGCGGGCTCGAGTTGCACTTCGACGCCCTCGGGCAAAGCCGGCGCCCGGGGACGATCGCGATCCCGGTCGCCCTCCCAGTCTCGGCCGCGGTGGCCGCCTCGATCCCGGTCCCGATCGCCGAAGCGACCGCGTTTTCCGTCTCGCCGGTCGGCTCCTCCGCGTTCTCCGCCTCCCCGGCCTTCCCGGGAGTCGCCGCGCCCGCGATGATCGCGGCGTTTCCGGTCGTCAAAATTCCGCTGGCGACCGCCGCCGCCGCCTTCCCGACCTTCACCGCGCCGCGGTCCCTGTCGCGGTCGTTCGCCGCCGCCGCCCCGCCTTTCATCGACAGCGCCTTCTTCCCGATCGTCACGGGTTTCCCGCGACGGGCGCGGGTTTTCGAGTTCCGTCACCCAACTGGGCATCAGATCTCGCGCGGACAGTTCCAACGCGTCGGAATCGCTCATGAGTGTCTTTGGGAAAAACCTCCCGGGTCTTTATTGGTGTAAAACTGCTGAAGCCGCTTGAGCGGGACGCGAAACGATAGCGCCACCCGCGCTTGGCGCATCCGCCTAAACTTCGCGTCACCCGGTATAAAACGTAAAGCGCATTCGCGCCGGGATCGGAAAACTTTTCGCCATCAGGGCTTGCCGGTTTTTTCGGGCTCCGTTTCCCCGTAAAACCAAGACAGGGGCGCGACAGTCACCCGCGTCAGGCCGAGCCCGTTTCCGCCCGAGCGGCTGCCGGCGCAATGTCCCAGGAGGACCGCGGTGTCGCCGCCCTTGGCCGACTCCACGAATTCCATCGCGGTATAACAGTACCAGCCATCCGGATCGTCGTGGAGAATCCGGGATGGACCCCAGGTCTTCCCGTCGTCCTTGGAAATCGCGGCCGCCAGCGGTGTCCGCTTGCCCTTCAGGGCCGGATCGATCTTCGCGTGATCGTTCCAGACGCAGAGGAGATGGCCGGTGGAGGGAATGCGCTCGATGGTCGCCGGGCTTACCGGCGAGATCAGCCCCGAGGGCTCGAACCGGCTCCAGGTGTCGCCGCCGTCCCGCGAACGGGAGAAATATTGCGACCCTCCGTTGGTCCGCGCGAACATGAGCAGCTCGCCGCCGTGAAGCTCCACCACCCCGGGCTCCTGAAGGGTCACGCGATTTCCGCCCCCGGCGGGCGTTCCGTCCCGCTCGTCGGTGGACTGGCGCCACGTTTCGCCCAGATCGTCGGAGTAGAAACACACCATCACCCCGCGCGCGTCGAATTTTCCGAGGGACGGATCGTTGTGCCGGGCGGCCGGAACGACGAGGCGGCCGCTGGAAAGGCGAAGAAGGCGATCGTTGTTCACCACGTAGTAACCGATGCGGCTGTCGGGAACGATTTCGACCGGCTCCGACCAGGTTTCGGCCTCGTCGGACGAGAATCGCAGGTAGGGCCGGCAGTCGTCCCACGAGTTTTTCCGCAGGTAAAGCAGGGCGATGCGACCGTCGGGCAGCCGTTCGAGGGAGACGGACATCACGTTTTCGCCGCCTTCGTTTTCGAGAATCAGACGGTCTTCGCGGGTCCAGGTCCGGCCTTCGTCCTTCGAAACCCGGCCGGCGAGATGCGCGGAGGCGTTGTCGCCCCCGCCACCGGTGAAGTGCGTGTAGACGAACAGCAGGCCGCCGTCTTTCAGCCGGACGAAGTCGCCCTCGCTGTTGCGGGGATTTCCCTCGGCGGGCGCCAGTTCCAGCGCGACGCTCACCCCGGAATCCGCGGCATCGCCCCCCGGGACGGCAATCGTGAGTCCCAACAGGGAAAGCAGGGCGGCGAGGAACCGGTTTCGCCGTGGGAGTGGTGTCGTGGTCGCGTTCATTCCAAGTTTGGGGGTTAACATCTCCCGCGGGCGGTTCCCCGCGCGAACGGCGGGCCGGGGCGGGAAATCAGCCTCCCGGCGTCACCGGACCCTCCTGAAGGAAGCGATTGTAGAAGCGCCAGGCTAGCAGCCCGAGGATAAAAAACACCATGCCCAGATAACCGAGGACCGTGCCGATCACCGCCATCCCCCGGCCCGGCACGGGCTGGATCTCGCTGTGTTTCGCCCGCGCCAGCGCGAGGTGCCCGCAGACGATCGCGGCCGGTCCGAGGAGGATGCCGGGGGCGCACAGCAACATCGCGTTCAGGATTCCGAGCACCATGGAAATGACACCCAGGACCGGAGACGGAGGATGCGCGCCGGGGGTCGGCGGCGATCCGCCGGACAGCGGGATGGGCACCGTCTTCGGCTTTTCGGGCGCGGCGGCGGGTGCGTCCTTTCTCGACGCCGGCGTTTCGCTTCGGGCGGGCGGGATCGGCGCGGGTGTCCGGGCCGGCACCGGCGAGTGGGCTCTGGGTTCGACGGGCGCGGCGCCTTCCTTTTCGGGAAACCGAATCGTCGCCGTACACACCGGACAGTCGACCGAAGTGCCGAAAAACGATTCGTCTCCCGAAACTTTTTGACCGCACTTGGGACAGGCGACCTTGATTACAGCCATAGAGAACCTCCGCCGGAAAATCTGGGGGGGGGGTTACCAGTCGGGAAATTTTCCGAGGTGTCAAGCTGTCCGCGCGCCCGCTCCGGATCCGGACCCGACCGGAACTCGGGACCCGTCTTACGAGGGCAGGCTCAGGCCCGCGTCGGCGGTTTCCGCCGACGCCGCGCGATGTTCGCCTTCCCCGGACGACGACGCCTTTGGCGCGATGAACATGCGGAGGACGCCCCGGTCTTCCGCGGTGCGGGCCGACATCTGGTTGAAGATCCAGGCGTAGGTGCGCTCGAGGCCGTCGCGCAGGGAGATCGAGGGTTCCCAGCCGAAAGTTTCGAGAATCCGCGTGTTGTCGCTGCTGCGACCGCGCACGCCTTTCGGCGCATCCACGTTGTAACGCCGCCGCAGTCGCACCCCGGCGATTTCCTCCACGATGTCGACGAGCTGATCGATCGAAACCATCTCCGAACTGCCGAGATTGAGCGGTTCCATCAGATGCCGGCTCCCGGTGAAGCGATGAATGCCGTTGATGCAGTCGTCGATGTACATGAAGGACCGCGTCTGCTTGCCGTCGCCCCAGATCTCGATCTCGTGGTTCCCCGAGAGCCGGGCCTGCGCGACCTTGCGGCAGATGGCGGCGGGGGCTTTTTCACGGCCGCCCTCCCAGGAGCCGTGGGGACCGTAAACATTGTGGAACCGTGCCACGCGCGTCTCCACGCCGAAGTCCTCGCGAAAGTGCCGGCACATCCGTTCGCTGAAAAGCTTCTCCCACCCGTAGCCGTCCTCCGGCTCGGCGGGATAGGCGTCCGCCTCGACCAGGCCCGGGTTGTCCTCGGAACCCTGTTTTCCGGCGGCGTAAACGCAGGCCGACGACGCGTAAAAGAACCGCGACGCCCCGGTCTCGCGCGCCGCCGTGAGGAGGTGGGTGTTGATGAGCACGCTGAGCATGCAGAGGGCCTTGTTATTTTCGATAAAGCCCATCCCGCCCATGTCGGCGGCCAGATTGTAAACGACATCGCACCCGTTTACCGCCGCGCGGCAGGCTTCGAGTTCCTGGAGGTTCATCACGCGATTCTCGACATCGGAGAAACGCTGGAACCATTGGTTCCTCGGCTTGATATCGACGGCGCGGATCCGCTTCACGCCCCGTTCGCGGAGATCCGCGACGAGATGCCCGCCGATAAACCCGCCCGCGCCAGCCACCAGATATGTTTCGTCCGGGTCGATTGAGAAGGAAATGGATTCGGGAAGCATTGGGAAATGTTAAGGGGCAGCGAGGATCATACAGGAAACAATTATTTAAATAAACCAAAATTTTTGATATTTTAAATAAATAAAGGAAAATCTGGAAGCGCGCCTTCGTTTCGCCGTCATGAGCCGTTTCTTCTCCCTACTCGCCTTTGGGCTGGCCCTGGCGGCCTGTCTCGTGGCCGGGCTTTGGGGATTCGGGACCGCGATGACCTTTCAGTGGCCGGCCCTGCTGCTGGTGGGGGCGGCGGTCGTCTTTGCCGCCCTGGGACGATTCCATCCCGGGAGCGGCCGCGGCGAAGCGACCTGGCTGCCGGCGGCGGCGGTCCTTCTGGCGGCGGCCCTCGCCGCGCGAGCCATGATGTCCCCGGTTGCCTATCTGGCCCGCGAAGATCTGGCGCTGCTGGGCCTTTGGTTTGGTGTTTACGGGCTGACGGTCACGATCGTCGCCCGATCGAAACGGCGGTTCGCCATCGCCGCCGCGCTGATGGGATTGCTTTTCGTGAATCTCGCCCTGGTCTGCTGGCAGTTTGGCGTCGATGCCGGGCAATGGATCGTGCCCGGCTATGAGCGAACCTACCGGGACCGGGTTGGAGGCGTTTTCAACAACCCCAACCATCTCGCCGCGTGGCTCGCGGCCACGACGCCACTGTTTCTGAGTCATGCGATCCTCGGCCGCATGGGCGCCCACCGGCGCCTGTTGACGATTTTTGCCTCCGTCCTCGCCCTGCTGGCTCTCGGACTGACCAAAAGCCGGGGAGGCATGCTGGCCGCCGGAGCGGGTCTGGGAACCCTGTGCCTGATCGTGGCCTGGATGACGCGCTCGATCTGGAAACGGCATCGGGGCCCCGCTCTCGCCGCCGTCGGGGGGGTGGTGTGCCTTTTCGCCGTGCTGACGGCGGTCAACTTCGACGTCTTGCGCGAGCGATTCGGATCCCGGGCCTATTCCGCCGAGTCGGAAAGCAACCGCCCGCTGATCTGGCAATCCGCCTGGCGCCAGCATCTCGAGGCGCCCGCCTTCGGGACCGGATCGCGAACCTTTTACCACTACGGTCGGCGTTTTCGGCCCCCGGAAATGCACGTCGCCATGGTCGAGGCGGAATTCGTCCACAACGACTACCTCCAGCTCCTCGCCGAATACGGCTGGACCGGCTTTCTCGCCATCGGCCTGTTCGGGGCGGCGCATTTTTGGGCCGGTATCCGGTCCGTCCGTCACGCGGCTCCCCCGGCAAAAAACGGCCTTCTCACCCAGGGCCGGCACCTCGCCTTCGTCGCCGGGGCGCTCGCGGGCCTGGTGGCGCTCGCGGTTCACGCGCTGGTCGATTTTCCCCTTCACATCCCGGCACTCGCCTTTCTTTCGGCGTTTTACCTGGGAATCCTCGCCCGACCGGGCGAATCCCCGCACGCCGCCGAGAAATCCGTTCCCCGCGGCGCGCGGCGTGCCTCCGCGTCCTCCCCGTGGTCGGCCGGCCTGCCCCTTCGCGTCGCTCTGGGGGGAACCGGCTGCGCGCTGCTCTTTTTCGGGCTGCCCTATTCCCGGTCGGAATGGCAACTGGCCCGGGCCGTCCGGATTTTCGAGAAAGATCCCGCCGACCTGCGACTCCTGCCCCTCCTGAAACGAGCGCGGGAACTCGATCCGGCCAATCCTTTCGCCCACAGCCTCGGCGGCCACGCTCATCTTTCGGCTCTGGACCACGAAATGCCGCCGGCCGCCGCCGCCGCCTTTCTCAAAACCGCGCTGAACCAGTTCGAAGCCGCCTCCGCGCTCTATCCGCAGGATGTCTTCGCCGCGCTCGGGCACGCGAGCTGCCTCGACGCCCTCGATCGGCACGAGGAAGCCTGGCACGTGCTGGAACGCGCCCGCCTCTGGGCACCGCTCTACGGAAATGTCATGCAGGCGCAGGGCGAGCACTGGTTGCGCCTTGGCGATCTCGCCCAGGCCGAGCGCTATTTCGAGGAAGCCCGCGACGCCCCCGCCTTTCGCGACTGGCGGACCGCCTACCGATCGCTCGAAGCCGTCGTGGCCGCCCGCAAGCGCCTGCTCCCGCCCTCGGCGGAAGCCGTCGCCGGCGAACCCGCCGTTCCCGGAGCGGCCGCTTCCACTCCTTGAGAACGGGCCTTCCCGCCGGCCGCCCTTTTCCCGGCGAGATCGGGCGATTTCCCGCTGGCGTTTCCTTTCGGATTCGCCAAGGTGGAAAGGACATGTCCCCGGAGTTGAAAATCCTGAGCGGCACCGCCCACCCCGCCCTTGCCGACGAAATCGCCAACTATCTGCACGTGAAGCGTTCCGACGCCACCGTCACGCAGTTCCCCGACGGCGAGACCTTCGTCAAAATCAACGAAAACATCCGCGGTCGCGACATTTTCATCGTCCAGCCGACCTGCCCGCCGACGAATCAGAACCTGATGGAGCTGCTCATCATGGCCGACGCCGCGCGCCGCGCCAGCGCCGAGCGCATCACGGCGGTGATCCCCTTCTTCGGATACGCCCGGCAGGATCGCAAAGACCAGCCCCGCGTGCCCATCACCGCGAAACTGGTCGCCAACCTCCTCGTCGCCTCGGGCATCAACCGCGTCCTGACCATGGACCTGCACGCCGGCCAGATTCAGGGCTTCTTCGACATCCCCGTCGATCATCTCTACGCCAAGCCCGTTCTCCTCCGCTATCTGAAGCAGAAACAACCCAACGGAAATTTCGTCGTCGTCTCCCCCGACGTCGGCGGCATGAAAATGGCGCATTCCTATGCCCGGGCGCTGGGCTGTCCCCTCGCCATCGTCGCCAAAAACCGCGTCTCCGCCACCGAAGTCGAGGCCCTCGACCTGATCGGCGAAGTCGACGGCTGCGACGTCCTCATCGTGGACGACATTTCCGAGACCGCCGGCACCCTGACCACGGCCGCGAAACTGCTCCGCGAACACGGCGCCAAGGACATCTACGCCGGCGTCTCCCACGCCGTCCTCAACAAGCAGGGGCACGAGCGCATCGAAAAATCCGAGATCCTCGAACTCATCTCCACCAACAGCACCCCCTTCGCCACCGGACCCAAGGTTTCCGTGGTCTCCGTGGCCGGTTTGCTCGGCGAAGGCATCCGCCGGATTCACCATAACGAGTCCGTCACTTCTCTTTTTGACATCGTTTAGACCGGGGCGTAATATTGCCGCCCTTTCGGCCCGGCACGCCCGCTCCCGCTCTGTCCCAGACACGGGCGACACCCGCCGGACCCGTCCGGGACACCCACGAAACACCCATTTTCAGCCCTCCATCCCCATGTCCAGTCACCAGACTCTCAAAGCGACCAAACGCGAAAAAGACGGCTCCGCCGAGTCCCGCCGCCTGCGCCGCCAAGGCATCGTTCCCGCCGTCGTTTACGGCTCGCAGCAGCGGAATTATTCCATCCAGGTCGATGCCCGCGAGTTCGGCGACATCCTCCGCCACCAGACCTCGGAAAACTTCCTCGTGAACCTCGAGATCGAAGGCGCCCAGGAAAAAACCAAGCTCGCCATGGTGCAGGACATTCAGCACGATCCCCTCTCCGGTTCCGTGACCCACGTCGATTTCCACGCCGTCCGCGAGGACGAAACCGTCCACGCCCACATCCCGATCGAGCTGACCGGCAGCCCCGCGGGCGTCAAACTCGGCGGCCTGCTCGAGCACCTCATTCACTCCATCGAAATCCACTGTCGCCCGGCCGATCTGCCCGAGAAAATCTCCCACGACGTCTCCGGACTCGAAGTCGGCCAGGGCATCCATGTCCGTGACCTCGTTTTCCCGGACGGCGTCACCTCGCCCATGGACGGCGAAGTCCTCGTCGCCATTGTCGCCGAATCCCGCGCCGCCGTTTCCGCCGGCGCCGGCGGCTCCGACGAATCGGCCGACGCGGGCGAAGCCCCGTCCGCCTGAGCAGCCCGTTTCCCATGACCCGGCTCGACCGGTCCGGCGGCACCGACAGCGGCGGCGAGACACCCCTCCGCCTCGTCGCCGGGCTCGGCAATCCCGGCCGCGAATACGCCCGCACCCGGCACAATGTCGGGTTCGAAGTGCTCGACCGCCTCGCCGCCCGCCGCGGCCTTTCCTGGAACCGGGAAAAAAAGTGGAAAGCCGAAGTCGCCCGCGACGGCGCCCTCGTGTTCGTCAAACCGCTGACCTACATGAATCTCAGCGGCGAAGCCGTCGCCCCCGTCGCCGCCTTTTTCAAGATCCCCGCCGAGGGCATTCTCGTGGTCGCCGACGACGCCGATCTGGACTTCGGCACCCTGCGTTTTCGCGCCCAGGGCAGCGCCGGCGGCCACAACGGCCTGAAATCGATCGCCCGGAGCCTGGGCCACGACCGCTTTCCGCGCCTGAAGATCGGCATCGGACGCCGCCCCGACGCGACCCGGGACGACGCCAGCGCCCGCGAGCCCGGCATCATCGGCCACGTGCTCGGAAAATTCAGCGACGCCGAGAGCGCCGATCTGGAAAAAATTCTGGCGCGAGCCGAGGAAGCGGTAAACTATGCGCTTTCCGCCGGACTGGCCGCCGCGATGAACCGGTTCAACCAGAAGCCCGCCAAGGCCCGGCGACCCAAAACCCAACGCGAAACACCACCAACCGAAGAACCCGAGGCGCCCCCCCGCGGCGCCGACGAAACGCCCCGCCCCGGCGGGACAACCCAACCAACATGAAACGGAATTACGAAGGTATCATCGTCCTGAACCTGCAGGGCAAGGAAGAAAGCCTCGACGACCAGATCGGCGGCATCGGCAAGGAACTCGAAGCCGAGGGCGCCACCCTCCAGCAGGTCGAGCGCATGGGACGCAAGGAATTTGCCTACCCGAACAAGAACAAGCTCACCCACGGCTACTACGTTCACTACCTCTTCGAAGCCGAGCCCGACGCCATCGGAAAGATGCGCACCCGCCTCGCCCTGAACGAGGACGTGCAGCTTCAGCATTATCAGACGAAGTAAGCCGTATCGGGCGCGGTTTCGCCCGGCGCCGGGAAAAAGCAAAAAAATCCTGTCAATCCTGACGAAAACCGGGTAGTCCAGCGTCATGGCGAGTCTCAACAAAGTCATGCTCATCGGGAATCTCACCCGCGATCCCGAAGTGCGCTACACTCCCAAGGGCACCGCCGTCACCGACATCGGCCTGGCGGTCAACCGCGTTTACAGCTCCGATACCGGCGAGCGCCGCGAGGAAACCACCTTCGTCGACGTCACCCTCTGGGGACGCCAGGCCGAGATCGCCGGTCAGTACATGAAAAAAGGCAAGCCCATCTACATCGAGGGCCGCCTGCAAATGGACACCTGGCAGGACAAGCAAACCGGCCAGAACCGCAGCCGCCTCAAAATCGTCGGCGAAAACTTCCAGTTCCTCGGCTCCCGGGAAGATGGCGGCGGCAGCGGCGGTGGAAGCGGCGGCGGATACCCGTCCTCGCCTCCCCAGAATCATCCGCAACGCTCCGCCTCCGACGGCGGCGACTACGGCTCGCCACCGCCCGAAGCCGACTACAGCGGCCCCGGCGGCGGCGGCGGGAACGACTTCGAGGAAGAGGACGACATTCCCTTCTGAATTCGGGCACGCAATCGAGCGCTTCCGATGCCGGCGCGGGGATGGTAAGGTGACCGTCCCATGGCGTTTTTTGGCACCCAGAGGGCGATCGGCGACCGTTTTCCCACCCAACAGGGTTGGGTCCGGGACCTGACCCTGTTGAGTCTGGCCGCGATTTGCCTCCCGGCGCGCGCGATTTCACCGGAGGAACTCGAGTTTTTCGAATCCAAAATCCGGCCCGTCATCGCCCAGGAATGCTACGAGTGTCACAACTCGAAGGACAAGGCCAGGGGCGGCCTCGTCCTCGACACCCGGGACGGCTGGCAAAAGGGCGGCGAGTCCGGCCCCGCCATCGTGCCCGGCCGGCCGGCGGACAGCCTGTTCATCCGGTCGATCAAGCATCTCGATGACGATCTGAAAATGCCGAAAGCCGGCGCGAAACTCGAGCCGGAGACCGTGGCCGTCTTCGAGAAATGGATCGCCCTCGGCGCGCCCGACCCCCGCGACCAACCGCCATCCGAGGCCGAGCTGGCCCGCGACACGAGCTGGGAAGCCATTCGCGGCCGCCGCCAGAACTGGTGGAGCTTTCTGCCGATCGCCCCGCCCGAGCCTCCCGCCCTCCCCGGAGTCGAAGACCCGGTCGACCGCTTCCTGCGCGCCAAAAGCGCCGCCCAACAACTGCCTCCCGCATCGCCGGCCGACCCGCGCGCGCTGATCCGGCGCCTTTATTTTAACCTCATCGGCCTGCCGCCCCGCCCGGAGGAAGTCGAGCGTTTCGCCGCCGAGATGGCCGACGCCCGCGTCGCCGAAGCCGAAACCCCCGGCGCGGAAAAACGCGTCGTTGCCGCCTGGGTGGACCGGCTGCTGGCCGACCCGGCCTTTGGCGAAAAGTGGGCGCGACACTGGATGGACTGGGTGCGCTACGCCGATTCGCACGGGAGCGAAGGCGATCCCGACGTGCCGAACGCGTGGATGTACCGCGATTACCTGATCCGCGCGCTGAACGCCGATATTCCCTACGACCAGTTGGTGATGGAGCATTTCGCCGGCGATCTGCTGGACGAGCCGCGCGTCGACGCCGCCCTCGGCCTGAACGAGTCGGCCCTCGGCATCGGACATCTGCGCATGGTTTACCACGGCTTCGCGCCGACCGACGCCCTCGAGGAACGGGTCCGCTTCACCGACGACCAGATCGGGACCGTGACCCGCGCCTTTCTCGGATTGACGGTCGCTTGCTCCCGCTGCCACAACCACAAATTCGACCCCGTCAGCCAGCGCGACTACTACGCGCTCTATGGTGTCTTCAGCTCCGCGCGCCCCGCCCTGATCGCCGTCAACGCTCCCGGCACTCTCGGGAAAAACCGAGACGACCTCGCGAAGTTGAAGCCCCGGATCCGCGCCGCAGTCGCCGAAGCCTGGATCGCGGCCGCCGAAAGCCTCCCCGAAAAGCTCACCTCGCCCGAGTGGCGGGCGAAGACCGAGGACGCCATCGCTCCGGACAGACCCCTGCACGCGCTGCGCCTCGTGAGCCGCGAAGTCGCCGCCGGCCGCGATCCCGCCGCGGCCTGGAACACGCTGCGCGAGACCTGGGCAAAGGACCGCGCCGCCCTCGCCGAGCACCGCCGTCGCGCCTACCGGCTGCGCTGGGACGGCGGCTCCGAGGCCGACTACGCGCAATGGTTCCCCCAAGGCGAGGGGCTCGGGCCGAAGCCGGCCAAAGCGGGAGAGTTTTCCGTTTCGACGGAGAACGACGACCTCGCGATCGGCCGGATTTTTCCCGCCTCGACGCTGTCGCACGCGCTTTCGACCAGGCACCGCGCCGTGCTGGCCTCGCCGGACATCGTGCTCGACGGCGAGTACGATCTCTGGCTGCGCGTGGCGGGCGACGGCGGCGCGTCGGCGCGGTACGCCGTGCAAAACTACCCGCGCAGCGGAACCGTTTACCCGGTGACCTCGCTCAGCGGCGGCGACTGGCGCTGGGTGAAATACGAAAAGCTCGACTACTGGGACGGCGACCGCGTTCACGTCGAGCTGGCCACAAACGCCGACCAGCCCCTGCTCGCCGACCTCGGCCGGGAGCGTTCGTGGTGGGCGGTTCGCGAGGCGGTGCTTTTCCAAAAAAGTTCCCCGCCCCCGCCGGTCATCGCCACCGAAACGCTCGATCCCGTCTTCGCCGCCGCCGCGAGATCGGGCGCGCCCGAGACGGTCGAGGCCGCCGCGGCCCTGCTCGCCACCGCCGTGAGGGACGCGGCCACCGCCTGGCGCGACGGATCGCCCACCGACGCCCAGGCGCTGCTGCTCGACGCCTGGCTCCGCCTCGGCGCGCTGCCCAATCGCCCCGGCGAACTGGGAAAAGCCGGGCCGCTGCTCGCCGAATACCGCCGCCTCGAAGCCGAGGTGCCCGTCGCCATCCGCGCTCCCGGCCTCGCCGAATGGCGGGGAGCCGACGCCCCGCTTTTCGTTCGCGGAGACCACAAACAGCCCGCCGACACGGTGCCGCGCCGCTTCCTCGAGGCGATCGACGAAACTCCCTACGCCACGGATTTGAGCGGCCGCCTCGAGTTCGCCCGCGATCTGCTCCGCCCCGACAATCCGCTGACCGCGCGCGTCATCGTCAACCGCCTCTGGCACCACCTCTTCGGACGGGGCCTGGCGCCGACCACGGGAAATTTCGGCCGTCTCGGCGAAAAGCCCGATCATCCCGAGCTGCTCGATTTTCTCGCGGCGCGGTTTTCCAACGAACAGGGATGGTCGCTGAAGCGCGCCATTCGCGACCTGGTTCTGACCGAAACCTGGCGCCAGTCCAGCGCGCCCTCGCCCGAGGCCGCCGAACGCGATCCCGACAATCGCCTGCTGACGCATTTCCCCGTCCGCCGGCTCGACGCCGAGGCGATCCGAGACAATCTGCTGGCCGTGTCGGGAGCGCTCGACCGCGGCGCCCGGTTCGGCCCGCCGGGAAGCGGCACCTCCCCGCGGCGCAGCCTTTACGTGCTGGAAAAACGCAACACCCTCGACCCGCTGCTGACCGTCTTCGACATGCCCGAGCCGGCCGGCAGCGTCGGCCGGCGCGACGTCACGAATGTCCCCGCCCAGTCCCTCACCCTGCTCAACGATCCCTTCATCATCGGCCAGGCCCGAAGCTGGGCGCGGCGCACACTGGAGACACTGCCGGACAGCGACGACGACGAAGACGCGCGCATCGCCGCCCTGTTCGAGACCGGGTTTTCCCGGCCGTCGACGCCCGCCGAAAACGCCGGCGCCCGCGCTTTTCTCGCCCGGCTCGAGGATTCCCATCGCGAGAGCGCCCGCCGGATTGCCGCGCTCGAGTCGAGCCTTTCGAAAAATGTCGCCGCTCTCTCCGCGCTCGTCGAGCCGGTCCGGAAAAAGCTCGAAGACGCGCGGAAAAAATCGCTCGACTCCGGCGAACCGGTCGACCTGAAGCCGCTGGCGGTCTGGGATTTCGAAAAGGACGCGAACGATTCCGCCGGCGAACTGCACGCCGCCTTCCGCGGTTCGGCGCGGCTCGAAGGCGGGGCGCTGGTGGCGGACGGCCGGGGTTTCGCCGCCACGTCGCCGGGCGACCGCGATCTCGGCGCCAAAACCCTCGAGGCCCGCGTCCTGCTTCACACCCTCGACCAGCGCGCCGGCGGCGTGATGACGGTGCAGGATCTGGCGGGCGGGGCCTTCGATTCGATCGTCTTCGCCGAGCGCCAGCCGAACGAGTGGCTCGCGGGAAGCAACACCTTCACCCGCACGCTCGATTTCGGAGGTCCGAAAGAAACCGAGGCCGCCGCGAAGCCCGTCCATCTCGCCCTCGTCTATCGCGCGGACGGAACGATTCTGGCTTATCGGAACGGGGAACCCCACGGGCAACCGGTCCGCAAGAGCGGCCTGCATGTCTTCAAAGCCGGCGCCTGGCAGGTGGTCTTCGGCCTGCGCCACGGCACCGCGGCCTCCGGAAACCGGCCCCTGCGCGGGAATATCCTCGAAGCCCGCCTCTACGACCGCGCCCTCGAACCCGGCGAAGTCCGCGCCGCCGCCACGGGCGACAGCCGTTTCGTTTCCGAACACGAAGTCCTCGACTCCCTGACCGACTCCCAGCGCGCGGAAAAAGACCGCCTCGAAACCGAAGCCGCCGATCTGCGCCGGCGGCTCGAAACGCTCCGGGCCGAAGCCGAAGTCTCCCCACCCGAAGTGCGCAAGTGGGAGGACCTCGCCCACGCGCTTTTCAACCTGAAGGAGTTCATCTATGTCCGCTGAATTTCATTCGCCCAACGACATCGTCTCACTCTCCCGCCGCGCCATGCTCCGCCGCGCGTCGAGCGGCTTCGGCATGGTGGCTCTGGCCGGCCTGATGTCTCGCGAATCCACAGGAGCGCTCGCGGCCTTGTCCGGCGCGGCCGGGGAGCGGTCGCGGACGCCCCGCCTCCCGCCCCGGGCGAAGAACGTCATCTTCTGCTACATGTCGGGCGGCGTCTCGCAGGTGGATACCTTCGACCCGAAGCCGAAGCTCCGCGCGCTGGACGGTAAGCCCGTGCCGGTGAAGGTCGAGCGCACGCAGTTCAACAACAACGGCAACATTTTCGCCAGCCCCTTCGAGTTCCGGCCCGGCGGCCGAAGCGGCATCCCGATTTCCGACCTTTTTCCCCACCTGCGCGACGGGTGCGCCGACGATCTCGCCGTGATCCGCTCGATGACCAGCCCCGTCAACGAACACGCCCAGGGAAATTACTTTTTCCACACCGGATTTCCCTTCATCGGCCACCCCAGCGCCGGTGCCTGGGTGAATTACGGTCTCGGCTCGGAAAACCGCGACTTGCCCGGCTTCGTCGTGCTGAAGAGTGGCGAGGCCGCCACGCCCCACGGCGGCGTCGGACAGTGGAGCAGCGCCTTTCTCCCGGCCCAGCACCAAGCCTCCGTCATCCAGGTGGACGCCCCCGAGCCGGTGGCGAATATCGTGCCGCGCGAAACCGACTCGCTCCAGCGTTCGCGCCTGGAGTTCATCGATGCGATCGACCGCGATTTCGCCTCGTCGGTCGCCGATGCCCAGGTCGAGGCGGCCGTGCTCAACTACGAAACCGCCTATCGCATGCAGGCCGCCGTGCCCAGTCTCTGCGATCTCGCCGGGGAAACCGACGCGACCAGGCGGCTCTACGGATTCGAGGCGAAAAATCCAATGACCCGCCACTACGCCGCCCAGGCCCTGCTCGCCCGGCGACTGGTCGAACGCGGCGTCCGATTCGTCGAGTTGACCTGTCTGCCCCAGACCCCCGGCGGCGGCCAGGGACCGAACCCGTGGGACCAGCATGGCGGGCTGAAGAATGGACACAGCAACATGGCCAACCAGGTCGACCAGCCCATCGCCGGCCTCCTCGTCGATCTCAAGCGGCGCGGCCTGCTCGAGGAAACCATCGTCGTCTGGGCCGGCGAGTTTGGCCGCACGCCCTTTTCGCAGGGCAGCGACGGCCGCGATCACAATCCCTTCGGCTTCAGCGTGTGGATGGCCGGCGGCGGCTTCAGGGGCGGGACGATCCACGGGGAAACCGACGAGCTGGGATATCACGTCGTCGAGGGCAAGGCCACCATCTACGATCTCTGGGCCACCGTCCTCCACCAGCTCGGGCTCGATCACGAAACGCTCACCTTCCGCCACGCCGGCCGCGATTTCCGCCTCACCGACGTCCACGGCTCCGTGCTGCGCGAGGTGCTGGCCTAGGCTGAAGGGGGAGCTTGCGCCCTCGTCTCCCATGACCGAAAGTCCGCGCGCATGGCTGGCTCAGCGTCTTTTTCCCCGGATCCCGGCAAACCCCTGCTGATTTTCGATTTCGACGGCACCCTCGCGAACACGATCGAGACCGGCCTCGAAATCTTCAACGAAATCGCCGCGCAATACCGGCTTCGCACAGTCAGCCGCGAGGAAGCCCAGCAGTTGCGCCATCTCAACACCCGCGCCCTGCTCGACCGGCTCGGCATTTCCCGGCTCATGGCCGTCAAGCTCGTCGCCCACATCCGGCGCCTCATCCACGACCGCATGGATTCCGTGGACATGATCCCCGGCACCGCCGAAGCCGTCACGCGACTCGGCGAGTCCGGATTTCCCATGGGAATCCTCAGCAGCAACGCCGCCGACAATGTCCGGCAATTCCTTCAGCGACACGGCATCGCCGGCTGTTTTTCCTTCGTCGAGGCCGGGGTGAGCCTTTTCGGAAAACCCCAGCGCATCAAAAACGTCCTCCGCCGGCAGAACTGCGACGCCCGACGCGCCATGTACATCGGCGACGAAACGCGCGACATGGAAGCCGCCCGACGCGCCGGCGTCTCCGCCATCGCCGTGTGCTGGGGCGCCAACGAACGCGAATCCATGCTCACCGAGGACCCCGAATTCTGCGTCCAAACCCCCGAGGAAATGGTCGCGGCGGCCGTCGCGTTTTCGGAGAAAATCAAGACCGCCTGACCGGCATGTCGAGCCGCTTTCGGATTTCGCATTCAGCCCTTGGAATTTTTTTCGCCCATGTCCAAACCACTCGTCATCATCACCGGCGCCAGCTCCGGAATCGGCGCCGCCACCGCGAAGCTCTTCTCCGAGGCCGGCCATCCGCTCCTGCTGCTGGCCCGGCGCCTGCCCGAGATGGAGGCCCTCGCCCTGCCGAACGCCCTGTGCCGGGCCGTCGATGTGATGGATGTCGACGCCTTCCGCGCCGCCATCGCCGAGGCCGAGGCGCGGTTCGGCAAGGCCGACTGTCTCGTCAACAACGCCGGCGTCATGTTCTGCGGCGACCCGGTGAAGCAGAGCGCCGACGAATGGCAGCGCATGCTCGATGTGAACCTGCGCGGCCTGCTCAACGGCATCCAGCTCGTTCTCGAGGGCATGGTCGCGCGCCAATCCGGCACCATCGTCAACATCGGCTCCATCGCCGGGGTGAAGACCTTTCCGAAACACGCCGTTTACTGCGGCACGAAATTCGCCGTCCACGCCATCACCGAGACCATTCGCCAGGAGGTCAGCGGCAGCGACGTGCGCCTGGTCACCATCGCGCCCGGCATGGTCGAGACCGATCTGGTCAATCACTCGACCGACGCCGAGGCGCGCGACGGCTGGTGGGAGTACGCGAACCGGATCGGCGGCGCCCTGAAGCCCGAGTCCATCGCCCAATCGATTCTGTTTGCCTACCAGATGCCGCAGAGCGTCTGTGTGCGCGAAATGGTGGTTTGCCCCACGCGCCAGGAACCCTGACCCAACAGGGTTGAGTCCGCCACCCAACCCTGTTGACTTCCCCGGGCAATTCCGGCTTCGTCCCATGCGTTACATTCTGTTTCTCAGTCTCCCGCTCTTTTTCATCGACCAGTTGACGAAATACTGGATCGTGAGCGACTTCCCGGCGCCCGACAGCGCGGAAACCCAGCGCGTCATCGAGGCGATCCCCGGCTTTTTCAACATCGTTCGCGTCCACAACACGGGCATGGCCTTTGGCCGTTTCAACGGCGCCGAGCACGCCAACCTCGCCTTCGGCGCCATCGCCATCACCGCGCTCGGCGCGATTTTCTGGCTGTGGAAAAAGGGCGCCTTCCCCGGTCCCGGCGCGAAAACCGCCGCCGCCCTCCTCGTGTCCGGCATTTTGGGAAACTTCACCGACCGCGTCCTGCCCGGACGCGGGTATGTGGTCGATTTTCTCGATTTTTTTGTCGGCGCGCACCACTGGCCCTCCTTCAATGTGGCCGACTCCTGCATCTGTGTCGCGGCGGGCCTGCTGTTCGTCAGCGCCTTTCGCGGTGAGGAATCCGCCCGCGGCGCCGAGCCGGCGAACGAGGGCCCGTGAACGCCGCCGTAGCCCGCGCCTCCTCGACATGACCGCGAAGTTCTCCCTCTGGATGGCCGCGATCCTCGGCGGCGGCGGCGCGCTGATCGGCGTTTCCTACTGGGGTTACCAGAAAGTCAGCCGCCCGCTCGACGAGTTCGCCGCGGAAATCGCGTCGGACTTTCCCGAGGTCGAGCATGTCCCTCCGGCGACCCTCGCCGGCTGGATGGACTCCGAGCCGAATCTCCTGGTGATCGACTGCCGCGATCCGCGCGAGTACGCGGTCAGCCGCGTCCCCGGCGCGCTGAATTTCGAAATGGTCCGCGACGCGAAGCGCTTTCTCGAATCGGCGCCGAAGCCGGCGAGGATCGTGGTTTACTGCTCGATCGGCTATCGCTCGGCGAAGTTCGCGACGGCGCTGAAAAGGGCCGGCTTCGATAACGCGGTCAATCTTCGCGGGGCGATCTTTCAGTGGGCCAACGAGGACCGTCCCCTCGAAACGCCGGACGGCGCCACGACCGGGACCGTGCATCCCTACAACGAGTTCTGGGGCCGCCTGCTGAGGCCGGAAAAGCGGGCGAAGTGATTCGGGAGCCCATCGATTCGATCTCATGGCGGCACAGAATCCTCCCTCCGATCCGGCGTCGAAGCCGAAGAGAACGGCCCGATCCGAAGAGGCCCGCTGGGTGGAGTCGATCGGTCAAAGCCGCTGGATCGGTTTCGAACTCGTGACCGGGTGCGGCGGCGGCGTTTGCTTTCTCATCCTGTTGGGCATCGCCGTCTATTTCCGCTCCGGCGCGCTCTTTGCCCTGCTCCCGATTCCCGTGGTGCTGGGACTTCTGGGCGCCTGGCACGGGAAGCGGCAGTTTTACCGCCGCATCGTCTGTCCTTTCTGCGGGTTCAACCCGACCCGCCGGAAATCCGACGGCCGGCCGCGCCGGGATTATGACAAGGTGCTCGCCGAGTTGCGCCGCCTCGACGCCTGCCCCAACTGCGGCGGAGTCGGGGCGCGGGCGACGGACTGACCGGGCATGACGCCGGTTGCGGTTTCGGCCGGGGCGGGTTCATTGGGGGCGTCTCCCGCCTTCCTTTCTCTCCATGTCCGCCAGCATCACCGAAATCCAATACAAGGTCGGCAACGAATCGCTGATCCGCGTGCTCGACGGCGCGTCGGCGAAGCTCCAGTCGCTGCTGAAAAAACAGGGCCGCCTCGACTCGGGCGCGCTGCGAATCGCCGTGATCGGCGGCGGCTGCTCCGGCCTGCAATACAAAATGGACCTCGTCGACGGCCCGGCGAACCGCGACATCCTCGTCGAGTCCAACGCCGTGCGCGTCGTGATCGATCCGAAAAGCGCCCTGTTCGTGACCGGCTCGGAGCTGGACTTCAGCGACGACCTGCAGCAGGGCGGCTTCAAGGTCACCAATCCGAACGCGATCGTGACCTGTTCCTGCGGCGAAAGTTTCGCCGCCTGAATTCTTCGGCCCACGCCGCGACCCTCATGGACGCCACCGAGAACGACGTTTTCGACGCCTTCGACGCCCTCGGACTCGACCGGCGGCTCGCCGTGACGGCCGACACCGTCGAGAACGCCTGGCACGCGCTCAGCCGGGAGGCGCATCCCGACGCCGAGACCGGCGACGCCGCGACGGCCGCGACGCTCAACCGCGCGAAGGCGACCCTTGCCGGCGCGGGTTCGCGGCTGCGTCACTGGCTCGAGCTTTCGGGCGTCGAGCCGCCCCGGCACGGCGCCGTCGACGGCGATTTGATGGAACTTTTCGCCCGGGTCGGCGGCATCCTGGCGGAAGCCGACGCCGTCCTGAAACAGCGCGCCGAGGCCACCACCGCGCTTTCCAAGGCGCTGCTCGCCGAGCCCGCCTTCGCCGCGCAGAAGGCCACGCAGGATCTCCTCGGCCGGCTCCAGCGCGAGCGGCTCGCGATCGAGGCGCGCTTTTCCGAATTCGACGCGGACGCCGCGGCGGGGACTTTCGAAAACGCGCTCGCGGCGGCGGGCCGGCTGGGTTTTCTCGAAAAATGGGAAGCCCAATGCCGCGGAAGAATTGTTTCACTAATCTCCGGTTAGTCATCGCCCGGCGGATTCCCGCTCCATGGAAAAAGACGAACTCATCATCGGCATCGACCTCGGCACGACGAACTCCCTCGTCGGCGTGGTGGACTCGGGTTTTCCCATCCTCCTGGCGGACGCGGAGGGACGCCGTCTCGTGCCGTCGGTGGCGCATTATCCCCGCGATCCGGAGGCGAAGGTCCTCACCGGCGAAGCGGCCCGGCGTCTCCAGGCGATCGAGCCGGGGCGGACGATCGCGTCGGTGAAACGCCTGATGGGCCGGCGCGTGGACGAGCTGGACGAGGAAACCCGCGCGGCGGGAACCGGCTACCGCATCCTTTCCGGTCCGGGGGGATGGGCGCGCATCGCGCTGGAGGGGGGCGCCGAGGGCGGGACCCTGAGTCCGGAGGCGGTGTCGGCGGAGTTCCTGCGGCATTTGAAAGCCGTCGCGGAGGCCGCGCTCGAGGCGCCGGTGAACCGGGCCGTCATCACCGTGCCGGCTTATTTTAACGACGGCCAGCGAAACGCCACCAAGCGCGCCGGGGAGCTGGCCGGTCTGACCGTCGAGCGCATCCTCAACGAGCCGACCGCCGCCGCCCTCGCCCATGGGCTCGACAAGCTCGGGGAAAAGGCGCGGGTGGCCGTCTACGACTTCGGCGGCGGGACCTTCGACCTCTCGATCCTGGAAATGCGCGACGGCGTTTTTCAGGTCATCGCCACCGATGGCGACACGCGCCTCGGCGGCGACGACATCGACGCGGCGGTGGCCGCCCACCTGGGGGAAATCCTCGCGCTACCCGACGATCTCAGCCCGACACAAAGGGCGACCCTGCTCGCGGCGGCCCGCGAGGCGAAGGAGGCGCTCAGCGCCGCGGAACGCGCCACGGTGCGGTTGCCGTTTTTCGACGGCGCGACGAGCCACGAATGCGAGCTGCCCCGCGAGGTTTTCGACAAGATCGCCCGGCCCATCGTCGAAAAGACGCTCGTCCACTGCCGGCGCGCGCTGACCGAACAGGGTATGGTGGACGACCCAACCCTGTTGGATCGCGTCGTCCTGGTGGGCGGCAGCACCCGCATCCCGCTGGTGCGGCGGCTGGTGGCCGAGGTCTTCGGGCAGGAACCCGACACCTCGCGGAATCCCGACGAAGCCGTGGCCCTCGGCGCCGCGATCCAGGCCGGCATCCTCTGCGGCCGTGTGCGCCATGTCGTGCTGCTGGATGTGACGCCGCTCTCGCTCGGCATCGAAACCTTCGGCGGGCTGATGAACATCATCATTCCCCGGAACACGACAATCCCGGCGAAGGCGGGCGAGCTTTTCACCAACGCGGTGGCCAACCAGCGGTCCATCCTCGTGCGCGTCCTGCAGGGCGAGCGCGAGATGGCGCGCGACAACTGGGAACTCGGAAGAATCGCCGTCGATTTCGCACCGGGTCCGAAAGGCGGCGCGCGGGTCGGTGTGCAGTTCTCCATCGACGAAAACGGCATCCTGACCGTGCTGGCCCGCGACACGGCCACCGGATCGGACCGCGTGCTCGAAATCCGCGACGCCGCCGTCGATGTGGACGACGCGCGGGTCGAGGCGATGATCTCGGAATCGGTGGACCATGCCTTCGACGACATGCACGAACGGCTTTGGACCGAGGCGCGCCTGAAAAGCGAGGAACTGCTGCCCGCCGTCGAGCGGGCGCTCGCCGCGGCCGGAGACGCGCTGGACGACAGCGAACGCGCCGCGATCGTCGGGGCGGCCGAGTCCGTGAAAACCGCTCTGGCGGCGGAGCCGCGCGACGCGCGGCGGCTGAAAAGCGCCAATCAGGCCCTCGACGAAGCGACCGAGACGCTCGCGGCGATCCTGGTGGAACGGGCCATGGAAAAGGCGCTCGGGATTTGAGCCCCTTTCGCCCCCGCATCCGCGGTTTTTCGTCACAAAGGGCGCCACCAAAAGCCAATGAAGGGGAAGAAATTCGCTCGCCATCGCTTGGCGGGCTGTGTTTAATACCCGGCCCGTCCGCTCCGCGCGATCGGCGCGCCGGGTCCGAAACAGTGACACTCTCATTTTTTCCTCGTTGAATCGTTATGGCAGACCAAATCTCCCTCCTCGAAAAGGCGCTCGCGGCCTCTCCCGGCAACTGGAAGGTCCGGCGTTCTCTCGCCGCGCAGTATATGGCGAAAGAACGGACCGAAGACGCCGCGCACCTGATTCTGGAAGCGCCGAGCATTCCCGACGAGGAAGACGAACAGGTCTTTGCCGCCTCGCTGCTGGCCGAGATCGACCCGGCGGCGGCGCACGGGTTTCTCGATGAATTTCTCGAGCATCACGCCGCGAGTCCCCAGGCTCACCTGCTCAAGGCCCGGCTGTTTCTCAAAGCCGGCGAACGGCAAAAAGCGCGCACCCACCTCGAGGTCGCGGCGACGCTCGATCCGAAAATCTCCGTGGAGGACGAACTCGGCCCCGAGGAAGCTCCGGCCGCCGCCGCGGTGGTGGAAGTCGTGGAGGCCGCTCCCGCGGTCACCGTGGCCGCCCCCGCCGAGCCGGAACCGGCGCCGGTCGCGGTCGTTCCCGCCCCGGTCCCTCTGACGCCGCGACCGCTCGCGCCACCGCCCTCCGAAGAGACCAAGGCACCCGCGCCGGCTCCCGCCGCGGAGAAAGCGGTGACGCCGGTGGAGATCCCGCCGGCCACGGCCGCTCCGACGCCCGTCCCCCTGCATGTCGAGCCCGCGGCGAAAACCGCCGGCGAGGCCGAATCCGAAGTCCACATGACGGCCGACGGCGAGATCGACGCCGAATATTACGACGAGCATCACGAAGGCACCGGCGAACGGTCCTTCATCGTCGGCGAGGGCGAGATGGTCCACGCCCACGACAAGGAGCCCGACGCGAAGGAGAAGGTCTCGGCGCTGGCGATGGCGATCTTCGTGCATGCCGCGATTTTCTTCGCGCTTTCGTGGTGGGTCATTTCCCAGCCGCGCAAGGATCCGCCGGCCATCTCCGTGTCCTCGATGGCCTCGACCGACGAGGACAGCATGGAGAACCAGACCGTCACCAAGATGCAGCAGAAAACCGCGCAGGCGGTCACCTCGGCGCAGCCGGTGGTGAGCGTGGAGTCCTTTTCCGCCGTGGCCCTGCCGGAAGTGACGGACGTTTCGCAGGACCTGACGATGGTGACCCTGAACGACGGGACCGCCGGCTTCGGCATGTCGATGAGCGGTTTCGGCGACGTTTCCAACATGGGCGCCATCCCGGCCGCCATGCAGTCGCGCTGCTCGATGTCCCAGCGCATGCAGCGGCTCCGCGAGAGCGGCGGGGAAGACCGCGCCGAAAAAGCCGTGCGCAACGCGCTGGAATTTCTCGCCGCGCAGCAAAACAAGGACACGGGCGCCATCGGCGTGGAATTTCCCTGCGCCGCCACGGGCCTCTCGCTGCTCGCCTTCCTCGGGCACTGCGAAACGCCGGAGTCGCCCAAGTTCGGCGACGCGGTGGTCAACGCCGCCCTTTACCTGATGGAGGTTTCCCGGAAAAACGACGGCATGATCTGGAACGGTCAGAAGGGCAACCACCAGTCCTACGAGCACGCGATCGGCACCTACGCCCTGTCCGAACTGCACACCATGACGAAGGAGAGCGGCCGCACCGTGCCGAAGCTCGAGTCCACCCTGAAGCGCGCCGTCGGCATCATCGTCGACGGCCAGGCGGGCGGCGGCGGCTGGGCCTACGGCTACGGAAAAAACAACGACGCCCAGGACATGTCCGTGGTGGGCTGGCAGATCCAGGCCCTCAAGGCCGCCTACAACACCGGCGAGAAATTCTCCGGCCTCGACAAGACCCTCGACAAGGCGATGCAATACATGAAGGACATCCAGGACAAGGACGGCGCCTTCAAATACCGGCCCAAGGATCCGAAAGGCAAACCCACCCTGACCGGCGCGGCCCTGCTCGGCATGCAGATCTGGAATCAGATGGACACCGCCGAATACAAGAAGGGTCTCGGTTTCCTCACCAACGCCTACAAGAATCCGACACCGGGCAACAACTTCTACGCCCCGTATTACAACACCCAGGTCTTCTTCCTGCACGGCGGCAAGGAATGGGAGGACTACAACACCAAGTTTCAGGCCAAGCTGCTCGACGCCCAGAACCCCGACGGTTCCTGGACCAAACCCGGCGCCGGCGGCCACGGCGGCAAGGACGCCCACCTGCTCAACACGGCCTGGGGTTGCCTGATGCTGGAGGTTTACTACCGTTATCTGCCGACCACGGACAAGGTGGAAGGGCTGAAGAAGCACTGAACGACGTCCCGTCGCCCGCCCTGCCCTTCGGTGTTTAGGGCGCGCGGTCTCGGACGAAGATGTATCGAAGGCCGGTCCTTACCGCTTTCGTTTCTCCGCTTTCGCCGCCGTCCTCCCGCCCAACCGAAACCCTTTGGGACATTCCGGTGTTCAACCGGCGTCACTCCGCAGCCAGCCCCGTGAATCCGGACGAAGAAGATCGCCTCAAACAAATCCTCGCGGCGAACTCGACCGACTGGACGACGCGGCTCGAACTCGCCGAGGTCATCCTCGCCGCCGGCGGCGGCTCCCAGATCGCCGCCCTGCTCGACGAGGCGCCCAACCCGCCGCCCACCGAAAACGATCTCCATCGCGTGCTCGATGTCGCCCATCGCGCCGGCACCGGCCTGGCGGGGCTCAGCCACGTGGTCGCGCTCTACCTGCGGCGGCATCCCGCCTCCGCCTGGGCGAACCTGATTCACGCCCAATTGCTCGCCTTCGCCGGACACGAGGAGGAGGCCGTGCGGTTTTACATCACGGCCAAGTCGCTGAATCCCTCGCTGCACGACGATCACCTCGACCGCCTGCGCCACGGCGGCGGCGGCGCGAGCGCCGAAACCTCCCCGCCGATCTCGGGCGAGTCCCCCGTCCCCCCGGCGGACAGCCACCTCCCGGCCCTCGCCGAGATTCACGAAATCGCCCGGGAAGAACTCAAGTCCACCGAGACGGAGGAAGCCTTCCAGGCGCTCGAAAGCGGCTATCGCATCAACCTCGTCACCACCGAGGGCGACGCCGTCAAAGCCCATGACCGCGAGTCCGACAAACGCGAGCGCCTCTCGGCGCTGTCGGTGGCCATCGTCGTCCACTTCCTCGGACTGATCGGCTTCGCCTTCTGGAAAGTCGCCGCCGCCCGCCCCACGCCGCCGCAGATCGTCGCCTCCGCCCCGAATGAAGCCGACGACGTCGACCGCGAGAAACCGGAGATCAAAAAATTCGAGCGTCAGCCGCTCCAGATGGCGAGCGCGAAAATGAACGTCGCCTCCGTGGACGCCTTTTCCGATATGGCGATGCCGAGCTTCGACACGCCGAATCTCGCCTTCGATCCTGTCGGAAACGGCGACTCCTTCGGCCCGAGCATGAGTTTCGGCATGGGCTCGAACGGCGGCTCGGTGTCCTTCTTCGGTTCCCGCGCCGTGGCCAAGCGGGTGGTCTTCGTCGTCGATTTCTCCGCCTCGATGGGCGGTCAAAAAGACATCCTGATGCGAAAGGAATTGTCCAAGTCGCTCAAGTCCCTCCCGGCGGGCATCGATTACGCGCTGATTTTTTTCGCCGGTCCCGCCTGGTACGCCGGCCAGAAACCGAGCGAGGCCGGCAAGGAAGGCGACTGGTACGGGAGCGCGGTGCAGGACGGCGGCAACCGCTTCATCTGGTACGAGGGCTGGGACGAAAGGGAGCGCCACAAGGGCGACCGCCGTTCAGCCTTTTATCACTACTCGGGCGGGCAGGACAAGCTGCCGACCGGCCGTTACACGCGCGCCAGTCCGTCCTCCATCCAGCAGTCGATCCACCAGATCGAGCGAACCGAACTGGTCTTCGGCACCGACTGGCGCTGGCCCCTGATGATGGCCATGAACATGAAACCCGACACCATCTACTTCATGACCGACGGCGCCTTCGGCACCGGTCCCGGCGTGTCGCGAAAGCAGATGATCGAGAGCCTGCTCGAATACAACCGCAAGCACAGCAACGCCCGGATCAACACCATCTGCATGATGATTCTCCAGGCCCGCGAAGAACTCGAACTGCTCGCCGACTCGACCCGCGGCGAGTTCACCCTCGTCCTCGAAGACGGCGAAGTCCTCCGCGGCGGCGCCCTCGACAAGCGTTGAGAATCCGCCTCCGCCCGACCCAACAGGGTCAAGTCACCGACCCAACCCTGTTGGGTCGAGCCGAGGCGGAAGAGGGGCGCTCCACCGGCCCAATCCGCGAATGTTGTCGGGAAAAAGGTCTCCCCACGCGTGGTTCCGCGGCGAATATGCCCATAGACTGGTCCAAACGGACTCGAAACCGATCCGATCCGACCGATCATGGCCGATTCCCTCCCTCCCCAATTTTGCGCCGCTTGCGGCGCCGCGCTGGATGCCGGCGGCGCCTACTGCGCAAACTGCGGCGCGGCGGTGGCTTCGAGGCCCGCGCCTTCTCCCGAGGTCGCGGAACCGGTGAACGCGGTCCCGGCGGCTCCGATTTTCCAAAAAAGGTGGATCGCGATCGGGGCGGCGCTGCTCCTTCTGGCGTTGATGGCGGTTGGCGCGGCCACCTATGTCTTGCGCCATTTCGGCGGTGTCTCCGGCGGGGGCGACGCGACCCTGGCCGAGGGTTACCCGGTGCGTTTCAGCGATGAGATTCGCCGCCAGTTTCCGACCCCGGCCCAACTGGTCTATTACCACTTCATCTCGCAAACCTACGAGGCGAACCAGGGTCGCACCGCGGTCGGTTCGCCCCGGCTGACGGATCGCCAGGTGGACATTCAACTGCCCATCGACGGCCGCACGGAAACCTGGCGCACCGTCGAAACCGAAAACGACGGCCGCCGAGCCCTTGTCGCCGTCGGCTTGGCGGATGCGGGAGCCTACGAATTCTACGTGCTCGAGCAACAACGCGGCGAATGGGTCATCGTCGGCACGCAGGCGACCGAGTTTCCGTAAACGGAAAATTTCCGCGGTCTATTGACCCGAATTGAAATCGATCGACACGATCTTCCACTCCCCGCCTTCCTTGAAAAGGATGATCTGAATCGGGATCTGCTGCCCGTCCTCGGCGATGAGAGCGCCCTCCAGGGTGCCTTTGTCGTTCTCGATGTTCTTGCTGGAATAGCTCGACCCGGTAACCTGGCGAAGGATGGGGCGCTGGTTGATGAAGGCTTGATAGTCGCTCAGGGAGGTGTTTTCCTTGAAGGCCTGGGCGGTCATTTCATAAGCCGCCTGGTCATTCCCGGAACGCAGGGCCGCGAAATGGCCATCCGCGGCGGTCACGAGGGGCTTGGTCATCGCGCCGAGCAGCATCACCAGCGCGCCGATCCCGATCACCGCGAGCAGCAGCAGGCCGCCGAGGATGAGGGCCGCGATCTTGCAGCCGGATGGTCCTTTCCCGGCCGGGACCGCGGGCGCCACGCCGGGAACGGGGGACGTGGAGGGACTCGACATCACCGGGGTCGGTTGCGCGGGAGTCGGCTGGGCCCGCGCGGTTGGCGGCGCGTTCTCCACAGCGTTGCCGCACTCGGGACAAAAGTGGGCGTTGGGTTCGAGGGTGTGACCGCAGTTGGGACAGAATGACATGGAGACCTCCTTCGTTCGTGTGGAATCAGGGTGCCGGATTCCCGGCATCCCGGCATCCCGCATCGTGGCAAGATGCGCGCACGATTTGATCCCCGCCGTTTTCCCGGGTCATCGGGGCACCCGTCGCCGCCGCGACGATCAGAATTTCACGTCCGTCAGGCGCGCCCAGGCGATCCATCTCCTCGCGAGGAGATCCACTTTCGCCGGCTGCGCGGCGGCGAGGTCATTCGTTTCCGTGCGGTCCTTCGAAAGGTCGTACAACTCCCATTTTCGACCGTCCTTCGCCTTTTCCCAAACGAGCTTCAGGTCGCCGTCGCGGACGGCCCGGTTGCCGGACCAGTGCCAGAAAAGCGGCGCGGGACGCTCGACCGTTTCGGCCGCGCCGGTGAGCACGGGGAGCAGGCTGACACCCTCGGGCAGGAGCAGGGGCTCTCCGGCGCGGGTGCGCGGAAAGTCGCCGCCCGCCGCCTCGAGGAAGGTCGGCATGAAATCGATGATGTGCCCGACCTGTTCCGACCGGGAACCGGCGGCGATTTTTCCGGGCCAGCGGGCGAGGAAGGGCGTGGAGATGCCGCCCTCATGGGTGTGGGACTTGTAGCGGCGGAAGGGCGTGTTTTGCGCGTAGGCCCAGTTTGGACCGACATGGCTGTAAAACTCCTTCGGCCCCGGCATTTGTTTCGGGTCGTTGCCGCCGGGCGTCTCGGAGCAGCCGCCATTGTCGGCGAGAAACAGGACCAGCGTGTTCTTTTCGATGCCCAACTCGTCGAGCAGCGCGAGAATGCGGCCGATATTCCAGTCCATCCGGTCGATCATGGCCGCGTAGACTTCCATGCGCCGGTTTTGCCACGCCTCGTCGGGGTCCGCCTTGCCGGCGGTCCACGAGGTGTTGTCCGGATTCGGGCCGGGATCGGGAAACTTCGCGGGATCGATGATTCCCATCTCGACCTGGCGCCGGTAGCGCGCCCGCCGCAGCGCGTCCCAGCCGTCGGCGTATTGGCCCTCGTACTTGGCAATGTCCTCGGGGCGGGCGTGGAGCGGATAGTGCGGCGCGGTGTAGGGCACATAATGAAAGAAAGGCGCGCCTTTCGCCGCCTGGGCGCGGATGGTCGCCAGGGCATGGTCGGTGAAGGCGTCCGTCGTGTAGAAGTCGTCGGGAAACTCCGCGATCGTCCGGTCGTCCTCGCCGAATGGCCGGACCCGGCCGCCTTTGAAATCGGGATCGGGCCGCGAGGGGTCGAAGAAATTGCAGCAGCCGTCCCAGAGACCGTAGCTCTTGTCGAATCCGCGGTCGAAGGGCCGGTTCGGCGCCTTGCTTCCGTTGTGCCACTTGCCGCTCAGGCCGGTCTGGTAGCCGGCGCGTTTCAGCGCCTCCCCGAGCGTCAGCGTGTTCGGCGTGAGCAGCTCGAGCCCGCGACCGCCCTTGCGCGGGTAGAGCCCGGTGAGCAGGCTGGCCCGCGTGGTGGTGCACTTTCCGTTGTTGTAAAACTGCGTGAACCGCATCCCCTCGGCCGCGAGCCGGTCGATGTTCGGCGTGCGGATTTCCCCGCCATAACACCCAAGGTCCGACCACCCCATGTCGTCGGCCATGATGAGGACAATGTTCGGCCGGGGGGCGCCGGTGTCGGCTTGAAGGCTTTCCGCGAATTGAACACCCGCCAGCGCGAGGCAGGCCGAAACCAACCGCGCCCGGGTTGAAAGAAGATGTTGGACAGGGAACATGGAAGATGGATTTCGATGGTAAGCGTGGCGATCCTACCAGAATCCCCGATGCGATCGAAAAGGAAAATGGCGCGATCGACCGGATGCGAAGTCGAAGGGCGGATCGATCCGGCGGCCGACCGGAATTCGCGATTGTCGAGCCCGGTTCGATCGGGCACACTGACGGCATGAAATTCTGGCTCTCCCTTTTCTGTCTCGCGGCCGGGCTGGCGATGGCGACGGCCAATCCGGTGTCCGACAACCCGGTGCTGAAGCTCCTCGCGGGCGAATGGACCGGCGAAGGCAAGCTCATCGACGCCGACGGCCACGAGCAACCCGTGAAGGAGACATGGACGGGCAAATTCACCGATGGCGGCAATTTTGCGATGTCGGGAAACCGCACGCTCGACCAGTTGCTGCACGAGTTTGCCTGGGAATTCTACCCGAACGGCGACCTGATCGAGGGACAGATGAAAATCTCCGAGCCGCAACTCGACCTTCGTTTCGAGGTGGCCATCTCGGAGGCGGACCGGTCGGTGACGATGAAGGTTCCCACCACGGCCTCGGGCGGGCTGATGACCATCGTGAACACCGTTTCCGCGGACGGCAAGTCGATCAGCGGCACGGTCGAGATCAAGGACGACAACGGAGTCGTCACCTCCTCCGGAAAGGTCGAACACCGGCGCAAGGAATAGGCCGCCCTTCAAGCCGGCGCGACGTTGCCAGCCGAGAAATTTCTCGCTTTCAGCCGCCCCGCGATCAGCCGATTCGCTTCAAAAAGTCGGGAAGCGGATAAGCGCTGACGATTTCCCCGTCCACCTCGCCCCGCAGGGCGATGACATCCACGTCGTTGGTGGTCCGGGCGACAATTTCGGCCGCCAACAGCGCGGAACCGCCCGAAACCAAAAGATGAATCGGTCTTTCTTTCTCCAAATCAAGGAGTTCTCCGAGAAGATAGAGCGACTCGTCAATCGCGTTTTGATCGAACCCAGGCATTTATGGATGAATACACCACTTGTAACGGATGGTTCAACCATCCGTTAAGGAAAGTCCGCTCGGTCACCACTCTTTCGAATCCGGCGGCCAATTCCCCCGCCCAATCGTCCTCTTTCCCTCAGTCGATTCCCGCCTCACGAATCCCCGAAACTCAGCAGGCGCTTCGCCTCCTCGAGCAGAAATTCCGGGTAGTTGAACGGATCGTAGCTGATGTCCTGCCAGCGGATGCGGCCCTCTCCATCGATCAGAAAGGTGCCGTGCAGGGCCATTTTCTCGAAGTCGTCGTAGGCGCGGTATTTTTTGAAAATGGCGAGATCCGCGTCCGAGTACAGCGGGAAGGGAAACGGATTGCGGGCCGCCGCGTTTTCGTCGGTCGCGTTGCGATAGGTCTCCCGCAGGCCGTCGGGCGTGTCGGTGCTGATGGCGGCCAGCGCGATGCCGGCCTTGGCGAAGGCCTCCTGTGAGGGCGCGAAGTTGTTCAGCTGCTCCATGCAATGGGTGCAGCCCTTGCCGAGATAGAAGATCACCACCAACGGCCGGCCGCGATGGCTTTCCAGCGAAGTCAGCTTTCCCTCCGCGTCGGGCAGCTCCCAGGCGGGCGCCTCGGACGGGCTCCAGTGCACCGGCCCGAGCGAATCGAGCGCCGGCCGTTCGCCGAGATCGTCGGGCTTCGGCCGCGCCAGGCGCCAGTCCTCCGGATACCCGAACTCGCCGGCGATCTTCCCGAGCCGGTTCAGCGGCGCGAGATCGGCGTCCGCGTCGGCGGCCACCGTGCGCAGCGCGTCGAAGGCTTTGCGGGCTTCGTCCTTCTTTCCGGCGGCGTGCAGGATCTCGACCTGCGCGGCCAGCGGAAGCACCTCGCCCGCGCCGGCCTTCACGGCCGCGCCGGCTTTTTCCTCGGCCTTTTTCAACTCGCCCGCGCGGAGAAAAAGCCGCGCGTGGCGCGCCGGGGCGATGTCTTTCAGCTTGTCGAGCCGCTCGACGGCGCCGGCCTGGTCGGGCGGGTCGGCGGCGAGGGCGCGATAGATTTCGACCTCGCGCAGGGCGTTCTCGCGCTCCGAAACCGTCTTGGCGAAGGGCCGGCCGGCGTCGCCCTTGGCTTTCTTGATTTCGTCTTCCTTTTTGTTTTCCCCCTTTGCCTTCTCCTCGGCTTTGGCGACGGCGGCGTCGCGGCGGGCGACTTCATCGGTCAGGGCTTTCGAAACGGCGGCGGCGTGTTTTTCCGCGCCGTCCCGGTCGCCGGTCTCGAACCTGGCGATGGCCAGAAACCGGTTCCACTCCCGCTCCGGGATCGCGGTCGGGTCCGGTCTCAGGTAGTCGGTGCCCTCGGCGAGCCGGATCAGTTCCTCCCACTTTTCGTAATTGATCAGCGTGTCGCGCAGACGGACGCGGCCATACTGCCAACTGCCGCCGGCGGGGTTGAACTCCCGCCGGGCGCCGACTTTCTTGAACTTCGCGAGGCGCGGCAGCTCGATCATGTTTTTCGCCAGGGCCTCGGCGGCCCCGGCTTTTCCCAGGAAATTGAGATTCCGGATCAGCCACTCGTTGTTGTGCGCGAAATTGTGGATCTGATCGGGAATCACGCGGAAACGCATCATGTGGGCGTGGTCGACCCGCGCCGAGGCTTCCTGCTGCCAGACGGCGTCGGCGTAGCGGTGCAGTTTCGAGTAGGTGTGCCCCGGCATGTGCCACATGTGGGCGATCCCCGGCGCGGCGGGACCGCACATCGCGGCCGCGCCGAGCGCGTTGGCCGGCTTCACGCTGTCCCACAGGTGGATTCGGTAGTGGTTGGCGGGGTGATCGGGGTCCTCGGCGAGAATGTTGCCGAGCAGCAGATTCGCCGCGTAGGGGCTTTCGATTTTCACGCCCTTTCCGTTGGCATAGTACAGGTGTTTGGCCAGAAAGGCGCGCGTTTCGAGATCCTTCGGAAAAAGGTCCGCGATGTCCTCCAGCGCGCGGGTCAGCCGGCGCAGGCGCTCCTGCGCGTTGCCGCCTTCGTCCTCGAAATAGCGTCCGTAGGCCTCGATGAAGAGCCGTTCGCGCTCGCTCGCCCGGTCCTTGCGCTTCACGGCCTCCTCCGCGAATCCCTTGGCGCGCTTGGCGTTGTTCAGGTTCGCCATGGCCATGCCCCAGTAAGCCATCGCGCAGTCGGGATCGATCGCCGCGACCTGGCGAAAACTCCTTTCCGCCTCAAAATCCCAGAACCCGTGCAACTGGCCGATGCCCTGTTCGAAAAATCGCCGAGCCTCCGCCGATTCCGTCGTCACCTCGAAATGCACGTCGCCCGTGCCCGGGATCAGGACCGCCGCCTGGCGGGGACCGTCGTTGAAAACTTCGCCGTGAAACGAGTGGCCTTCGGCCGGATCGTCGGTCGCCGGTTCGGCCGCTTCCTGAGCCGCGAGCGGTGTTCCGGGGAGCAGAAAGGCGGCCGCCCCCAGCGAAACGACGCCTTTCGAAAGGACAGAGAGCAAACAGGGTTGGGTCATCGAGTCAACAGGGTTGGATCGGCGGCCACCCTAGCGGTTCGCGAACCGGATGAAAACGCCGAAATCGCGGCGCGGTGTCCGGCCGCGATCACGCCCCCAGCCATGCCTCGACCGCCTCGATCAGAAGCTCGTTGCCGGGTTCGCGCAGCGTTTCGTGCCGCAGGCCCGGGAGCGGCACGTAGAGCTTGTCGCGCGCCGGGATTTTCTCGAAGAACGCGTGGGAAAAGGCCGGCGGACAGATGCCATCCTCGAGTCCCTGGGTGATGAGGACGCGGACCGGATCGCCCAGCGGCGGGGCCGCGTCGGCGAGGCGGTCGCCGGCCGCCAGCAGTTCGGCGCCCATGGAGACGCTGATGAAATGGTGGCAGAGATCGTAGTCGCCGGCCGCCTTCGCTTTCGCCGCGTCGACATGGCGGCACTTGGCGGGCCGCACGCCGGTGTCGAGGATGGCTTCGGGAAACCAGCGCGCCACGAGTCGCGCCCCCGCGATTTTCAGCCAATGCTGGCCGTGGCGGGGCCGCAGCAGCGGGGAACTGAGCCAGACCCGATCGAACAGGGTTGAGTCCCCGACCATACCCTGTTGGGTCAGGAATCGCAGCGCCAGCAGCCCGCCGGTCGAGTGGGCGTAGAGACCGAGGGGCAGGTCCTCGCCGACCGCGTCCTTGAGCCACGCCAGCGCCTCGCCGACGAGGTCGAGCAGGCCGGCGACGCCTCCCGCCACCTGGCCGCGCCGCCCCTCGGAAAAGCCGTGCCCGGGCCAGTCGACTCCGGCGGCCACCCAGCCCTGGCCACAGAACATCTCCGCCGCCACGACGTGACAGCCGAGGTGATCGCCCCACCCGTGGAGCATCAGCATGCCGCCACGGACTTCGCCGGCGCGCGGCGAGAATTTCCGGCGAAAAATCCGGCGTCCGCCCGCGGCGGCGGATGGGTAAAGTTCGCCCGACTCGTGCATGGAGAGGCCGTAATCTGCGCGGCGGGCGGGGCCGAGGCAAGGGCGGGTCCGCACAAAACGGTTGCGAACCGCGCGCGGAACGATTTATTTCGCGCTCCGTTCGCTTCGGCGAATCGCGGGCGCGCCACGCGTTCGCGAACATCATGCGCGGTTAGCTCAGGGGTAGAGCACCACCTTGACACGGTGGGGGTCACTGGTTCAAATCCAGTATCGCGCACCACTTTTCGCCGCCGCCTCCCTCCCCGCCTCGCGCGGCGGCCTGTCCTCGCCCCGATGAGCCAATCCCCCACGCCGGTCCGACTGGCGGTTCTCAATCCCGGAGGCCGGGATCCTTTTGTCGACTACGCCGATGGCCCGGGAGTCATCACGCCCGGTGTGCATGCTCCCATCAATTTCCACGCCTACGCGGCGGCGACCCGGGGCGCGTTTTTCGACTCCACCGAGGCGGTGCTGAAGGCGGGGCCGCGTTTCACCGCCGTGCTGGTGCTCATCCGCCGCCGGGTCTGGATCTCGCTCCAGGCGGTCCGGCGCCTGAAGGCCGCGGGACACACCGTCCTGGTGGCCTGGAAGGAGTGTGGCCCCTACCAGATCACCGAGCAGCTCCGCTCCTCGCGTGTGCTGGAGAGCTACCAGGAAATCCTCAGCCTCGCCGACGGCATCCTGTCGCCCACGGTGGCTCCGCCGCCGCGCTGGGGCTGGATGACGGCGGGGGATTTCGACCGCAAGTGCCGTTTCATCCCCACGCCCTACCCGATCGAGTTCCCGGACTGGGATTTCTCGGTGCCCGTCGCGGAGCGGCACGGCATTCTGGTCGGGACGCGCGAGTTTTCCGTGCCGACGCGCAATCACCTCCGCGCCCTGGCGATGGTGGCCTCGCTGTCCGACCGGCTGAAGACGCGCGTCACCGTCATCAACGGCGGAAAGTCGCGCGACCGCCGCATCCTGAGCCAGTTGGAGGAGTCGTTCCCCGAGGGAAGCATCGACATCGTCGAGCGTCCCCTGCCCTACGCGGATTATCTGCGGCTCATGGCGCGGCATCGCCTGGTTTTTCAGCTCGACCGGAGTTCGGTGCCGGGCCAGGTGGCCGGCGACGCCCTGCTGTGCCGGGTCCTGTGCGCGGGGGGAAATTCCGCGATGGAAAAAATCGCCTTTCCGGATTTCTCCGACGATGGGTCGGGGGATCTCGACGTCGTGCGGGACCGGATCGCGGCGGTCTTCGCGGATGAGTCGGCCTACGCGGCCGAGGTGGAGGCGTCCCAGCGCCTGGCGCGGGAAAAAGCGGGCTACGAGCCGGTGGCGCGCGCGCTGGCGGATTTCGTCGCGGCGGTGTCGGGGACGGCGGTCTGACGGTCGCTCCCGAAATCGGGAGACAGCTTCCGCCCGGGAAGAAGGTCGTTCAAAAATCGGGAGGTCTTTCCGGCCCGGGAAGGAGGTACCCCCAAAAATTGGCGACGACTTTCCGCTCAAGCCGGAAGTCACCGCGCAAATTCGGAAGGGCTTTCCGCCCGGGCGGAAGGTCGTTCAAAAATCGGGAGGTCTTTCCGGCCCGGGAAGGAGGTACCCCCAAAAATTGGCGACGACTTTCCGCTCAAGCCGGAAGTCACCGCGCAAATTCGGAAGGGCTTTCCGCCCGGGAAGAAGGTCGTTCAAAAATCGGGAGGTCTTTCCGGCCCGGGAAGGAGGCCGTTTCCGCTTTTGGCGCCTTCCGTTTTCCTGGGAGGGCGAGCGCGATGGAATCAGCGGATCGGCTCCTCGACGCCGGCCGGCGGCGGGCCGCCATCGTCCATCCCCTCCAGACCCGGGGCGAGCGCGGCCATGATCACCGCCATGTAGAGGGTCATCACGATCACGGAGACCACCGACACGATGAGGCCGATGAGCAGGGTGATGCCTTTGAGTTTGAAGTAGAAATTCAGCCGGTAGAGGGCCTCGCCAAGTTCGTCGGCCGATCCCGTGCTCTCGGCCAGATCGGCGGCGGTGACGCATTTCAGGAGCGTGACGCCCAGCCAGATGGGCAGCCAGCCGACCAGCGCGTAGATGACGGAAAGGCACAGGAGGGAGCCGCCAATGATGGACATGATTCCCACAAACTTGAGCCAGCCGCGGTTGGCCGTGATGTAGGAGGCCATGTCCTTGACGGTCTCGCGGGTCTCCAACTGGGGCGTGTCGCGCAGGGAACCGACCGCGCGCGACACGGTGGGCCGGGACAGGGGCCGCGCCGGCGCCTCCTCCATCGGGACCGGTTCGTCGCGCGGCGGCTCCGCCGGGGGAAGCGGGGCGGGCTTTTCCTCCTCCTGCATGGCCGCGGCGAACATGGCGGAATGCTTTGGCGGCACGGGCACGGGCACGAAATCCGTCGCCTCCGCCGGCGTTTCGCCCGTCTCGGCGGCGGGTTCGGGAGCGGCTGGAGCTTCCTCCTTGTCTTCACCGGAAAACCAGGCCGGAAACAGCTCGCGCGCCGGTTGCCACTCGGCCATCGTCTCGTTCCAGAGCTGGGTGCCGCCGGAGATTTTTCCGTCGGCGACGAAATCGCCCAGCGCCTCCGCCTCGAAGGCGGTCTGGTTGCCTTCGGCATCGATGTAGAACCACTCCATGATGACTCCAAGTTAACCCCGCTGCCAAAAAGTCTTGTCGAAAAACGAAATATTTTGGGGCGGTCAGGCCGCGTGAACGCGTTCCGCCGACACGCCGCGCAGCGCGAAGATTTTGAGCACGGTGTTTTCGATGAGGTTGCTGGGGCAGGAGGCGCCCGCCGTGATTCCCACCGTCACCGGTCCGTCGCCCAGCAGCGCCTTCGGGTAGGAGGTCACCTCCTCGGCCCGGTGCAGGTCGAAATGCAGGACCTCCTCGAGGGACTTCAGGCAGGAGGCGCCGCGGATGAAAAAAGTCGGCAGGGCTTTCTCGCCGATCTCGACCAGATGCGAGGTGTTCGAGCTGTTGTAGCCGCCGACCACCAGCAGCATGTCCATGGGCTCGCCAAGCAGGTCGAACAGGGCGTCCTGCCGTTCCTGAGTCGCGCCGCAGATGGTGTCGAAGACCTGGAAATTCGTCTCGTCGCCCCCGTCGCGGTCCGCGATGGCGCGGCGGATACGATTCTGGATTTCCTCGGTCTCCGACTTCAACATCGTGGTCTGGTTGGCCACCCCGACCCGGCGCAGATGCCGCGCGGGGTCGAATCCCTCCGAGTAGGCGCCGCCGAACCGTTCCAGAAAGGCGTCGGGATCGCCGCCGTTCCGGATGAAATCGCACACGATCTCGGTGTCCTCCAGGGTGAGGATGATGAGATAGTGGCCCGCGCCGGACTTGCCCGCGGCCCGCGAGGCCGTGGCCCGCGTCTCCTCGTGCTTCGCCTTTCCGTGAATGATCGAGGTCACCCCGTCGCCGGCGTAGCTGCGCACCCGGCGCCAGACTTTCATCACGTCGCCGCAGGTGGTGTCCACGACTTTGCAGCCGCGCTCGTCGAGCTTTTCCATGAAATCCAGCGGCGCGCCGAAAGCGGGCACGATCACGACATCGTCCCCGGTCAGGGTGTCGTACTGGGCGTCCATTTCCTTCCACGGCAGCGTCTCGATGTTCATTTCCCGAAGCTGGCGGTTGACCTCGGGATTGTGAATAATCTCCCCGATCAGGAAGATGCGGTTCTCCGGAAAGACCCGCCGCGAGGCATAGGCGAGGTCGATGGCCCGCTCGACGCCGTAGCAGAAACCGAACTGCTTCGCCAGCCGCACCCGCGTGTCGCCGATGGTGAGACTGCCGCCCCGGGCGCGGATTTTCTCCACGATGAGGCTGCGGTAATGCTCCTCGACCTCCGCCTGGACACGCTCCATCACCTCCGGCGTCCGCACGTTGACGCGGAGCGGTTTTTCGGCGCGCGGGGCGGGCGCGACGGGCGACGGGGTTTCGCGGGGGTTGGCGGCCTGACTCATCGGATCGGTCGGCGCAGTATCGCCGCCCCCGGCGGGGGTGTCATCCCGGTTTTTCTTCGGCTCCGTCCGCTACCGGCCCGGCCCCATCAGCGCGTAAAACGCCCGCCGCGAGACCATCCATGACCCGGGCGGATCGGGATCGGCGTAGTCGGTCGGGCGCGCGATGTTTCGGCCCAGCGTGGCGTCCTCCGGCTGACCCGGGGCGATCAAAACCGGCGTCCCCTCCCGGACGATCTGGAAAAATTGCGGCGCCACGCGGGGATGGACCCGCAGGCACCCGTGCGTGCGCGGCGTGGGCCAGACCGCGCCGGCGTGAAAGCCATACCCCGGCGAGAACTCCACCCAATACGGCAGCGGATAGCCCACGTAGTGCCAGCCCGAGGGCGTCTGGCCGCGAGTTCCGGGCCGGATCTCGCCGCCCCGCACATGAAATCCGTAGGTGCCCGAGCGTTTTTCCACGATCTTGTCGATGACGCGAAATCGACCCTGGGGCGTCTCGGCGCCGGGTTTCCCGATCGCCACCGGGGTGATCATCAGGGGGCGATCCCCCTCGAGCACGTAGGCCGCGCGGTTCCGGAGACTGACCTTCACGACGACGTTTTCGGGGTTCTGAGGGGGCGAAATGAAGCCCGAAACCCCCTGTTTTCCGGAGTTCGAAGCGCAGCCCGAAAAAAAGATCGCGAAAGCAAAAAATGCGCAACAAGTTGATTTTAAGATGGAAACCATAGCTCAAACGCGGAAAAACAGAAAAATCTGATTTTTTCTTCAAATTAATCGTTGACTCTCCTTAATAATTAAGCGAGACTTCGTCAGTTACTTTCTCGGTAACTGTCTGTTTGTGTTTCGTGTTTCGGAATTACCCAGCCCCTCGGGGCTGGGTAATTTTTTGCCCGCATTTCCCGCGGTTCGGGAGTAGTTTTTCCGCGAAACCGAACACGATGTCAAAGTCCGCCTTTCGCCCGCGCCGGGTAATTTTCCTCGTCTGCCTGCCGGCGCTTCTCGCCGTCTCCTGCGTCACGACCCCCAAGTCGACCGATTCCCGGGCCTTCAAAAACCGCTACGGCGACAGCTTTCGCTATTGCTCGGTCGAGGCGGTGCGCCAGTCGGAACAGCGGTCCTGCGGCGCCGCCGCGCTGGTCGGCGTGATGAACTACTGGAAGGCCGAGGGCGCCCCGGACCTGAAAGAAAAGGACATCGTCCGCCAGTATCCCGCCGCGTCGAAGGAAGGCTATCCGCTGCTCCAACTGCGGGAAATCGCGCTGCGCGAGCGATTCGCCGCCTTCGCCGTCTCGATGGATGGCGATCCGTGGAACAAGCTCGGCGAGCATCTCGACAACGGGCGTCCCGTGATTTGCGCCGTGCAACTGCCCCGCGGCCGCTATTGGGGCAGCTCGCTGCCGCTGGTCGAGACGCTCGACCGCCGCACGGTCATGAGCACCGGGAACGAATGGAAATCCCACTACGTGGTCGCCATGGGACGCAACTACAAGGAGATCATCCTCATGGACCCCAAGTACGGCATCGTGAAGCTGCCCCGGGAAAGTTTCGTGGAGTTCTGGCGGCTGGAGGGTTACGCGGCCCTCATCTGCTCGTCGATCTGAAATCGCACGCCGTTGGTTTTTTTAAAATTCCGGGAACGGGAAAGCTTGACATCGCTTTTCAAAACCGCATAATCGCCCGACTCATGAAAACATTCGTCGCGATCCTTTCTCTCTTCGCCCTGATGAATCTCACCGTTGCGAAATACGCGACGGCAGGCGAAGTCGCCAAGAAACCGCTCAATCTTCAGGAGATGGTGGAGCTGAACAACGAGCAGGCCCAGGATTTCGAAGCCGTCAAAGACACCGAGGCGGGCATCGCCAACGGATACGGACTCTTCACCCTCGCCCTGGCCATCGGAGTCGGCTATCTGGTTTACGACGAGATCCAGAAGGAAGACGAAAACAAGTGAGGCGGCCGGACACCGTCCCTGCCCATTCCCTTTTCACGAAAAACCGGCGTCCCCTCGGGGATGGCCGGTTTTTTCGCGGCTTGCGGTTTCCCAGTAAACAGGGTATGGTCCGCGACCCAACCCTGTTGGGTCCGGCCCCGGAGGTTCGCCCCGCCTTGAAATAACCGGATCCCGGGCGACGTATTCCTTCCTTTCCCGGTTTCCGGCCCCGTTTCCCCTCCTTCCATGAGCGATCCCGCCCCCGCGCCGCCACGCACGCCCATCCTCCGGGCCGACAATGTGTTTCGAACCTTCCAGATCGGCGCCAACCGCATCGAGGTCCTGCGCGGGGTGACGCTTTCGGTCGAGCGGGGGGAGAGGCTGTTTCTCCGCGGCGCCTCGGGCGCGGGCAAGACCTCGCTGCTCTACACGCTCGCGGGCCTGGAACGGCCGAACGAGGGCGCGGTTTACTTCGATGGCGAGCCGCTCTACGGCCAGAGCCCGAACCGCCAGGCGCGCATCCGCAACCGGCGCATGGGCTACGTCTTTCAAAACTACTCGCTGCTGCCGGAGCTGACCGCCCTGGAAAACGTGCTGATGCCCTCGCTGATCGGCGGCGAACGCGACGCCGCCCGGGCGCGCGATCTGCTGGAGCGCGTGGGTCTCGGCGCGCGGGTCGCCCATCTCCCCAACGAAATGTCCGGCGGCGAACAGCAGCGCGTCGCCATCGCCCGCGCCCTGATGAACGATCCGGAGGTGATCTTCGCCGACGAACCGACCGGCAACCTCGACTCGAAAACGGGCGGCGGCGTCATGGATCTCCTGCTCGGCGTCATCTCCGAGCAGCGCAAGACGCTGGTGGTCGTCACCCACGACTCCGCCCTCGCCGAAAGCGGCGACCGGCGCGTGGAACTGGCCGACGGCCGCTTGCGCGGTTGACGCCCTCGCGGCTCGGAGCGAAATTCGCGGTTCGCGTCCGGCATCGCCCCGGCGCCGGCGGTCCGACTCCGTGGTTTTCCCGAATGGCCGCCGCCGTTTTCGATTCCGTTCGCCCCTCCTCCCCTTTCCTCCTCTAGAAAAACCGCCAGCCACTCCGCGCCCATGAGCCAGCCCCTGAAAATCCACATCGACGGCCACCTGCACGACGAGGCGGAGGCGAAGATTTCGGTGTTTGACCATGGTCTGCTGTATGGCGACGGCGTTTTCGAGGGGATCCGGTTTTACTGCGGGCGGGTTTTCCGGCTCGATGAGCATATCGACCGGCTCTACGACTCGGCCAAGGCCATCCACCTGAAGATCCCGATCTCCCGGCACGAGATGTCGCGGGCGGTGGTGGACACCATCCGGGCCAACGATCTCCGCGACGGCTACGTGCGCCTGGTGGTGACGCGCGGCACGGGCACGCTGGGCCTGAGTCCCTATCGCTGCGAGCGGCCGTCGATCATCGTGATCGCCTCGACGATCTCGCTTTATCCCGAGGAGAAATACGAGCACGGACTCACGGTGGTGACCTGCTCGACACGGAGGCCCACGCACGCCTCGCTGAGCCCGTCGGTGAAATCGCTCAACTACCTGAGCAACGTGATGGCGAAAATCGAGGCCATCGCCGCCGGCGCCGAGGAGGGCGTGATGCTCAACGAGGCCGGGCACGTCGCCGAGTGCACGGGCGACAACATCTTCGTCGCGAAAGACGGCAAACTGGCGACGCCGCCCGTTTCGGCCGGGATTCTCGACGGCATCACCCGCAAGGCGGTGATCGAGCTGGCCCGCGCCCGCGGCTACGAGCTGAGGGAGGTCGAGCTGACGCGCTACGAGATTTACACGGCCGACGAGGTTTTTCTCACCGGCACGGCGGCGGAGGTCGTGCCGGTGGCGAAGTACGACGAGCGTGTCATCGGCGACGGCACGCCGGGACCGATCACGCGGGAGTTGATGGCCGATTTTCGGAATCTCGCCCAGACGACCGGCACGCCGATTTACGAAACCGAAGCGGCGGCGGCCGCCGCCTCGTAAACGGCGGGCGAAGGCGGTCCCGATTCGCGGAATCGCCCCCCGCGACGGGACCCGGCGGACGGGGCCAAGCGTATGGAAATCTGAACCAGGGATCGACCCGATAGTTTCGAGATGAAGTGTGACGTATGCCAGGAGGCGAAGGCCACCGTTTTCTTCAGCCAGTTGGTTGAAGGAAAGATGCAGAAGGTGAACCTGTGCCCGAGCTGCGCGGAGGACAAGGGGGTGACCGACCCCACCGGATTTTCGCTCGCCGATTCGCTGGAGGGCATGGGTGTCGAGGAAACCACCCCCACGGAAATCGCGCCGGGCGAGCTGGTCTGCGACGCCTGCGGTTTCACCCAGAGCGATTTCAAGAAAACGGGCCGCTTCGGCTGCGCGGAGTGTTACCGGGTCTTTCACGAGGGGCTCGAGGGCCTGCTCGAGGCGATGCACAAAAACACCGAGCACCGCGGGAAGATCCCCGCCCACTACGAGGCCACCCGGGCGCATCACGAACGGATGGAGGAACTGCGGGAGTGCCTCGAAACCGCCGTGCGCAACGAGGAATTCGAGGAGGCGGCCCGTCTCCGCGACGAAATCGCCCGGCTCGGCGCCGAGAACGCCGCGGCCGAGACCTCCGGATCCGGCACCGAATCGAAGTCATGATGCGCTTTTCCACCCTCCTGCGAAAGCCGGCCGAGTGGATGCGCACGGCCGGTCCGCACAACGACATCGTGATGACCAGCCGCATCCGGCTGGCGCGCAATCTTCAGGGATTCGCCTTTCCCGGCTGGGCCAAGAAAGAGGAGCGCCTCTCGCTGATGCAAAAGGTCAGACCCGAGATCGAGGAGATCGCGGAGATGAAGGAGGCCTTTTCCGAGGAGATGATGGACCTCTCCCCCATCGAGAAGCAGGTGCTGGTCGAGCGCCATCTCATCAGCCGCGAACACGCGGCCAAGGGCGCCGGCTGCGCGACGGTGATGAACCGCAAGCAGACCGTCAGCATCATGATCAACGAGGAGGATCATCTCCGGATGCAGTCCATCCGCCCCGGCCTCCAGTTGCTCGCCGCCCACGAGACGCTGGACCGTCTCGACACCGAGCTGGAGGAACGGCTGCCCTACGCCTTCGACCGTCGCTATGGCTACCTCACCGCCTGTCCGACCAATCTCGGCACCGGCATGCGGGCCTCCGCGATGCTCCATCTCCCCGGCCTGGTCCTCAGCGACCAGATCAACCAGACCATCCAGGCCGCGAACAAGATCGGCCTCGCCGTCCGCGGCCTCTACGGCGAGGGCACCGAGGCGCTGGCGAATCTCTTCCAGGTGTCCAACCAGACCACCCTCGGCACCAGCGAGACCCAGATCATCGAACACCTCGACCGCGTCATCCACCAGATGATCGAGAACGAGGAAAACGCCCGCTTCAAGCTCATCGAGGAAAAACCCGTGATGTTGCAGGACCAGATCGGCCGCGCCTTCGCGATCCTGCGCTACTCGCACATCATCCCCTCCAAGGAGGCGCTCAATCTGCTCTCGCTGATCCGGCTCGGGATCGACCTGGAAATCTTCGACTCCGACGAGCGCGAAGTCGTCAACGTCCTGCTCACGGAAATCCAGCCGGCCCATCTCCAGATCGAGGCCAAGAGAAAACTCAACGCCGAGGAACGGGATGTCTTGCGCGCGGACATCATTCGTAGGAACTTAATCCGCCTGACGGAACCCGATTTCAGTGGTATTCTTGAAAACCGGGAGAACGATGATGAATAATTTTACCCCCCGCGCCCAACAGGTTCTCGCTCTCGCCCGCAAGGAAGCGGATCGGTTCAACCACAATTACGTCGGTACCGAGCACCTCCTGCTCGGCCTGATCAAGCTCGGCCAGGGCGTGGCGGTCAACGTCCTGCAAAAGATGAGCCTCGATCTGGAGACGGTCCGGATGGAGGTGGAAAAGCAGGTCGGCAACGGGCCCGAGACCAAGATGGTCGGGAACATCCCCTACACCCCGCGCGTCAAGAAAGTCCTCGCGCTCGCCGGCAAGGAGGCCAAGGCGCTCAATCACAGCTATGTCGGCACCGAGCACATTCTGCTCGGTCTCCTGCGCGAGGGCGAGGGCGTCGCCGCCCGCGTCCTGAAAAATCTCGACGTCGACATCGAGCGCACCCGCAACGAAATCCTCCGCGAACTCGACCCGAATTTTTCCGGCGAAGACGCCGACGACGGCGATTTCGAGGACGGCCTCAGCCCCGTCGCGTCGAAGAAGGACTCGAAGACGCCCGCCCTCCGCGCCTTTGGACGCGATCTCACCGAACTGGCCCAGGAAAACAAGCTCGATCCCGTCATCGGCCGGTCCGGCGAAATCGAGCGGGTCATCCAGATCCTCTGCCGCCGGACGAAGAACAACCCCGTCCTCATCGGCGAGGCCGGCGTCGGAAAGACCGCCATCGTCGAGGGGCTCGCCCAGGAGATTTCCTCCGGCAATGTGCCCGAACTCCTCCGCGACAAGAAGGTCATCACCCTCGACCTCGCCCTCATGGTCGCCGGGACCAAGTATCGCGGCCAGTTCGAGGAGCGCATCAAGGCCGTGATGGACGAGATCCGCCGGTCCAAGAACGTCATTCTTTTCATCGACGAGTTGCACACCATCGTCGGCGCCGGATCGGCCGAGGGCGCCATGGACGCCTCGAACATCATCAAGCCCGCCCTTTCCCGCGGCGAACTTCAATGCGTGGGCGCGACCACCCTCAACGAGTATCGCAAATACATCGAGAAAGACGCCGCGCTCGCCCGCCGATTCCAGCAGGTGAAAGTGGACGAGCCCTCCGTCGAGGACGCCATCCGGATTCTCCAGGGTCTCCGCTCGAAATACGAGATGCACCACAAGGCGCGCTACGCCGAGGAAGCCATCGAGGCCAGCGTGAAGCTGTCCTCCCGCTATCTCACCGACCGTTTCCTGCCGGACAAGGCCATCGACATCATGGACGAAGCCGGCGCCAAAGCCCGCATCTCCGCCATGACTCGTCCGCCCGAGGTCAAGGGAATCGAGGTCGAGATCGAACAGATCGTGGTCGACAAGGAGGCCGCCATCAAGGACCAGGATTTCGAGAACGCCGCCGCCCTGCGCGACCGCGAAAAGACCAAGCGCCGCGAACTCGAAACGCTTCTCGACGAATGGCGCGCCAACAGCGAGGAAAAAATCATCGACGTCACCGAGGACGACATCATGTCCGTCGTCTCGAAGTGGACCGGCGTTCCCCTCCAGCGCATGGAGGAAAAGGAGGCCGAGAAGCTCCTCAAGATGGAGGACGAGCTGAAATCCCGCGTCATCGGCCAGGACGAAGCCTGCGTCGCCATCTCCAAGGCGCTCATCCGCTCGCGCGCCGACCTCAAGAATCCCCGGCGGCCCATCGGTTCCTTCATATTCCTCGGCCCGACGGGCGTGGGCAAGACCTACCTCGCGAAGAACCTCGCCGAGTTCATGTTCGGCGATCCGGATGCCCTCATCCAGATCGACATGTCCGAGTACATGGAGAAATTCACCAGCAGCCGCCTCATCGGTTCGCCGCCCGGATATGTCGGTTACGAGGAGGGCGGCCAGCTCTCCGAGGCCGTCCGCCGGCGCCCCTATTCGGTCGTGCTTTTCGACGAGGTCGAAAAGGCCCACCCGGACGTGATGCACCTGCTCCTTCAGATACTCGAGGAGGGCACCATCACCGACAGCCTCGGCCGCAAGATCGACTTCCGGAACACCATCATCATCCTGACCTCGAATGTCGGCGCGGAGCTGATCAAGAAACAGAACTCCCTCGGCTTCGGCGCCATGGGCGAGGACCATTCCGACTACGAGGGAATGAAGGACAAGATCTTCGAGCGCGCCAAGCAGGTCTTCAAACCCGAGTTTCTCAACCGCCTGGACGAGAAAATCGTTTTCCACATGCTCGAAAAGCCGGACCTGATCCGCATCGTCGACCTGGAGATCGGTTCCGTCCTCAAGCGCCTCGCGGAAAAGGATATCGTCCTCGACCTCGAGCAGAGCGCCAAGGAATTTCTCATCGAGCAGGGCTACGATCCCAACTACGGCGCTCGTCCCATGCGCCGCGCGGTCGAGAAAAACCTCGAGGATCCCCTCGCCGAAAAACTCCTGCGCGGCGACGTCCGCCAGGGCGACACGGTGAAGGTGATCCACGAAGCCGAGGCCAAAGTGCTGACTTTCGTCCCCGGCGAGCGCAACGATTCGGGCAAGGAAGAACCCGAGACCGCCGAAACCAAGGGCTGAGCACCGGCTGGCTTTCCGCTCCCCCTCCCCCGGCGGATGAAACGCGCGCTGATCACCGGCATCACCGGCCAGGACGGCTCCTACCTCGCCGAATGGCTGCTGGAAAAGGGCTACGAAGTCCACGGCATCATTCGCCGCGCGTCCAATTTCAACACCGCCCGGATCGACCATCTCTACCGCGATCCCCATCTGGAAGGAACGCGGCTGTTCCTGCATTTCGGCGACCTGTCCGATCCCACCGCGCTCATCAAGCTCCTCTACGAGCTGCAACCCGACGAGATTTACAACCTCGGCGCCCAAAGCCACGTCCGCGTCAGTTTCGATGTCCCCGAGTCCACCGGCGACATCGTCGGCCTCGGCGCCCTGCGCATTCTGGAGGCCATCCGCGAAACCCGCCAGGTCGACCGGGTGAGGTATTACCAGGCCTCCTCGTCCGAGATGTACGGAAAAGTCCGCGAAACTCCGCAGTCCGAGACCACCCCGTTTCATCCCCGCTCGCCCTACGCCTGCGCCAAGGCCTACGCGCATTACCTGACGGTGAACTACCGCGAGTCCTACGGGCTCCACGCCAGCAACGGCATCCTTTTCAACCACGAAAGCCCTCGACGCGGCGAGACCTTCGTCACCCGCAAGATCACCCGAGCCGCCACCCGGATCAAAACCGGCCTGCAGGACTCCCTTTACCTTGGCAATCTCGACGCCCGGCGTGACTGGGGTTATGCGAAAGAATACGCCGAGATGATGTGGCTCATGCTCCAGCAGGACCAGCCCGACGACTACGTCATCGCCACCGGCGAAACCCACAGCGTCCGCGAATTCTGCGAGGAAACCTTCGGCGTGCTCGATCTCGACTGGCGGGATTTCGTGAAATACGACGCCCGCTACGAACGGCCCGCCGAAGTCGAACTGCTCATCGGCGATTCCGCCAAGGCCCGCGAAAAACTCGGCTGGGAACCCAAAGTCCGCTTCAAGGATCTCGTCCGCATCATGGTCGAGGCCGATCTCGAGCTTGCCCGACGGGAAAAGGCCCATCTCGAAGCCGACGCCACCCTCGGGTCCGCGCCCGCCGCGCCGCCACGATGATTCCCACGGCCCAACGCCTCTTCGTCGCCGGCCACCGGGGCATGGTCGGCGCCGCCCTACTTCGCGCCATCGAAAAACACGGCTTCGCCAAGGCCACCCTCACCGCCACCCGCGCGGATCTCGATCTGACGCGGCAGGCGGATGTCGAGGCGTTCCTCCACCGCGAAAGACCCGACACCGTCATCGTCGCCGCCGCGCGGGTGGGTGGCATCCACGCCAACGCCGCCTACCCGGCCGACTTTGCCTACGACAACCTCGCCATCGCGCTGAATCTCGTCCACGCCGCCCACCTCACCGGCGTCGGGCGCCTGCTTTTTCTCGGCAGCTCCTGCATCTACCCGAAGTTCGCCCCCCAGCCCATCGCCGAGGAAGCCCTGCTCACCGGCGCGCTCGAACCCACCAACGAAGCCTACGCCATCGCCAAGATCGCCGGCCTCAAGCTCTGCGAATACCACCGCCGCCAGCACGGCCGCCTATTCCACGCCGTCATGCCCTGCAATCTCTACGGCCCCGGCGACAACTATCACCCCGAGAACTCGCACGTCATCCCCGGCCTGATTCGCCGCTTTCACGAGGCGAAAGCCGCCCGCGCCCCCGAAGTCGCCATCTGGGGCACCGGCACGCCGCGCCGGGAGTTTCTGCACGTCGATGACCTCGCCGAAGCCTGTCTCCATCTTCTCCAGCTCGACGATCCGCCCGATCTGGCGAACGCCGGTTCCGGGGAAGACCTGCCCATTCTCGAACTCGCCGCCTTGATTGCCGAGATCGTCGGGTATGAAGGCGAGATTCGCGCCGACCCCGCCAGACCCGACGGCACCCCGCGGAAACTGATGGATTCCTCCCGCCTCTTCGCCACCGGATGGCGCCCTGCCATTTCCTTGCGCGACGGCCTCGCCGGGGCTTACCATGATTTTCTCGAACGAACCGAAGCCGGCGCCCCGCGCGAAGCCTGATATCTCCCGAACCCCTTCGCCCTTCACCCCATGCGATCCCCGACCCTTTTTCTCCTGACCATCCTTTTCGCGACCGTTCTCCGCGCGGACCGCGGCCTCGCCCAGACACCCGGAGTCGCCGTGGAGAACATTCGGCGGGCCTTTCACAACGGCGAGCACAACGCCTTCACCGACCTCGTCCGCTGGCGCGGCAAATTCTGGCTCTGTTTTCGGAGCTGTCCCGACGGGCACATGGTCTTCCCGACTTCCTCGATCATCGTGCTGGCGAGCGACGACACCCGGGAATGGCGCCAGGTCCACCGCTTTTCCGTGCCGAAACGGGACACGCGGGACCCCCATTTTCTGATCTTTAAAGACAGGCTCTTCGTTTACACCGGCACCTGGTACAGCGGCGACGGCGAACTGCCGCGCGAGGAGTACGATCTAAACCGGCACCTCGGCTACGCCGTCGTCACGACCGACGGCGAAACCTGGGAAAGCCCCCGCCAACTCGAGGGCACCCACGGTCACTATATCTGGCGCGCCGCCGTCCGGGGCGACACCGCCTATCTCTGCGGCCGGCGAAAACTCGACTATGCCGAGGGCGTCAAAGGCGAGACCCGCATCGTGCAATCCGCGCTTCTCGAAAGCGAGGACGGCCTGCGCTGGCGGTTTCGCGGGCTTTTCCAGGAAAATCGCGGCGACGAAACCGCGTTCCTTTTTCAATCGAACGGCGACCTGCTCGCCGTCAGTCGCAGCGGATCGGCGCCCGCGCAGGTCGTGAAATCGAGTCCGCCCTTCGAGGCGTTTTCCCGGACCGATCTCGCCGAGTACGTCGGCGGCCCCCTGCTGACACGCTGGGGAGACCGGTTTCTCGTCGGCGGACGCCGAAACACCAAGGATGGGCCCAAAACGGTGCTCTATTGGCTGGAAAACGACGCTCTGGTCCCCTTTGCCGAACTGCCCAGCGGCGGCGACAATTCCTATCCCGGCTTTGTCGAACTCGACGACGGCCGCGGCTTGGTTTCGTGGTATTCCAGCCACGAAAAGGACGAAACCGGCAAGACCATCACCGCCATCTACCTCGCCGAATTGCGGCGCAAATAAGCCGGCCATGAATCCCGACGACGATTTCCCCGAAGAGGACGAAGCCGACGACTTCGACGGTCAACGCAACGTCCTCGGCGGACCGCTTCAGCCCTGCAGCCTCGATCCGGTGACCGGATTCTACCGGACGGGGAAATGCCAGGTCGGCCCCGACGATGCCGGCTGCCACGCCGTCTGCGTGGTGACGACGGCGGAGTTTCTTCGCTTCAGCCAGGCCGCCGGCAACGATCTCTCCACCCCGATGCCCGCCTACGGGTTTCCCGGCCTGAAACCCGGCGACCGATGGTGCCTCTGCGCCGGCCGCTGGCGCGAGGCGCTCGAAGCCGGCCACGCGCCCCCCGTCGTTCTCGAGGCCACCAGCGAAGCGGCCCTGGCCTACGTGAGCCGTTCGATTCTCGAAGAATACGGCCACGAAATCCCCGCCGATCTCGAAGACTGAGGAAAATCTTCGGGCCCCGCTTCGCTCTCTTGGCCCGAACTTTCGAATGGCGGAGAGGGTGGGATTGATCGCCGCGCAATCTGTCCCACGGCGGGGCGGCTTCGCCGCGAGGTGGGTCATTCGCCACGCTTCGCTTTGGCGGAGAGGGTGGGATTCGAACCCACGAGACCTTTCGGCCTGGCGGTTTTCAAGACCGCTGCATTCAACCGCTCTGCCACCTCTCCGGATACGGGTCCGCGCGATCTTCCCCCGCAACCCGGCCGCTTGCAAATCCAATCGTCCGATCGCCAGCGACCCCGCGACGCTTCCTCCGCCGGCGCCGACGCCGAACTTCTCCCGTGACTTTGCGCCGAGCGCCGGTTTCTTATGGACCCATGGCAGACCCGCCAAACACAGATCGTTCCAATGTCCCCGCGTGGAACGTGGCGGCGATGATCGATTTCGAGGATCTGCTCCGCGCCGACGACGGCGCCGCGGACGAAACTCTGGTCGCCCGGGACCGCGCCATCGCCGCGGAGCAGATCGTCCCGGTCCTCGGCGAAAACTTCGGTGACCGAGCCGATTCGGCCACCCGCCGCCGGGCTTTCCGCGTGTGGCTGAGGGCGCGATCCGACGCGGAATCCGCGAGAAGCGAGGGCGCCGGGCTCTCGGCGGGCGAAGCCTTCGTTCACGCCCGGCGTCTCACCGGCGCCGCGCTGGCGGTGGGAGCGCTGATTTCCGGCGCTTCGGTCGCGGCCGGCCTGTTGAACCGCGAATGGCGCTATTTCAACGTGCTCCTCTTCCTCGCCGTCACCCTGCTGCCGCAATTGGCGCTCCTGGCGACGCTGCTGGCGGGCGCGGTTTTCCGCAAGGCTCTGGGTAAAAGCGCCACGCTCGGGCTCGCCCAGACCTTCGCGCGAGCGGCCGTGGATTGGCTGGCGGAAAAGGCTTCCCTCCGCCGCGCCGGCGACGCCGCGCTGAAACGATGGCGGGCGATCCGAAAGCGCGCCTTTCTCGCCTGGCCCGTCATCGCGCTGACCCAGGGCTTTGGCGTTTTTTACAATGCCGGGCTGATCCTCGGTTTCGCGGGCTGCCTGCTGGTGATGGATGTGCGGTTTTTCTGGGAATCGACTCCGGCGATGGCGGCCTCCGAATCGTTGCACGCGCTGGCCCGCGGACTGTCGGCGCCGTGGTCCTGGCTGGCGCCGGATTTCGTGCCCACGCTCGAGGCGGTCGAGGGCACCCGCATGACGCTGACCGGCGCCGAGCGGGGTTATCCGGAAAAGATCGACAGCGCGCGCGCCTGGGCGCCCTTCCTCGCCGCCACGCTGCTCTGCTGGGGCGCGGCGCCCCGGTTGTTGCTCTGGTTTCTGTGCCGTTGGCGGGAAAGCCGCGCCCTGCAACGGGAATCCTTCAACGAGCGCCCTCACCGCGAACTGTGGCGGCGGCTCACCGACCGGCCCCTGCTCGAAGTCGCCGTGTCCGGTCCCGCCGACGGCGCGGTGGTCATTCTGTGGGGAGGCCTGACGCCCGCCGACGAAGCGCTTCGGGAAACTCTGCTGCGCCAGTTGCGACTGAACCCGTCGGCCACCCTCGCCGCCGGCGGCGCCGATCCCGCGGCGGACGACGCGGCCCTCGCCGAGGCGACCGCCGTGCTGAGGAGCGACCCCGGCATCCGGGCCGCGGTTCTCGTGGCCGAGTCGTGGGGACTGGCGCCGCGCGATCTGGCGCCGTTCCTGAAGGCCCTGCGCGACGCGGTCGGGGAAAAAATCGCGCTCACCGTGTTTCTCACCGGCGAACCGGCCCAAGGCGCGGTTTTCACCGAGCCGAGGAAATCCGAGACCGGTGTCTGGGAGGACTTCGCCGCCCGGCTCGGGGACGCCGGCCTGGCGGTGCGGCCTTACCGATCCAACAGAGTTGGGTCCGGGACCCAACAGGGTAGGGTCGATGACCCAACCCTGTTGGGTGGGAAAAGCGGGAAGGAGGGCGCGGAATGAGCGCGGACGACGCCGGAATCCCCCGCTTCGCCGTGGTGGGGCGGGTCAACAAGGGGAAGTCGAGCATTCTCGCCACCCTGGTCGAGGAGGCCGACAACGCCCGCATCCGCATTTCCGAGATTCCGGGGGAAACGACACGCTGCCAGTCGATTCCGCTGGTGCTGGGCGGCGAGACGCTGGTCGAGTTCATCGACACGCCGGGCTTTAACCGGGCGCGGCAGGCGCTGGCCTGGTTGCGGGAACATCACGCGGAAGGCTCGGGCGAGGCGCGCATCGAAACCGTCCGCCGCTTCGTGGAGGCGCATCGCGACAACGACGAGTTTCAGGACGAGCGGCTCCTGCTCGAGCCGGTGCTGGAAGGCGCCGGCGTCGTCTATGTGGTCGACGCCTCGAAACCCTACCGGCCGGACTTTGGCGCCGAGATGGAAATCCTGCGATGGACGGGCCGGCCGCGCATGGCGATCCTGAATCACCTGTCGCCCGAAAACGACTACTCCGAGGAATGGCGCGAGCGGCTCGGCGAGTCGTTCAACCTGACGCGGGAGTTCAACGCCCACCGGGCCCGGTTTCGCGAGCGCATCCGGCTGCTGCGGCATCTGCTGGAAATCGAGGAGGGAAACCGGGCGAAGCTCGAACAAACGATCCGGCAGCTCGAGGCGGAGTGGGACCGGCGGCGGAGCGAAGCGGCCGACATTTTCATCGCGCTGCTGGGTCGCGCGCTCACGGAGCGGGTCTGCGAAAACGTGGGCGGCGACCGGGTGGATCGCGACTACAAACGCGACGAAGCCGAGCGGGCGCTCAAGGATCGCTACCGCGCCGAGCTGCGCGAGCTGGAACGGCGGCATCACCGGCGGCTGATCCAGCTCTACAAGCACGGGGACGCGGAATTCGCCGAGGAGGTCGGGGACGCGCTGTTGGCCGGGGGCGACGATCTTTTCGCGGAGGAAACGTGGCAGTTTCTCGGCTTGGACCCGTCCCAACTGGCGTTGGCGGGCGGTCTGGCCGGCGCGGCGGCGGGCGGGTCGGTGGACCTGGCGACGGGAGGGTTGACGCACGGACTGGGAACGCTGATCGGCGCGGCGGGCGGTTTTTTCGCCGCGATCTGGAAGGGCCGGAAGCTCGCCGAGATCCGCGTTTCGAATCCGCTCTCGCCGAAGGGGGAAACGGCCGCGGGCGGGGTGAAATGGTGCGCGGGCCCGCCGAAGAATCCGAATTTTCCCTGGGTGCTGCTGGATCGGGCGCTGTTTCATTTCGAGCATCTGGTGACGCGGGCGCACGGGCGGCGCGACCGGTTTGTGATCGACTTCAACCAACTGCGGGCGCGCGGCGAGAAACACGGATATGCCTCGCGGCTAACCGCGGACCGGCGGCGGGCGCTCCAGAATTGGTTCGGCCGCCTCGCGGACCGGGGCCGGGAGGATTCGGAGGACGCGGAGGCCTTCGAAACACTGCGGACGGTGCTACGCGAGATCGAGGAGGGCGAATTGCGGGTGCTCGAGGCGGACGACTGAGGGCGATTGAGGGGCTTTGGCGTTGAGGAATCGGCGCGCGGGCCTTAGAGTCGCCCCCATGATCGAGATTCAGGTGGGTGACAAGCGCATCCAATTTCCAAACGAGGAGACGGGGCGATTCCTGACGGGCGTGGCGATCGCGGTCCTCGCGCTGGGAACGGCGTTCACGTCGTTCTACACTCTGGAGGCGGAGGAGGAGGGCGTGGTGATGCGATTCGGCAGGCTGATCGACACGAAGCCGCCGGGCCTGCATTTCAAGCTGCCTTTCGGGATCGACCAAGTGGAGAAGGTCGCCGTGCTACGGCAGATGAAGCAGGAATTTGGCTTCGGAACGGCCGGCAACTCAAATCCCAGCCAGTGGAGCAGCCCGCAGGAGATGGAGCGGGAAAAACAGATGGTCACCGGCGACCTGAACGCGGCGCTGGTCACCTGGGTCATCCAGTACAAGATCGCCGAGCCGACGAATTATCTTTTCAAAGTGAGAAACGCCGACGAAACGCTGCGCGACGCGTCGGAGTCGGTGATGCGCGAGGTGGTGGGCGACCGAACCGTGGACGAAGTCATCACCATCGGGCGGAGCGAGATCGAGGCGGAGTGTCTCGCCAAGCTCCAAAAACTCGCCAACGACTACGAAATGGGCATCAAGATCGACCAGGTTCAGCTCAAGGACGTGAAGCCGCCGCGCGAGGTCGAGGCGTCGTTCAACGAAGTCAACCAGGCGCAGCAGGAAAAGGAAAAGGCCATCAACGTCGCCAACGGCGAATACAACCGCGAAGTGCCGAAGGCCAAGGGCGAGGCGGAGCAGAAAATCAGCGAGGCCGAGGGCTACGCCTCGCAGCGCGTCAACGAGGCGGAGGGCGACGCGGCGAAATTCAACTCCATCTTCGGCGAGTATGTGAAGGCGCCGGAGGTGACGAAGCGCCGGCTTTATCTGGAGACGATGCAGTTGGTGCTTCCCGAATTGGGACGCAAGATCGTGATCGACGAGGACGCCAGTCAGATTCTGCCGCTGCTGCAACTCAACGAAGGAGGGGAAAAGCCATGAAAAAGGGAATCGGATGCCTCGTGGCGCTCGGGGTGCTGTGTCTGCTCTTGGTGCTCAGCGGGGCCGTTTACACCGTGCAGGAAACCGAGCAGGTGCTCATCACCCAGTTCGGCAACGTGATCGGCGACCCGATCAAGGATGCCGGCTTGAAGTTCAAGGTGCCCTTTATCCAGGACGTGCGGCGCTTCGAGAAACGCATCCTCGAATGGGACGGCGTCGAGACCGAGATGCCGACCAAGGGCAAGGAGCTGATCTCGGTGGACACCTACGGCCGCTGGCGGATCGACGACGTGCGCCTCTACTACGAGAGCCTGCGCGACGAGCGCAGCGCCCTGTCGCGGCTCGACGACATCCTCGGCAGCGAGACGCGCAACACCATCGCCAAGCACGAGCTGATCGAGGCGATCCGCACCACCAAGGACCGGACGCCGGCCCAGTCCGAGGAATTGTTGGAGGCCGCCGTCTCCGGTAAAGTCGGCACCCTGCCGGGCATTCGCCGCGGCCGCACGGCGCTGGAGAAGGAGGTCCTCGAGGCCAGCCGCGAAAAGCTGAAGCAGTTCGGCATCGAATTGCTCGACATCCGCTTCAAGCGCATCAACTACAACGCCACCGTGCTGAAAAACATCTACGAGCGCATGATCTCCGAACGGCAGCAGATCGCGGAGCTGTTCCGGTCGGAGGGCGCCGGCGAGGCGGCGAAGATCCTGGGTAACAAGGAGAAGGAACTGCGCACCATCGCCTCGACGGCCTACAAGGAAGTCGAGACAATCCAGGGCAAGGCGGACGCCCAGGCGGTCGAGATCTACGCCAAAGCGTACAACCAGAGCCCCGAGGCGGCGGAACTGTACGAATTTCTCCGAACCATGGAGCTGTACGAAAACGTGCTCGGCAACGACAGCACGCTGATTCTCTCGACCGACAGCGACGTCTTTCAGTTCATGAAACGGATCGATCCCGGCGCCGCGCCGAAGCCGCCGTTGCGGCCCGCTCCCCGGCCTCCGGGAGGCGGAAATTAAACCCGCGTCGTCAATTTTGAGTGTTTACCACGAATTCACACGAATCTGTCTAAAAGGGGTGTGAGTGAAAGTGGCGGTCAACAAACCGAATTTGGGAGAATGCCAAGGGCATTCCGCGGGAAAGCCCGGGGTTGGAACAACCCCGGGAACGGATGACTCACACGCCGCCAACCCCGAAGGGGTTGCGGAATCGCGAAGGCGCCTCTTCCTCCGCCTGCGCAACCCTTTCAGGGTTGGCAATTTATCGCCTTTTATTCCCGGGGTTGTTTCAACCCGGGCTTCCATCCAAAACGCCGCTGGCGTTTACCGATCCCACCAACGATTTACAAGAAAATCGTCGAGAATTTCAAAATGACCGCCAATTTCATTCACACCCGTACAGAAAACGGTGGCCAATAACTGAATTCGTGTTCTTTCGTGTCTGATCGTGGTTTTTAAATAGGTAGAATCACGCTCCAGACTTTTCCAGCGTCACCACGCACTCGAGGTGGCGCGTCTGGGGAAACAGGTCGAAGGGCCGCACCCGTGTCAGGCGGTAAAGCCCGTCGGCGGTCAGCGTTTTCAGGTCGCGCATCTGCGTGGCGGGATTGCAGGAAACGTAAACGACCCGGGCTGGACCGAAACGGCGCAACTGGTCGAGGAATTCGGGCGTGCCGCCTTTTCGCGGCGGATCGATGACCACGGCTGTCTCGGCCGGCGGAAACGCATTTTCGATTTCCGCAAAAATCGCGTGAGCCTCACCGCCGACAAAGCGGCAGTTGGCGATGCCGTTGTTCTCCGCGTTGCGGCGCGCCCAGTCGACGGCGGCGGCGCTGATCTCGATGCCGGCCGCCTGCTCGAAATGCTCTGCCGCGGTCAGGCAGAAAAGGCCGCTGCCGCAGTAGGCGTCCACGAGGTGGCGCATCCGGCCGCCGGCGCTCGCCTCGGCGGCGACGTGGCCGGTGAAGGCGGGCAGGATGTGGGGATTGTTTTGGAAAAACTCGCCCGCCGGAAATTCGAAGCGCACGCCGTTGACGACCTCCTCGCAGACGGCGGTGGCGTCGGTGACGACGGAGCCGTCCGCCGAATCGCGCAGCAACAGGGTGGCGCCTTTTTGAAAAGACAGGGCGTTGGCGCGGACCTCGGCGCGCAGTTTCTCGAGGCGCGCGTTGATGGATTCCGAGGCGATGGGGCAGCGCGGCACGTCGGTGACCTGCTGGCGGCGGCCGTGCTTGAGAAAGCCGATGGCCTCGATCCGGCCATCGCGCGGACGCTGAAAATGCGGGGTGATCTTCGAGCGGTAGCCGAATTCGGCGGGCGACGGCACCACCGGATCCACCGGGAACACGATTCCGGCGAGATGCTCGAGCAATTCCGCGACCTGGCGGCGTTTCCAATCGAGCTGGGCCGAATAGGCGAAATTCTGGTACTGGCAGCCGCCACAGTCGCCAAAGAGCGGACACACCGGCTCCACGCGGTCCGGCGAGGGCTCGAGCACGGCGACGAGATCGGCCTCGGAATAGTTTGGCGCGTTCCGGTAAACCCGGGCGCGCACCTTTTCTCCCGGCAGCGAAAAGGCGACGAAAACGACCCATCCGTCGAGGCGGCCGATGCCATGGCCGAGATTGCTCTGCGAATCGATCGTCAATTCGATCTCCTCGTGATAGGCGAAGGGCTGTGGCTGAAAGTTCCGGGGTGGACGCGGCATGGGGCGCAAAGGAACCACGGATGCGGCGAAAGCACACGCCTGTTTTCGCCGCGGGATCCGCGACCGGAAATTGTCCGTGTCATCCGGGCGATCCGTGGTTCATTCACCGCCCGAGACACCATGATTCAGCCCGAGATCATTCAAGCCATCGGAAACGAAATCGCCATTCGCTGGGCGGACGGTGTGGAGGACTACGTGCCGATGGACCGGTTGCGCGCCCTGTCGCCGAGCGCCGAGACGCAGGGCGAGCACGACCTTTTCGGAAACCTCATCGGGGGCCAGCCGGGCCGCGACTACACCGGGGTCACCGTGACCGGATGGCGACCGGTGGGCGGCTACGCCGTGCAGTTTGACTTCAGCGACGGCCACCGGACGGGCCTCTATTCCTTCGAATACCTGCGCCAGATCGGCGAGGCGCTGCGCGGCGCCGCCGACTGAGCCGGTGAGCGGGCGGCGGCGCCCTGAACGACGTTGTCCGTTGACATGGCAATTGATAAACGTTGACCGGCGCTCCCCTTCATTGACTGCGGTCAAGATAATTCGGCCGGGAATCGCAACGGCTTTTTTGCCCCGCCGCTCGGTCTCCCAAAAGCGCGCGGGTCGCGTTTTGTAACCTTCTCAGGACCTCGCCCGCCCAATCGTCCGGCAAAAACAGGACATAAAACGCGGCCATCTGCAGACTGAAAACCCAGACCGCTTTCATCAAAAGCGCGATTCCAAGGTGAAATCCCAACCCGAACGCGATCGCGACCGGTCGCGTCCGCCTCCAGCCGAACCACAAGGGAGCGCCCAATTCGAAAACGAGAACGGAATGTTGAATCGCGGCCCAGCCCCAAAGCGGAAGATTCCGAAGGAGCCAGGCGGCGGTCTCGGTTCGATAGATCCCCTGCGCGTGCGTCCACACCACGTCGGAGTGGCTCAGCCAGTCGCCCCGGGCTTTCGCGATCCCCGTGGCAAAGTACAGCGTCAGCAGCATCCCCTGAAAAGCGCGAACGCCCGCGATCGAACCAGAAGCAGTGTCATTGTCGCGACCGGGACTGAAGGCGAGAAAGAGAAACCCCGCGATGTATATCTTGTTCAGCGCGAACGCCGAAGCCGTGTCCACGCCCTGGGCGTACACGGCCGCGAAAAAAAGCAGCCCAAAACAGAATCGCCGGCCTTTCGCCCACTTGGCGACGCCGAACCCCGCGCCGAACACAAAGACAACAAAAAACGGAATCGCCCAACCGGGAAGCAAGGGCAAGGGCTCGATGCCGGACAAACCCGGAACCGATCGGTGATATCCCCGCGAAGTCAGCCATTCCCGGGCCTCCAAAAGGTTCCGGGAAATCAGAATCAAAAACGCCGCCGTGAACGCCAGCTCGAACAACCGAAACCGTCGCACCGGCGCCTCGCCCACCAGAAAGTTTCCGAGTCGCGAAAGCAAAATCTTCCCGATCATGGATTGGCGAGCGGTTTTGGAGGCGGCGCCCAGTCCCGATCCGTGACAACACCGATTTGCCGGACCCACGTTTCCGGCACGTTCTCAACCGGTGCGTTGGCCCAAGGCCCGGCGGGAAAGGCGATTCGTGGCTCGCCCGTCGGGGCCGAGACACGAAGATACCGGACCTCGCGCAGAGCCGGGCCGGAAGGAAAGCGCGCCGCGGTCTCCCGGGCGAGAAAGGCCGCCAACTCCCGCCGCACCACCGGTCCCCTTCGCCGATCACCCGCTTCGTCGAGCATTCGATCCAACCGCGTCAGGTATCCGAAATTTTCCATCCGCGAGAAATCCGAAAGCCTCAAATCCACCCATTTCCCCTGCCCACCCGTGTACCGACCCTGAATTTGAAAGTAGCTCCACGCGCTCACCCGATGGGTGAAGAGATTAACGACGCTCACTTGGCGTGAAAAGAATCGCACAGACCAGTACGGAGGCTTCGAACCAACAGAAAAAATCAACACCGGCAAAACCCAAAACCCCGCCACAACCGCCAAGTACCCAAACAATCTCTTACAATGCCTTCCTTTTGCGACCGATTTCATCGAAAGCCCGTGAAAACATTTCTTGTAGCGAGAAAGTCTCTTTACCTTACCGTAAGGGTCTTACCATGGTCGTCCCGTCCGCTCTTTGTGGATCTGGCAAATCGAATACGGGGATTTCGATCGTTGTTTTTTGATTGAAATCCCGTCTTTTCGAAACCACTTCTTCAGCTATAGCAACATACTGGTTTGAATCGTTGTCCTTGATCCATTTTTCGACGGCCCCCAAATCCTTCGAGGTCCATCCAAGAAAAAGGCTTTTCGCCAATTCGTCGCCAAAATCGACCGAGGAAAAATTCTCCAATTCTTTTAAAGCAGTCTTTGGTGTTGAAATAGCCAGGTTGCGAAAGGCATTCATTAGCAAATTTCTTCGCCGACCGCCGGAGAATCTTTTTCCGATTTCGTCGATGACAGCTTTGCCCTTGCCATGGAGGATCGCTATTCCAGCAATGTTTGAAATGTTGGAATCTTTCATCTCTGAATTCGCCAAAGCGCCAAACGTTCTGGAAACGTCGCCGACCACCGCCGCTTGGCCCCATCCCGAGAAAAAGGCGTTTCTCGCTTTCTCTGTTTGAAATCGCCTCGCGTACGAAAAAGGATCCATGCCGACCGCGCCGGTAAGGGCTCCCAGTTTGAGATGCGCCGCCGAAAACACCCCCACCTCGGGAAACGAAGCAACAAGATCAAGAGCCTCGTTCGGATCGGCCTGGAACAGAATTTCCACGGCCGTCTCGATCGTAAGCCGTTGAGAATAATCACCGGGATCGATTTGTGATAGATCATCCGGTTTCCAGATTTGAAACCGATCTCCTGTGTAGTCGTAGTTTACCTCATCTTTCGCCGATGAGTTCTCGCGGGGGCCAGCCTGTGTTTCAACAATCGAAAAATTGGCTTTCGTTCGATTTTCGGAATTCTCATTCAACATTCTTGGAGCATTCCCCGTAAATGAAAATTTCAGACATAATAAGACAAGGCCAACAAGCGCCCCTGCTATAATCGCAGTAATTGGTTTATTTATATTCATATGTCATTTTAATAATAATGGTGAAGTCAACCCAGATCAAACCTTCGTCGGTGTAAGCATGGAAAGATTCGAGCGCGATGGCACAATCTCTTCCCGTTTCGTCATTGGATGTGTTGATTTCTTCATCAAAATTGGAATCACGGGTGGATTCTGGCTGGGGAGGCTCTTGGTCTTTGTGAGTGTCAGCGTCGATTATTTGGGCTGTTTTCAAATAAAGATTTGCCAATCCAGTGGTATCGCATGGTTGATTGGCCGGATAATGAATCTTTGTAAGAGTAATTCGGTAAAGTCGAAATTTCGGTTTTTCTGGATCATCTTGATCATCTTGATCATCATCGTACGTTGGAATGTTCTCGTAAGTGGGAAGATTGTCGTAGGTCGGTCCCGAGTCGTAGGTCGGCCCCGAGTCGTAGGTCGGTCCCGAGTCGTAGGTCGGTCCCGAGTCGTAGGTCGGTCCCGAGTCGTAGGTCGGCCCCGAGTCGTAGGTCGGTCCCGAGTCGTAGGTCGGTCCCGAGTCGTAGGTCGGTCCCGAGTCGTAGGTCGGTCCCGAGTCGTAGGTCGGTCCCGAGTCGTAGGTCGGTCCCGAGTCGTAGGTCGGTCCCGAGTCGTAGGTCGGTCCCGAGTCGTAGGTCGGTCCCGAGTCGTAGGTCGGTCCCGAGTCGTAGGTCGGGCTTTGCCCGAACAATTCAACGGCGCCACAAGCGGCGAGTATCATCGCTACCGCGAGCAGCGGAGAGCGGAGATCGGAGAGCGGGGGTCATAGCGACGAGGTTATTTTTTGCCCCTGAAGGCGTCAATCTATTTTCTGTTTTTAAAATCTTTTTTGGGAGATGGAATCGGCATCGCCGTTTCAACGCCAAAGACTCCTATGGGAAAGAGGACGGGAGGCCGGACGATCGCTCATCGGCCTCAGGGCATACGAGTCGACTTTACCCGGGAGGCCGTGATGAATCCGCCCCGTCTGACATCCGCCTAAAGGTAGGTGGGGCGAGGCGGCCCCGCCGAGGCGTCGCCCGCCAGGCCCCGGCGCGTTCGTCCCGCTCCAGTCCGCATGTGAAACCAACCACGAGGGAGAATAAGGGGGTGTCCAGGCTCCGGCGAATGGCCGGAGAACTTTCTTACGATATCTGGCATCACGACGGCTCGGCGGGGACGCCTCGGCCCACCCGGCTCACGCCGCCGGAGGCCCGCGCTTCTATAAGCGCGGGCTTCCCGAATTCTTGGCCCTGATTCTTGACCGTTGGCGGTTGCCGGCTCGGGACCGGGTCACGGGCCTTTCTCGAATTCGCTGAGTTGGCGCCCAGGGTCTCAGGGCAGCCCCAGTGACGGAGTTTGGCGGTCTGTGGACGCTCTCGTTCAACGATACCGGTGGATCGCCGACTGAGCCGGTGAGCGGGCGGCGGCGCCCTCACTTTTCGGCGGCGCGCACGTCGAAGCAGATCAGCCGCGGTTCCATCGCATTCTGGTTCACGTAGAGGCGACCGTTGGCGATCACCGGCGGCGCCCAGGTCGAAGGCGCGTAAAAGGGCTGGAAGCTGTCCAAAACCCGCGCCCCGCCCTGGGGTGAAAGGTCGAGCCGCAGCAGGGTGCCGTTTTCGCCCTGGCACCAGAAAACGCCGCCGGCGTGAACGAGGCTCGCCTTTCCCAGCGTCATGGGCAGCTCCCTGCCGTCCCACGACACGAGAAGCCGGATGAAGGGCTCGGAAAAACGGTAGGCGCCGAACTCGGCCTCGTAGCACAGGAGCAGTCCCGCCGTGCCGCCGAACCCATACAAATGACCGTCATGATAGATCGGCGTCTGAAACTGGCAGCCCAGGTCGCCGGTCCGCCACGCGATGCGCGCCTTGAAGTTTTCGTCGAACTCGATCATCGCCCCGCCTTCGCCGTAGTCCTCGGTGATGAAGACCCGGTTTTCGCCGCAGGGCACCGGGCTGGCGGCCAGAACGCTGGCGAACATCTTCGACCGCCACGGAACGGCGTCGTCAATATGGCCCGTCTCCGGATCGACCGAAATCAGGCCGCCGTGCGGCGGATCGGTCATGCCGCCGGCGAGGACGAAGACGCGGTCCGTGCCGTTGACCTTGCCGGGCACCGGGGAGGCGTAGCTGCCGTTCCAGTCGTGCGCGGCCTTCCACAGCACCTCGCCGGTCGCGGTGTCGAAGGCCACCACACAGGCGCCGGCGGCGCCAACATTGACGATCAGGCGTTTTCCCAGCACAAGCGGACAGGAGCCCCGGCCGAAAAAGAAGGGCGCCTCGCCAAAGTCCTTCGTGAGATTCTTCTTCCAGGCGATTTTGCCGGTGTCGAGGTGGAGGGCGATCAGGTCGCTGTCGTTTCCCAGCGTGAATACCAGGCCCGTCGCCGAATCGATGACCGGGCTCGAGCGCGGGGCGTCGGAGACACCGTAGCTGTGCCCGATGTCGACCGGGTAGGCATGATCCCAGCGCGGCTGGCCGGTCGCGGCGTCGAGGCACTGGACGATTTCCTTGCCGTCCCGCTGATGGATGAAGACCAGGGCGTCGCCGAGGACGACGGGCGCGGCGTGGCCCTCGCCCCGGGGGAATTCCCACAGCTTTTTCAGGCCGCCCTCGGGAAAGGACTGGATCAGTCCCGTCTCGACCGAGTGGAGATCGTGGTTCGGGCCCAGGAAATGGGGCCAGTCGCCGCCCCGGGCCGTGGCCACCGGCGCGGACAGGGCCAGCAGGACGAAAAAACAGCGCGAAATCATGGCGGAGCAAACAGGGTTGGGTCGCCGGGTCAACAGGGTTGGGTCCCGAAACGGCGGGAACGGCGTGCCGGTGGGTGTTCCAAGGTCCTTCGCCCGCCTCATTTTGCAAGCCGCCTTCTTTTCCCGGCCGAATGGGGGCGAGTCGGGCCAAAAGGCGATTTCGGCGCTTGGCGCGGCTCGGAAAATGCTGTTCGGTCGATCCGATTCGCCGCTTCCTCTTCCCACCCGATCCGCCGCCACTTTTTCAATGCTCCGCAAAACGAAGATCATCGCCACGCTCGGTCCGGCCACCGAGTCCGCCGGGACGATTCGCGACCTCATCGCCGCCGGGGTCGATGTTTTCCGGCTGAACATGAGCCACGGGAAGCACGACTGGGTGCGCGAGGTCGTCGGGCGCGTCCGCGACCAGTCGGCCGAACTCGGACGCGGCGTCGCCACGCTGGTCGATCTCCAGGGACCCTCGATCCGCACCGGCGTGCTCGACGCGCGGATCGAACTGAAGCCGGGGGATCGCTTCGAATTCCGCAACAGCGATCTCGAGCCGTCGGTCGAAGCCTCCGCGACGACGAACTACGACGGCCTCTGCGACGACGTCTCCGAGGGCGACACCATGCTCGTGGACAACGGAGTCATCCACTTCAAGGTCGTCAAGAAGGAGCCGGGCCGCCTGCTCTGCGAGGCCCTGACCGAGGGAACGATGGGCTCGCGCCGCCATATCAACCTTCCCGGCATTCGCGTGAACCTGCCATCGCTGACGAAAAAAGATCAGCTCGATCTCGAACTCGCCGCCGAGCTGGAGGTCGATTTTGTGGCCATCAGTTTCGTCCGCGACGCGCAGCACGTGCAGGATCTGCGCGATCGCCTGCAGGAGCGGGACTGCACCGCCCGCATCGTCGCGAAAATCGAGGACCAGGAGGCGGTGAAACACTTGGCGGACATCATCCAGGCCGCCGACGCCGTGATGGTCGCGCGCGGCGATCTCGGGATCGAGGTTTATCTGGAGGAATTGCCGGTGATCCAGCGCACCATTCTCCGGGAGTGCGCCCGCATCGGCCGCAAGGTCATCGTCGCCACCCACATGCTGGAATCGATGATCGAGAACCCGGTGCCGACTCGCGCCGAAGTCACCGACGTGGCCAACGCCATCTTCGAGCAGTCCGACGCCGTGATGCTCTCCGGCGAGACGAGCGTCGGCAAGCACCCGGTGAAATGCATCGAGGTCATCGACCGGATCGCGCGCCGCATGGAACGCGAGCCGGGCGCCGGATTCAGCGAAAAAATCGAGCTGAAAACCGAGAAACAAAAAACCGTGAAAGCCGCCGTCGTGCTAGCGAACTCGTTGGAGGATTCGAAACTCGTCGTCTTCACCGCCCGCGGCGTCCTGGCGAACTATGTGGCGCACCAGCGACCGACGCATTCGCCGATCTTCGCCTTCTGTCCGGACGAGAAGGTCTGCCGCGCCCTCCTTCTCAACCGCGCCGTCACGCCGATCCGGATGGATTTTTCCGGCTCGCCCGAGGACATCGTCCACGAAGCCATCGGCCTGCTCCACGAGCGCGATTGTGTCGAGGAGGGCGACCCGGTGGTGATCCTCAGCGACGTGCTGACCGGAGACTTCGACACCGAGGCGGTGCTGTTGCGGAAGGCGTGAGCGGCCCCGGCCGTCTGTCGATTACTTTTTCCTGGCCGGCGCCAGGCTATGATCCGCAACGCCATTGGCGTTTTCGCCCTCATTTTCGGCGATGGCGATCATTTCCCCTCGTTCTTGTGGGAAATCCCCAAATCGTTCGTCCGCACCTCCCGCAGCTTGGCGGCCATCTTTTCCTTAAACGCCGCGACGACGGCCTGGTGTTCGGGCTTTTCCGCGAGATTCGTGTATTGCTTCGGATCCTTGTCCATGTCGAAGAGTTCGATGCCTTTCGAGGCGTCCTCCTCGTACTGGATGTAGGCCCATTTGTCCTCGCGAAGCAGGAAACCCTTGCGCGTTGGCGCGACGCTGAAGGCCGCGTCGCGCACGGTCGCCTTCGGGTCGTCGAGCAGTTTGGAAATGTCCTTGCCCTGGAGACGGGCCGGCACATCCATACCGCAGAGGCTCACCGTCGTCGGGAAAAGATCGAGCATTTCGACGAAGGAATCGCACACCGCCGGCTCTTTTCCGGGCACGCTGACGATGAGCGGCACCTGGGAGGACTCGTCGCGCAGGCTGACCTTGGCCCAGAAATCGTGCTCGCCGAGATGGTAGCCGTGATCGCTGGTGAAGATAACGATCGTCTTGTTCTCGAGGCCGGCCGCCTTCAGCGCGGCCATGACTTTGCCGACCTGCGCGTCCATGAAACGGACGGCCGCGTAATAGCCGCCGACGGCCTTTTTCTGCCGGCGGATGTCCATCTTCATGTTCTCGCTGGTCTTGTAGTTGATGCCCGGCTTCGGGATGTCGTCCCAGTCGCCGGGCACCTTCTCGGGCAGGACCATCTTGTCGTAGGGCAGGAAGGGCTCGTGGTATTTCCTCGGCGAGACGAAGGGCACGTGCGGCCGCACGAAGCCAACCGCGAGGAAGAAGGGCTCGTCCTTGTGCGTCTCGATCAGCTCGACGGCCTTGAGCGCGGTCTTGCCGTCGGAGTGGAAAGGATCGTCGTCATCCGCCGCGACCACGACGAAGGTGTTGCCGCCGACCACCGGTTTCTTGCCGTCGGGGTTGCCCTCGAGGGTCTCGCCGTCGCCGGGCGCCTTCCATTCGGGGCCGGGACTGTTGAAGCGCTCGGTCCACGAGAGCGCGTCGTCGGCGCCATTGTAGTGGTCGTGGTCGCGGCCGTCGCCGCCGTACTCGACACCGCCGGGAATGCCCATGTGGAAGACCTTGCTCACACGCGCCGCGTAGTAGCCGGCATTCTTGAAATACTGGGACCACGTCTCGCGGTCGCCAATCTGGGGGCGCGGATTCGTGTAGCCGAGCACGCCCGTCGCGTGCGGATAGTAGCCGGACATGAAGGAGGCCCGCGACGGCCCGCAATAGGTGCCCTGGCAATAGGCGCGGGTGAAACGCGTGCCCCGCGCGGCGATGGCGTCGATGTTCGGCGTCTCGCAGACGTCGTTCCCATAGCAGGACAAGGCGGTCGAGGTGAGGTCGTCGGAGATGACGAAGATGACGTTGAATTTTCCCGGCGCGGCCGGTTTGCCGGAATCCTGGGCAAAGGCGAGGGGGGCGGCGAGGGTCGCCATCGCGCCGGCGAGGACGGTGGAGAGGAGGCGTTGTTTCATGGAAAGGGAGGAGGGAAAGAAACCGAGCGATCGGTGAAAATAGGGATCGTCCCCGAGCCTATCGGTCGAAAACGCGGCGCGTCATGGCGTTTCCGCGCCACGGATCAACTCGGCGAGCGTTTCCTTCACCGGCGCGGCCAGAACATCGTAGCCGCGGGCCGAGAAATGCGTGCCATCCACGGTGAGCCCGGGCTTCCAACGCCCCTCCGAGTCGATGAAACGGTCGTGCACATCGAGCCACGCGCAACCGTCCTCCTTCGCGGCGTCGGCGAGGGCGGCGTTCAGCGCGCGGATGTTTTTCCGGAGAGCGGTCTCCGGTTCGAAACCGCTCGGCGGGACGGACAGCACGAGGATTTTCGAGCCGGGACTCCGCCGCCGGAGGGTCTTCACCAGCGACCGGACCCCGCGCGCCACGGCGGCGGGGTCGTCGGGCGGGTTTTTGCCGAGGTTGTTGGTTCCGGCGAGGATGACGACGACTTTGGGCTTGGCCGCGGAAAAATCGAGCAGCCTCGCCCGATAGTGCATGTGCTCGACGCGATCGGCGGCGATGCCGAGGTTCACCGGAGAAAACCCGGCCTCCTTCAGATCGAGCGTCCATGAGCCGACTCCCTGCGTCGTCCAGAAAGCGGTCAGCGAATCGCCGAGAAAGACGACTCCACCCGGCGGCGCGGCGCGCAGGGTCCGAACCTGGGCGAGATGCTCCTTGAACCATGGTTTCGCGCCGACCGGCTCCGGTTTCTCCGGATCGGCGAAGGCCGTGGCAAACCCCATCGCGACAAAGACGATCGCCATCGAAAGCGACGACCTCTCGCGGGGCCGCGGGTTTGGGCGACAGGTCAAAATTCTCACGTTCATCACCTTACCGGGACCCGCGCCCGTGAGTCAATTCTCCGAATTTCCTCAAAATTACGATTTTTCCAAAATCCTCTTTTCAGTTTCGCAAATGATTGTATATTTTTCATAATTACCGAAACGAACACAACGACAGCTCATGGAATCCGTTCTGCACCGCGAATCCCCGACTCTCTCCGGCTCCGCCGTCGCTCCCTTTGAGGAAAAGTCGCCCCCAGCGGCGACCGGCGAACGCCGCGCCCGCGGCAAATCGCGCGCCGTGGGTCGCGCCTTCCTTGTCCTGCCCGCCTACAACGAAGCCGAATCGCTCCCCAGTCTCTTCCGGCGCCTGGCGGCGACCGATTTCCTGACCCGGCTCGACGTGACGGTCTGCGTGGTGGACGACGGTTCGGCCGACGACACGGCGGCCATCGCCGAAGCGGGCTTTCCGGGGTTGAAGGTGAAGCTTTTCAAACACCCGAAGAACATGGGCCTCGGTCAGGCCATGCAGACCGGCATCGCCGAAGCGACACAGTTGGCGTGGGAGGACGATGTCGTCATCGCGATGGACGCCGACGACACGCACGACGTGAATTTGATCCCCGACCTGGTGAGCGCGATCCAGGACGGCGCCGACATCGCGATCGCCTCGCGCTTCGTGGAGGGCGGCTGCGACAAGACGGCCCCGCCCTTTCGCCGGCTGCTCAGCCGCGGAGCCTCGGTGGTGTTCAAGACCGTCTTTCCGCTCAAAAACGTCCGCGATTTCACCTGCGGCTATCGCGCCTACCGTGTCAGCCTGCTGAAAAAGGCCAACCGCCACTGGGGCGAGCGCCTGGTCGAGGAAAGCGGCTTCGCCTGCATGATGGAACTGCTGCTGAAGCTGCGCCACTGGTCGCCCGTCATCGCCGAGGTGCCCATGGTGCTGCGCTACGACCGCAAGGAAAGCGCCAGCAAGCTGAAGCTCTTCCGCACCCTCGGCCAATACCTGAAGCTCGCCCTGCGCGACCGCCTCACGCCCGCCCCGCGCCATGCCTGAGTTTTCCAGCGACTCAAAACGCGTCGCCGTTCTGGGCGCGGGTCCCGCCGGCCTGACCGCCGCGCTGGAACTCGCCGAAGCCGGCCACCGGGTCACGCTGATCGAGGCCTCGGACCGTCTCGGCGGCCTGGGCACGTGGTTCGAATGGCGCGGCCGGGCCATCGAGCAGTTTTACCACTGCCAGATGCCGAGCGACACCGCGCTGCTGCGCCTGATCGGCTCGCTGGACCTGACGGACGAGATGTACTGGAAGCCGACGCGGATGGGTTTCGTCGTCGACGGCAAACGGCACGGTTTCAACGGGGCGCTCGACCTGTTGAAATTCACCCCGCTGACCTTTTTCGAGCGCCTCCGCTTCGGCGCCGTCAGTTTGTTGCTTCGGCAGTTGGGAAAAGGCCGCGATCTCGACAACCTGCCCATCGGCGACTGGCTCGTCCCGCTCTACGGACGCCGCGTCTGGGACAAGGTGCTGCGCGCCTTGTTTCTGATGAAATTCGGCGACGAACACGCCGACCAGCTGCCCGCGCTCTACCTGTGGGCGCGGCTCGGGCGCGACAGCAACACCGCGAAGCGCGGCTATCTGCGCGGCGGACTGAAACGGCTCGTCGACGCCGTCGAAACGCGCCTCGAGGCGCTCGGCGGAACGGTTTTGAAAAACGCCGCCGTCGAGCGGCTGACCCAACAGGGTATGGTCGTGGACCTGACCCTGTCCGACGGGGCGCGAATCGAGGCCGACTGGGCCGTCTCCACCCTCCCCCTGCCGACCCTGCGCTCGGCGACGGCGGGCACGGAGCTGGAGGACCGCGTCCCGGCGCCGGACGTGCCTTACCAGGGAGTGGTGAATGTCCTGTTCTTCCTGAAACGGCCGCTCGACAATTACTACTGGGCGCCGGTGATCGACTCGGGCACGGAATTCGACGGGATCGTGGAAATGACCGAGCTGGTCGAGACCGAACACTATGACGGCCTGCACGCGGCCTACGCGCTGAAATACGGCGGGCGGGACACGGCGCTGTTCGCCGAGCCGGACGCGACGATCGCGGCGCGCTGGACGGAGCAGTTGCTCGCGCTCTATGGCGAGCTTGGCCTGACGGCGGAAGACATCGTCGAGGCGCGGGTGTTTCGCGCGCCATTCGTCGAGCCGATCTACCCGCTCGGCTATGAAGCCATCAAGCCGCCGATCGAGATCCCCGGGCTCCGGGTGATGCTGGCCTCCTCGGCCCAGGTTTACCCGAACATCACCTGCTGGAATTCCAGCGTCGAACTGGCCTACGAAGTTTCCGGCCGCCTGATGCGCCGCATCGCCGAGGACGAGGCCCAGCCGATCCCCGCGGCCGAAGTCGCGGCGCTGGCCTGACGGGATCGTGGGATTGATCGGCGCGGGACGGGCGGATAGGATCGCCGGATCATGCGCACGATGATCCGACCGCTCCTGATGGTTTCCCTCCTGTTTTCCGCCGCCAACGCCGCCGCCGAGCCGGCGATTTTCGTCTCCAGCTTCGCGCCCGAGGCCAAGGGCGGGGCGATCCAGGCCTTCGCCCTCGACGCGGAGACCGGCGCGCTGAGCCCGCTGGAAAAAACGACCGGCATCGAGAACCCGTTTTTCATGGCGCTGTCGCCGAACGGAAAATTTCTCCACGCCATTCACGCCGTTTCCTTCGGCGGCGACGACCTGGACGAGGAGGTCGCGGCTTATGCCATCGAGAATTCCCGGGGCGCGCTCCGGCTGCTGAACCGGCAATCGGCGCGCGGATCGGTGTCGTGCTATCTCTCGGTGGATGCCACCGCGAAAACCCTGCTCGTGTCCAACTACGGCGGCGGCAGCGTGGCCTCGCTCCCCATTCGGGCCGACGGCTCGCTGGGCGAGGCGGTTTCCTTTTTCCAGCACGAGGGGAAAAGCGTCGATCCCAAGCGGCAGGACGGCCCCTACGCGCACAGCATCGTGATTAGTCCGGACAACCGGCACGCCCACGCGGCCGATCTCGGGATCGACAAGATCATGAGCTACCGGCTCGACGCGGCGACGGCGACGCTGACGCCGAACGATCCGCCCGGCGCGGCGCTCCCGGCGGGCTCGGGACCGCGTCACCTGACCTTTCACCCGAAGGGAAAACACCTTTACGCGATCAACGAACTGGCGAACACGGTGGCCGTTTTCGACTACGACGCGGCGACCGGCGGCCTGACCGGGAAACAGATCATTTCCACGCTTCCCGCCGATTTCGACGGGAAAAGCCACTGCGCCGACCTGAAGATCTCGCCCGACGGCCGCTTTCTTTTCGGCACCAATCGCGGCCACGACAGCCTGGCGCGCTACCGGATCGCGGACGACGGCACCCTGACGCTGCTGGGCATCGACCCGAGCCTCGGCAAGGGACCGCAGAACCTGCTCGTCACGCCGGACGGCCGCCACCTGCTCTGCGCGAACATGGCGGGCGACAACGTGGCCGTCTTCCGCATCGACGGAGAAAGCGGGGCGCTGACCCCGGCCGGCGAACCGGTCGCGGCGGTCAAGCCCTCCTGTATTCTCTGGCGTCCGTGAGGCGCCTTTTTACTCGGTGCCGAAGGTGCCGTTAAACCCCGCCTGGCGCAGGTAACGCACGACTTCGGCGGGCGAAAAGTCGCCCTTCACCTCGAAGGACTCGGCTTTGTTCTTGGCGGTGTGTTCCTCGAAGCCCTCGACTTTTTGCAGGGCCTTGTCGACGGCTTCGACGCAGCCTTTGCAGCAGAGGTGGACGTTGGAGACGGTCATCGACTTGACGTTCGGGCCCCCGGCGCCCTTGGCCTTGAAATCGGCCTCGTGCGAGTCCGACTCGCCCCAGTAACCGGCGGCGGCGATGGCGTCGATGGCGGCCTGGGCGGCGGCCTTGTTCGGCGCCTTGATGGTGGCGAAACTCTCCTTTTTGTCGACATCGACGCTGACGCCCTCGACGGAGCGCGCGGCGGACTTGACGCCGTTTTCGCAGGACGAACAGCAGAGGTGCATCTTGTGAAGCTCGATTTCCATGGGTCCGCCGGCCTCGGCCGTGGCGGCGGGTTTTTCGCCGGCGGGCTCGGTGGCGCCCTTCGCCTGCTCGGCGATGAAGGTCTGGTCGTCTTTCGACAGCATCGCGATCGGAACCGGAATCGAGGCGCCGGCGGTGTTTTTGATGATAACTTTGTCGCCCTCGACCTTGACGAAATCGCCCTCGAGCGTCTTGCCGGTGGCGGCCTGGGTCCAGGTGCGAGCCTCGGCGGGAGAGTGGAGGAGCAAGGCGGCGAGCGCGAGCGCGGCGACGGCGACGACGGAGATCGGGAGCTTTTTCATCGTGCGGGCATCCTACGGCGCGGGAGCCGGTGTCGTCAATGGCGCTTCCGGGTCGGCCACCTCGGGCGGTTGAAAGGCGGGTTTTCCGGAGAGCAGCCCCCTCCGCGAAAACATGGCCAGGATGGCCATGCCACAGCCCGGACCCAACAGGGTTAGGTCAGTGAGTCAACCCTGTCTGGTCGGGGCCGGGGCGCTGGGGACGAAAACGCTCGCCATTCCCGCCGCCTCGGCGGCCTGGAGACCGGCCTGGCCGTCCTCGAAGACGAGGCACCCCGCGGGCGCGACGCCGAGTTTCTCCGCGGCGAGCAGGAACATGTCGGGGGCGGGCTTTCCGCGTTTCACGTCCTTCGGAGTGACGATGATTTCGAAAAAGTGGCGCAGCCCGACGTGCCGCAGCTCGGGATCGACGATCGCGAGGTCGCTGCCGGTGGCGACGGCCATGGCGGCGCCGCGGGCGTGGAGGTCGCGGACAATCTCGGCGACGGCGGCCACGGCCGTCAGCTCGGTCAGGTGGTCGACGAACCAGGCGGCTTTGAAATCGTGCACGGCGTCGCCGTCGAGGTCACAGTCGAACTCGGCATTCAGCGCGGCGACAATCTCGCGGTCGGGCACGCCGGCGCCGGCGTAGAAGCGTTCCTCGGTCCATTCGAACGGGGCGCCGTGATGGCGGAAGCTGGCGTTCCAGGCCCGGAAATGCAGGGGCATGGAATCGACCAGCGTGCCGTCGCAGTCGAAGATGTAGCCGGCGAAGTCGCGGTCCGGGAGATCGAGAATCATGGACGGGGTGACAAGGCGGTCGTGCGCGCGGGTCGGCGGACCCGGTTCAAGCCTCGGTTTCGGCGGCGGTTTCGATCTTTTCGGCGGAAGTCGGCGCGGGTTTCGCGGCGCCGGCGGCGGCGGGCTCGGATTCCTTGACGGTGAGTTGCTTGGCGGGCTCGGCGGTGGAGGAGAAGAATTTGCGGAAGATGCGGCGCGGGAGGCTTTTGCCGCGCTCCTCCTCGCGGATTTCCTCGTGGGCGGCTTCCTTGGCGCTCTCCCAGGCCTGGGCGAATCCGGGGGCGCGCAGGACCATGGCTTTTTCGGCGCGGGCGTAGATTTCGAGTTCGCGCTCGAGTTGCTGGGCGCTGTCCTGGATGGGGCCGCTGCTGACCTTCAGGCGGAGGTTTTCGTTTTCGGTGCGGAGTTCGTCGAGCTTGCCGCGGAGGCCGGAGACGTGCTCGGCCTCGATTTCGAGCTTGTCGCTGAGGTGTCGCTGGTAACGTTTCAGCTCGCGCTTGGTCTTCCAATGGTTCCAGACGGCGCTGGCGAAGAAGCCGAGGCCGACGACGAGTCCGCCGACGAATCCGAAGAAGGCCGGGGAGGTGAACACGGATTTGAGGAAGTCCATGGCGCGACTATAAGCCGAAAGCGGGCAAAACGCCACCCGCCGGGCCGGACGAACCGGGGCGGCGGTCGCGGAGAAAATTCCGGTTGCGGGCGGAGGCATTTGCGGAAATAATCCGCTCGTTCGCCCTCGGGCGAACGGCTCTCCTCGAGCCGCTCCAAATCATTTTGAGGCGGTCCGACTGGAATAGCGCTTCTGCAAGTTTCGGGGGTTTCTTGTGGAATCGTCAGTCGGGCCGCCTTGTTTTTTGCACCGGTTCCCGGTTCGACCGGAATTCGTGACCCTGACGGCTCAGGGGGAAATGCGGAGCAGGCGGTTGTTGTAGCTGTCGGTGATGTAAAGCTCGCCGGTCCTGGGATGGATCGTGACTCCATGCGGCCGGGCGAGGCCACAGGCGAGCGGATCGCCGCCGACGCCTTCGGCGGATTTTTTGCCCGAACCGGCGAGACGCTCGATTTTTCCGGTCGCGGGGTCGTAGCGGCGAATGACGTGGTTTTCGGCGTCGGCGATGATGACGCTGTCGTCCTTCGGGTCGATGCAAAGGTGCTTGGGGCCGTTCAGGGTGGCGTCGAGGGCGGGGCCACCGTCGCCGCCGTTTCCCTTGGCGCCGGAGCGGTTGACGACGGTGCGGATTTTCCCGGCGGCATCGACCACGCGCAGGGCGTGTCCGCCGCGCTCGAGGATGTAGACATTTCCGTGCCGGTCGGCGGCGACGGCCCTGGGGTCCACGAGGGGCGCCTCGGTGGCGACGGCGCCGTCCTCGGGAACACCCTTCCCGCCGTTGCCGGCGACAACTTTTGACCGATGGGTGGCGAGATCGAGGGCGAAAACCTGGCTGAGATTCGCGATGTGAAGCGTTGCCCCGTCGGGCGAGAGGGCGATGCAGTAGGGGCCGTTGCCGCGTTCCCGGCCCTTCGGCGCGCGCCAGCCCTCGAGCGTGCTCACCATCGCGGTTTGGGTGTCGATTTCGCGAACGACGCCGTTCCAGGTGTCCGCGATGAGCAGGTTGCCGTTGGGCCGGACGACGAGGGTGTGCGGCCCGTTGAACCGGGCTTCGATCGCGGGACCGCCGTCGCCGGCATAGCCGGGATCGGGTTTCCCGGCGAAATGCGTCACGCCGCCGTCGGGATCGACGCGGAAAACGCGGTTGCCGGAGACCATTTCGACAATCCACAGGCGATCCGAGGCGTCGAACGCGGTTCCGAAAGGCTCGCGCAGGCCGGCCTTTTCGGCGACGCGGACCACGGTTCCGGCGCGGAGGGATCCGGCGAGAGCGAGGGTGAGGAGCAAAGGGGCGAGTCGTTTCATCGGAGCGAACCATGGAGGCGCGACCGGGCGGGTGTCGAGTCCGCGATCGAGAGGCGGATGGGTTTGCCGAATCGGCGGAGAAGCGGTAAAAGGTCCGCTCCATGGCCAACTACCGCACCGCTCCCGCCGTCACCGACCGGATGCCCTCGGGCATTCCCTACATCATCGGAAACGACGCGGCCGAGCGTTTCAGCTTCTACGGCATGAAGGCGATCCTGCTCGTCTTCATGACCAAATATCTCAAGGGCGTGAACGGGGAGCCGGCGCCGATGAGCGCGGGGGCGGCGGATTTCTGGATTCACTTTTTCGTGGGGGTCGCCTTCCTGACTCCGTTGCTGGGCGCGATCGTCTCGGACGTCTGGCTGGGCAAGTACCGGACCATCATCGTGCTGTCGATCGTCTACTGTCTGGGCCACCTGACCCTGGCGCTGGACGAGACGCGGTTCGGGCTGGCGCTCGGGCTGGGCCTGATCGCCCTGGGCGTCGGAGGCATCAAGCCCTGCGTGTCGGCGCATGTGGGCGATCAGTTCGGCAACCGGAACGGCCACCTGGTGTCGCGCGCGTTCGGGTGGTTCTACGTGGCGATCAATCTGGGGGCCTTTGCCTCAAGCCTGGCGACGCCGCTGATTCTGAAAAAGGTCGGTCCCGGATGGGCCTTCGGCGTGCCGGGCATTCTGATGCTGATCGCGACCGTTATTTTCTGGATGGGCCGGAACCACTTCGTGCACATCCCGCCGGTCGGAAAAGAGCGGTTCATCGCGGAGGTGCTGACGCGGGAGAACCGGGTGTTCTTCCGGCGGATGGCGGTGATCTATTTCATCTTCATCGCGATGTTTTGGGCGCTGTTCGACCAGAATGCCTCAACCTGGGTCGAACAGGCGATGAAGATGGACACCCGCGTCTTCGGTCACGAGTTCCTGCCTTCGCAATTCCAGGCGCTGAACCCGTTTTTCATCCTCGTGATGGTTCCGCTCTTCAATTTCACGCTTTATCCCGCGCTGAACCGGCTCTTTCGCCTGACGGACCTCCGCAAGATCGCGATCGGCCTGTTTCTGGCGGTGCCCTCCTTCCTGATTCCGGCCTGGATCGAGTCGCGCATCGCCGCCGGGGAGACGCCGACGATCTGGTGGCAGGTGCTGGCCTACGCCTTTCAAACCGCTTCGGAGGTGATGGTCTCGGTGACCGCCCTCGAATTCGCCTACACCCAGGCGGGGCCGCGAATGAAATCGCTGGTCATGACCTTCTTCCTCCTGTCGGTGTGGGTCGGGAACTGGTTCGCCGCCCTGGTGATCCTTTTGGTAAAAGGGGAAGACAGTCCGCTGAATCTGTCGAGCACGGGGTTTTTCCTGTTCTTCGCCGTGACGATGTTCGTCCTCGCGGTGCTGTTTCTTCCCGTGACCCGGCATTTCCGGCCGCGATTCATCCTGCAGGCCGACGAGGAGGAATCGGGCGCGGCGACGGGAGTTTCCCCCGAGGAAGCGGAGGCGGAGATGCACTGACGCCTTCCCGGCGTCCTTAGAAAATCGGCAGCTTGAGCGCGTATTTCTCGAACTTCGCGATCAGTTCGCGGTCCGGCTCGCTGAGCTGGGCGATGACGTAGGGAAAGGTCTTGCCGTTGCTGGAGAAAAGGCACTTGTCCTCCTTCACGGCGATGACCTTGGCGACGAGCTTGTTTCCCTCCAGATTCGTCCACTCGCGTTCCTGGGCCCATTCGGGTTTTTTGACCGAGCAGCGGGGAATTTCCTTGGCCAGATTGAACCCGGCGTCGTAGGTGTAGCTGCCGGTGCGGTAAACCGGGATGGCGATGGCGTCGTCCACCTTGCGCAGCACCGGGTCGGGCAGATCGGGCACGATGACGAGCCCTCTCAGTTTCCGGGCGCCGTTCTTGTATTCCGCCTTCGTCTCTTCCCCGCCTTTTTCGCCCTCGCTCCCGGAGTCGGCCTCGGCGACGGCCGTGTCGATCGTGTTCTGGATGATGAAGCCGTCCTTGTGGCGTTCGAAAATGGTTCCCTCGATCCAATAGGCGCCGGTCCGGAGATTCTCGAAGGCCTCGGCGAAGTCCGTCTTGATCTTGGCGAACTGAAAGGGGCCCGCCTCGTCCCAGGGCATCACCACATTGCCGCCGCCGGTCTTGTAAACGATCCCCTCCGGCGCGAGGTCGATCATTTCCGCGTCGTCATAGCTTCGGCCGGTGATCTTGATGCTGTCCGCGCGATGCGTCGTCGGCAGGGCGAGTCCGGCGAACAGCGGGAGGGCGAGCGTCCAGCGGGAGATTCGGGGCGTTTTCATGACAAAACGGGTCGGGGGATGAACCGCGGCCGGGTGCGAGACCCCTCGCCGTCCGGTTCGATACGACGAAGCTCACCTAAACCTTAGGCACGAAATCGCGCAAGGCCCGCTTTTCCCGGGGAAGCCGGCGGGTTATTCCCAGCGGGATTTTTTGACGCCGATCCACGCGACGAACAGCCCGGCCGCGAGGTGAAGGATCAGCACGGCGAAGCAGAGCGGCACGGGCGCGAGCCACGTTTCGGTGACCTTGTCCACCGCGTTGCGAAATCCGGGTTCCAGCGAATTCATCGCTCCCGACCAGCTCCAATAAGCCGAGATGAAGGGCCGCGTCAGCCAGCCCGCCACCTTGGGCAGCGCCAGCACCGCGCCCGATAGCGGCAATTGAAAGCCGACGAGGTAAACGCTGAGCAGGGACGCCTGGTCGGCCGTTTTCGCCATCGACGAAATGCCCAGGCAGATCGACGTCATCGCCGCGTTGACCAGAAAGAGCAGGGCCAGCTGGGGGACGAAGGACTGCGTCGGAATGTGGCAGATTTTCTGCACGAAGACCGCCATCCAGAACGACTGGACGAAAACCAGCCCGCCGAGAAAGGCCACCTTGCTCGCGAGGTAGGTCGCGGGACGCACGCCGCCGAGTTTTTCCTTTTCGAAAATCAGCCGCTCTCCCGCGATCTCGCGCGCGGAATTGTTCGACCCCATCAGGGTCAGCAGGATAACCTGGAACATCACCAGGCCGGACACCAGGCCCCCGAGATTGAGGTTGTGCTCGACGATCTCCTTCTCCAGTTGGAACTCCTCGACGGTGGTGGGCACCGCCTCCGACAGACGGCGAACCTCGCCGACGCCGTCCAGCGCGAAGAGGATCACCAGCACCGGAAACCCGAGCAGGATCGCGATCTGCAGAAAGAGCTGCCCGCCGTCGCGCGCGAAAATCCTGCAGCGGCGGAACAACAACGCGAAAAACTGCGCCACCGCGCCCGGAGTCGCCGCCGCGGCGGCCTGGTCCAGCGGGATGCCGTCGCCGGCCGCGCCGGTTTCCGCCGCGGTCGCCTTCGCCGCCGACTCGAGCGCCTCGTAGTAGTCGCCCCGGTGCTTTTCCCAGCTCGCCCGCCAGTCCTCGGCGTCCCGCTTGGCGAGCCGCGGATAGACCTCCTCGGCCTCGTCCACGCTGAAATAGTGGTCCAGCGCCCGCGGCTGACCGTGGTAGGCCACGCGGCCCTCGTGCAGCACCAGCACCGAGTCGTAGAGTTCCAGGTTCGCGAGGCTGTGGGTCACGTTCACCACGATGCGGCTGTGTTTCCGGCTCAGCTCGTAGAGCAGCTTGACGATTTCGCGCTCGCTCTTCGGGTCGAGGCCGCTCGTCACCTCGTCGGCGAGCAGCAGCACCGGGTCGGTCACCAGCTCCATCGCCAGGGAGAGCCGGCGTTTCTGGCCGCCGGAGAGGACTTTCACCGGGCGGTTGCGCAGCGCGTCGAGTCCCGTCTGCATCAGCACCCGGTCGACGAGGTCGTGAAACTCCGAGCGCCGCCGCGTCTTCACCCGCAGCCTCACCGCGCTCTCGACGCTCTCCTCGACCGTCAGGTGGTCGTAGGCGATGCTGAACTGCGGCACGTAACCGATCTCCGCCGGCTCCAGATCCCCCTCGGTCGAGAGATTTCGGCCCTGCCAGTGGATGGTGCCCTCGCTCTCGACATTGATCCCCGCGATGAGCTTGAGCAGCGTCGATTTTCCGCATCCCGACGGCCCCACGATCGCCATGAAATGCCCGGCTGGAACCTTCAGGTTGATGCGATCGAGGAGATTGACGGACTCCTCCCCTTTTTGGATCGTGAAATTGACGTCGCGCAGTTCCAGCATGGTTCGCGACTCTACAAGGCCGCCGCCGCGGAAACCACGAATTTTTTTGACGGAAATCCCCCCCCGCGCGGTGTAGCATGCCGGCCATGAGCCGCCGCCGACCTCCCCAGAACTCCGCCGCCAGCCCGGGCCGCCGATCGACCGGCAATCGCGTCCTCAAAGGCGTGCTGATCGGCGGCGCCCTCATGCTCGTGGTGTTGTTCGTCGCCGTTTTCGGCCTGACGCAATGGCTGGAAAACTACCGCAACAGCGAAAAATTCCGCGCCTGGCTCGCCGGAAGGGTCGCCGAAAAACTGAAGGCCGAAGTCGAGCTGCCTTCGTTCAAGTGGGAAGGATCCTCGGTCTTCGCCGACGGTTTTCGCTCGCGGGGATACGAGGACGCCGCGCAGGCCCGCCTCGATCTCGACGGGCTGCGCGCGAGCTTCGGCGGCATCGCCGACCAGGCCTGGCAGATCCCCGAAATCACCGTGAACCGCCTCAGTCTCGAGTTTTCGAGGGACCGCCTCGCCGGCGCCTGGGACGACCGGCCCACCGCCGCCTCCGGCCCCGCGCCGGCTCCGGAAGGCCCGGCCTGGCTGCGCCGCTTCGTGCCGGAAAAAATCTCGCTCGGCGAAATCCGTGTCGACGCCGCCAACGTCGCGGTTCTCAACGAGCGGAAGGACGCCGTCTTCGCCCTCGACGGCGTGCGCGGCCGCCTCGCCGAGGCCGCCGGGTCCGGCTGGGACATCGACGCCACCGGCGGCCGGATGCGGGTCGTTTCACAGCCGGAAATGAAAATCGAGCGCTTCTCCCTCCGGTGGCAGCCGGCCGGCCTCTTCATCCACAACGCCACCCTCGAAGCCTGGGACGGCGCCCGGCTCGACGGCGACGGCGTGGTGAAAACCGGGAAGGACGGCGTCTCCCTCGAGCTCCAGATCGACCTCGACAACCTCGACGTCAAAAAAATCGCCGGCCCCGACTGGAGCGACAAGCTGAGCGGCATCGTTTTCGGAAATGTCCGGCTCGCGGGCAAACCGGGCGCTCTCGTGCAAAGCGGCACCCTCAATCTCAAGGACGGCGAGCTGACGGGCCTCCCGGTGCTCGAGAAAGTGTCCCAATACACGAAGAACCCGCGCTTCAAGCGCCTCCCCCTCAACGAAACGCGCGCCGACTTCGAACGGACCGGCGACCGTGTCGTCCTGACCAACATCGTCATCCAGAGCAACGGCCTTTCCCGGCTCGAGGGCAGCCTCGTCATCGACGGCCGCGCCATCGAGGGCGACCTCCATCTCGGCGTCACCCCGGGAACCCTGCAGTGGATCCCCGGCGCCGAGCAAAAGGTGTTCGTCCGCTCCGACCGCGGCTTTCTCTGGACCCCGGTGAAAGTCGCCGGCACCCTCGACCAGCCCCGCGAGGACCTGAGCGCCCGCCTCGTTTCCGCGGCGGCCGAGACAATCGTGGAGGAAATCCCCGGCAAGGCGATCGACACCGCGAAAGAAGCGCTGAAGAACCCGACCCAGGCGCCCGCCACCGTCATCGAGGAGGGCAAGAAGCTGATCGACACCTTCGTGCCGCTTTTCAAGTGACCCGCAAAAAAAGGGCCGCACCCAACAGGGTTAGGTCGAGGAGTCAACCCTGTCGAGTGGGGCCGTTTTGGGGAGCGGGCGGAGTCGTTCATTGATCGGCCCGGGCGGTTCGGGGAGAAAAATCGCGTTTGACCGCGAGGGGGCGAGGGTTTACCGATCAAAGCCGCCTATTCCCGATTAAACCGATAGGGAATAGGGTGTTTTGTCCAAAATGACGGCTCTTTCCGATCAAGTCCCTGTCGATCAAGCCCCCGCCGATCCGATCGCGGTGGCCGAGGGGCGTTTTGGCTTCGATCTGAAAGCGATCAATGCCCGTCTCGAGTCCTCCCCGCCCGAGGATCGCATCGCGTGGGCTCTGGAGACTTTTCCCGGCCGCGTGGCGCTGGCTTCGAGCTTTGGCGCGCAGTCGGCGGTGTCGCTCCATCTCGTGACGCGGCTGGCGCCGGAGATCCCGGTCATCCTCGTGGACACCGGCTATTTTTTCCCGGAGACCTACGAATTCATCGACCGGCTCTCCGAGTCGCTGTCGCTGAACCTGAAAGTTTACCGCGCCGCGATGAGCCCCGCCTGGCAGGAGCGCCGCTACGGAAAGCTGTGGGAACAGGGGCTCAACGGCATCGAGAAATACAACCAGATCAACAAGGTCGAGCCCATGCGCCGCGCGCTGGCGGAGCTGGGCGTCGAATCCTGGCTCACCGGCCTGCGGCGCCAGCAGAGCAAGAGCCGCGAAAACCTCTCCGTCCTCGCCGTTTCGGACGGCCGGATCAAGGTCCACCCCATCCTCGACTGGTCGGACAAGGACATCTTCGACTACCTCAAGGCGCACGATCTGCCCTATCATCCGCTCTGGGAGGAGGGCTACGTCTCGATCGGCGACTGGCACACCACGCGCCGCCTGACCGACGGCCTCACCCCGGAGGAGACGCGCTTTTTCGGCCTGAAACGCGAGTGCGGCCTTCACGAAAACGCGGACTTTGTGATTTAAGAGTACCCCGCCGAAAATCGCCCGAACTCAGCGGCGTCCGCACCTTTTTCTTCTTCATCTCCCATTTCCCGCCCTCGCACCTTCAGACCCGTGCCCGACCACCTTCACCCGACTTTTGACCGAATGCTGCCCCGCGAGGCGAAGGAAGACCTCCTCGGCCAGCGCGGGCTGGTCGTCTGGCTCTATGGCTTGAGCGGGTCGGGAAAGAGCACGCTGGCGCGCCTGCTGGAGCGCCGCCTCCATGGCGAAGGGGTTCTGGTGAAGGTGCTCGACGGCGACAACGTGCGCTCGGGACTGAACCGCAACCTCGGCTTTTCCGACGAAGACCGCTCGGAGAACATCCGGCGCGTGGCCGAGGTGGCGAAGCTCTTCGCCGAGGCCGGCGTGGTGACGCTGGTGTCCTTCATCACCCCGAGGAACGACCTGCGGGCGATGGCCCGGGAAATCGTGGGAGACGCGGACCTGCTGGAGGTTTACGTGAGGGCCTCGTTCGAGACCTGCGCGGAACGGGACGTGAAAGGCCTTTACGCGAAAGCGAAAGCGGGCGAAGTCAGGCACTTCACCGGCAGGGATTCCGCCTTCGAGGAACCGGAACGTCCGGACCTGGTTCTCGACACCGAGTCCGAGGACGAGGAAACCTCGATGAAGCGGCTCCACGACGCGGTCTCGGACCGCATCCGGCGCGGATGACCGGAACCGAAACCGGCGCGATCGACGAGGAGAGCGCCAACCAGAGGCCATCGCGAACGGCATTTTTTTCGAAACCCATGGACACCCAGATACATTCCTACCAGGTCAACCACCTCAAGCAGTTGGAGTCGGAGGCGATCTTCATCCTCCGCGAGACGGCGGCGCAGTTCGAGCGGCCGGCGCTGCTGTTTTCGGGCGGGAAAGACTCCATCGTGATGGCCCATCTGGCGCGCAAGGCCTTCCACCCCGCGCGCCTGCCTTTTCCCCTGCTGCACGTGGACACGGGTCACAACTTTCCGGAAACGCTGGAATACCGCGACCGTTTCGTGGCCGACCTGCGCGCGCAGTTGATCGTCGCCCGGGTGCAGGACTCGATCGACCGCGGCACCGCGCGTGAGGAAAAGGGCCCCAACGCCAGCCGCAACGCCATCCAGACCGTGACGCTGCTGGAAGCGATCGAGGAAAACCGGTTCGACGCGTGTCTCGGCGGCGGGCGGCGGGACGAGGAAAAGGCGCGCGCCAAGGAACGCTTCTTTTCGCACCGGGACGACTTCGGCCAGTGGGATCCGAAAAACCAGCGCCCCGAGCTGTGGAACATCTTCAACGGCCGGAAACATCACGGCGAACATTTCCGCGTCTTTCCGCTGAGCAACTGGACGGAGATGGACGTGTGGCAGTACATCAAGGCCGAGGACATCCCGCTGCCGAACCTGTATTTTTCGCACGAGCGCGACGTCTTCAAGCGCGCCGGCGCCTGGCTGGCGGTGACGGAATTCGTGACCGTGGGCGCCGAGGAAACGGTGGATCACCGGCGGGTGCGCTTTCGCACCATCGGCGACGCCACCTGCACCGGCGCGGTGGAGTCGACCGCGGCCACGCTGGACGAAATCATTCAGGAAGTCGCCACCGCCCGCCAGACCGAGCGCGGCACCCGCGCCGACGACAAACGGTCCGAGACGGCGATGGAGGATCGGAAGAAGGAAGGGTATTTCTAGGCCGCGAAGCGGCAGTAAAAAGTCGGAAAGTGGGAAAGTAAAAAGTGAACGGTGGCAAGGGGATGGCGAAACAACAAGAATTGAAAACCAAACCAGGAGAAACACGATGAATCAGGATAGTGACAATTTTGCGCGTGAGTTCGAAGACCTTCGCATCTGGCAGCAGGCGCGCGTGCAGGCGGTGGAGATTTACCGGGCTTTCGGCGCCGAGACGCCGGCCGAACGCGACTTTGGATTTCGTGACCAGATCCAGCGTGCGGGCGTTTCGGTGATGAACAACATCGCCGAGGGATTCGAACGGCGCACACCGGCGGATTTCGCCCGTTTTCTCGACACGGCCAAGGGCTCCTGCGGCGAAGTGCGGAGCATGTGCTATCTGGCGGAGGATCTTAGTTACCTCCCCGCCGAAACGGCCCAACACAAGCGCGCCGAAGCAAAAAAAATCTCCAGGGGCATCGAGTCTCTCGCCAAAACCCTGCGCGTTCATCGCTCATCTCGGTAACCTTTTACCTTCCCACCTTTTACCTTCCCACCCTTTTCCGATGCCCAACGATTTGATTTTTCCAGATTCACCACCATCGGCGCAATCGACCGCCGGCTATCTCGACATGGATTTGCTCCGGTTCACGACCGCCGGTTCCGTTGACGACGGAAAGTCGACCCTGATCGGGCGGCTGCTTTACGATTCGAAGAACACCTTCGAGGACCAGATGGAGGCCGTCGAGCGCAGCTCGAAGCAGCGCGGCGACGAAAACGTCAATCTGGCGCTGCTGACCGACGGGCTGCGGGCCGAGCGCGAGCAGGGCATCACCATCGATGTCGCCTACCGCTATTTCGCGACGCCGAAGCGCAAGTTCATCATCGCGGACACGCCCGGGCACATCCAGTACACGCGCAACATGGTGACGGGCGCCTCGACGGCGAACCTGGCCATCATTCTCGTCGACGCCCGGCTCGGGGTGATCGAGCAGACCTGCCGTCACGCCTTCATCGCGGATTTGCTGCGCATCCGGCATGTCGTGCTCGCGGTCAACAAGATGGACTTGGTCGACCACGACCAGGAGGCCTTCGACAGGATCGTCGAGGAATTCCGCCGTTTCGCCTCCCGTCTCGACAATCTCGTCGACATCACCGCCATCCCCATCTCGGCGCTCCACGGCGACAATGTGGTGACGAAATCCGACAAGATGCCCTGGTACCACGGACCGGACCTGCTCTACCATCTCGAGACCGTTTACATCGGCTCCGACCACAATCACGTCGATGCGCGTTTCCCCGTGCAGTGGGTCATTCGCCCGCACTCCGACGAATACCACGACTATCGCGGCTACGCCGGCCGGGTGGCGGGCGGCGTCTTCAAGCCGGGCGACGAGATCGTGGTGCAGCCGTCGGGATTTTCCAGCCGCATCCGCTCGGTCGACACCTTCGAAGGGCCGGCCGAGGAGGCCTTCGCGCCGCTTTCGGTGACGATCACCCTCGAGGACGAGATCGACATCAGCCGCGGCGACATGATCGTGAAACCGAACAACCAGCCCCAAAAGAGCCAGGAGATCGACGCCATGATCTGTTGGTTCTCGGAGAAGTCCAGGCTCGCCTCGCGGGGCAAATACATTCTCCGCCACACCACAAAGGAGGTGAAGGCCATGGTTCAGGAGGTTCGTTATAAGGTCAACATCAACACCCTTCACAAAATCGAGGACGACCTCGAATTCGGCCTGAACGACATCGGGCGCATCTCCCTCCGCACCTCGGCGCCGCTGCTTTACGACAGCTACCGACGCAACCGCATCACCGGCAGCTTCATCCTCGTCGATACCCACACGAACGAGACCGTCGCGGCCGGGATGATCGTTTGATCAAAAAAGGATGGAAAAGGGTCCCGGCCAACCCGGCCATCCCGGCGACCCAAAACATCGGGGTAGAATATCGGCCCGTTGGCGGATCTCGGCCACCGGCTTCAACGTGCCGCCTGCGGCCGATGATTGCGGCTTCGCCACCTCCCGCCAAGCCCCTTTCCAGACCTGAAAAATTAAATAATTGTAAAAATCATATTTTCTATTAATTTTGGACGCGCCTAATTTCACCCGAAAAATGAAGAAACGGACCCACAACCAACTACTGGCACTGGCGCTGGCCTTCGTCAGCCTGCTCCTCCCAGGTGTCGTTCATGCCCAATTCCTGCTGGATTGGGATCTCTACGACACCTCCGACTGGGCCGACGGAACCCTGAATGGCACCTTCACCAATGTGAACGGGAGCGGTGTCGACGTGAACGTCGCGGTGACGGGCGACACCTCCTATTTCGAGTCTTACGCGCCCCGGATCCGCGAGGTCGACGCCAACAGTCCCTATGGGGAAAAATTTCTCCAGTTCGGCAACATCGACTACACCGACTCGTCCAGCCAGTCGATCACGGTCACCCTGAGCTTTTTCGAGACCGGGACGACCAACCCGGTGGAGCTGAGCGCGTTCAGTTTTCAATTCTTCGACATCGACACGACCTACAACACCAACAACTCCTCGCTGGTCAACTACAACGACCGGATGACCTTTTCCGGTTCCCCAACAATCACCGAGGTGATCACCACCGGGCGGTCATCGCCGACCCACTCGATTCTCGGCAATGTGGTTCAGGCCTGGGACGGAACGCTTCCACGAGATTCCCACGCCATTCCCGCTCTGGGCCTGAACGACCTCGAAGGAGCCGTCAATGTCAGTTACCTCAATGGCGGGAGCGTCTTCAGTTTCGTCTATGACAACGGACCGAACACGGTCACGAATTCCGTCGGTCAGAATGTCGGCATCTACGACCTGAACTTCACCCCCGTTCCCGAGCCGGCGTCTCTGGTTTTTCTCGCCAGCGGGTCCCTGGCTCTCCTCTGTCGGCGGCCCCGGCGACGCACGGCCTGAGAGCCGACCGATGCGCCAGTCGCGGCGATTCCGACCCAACAGGGTTGGGTGATCGACTCAACCCTGTTGGGTCGGGGCATGAAACGTCGGCGAAGGACGGGCGTCCGTGGCGCGATGACGCCGGCGCCGGTGGCGTGATTCGGCGATTTTGCCGTCTCGGAATCGCTCTATCCTTTTCGCAGGCCCCGAAAGCGGCTTTTCACCCTCGCCCGCATGACCACGATCTTTCGCCCCTGGTCCCGCCTCGTGCCCGGCTTTCTCCTGGCGCTGTCGGCGCCGCTTTTTTCCTCCGCGGAGGAAACGCCGGCCAAGAAGCCGCTGAATTTCGTCAACGACATCGTCCCCATCCTGACGAAGGCGGACTGCAACACCGGCGCGTGCCATGCCAAGGCGATCACGGGTCAGCGTGGCTTTCTGCTGTCGCTCCTCGGATTCGAGCCGGAGCTGGACTATGAACAAATCGTGAAATCGGGCCGGGGACGGCGGGTCTTTCCCCCGGCGCCGGACCAGAGCCTGCTGATGCTGAAAGCGGCGAACATCGTCCCGCACGGCGGCGGCAAGAAGCTGGACCCGGATTCGGAAGGCTATCGCACACTGGTTCGCTGGGTCAGCGAGGGGATGCCCTACGGGGCGGAAAACGATCCCAAGCTCGTGGGCATCGACGTCTCGCCCAACCGGAAAACGATGCCGGTGAATGCCTCGCAGGCGCTGAAGGTCACGGCCCGCTACTCGGACGGCAGCACGAGGGACGTCACCGGCATGGCGCTCTACGAGGCGAATGACCGCAACATGGCGGAGGCGTCGGGGACAGGCCTGGTGAAGACGCTCGACCTGCCGGGCAATGTGGCGGTGATGGTACGGTATTCGGGGTTTGTCTCGGTGTTCAACATTGCGATCCCGCTCGGCGCTCCGGTGGATACCCTGCCGCCAGCCAAGAATTTCATCGACGAGTTGGTCTTCGCGAACCTGAAGACGCTGGGAATTCCCCCCTCACCGGCATGCGACGACGAGACCTTCCTGCGGCGGGTCTCGCTCGACATCGGGGGCCGGCTACCGACGGTCGAGGAGACGAAGGCCTTTCTGGAAAGCCAGGATCCGAAGAAGCGCGACCTGGCCATTGAGTCGCTATTGAACAGCCCGGACTACGCCGACTTCTTCGCGAACAAGTGGACGGCGCTGCTGAAAAACCGGCGCGAGGACAAGGCGGACATCATGGCGAACTTCGCCTTCCATGCCTGGATGCGCGACAGCCTGCTGGCCAATGTGCCCTATGACGAGATCGTGCGGCAGGTGCTGGGTGCGACGGGCACGATCGTGTCGAATCCGCCGGTGGCTTGGTACAAGCGGGTCAAGGAACCGAACCAGCAGCTCGAGGACGTGGCCCAACTCTTCCTCGGCGTGCGGATGCAGTGCGCGCAATGCCATCACCATCCTTTCGAGCGCTGGAGCCAGAACGATTACTACGCGCTGTCGGCCTTTTTCAGTCAGGTGGGCCGCAAACCGACGGCCGTCGCGGGCGAGGACCTGATCTTCCACAAGCGCGGCATCGCCGAGGTGGAAAACAAGAAGACCGGCGACAAGGTCCGTCCCGCCGGCCTCGGCCAGGCGCCGCCGGAGATTTCGCCGGACGAGGATCCCCGGCTTACGCTGGCGGACTGGATGGCGGAGAAGTCGAATCCCTTCTTCGCCACCGTGCTGGTGAACCGCTACTGGAAGCACTTCTTCAAGCGCGGCCTCGTCGAGCCCGAGGACGACCTGCGCGACACGAACCCGGCGACGAACCCGGAATTGCTGGCCGCGCTGTCGAAATATTTCATCGAGAGCGGCTTCGACCTGAAGGCCGTGGTGCGGGTCATCGCCCAGAGCCAAACCTACCAGCTCAGCGAGCAGCCGAACGAACACAACGCGGTCGATCACCAGAATTTCTCGCACTTTTACCCGAAGCGCCTGCCGGCCGAGGTCCTGCTGGACGCGATCGACGGGCTCACGGAGGCGAAAACGGACTTTCCCGATCTGCCGCCCGGGACGCGGGCCATCGCCCTGCCGGACAATAGCTACAACAAGTCGTCGGCGTTTCTCAAGGTGTTCGGCCGTCCCGAGGGCGCGAGCGTCTGCGAATGCGAGCGGGTCCAGGGATCGAGTCTGGCCCAGAGCCTGCACCTGATGAATTCCACCGACGTGAAGGGCAAGCTCGCCGTCGCAAACGGCCGGGCGGACCGCCTGTCCAAGCCGGAGGTGCCGGTGATGGACGGAATTCGCGAGATCTACCAGACCGCCTTCGGCCGCGAACCGACCGGCGAGGAATTGAGCATCGCCGAGGATTTCCTGGTGAAACCGCGCACCGATGCCGAAGGCAAGGCGGTCGATCCCGCCAGGGCGAAACGCCAGGCCTACGAGGACCTCCTCTGGGCGATCATGAACACGAAGGAATTTCTCTATAACCACTGACCTCCGAATCGTCGCCTCACTCGTCATGTCCCGATCCCGTCTTTTTGCTTCGCTGATTGGTTTGGCCACCCTTTGGGTGGCCGATTCCGCGCTGGCCCAGTTGGTCGTGCTGCCCGCGCCTCGCCTGCTCACCACCATGCCAATGGGGGGACAGGCCGGATCGACCGTGGATGTCGCGATCACGGGAGAAAACCTCGAGGAGGTGAGCGACCTCGTCTTTTCCACGCCGAAAATCACCGCCAAGCCGAAGATGGGAGAGGACGGGAAGCGGATCGACAACCAGTTTGTCGTCACGATCGCCAAGGACACGCCCGCCGGAGTCTATGACGCCCGGGTGAAGTCGCGCCTCGGCATTTCCGCGGCGCGGGCCTTCTCGGTGGGAACCCTTCCGGAGGTGACGCGTTCCCAGCCCAATCAATCCATCGAGACGGCGCTGAAGCTCGCGGTCAATTCGATCTGCAACGCGGCGATGACGAAGCGGGCGGTCGATTTCTATTCTTTCGAGGGCAAGAAAGGCCAGCGTGTCGCGGTGGACTGTGCCGCGGCCGGGATCGACTCGAAGCTGACGCCGGTGGTGATCATCGCCGACGCCAAAGGAAGCGACCTGCTGGTGAACCGCACCGGAGGCGTGATCGACTTCGTCCCGCCCGCCGACGGAACCTACCTCGTCAAGGTGAACGACCTCACCTACCAGGGCGGTGAACGGCATTTCTATCGGCTCGCGCTCCGCGAGGTGGCCGGCGACGGTCCCGCGCCGCGTCAGCCAGCGACGACTCGGGTCAGCGCCATGTCCTGGCCGCCGGCGGGCCTGGCGGAAAACGCGGCGGCTTCCGAAAAGGAACCCAATGACCGCGGAAAGGAGGCGGAAAAGGTCACGCTGCCCTGTGACCTGTCCGGGCGGTTTTTTCCCGCCGCGGACGTCGACACCTACGAGTTCGAGGCGAAAAAGGGCGAGGTCTGGTGGGTCGAGGTGGCCTCGGAACGCCTCGGGTTTCCGACCGATCCCTTCGTGCTCGTCCAGCAGGTGAAGACCGAGGGCGGCAAGGAAACATTGGCCGACGTGGCCGAGCTTTACGACATCGACAGCCCGGTGAAGGTGTCGAGCAACGGCTACTCCTACGACGGTCCTCCCTACAACGTGGGTTCCCCGGATGTGCTGGGCAAGGTGGAGATCAAGGAGGATGGCCGCTATCGCCTCCAGGTGCGCGATTTGTTCGGCGGCACCCGCAACGCCCCCGAGAATGCCTACCGACTCATCGTGAGAAAGGCGGCGCCCGACTTCGCCCTCGCGGCCTGGGCGGTTCACATGACCCTGCGCAACGGGGACCGCGCTGCCTTTTCCAAGCCGATCGCCCTGCGCGCGGGCGGGGCCATGGTGCTCGAGGTGCTGGTGGTTCGCCGCGACGGTTTCGACGGCGAGATCGAACTGGCCATGGACGGTCTGCCGGCCGGTGTCAGTGCCAGCGGCCTGAAGATTCCCGCCGGAAAGTCGGTCGGCCACATTGTCGTCAGTGCCGATCCGAAGGCGAAACGCGCCGACGCGCTGGCGAAGATTTCGGGACGCGCCACCATCGATGGTAAACCGGTGACACGCCCCTGCCGACTCGCCTCGATGGAGTGGCCGGTAAAGGACGCCAAGCAGGAAATCCCGAGTCCGCGCCTTTACGACGACGTGCCCGTGTCGGTCACCGACGCCGAACCGTCGCCGCTCACGATCACCGCTGCGGAGAACAAGGTCTGGGAAGCGAAGGCCGGCGAGACGCTGAAGATTCCGCTCAAGGCCGAATGGCGCGGCGATTTTTCCGGGACCTCGATCAAGCTGAAGGCCTACGGCTCCGGCTTTGAGGGGATGAAGGAGTTCGAAGTGCCGGTGAAGACGACCGCTGCCGAGGCGGTTCTCGATCTGGCGGCGTTGAAGACGCCTCCGGGCGACTACACCATCGCCCTCTACGGCAGCGCGGTGGCGAAGTATTCCTACAATCCCGAGGCCGTGAAGGCCGCCGAAGAGGCGAAGAAGAAGGCGGAAGCCGAGGCCGCCGCCGCGGCTGAGGAAGCCAAGAAACTGGCCGCCGACGCCGCCAACGCGCCCGCGGACCAGAAGCCGAAAATGACGGCCGCCGCGAAGGAAGCCACGGAGAAACAGAAGGAGGCGGAAGCCGTCATGGCCAAGGCGGACAAGGAAGTGAAAGCCGCCACCGCCGCCGCCGCTCCGAAGGACATTGTGGACATTTACGTTTCCGCGCCGATTCGCGTGTCGGTGAAGCCGGCCGACGCCGCGGTGGCCACCAACGAAAAGAAGTAAGATGAAACCCTTTCGTTCCTGTTTCGGTTTCCTCGCCGGGATCGCCTTGGCGGTCGCGGGTTCCGCGTCCGCCTCGCCGGAATCGCCCGACTTTTACCAGGATGTGTATCCCTTCCTGAAAGCGAATTGCATTGCCTGCCACAACAAGACGACCACTAAGGCCGGGCTCAACATGGAGACCCCGGCGCTGATGATCAAAGGCGGCGACACCGGCCCGAGCATCGTGCCGGGCAAGAGCGGGGACAGCCTGCTGGTGGAGGCCTCGGTTCATTCGCCCGATTTCGAAATGCCGCCCCCGAACAACAAGTCGGGTGCGGTGAAACTAACGCCGGAAGAGATCGCCGTGTTGAAGCGCTGGATCGACCAGGGCGCCAAGGCCTCGGTGCAACAGGAGCGCCAAGTCACCTGGAAGCCCCTCGCCGTGGGCGTGGACCCGATCTACAGCGTCGCCCTGACCCAGGACGGGCGTTATGCGGCCTGCGGCCGGTCGAACCGGATTTTCCTTTACGACTTGGCCGAGCGCCGCTTCCTCGGCGAGATCGGCGATCCCGCCGAGCAGGGTGGCTCCGCCCACCGGGCGATGGTGCAGACGCTGGCCTTCAGTCCCGACGGCACGCGGTTGGCGAGCGGGAGTTACCGGGAGGTGAAGGTTTGGAGGCTCGAGCCCGGCAAGCCCGCGACCGCTTCACCTGCCGAGGAGGCGCCGAAGCCGGCCGACGAGGCGCTCGTCAAGAAGATTGCCGAGTCCGGCAAAGTTGGCGTGGCGGTTCACGCGATGTCGCCCGATGGCAAGCAGGTCGTCACCGGTTGCGCCGACGGCAGCGTGCGGGTGTGGGATGCCGCATCCGCCAAGGCGGTGGCCGAATTGCGCGGCAGCGTGGCGACCACGAAAACGATGGCTGGACTGGAATGGACCGTTGCCCGCGAGTCGCTGGAGCAGGCCTTTCAAAAGACAGAGGTGACCCGGATCGAGGCCCAGAACAAGGCCCTCGACGAGCTGCTCAAGAAGGCCAACGACGCCATCGTGGCGATGAAGAAGGTGCTGCCGGAAAAGCAGAAAGACGTGAAGCCGGCCCAGGACGCAAAGGCCGCCCAACAGAAGGCCGTCGATGAGGTCCGCGCACAGATCGCCAAGGCGCCGGACGGAAAACCCGACGCGGCGCTCGAAAAGCAACTCAAGGATGCCCTCGAAAAGCTCGCGCCCCTGGCGATGAAGGAAACGTCCGCCCTCGCCGCGGTGTCGGCCGCCGAAAGCAACGTCAAGGACGCCGAGGCCGACGTGAAACGCATCTCCGATTCCAAGGCAAAGAACGCCAAGGATCTCGCCGCCGCCAATGCCGCCATCGAGACGGCCAAAAAATCGCAGGACAAGGCGACGGCCGATCTTGCCGCCGCGAAACAGGCCTTGGCCAAACCCACCGCCAAACCGGTCGCGGTGGCGCTTTCGTCCAACGGACAGCGCGCCGCCGCCGTGTTCGATGACGGAAGGCTCACCGAGTGGGCCATCGCCACCGGCACGCCGATCGCGGAGACCGCCGGCGCCGCGGCACCGTCCGCCACGCTGGCCGCTTCGAAGGCGGGCGGCTTCGTTGCCACGATGCCGGACGGAAAGACGCTGGCCACCGCCGGGAATTCCCCATGGAAGTGGGAGCGCACCCTCGGCGGCGAGAAGGATCACAGCCTGTTCGCCGACCGCGTCAATGCCGTGAAGTTCAGTCCGGATGGGAAGTTCCTGGCCACGGGCGGCGGTGAACCCTCTCGCTCCGGCGACGTGACCCTGTTCGATCTCGCCACCGGCAAGGCGACGGCGACGTGGAAAGATCTCCACGATGACATCGTGATGAGCCTCGATTTTTCGCCGGACGGCAAACGCCTCGCCACCGGAGCCGCCGACAAGATCGCCCGGGTGATCGAGGTCGCCACGGGCAAGCAGGTCAATCTGCTCGAGGGCCACACCCACTACGTGATGGGCGTCGCTTTTCGGGCCGATGGCCGGGTGCTGGCCACCGCCGGGGCGGACGGGGTCGTCAATTCCTGGAATATGATTCTTGGTGAGTTGAAAAAGAAAATCGAGGGCTGGGCCAAGGAGGTCACCTCGCTGCAGTTCATCGGCGCCACCAACCAGATTGTCACTTCGGCCGGCGACAACCGCGTTCGGATCGTGAACGACGATGGCGGCGAGGTTCGCACCATCGCCGGACTCCCCGATTTCATGCAATCCGCCGCCAGCACGCCGAACGGCGCCATGCTCGTGGGCGGCGGCGAGGACAGCACCCTGCGCGTCTGGAACGGCACCGACGGCAAGGAACTCGCCGCTTTTGCCGCGAAATAGGCGACCGCTCACCGATTGAAACCACGAAGGAACACGAACGAACACGAATGTTTTTTGAACCGCGAATGAACGCGGATTTACGCGAATGTTTTCCTGATTAGCCCGAAGAAACTTCCGATTACTGAATACTGGTTTCTGATCACCGATTACTTCTCTACCCTTCATGTCTTCAATCGTCGATCCTCACTCCCCCCTGCGCCACTGTTCCGGTCCTTTGAGCCGGCGCGGATTCATGCAAATCGGCCTCACTGGCATGGCCACCTTGTCGTGGCCGGCCCTGTTGAAACTGCGGGCTGAAAACGCCGCCCTGCCGAACGCGCAGCGAAAGGCCATCATCATGGTGTGGCTGCCCGGAGGTCAGTCCCACGTCGATACCTACGACCCGAAGCCTGACGCCAGCACCGAGTATCGCGGTCCGTTCAAGACCATCTCGACCAAGGTGCCCGGCATGCAGTTCACCGAGCTGCTGCCGATGAACGCGAAGATCTCCGACAAGTTCACCATCGTGCGGTCGATGAACCAGAAGGCCGGCGGCCACCCGGCGGGCTCGATGCAGATGCTTTCGGGCGACTCCGATACTCGCGACAAGCCGAAGCCGCGACTGCCCGACTGGATGTCCGTGGCGCACTACCTGCGATCGAAGGAGGGAAACCGCTCCAACCCGCTCCCAAACTACATCGGCGTCAATCCGCCGCTGGAATACAACGGTCCCGCCTATCTCGGCGACGCCTTCGCCCCTTTCTCGGTCAGCGACGACCCGAACCGCCCCAATTTCCAGGTGCCGAACATCGGCCTGTCCGATCCCAATGAGACGCGCCGCCTCGGTGACCGGGTGGTGTTGCGCCAGAATCTCGACAAGCTGGAGCGCGCCTTCGACAAGGAAGGTGAGCTGGGCGCCCTCGACGAATTCGAGGCCCAGGCGATGACCCTGCTCACCAATCCCCAGACCCGCGACGCCTTCGATCTCGGCAAGGAAAGCGACGCCACTCGCGACCGCTATGGACGCAACCGCTGGGGGCAGCAGCTTCTCCTGGCCCGCCGGCTCGTCGAGGCGGGGGTGGACATCGTGACCAGCAGCCTGAGCGGTCCGCTCTGTGGCCGGGTCAACAACTGGGACGACCATGCGGTGAATCAGCACCAGTTCGAGGCCCTGCGCTTCCGGATGCCGACCTACGACCGCGCCGTCTCGGCGCTCATCGAGGACATCTACGCCCGTGGCTTGGACAAACGTGTGCTGGTTGTGGTGACGGGAGAGTTTGGCCGCACCCCGAAGATCAGCTTCGACCGCAGCACGGGAGCGGGCGATGCGAGTGGTCCCGCCGGCACCCTGCAACCCGGGCGCGACCACTGGCCGCGCGCCTTCACCAATGTCTGGGCCGGAGGCGGCATCGAGGGCGGTGGTATCGTCGGCGCCAGCGACAAGCGCGGCGAGGACGTGGTGGAGCGCCCCTGCGGTCCCGGCGATTTCCTGGCCACGATCTATCATCACCTGGGCATCGATTCGGGAAAGGTCACCATCCAGGATTTCAACGGCCGCCCCGTGCCGATCGTGGATCACGGCCGGCCGATTCCGGAGCTGGTGGTCTGAGCGGACCTCAAGCCACGGGGAGCACCCTGACTTTCAGTCCGGCGATCCGTTTGAAATGTTCCTCGTCGTTCGGGCCGACAAGAACGCCGAAGTCGAGGCGCCTGGCGGTCGCGGCGACGGCGATGTCGTTTTGAGGGATCATGGTTCCCGCAAGACTGAGTTCCGCGAAAATGTCGGCGTGGTGCTCGGCGATCTCCGCCGTGAAAGGCTCGATCCCGGTGAGGCGACGAAGCGTCTCAAGCCGGGCGAGCCTTTTCGCGGCGCGCATGGCCGTGTCCGCAAGCCGGACGCCGGCCAAAGCCTCGGCCCAAACAATGGCCGGCAACACCAGTTCTTCGTCCCGATCCAGCGCGATTTCCCTTCCCGCATGCCACGCCCGTTCCCAGGCGACGATGGCTGATGTGTCGAGGATCAATCCCATGGATTGGCGGCGGGAAGATCTGACCCGTTGACGCGTTCCAGGTCATCGGCAAACGCGGGATCGGCTTTCGAACCAGCCAAGGCTTCGACGATCTCGCCCCAAGTCGCCCGGCGGGAAGCGGCGGCCGGAATGAGTTCCGCGACCGGCTGATCGTTTTTCGTCAGCAGAAACCGTTCCCCGCGGTGTTTGACCCGCGCCAGATAATCCCCCAAATGGCGGGCGATTTCGGTGGTGCTGACGATCGTTTCGTTCATCTGTAAATCTGTATTTTACAATTTTATGGAACACAATCGGGAATTGCGACAAATTGGCGGATCTTGATCGGTGGTATTGCGAAAGACCCGATCGAAATGCCGATCCTCGATCTCGGTCGGCCGATCCCGGAGCTGGTGTTTTGAGTCCGGGCCGACTCAGCTTCGTGCATACAGGAAGATCGATCGGAACCCAACAGGGTTCAGTCCCCGACCATACCCTGTTGGGTCCGCCCCGCAGTGACGGGAATGGCCCGAATCGGACACCAAAATTTCCCTTTTTTCGGCAAAATTGCCCGGCAACGGGTATACCTGTAGGCACTTCACCCACGCCATGCCCAGCCCCGAAAACGCCGCCTCCGAAGCCGAAGCCCTGATTCGTCGCTACTACGACACCTTTAACCGCGGCGATCGCGAGGCCATGCTCGCGCTGCTGGCCGGGGACGTGGTTCACGACATCAACCACGGCGAAACCGAGACGGGCCGCGACGCCTTCCGGCGTTTCCTCGAACGCATGGATGGGGCTTATGCGGAGAAGGTCGACGATCTCGTCGTCATGGCCACGCCCGACGGCGCCCGCGCCGCGGCCGAGTTTTTCATCGACGGCAAGTATCTTAAAACCGACACCGGCCTCCCCGAAGCCACGGGCCAGGCCTATCGGCTTCGCGTCGGAGCTTTCTTCGAACTCTCCGGCGGTCTCATCCGGCGCGTCACCAACTACTACAACCTCGCCGACTGGCTCCGGCAAATCGGCGCCTGACGCCTCCGTTCGCCCCCTTTTTTCGAATCTCATGGCTACCCCCGATCAGTCCCCGCTTTTCGAAACGGTGCGCGGCGTTTTTGCCGCCGAAAACTGGGCCTTCGAGGAAATTCCGGGCCGCGGCGTGGTGAAGGCGGGCTTCGAGGCGCATCACTCGCGGGTCGAGCTGCATGTCCAGGTGTTTCCGGAGTTGTCCGCCCTTTCGGTGGTTTCCGAATCGCCTCTCGCGGTTTCCGATCCCGCCCGGCGCGAACGTCTGGCGGAGTTGGCGATGCGGGTGAACCAGACTCTCACCGTCGGCGGTTTCGAGATGAACTGGGACGCCGGCCGGCTGATTTTTCGGGCCACCAACGTTTTCACCGGCGAGGCCGGCGATCCGAGCATCGTCCGCGGCCTGATTCACACGACGCTGTTGGAAATGGACCGGGTCGCGCCGCTGGTCATGCTCCTGTCCCAGGCGGAGGGTCCGCAACTCGCCGGCCTCGACCTGCCCGCCCTCCTGAGCCGGCTCGACCGTCCTCCGGATTCCGCCGCCGGTCCGGCAACTCCCGCTCGATGAAGCCGCTCGACGAGATCTATGTGCTGAAAGACGGGCGGCGCCTCGGTCCCTTCAGTGTCGATGCCCTCCTCGACCTGGTCGAAAACGGCGACGTCCGCTACGATGACGCCTGTCTGCGCGCCGACGGTTCGGTGATCGAGCGCGTCCGCGATCTCCTCGACTGGGACGAGAGCGAGGCCCCTCCGCCCGAGCCGGCGGCGACCGTTGACGGGGGGGACGATTCCGACTTGTCCGAAGCGCCCGAAGACGACATCGAGGAAGAGGCTTTTTCCGACGACTCCCAAGGGGATCCCCGCGACGCCGAGGCCCCGGAGAAAACAGGGGCCGAACGCGCCCGGCGGCCGGCCGGACCGCGTTTCCCGACGAATCCCAACGCCCTTCTCTTCTCCGGCCATCCCTCGATCCTCAGCTTTCCGAAAACCGTCGCCCTGATTGCCGCCGCCATCGGCCTGGGCTGGCACTTCCGGGAGTGGAGCGGCTGGTGCCTTTTCGCGGGACTGCTGGTCGCCCTCTTCGGGGTGTCGTGGATTCTCTTCGAACGCGCCGCGCGCCTCTATCTCATCACGCCGAAGCGGGTCGAGATCGTCACCGGCATCGTCGCCCGCGACTCCAACGAGGTACGCATCGAGGACATCCGCACCATCAACGTCCGCCGGCCGGGTCTTCGCGGCCTGCTCGGCGTCGGCACGGTGGAATTCTCCTCCTCGGGCGGCAGCGGGGTGGAGGTTTCCTTCGCGGACGTTTACTCGCCCAACCGCATCAAGAGCCTCGTCCGACGCCTGCAGGACGCGCGCGAGTGATCGTTTCGCCATTTTCCAAACGACCGCTCCATGCCCGAACTCGCCGAAGTCGACTATTTTCGCAAACAATGGAACGCCGGGCTCGGCCGACCCATCCGTCGCGTGCATGCCCATGCCAACGCCCGCGTGTTCCGTGAAACGAGCGTCCGGCTGCTGACGCAAAAGCTCGCCGGCTCGACATTCGAGGCGAGTTTTGCGCACGGAAAAAACCTGCTCTTCGCTTTTTCGGGCGGCCACTGGCTCGGCGGGCACCTCGGCATGACCGGGAGGCTCGAGGCGCGCCCGCCCGACGCCCGGCCGGAGAAACACGATCACCTCGTCCTTTTCACCGACGCGGTGGCGCTGGTGTTCGCCGATCCGCGGATGTTCGGTCGCGTTCGTTTCGAAAGCGGTCCCGAGCCTCCGGAATGGTGGCGGGATTCGCCGCCGGAGATTCTTTCCAATGACTTCACCACGGCACGCGTCGCCGATTTCCTGAAACGCCGCGCGCGAACGCCGATCAAGACCCTGCTGCTCGATCAGGCCGGTTTTCCCGGGATCGGTAACTGGATGGCGGACGAGATCTGCTGGCGTCTTCGCTGGCATCCGGCGCGGTTGGCCGGCGAATTCGCGGAACGGGCGCCCGAGCTGCGAAGGGCGCTCCGCCTTCTGGCGCGGCAGGCCCTGCGCGTCATCGGCGACGACTGGGGCGATCCGCCGGACTCGTGGCTGTTCAACCATCGCTGGAAGAACGGCGGGCGCTGCCCGCGCGGCGGCTGCCGGGCGGAACTGGTCCGCGCCGACCTTCGCGGCCGCACGACGTGCCGGTGCCCCCGGTGTCAGCCGGGCACGGCGGCGTGACCGGCTTTCCTCACCACGCCGCCCCCAGTGTGGGCTGGGTCTGCACGCGGAAGGGCATCCAGACCACGCCGATGGCCTTGGCGGAGCAGTCTTTCTTGAGCGGCGTGAGTCGCTCGGTCTCGAACTGTTCCTTCATCGGATCCATGGCTTCCTTGAGCGCTTCGATTTCTTTTTCGCATTCCTCCTCGAGTTCGGCGAGGGCTTCCTCGAGCTTTTCGACTTCGTCCTCGGCGCGGGCGACATCGCGGGACTCCTTCCAGGCGCGGGAGGCGCCGGACATGGCGCTGCTGGTGCGCGAGGAGACCCGGCGGCCGAGCACGGCGCCGAGAATGGTGCTGCCGATATTGATGGCGGTGCTGAGCTTGGCGCTGTTGGCCTGGCTTTTCTGCTCGTCGAGGGTGTCCATCGCCTTTTCGACGCGGGACTCGGCGGCATCGATCTTTTTCTCGAAGGATTTGCGAAGTTCCTCGACTTTGGCGTCGCGGATTTCGTGGGCGGAATGCAGGAGCCGGGCGCGGAAGTCGCCCTCCGCCTCGCCGATGCGGGAGTACTCGCCGGTCAGGGGGCTGTGGAAGAGGGTCAGCGAATCGTTCGAGTACAACCAGTCGACGAGGTCTTTTTCCATCCCGGACCAGGTCTTCGACTCGATGAGCGTCTGCGGCGGGTCGGTGAAGGTGGCGCCCTCGAGCGGTTCGACGGAGAGCTGCTGCATCTTCAGGTCGTTGGGCAGGGGCAGGTTCTGGCTCCAATCGACGGTGCCGGCGGCCGGATCGACCTTGTTGAGATAAACGACCTCGCGCGAGCCGGCGACACCCTTTTTGGCGTCGTTGTAACGAACTTCGCCGACGCGAACGACGGCGGGCACGTAGTTGATCTCGTTGGCGGGCACTCCCGCGCCGGCGGGGATGAAATACTCGGCCACACCCTTCGGCAGGCGGGGACGCAGCGGCTTCGGCGCTTCGGGTTTCGGCGCGTCGGCGGTGGCGGCGGCGCTGCCGGGAGCGGGTTCGGCGGGCCGCTTCGGGTCCATCAGCTCCTTGATCTGCCGGCGGGCGAGGGGGCCGCGCAGGTAGCTCATCACCCAGCGCACGTGAAAGACGAGCGGGGCGTCCTCGTGGACGTTGTTCATGAGGAAAACGCGGGCGCCGAGCCCGGCGAGAAGCTGCTCCATCTTCGAACGGTCGAAGCCGGCTTCGTTGCTGGAGGCGGCGCCCTCCAGTCCGTCGAGCACGCGCATTTTGTCGCGCTCGGTCTGGAGGCGGCCCAGCCACCAGGTGCCGATGTTCGAGAGCGCCTTGTAGTCGAGGTCCACGGGGTTCTGCGTGGCCAGCAGCAGGCCGAGACCGAAGGCGCGGGCCTGCTTCAGCATGGTCATCATCGGCTTTTTGGAGGGCGGATTCGCCGTGGGCGGCAGGTAGCCGTAGATCTCGTCCATGTAGAGAAGCGCGCGCAGGCTGGTGGTGCCGGACTGGGCCCGCATCCAGCCGAGGGTCTGATTCAGCAGCAGGGAGACGAAAAACATCCGCTCCGTGTCGCTGAGGTGGGCGATGGAGAAGATCGAGATGCGCGGCTTGCCCTCGGGCGTGTGCAGCATGCGCTTGATGTCGAGCGGCTCGCCCTGCAGCCACGCGGAAAACCCGGGGGAGGCGAGCAGATTGTTCATCTTCATCGCCAGATCCTGCCGGTCGTCCTCGGGAATGACCTTGTCGATGCCCATCACGCCGATCTTGTCGAAGGGCGGCCGCTGGATGTGGCGGATCAGGCTTTCCAGGGTGATGCCCTGCCCGGCGCGCCACGCGGTGCTGAAGATGTTCGACAACAGGATGTGGCGCGGGTCCTTGATGGGATCGGCGTCGACGCCGACGAGCGACAACAGGCTCGACACCGTGGATTCGATGCGTTCGGCGAGCAGCTCGGCGTCGTCGAGCACCTCGAAGTCGGGCACGTCCAGCGAACTGAGAATCGACACCGGCAACCCGGCGTTCGACCCGGGGGTGTAAACCGTCAGATCCACCTTGTCGCGAAAGCTCCGGATGCGCTCCGGTCCCTGTCCCCAGTCGGCGAGGCCTTTGCGCCAGAGATCGGCCTGTTTCGCGGCGAACTCGTCGGGCGTCACGCCTTTCTTGGTGGCGTCCTCCTCGTTGATCCAGGGCCGAAAATCCGAGGGAGCCAGGTCGGGAAAGGTCAGCAGAATGTTCGCGATGTCGCCCTTCGGGTCGATCACGATGGCGGGGATGTTGTCCATCGCGGCCTCCTCGAGCAGGGCGAGGCAGAGGCCCGTCTTGCCCGAGCCGGTCATCCCGAGCACGACGCCGTGGGTGACGAGGTCTTTCGAATCGTAGAGGACGAGGTCGTCGCCGAGTTCCTTCTTCGAGAGGTTGTAGTCGCGCCCGAGGTAAAAGGCGCCCAGCTTTTCGTAGTCTTCAGTGCGGATTTCCATGGGAGGTCGGGGGTCGGTTTGGTTTCGGCAATAAAGGGAGAAACGTTGAAAAGCGGCGCTCCCCACTGGCGTATCGCACGGGAAGACGAGAATCAAGGAAGACGTTTTCAATCCGTGCAAATCGCGTAGCTTTTCCGCCCTCCGACTCCCCCTTTCTTTCCCTTTTCATGACCGAACCGGACCGACAACGGCGCTGCTGGGCCGAGATCGATCTCGACGCCCTCCGTCACAACGCCGCCGTCTGCCGCCGACAGGCGCCGCCCGGCGCGGAGGTCATGGCGGTGGTGAAAGCCGACGCCTACGGACATGGTCTGGAAAGGGTCGGCCCGGCGCTGGCGGACGTGGTCGATGTCTTCGGGGTGGCCAACGTCCGCGAGGCGGAGCGTCTGCATCGCGCCCTCGGGGAAACGGGCGCGCCGACCGGTCGCGACATCGTGGTTCTGGGTCCCGCGCTGCCCGCCGAGCGCGAGGCGCTGGTCGCGGGCGGCCACGTCGCCTGTGTCTCGAGCGCCGGAGAAGCCGCCGCCTACTCCGAAGCCGCGAAAGCGGCCGGTCAAACCGCGCGGCTGCACCTCGCGGTGGACACCGGCATGGGACGCATGGGCGTTTTGCCGGGGGACTTCGAGGCCGCCGTCGAAACGCTTCGGACCCTGCGAAACGTCCGCTTCGAGGGAGTGGCGAGCCATTTCCCCTCCGCCGACGAGGAACCCGACTTCACCCGCTCGCAGATCGCCCAATTTCGGCGGCTCGTGGAAATCGCCTCGAGCCGGGCGGGCGTCCCGCGGTTCCGCGTCCATGTCGCCAACAGCGCCGGTCTGCTCGGGTTTTCGAACGAGCTGGGCTTCACGACGCTCGCCCGGCCGGGGCTCGCGCTGTACGGCGTGTCGCCCCTGCCGGAATACCCCTCGGAACTGCGCCCCGCGCTTTCGCTGAGGACGCGGATCACCCTGGCGCGCGACCTGCCGGCCGGCAGCACCATCAGCTACGGCCGCACCCACACGCTGAAACACCCGGCGCGCGTCGCCACGCTGGGCATCGGATACGGCGACGGCTACCCGCGCCGCGTCTCGGGGCGGGGCGCCGACGCCCTCGTGCGCGGGCGGCGATGCCCGCTCCTCGGGCGCGTGACCATGGATCAGGTCGTCATCGACATCTCGGTTCTCGATGGCGAGGCGGTCGGGCCGGGCGACGAGGCGGTCCTCATCGGCGCGCAGGGGAACGAATCGATCCCCGTCACCGAGATCGCGGAAAAGGCGGGCGCCATCCCGTGGGAAATTCTCACCGGCATCACGAGCCGCGTGGAACGGGTCTATCCGCCCCTGTCCGGGACCTGATTTTCGCGCGGAAAACACGTCGCCTTTCCTCCCCCAAAAAAATCCCCTCGACCGCCTCTCATGGACACCGCTTCGCCCGTTCGCATCGAAATCGAAACCGATGTGATGTTTTTCGACACCGACTGCGGCGGAGTCGTCAGCAACATCGCCTACCTGCGGTTCGTCGAGACCGCCCGAACCCGGTTGACCGACGCCCTCGCCATGCCCGTTTCAAAGATGGTGGAGACGGGTGTGTTCGCCGCCGTGGCGCGAACCGAGATCGACTACCGGCGCCCCGCGCGCCTCGGAGACCGTCTCCGAGTGACGGGCTGGCTGGCCGGGACCGCCGCCGTCCGGGCCGACTGCCGCTTCGAGATTGTCCGGCCCGCCGACGAAACACTGATCGCCGAATGCCGCCAGGTCGTGGTGCTGGTGGACATGGCGACCGGCCGGCCGTGCAAACTTCCCGAAACCTGGCACGGTTCCGGCGGTTCCATCGCGGGCACGGCACAAAGTTCCGCCTGAAAGGGCGACGGCGATCGTCAGATCGGGACGATGGCGCAAATTTTTTTCAAATCCACTTGCGATGTCCATGCATTCTAAACACAATGTAAATACATTTTCCCCTTCCCCGGCGATTTACGGCTTTTCACCCTCCCACCCCTGACCCATCATCCCCATGACAATTGCCGCCGATTACGATCCGTTGGTCATGAGCGAGAACGACACTCCGGACACCTCCGCGTCCGACACGGAATCCTCCGAGCCGGGTGAACTCCTTTTTTCCGTGCTGCGCCGGGACGAGGAGGAACCCTCCGGCCCCTTCACCCAGGAGGACGTTCTGCGGATGCTGCAAAACGGCGAGCTGGAAAGGCAGGATTTCGTGTATCACGACGGGATGCTGGAGTGGCAACCCATCGACCAGATCTTCGACATTCAGGAACAGATCAGCCATTTCGTCGATGACGGACAGGATCACGGGAAGGTCGCCGAAGTTTTCCGCGAGATCAGCGAGTTGCTCGCCGCCGGCGAGGACATCTACTACATCGCCGTGCAGGAAAAGACCGGCCTGCTCAGCAAGGCGAAGGCCTGCGTGATCCTCACCAACAAGCGTCTCTTCGTCCTCCACGAGAAACGCGGCGGTTTCGAGCTGGAATCCCACCAGTGGACCGCCGTCTCCAACACCCTCATGAAGGACGAGGGCAAGGGCATGGCGACCTTTTCCGTGCTGCTCGGGTACGAAAAGCGGCTCGACGTGCCGCATCTCCCGAACGCCCAGGTCCACCGCCTGTTCCAGCTCTCGCAGGAACTGCGCGAGATGTGACCCGCGAAGTTCGCGATTCAATCCCGGTCCCCCCCGTCGGGGCGCTCGACCACCACGAGATTCTGCCGGTTCTTGACGATCCGGCCCGCCGCGAGGACCCCGCGCCAGTGCGTGCCGGGATAGAGAATGCCGTCCCGACCGAGGAGACTGCCGGGACTCAGCACACTGTTGCAGCCGATCTCCGTCCGGTCGCCGACGACGGCGCCGAACTTCCGCAGGCCCGTGTCGAGCATTTCCCCGGCCGCGGTCGCGACCGTGACATGGCGGCGGTCGAGCCGCACATTCGAGCAAATGACGCCCGCCCCCAGATGCGCCCGGTACCCGAGGATGGAGTCGCCGACGTAGTTGAAATGCGGCACCTCGCACTCGTCGAAGAGCAGGCAGTTCTTGAATTCGCACGAGTTTCCCAGCACGCAGCGCCCGCCCGTCACGACCCTCTCGCGCACATAAGCCCCGCTCCGCACCACCGTGCCCTCGCCGATCCAGGCCGGGCCCCTGACGACCGCGTTGGCCTCGATCACCGCGCCGGCGCCCACGTAAACCAGCTCGCCGACCACGGCCCGCTCGTGGACCTCGCCGAGTAGGCGTTCTCCGGCGTGCCGGTCCAGCAGGCCGTCCAGATAGTCGCCGATCCGACCGATCGCGGACCAGACCGGCTCGTCATCGCCGCCGAAAAGCGCCCCGTGCGCCGTGCGCTCGAGATCGAGGTAATCCCGCGGCGAAAACATCGGAGAAAAAAGGGAAACCGGGTCGGTGGCGCCGCGCGCGCCGGCGGAGACTTGCCCCTCGCCGGGAGGGGGGGGAGTCAGACCGTCATAATGTCCTTTTCCTTGTGGACCAGATGCTCGTCAATGACCTTGACGTATTTGTCGGTCAGGTTCTGGACCTCTTTTTCAAGCCGGTGCAGATCGTCCTCGGTGATGGCGCCCTCTTTCTGGGCCGCCTTCACCTTGTCCATCCCCTCGCGGCGGGCGCCGCGGACGCGGATGCGGCCCTGTTCGGCCATGTCCTTGATGACCTTGGTCAACTCGACGCGCCGTTCCTGCGACAGCTCGGGAATGGGCAGGCGGATGATTTTTCCGTCCACGGCGGGATTGATGCCGAGGCGCGATTCCTTCAGGCCGCGCTCGATGTCCTGGGTGATGGAGGCGTCGTAGGGCTGCACCACGATGAGGCGCGGCTCCGGCGTGGTGATCAGGGCGATGTCCTTGAGCTTCATGCTCGACCCGTAGCTGTTGACGTGGATGTCGATCAGTTCCACGAGGCTGGGGCTGGCTTTGCCGGTGCGGACGGTGGACATTTCGTGAAGCACGAAGTCCGCCGCCTTCTGCATGGCTTCTTCGGTTTCGAGCAGGATTTCGTCGGGGTCCATGGTGAGGCGTGCGTGCGGTGCGGTGAACGGGAGAGGGATGACGTCGGAGAGTAAAAGTAAAAAGAGCCTCAGGCGGCCACGGCGGACACCAGCGTGCCGATCGGCTCGCCGATCAGGGCGCGGTAGATGTTTTCCGGCTCGGTCATGTCGAAAACCATGACCGGCTTGTTGTTGTCGCGGCAGAGGCTGAAGGCGGTCGCGTCCATCACCTTCAGGCCCAGAGTCAGCGCGTCGGTAAACGTGAGCGAGTCGAAGCGCCGCGCGTCGGCGTGCTGCATCGGGTCCTTGTCGTAAACTCCGTCGACCTTGGTCGCCTTCAGGATCAGGTCGGCGCCGATCTCGCTGGCGCGCAGGGCGGCGGTGGTGTCGGTCGAAAAGAAGGGATTGCCCGTTCCGGCCGCGAAAATCACCACACGGCCCAGCTCGAGGTGGCGCATCGCCACGCGGCGGATGAAGGGTTCGGCGACGTTTTTCATCTCGATGGCGGTCTGGACTCGGACCGGCACTTCGATGGCCTCCAGCATGCTCTGGACGGCGATGGAATTCATCACCGTGGCCAGCATCCCCATGTAGTCGGCGGTGGCGCGTTCCATCCCGCGGCCGGCGGCGGCGGCGCCGCGCCAGAAGTTTCCGCCCCCGATCACCAGCCCGATCTCGATGCCGGTCTCCTGGGCCCGCTTGATCTGGCGGGCGATGGCCTCGACGATTTCGGGCGAAATGTTGTCGTGGCTCCCCGGCTCGCGCAGGGCTTCGCCACTGAGTTTGAGGACGACGCGTTTGAACTTCTTCGGCATGGGATGAACGGACGGCGAAGGGGGTCCGCCAACAGAACAACATGTCTCCGGGGAATCAAAGCCTATTGTGCCGCGCGACCGAGTTTTGTGCCGTCCGGAAGCGCCTGTCCGCGAAGAAATTCGGACAACGCCAGCCGTTTCCGCCCCTCCAGTTGCCAGCCCGATTCCGCCGGGAAGACCAGGCACGTGCCCCCGCCGCAGGCGACACGCAGACCACCGGCCTCCCCGGACCCGCGGCGGACCGACCCAACAGGGTTGGGTCCGGGACCTGACCCTGTTGGGTCGGGCCCGGTTTCGGCGCGGCAGGGCGGGAAAAGCTTCAGTTTTCGGGTTTCACCGCCCGTTTCGAGCCAGGTGTGCGTGCCCGGCCACGGATCGTAGGCCCGGATTCGCCGCGCGATCTCCTCCGCCGGCCGCGACCAGTCGATCTCGCCGTCGTCGCGCTCGAGTTTTCCGGCGTAGGTGGCCAGGGCCTCGTCCTGCGGCTCGCGGGGAGCGGCGCCGGAGACCAGCGGCGGCAATCCCTCGGCGAGCACGGCGGGCCCGAGCGCGGCGAGCCGATCGTGCAGGCTGCCGCCGGTTTCGTCCGGCGCGAGCGGGATCGCTTTTTTCAAAATCATGTCGCCCGCGTCGAGCCGGGGGACGATGTGCATCAGCGTGATGCCGCTCTCGGGGTCGCCGGCGAGGATGGCGGCCTGGATGGGAGCGGCGCCGCGGTGGCGGGGCAGCAGCGAGGCATGCAGATTCACGCAGGCGATGGCCGGGGCCTCGATCACGCTCCGCGGCAGGATCTGCCCGTAGGCCATCACCACGATGAGGTCCGGCCGCAAGGCGCGCAGCGCCTCGAGCGCTTCGGGGTTTTTCCGGAACGATTCGGGCTGGAAAACGGGAATGCCGCGCGCCTCGGCGAGGACTTTCACCTCGGGCGGGGTGAGCGTCCGCTTCCGGCCGACGGGCTTGTCCGGCTGGGTGAAAACGCCGGCGATCTCGCCACCGGACTCGTCAATCAGCCAGCGAAGCGCGGGCAGACCGATCTCGCCGGCGCCCATGTAAACGATGCGGGTCACTCGGGGGGTTTTTGACAGGATTAACAGGATTGTTTCGAATTCCCGACCCGCGCCGCGCCCGCCATTTTTCGGCGCGAACTCACGCCTTCGCCGGCGAGGCGGTCCATTCCGGATGCTGGTTGATGACGCCGATCATTTCGTAGAGCACCTTCACCGGCGTCTGGTCGGCGTCGATGTCGGTGCGCAGCTCGTCGGGGTAGTGATCGAACAGCTCCTTGGTTTCCTCCTCGTAGGTGCGGATGCGGCTTTGGATCACCTCCTCGTTGGCGTCGTCGAGTCGGCCGGATTTCAGGGCGCGTTTGCGCAGGCGGGTGATGAGTTCGGCGCGATCGGGGCAGGAGAGATGGAAGAGCTGGAGCACCTCGACGTGCTTGTCCAGCAGCTCGGCCTGGCGGCGGTTTCGCGGAATGCCGTCGAGCACGAGGATGTCGATGTCGGGCTTGAAATCGTGGGCGTCCACGCGGGCGTCGACCTGGGCGCGGAAGAAACGGACCGTGACCTCGTCGGGCACGAGCTGGCCGGCGCTGGAGTAGCGGACAAATTCCTGGCCAATCTCGGTGCGGGTGTCGAGGGAGCGAAAGGCGTCGCCCATCGAGAAGTGGTAAAAACGCGGGAGCTGGCCGAGCACGGCGCCCTGGGTGCCCTTGCCGCTGCCGGGGGCGCCCATCAGGATGAAAGATTTGTAGCGTTCGGGACGTTTGCTGCTCATCGGGGTGGGTGGGATTTTTCGAAGGGGTCGAGGGGGGGCGGGAGCCTTCCCGGCCGGAAAGTTCCCCCTATCCTGATCGCGGTTGAGAGCGGATTCGCAAGTCGCTTTCTCGCTTTTCGCCTCTATCTTAACGCCCCCGTTGACCGCCCTCATCCGTCCCTTCCCGTGAACTTTGGCTTCAGTCCCTTCCTCGCGCTTCGTTACCTGAAACCGAAGCGCAGCTTCGTCTCCGTCATCACCGTCATCAGCGTCCTCGGCGTGGCGCTCGGGGTGATGATCCTGGTGGTGGTGATCGCGGTGTTCACCGGATTTGGCGAGCAGATCAAGAAAAGCATCCTCGGCTTCGAGCCGCACATCGTGATCGACGACGGCGGCATTCTCCAGGACTGGGTGCCGATGGCCGAGGCCGTCGCGGAAATGCCCGGGGTGGTCTCGCTGACCCCGTACGTGAAGGGCCAGGTCGTCCTCGACTTCGCCGGGAGGCGCCTGGCGCCCATCATCCGCGCCATCGATCCGGACTCGGGCGAGGTCGAGAGGCTGAGGGAAAAAATCCGCCAGGGCGATTTCGAACTCGATCTGGACACGGTCGTCATCGGAGACGAGCTGGCCGACGGCATGGGCATCACGGTGGGCGACACCCTGACGCTCTACTCGCCGCGCGGGGTCGACCAGGTGCTCGAAATCATCGACAAACTCGACCAGGCGAAGACCGACGCCGAGCGTGATCAACACATCGCCGAGATCAAGGAGGTGACCCTGCCGCAGGAACTGCGCGTGACAGGCATCTTCGATTCGGGAAACTTCGAGTTCGACGGCAATTTCATCTTCGTCCACCTCGAGACGGGCCAGACGCTCTACAACCTCGGCTCGGGCGTTCACGGACTCGCGCTGACGACGACCGACGCGATGAAGGCCGGATCGATCCGCGACGAGATTCTCCTGAGCCTGGGCGGCGAGCGGGCGGTGGCGCATCTCACGGCCGGAGAAGTCCTGAGAGAGGCCGGGCCGCTGGGGATGGCGGCGCTGTTGCTCGTGGTTTTTCTCGCCGGTCCCTGGCGCCGGCGCGGCTGGGCCATCGCGGGCGCTGTCTTGACGGGGATCGCGCTGCTGGGGCTCGCCTATGAGCTGTGGCGCTTCGTCTCCGGCGTGGGCTCGCACGATGGCGTGGTCGGCGCGCAGGTGAGGGCGATGACGTGGATGGATCTGCACCGCCAGATTTTCGAGGCGGTCGCGACGGAACGTCAGGCGATGTATTTCGTGCTGTTTTTCCTGATGATCGTGTCCGGATTCTGCATCACGAACACGATGATCACGGTCGTTTTTCAGAAGCGGTCGGAGATCGGTCTGCTCAAGGCCGTCGGCGGCACCGAGCGGCAGATCTCGAACGTCTTTCTCTTTCAGGGCTTCATCATCGGGGTCTTCGGCGTGCTCGCCGGGCTGGCGCTCGCCGGGCTGGTGATCGCCTATCGGCAGCCGATCATCGCTTTCTTCGGGAAATGGTTCGGGATCGAGATTTTTTCGAACCAGGTTTACATGATCGACGGCGGACTGCCCGCCGTGGTGCAGGTCCGGGACATCCTGATCATTTCGTTTGGCTCCCTGCTGGCCTGCCTGATCGCCGCGACCCTGCCGGCGAATCTCGCCGCGCGTCTCGAGCCCGCCAAAGCCTTGCGCGGCGAGTGATTTCCGACGAAGGTTGGCCGCCTTTCGCGGCGAGGCGCCTCGCTTCCTCATTTTTCGTTCATGCATTTCTTTATCGCCATCCAGGGCAAAAAGGAGGGGCCTCTCGCCGAATACCGCGTGCTCGATTACCTGCGCGAGGGCCGCATCGACGGCGACACCCTCGCCTGGCGGCAGGATCTGCCCGGCTGGCTGCCGCTGAGAGATTTGCCGCAGTTCGCCGACTCCGTTGAACGGCTGGAAAACCCGCCGCCGCCACCGGCCGACGAAGCCGACAACCTCGGCGCCTGGCCCGAAACCGGCGCGACCCCTCCCGCGAGGGAATCCGAACCGACCGCGCCCGGTCCCGGCCTTTCCGACACCTCCCCGCCCCCGATCCCCGCCGCCGGAGACGAGACGCCCTTCCCCGTCGGAGTGCGGGCGCGGCCGCTGATCCGTTTCTGGGCGCGGAATTTCGACTACATGATCGTGACCGTGACGGCGCTCTGGTTTTTCGAGATGCCGAAGATCCCGCCGAATCCCGTGCCGGGAAAACTTTTCCCGATGCCCCAGGATTACCTCAGCGCCGAGGAGCTGGCGCTGATCGACAACTACCAGCGCGTCGTGCCCCTCCTGATTCTGGCCTGGACCGTGCTGGAGGGCCTGCTGCTGCATCTCTGGGGCACCACCCCGGGCAAAGTCCTGCTCGGCATCCGCGTCCGCGGCGCCTCGGGCGCGACCCCGCCGCTGCGGTCGGCCGTGCTGCGCTCGTTTTTCGTCTGGACCGTCGGCTTCGGCATGGGAATTCCCATCCTGTGCCCGGTCGCGATGACGCTGAGCTTTTTCGTTCTGGCCGGGACCGGGACCACCCTGTGGGATCGCAAGCTCGAGCTGCGCGTCTCCCACGCGCCGCTCGGGGCCGCACGGTTTCTGTTGGCAGTGGCGGCATTTTTCCTGTTAATGGCGCTGACCATCCTGAAATTCCAATGAAACGCCACTGCGCCCTCGTCCTGCACGCCCATGTGCCCTGGGTCCGGCACGGGGAAACCCCGCGCTGCCTGGAGGAGGACTGGCTGTTCGAGGCGGTTCTGGAGACCTACCTGCCGCTGCTGGAGGTCCTCCACCGCCTGCGCGACGACGGCGTGCCGTGGAAGCTGACCCTGAACCTCTCCCCGACCCTGCTCGGCATGCTGAACGACGGCCTCATGCGCGAGCGGGCCGCGGCCTACATCGAGCGCACCCGGCGCCTCGCGGTGTCCGAGGCCGAGCGATCCCAGGATGACGGCTATACCCGGCTCGTCCGGTGGTACGCCGACCGCCTCGACCGCCTGCGCGACCTCTACGACAACCGTTGGAAGCGCGACCTGGTCGCCGCCTTCGCCAGCCTCCGCGAGTCGGGACATCTCGAAATCGTCACCTGCGGCGCCACCCACGGCCTGCTGCCCCTGCTGCTGAAGGTGCCCGAGGCCGCCCGCGCCCAGATCGAGGCCGGTGTCTCCGAGTATCGCGAGTGCTTCGGCGCCCATCCCGGCGGCTTCTGGCTGCCGGAGTGCGCCTACGCCCCCGCCCTGACGCCCTTTCTCGGAAACGCCGGCATCCGCTGGACCCTCGTCGAGGAGCACGGCATCACCAGCGCCAGCCTCGCCGCCGCCGGCGCGGGGGCCTTTCATCCCGCCGGAACCGACGGCGGCAAAGGCATCGCCGTTTTCGCCCGCGACACCGAAAGCAGCCGCCAGGTCTGGAGCGCCGAGTCCGGCTACCCCGGCGATCCGCGCTACCGCGAATTCTTCCGCGACGTCGGGCTCGACGCCCCCATGGAGGCCCTCGCCGAATACCTCGAAGGCAGCCAGATCCGGCGGTTTACCGGGCTGAAATGCCACCGCGTCACCGGGTCCGGCGAGGACAAGCTCTTTTACGATCCCGCCCTGGCCGCCCGCGCCGCCGCCGAGCACGCCGTCCACTTTGTCGAAAGCCGCGCCGCCCAGCTCGCCGCGCTCGAAAACCGCGACATCGAGCACCCCATCGTCGTCAGCGCCTTCGACGCCGAGTTGTTCGGCCACTGGTGGTTCGAGGGACCCGAGTTTCTCGATCAGCTCTTCCGCGCCGCCGCCGGACGGGAGGATTTCGAGTTCACCACCCCCGGCGCCTACCTCGAGAGCACCGGCGGCGCCACCGTCGAGCCCGTCGAGCCCGTTTCGTCCTCCTGGGGCGAGGGCGGTTACTTCGAGACCTGGCTCAGCGAGGAAAACGCCTGGATCTACCCCCACCTCCACCGCCGCGCCGAGCAGCTCATCCGCGCCGTCAATGTCCTGCGGGAAAACCTCGACGCCCTGCCCGAAGACCTCGCCGAGCACCGCCGCCGCGCCATCGCCCAGATGACCCGCGAACTCATGCTCGCCCAGGCCAGCGACTGGGCCTTCCTCATGCGCAACGGCGCCGCCCGCCCCTACGCCACCAAGCGAACCGAGGACCACCTCGAACGCTTCGACGATCTCTGGTCCGTCTTCGCTTCCAACCCCGCCGCCGCCGGCGAAAAACTCGCCGACTTCGAATCCCGGAATCCCGTCTTTCCCAATCTCTCCTGGGAACTCTACGCCCCGATGGGTTGAGCGGCCCGCCCGCACCCGACCCGCCCAACCGCGACATGGCCCGCGACATCGTTTACTTCGACCTCGAAACCCAGAAATCCGCCAACGACGTCGGCGGCTGGGGAAACAAGGACCAGATGGGCATGTCCATCGGCGTCACCTACTCCACCGGGCAGGGCAAATACATCGTCTACGGCGAGGGCCAGGTCGAAAAGCTCATCGACCAGCTCCGGCGCGCCGACCTCGTCATCGGGTTCAATCACATCCACTTCGACTACGAGGTGCTCATGGGCTACACCATCCTCAATCTCAAGGAGCAGATCCCCAGCCTCGATCTCATGGTCGATCTCGAGGGACCGCTCGGCCATCGCCCGAAACTCGAGGCCGTCGCCTCCGCCTCGCTCGGCACCGGCAAAACCGCCGTCGGCACCGACGCCATCAAGTGGTGGCGCGAGGGCAAGATCATGCAAATCGCCGAATACTGCGCCTACGACGTGAAAGTCACCAGGATGGTCCACGAATACGGCGCCCGAAACGGCTTTGTCAAATACGTCAACCGCTTCAACCAGGAACAGGACATCCCGGTGAACTGGACGCTGGATTGAACGGACAGGGTCGAGTCCGCGACCCAACAGGGTTGGGTCGGTGAGTCAACCCTGTTTGTTGGGAAGCGCCGCCGCCTTTCGGATCGCCAGGGCGCGGTCGCGCAGCTTCGCGAGCAACACGGTCTTTTCTTCGAAGGAAAGCGCCGCCAGCCGAGCACGATGGGCGCGTTTCCCCTCCAGGAGGCATTTCAATTCTTCATTCATGGGAATCTTAGCTCGCCGCTTTCACCGATTCGACCCCAGGATCCCGCGCAAAAACGGCGCCGTTCGGCTTTCCTTCTCCTTCGCGACTTCCTCGGGCGGGCCGGCGGCGACGAGGTTCCCTCCGGCGGCGCCGGCCTCGGGACCGACGTCGAGGAGGTAATCGGCCTCGGCGAGAATGTCGAGATTGTGCTCGATCACCACGACGGTGTGACCGTCGTCCACGAGGCGGTGCAGCACGTCGAGCAGGCGCCTCACGTCGGCCATGTGCAGGCCGATGCTGGGCTCCTCGATGAGATAGAGATTCGACTTCGGGGCGCGGTTCTGACGGAGCCTCGCGTGCTGGGCGCGGCCGATGCCGCGGGTCAGCTCGGTGACCAGCTTGATGCGCTGCGCCTCGCCTCCGCTCAGGGTCGGGCTTGGCTGGCCGAGCGACAGGTAGCCGAGGCCGGTCTCGCGAAGCAGGTTCAGGGTGCGGTGAATCTTCGGATGCCCGGCGAAGAAGTCGGCCGCGTCATCGATGCTCATCTCCATGACGTCGGCGATGGTCTTCCCATGGTATTCGACCTCTAGGGTCGGCGCGTTGTAGCGGCGTCCCCCGCACTCGTCGCAGGGCACGTAGCTGGCGGGGAGGAAGTTCATCTCCAGTTTGATCCGGCCGTTGCCCTTGCAGGCCTCGCAGCGGCCACCCTCGGTGTTGAAGGAGAACCGCGACGCCGTGTAGCCGCGGGCCCGGGCCTCGGGCAATTGCGCGAAGAGATTCCGGATCTCGTCGAAGACCTTCACGTAGGTCGCGGGCGTCGAGCGGGAGGTCTTGCCGATCGGCGACTGGTCGACCTCGTAGACGGCCTCGATACGCTCGGCGCCCGTGATCGTTTTCCAGACAGGATTGGCAGGATTTTTTTGGACGGGATTAACAGGATTTTTCTTTTTGGATTTTTTCAGGTGGGACTCGACGGCGGGGCGGAGGACGCCGCGCATGAAGCTCGATTTGCCGGACCCGGAAATGCCGCTGATCCCGATGAGGCGGCCGATGGGCAGCGAAACGGTGAGGTTCCTGAGGTTGTTCGCCCGGGCGCCCGTGACTTTCAGCCACTCCTCCTTGGCGCTCTTCGCCGGGAGCGGGCGGCGCTCGCTTCGCATGGGATGGGGAATGGGATCGCCGAGCACCTGGAGGGTCGGGGAAGCGGCGTGTTTTTTCGCGCGCTGCTTCGCGGCGGCGGGCTTCTCGTCCTTCAATGGCCCTTCGAACACGATCTCTCCGCCGAAACGGCCCGCGCCGGGGCCGAGGTCGATGACATGGTCGGCCCGGCGGATGGTTTCCTCATCGTGCTCGACCACGAGCAGCGAATTCCCCTTGTCGCGAAGGGCGGTGAGGGTGTCGAGCAGGCGAACGTTGTCGCGCGGATGCAGGCCGATGGTGGGTTCGTCGAGGATGTAGAGCACGCCGCGCAGGTTCGATCCCAGTTGCGCGGCGAGTCGGATTCGCTGGCTCTCGCCACCGCTCAGGGTGGTGGCGGAACGGTCGAGCTGGAGATACCCGAGCCCGACCTGCTCCATGAAACGAAGCCGCTGCACGATCTCCGGCAGGATGTCGCGCGCGATGAGAGCCTCGTCTCCGGTGAAGGAAAAGGCCTCCACGACCTCGCGCGCCTCGGCCACGGTGAGGGCGCCAATCTCGGCGATGCCTCGATTCCGGACGCGAACGTGCAGTGCCACCTCGTTGAGCCGGGCACCGTGGCAGACCGGACAGGGAATCGTCTCCACCTCGTCGTCCGGACGCGAGCGCCGCCGTTCCTCGCGCAACTCGGCGTCGAGCACGGATTCCGCGTGCTTTTCATCCTGGGCAAAGGAGGGCTTCTTCTCCACCGTGCCATAACCCCGGCAGCTCGGACACCAGCCGTGGGGAGAATTGTAGGAAAACAGGCGCGGATCGAGTTCCTCGAAGGCGCGTCCCGTCTCGGGATCGCACATCTCGGTGCTGACGACATGGAGCCGGTTGGCGGGATCGAGATAACGGGCGGTCTTCTTGCCAATCCTCAGGGCGGTCTCGACCATTTCTCGCAGGTCTTCCGGCTTCGTTTTCGGCGTCACCTCGCCGACGACCACATCGATGGTGTGCTCCTTGAAACGCTCCAGCTTCTGGAAGCCCTCCACCGCCTTGAACTGGCCGTCGACGAAGAGCGTGTCGAAGCCCTGGCGCCCCGCCCAGTCGGCCACCTCGGTGTGGAAACCCTTCCGCGCCTTCACCAGCGGCGCCAGCAGGCGGACGGGATGCTTCGCCTTGGCGGCCTTCGCGACCTCGCGCAGGCGGCTGACGATGGCGGTCACGCTCTGCTTCTGCACCGGCTTCCCGGTGTCGGGCGAATACTGCACGCCGACCTTGGCGTATAGCAGGCGAAGGAATTGCCAGACCTCCGTGACCGTGGCGACGGTCGATTTTCCGCCGCCGCGCGAGATGCGCTGCTCGATCGCCACCGCCGGTGGCAGGCCGGCGACGCGGTCGATGTCGGGCCGTTCCAGTTGCTCGACGAATTGCCGCGCGTAGGTGGACATGCTGTCGAGGAAACGGCGCTGCCCCTCGGCGAACAGGATGTCGAAGGCCAGCGTCGATTTTCCCGATCCGCTCAGCCCGGTGATGACGACGAATTGGTCGCGCGGGATGTCGAGGTCGATGCCCTTCAAGTTGTGCTCTCTCGCTCCGCGGAGCGAGATGGAGTTTTCAGTTTTCAGTTTTCGGTTTTCGGATGGCAGAGCCTCGGCCACTCGCAGCGCCGCCGTCGTGGGATCTGAAAACTGAAAACTGCCCACTGAAAACTTCTCGGCCAGGAACTGGCCAGTGTGCGATTCGCTTACTCTCGCCACCTCCTCCGGCGTTCCCGTCGCCACGACCCGGCCACCGTGCTCGCCGGCTTCGGGACCGAGGTCGATCACGTGGTCGGCGCTCTTGATGACTTCGAGATTGTGCTCGATGACGACGAGGCTCTGGCCGCCCTCGACAAGCCGGTCGAACACCTTGAGCAGCATCGCCACGTCGTCGAAGTGCAGGCCGGTCGTCGGTTCGTCGAAGATCAACAGCGTCGACGTGGCACGGGCTTCCAGCCCGTGATCCGTGGCATGGGCTTCCAGCCCATGATTTTTTTGAGAAGCCGCCCGCCGCCCCGATTTCGCGGAACCGCTCCCAGCTTCATGGGCAGGATGCCCATGCCACGGTGAATTGAGCAGGTGCCCCACCAGCTTGAGTCGCTGGCTTTCCCCGCCGCTGAGGGTGTTGAGCGGCTGGCCGAGGCGCAGGTAGCCGAGCCCCACATCGGCCAGCACTTGGAGCGACGACACCATCTGGGCGCCCGGCTTGCCGCCGATGGCGAAGAAATATTCGATCGCCTCGGTGACGGTCAGGCTGAGCACCTCGTGGACATTCTTTCCGTTCAGCTCGATCTCCAGCGCCTCGGGCGTGTAGCGGCGCCCTTCGCATTCGGGACAGGTGACGTAGAGGTCGCTGAGGAATTGCATCTCCACCTTTTCGAAGCCGTTCCCCCAGCAGCGCTCGCAGCGTCCGATCCCGGAGTTGAAGGAAAAGTAGCCGGGCGTCAGCCCCCGTGCCTTTCCGTCCGGCGTGTCGGCGAACAGCTTCCGCACCGTTTCGAACACCCCGGTGTATACCGCCGGCGTCGAGCGCGGCGTGCGGGCGAGCGGCGATTGATCGACCATGACCACGTCCGCGATGCGCTCGAGGCCGTGAATCTCGCGGCAACGGCCGGGCTCCTCCTCGGAACCGCGTCCCAGCCTGCGAATCAGGTTCTCGTAGAGCACCGAGTGCACCAGCGTCGACTTGCCCGACCCGGACACGCCGGTGACGCAGCAGAAGACGCCGAGCGGGATTTCCACGTCGATCTTCTTCAGGTTGTGCTGCGCGGCACGCTCGATCTTGAGCCAGTGCTTCGGCGAACGGCGCTTCGCCGGCACCGGGATCGACTGCTTCCCGGTCAAGTAAGCCGCCGTGAGCGACTTTGTTTTTGCCATCGCCGCCGGTTCGCCGGAAAAGACGAGCGACCCGCCACCCTCGCCCCTTCCGGGGCCGATGTCCACCAGGTGATCGGCGGCCCGGATCACCGCTTCCTCGTGCTCCACCACGACCAGCGTGTTGCCCGCGTCGCGGAGGCGGTGGATCACCTCGATGAGCCGCGCCACGTCACGCGGGTGCAGGCCCACCGTCGGCTCGTCGAGGACGAAGAGCGTGTTCGTCAGGCTCGCGCCGAGACAGGTCGTCAGGTTGACCCGCTCCGTCTCGCCACCCGACAGCGTGCGGGTCGGGCGATTGAGGTCGAGATAGCCGAGCCCGACGTGCTTCAGGTAACGCAACCGGTTCAGCACCTCGCCGTGGAGCAGTTGAGCCGTCTTGTCGTTCGCGGGCGGTGGGATTTCCTCGAAAAACGCCGCCAACCGGTCGGCGGGCAGTTTCCAGAGATCCGGCAAGGTCAGTCCGTTCACCCGGTAGCAGAGCGCCTCCGGCTGGAGCCTGCCGCCCCGGCAGTGATGGCACTCCGTGTAGCTGCGGAAGCGGCTCAGGAACACCCGCACGTGCATCTTGTAGGTGCGGGACTCCAGCCAGTCGAAAAAGCCGCGCACCCCGTACCAGATCCCCTGCTGCCAGGCCTCCTCCGGATCTCCGCCGTCGCCCTCGATGACCCATTGCTGCTCTTCCTCGGGCAGGTCCTCGAAGGGGATCTTCGTGCTCACGCCCTGCGTCCGGCATGCTCGCTCCAGGTCCTGCTGACATTCCTGGTAAGTGTCGCCCTGGAAGGCCTTCACCACGCCCTCGGCGATGGAGAGCGACTTGTCCGGCAGCGCACGGTCAAGATCGAGACCGATGACCCGCCCGAATCCCCGGCAATGCGGGCAAGCCCCGAGCGGGTGATTGAAACTGAACAAATGCGGCGTCGGCGGCCGCAGTTCGATGTCGCTGTCCGGCGAATGCCAGCCCCGGGAAAAGGCGGCCCGATCGCCCGACTCCGGATCGACCACCGCAATGCGGCCTTTCCCCAGATCGAGGGCACGCTCCACCGCTTCCTGGAAGCGCGACGCCTTGCCCGCCGCGACCCGGTCCTGGATCACCTCCACCGCGCCCGGCAACGTTTTCCGATCATACCCGGTTGGATCGTCGACCCGATAGGGTTGGCCAAAAATCCAGACCCGCAGATAGCCCTGGCTCTGGAGAAAGGCGAAGAACGCCGCTGGCTCCGTCTTCGGCGGCACCGGCACGGCGAACACCACCAGCAGCGCCCGGTCCACGCCGAAACGCTCCCGCGACTTCCGCAGGATCGACGCCGGGTTGTCCGGCTCGATCTCCCCGCCAGTGACCGGATCGTAGCCCCGGCAGATCCGGGGAAAGAGCGCCTTCAGGTAATCGTTGATCTCCGTGATCGTGCCCACCGTGGAGCGCGTCGTCTTGACCGCGTTGGCCTGCTCGATCGCGATGGCCGGCGGGATGCCATGAATCGCGTCCACCTGCGGCTTGTCCATCCGCTCGAAGAACTGCCGCGTGTAGGGCGAGAAGGTTTCCACGTAGCGCCGCTGCCCCTCCGCATAAAGCGTCTGGAAGGCGAGGCTCGATTTCCCCGATCCGCTCGGCCCCGTGACGACCGTCAACTTCCCGACCGGAAGGTCCAGATCGAGGCCCTTCAAGTTGTTCTGCCGCGCGCCTCTGATCTCGATGACGGCGGGGGAAGCCGGAGCCACGGATGGGGCGGCGGCAATGGTCTTTGGTGTCTTCGATTTCGGTGGGCGGGGCATTGAAAGGGAAAGGACGGCGAGAAACAAGGGTTACGGGATAGCGCGGAGCCAGGAGGCGCGCGAGGGGAAAAGGCGGGGATTCCCGTCGGGAGGAGTTTGCCCGAGAGGGAAATGTCGGGTTCGTTGTCGATGAGGAACGCGGAAACTCTGAGCGAACACGCCTGGATCGATCCCACCCGTTTTGGTGGGCGTCCATGCATTGGGGGCATCGCATTTGGGTTTCCCTGGTGCTCGATCCTATCGCCGAGGTGCTGACCCCCCGACATGTCACCGAAGAGCACTACCGGCAAATCATCACGAACGATGTCCGGGCCTGCTTGGTCTATGGTTCCGCGATGTCGCAAGAGAGATATGTTCCCGTCCTGATCAAGGCCGTGGCGTGAAACTCTAACTGGATGAAAACCTGGGCCGGCGGAAACAGCTCCTTGCGGCGGACCACGAAGTCTGCACGACGCCGGAGCAGAATCTTTGCTCCGCCACGGATGACGAAATCGCGGATCGCTGGCGAACTCCTCGTCGGCGTCAGATACGTCGATGGATTCTACGTGCTCGCCATAAGCCAGGATGCGGTTCAGCTGAGCCTGAAAGCGGGCGGCTTCATCCGCGTTGAGCGTGAGTGGGGCGAGATCGGCGACTCAACCCTCTTTGGTCTCCGCCTTTGCGGAATGTTTACCCTTGCCGGCCCCGAGATTGGCACGCGGTGAGCCGCCTCCCAGGATGTAATCGGGAAAATTTTACTTTTTCAGTAAAGGATTGCGCGTTAAAGAGGTATGGTGGCGCGAAAGCAACTTTCATTTGATGATGATTCCGAACTTCAATACTGCTTTGCGAATGAGAAAGTTCGACTTTGGGCTTCGACTTGGATCTGCCGCAGTGGGACGGTTTCTCGGTTTCCTGGTATTAGTGCTTCTGCAGAATCAGGCTGGGGCGCAAAGCTTCGTCAGCGAGACCGCCGGCTACAATGTCACGACGTGTGTGGCGGGTTCGGACACGATCGTTTCGGCGCCATTTCGACGACAGGTGGTCTTCCGGGGAACGCTCGCTTCGGATCCGGTGGGCGCGGATTCGAGCGCCACGCTGACTCTGGAAGATTCGCCGGCTTTTTCGGGCAAGGATTTCGTCACCGAAGCGCACTACCTCGGCTTTACGGGAACGTCCGCCGGCGCCGGGTGGCAGTTCCGGGTGATCTCCCAGGGGGCGTTGACTCTGGGCATCGATCTGACTTCGGGCGATCTCGCAGGGGTGGCCGCCGGCGATTCGTTCGAGGTGATTCCCTATTGGACCCTGGATTCGCTCTTTCCCGCCGGAAGCGAAACGGTTCACGAGTCGCCGGGACTGCTCGTCAGTGAGCGGGGCACGGAGATTCTCTTCTTTGACCGGGATTCCGCTTCGATCCATCTCGCGCCGAACCGGAAATTCTTTCGCACCGCGGGCGGCTGGAAGGAAGCGGTGCGGGGCTTTCCTGACGCCGGTGGCGAGGTCGTTCCGGCGGGGGCGAGCTTTGTCATCAGGCATCCCGCCGGTGTCGCGGACACGCGATTCGTTTCCCGGCAATGGGTGGATCCGGGCGCGAAGGCCTATTCGCTGAAGACTTCCGTCGAGGGTCCTCGCGACAACCATCTGGGGTCGGTCAGACCGATTCCCGTGAAACTTCAGGACCTGGATCTGGAACCTCCGGCTTTTGTCGAAAGCGCTTCCACGGATCCGGCGGACCGCGGGGACGAACTGCATGTGTTCGACAATACGATTGCGGCGGTGAACCGAAAGGATTCGGCGATCTATTTCCGGGTGAGCGGCCATTGGGTGGAGAGCGACGAGGCGCAGAGTTTTCCCAATGCCGACGATGCGGAGATCGATGCCGGCGCCGGGTTGATGATCCGCAAGGCGGCGAAAGCCGGAGGAGGCGCCACCGTGTGGGTGAACACTCCGCGTTACTGAAACCCGCCCGGATCGCGCAAGATTTCTCGATTCAAGAATTCAAAATGAAACGATTCCAGACCGTTCCTTTCAAGTTTGCCTTCTTGGCGGCGATCATCGCGGGAACCTGCTCGATTCCGGTGTCGGCAAGGGCTTCGGTGACGTTCGAGTTTCAGATGGGCGCGATGCCGATCCCGGGGAATTCTCTTGGGGTTCTTGTGGCCGACACGGGCGGAGACGGGTTCACCTCGCCTCAACAGGCGGCGGGCACGGCGCTGGTGGCGGGCAACGCCATGGGATCGGGCGATGACCGCATCGTCGCGGTTTTCCCCATCACCACGGGCGATCCTTTTGCCCCGGGCAACGGGTTTGCCGAGTTTGTGGGCCCGGTCGATTACGAGTCGCTCGGGGTCGCGGAGGGGGAAGCCTTGATTTTCTACGCTTTCCCGGTCCGTTCCATGGGCGAGGAGATCCGGCGGGGTGAGAGTTTTGTGTCTTTCCGAACCGACCAGTCGGCGTCGATCGTGGGGAACATGGGTTTCACGCTTCCGGAGGACGGGGGAAGCTATGTGCTCGGAGTGTTCGATCCTGATTTTGGTGGTGACACCGATTTTGCCGAAATTCTCCCCGATACGCCTCTGATCACGGTGGCGGATCCTGTGGATCTCATCGTGGGGAAGGATTTCGAGCTTCAGTTGGGGGGGACAGGAAGCCCGACGCTCTACCTTGTCCGCGGACTTCCTCCCGGCCTGCACTACGACCGTCTGACCGGTTTGATTTCGGGGCGGCTGATTCGCAGTGGGCAGTTCCAGTTCCGGGTGTGGATACGGAACGACGCGGCTACCAGTGGGCCGCTGACGGTTTCGATGGATGTGGCGGCCCTGCCGGACGAGGTGGTGGGCAATTTCCAAGGGCTGGTGGCGCGAGAGGCCGGCCTCAATGAATCGCTGGGTGGAAAACTGGCCTTGAGAACCGGTCGGGACGGTCGCCTCACCGGTCGTCTCTATCTAGGGGGACGCAGCTACGGTTTCCGGGGTGAGTTGGACGCGGATATTGTCTCGGGGGTTCCGGTGGATCCCACGGCGGCGATCACGATCAATCGGCGCGGTTTGGCTCCCGTGGAGGTGGATCTAACGCTCGACATCGACGCGGAAACGATGGCGGGTTCGGTGGGTGACGGGGTGGATACCACCACGGTGGAGGGATACCATCAGGGGTGGCATTCGCGGACCAACCGGCCGGAGGCCTACGAGGGCTACTACACCAGCCTGCTCGATTTTGACGCGACGCAGGGATTGTCCGGCGACGCCGCGGTGCCCCAGGGAAACGGCTTTGCCGCATTGACCGTGACGCGCGGTGGCGTCGCCCGCTGGCAGGGGCGCATGGCTGACGGGGCGTCGGTGAGTTTGGCCGGGATTCTCGGTCCGAACGGGGAATACTTCGTGTTTCGCACGCTCTACCGAAACACCGGATCGGTGCTCGGCACCGGAATGGTGATCTCCGATCCGGGGAACGACGGTGGGTATGACGACAACACCGTGGATGGCCTGTGGGACTGGCTCAAGCAGGCTCAGACCAGCACTCGTGTGCGCAACTATCGGGACGGGTTCGGCGTCGCGGAACCGGTGCGGCAGGTCGTGTCGGGGGAACGGTATTTCCCGCCGGCGAGGGGGGAGATACCGATGGGGTTTCCCGATCAGGAAGGGAACGCCAGCCTGCTGTTTTCCGAAGGCGGGCTGGGCGACGCGGAAATGAATCCCAACGTGGTTTTCCAACTGACGGCCGGGGCGAGAGGGAGAATGCCGACCCCGGGCGAGGTGGACAATCCGGCGAGAACCAGTTTTTCCATCAACCGCCGGACCGGTCTCGTGAGTGGGGCGTTCCTGCTCCAGGACACCAATCCCGACTCCACCACCCAACCGTTCTTCCGGCGGCGCGGCAGCTACCGGGGAATGATCTTGCCGAGTCAAAGAATGGGGGCGGGGTATTTTCTTCTCGGTCAGCTACCCGACGACACGGTCGATCCTCCAACCAGCATGGGAACGGCGCCGATTCTTTCCGGGCAGGTTGTCGTGGAAGAGCCAGTTCCCTGAGGGAGCCTCGTCAGGAATCGTTTGGTGAATCCCGCTTGCGGATCGGTCGTTGCTATTGTCAAAAATCCAAAACTCCTCGATTCTCCGAGTCGCGATTTCCGGTTTTACGGAGTTTCCTCCGCGTATTCCACTTTCACCCTGCCGAACCGTCTCGGATCCGTGCCCACCGTTCTCGAATCATCCACGGTGACCCGATCGAACTCCAGATCGATTCCGGTTACCGTTTCCGGTTGATCCGCGGGGGCAAATCCGTCCGGAAGCGGTTCCGACGGTTCGCTTCCATACTCAACCGTGTAGATCAGATTCGGATCGCCCCGCCGGCGAACGAACTCGGTTTGCAGATGACGGTCAGCGCCGGAACCGGCCAGACCAATCAATGGCAATCCGCCAGTTCCCGTCCCGGAAGCCAACACCGCAAAATCCGCGACCGTCGGATCCAGGTTGAAGGCGTACTCCGCCAGCAAGCTGATGGAATCTCCGTCGTCGTCAGCCGTCGGGAGCAGCGCGTCGCCCGCCAGTCCGAACGACTCTCCCCAACCGTGGAGGCTGGTTCGTTCGATGCTGGTCCCACGGAGCGAGATATCGAAAGGATTCTCGTCCAGATCACTGCTCGCGATGTGCAGCAAGGAAGTCCGGTCGCCGAAAGCCGATGGAGTAAAGGTCACGGTCAAGCTCGCGGATGCCGAGGGTGCCAGAGAAGTGCCGAGTGATCCGGCGGAGAAATCCGCGGCGTGGGGACCGGTGAAAGAGACCGACAATCCAGTCAACGGCGCGTCGCCCGTATTGCGAATCGTGAAGGTCAAGTCCTTTGAACCCTCCGAACTCAGCACAACACCGAAATCGGCGTTTGCGGATCCGTCCGTGAGATCATTCCCATTGAGAGTCATCTCGATTTCGGGAGTGATTCCAACGCCGCTCAAACCAATGTCGAAAGGGTTTTCGTCCGGATCGTTGCTGGAGATGTGCAAAGTCGCTTCATTAGGACCACCAGCATTGGGATGGAAGGTCACGTCAAAGGTGGTTGATTCTCCCGGGTCGATTACGGTCACTCCCAAGGCTCCGGCGGCAAACTGCGCAGCATCCGCACCATCAATGCTCACCGCCAGGCCGGTTAACGGGGAGGTTCCAGTGTTGCGAATGGTGAAAGCGAGCATTCCGTCCGAGCCTGAATCGACCGAACCGAAGTCCACGGCTGCCGATCCGTCCGTCAGGTTCGTGCCTTCCGGTTGTTCCACAACAATCTCCGGGACAACAACGGCACACGACAGCCCGATATCGAAGGGATTCTCGTCGGTGTCGCTGCTGGCGATTTGCAGGGAGGCTGAACGGCTGCCACCTGTCAATAATACCGGTGTATAAGTGACTTCGAGAGAAGTGGATTCTCCTGGTGCCAACGTGGTCGTTGTTAAAGTGCTGGTAGCGACGGCGTTGGCGTGCAGTCCCGATTTGGTGACGCCCAAGTTCGCCAAATCTCCGGTTCCATCGTTCTCAATAACCAGGGTGATACTCTTGGGTTGTCCGACCGGGATGTCACCGAGATCGATGATAGAGGATCCATCGGTTAAAGCATTGCCCTGATAGGTGACCGAAATTTCCGGCAAACCAATGGAAAACCCTGCGGTCAGGTTCGAACCGAGAGCAACGCAAAGAGTGACGTCATTGAAGCTTCCTCCTACCTCAATCGGTAGACCGTCGCCTTCCCAACCTTCAAATTCACCTCCTTGCGCCGACAAGCGGAAGGGCTTCAAGCTTTGCCATGCGATGTCAACGGTGCCGGTGTTATGATCGAAATCGGTGATCTGTGTACCATCCAGATCCGTCATCACGATCCGTCCGTGTCCCGAAACTTGCAGACTCAGTGTGATGGATGAGGTCGGAGGCAAGCTGCGGAGGTGGGGGTAGGAATCACTACTCGATTGAGCCCACTTGTTGGCGAAGTCCCAGTCTGAACTATCAAAATTCGAAGGGTCGAGCATTTCAGCATGCGTCTTTCCCGTCTCGGAACCCGAGCTGCTGATTTGACCGGAAGAATCAAGATCCCAATAGCAGTTTACTATCGTGCTGTCGATCTGACTCGCAATGAACCCTCTTAACTTGGAAAAGATATTCTCGGACCACCTCCGGATCAGGCCCGCCGCATAGCAGGCAGTGATCGTGCAATCACGGGCATAACCGATGAAGCCGGCGCCATCTTTTTCGCTGATCACGGAACCTGTGGCAAAACAATTGGTGATTGTCGCATCATAGGCCTCTCCGATGAAGCCACCCACGTCGTCCGTTCCAAACACGGTACCGGTTGCATAGCATTCTTCGATCACAGGAAAACTGTCCCAGATGATCCGACCTATCAACCCACCGACATCTTCATCTCCTGACACAGAGCCAGTCGCAAAACTTCGGGTTATTTGCGCTCGTGCGGCAAAACCAATCAGCCCGCCAACTTCCGATGTGCTGGTTTCTCCCTGGCTGACATGTCCCGTGGCAGAGCAATCGATCACTTTTGAGATGGGCCTGCCGGTCAAAGCGCTGACGAAACCCACCAATCCTCCGGCCTTCCAACCGTCCGCTTTCATGGTGACATCGCCCGAGCAGTGGCAATTGAGGATTTCAGTGCTGTATACAAGTCCTGCGACTCCCCCACAACCGGAATAGCCGCAGACCGTGGCGGAGGAATTTACATTGCTGATGGAGGTATTGTTTTCGGCAAACGAAACAAGAGCCCCGGCGCTAAGGCCCGTGATCGTCCCCCTTTCGAACGTCACATTCTCAAACGTGGCGCCGTCTGCGGCACCAAAAAGAGCCGCGCTTTCCGTGGGGCGATTGATCGTCAAGTTCTGGATGGAATATCCCTGCCCGTCGAGAGAGCCTGTGAATTTATTGGATTCATTGCCAATCGGCTGAAAACCAGCGCCATCGTTCCAAGTAATCGTCCCCGAGGCATCGATGTCATTGCCGAGAACATAATGGGCAGACAACTGATTCGCCATTTCCTGAAGCTGGCTCGCATTGGTGATCACGTAGGGATCGCTGCTGGAGCCGCTTCCACTGCCAGAAAACCCATAGGATACTGAAATTCCAGCCTGGATGACCGAGAGGGAGGCGAGCAGACGCAAAAATCGTAAAGTCACGATGAAATTGTTGGGGGGAGGAGGAACAATCAAACAGGATCCGAAAGACCGAAAAAAGAAGGTGTGCAGAATACTCGGGATAAATGTCGGGGGAGGAAAGGATGAAATGGAGTGATTCTCCGAATATTTTGTTAGGGAGGTGCTTGCGTCAACATTTCGCAGAAGTCGCTTTGGTATTTATGACTTTTGGACTCAAAATTCTCGATTCCGCGTGGTTCGCTGCCGCGAATCGCGCTCTACGCCGCCTCCAAGCCATTCTCAATCCAGACTTCCACTCTAAAATTTTCCGCAATGGGCATGCCGATACCCTGTGTCCGGGCGGCTTGGCTGAATGGCGAAGTTGAAAAAGCGCTTTCCACGCGGTAGGTCTTGCCTCCGGGGGCCGACCCGGATTAGCCTGCCCGCCCCCGCGAGAAAGGCGGAAAGTTGTCAGAATTCAGCGAACCACAGCAGAAATTGTCGTCCATGAGCCGAAACACGCCGAAGCAATTTCGTCCCTCCATGATTCCCGAAGCACAGGGACTCTACGATCCCGCCAACGAACATGATTCCTGCGGCGTTGGCTTCCTCGTGAATATGAAGGGGGAGCCCTCTCATGACATCGTTCAGAACGCCCTCCTGATCTGTTCCAAGCTGGCCCACCGCGGTGGATGCGGGTGCGACCTGAAGACCGGCGACGGGGCCGGGATGCTGATGGCCATGCCGCACAAGTTTTTCGGCACGGTCGCAAAGGAACTGGGTTTCGATCTGCCCGCGGCGGGCCGCTTCGCGGCGGGCAATGTCTTTTTCTCTCCCGACGAAAAACTCGCCGCGGAGGAAAAACAGTCCATCGAAGACGCCATCGGGGAGATGGGCCAGAAACTGCTGGGCTGGCGCGATCTGCCCATCGACGACCACGATCTGGGCAAGGCTTCAAAGAAGTGAGCGCCGAAAGATCGAGCAGGTCTTCATCGCGCGTTCCGATGACACCGAGGGCGTGGCCGCGTTCGAACGGGCGCTCTACCTCATCCGCCGCGTGGCCAGCTATCGCATCCGATATCGGCGGGGCGGAACGCAGGGGTTTTTCTACATTCCCACCCTCTCCAGCCGGGTGATCGGGTTCAAGGGCATGCTGACCACCGATCAGTTGCTCCATTATTTTCCCGATTTCCATCACCCCGACATGCAGACCTCGATGGCGTTGGTGCATTCGCGTTTCAGCACCAACACGTTTCCGAGTTGGCCGCGCGCCCAGCCTTTCCGCTACACCTGCCACAACGGGGAGATCAACACCATGCGGGGCAACGAAAACTGGATGCACGCCCGCCAGACGCAGTTGCGGAGCGATCTATTCGGCAAGGACGTGAAAAAACTCCTCCCCATCATTTCGGGCGAGGGTTCCGATTCGCAGCACTTCGACAATTGCCTGGAGTTCCTCATGATGGCCGGCCGCTCCCTGCCGCACGCCATCATGATGATGATCCCCGAGCCCTGGGAAAAACACCAGACCATGTCGCGGACGAAACGCGACTTTTACGAATACCACGCCTGCCTGATGGAACCGTGGGACGGCCCGGCTTCCATCGCCTTCCTCGACGGAACTCAGATCGGCGCGGTTCTCGACCGCAACGGGCTCCGTCCGTCGCGCTATTACGTCACCAGCGACGACCTCGTCATCATGGCGTCGGAAGTCGGTGTGCTGCCCGACATCGATCCCGCCACCGTCGTCAAGAAAGGCCGGCTGGAACCGGGGCGCATGTTCCTGTGCGGGTGCTGCGGGATCTCCGGAGCGAGGTCTTCGGGTAGGACGAGGCGTGCTTCGAACACGGTCATTTCGAAGGCGAACAGGACGGGCCGGAACGGTGCCCTTGCCCTGAAAAGGCGATCTCCAGGCACTATACGAATCCATGCCCCCGCAGCTTCGGCTCGCCATTCTCGGTCTCCTGCTCTTCATCCAGACCGCCTCGATCGGGGCCGAAGACAGCGTCCGGCTGAACGTGCTGCTCATCCTCAGCGACGACCACCACTACCGGGCGCTCGGCTGCTCTGGCAATGGGATCATTCGCACGCCGAATCTCGACCAGCTCGCTGACGAGGGCGTCTATTTCAACCGCTGCTTCACGTCGAACCCCATCTGCACGCCGAGCCGCGCCTGTCTCTATACGGGACAGGACAGTTGGACTAACGGAGTCACCTTCAACGGCAAGGCCATCGACGAGCATTCGCCTCTCCTGCCGCGCCTGCTCGCCGATGCTGGCTACGAAACGGCCTTCGTCGGCAAATGGCACAACGACGGCAAGCCGTGGACGCGCGGCTTCACCACCGGGGGACGCTGCTGGGCCAAAAATAAAGGGACGGGCCAATTATTGAAAAATGTGCAATTTGCCGAAAATCCCTCATTCTGAGGCCGCCATGAGAAAGGCCCGATTAATCCGAGAAAGCGGTGACGCGTTTTACCACTGCATGTCGCGGGTGGTGGATAAGCGGTTTATTTTCAACGCCAAGGAGAAAAACTTCTTCCGGAAATGGATGCGAAAGCTGGAAGCGTTTAGCGGGGTGGAGGTGGTGACCTTTTGCCTGATGTCCAACCATTTCCATCTTCTGATCCGCGTGCCGGAGCGCGAGCGTCTGGCCAAGCTGACGGTCGAGGCGCTGCTGGACATGCTGCCGATCCTCTACAACGACACGCAGATGCTTCACATCCGCCAGGAGATCGACCGGGCGCGGGCTTCCGGGGACGATCGGTGGCTGCGGCAGATTCTGGATCGCTACGAATCGCGGCGGGGCGATTTGTCCGTGTTTCTCAAGGAACTGAAACAGCGATTCACCCAATGGTACAACCGCACCAACAATCGTCGGGGAACGCTATGGGAGGACCGTTTCAAGAGCGTGCTGGTGGAGGGCTCGGAGGAGGCGCTGCTGACGATGGCGGCCTACATTGACCTCAATCCCGTGCGGGCCGGGATGGTGAGCGATCCCAAGGATTACCGGTGGTGCGGATACGCGGAGGCGGTGGCCGGTCGGCGGGTGGCGCGGCGCGGGCTGGCGATCATTCTGGAGCAAACATCCTACGGGGTGAACCGCCGGATCACCTGGGCGAACACGGCCACAAAATACCGGCTGCTGCTCTTTGGCCACGGCGAGGAACGCGAGGGCGACCCGGAATACGGCGTGAAAAGCCGCAAAGGCTTCAGCCAGGAAAGGGTCGAAGCGGAGGTCGAGCGAGGCGGGAAGCTCTCGATTCCGGAAATTCTCCGTTGCCGGGTGCGTTACTTCTGTGATGGAGCGGTCTTCGGGAGCGTGGAATTCGTCAACGATGTCTTCGAGTCCCATCGTACCCGCTACGGTCCGAAACGAAAATCCGGCGCCCGAAAGATGCGCGGCGCCGAATGGGGCAATCTGCGGGTGTTGCGCGATCTGCGAAGCGAGGTCTTCGGGTAGGACGAGGCGTGCTTCGAACACGGTCATTTCGAAGGCGAACAGGACGGGCCGGAACGGTGCCCTTGCCCTGAAAAGACGATCTCCAGGCACTATACGAATCCATGCCCCCGCAGCTTCGGCTCGCCGTTCTCGACCTCCTGATTTGTCTCCAAACCACCGCGTTCGGAGCCGAAGCCGAAGGCGACGACCGCCTGAACGTTCTGCACATCCTCAGCGACGATCACCACTATCGGGCGCCGGGGCGCTGGCGGAATGCCACGCGAGGTTCGAGCTTCTAAAGGGAGGGCGAGGCCCCGTTTTCGATTGAGAAAACCCGCCCCTCGAAGACATGGCCAGGATGGCCATGCCACGGATGTTCGGCTCGCGCCAATTCCCGCTGGCATTCGGGCGTCCCATCCAATAGGGTTGGGTCGCGATGCATACCCTGTTGACCCGTCTCCTCCTCCCTGTCCTGTTTTTGCCGGCCGCCGGGCTTTCCCTCCGCGCGCAGGAACTCGACCTCTCCCTGCCCATCCTCGAAGCCTCCCAGACCGAGGAAATCAAGGCCAAGGACGGCCAGAAAATCATCGTTCACGGCTCCACGGAACGCAGCGGGAAGTCCGGGTCGGGGACGAATTTCGTCAACTTCAAGGGCGCGGAGTTTTATCTCATCACCTTCAAGTCGGACCTTGCCCCCTTCGCCGAGGGCGAGCCGTCGGACCTCTATGCCAACAAGCGCATCGCCGTCGTCGGCGTGGTGTCGCTCTACCAGGGCAAACCGCAGATCAAGCTCACCAGCCCGGACCAGGTGAAAATCATCGCCGAGGGCGAGGTCTTTCCGCCGAAGAAAGATGCCGCCGCCGGGGAAAAGCCGGCCGAAAAACCCGTCGAAGTCGCCGAGGCCAAATCCGCGCCGGAAGCCGCTCCCGCGGCACCGAAGGAATCCGCCCCGGTCGATTGGCGGAGATACTTCAAGTGACCGGACCGTCTCCGTGTCCGGCCGCGGCGAGGCGCTCGAGGTATTTCGCCAGCAGGTCGAACTCGAGGTTCACCCGCTTTCCCGGCGCGGCCGCGCAGAGATTCGTCACCACCACGGTGTGCGGGATGATCCACACGGTAAACCGGTCGTCCGCGAGATCGGCGACCGTGAGGCTGACGCCGTCCACGCAGATGGAGCCCTTGCGGATGGCGTAGCGGGCGAACTCGGCGGGTAGCGCGACGGTCAGCCGGTGATCCCGCCCGACCGGTTCCCACTCCAGGATTTCGCTGACGGTGTCCACGTGGCCCTGCACGAAATGGCCGCTCAGTCTCCCGTTCGCGGGCAGGGCGCGCTCGAGATTCACCGAATCGCCCGCCGCGAGATCGCCGAGATTTGTGACCCGCAGCGTCTCGGCGAGCAGGTCGAAGGCCACCGCGCCCGTCTCGGGATCGATCGCCGTGGCGGTGAGGCAGGCGCCATTGACGGCGACGCTTTCGCCCATGGAAAGTTCGCCGGCGAAATCCGCCAACACCAGCAAGCGGGCGCCGGTCGCCACCGGTTTCAGCGCGGCGACGGTGCCGCAGGATTCGACGATTCCGGTGAACATGGTTTTCTGAGGGTCGAGATTGCCGGGCAAGGGGAGAAGGCCGCCTCAAATCAACACGAAAGCGGCCAGCAACGCGAGCAGCAAGACCGCCAGACAGGCCGTGATGCCGATGGGGAAAGCACCGCGCCGCGCCCCGACGTAGAGTTCGGTCCGCCGCTCGGCGATCCGGTCGGCGGAGTCGCCGCGCGCGCGCCACCAGGGAGCCAGCACCCAGCACAGGAGGCGCGCCGGAGCGTCGTCGAAAAAGCGTCCCAGCGCGCCCGGCATCCGTCCGGCGAAGAGTTGCGAGGCGGCGGCGTTCACGCGGTTGAGACACCGGTCGGCGACGCGGTGGAGCCACGCGCCGCCGCGGCGGTAGAACCAGTCCGTGTCGAGCGAGAGGGTGGGCGTGCGTTTCAGCAGGGGCAAAAACAGGAAGAAGGACGCGGCCGACAGCAGCAGCAACTGCGACTGGGTGACCACATGCGACACGGTGTAGGCCTTGAAGCCGGTTACCGGATAAGGCAGGATATCGTGGAGCGGCCGGGGATTGACGCCGAGGAAGACGCACAGGAAAGCCAGGAAGGCCATCGCGGCGAGCATCGATCCGGGCGCCTCCCTCGGCCGCAGGCCGCGGTCCTGGTTGAAGAACACGAAGTAGGGAAACTTGATGCCGGCGTGCAGGAAGACGCCCGCCGACGCGGCCTCCAGGACCAGCCAGGCCCAGATGAGCCACGGACGATCGCCGGAGGCCTGTTCGGCGGCGTGGATGATGATCGTTTTACTGGTGAACCCACTCGTTAACGGCACGGCCGAGATGGCCAGCGCGCCGATGGTGCCGAAGACGAGAGTCCACGGCATCGTCTTGTACAGGCCGCCCAGCTCCGTGCACTTGCTTCGCCCCACACGGTGGAGCACCGCGCCGGCCGACATCCACAGCAGCGATTTGTAGATGATGTGGCAGAAGGCGTGCGCCGTCGCGCCGCTGACCGCGACCGGGCCGCCGATGCCCGCCGCGCAGACCATGAACCCGACCTGGTTGATGATCGAGTAGGCGAGGATGCGGCGCATGTCGTTTTCCAGCAGGGCGTAAACGATGCCGTACATCGTCATCAGGCAGCCGATCCAGACGAGCGGTTCCCATCCGTCGAAACCCCGGAGCAGCGTGTAAACGGCCGTCTTGGTGGTGTAGGCGCTCAGGATGAGCCCGCCCGTCACGCTGGCCTCGGGGTAGGCGTCGGAAAGCCACGCCGAAAGCGGCGGCGCGGCCGCGTTGACCAGGAACCCGATCAGGATCAGCCACGTCCCGGCGTGCCGGTCCTTCACGAAGTCGAAATGCTCGAAGGCGATCGACCCGCCGTTGGCTTGGATCGTCAGCACGATCCCGGCGAGCAGGAAGAGCCCGCCGAGGATGTGAATCATCACGTAGCGAAAGGCCGCGCCCTTCGCGGCGTCGGTTCCCCGGGCGAGGATGACGAAGGTCGAGCTAACCGCCATCATCTCCCAAAAGGCGTAGAGCGTCAGCAGATCGCCGGCGAAGACGGCGCCGAGGCCGCTTCCGATATAGACCAGCGCGGCCACGTGCTGGGTGCTTTTCTTCACATAAAAGGCAAACACGAAGGCCGCCACCGCGTTGAGGCAGAAGATGTAGCCGAAGGCCTTCGCCAGCTTGTCCACCCGGAGAAAGGAAAGCGGTTCCGCCGACCAGGGCAGCAGGTCGGCCTTCCAGCCCGGCAGCCCGTCCGTCGCCTCGGGCAGCGCGGCGACGCAGAGGAAGGCGAGAACCGGCAGCGCGATGGTGAGCGCGTTTCGCCAATGCCCGCGGAAGAGCGGCACCAGCAACGCGCCGAAAATCAGGATCAGGGCCGGGTGGCAATCAGCGAAGAGCTTCATCGATGTCCTCCGGCAGGGGTTCGGATCGGTCCGCCGCCGACTCGGCGCTGTAATAGTCGTCGGGCCGTTTCAGCAGGAAACCGAGCAATTTGGCGGCGTAAATCACCAGCCCGCAGCCGACAAACCCGATCACGGCGTAGAAGGCGAGACCCCAGTCGGCCTTCACCACCGGATGCCGGTGCAGGGGCGTCTCCGCCAGCACGCTCGCCAGGCAGGCGCCCCATAGCAGTCGCCAGAGCAGCTTTCGCGACGCGGGCCGGTCGAACCAGTCGAATTCTTTCTTGGAATTGTCTTCGCTCATGGGAATCGGATTCGGTGGACGGGTGAATTCACGGCGTCACCCCCGCCGCGAAGGCCTGAGCCAGCTTCAAAAACACGCCCGGGGCGAAAAACAGGCCCATGGACAGCAGGGCGGTCACCGACAGCGGAACCACGCAGGCCCACGGCGCCTCGCGCACGCCCCGCCAGGAAAACTTCGGCGTGTCCGCGGCCGCCGCGCCCCTCGGGAAGAACGCCTGGTAAACGATCGGCAGAAAGTAGGCGGCGTTCAGCAGGGTGCTGACGAGATAGACGACCAGCAGGCCGGCCCGGTTCGCGTCCGCCGCGCCGAGCACGAGGTGCAGCTTGCTGATTAGCCCCAGGCTGGGCGGCAGACCGATCACCCCCAGCGACCCGATGAAAAACGCCGCGAAGGTCACCGGCATCGCGCGGCCGAGCCCGGCCATCTCGCTGATGTATTTTTTGCCCGTGGCGACGAAGATGGCCCCCGCGCAGAAGAACAGCGTGATCTTGCCCGCCGCGTGGGCCGCGATATGCAGCGCGCTCCCCGTCAGCGCCCGCTCGCTCAACAGCGCCGCCCCCAGCACGATGTAGGCGAGCTGTCCGATGGTCGAAAAGGCCAGCCGTCGCTTCAGGTTGTCCTGCGACAGGGCGATCAGCGACGAGACGAGGACGGTGACGGCCGCGATCCAGCCCAGCACGGTCCCGAGATCGTGGGCGCGCAGGATTTCCACCCCGAAAACGCCGCTCACCACCCGCAGCACGCAGAAGACGCCGACCTTCACCACGGCCACGGCGTGCAGCAGCGCGGAGACCGGCGTCGGGGCGACCATGGCGCCCGGCAGCCACGAATGAAAGGGCATCAGGCCCGCCTTCGAGAATCCGAACACAAAAAGCAGCAGAAGCAGCAGCGCGGGCCAGTATCCGAGGTTGGTCTCGGCGAGGATCGCCCGGGCGGAGTCGAACTCCACGTGCCCGCCCGTCTTTTGCCAGGTGAAGACGAGCGCCGGCAGCGCGAAACCGATCGAGGTGCCCAGCAAATAGGTCAGGTAAGTCCGGCCGCCGGTCCTCGCCTCCTTGTCCTGATGATGCGCCACCAGCGGCCAGGTCGCCAGCGAGAGCATTTCGTAGAACAGGTAGAGCGTCAGCAGATTCCCCGCGAAGGCCACGCCGAGCGTGGCCGAGAGCGACACCGCGAAAAAGGCGAAGAACCGCGTCTGCGAATGCTCCCTCAGCCCGCGCATGTAGCCGACGGCGTAGAGCGAGGTCACGATCCACAGTCCCGAGGCGACCAGCGCGAAGAGCAGGCCCAGCGCGTCCACCCGGAAACGGATCGGGGCCGCGAAACCGCCGATCCCCTCGACCAGCGTGCACTCGACCGTTTTTCCGCTTAGCACCACCGGCAGCATGGCGAGCACGAAGGCCAGCTTGGCGATGCCCGCCGCGAAGGTCGCCCCCTCCCGCAGGACGGGCTCGCGCCGAAACAGCACGATCGCCGGCACCGCCAGCAGCGAGGCGAGGCAGGCCCAGACGGGCAGGAGGCTGTGAACCGAGTCGTCCATGTTTCGCGGATCGGAGAAAAAGACTCAGGGCGCCCCGAGGACGGGCATGTTTTCGAAATAGCGGAGGATGGCGGAGACGATGGGACCGTTCAGGAGGCCGACCGCCACCACGAGCGCCGCGGCCGCCAGCAGCGGCCCGAGGGTCGAGGCTCGGGCCTCGCCACCCAACAGGGTTGAGTCACCGACCCAACCCTGTTGGGTCGGACCGGACTCGGCGGCGGTGCGATCGGGATGATGTCCCCCGGCGGGATTTCCGCCGAAAAAGGCCCGCTCGAAGAGGCGGAAAAACAGCACGGCGTTCACCAGGCTCGAGAGCAGGAGGGCGGCGACGTATTCGAAGTGACCCGACTCGATGCCGCCGCGCAGGAGGTACCACTTGCTGAAAAATCCGGCGGTGGGCGGGATGCCGATCATCGCCAGCGCGCCGACGGCGAAGCCGGCCATGGTCAGCGGCATTTTGCGGAAGAGCCCGTCGAAGGCGTCCATCCGGAGGCGGCCGGTGCGTTTGACGATGATATTCACCGCAAGAAACAGGCAGAGCGTCATCAGCGCGTCGGCGACGATGTGATAGACGGCGCCGGCCATGCCCCAGCGGTTCGCCAGCCATGCTCCGCCGACCATGTAGCCGACCTCGGCCACGATGAGATAGCAGAGCATTTTCCGGACCTCGGTCTGCGCCAGGGCGAGCAGGGAGCCGGCGAGGATGGCGACGGTGGCGAGCCAGACGACGATGTTGGTCCACCCGACATGCTCGAAGATCCACTCCGCGCCGAAGACGCCGAGCATCACGCGGATCATCACGTAGATGTAGACCTTCGTCACCAGCGGGGCGAGCACGCTGCTGGAGGTCGAGGGACAGTAGCCATAGGCGTTCGGCAGCCAGCCGTGGAGGGGGAAAAAGGCCATCTTCGTCCACAGGCCGGCCAGGATGAGGATGAAGGCCACCAGCACCGTGCGCGAGCCGCCGGCCCCGGTGGTGGCGACGATTTCGTGAATCTGGGCCATGTTCAGCGCGCCGGTGGCCATGTAGAGATAGCCGACGCCGAGCAGGTAAAACGAGGCGCCGATGGTGCCCATGACGACATAGTTGAAGGCGGCCACGGTGCCCCGCGGCGACGAGCCCATCGCGATGAGCGCATAACCGGTGAGCGAGGAAACTTCGACGAGCACGTAGAGATTGAACGCGTCCCCCGTGACCGTCATGCCGAAGACGCCGACGGCCAGCAGGAGAAAGAGCGTGTAATACTGCGGCGATTTCTCGGTGTTTTCCTCGCCGGCGCGACGGATGGAAAAAACGCCCACCAGCACGAAGACGACCGCGATGACCACCAGCACGAGGCCGTTGAGGGTGTCGACGCGAAGCTGGATGCCGATGCCGAGCGGCTCGGACCAGCCTCCCACGAAATAATCGACCGGTCCCCCGGCGAGCACGCGGACGAGCACGCCGACGGCGGAACACAGGGAGACGGCCAGCGCGCCGAGGACGACGGGAAAACAGACGCGACGATCCCGCGGACCGGCCAGCCCGACGAGCAGGGCGCCGAAGAGCGGCGCCAGCAGGATGAGGGCGGGCAACTGTTCAGCCATCGTGGGTGGAGGCTTTTATTTTTTCGAGGATTTCGTCTTCCTCGAGAGTGCCGAAGTCCTTGTGGATCGACTGGGAGATGGCGAGCGCCACCCCGAGCGTGGCGACGCCGACGACGATGGCGGTGAGCATCAGCACGTGCGGCAGCGGATTCGCGAAGGCGTCGGGGTCGAGCTTGTCCTCCTCCTCGCGGGCGCCGGCGCCGGCGGCGGCCTCGTCGTGGTGGGCGTGATGGGCCGGGATCGGGATGTCGGCGCCGGTCTTCACGCCGATCGAGACGTAGAACAGGATGATGGCGGTCTGGAAGATGGACATTCCGATCAGTTTCTTGATCAGGTTGTTCTTCCCGATCATCGCCCACAAGCCGATCATCATCAGGATGACGTAGATCCAGTAGTTGAAATGGGGAATGACGCTGGTCCGGAGAAAATCCATGGGGCGGAGAGAAATTCAGAGGCCGCTCCGCAATTCTCCCCGGGTGGAGAGATTCGCATAGATGGCGAACATGACGGAGGTGACGGTGAAGGCGACGCCGATCTCGACGCCGAGCATGCTGTGCGACCGGGCCATGACAGGGGTGACGCCCATCAGCTTGTGGAGCACGCCGTAGTCGAGGAAATGGCGATCCAGCAACTGGCACAGCAGCCCGAAGCCGCCGTAGATCAGGATGCCGACGCAGCCGAGCGCGAGGTAGCGCCGCTCGGAGAAACGCCGCAGCGCCGTGTCGAGATCCGAGGCGATGGCGATGAGTATGAAGCTGGCTCCGAGCATCACCCCGCCCTGGAAACCGCCGCCCGGGGAATGGTGGCCGTGCGCGACGACGTAGAGCGCGAAGAGTTGAATGACGGGAATCAAAAGCCGGCAGGTCATTCCAATGATGACGCGGTTGTGGTCGCCCTCGACGCCGCTGTCCGATGACGGGCGATCGCGGCGATCCGGAGCCCCGGGATTCGCGACGCGCAGGATCGCGAAGATCGCCAGCCCGGCGATGAAGATCACGGTGGTCTCGAAAAAGGTGTCATACCCGCGATAATCGGCCAAAACGGCGGTGACGATGTTGGGAACGGCGGTGTCCGCCGCGGTCTCGGTGATGTAATACCGCGACACCGAAAAGCCGCCCTCCACGCCCGCGTTGGCGGGCGACTTCGCGTCGCCGAAGGCCGGGAAATCGCCCACCGCGTAGAGCAGCAGCGATCCGGTGACGATGACGGCGACGAGGGCGAATTTCTTCATCGGCTGGCTGGCGGACGACTGATCGAAAAGCTCGGCTCAGTCCGAGGAGCGGCGGCGGGTGTTGTAAATGGTGGCGATCAGAAACACGGCGGAAACGCCGGCCCCGACGGCGGCCTCGGTGAAGGCGACATCGACCGCCCCCATCTCGGCCCACAGCAGGCACATCAGGAAACTGTAGATGCCGAAGATCATGGTCGCGCTCAGCAGGTCGCGGACCTTCAGCGCGATCACCGCCGTGATCACGAGAAACACCAGGATGAGGATATCGAAGGCGGGAATCATGTCACGAATCGGCGGGGGGAGCCTGGGCGCGCCGGCCGTGGAGCGCGTTGTTGTTTTCGCCGTCGATGACGGGATCGATGCCGTCCTCGAAACCGGCGTCCATCAGCGCGTGGGTCGCGGTGGGACTGGTGATCATGATGAAGGCGCAGATCGCCAGCAGCTTCAGGATCACGAGCAGGATCGACCAATGCTCCCGCAGCCCGGCGAGGCCGTGGACGTCGTGCAACCGCCAGACCGCCAATCCCAGCACCACAAGCAGGCTGGAAAGGGTGTCGCCCTTCCCGGCGGCGTGCATGCGGGTGTAGAAATCCGGGAAACGCACCAGCCCCACCGCCGCGCCCAGGAAAAAAACCAGGCCGGCGAGGATCAGGACGACGCTGAGGAGGGTGACGATCACGGGGCGGCCGGTGGAATCTCGGTGACGGGCTCGGCTTTTCCGCCGGAGGGCGGAGTCTTGTGGAGGTAACGGGAGGCCGCCAGCGAACCGATGAAGTTCAGCAGGGCGTATGCCAGAGCGAAGTCGACGAACATGTCCACCCGGTCGAAGATGACGCCGATGACCACCAGCAGCACCGCCGTCTTCGTTCCGATCACGTTCACCGCCACGATGCGATCGATCGCGGTCGGGCCGACGACGACGCGATAGAGCGCCGGCAACATCAGCGCGAAGAGCACGATGCCGGTCCAGACGCAGATGTCCTTGAACTCGATCATGCCTCGGAAACGCGGGCGGGGGAAGCGTCGCCGCCGGGTTTGGCGAAAATGCGGGCGATCCGCCGTTCCATCTGGCCGTCCAGCCCGGAGGCCGCGGTTTCGCTGACCGCGTGGACCAGGAACTCGTCGCCGAGGATTTTAACGGTGATGGTTCCCGGCGTCAGGGTGATGGAATTGGCCAGCAGGAATTTCTCGAAATCCGTCTTCAGCGTCGTGCGGAAGGACACGACGCGGGGTTTCACCTCCGCCAGGCCGCCGGGAGCCAGGGCGAGGCGCAGCAGGTGCAGATTCGACAGGACCACCTGCCACATCAGCCACCCCAGGTAGAGGGCGAGCCGCCAGCCCTGCCGCGCGCGGTCGCGCAGGGTCGCCGACCGGTCGTCGAAGAGCAGGTCGGAGGAGATTTGCGTCACCAGCGCGGACGAGATGATTCCCAGCGTGATGTGAAACCCGTCGAACAGCCCCGAGAAAACCAGCCACGTGGTCATGAGGAGACCGAAGATCAGGGCTCGATGGGGCATGTTCGTGTTTCGGGTGTCCGTTCGCGCGCGGGATCGCCAATTCCGCGCCGGGGGTCCGGGCGGTCTTACGGATTGAATGCCCGGTTCGACCTGTCAAACGGGAAACCCCAGCGCGAAAAGACCGCGCTTTCCCCCGCGCCGATCGGCGTTATGATTTCGACCGCCGTTTTTTCCATGATTTCGCGCCGTCATCACCTCGCGCTGGCATGCCTCGCCGCCTTCGGCCTTGGCGGGGCGGACGCGCGCGCGCAGGACGGGCCGCTGGTGCGGCCGCCCGAGAACGGCTTTCCGCTCGACCGGCCGACGGCCCCGGAGGCCCCCTCCGAGACGAAAGACGGGGCCAAAAAGAAATCCGACAAACCCACCGGCATGCGCGTCGGCGAGGAAACCGCCAACTCCTATGTCATCGACGACCGCCAGTCCGTCCGCGTGCCGGTGTATCCCGACGATCCCGACAGCCCGATGTGGGAGATCAGCCCGCACGTGGCCTTCGCCCAGGCCCAGCGCCAGCAGCGGCCGCTTTTCCTGCTCTTCACCGGGAGCTGGAACGCCAAATGCCTCGCGCTCAGCGAGCAGGTCTTCACCACCAAGTCCTTCAACCAGTACGTGAAGGACAACGCCATCGTCTGCTACATCAACTACCCGCGAAACATCACCGACGCCATCCCCGCCGCCCGCGCCATCAAGGAAAAGTTCAAGGTCATGGGCTACCCGACCCTGCTCATCTTCGACCCGGACGGCAACGTCGACCAGGAAATCCGCGGCTACAACACCGACAAACCCGTCGAGTATTTCAACCGTCTCAAGTACGCCGCCTGGCCGCTGCTGGAGCGCATCGCCGCCCGAAAGCGGCAACTCCGCGCCAGGGGATACCGCGACTGGACCAACACCGAGGGCCGCACCTTTTTCGGTCGCTTCGTCGATCGCGACGACCAGGTGGCGACCCTGCTCGGCGCCGACGGCCGCGCCTGGCCCGTCGAGATCGCCAAGCTCGGCGAGGCCGATCGCGCCCTCGTCCACTCCTTTCCCAGCGTGGGCGAAATCGCCGCGCTGCGCGAAAAGACGGGCCACCCGCCGGAGATTTCCGCGAGAAAGTAAGCAGGCCGCTTCAGCGGGTCGCCTCCGCGAGCGCCCGGTCCAGATCGGCCAGGATGTCGTCGATGTGCTCGATGCCCACCGACAGGCGCACCAGTTCGGGGCTGATGCCGCCGGCCCGCTGCTGTTCCTCGCCGAGCTGCGAGTGCGTCGTCGTGGCGGGATGAATCGCCAGCGACTTCGCGTCGCCGACATTGGCCAGGTGCGAGAATAGCTGGAGCGAGTCGATGAATTTTTCGCCCGCCGCGCGGCCGCCCTTGATGCCGAAGACGACCATCGAGCCGCCCTTGCCGCGGAGATACTTCCGGTTGCGCTCGAACTCCGGATCGTCCGGCAGCCCCGGGTAACGCACCCACTCGACCCGCGGATCGTCCTTCAGGTGTTTCGCGACCGCGAGGGAATTCTCGCAGTGCCGCTCCATCCGCAGCGGCAGGGTCTCGATGCCCTGGAGGAGGAACCACGAGTTGTCCGGCGCGATGCAGGCGCCCAGGTTGCGCAGCGGCACCGTGCGCATCCGCAGGATGTAGGCCAGCGGCGCCAGCATCTCGGGCAGGTCGTGCCCCCAGCGCAGGCCGTGGTAGCTCGTGTCCGGCGTGTCGAAGAGCGGGTGCCGGCCCGCCGCCCAGTTGAAGCGGCCGCTGTCCACCACCACGCCGCCGATGCCCGCGCCGTGGCCGCCGAACCACTTCGTCAGCGAGTGCACCACGATCTCCGCCCCGTGGTCGAGCGGCTTCGTCAGGTAGGGCGTCGAAAAGGTGCTGTCCACGATCGTCGGGATGCCGTGCGCTTTTCCGATCTCCGTGACGCGGTCGAGGTCGGTCACCTCCAGCGCGGGGTTCGACACCGTCTCGCAGAAAAGCGCCCGCGTTTTGTCGTCGATCGCCGCCGCGAAGTTCTCGGGATCGGTCGAATCGACGAAGCGCACCTCGATCCCCAGCGTCGGGAGGATGTCGTTGAACTGCGTGTAGGTCCCGCCGTAGAGGTTTCGCGCCGAGACGATGTTGTCGCCGGCCCGGGCGAGGTTGATGACGGCGTAAAAAATCGCGCTGGTGCCGGAGGCGAGCCCGAGCCCGGCCATTTCGTGCGCTCCCTCGAGCAGGGCGACGCGCTTTTCGAGCACGTCGGTGGTGGGGTTCATCAGCCGGGTGTAGATGTTCCCCAGTTCCTTCAGCGCGAAAAGATTCGCCGCGTGCCCGGCGTTTTTGAAAACGTAGCTGGAGGTCCGGTAAACCGGCACCGCGCGCGACAGAGTGGTGGGATCGGGCTGCTGCCCGCCGTGGAGACAGAGGGTTTCGAGTTTCATGCTGCCCTCTTCCAAAGCGGAAACCGGGCGCTTCGTCAAGCCCGTGCCATCGGCCCGACGATCTCCCGCGGGAACTGTGGCTTGGCCATCCTGACCACGATTTCGCGGAGGGAGCGTTCTCGTTTAACCCCGCTGCGCCTTCCGCCGGCCGGCGCGCGGTTGCCCAGGTTCACGGGCAGGATGCCCGTGCCGCATGGGTCATCAGCGCCTCGATCTCCTCCGCGGCGATCGGGATGTCCTCCATCAGATCGATGTTTCCCGAGGCCCGGACGACGATGTCGTTCTCCAGCCGCACGCCGAAGCCCTCGTCCCTCAGGTAAACGCCCGGCTCCACGGTGACGACCATGTTCTCCACGAATTCCGCGCCCGGCGGCGCCACGTCGTGCACGTCGATTCCAAGGCTGTGCGAGACGCCGTGCATGAACCATTTCCGGTAGAGGCGTTTTTCCTCCTTCTTCTCCTCGTCCTTCCGCTCCTCGCGCACCGCCTCGGCCTCGAGGAGGCCGAGGCCGACGAGTTCCTGCTCGACGAGCTGAGCCACCGTCTTCTGGTATTCCTCGCGGATTTTCACCCCGGGCCGGATGAGGTCGTCGACACAGGCGCGAAAGACCCGGTGCACCGCGTCGTAAACCGCCCGCTGGCGCGGGGTGAATCGGCCGTTGACCGGGACCGTCCGGGTGAGGTCGGACTTGTAGTTCCCGTATTCGGCCGCCACGTCCATCAGCAGCAGGTCGCCGTCGGCGCAGGGCCGGTCGTTGCTCAGGTAGTGGAGCACGCAGGAGTTCGCGCCCGAGGCGACGATGGGCTCGTAGGCGAAGCCGCGGCTTCCCTGGCGGCAGAATTCGTGCATCAGCTCCGCCTCGACCTCGTACTCCATGACCCCGGGCCGGATCATGCCCAGCGTTCTGAGAAATCCATCGCGCGTGATGCCGCAGGCCCGCCGGATCAGGGCGATCTCCGGCTCGCTTTTCACCATCCGCAGTTCGTGCATCAGCGGCGCCAACCGCTCGCAGCGGACGCCCGGATACAGCTCCTGAAAGCGCCGGCGGAAGCGGTCGTCCGGCGTCACCGCCGTCGAGATCGAGCGCGCGTGCTCGTTGTAGTTCAGGTAAACCCGCCGCGCTTTAGGCGCCAGGCGGCGGATCGCCGGTTCGAAGGCGTCGTTCCATCGGACGGTCGCGATGCCCGAGACGGCGGCGGCCTCCTCCAGCGTCAGCTTGTGCCCCTCCCAGATCGCGATCTCCTCCGAGGTCTTCCGGACGAACAGGATCTCGCGCTCCGCCGGGTCGGCCGCGCCCGGATTCAGGATGAGCATCGTTTCCTCCTGGTCCACGCCCGTCAGATAGAAAAGGTCGCTGTTCTGAAACAGCCGCAGGTACCCGTCCGCGCAGAGCCACGGAATGTCGGCGGAATGAAAGACGGCGAACGCGTCCGGCTTCAGCCGAGCGGCGAGCCGGGCGCGGTTTTCCGTGAAAAGCCGGGGGTCTATGGGGTCGTATTTCATCGCGGTTTTCGTCCGCCGGAGGCCGGGGGGAAGCGGGGACAGGATTGACCGGTTTGCCCGGTTTGGAAAGGGCGGATCGCGCGCCGGAAAAACCGCCGCGACCCGACAGGGTTGACTCGGTGACCTAACCCTGTCAGGTCCGCCGGCGGCGCGAAACGCGTCCCCGACCTTCGACAAGGCGGCGATTCTGGCCTTTATTGGGAGCCTCCTCCCTTCGTCCGCGATGCCGACCCCCGCCAAGCCCGATTTGCAGGCCAAACTGCGCGACGTGCCGCACCAGCCGGGGGTTTACCTCCACAAGGACCGCCTCGGCAAAGTCATCTACGTCGGCAAGGCCCGCGACCTGCGCAAACGGCTCGCCTCCTATTTCATGCCCTCGCGCGGACGCACGGCCGACCACAAGACACGGGCGCTCATCGAGAGCATCTGGGACTTCGAGATTCACACCGTCCGCAACGAGCCCGAGGCGCTGCTGCTGGAGGGCAAGCTGATCAAGGAATACCGGCCGAAATACAACGTCAGCTTCCGCGACGACAAGCGCTTCCTGCTCGTCAAAATTCACCCGGAGGAGCCGTGGCCCCGCTTCCAGCTCGCCCGGGTGCGAAAGGAGGACGGCGCGCGCTATTTCGGCCCCTTCGCCCACGCCGGGGCGCTGCGGCGCACGATTTCGTGGATGAACAAGGAATTCGGCCTGCGAAGCTGCCGGCCGCTCCAGCCCACCGAGACCGACTACCGGCATTGCTCGAACGACATCATCAAAAACTGCGCCGCCCCCTGCGTGGACAAGATCTCGCGCGGGGACTACCTCGCGAAAGTCGAGGCGGCCTGCGTGTTTCTCCAGGGTCATTCGAAGGATATGATCCGCTCGATCGAGGAGGAAATGCGGGAGGCGGCGGCGGAACTCGACTTCGAGCGCGCGGCGGAACTGCGCGACATGATCGAAAACCTGAGAAAGACGCTCAAGCCCGCGCGGCAGTTCCGGCGCCGGGGCGTGCCGGGCAAGGCGATCGATCCCGAGGCCGACGTGCGCGAGCTGCGCGAGGTGCTCGGCCTGGAGGAAACGCCGGCGGTGATGGAGTGCTTCGACATTTCCAACATCTCCTCGAACCACATCGTGGCCTCGATGGTGCGGTTTCGGAACGGTCTGCCGGACAACGCGAACTACCGGCGCTATCGCATCCGGACGGTGTCGGGGCAGGACGATTTCGCGAGCATGGCGGAGGTGGTGCGGCGGCGCTACTCGCGCATCCTGCTCGAGGCGCGGCAGCATGCGGGCGACGAGGCGGCGGACGCCAGCCAGGAAACGCCGATGGAGGCCATGCGGCGCCTGCAGCGCGACTGGGGCGACGAGGACGAGGGCAACGGAGGCGGAAAGCGCATCCGCTACGTGCGGCTGCCGGACCTGGTGATCGTCGACGGCGGGAAGGGACAGCTGAGTTCCGCCGTGAAAGAGCTTCAGCGGCTCGGACTGCACGAGCTGCCCATCGTCGGACTGGCGAAACAGCGCGAGGAGATTTTCCGGCCCGGCCGGAGCGAGCCGATCGTGCTGCCGCACGAGACGGGCGCCCTGCGGCTGTTGCAGCGCATCCGCGACGAGGCCCACCGCTTCGCGAACGGCTACCACCAACTGCTGATGAAGCGGCGGGTCGAGGAATCGATCCTCGACGATTGCCCCGGCATCAGCGCCGCGCGCAAGCAGCGCCTGCTGCGGCGCTTCGGCTCGGTGACCCGCCTGCGCCAGGCCGACGCGGCCCGGATCGCGGAAGTCGAGGGTATCAACGCCCGGCTCGCCGAGGAAATTGTGCATTTTTTGAAAACCCACCGCTGAGCGCGGCGTATCCGGCGAAATTGGGGGCCAAGCGTTAAAAAAATGCTAAGTTACCGCCCCCCCCCTTCCGCACAAAACATGTCAGGTAAAACCGCAGGCTTGGTCACCCGGACGTTCCTCGGAGCGTTCCTCCTGCTCGGCGTCGCGCCCGCGCTGCGCGGGCAGGTGGAGACGGGCGCGATCGAAAAGCCCCTGCCCGACGAACCGGTGGCGGCGAAGCGCGAACCGGCCAAGCCGGCCGACGACAAGACCAACGGCCCCATCAAGGTCGTCAAAAAGGAGACCCCGGCCGACGGCGACGCCACCGACACCCCGCTGGAGCCCGGCCCGGAGAACGACAAACCGGCCGCCCTCGGCGCCTCGCTGACCACCCGGACCGAGGCCCGGACCTTCACCCTGAGCATCCCGGCGCCGCGGGGGCAGATCCTCGACCGGAACGGCTACCCCCTCGCCCAGACGCGGGTCGCCTACTACGCGGCGGTGAATTTTCCCCATCTGCCGGACGCCACCGACACCGAGATCCTGCGCTACGCCGGCGAGCGCATCGTGAAGGTCAACGAAATGCTCGGCGCGAACTGGGATCTGCCGGCCGAGACCGTGCTGACCCACTACAAGAACCGCCGCTGGCTGCCCCTGACCTTTTCCGATCCCCTGACCGAGGCCCAGGCGGAGCAGATCCGCGAAGAACCGGTGAAAGGGCTCATCCTCCATCCCGTTTACCTGCGGCATTACCCGCACGGCGCCTTCATGTCGCATGTGCTCGGGTATGTCGGCAAGCGCCCGCCGCGCAAGCTCGGTCCCATCGAGCCCGACGAGGCGCTCTGGGGCGAAGGCGAGGGCACCGAGGGGCTGGAGGAATCCTTCGACCAATACCTGCGCGGCCAGCCGGGCCGGCTGAATGTCCTGTTCGAGGCCGACGGCACCAAACTGAAGGAGGAAACCCTGCGCCAACCCCAGCCGGGCGGCAACCTCGTCACCACCATCGACCTGGAGATGCAGCGCATCGCCGAGCGCCTCCTGGGCGAAAACCTGAAGCGCGGCGCCATGGTCGTGATCGACGTGCGAACCGGCGACGTGCGCGCGCTCGCCTCGTGGCCCCTCTTCGATCCCAACGAGTTCATCCCGTCGATCTCCCAGGCCCAGTACGCGAGACTGCAGAACGACCCCGACAAGCCGCTGTTTCCCCGCGCCTTCCGCGGCTCCTACCCGCCGGCCTCGACCTTCAAGACCGTCGTCGCCCTCGCCGCCCTCGAGGAGCGCGCCATCGGCGAGAGCAGCCTGTTCGACTGCCCCACGAGCTGGTCCATCGGCGACGTCGTCATGCACAACTGGGCCAAGGAACCCGAGGGCCAGATGAACGTCATCGGCGCCCTCGCCCGCTCCTGCAACACCTGGTTCTACCAGGTCGGACCCCTCGCCGGCGCCGACGCCATCTCCTCCATGGCGCGCCGCGTCGGCCTCGGCGAAAAGACCGGCCTCCCGCTGAAGGCGGAGGTCGAGGGCTTCGTCCCCGACAACCGCTGGTGGGTCAACAAATACGGATACCGAATGGGCACCGGCGACATCGCGAACCTGAGCATCGGCCAGGGCATGATCGAAGTCAGCCCCGTCCAGATGGCCCGCGCCATGGCCGCCATCGCCAACCGCCGCAACGTCATGAAACCCCGCCTCGTCTCCCAGGTGCAGGATTTCAACCACAACGTCATCCAGTCTTTCCCGGTCGAGGAACGCTCCGATTTCGCCATCGAGCCCTACTACCTCGATGTCGTGAAACAGGGCATGTACGAGGTCGTCAATTCCGGCCGCGGCACCGGCACCCGCGGCTCCAACGACGACGTCGTCGTCGCCGGCAAGACCGGCACCGGCCAGTGGATCTACTCCGAGGACCTGGAGAAACGCCGGAACATCGCCTGGTTCGCCGGCTTCGTGCCCTCCGACGCCCCCGTTTACTCCTTCGCCGTCGTTTACGAAGGCGACCCCGGCGAGACCGTCGGCGGCGGCAAGAACGCCGCGCCCATCCTCGGGGCCTTTCTCAAGGAATACCTGAACAAGGACCGCCTCGCCGAGATCCGCAAGGAATCGAAGGACGTCCGCGTCGCCCGGCAGGAGGTGGAGGGCCTCCGCGCGACGCCCGTGGCCCCGGAATCGATCTTCAAGGATCCCGCCATGGAAAACGCGCCGCCCGGCGAGGAATCCCTTCCCCCCGCCGGAGAGGAGGAGGGCGGCATCTCGCGCTGGTTCAAGCGCTTCCGCCGGCGATAAAGGCGGCGGCGGCAACAGAACCGCCACGGTTACCCGCCCGCCCGCCCGCTCAGGCGGCGCTCTCCTCGCCCTCGTCTCCGTCGCCCGTTTCCGGCGACACCACGCGCGGCTCGAATTCCTCCCCGTCCTCCTCGATCTCCCGCCGCAGCCGGCGCGAGATCCAAGGCCGCACACAGCCGTAGATGAGGTAGGTCAGAAAGATCGCGAAAGGGACGAATTTCCAGAACATCACCGCGCAGACCAGCACCAGCACCGCCACGAATACCCACGGCAGCGACCGCCGCGTGCGCCAGTCGATCGTCTTGAAACTCGGGTAGCTGAACTCGCTCAGCATCAGAAACGACAGCAGCAGCATCAGAAACAGCAACAGGTAACGCCAGCCGCCGATCTCCTTGTCGCCCTCGTTGAGCCACAGGATGAACACCGTCAGCGAGCTGATCAGCCCCGCCGCCGCCGGGATGGGAAAGCCCACGAAGTCCTTGCTCGCGTTTTCCTGCTCCTCCGCCGCCAGACAGTTGAACCGCGCCAGCCGCATCCCCCCGCACAGCAGATAGCCAAAGGCCACCATCCAGCCGAATTTCTGGTTGAAGTCGTTGAGCACGATGTCCATCACCAGCAGCGCCGGCGCGATCCCGAAGGACACGATGTCCGCCAGCGAGTCGAACTCCCGGCCAAAGACCGACTCCTGCCCCCGGATGCGCGCCACCCGCCCGTCCAGCATGTCGAAGACGCACGCGCCCAGGATGGCCAGCACCGCCGTGTGGTAATGCGCCACCCCGCCCGCCGCGTCCTGCATGCCCGCGAAGATTTCCGCGATGGCGGTGAACCCGCAGGCAAGGTTGCCCGCGGTGAGGAGGTTCGGCAGCAGATACACCTTCGGCGTCCGCCACGGTTTGGGAGCGTGTTTCGGCATCGGACCCCGATTATACGATCCCCGCCCCAAACCGACAAGCGGAACGGCGAAGCCGCGAACCGTCGCCGAAACCCGGCCCGGACTCCGCCACCCCGCGGAGGCCGACCGCGCCGGCGGGACCCGTCGAATCGACCCCGCCCACCCGCGGCCCGCCCGAAACGGACTCAACCCTGTTGGGTCATCGATCCAACCCTGTTGGGTCGGGCCGGCGGGTGGGCCCGGTGTGTCATGACATTTGCCATCGGCGGGGCCGGCTTTAGGTTTGGGACCGCTTCCTCTCCCTTTTCCCTCCCGGCCTTTTCCCGATCGATTCTTTGAAATCCGTGATTCCCGACTCCGTCCGCGACGATTTCCCGATTCTGTCGCGAGCCATCGGCAAAAAGCCGCTGGTCTATCTCGACAACGCGGCGACGACGCAAAAGCCGCGCGCGATGATCGACACGGTGTCGCGTTTCTACGAGTTCGAAAACGCGAACATCCACCGCGGGGTGCATTACCTGAGCATGAACGCCACGGACGCCCACGACCGGGCGCGGGAACGGATCGCGCGGGCGATCGGGGCGCCGGACCCGCGCGGGATTGTCTTTGTCCGGGGAACGACGGAGGCGATCAACCTGGTGGCGGCGGGTCTGGCGGAGGAGATCGGGCCGGGCGACGAGATCGTGCTGACGCTGCTGGAGCATCACGCGAACGTCGTGCCGTGGCAGTTGCTGGCACAGCGCCGGGGGGCGGTGCTGCGCTTCGCGCCGGTGACGGACGCGGGCCGGATCGATGTGGAGGGGTTCCGGGGGTGTTTTTCGGACCGGACGAAAATCGCGGCCTTCACGGCGGTGTCGAACGCGCTGGGGACGATCACGCCGGCGGCGGAGCTGACGCGGATCGCGAAGGAGCGCGGCGCGACGGTCCTGATCGACGGGGCGCAGGCGGTGCCGCACGGGCGGGTGGATGTGGCGGGGCTGGGCTGCGATTTTTTCGCCTTCTCGGGGCACAAGGTCTTCGGGCCGGACGGGATCGGGGTGCTGTGGGGTCACCGGGAGCGGCTCGACGCGATGCCGCCCTACCAGGGCGGGGGCGACATGATCGAGCGGGTGTCGGTGGAGGGCTCGACTTTTCGCCAGGCGCCGGAGCGTTTCGAGGCGGGCACGCCGAACATCTCGGGGGCAATCGGGCTGGCGGCGGCTTTCGACTATCTGGAGGGGCTGGGGCTGGAGGCGCTGGCGGCGCGCGAGCGGGCGCTGCTCGACTATGCGACGGAACGGATCGGGGGCATCCCGGGGGTGCGGCTGCTGGGGCCGGACGACACGCGGGAAAAGGTGGGGGTGCTGTCTTTCACGATGGACTCGGCGCATCCGCACGACATCGGGACCATCCTCGACACGGAGGGCATCGCGATCCGGGCGGGTCATCATTGCGCGCAGCCGCTGATGGATCGGCTGGGGCTGGCGGGCACGGCGCGGGCGTCGTTCGCCTTTTACAACACCATCGAAGAGGTGGATCGCCTGGCGGAGGGTATCCTGAAGGTGAAGCGCTTTTTCGACTGAAGCGGATTCCATAGAAATCCGAAATCCTGAAAACTGGTTACTGAAACCTGCCCCATGGACGACGAACTCGACGATCTCTACCAGGAAATCATCCTGAGCCACAACAAGCGCCCTCGAAACATGGGGCCGCTGGAGCCGCACTCGCACGAGGCGGAGGGCTACAACCCGCTCTGCGGCGACCGTTACCGGATCTACGTGCGCGAGGGCGACGACGGGAAAATCGAGGCGGTGACCTTCGACGGGGAAGGCTGCGCGATCTCGAAGGCGTCGGCCTCCATCCTGACGGAGGCGGTGAAAAACCACACGCGCGCCGAGGTGGACGCGAAGATCGCGGAGGCGCTGGAGCTTTTGACCGCGAAAGAGGAGCCAAAGGTCGATCTGATGACGCTGGGCGAGCTGGCGGCGCTGGCGGGGGTGCGGAAATTCCCGCCGCGGGTGAAGTGCGCGACGCTGGCCTGGCACACGCTGGCCTCGGCGCTGAAGGACGCGGGGACGATTTCGACGGAGGGGTGACGGAGGTTGGTGTTCGGTTTTCGGTATTCAGTTTTCAGGGGTCTGGGATCGGAGGCGAGGACGCAGTCTTTGGCGGATAAGATATCGATGGCTTCGATAAGATTGAGCCCATCGGTGGTATTCGCTTTCAATTCGCTTGCGAACAGGGGAAGCAATCGGCGATTGACGGGGCTTCCCGGATTTCGATACACTCGTCCCCGCGCCGCCCGCCGAAAAACCGCGCCCGCGTGGCGCCATGCCGACGATGCCGGTTGGTGAACAACTGGCGGAGCGATATCGGGATGCGTAACTTGATACTGTTTGCTCTAAAATAAGATGCTCGAGACTTTGAAGGCCGCATTAAGACGTGATGTCGCGACTCCCGAAGGGTGGAAAGCTCGTTATGATTTGAAAGCTCCCGATTCTAAGGGTCGCTATCTCATTCGATTGCAGGTTGAGAATAATCTTGAAGACGGCGACGGATGGTCAGCAACAGCCGAAGTCGATCTGCGCGACCTGGATCCTGCGAGGCTCTTCACCGAACAAGATTCCGACGGAATCGACTATTTGACGATCCCTACTCGTTATTTCAGAGCCGTCGTCCGCGAAACCCACTCAAGAAGGGAGAAGCCATGGAAGCGCACTTCACTTCGATTACCCGTCCGGCAAGACGTCAACATCAAAAACCTCAGGAAGGCATTTGAATCGTTCCTTTCCACCGCAGAGCGACGTGCAGGCAGTTCGCAGTTTTCAAAAGAAGAAGTTTTTCAGCCGTTTGATGAGGCTATTCCCTTGCTTCAGGACGTTCCATTTAGCGATATTCCGCGATTCCCTGCGATGTATGTTCAACGATCCGTCGAAGTAGACAACTGCGACTTCGCCATTCTCATCCACATTGAGCGCCCCAGATTGAAGCAAGTCAGCGAGAGCGGAATCTCCATTCTCGCGATTGACACAACAAAAATTAGCCTATCGAAGCCAGTTCAGGCATCAGCCCACACAATTTCTTTGCGTGACACTGAAGGCATCTCAACCGCATGGGCGCGAGCAGGTGACAAGGCTTCAATTCAGCAAAGCTCAATCTCGATCCGCGTCAAATCCCTAGAAGAAGGTGAGCACATTGTCGAACTTTTTCGGGTAGGGATTGACCGCGCTCGAGAATATAAATTCTGGAGTGAATAAGACGCCGATCCCAACGCGTGACACGCCGCGAGTTCAATCCGACATGCACTTTTCACCCTCAACCACCTCAACCCGCAGTCGAAGCCTGCGGTCCTGTGTCCTTTAACGATTAGCCGGAGAAATACGCTTTTCCAAAATGAAGAAAACTTTACCAACGCTACTGGCAATCGCCGCATTCCCTCTGAGCGGGTCGCACTCCTTGCTCGCCGCCGATATTCCCGAGGACATCGCCGACATGAAAGTTCAGGATCTGCGCGCGGATGGTGACGAGAAGAAGCAATATTTCGTCATCCGGCGCCCCGGGGAACCACCCAAAGAAGGTTGGCGCACCCTTTTCGTTCTTCCCGGCGGTTCCGGCGACGCGCAGTTCCAGCCATTCGTGACGCGGATCGCGAAGAACGCTTTGCCGGAGGGCTATCTCGTCGTGCAGCTCGTCGCTCCTGTTTGGACACCGTGGCAGGCGCAGAATCTGGTGTGGCCGGGCGAGCAGTCCGGGGTGCCTGAGGTGAAGTTCAGCACGACGGATTTTTTTCTGGCCGTCCGCGCCGAACTGGCAAAGGCGCACAAGCTTGACCCCCGTTACGCGTTCACGCTGACCTGGTCGTCAAGCGGGATGAGTGGCTACGGTCTTTCGCTGCACCCGAAATCCGGCGTCACGGGGACTTTCGTGGCGATGTCGATTTTCCGACCCGCCGACCTCCCTCGTCTTTCCGCGGCCAAGGGACATCCCTATTTCATCTATCATTCGCCGGAGGATTTCATTCCCATCGCGCAGGCGGAGGCGGCCCGAGACGCACTCAAAGAGGCGGGTGCCATCGTCGAATTTCAGACTTATCAGGGCGGGCACGGCTGGCGGGGCGACGTGTTCGGCGGCATCCGCAAGGGCATTGACTGGCTCGAGCGGCACGCGCCGCAAGGCGCCACCAGGTAACGCGACGGGAAACGCCCAACAAGCAGGCCTTGGAGGCAGCCCGGCAAAGCCCGGTGTCCGATTGCGGAGCGAGCCCTAACCTTTCGCCGCGGGCTCGACGCGGACGGCGACGGCTTTGAACTGCGGGCAGCCGGACTCGGGGTCGGCGACGTCGCCAAAAAGGCGGTTGGCGTGGGTCTGGGGGAAGTGATTCGTCAGCCAGAGGGCGCCGGGCCGGATGCGCGGGGTGAGGGTCGCGATGGCGACACAGGCGCCGTGGCGGCTTTCGACACGGACGCGGGCGCCGTCGGCGATGCCGGCGCGCGCGGCGTCTTGCGGGTGCAGCTCGACGGTGTCGGCGGTGCGGAGATTCCGGGCGGGACCGCGCCGGGTCATGCTGCCGGTGTTGTGATGCTCGAGGGCGCGGCCGGTCATCGCCAGGAAGGGATAGTCGGGGACGCGATGCTCGATGCTCAGGGGCACGTCGACGGGGAAAAAGCGGGCCTTGCCCGTCACCATGCCGGCGGTGTGCAGGGTGGGGGTGCCGGGATGATCGGCGTTCGGGCAGGGCCACTGGAGGCCGTCGGGCTCCTCGCGCAACCGGGCATGGCTGACCCCGCCAAAGAGATCGGGCACGAGCCGGGCGATCTCGGCGAAGATCTGGGAGGCTTCGAGCATTTTCCAGTCAACGCCGAGGCGCCGGGCCATCAGCACGAGGGGCGTCCAGTCGGGCCGGGCTTCGCCGGGGGGCGGCACGACGGGCGCGAGGCGCTGGATGCGGCGTTCGGCGCTGGTGAAGGTGCCGTCCTGCTCGAGGAAACTCGCCGAGGGGAGGAGCAGGTGGGCCTTGGCGCACATCTCGGTGTAGAAAAGCTCCTGCACGACGAGGAGATCGAGCTTTCCGAGCGCTTCGGCGACAAAGTCCTCGCGCGGCAGGGAACGCAGCAGGTCGTGTCCCTGCACCCAGAGGGCGCGCAGCCGACCGGCGGCGGCGGCCTCGATCATCTGGAGGCTGTTCAGACCCGGGCCGACGCTTTCCGGATCGGGCAGACGGCCCCAGGCTTCGGTGAAAAGCGACACCGCCTCGGGATCGCGGGCGGGATAGTGGCCGGGCAACCACTCCGTCGCGCCGCCGAGATCGAGGCATCCCTGCAGGTTGTTCTGGCCGCCGAAGGGCATGATGCCGCCGCCGCGCCCGCCGACACAGCCGGCCAGCACGGCGAGATTCCACAAGCTTTCCACCGCGCCGGTGCCGTGAAACTGCTGGGTCAGTCCCAGTCCGTAAAGAAACAGGGTGCGCTCCCGCGCCTTGCCGATCAGGGCCGCCGCGGCCCGGATCGATCCGGTGCGCAGGCCGGCGAAATCCTCCACCGCCTCGACCGGAAACTCCGCCACGAAATCCTCGTAGGCTTTGAGGCCCTCGGTCCTGTCCAGCAGCCCGCCGCGATCGAGATGGCCGCCCTCCATCAGGGCGAGGGCGAGGGCGTGAAAGACCGCCACATCCGTGCCGGGCGACACCTGGAGAAAAACGTCCGCCCGCTCCGCCATCTCCGTCCAGCGCACGTCGAGCACGACGAGGCGGGCGCCGCGGGCCACCGCGCGGCGGATGCGATTTCCCAGCACAGGATGGGAGACATCCGGATTCGCCCCGGCGACGACGATGCAGCGCGCGGCCTCGATGTCGGCGAAGGAACCGGTTCCCACGCTCGCCCCGGTCGCGCGGCGCAGCGCCTCGCCGCCGGAGACATGACAGAGCCGCGCGGCGGAATCGACATGGGGCGATCCGATCACGGAACGGCAGAACTTCTGCAGCAGGTAAACCGATTCGTTGGTCGCCCGGGTGGAGGCGATCGCGCCGAAGGCCCCCGGGCCGGACTCGTCGAGCACGGTCCTGAGCTTTCCCTCGAGGAAATCCAGGGCTTCCTCCCAGGAGACTTCGCGAAAGCCGGCACCCTGGCGCAGCATGGGTTTTTCGAGCCGGTCCCAGCTTCGCTGAAAGCGGTATCCAAAGCGCCCGCGCTGGCAGAGCAGGCCGTCGTTCACGGCCGCGCCGCGGATCCCGGCGACGCGCACCACGTTTTCGCCCTCCTCAAGGTCGGCCACCCCCTCCATCCGGCAGCCGACGCCGCAGAAGCCGCAGACGGTGGGCACGGTCTCGACGGCGTATTCCTCCAAAGATCCGTAGGCCCCGTCGCTCCCCCGCACCGCGCCGGTCGGGCAGACTTCGGCGCAGGCGCCGCAGGCCACGCAGGGACTTTCTGAAAAAGTCCGCTCTCCCACGATGCCGACCGTGGCGCCGACGCCGCGGCCGCCGAGCTGGAAGACCGATTGGCCGGCCAGCTCTTCACAGGCCTCCAGACAGAGCCGGCAGTCGATGCACGCCGACCCGCGAAAACGCATCATGGGATGGGTCCGGTCGCGATACCCCGAGACGCCGTCGCCGTTTTTTCCGCCGTCGCCACCGCCGTAGAGACTCGCCAGCGCGGCATAACGCCCGTAGCGAACCCCGGCGGCGGAGAAACCCGTGGCGTCCGCCGTCGCGCCGCGCAGGCTCATCAGCGTCTTGCGCAGGCGCTCCACCGAGACGTGGTGGGTCAGCAGGTCCATCCCCGGCTCCAGCGGCGTGTGACAGGCCGCCAGCGGCCGCTCGTGCGCCGCCGAATAGACGACACACATCCGGCAGCCGCCCTGCACCGGGAGAGATTCGTGATGACAGAGGGTGGGGATGTCGATGCCCAGCCGCTTCGCCGCCGCGAGGATGGTGTCGCCGGGACGAACCTCGACCTCGCGGCCGTTGAGGATGGCGATGGGCGCTGTGCCGTCCGTTTCCATGCTTCTCAGTTTCACGGGCTAGGCGCGCGCGAAAATTTTCTCCCCGAACGCCCGCGCCAGCTTCCGAACCGGCCCGGGAATTTGCCGCCCGAAGTCGCAGAGGCTCGTCATTTCCATGGCGGTGAGAATGTCGCCGAAACGCCGGGGTTCCCGGCCCGACTTGACGAGATCGCGCGCCGCCAGCGTTCCCAGGCGGCAGGGATCGCATTTGCCGCAGTTCTCCGCCGCCGCGTAGTCCAGCAAGCGGCGGGCGACGTCACGCGGTTCGTGATCCGCCGTCAGGGCGTAAAAACTCCAGTTCCCGGGCCGGATGTCCCCGGAGACCCATTCCGCCGGGTCCAGGAGCAGATCCCATTCGTCCGGCAGCAGCAGCGTCCCCCTCGGCCCGCCGAACAACAGGCCCCAGGCGGAGTCCGCCACACCGGCCGCCTCCAGCACCGCGCGGACGGAGGTGTCGCCGTCGATCTCCGCCAGCCCCGGCCGCGCGAAACCGTCGCCAAAAACCGCCGCGAGGCGGGTGGCCGGGCTGACCACCGGCGTTTCACCCAGAGCCGCCAACAGGACGAAGGTTTCCGCCTCCGCCAGCGCCACCGGACGGCCGAAGAGTCCGGAGATTTCCGGTTCCGGCGGAAACACCCGCGCTTCTCCCCGGCGGCCCTCGACGGCGTTGAGCAGGGCTGTTTCCTCCCCACCGACATAAGATCCGAAACCCGGCACCACCGTCACGTCGAAGGAGGTTCCCAAAAAACCGGCGGCGGTCGCCCGGTTCACCGCCTCCTCGACGGCCGCGGTCGTCGCGGGATTTTCCGAGCCCACATGGATGACTCCCTCCGTCGCCCCGATCGCCCGTCCGCAGCATTCCATGCCGCGCAGCAGACGGGCCGCCTCGTGAACCATCAACTGCCGGTTCGCCTGGCTCCCCGGATCGCCCGGACCGGCGTGGGCGATCACGAAACGCTGATCCGCCGCCGTTTCCGCCGCGCGCCGCCAGCGTTCGGCGAGCGTCACCGCCGGGTTCCGGCGGTCCCGCGGGCCGAGCCGGCCGATTTCCTCCAGCAGGGTCTCGCCCCGCAGGCCGGGAAAAGCCGGCGAGTAAAGATCGCCCGCGACGCTTTCCCCCGCCGAGGCGGTGAAAAACGCGGGGGTCCGGGCCAGACGAAACACCGTCGGCGTCGCCAACTCCACCTCCGGGTCCCAGGCCGGCTCCGAAAGCTCCGCGGTCCCCGCGGCAAAGCCGCGCTTCGGATGCCACCGCACCGGCGCCCGATCGCACATCCCGGGGCAGGAAAAGGCGCGATCCCCGGCGGTCGCGCGGCCGCCGCCGGCCAGGCCGCAGAAAAAACCCTCGCACGCAAACGCCGTCCCCTCCCCCGCCGCGTCCGGTTCGGAGAATCTCGGGTAAAAATTCGCCACGGTGCGCAGTCTTCCCTCCGGGATGCCCCATCGGTCGGCCAGTTCGACCAGGTCGCGGTCGCCCAGGCCGTTCCGCTCGCGCGCCTCGCGCCACAGCCGGTGGGCCACCGGCATCGCCGGGCGCCCCTCCAATCCCGCGTCTCCCGCCTCCGTCTGTCCGTTTGCCTGGCTCAAATCTTGCGTGCCTCTCGTTTTCGGGCCGGAAACCGCGCTCCTCTCCCGATGCGAAATGGAAACCCGCACTCAAGCGCAGCTCGGCGCGGAAAAAAGCGCAAAGGCACCGCCGTCCCGAAGATTTTTTCCCCACGAACGAAGTACTTGTTTGAGTACCATCGGCGATGGGATTAGATTGTCCCCTCGATGGCGGAACCGGACCGCCCGCTTTCATGAAACCCATCGCATCCATCGAAATGGCCTCCTTTTCCCTCCCCACCCCGGGGGATGGGCGCGACGACACGGCCGAGGGGTTTCCCCGCCGCGAGATCGCCCCGGCGACGGATTTTTCGATGCGCGGTTACGACCGCGGCGTCATCGACACGGTGTGGAACAACGCCGAGCCCGTGCCGGGAAACGACGCCGGACTGTGGCGGAAGGACGAATTCGGCGCGTGGATCTGCCGCCTCGACTACGGCCGCCGAGAGTCCGAATTCGGTTGGGAAATCTGCGACCTCAGCGCCGGCCGGGCCGACGGCGGGCTCGCCGCGCTGCGGCCGATGCAGTGGCAGAACTATCTCGACCAGGTCGCCGCCCTCACCCGCAGCCGCATGACGGCCGACGGCCTGCGCAACACCCGCCGCCTGCTCTGACCCGCGCGCCGGGCATTTCGAAGTGGCCAAGTCCGCCCCGCGGGGCAATTTACGGACTCCGCTTCGTCTCTCGTCCCGTCTTTTTGTCATGACCGACCTGTTGCGCGTGTTTTTCCGGCTGACGCTGCTGCCCGTCGTCCGGATCGTCTATCGGCTGCGCGCGCTGCATCCCGAACGCGTCCCGGCCGCCGGCGGCGTGTTGCTGGTCAGCAATCACGTCACCTACGTCGATTCCTTCCTGCTCTTCGCCACCTGTCCGCGGCCGGTTCGCTTCGTCGTCGTGTCGCGGTTCATGAAAGTGAAGGCCGTCGGCTGGTTTCTCCGGCTTTTCGGCGCCATCCCCATCCAGCCAAACCGTCCCCGCGACGCCATCCGCCAGACCGCCGAAGCCGTCGCCGCCGGGCACGTCGTGTGCATCTTTCCCGAGGGTCAACTGACCCGGACCGGCGCCGTCGGCGAGCTGAAACGCGGCTTCGAAACCATCGCCAGACACGCCGGCCCCGGCGCGGTCGTGCAGCCCGCCTGCCTGCACGGCCTCTGGGGGTCGATTTTTTCCTTCGAACGCGACCGCTACTTCCGCAAACGCCCCCGCCGCCTGACGGTGCCCGTCACCGTCGCCTTCGGCGATCCCATGCCCGCCGCCGAGGCCACCGCCGGGCGCGTGCGCGAGCGCCTGCTCCATCTCTCCACCGAGGCGACCGGGTCGCGCGGCGAATTCGACACCCCGCTCGCCGAGGCCGTCGTCCGTGGCCTCAAGCGCCACCCTTTCGCCGATCTCTTCGTCGAAACCGGCCGCACCCGGCGCCGATACCGCCGCGGCCACAGCCTCGCCATCGCCGTCTGCCTCGCCGAACGCTGGCGCGCCGCCCTGCCCCCCGGGGAGGAAAAAATCGGCGTCCTGCTTCCGTCCGGAGCGACCCCGTCCCTGATCGCGCTCGGGCTGATTCTGGCGGGAAAAACCCCGGTCTTTCTCCCCTTCGACCCGCGAAAACCGGACCTCTCCCTTCTCGCCGCGCCCGTCGCCTCGCTGGGCCTGCGGACGGTCTTCACCTCTCGCGTTTTTGCCGCCCTGCTGGAGGGCTTTCCCTGGCCGGCCGACGAGGACGGGACGAAGCCCGGCACCATCGTGGACATGGCCGCCGAGTTCGCCGCCGTGCCCCTGCCGAAAGTGGTGATCGAGCGCTTCGCCGTGCTCCTGGAGCCGAAATTCCTCGCCGTCCGCCGGCTCGCCCGGGGAACGGCGGCCGCCAATCCCGCTCCGGGTTGCGTCCTGGTTTCCCCGCGCGACGGCGCGATCGCCACGCTCGACGGGACGAGCATTCTCGCCAACGCGGCGCGGATGACGGGTTGCAATTTCATCCAGCACCGTCAGCGCCTGTTCACCGAACTGTCCCAATCCACCGCCGGCGGCCTCGCCCTGGCGCTCTGGCTGCCGGTGCTGCGGGACGCCGTGGCCGTCGGCCGATCCCTCTCCGCGCGCGGCGATCTCGACGCGCTCGAAACGGTCGTGCGCGAGGAAAAAATCGCCGCCCTCGCCGTCGATCCCGAAACCGCCGTCGCGATCGAAGCCCTGGCCGCCGACTGGCATCCCGAAACCCGTTCCCGGGTCCGCGCGATCTTCGCCGTCGACCCAACAGGGTTAAGTCCGGCACCCAACAGGGTTGAGTCGGGGACCCAACCCTGTTCGGTCTGCCCGGTCTGGGCGCCCGATTCGCTCGGCCTCGTCGCGACCTTTTCGCTGGCCGATCCGAATGCCGGCGCCGCCAGCGAGCATCTGCCGCAGTTCGGCCGGCGGCCCGGATCGCTCGGGCGCCTGTTGCCGGGTCTCGAGGGCGACTTCGGCGGCGCGGACGGAACCCTGCGCCTGCGGGGGACCGGCGGCTGGATGGAGACCGGTTTGCGCGGCCATTTCGACCCCGAAGGCTTCCTGTTCCCCGACCCGGAGACGTTTTAAAAAATTCCTTGCCGCTCCGGGGAAGCGGTGGCAATTTCCCCGCCCTTCCAACCGGGGCACACACGATGGCTTACGCGATTTTCAAAACCGGCGGCAAACAATACCGCGTCTCTTCGGGCGACAAGATTGACGTCGAAAAACTCGACGCCAAGGTCGGCGAAACAGTGACTTTTTCCGAAGTCCTGCTGAAGGGCGAAGGCGAAAGCGTCGCCGTCGGCGCGCCCTTTGTCGACGGCGCCTCGGTCGTCGCCGAAGTGCTCGACCAGGTCCGCGCGAAGAAGGTGATCGCCTTCAAATACAAGCGCCGCAAGGGCTACCACAAGACCAAGGGCCATCGCCGCCAGATGACCCGCCTGGAGATCAAGACCGTCTGATTTCGGCAAGATTCTGTTTTATTTTTTCCCCTCCCCAAAGCCATGGCTCACAAAAAAGGACAAGGCAGCGTCAAGAACGGGCGCGACAGCAAGAGCAAGCGACGCGGCGTGAAGCGCTTCGGCGGCGAGTTGGTCATTCCCGGCAACATTCTCATCCGCCAGTGCGGCACCAAGTGGCATCCCGGCCAGAATGTCGGCATGGGTCGCGATTTCACCCTGTATTCTTTGGCCGAGGGCACAGTGCGTTTCGACCGCAACGGCCGGCGCATCAATGTCGATCCCGTCGGATCGAGCAACTGAGCGGTTCCCGCCGACCTTCGATTCTTTTCCGGAAACGCGACTCCGAGAGGGGTCGCGTTTTTTCGTGTCACGGATGGATGGCGGCGACGGCGTCGAGATCGAAGCCGGAACCGCCGGACCCGGACAGGGCGCCGAAATCGGCGATGTGTTCCACCGGATCGCCGCCGACGTCGTCGCGCCAGGCGCTGTGGCCTGTCGACTGAAGGCGCACATAGCGAATCCAGCTCAGTCCGGAAACCGGCAGCCGGTCGAGGTCGAACGCGTCGCCGCCGCTCCGGGCGGGATCGGTCGGATCGTCGCCGGTGGTGGCGTTGCGTCCGGCAAAACCGCGATTGTAGTAAAAGGGGTCCATCGTCGCCGGGGTCGACGAAACTCCGGCGGGCGGCACCACATCGATGGGAAAGCGGATCCATTCGCCCTCGAACAGCGCCACGGACACGACGGCCGGTTCCATGAAGCGGCGGTTCGGATCGCCCCCGATGAAGAAGACGTTTTCGAAAATCGTGAGATCCTCCCCGGGACCGAATTCCACGATGTTGTCCTCGAAAGACAGCACGATCGATCCCCCCGCAGCGTCGGGCGGCAGCGCGAAATCGGCGTCTCGGGCGTGCAGGGAGAGCACCTCGCTTTCCCGCCAGGCCGGGGAAAAGGTGCCCGCGCCGTCGGGCGGGCCAGTGACATTACCCGGCGCGAAAGCCGCTCCGTAAGCGCCCGAAGCGAGAGGGCGGAAGATTTTCACGGCATCGGCATAGGGATCGGCGGTGACGCCGGGCTGGCCGCGGCTCTTGGTGAAGGGAAGAATGCGGGCGGAGTTGCGCGCGAACGCGACGGGCTCGGCGGCGGCGGGCGAATGGACGTGGAGCGTGTAAAAATAGGTCGCCCCGGTCGCGAGCCCGCGGTCCACGAAGTTGTCGCCGCCGCCCTGGTAAACGATGGCCGCCGGGGCGTCGGGCTCGGGCGAGGTCGAGCGGGTCACGGTCACGCCCGCCACCGCGCCTCCAAAGAAGCGGTGGAGGTCGCGCATCGACCAGGCAAGGCCCGCCTTTTCCCGGCTCGGGACGACGATGAGCGTTTGCCGCACGGGCAGGGCAAATTCTTTCCGAGCCGAATTTCCGGCGCTGTCGGTGGCCTCCAGGGCGAACCAATGGCTCGATTCGATTCGGGGGGCGACGCCCTCGAGGATGCCATCGATGGACAAGGTCCAGGGAAGGCCGCCATCGCCGATGGGTAGGCTGCCCTCGACCAGACGCCATTCGTAGGGCGGAACGCCGCCTTCGGCCTGGAACTCCCGGCGATATGGAGCGCCCGGCGCGGCCGGCGGCAAGTCCCGCTCCGTCACGATCTCGATCGCCGAGTCGATTCGCAGTCGAAAACGCCTCGCCGCCTCGCCGCCACCGGCGTCCGTCACGCGAATCGCGATTTCGCCGTCGAGTCCCGCATCCTCGACCCGTCCCGACAAGTGGCCGCTTTCCGCCTCCAGCGAGAATCCGGACGGCAATCCCTCGGGCGCCTCCCACCGATAGGGCGACAGGCCTCCCCGCGCCGCCAACTCCACCGTGTAATCCGCGCCGACGGCCCCGGCCGGGATGTCATCGGTCACGATTTCCAAGGGCTCGCCCTCGTCGATCACAAGGGTGTAGGTCGCCGAATCCTCCGCACCCGCCGCATCCCGCACGAAAACGCCGAGTGGAGCCGCCAGGGGCGTGTCGCTTTTTCCCGAGAACCAGCCCGTTCCCGGATCGATCGCGAATCCGTCGAGGCCCGGCTCGATTCGCCATTCGTAGGGAGGCGCGCCACCCACCGCCTCGAATCGATAACCGATTTCCTCGCCCACTCGATAGCGCGGCGGAGACGGGGAGGCGATGTAGAGCGACGGTTCGTTTTTCCCGGACTCGTCCGTGTCGGCGTCCGCCCCGGCGCGTCCGGGGGCGAAAACCGGAAACCACACACCGCGATGCCGGACGGACCGATGGATTCCCTCGCCCCCCGATCCCTCGGCGGCGGAAACATCGACACCGAGCCGGTTCAGCAAGGCCGCTTCGGCTCCGGCGAGAATTTTTTCATCGCCCTCACCGTCACCATCCGGGTTCGATGCCTCCTCGATGGCCTCGGATCGCAGGGTGACCGCTTTTTCGGCGCCGGCCGGCGGATCGCCCGAATCGCGAAAGGTTGCCCCGAGCTGAGGCGATTCCCGCCGGGACACGAATCCCAAACGCTCGAGCGAGACATAGGCCGCCAAGGGCAGCGCCATCGCGAGCAGACCAACGATCGCCACGGTTCGCGGTCTTAGCTGGGGATCGATGGTCATGCGGCCGTTTCAGGGAAGCGCCTCCAACAACGCGAGTCCGGAGCGCGTTTCGGTCCGGTCGATGTTGAAGAGGAAAAACCCGTGCCCGGTGGCATCGTACGGATCCGGGGTCGCGGGATTCGGAATCAGCAGCCCCAGGGCGGTGACGCGCCGGTTTGCCCCGTCCGGTCCGGGATCGAGCCGCAGATAGGCCCGAAACATGCCCGTGGAGTTGTCGAAAACCATTCGTTGCGGCCGCTCCATCACGACGCGCCGCCGGGAGAGAAAACGCGCGCCGAAGATCGCCGGATTCGCCACCAGCGTGTCGATGCCGCCGTCCTGAAGGGTCAGGCGAGCGTTGGGATCGGCCATGGCCGAGGTTCCCAGCGGCAGGGTGACAGCGTCGACAGGTTCGTATTTTCCCCCCGCGAGGCCGAGCGGCAGCGGCGAGTCCCAGCCGTTCGGGTAAAGGCGGCCGCGCGTACGCGGGGGTTTGCTCCAGGACAGATCGCCCGTGATTTCCTGACCGATCGCCTCGGAAATCGAGACGCTCCCCATCAACGTGCCTTCGGGCCGGTGGAGCGACCGATAGATGACGGCTTCGCCGAGTGGGCCGAGCTTTCCTCCGGACGAAAACCGCGACCCATCGCCCAGCCGTCCGGTGAAACGGACCGTGGCGTGCCGGCCGAAACGCGCCACGCCGAAGCCCGTTCCCTCCGGAACCTCCGGCGCGGGGCCGCCCGGAACGGCGAGGAGGAAGTGGTCCCGCCCCGTCCGCGCGGACTCGTCGACGGTCCGCCAGCCGTTGAGGGTGCCCCCGCCCGCGAAGCCGCCGGTCATTTCTCCCGTCGCGGTGTCGAGCGTCGCCGTCAGGGTCACCGTTTGGCCGAGATGTGGGAAATTCGCGGTCAGAACGGGATTCGCGCCAGTCGCGTCGATCGTTCCCCGGATGCCGCGGCCTCGCCGCCCGATCTGGACGCGGCCCGACCAGGCGCCACTCGGCTGAACCGTCAGATCGACCCTCGCTCCGAGTCCCGCCGTTTCTGGCGCGGCGCGGTCGACGAGACCGGAGAAGTTTCCGACGACCGATTCGGGCAACGTCTCCACCTGAAGGGTGAACGGCTCGGAAACCGATTGCCCGTACCGGTTCGCCGCGACAATGACGACACGGTCGTAGATCCCCGACTTCCTGGGAATGCCCTCGATCTCACCGGTCCGGGGATCGATTCTCAGGCCCGGAGGCAGGCCGCGGGCGCTCCAGCGGGTCGGGTCGCCTCCGCCCGAAACGGCGACGGCGTGGGTGTAGGCGGCACCGATTTTTCCCGGGCCGAGCATTTGGGACAGGTCGATCACCGGGGGCGTGTCGTCGTCGCCGAGTTCGAGCGTGAAGGTTTCCGTGCCCGGGGCGCCGAGCCCGGCTTCGGCGACGGGATCGGGTCCGCCGAGGGCGAGGACGATGGTTTCGGCAGATTCGTGGGCGACCTTGTCGTTTATCAGATCGATGGTGATGACGCGCTGGGATTCGCCGACGCCGAAGGTGATCTCCCCGGAATCGATTTCAAAATCGTCTCCCGACGTCGCGCTCCCGGAAATCTGAACCGGCACGGTGACGGGATTCACCGCCGGCGGCGAAAGGTTGACCGTCACGCTGATCTGACCGGCGTCCTCCCGCGCGGCGGCGGACGTGGTGAGGAACTCGACGGAACGGACTTTCAGTTCCGCCACCGCCTTGTAACCGAGAACCAGATCGGACCCGGAGGCGTAGGCGCTGTCGTTGGCGAGAAAACTGAGAAAATCGTCGCCGTTCATCGAGAATTTTTTCGGCGTGTAGCTGGGTGGACCCGAGGCGCCCTGGATCGGGGCATGATCCGGAAAAAAACGCCGCGTCACGCCGGTGACCGGGTCGAAGGCCTGCAAATAATCGATCTGGTAACCGCCGACCCACACGCGGCCCTGACCATCCACGGCGAGACCGCCGGACGCGGCGGCCTGGACCAGCGCGGTGGCGGCCGATTTCGGGACGGGATTCGGCGCCCCGTTCCGCACGGCCTCGACGGCGGCGTCGACTTGCGCGGCGGAAAGCTTCAACACTTGGTTGTCCACCGCGGGATCGAGATCGGCCAGGGCGACATAGACATCTCCAGAGGCATCAGTGTCCAGCCCTCCGCTGAACTGACTCAGGTCACCCGTCACCGCGCCCGCCCGCGTTCCGTCCGCCGAGACGTAGACGAGGTTGTTCTTCCCGCTCGATCCGTTGTTCCCGGCGATCAGCCACCCCTCGCGTCCGGAGGTCGGATGCCTCCAATAGACACCCGTGTAATTCTGCAACGTCGCCAGGGCGGCGCCAATGTCGGTGGCGGGCGCGGAAGGATCGAAGGGATACAATCCCGACGGTCCAAAAAAACCTCCACCGCCGATCAATGCCTCCGACGCGGATCGCACCGCCACGAAGGATGGATCGAAGCTCTGGCCGGCGCCGTTGGCCACCGTCGTGAAATTCCCAGCGCCAAACGCGTCCTGCACCCAAACCGCGCCGCCGGTCCCAAAAACAAATCGGCCGTCGGGCAGATGCGCATGGGTGAAGGCGAAACCGTCGAGCGTGCCGGCCGTGAAAACCGACCACTCCCCGGCCGACACCGGAGCGGCGGATCCCACCATCGCGGCGGCCAGTCCAAGGCGAAGCGAAAGGCGGAAAAATGAAGACATCACTGGGAAACGAATCGGATTGGTGCAATACATATCATCAAATTACGATTTGTCGATGGATAATGTTTTGCTTCTGTTTTGGCCCTACCGGCTCTTGAAAAACGACCCGGTCACCGCTCTCGTGACGCGTGCTGCACATTGTTCTCGTCGAACCGGAGATCCCGCCCAACACCGGCAACATCGGCCGCCTGTGCCTGGCCACGGGCGCGCGGCTTCACCTCGTCGGACCGCTCGGGTTTTCCCTCGACGACCGCTCCCTTCGCCGGGCCGGACTCGATTATTGGGCGGAAGTGGATGTGCGGCGATGGGATTCGCTCGCCGAGCTGAAACGTGGCGCTGGCCCCGAAGCGCGGTTTTTCTATCTCACCACGAAAACGGATCGTCCCTATTGGTCCGTGGATTTCCGCGATGGCGATCACTTCGTCCTCGGCGCCGAAACACGCGGCCTCCCCGAAAATCTGCTCCGGGAGAACGCGGGTGACTGCCTGACCATTCCCCAGCGGGACGCCACGGTCCGGAGCCTGAATCTCGCCACCGCGGCGGGAATCGTCCTCTACGAAGCGGTGCGGCAACTCGACACCCGCGGCGGCGGACTCAATCCTTGAACTGCGCCGCCAGCGCGGTGATCGTCTCCTTCGCGTCGCCGTAGATCATGCGGCAGTTTTCGCGGAAAAAGAGGGTGTTCACCAGTCCGGAGAACCCGGCGCCTTGGCCGCGTTTCAGCGCGAAAACGGTGCGGGCTTCGTGGACGTTGATGATCGGCATTCCGTAAATCGGGCTGGTGGGATCCTCGGCGGCGGCCGGATTGACGACGTCGTTGGCGCCAATGACGATGGCGACATCGACCGATGCCATGGTCGGATTGACGGCGTCCATCTCGCAGAGCTGCTCGTAGGGAACGTCGGCTTCGGCGAGCAGGACGTTCATGTGCCCCGGCATGCGACCGGCCACCGGGTGGATGGCGTAGCGCACCTCGGCGCCGTTCTTCTCCAGAATCTGCCCAAGTTCCTTGACCGCGTGCTGTGCCTGCGCCACGGCCATCCCGTACCCGGGAACGAAAACGACATTTTCCGCCGCCTCGAGCACGTAGAAGGCGTCCTCGACCGAGAGCGCCTTCATTTCGCCCTCGACGGCGGCCCCGGATTTCCCGGTCGCGGCGCCGAAGCCACCGAAGAGCACATTGCCCAGCGTGCGGTTCATCGCCTTGCACATAATGACGGTCAGGATGATCCCCGACGCGCCGACCAGGCAGCCGGCGACGATGAGCACGTTGTTGAGGATGACGAAGCCCGCCGCCGAAGCCGCGAGCCCGGAGAAGCTGTTCAGGAAAGCGATGATGACCGGCATGTCGCCGCCACCGATGGGCAGGACGCCAAGCACGCCAAGCACGAGCGACAGCCCGATGACGGCGTAAAGCGCCCAGGCCGTTCCCTGAAAGATGTAGAGGCCGCCCAGAACGAGCAGGGCGGCGAAGAGCAGCGCGTTGATCGCCTTCTGCCCGGCGAAAAGCGTCGGGCTGCCGCTCATTTTTCCGGAAAGCTTCAGATAGGCGATGAGGCTGCCGGTGAAGGTGACGCCTCCGATGAGGATGGCGAAAAAGATCGCGCTCTGGGTGACGAGATCGGTCTGCTTGTGGAATTCGAACTCCGCCCAACCGACCAGCAACGAGCCCAGGCCGCCGAAGCCGTTGAAGAGAGCGACCAGCTCCGGCATGCCGGTCATCTGCACGCGCTTCGCCCAGATCGCTCCGACCGCCGTGCCGATGGCCAGCCCGCCCACGATCCACGTGAATTCGAGCACCTCCTTGTAAAGCAGGGTCGCGACCACCGCGATCAGCATGCCAACGGCGGAGATCTGGTTGCCGCGCCGGGCGGTGTCGGCCGAGCCGAGCATCTTGATCCCGAAAATGAACAGGACCGAGGCGACGATGTAGGCGATTTCGATCAGTTTCTCCATGGTGGTGAAAGTCGGAAATTCGTTGGGCGTTTTCGCGTGGGCCGACCCGCGGGGACCGGATTACTTGCCCTTCTTCCGGAACATGCCGAGCATACGGTCGGTGACCATATACCCGCCCACCACGTTGATGGTGGCAAGGATCAAGGCCGCGAAGCCGAGCCATTTTCCGAGGCTGCCCTCGGCCACGCCCGAGGCGATCAGCGCGCCGACGATGGTGATGCCCGAGATAGCGTTCGAGCCCGACATCAGTGGCGTGTGCAACTGGCTGGGGACCTTTTGGATCAGCTCGAAGCCGAGAAACGCCGCGAGGACGAAGATAAAGAGAAGGAGGACGAGTTCCATGGGAAAAATTCGAGGTAATTGTTGATTCGGTCAGGCCTTCCGGAAGCGCTCGTGGACGATCTCGCCGCCGTGGGTGATGACGCAGCCTTTCTGCAATTCATCGGCCAGGTCGATCTTGAACGCCTTGGCTTCCGCGTCCCAGAAATGGCCGATCATGTTCGCGAAGTTCGCCGCCAGCATCTGGGTGGCGTGCGCGGGCACGCGTCCCTCGTAGTTGGCCAGCCCGATGAGGCGCACGCCGTTGTCGGTGACGACTTCCTCGCCGGGAACGATGCCCTCGACGTTGCCGCCGCCCTCGGCCGCGAGATCGACGATGAGGCTGCCCGGTTTCATGCTCGCCACGACATCGGATTTGATGAGGATCGGCGGTTTGCGGCCGAAAACCTTCGCGGTGGTGATGACCACATCGCTTTGGGCGCAGACCTTGCCCTGTTCCTGCCGCTGCTTTTCGAGCTGCTCGGATGTCAGTTCCTTCGCGTAACCCTGGGAGGTGCCCGCGGTGTCGCCGCCCAAATCGATCCGCAACGCCTTGGCTCCAAGCGACTCCGCCTGCTCCAGCGCCTCGGCCCGGACGTCGAAGGCCGTGACGCGCGCCCCGAGCCGTTTCGCGGTCGCGATGGCCTGGAGACCCGCCACGCCGATCCCGACGATGAAAAATTTCGCCGGCGAAATCGTGCCCGCCGGGGTCATCATCATGGGCAGGATGGTCTTCAACCGGTTGGCGGCGAGAATCACGGCCACGTATCCCGCGAGGTTCGCCTGCGAGCTGATCGCGTCCATCTTCTGCGCCAGGGTCGAGCGGGGGATCATTTCGAGGCTGATGGCCGTGACCCCCTGTTTGGCGAAGGCGGCGATCAGATCCGGCTCGTTGAAGGGATCGAGAAAGCTGATGTGGATGGCGCCGCTCTTTTGCTTGCCGATTTCCGCCGCGTCGGGTTTTCGCACCCGCAACACCATGTCCGCCTCCGCGAGCGAGGCGCCGCGATCGGGCGCGACGGTGGCGCCGGCGGCCTGGTAATCTTCATCGGAGTGACTCGAGGCCTCACCGAGCCCGCTTTCGACGGAGACCTCCGCGCCGAGTTTCACCAACTTTCCGGCGGCCTCGGGATCGAGCGCGGCGCGGGTTTCGATCGGATCGGTTTCTCTCGGAACAAAGATTTTCATGGCAATTCGGTCTTTGGCTTCCGGCTTAACAGGGTTGGGTCATCGGATCAACCCTGTTGGGTCTCGGACCCGACCCTGTTGAGTCTCAGTAGGATCGGCAGAATTCCTCGAAGCGGTCGAGGCCTTTCTTGATGACATCCAGGCCGGTGGCGTAGCTGAAACGGATCGAGCGGTCGTTTCCGAAGGCGACGCCGGGCACCACGGCGATCTGGTGGCGGCTGAGCAGTTTTTCGGAGAGATTCATCGAGTTCAGCCCGATCGGCGTGGTGTCGACCAGGAAATAGAAGGCGCCCTCGGGTTCGACGACTTCGACGTTGTGGATTTTCTGAAGGCGACTGAGCATGTACTGGCGCCGCATGTCGTATTCGTCGACCATGTCCCTGACGATGGTCTGGTCGCCCTGAAGCGCGGCGAGCGCGCCGTACTGGGCGAAGGTGGTGATGTTCGAGGTGGTGTGGCTCTGGATGGTGTCGATGGCGTCGGCAATCTCCCTCGGCGCGGCGGTGTAGCCGACGCGCCAACCGGTCATGGCGTACACCTTGCTGAATCCGTTGATGGTGATGGTCAGGTCGCGAACTTCCGGGCCGAGCGAGGCGATGCTGACGTGTTCCCGGCTGTTGTAGATGAGCTTTTCGTAAATCTCGTCGGAAAGGATGATGACGTCCTCGGAGAGGGCGACTTCGGCGATTTTTTCGAGTTCCTCGCGGGTATAGACGGCGCCGGTGGGATTGTTGGGGCTGTTGAGGATGAGCATGCGGGTGCGGCCGCTGATGGCCTCCTCAAACTCCTCGGCGGTCAGTTTCCAGCCGTTCTCGCGCTTGGTCTCGACGATGTAGGGTTCGGCGCCGACCATGCGGACCATCTCGGGATAACTGGTCCAGTAGGGCGCGGGAATGATGACTTCGTCACCGGGGTCGCAACAGGCGAGGATGGCGTTGTAGCAGGAGTGCTTGGCGCCGCAATTGACGCTGATCTGGCTGGTCTCGTATTCGAGATTGTTTTCGAGCAGGAGCTTTTCCTGGATCGCCTTGCGGAGGGGCAGAATCCCGGCGGCGGCGGTGTATTTGGTGGCGCCCTCCTGCAGGGCCTTGATGGCGGCTTCCTTGACGAATTCGGGGGTGTCCAGATCGGGCTCGCCGGCGCCGAAATTGCAGATGTCCTGGCCTTCGTCGATCATTTTCTTCGCCTGACTGGTGATCGAAAGCGTGATGGACGGGGCGATGCGGGAGATGTTGTTGGAAACGAGGTCCATGGCGATAGATAGTGGGAATGGGAAGGGATGAAAAAAATCTCTCAACGGGTGGCGGTCGCGAGGGCCGGGGGATGTTCCGCCGCCAAATCCACCGGGGTGTCGCCACCGCCGGATCGGCGGAGGGAGGACGGGAGAGTCAGCCTTGGAAGATCGGTCGCCATCGCCTCAAACAATTCCCGCCGTTTCGGGAATCTGGAATGGCCGGGCCGGAAACTCCTGTCCTGAAAGATGCGGGGGAATTGAGATACGTGAAACCATGCCGGTTTCAAGCGAAATCCCGTTTTTGGCGCAGGAATGCCCCCTTCACCGGTTTTTGTTAAAAAGCCGGTTGAACGGGCCGCCCGTTCCGGCCCGCCCGGAGTCGGTTCCGGAGTCGCTTTCGGCGGGCTTGGACTTGTCCTTGGGATACCCGAGGATTCCGTAGCGGTCGAGCTTGTCGACGAAGCTCTCGAGGTCGCGGCGCAGGCCGGTGTCGGAGATCAGGGCCGCGGCCACGCCGTCGCCTTCGGAGATTTCGGTCATGGCGGCGCTGGCTTTTTTCAGGGTTTCGCGCAGATCGGCGACGGCGGGTTCCAGTTCCGCCATGGCGGGCTCGGCCTTGGCGATGACCTCCTTGGCCTTGTCGAAGGTGTCGCCGGCCTTGGTCATGGCGGTCTTGGCCTCGTTGACGGTGGTCTTGAGGTCGTCCATCAGCGGATCGAGCTTTTCCGTGCCGCGGTTGAGGTTTTCGCCGGTCTTCTTCAACTCGGCGAAGGTGGTCTTGAGATTCTCGATGTTTTCCTCGGCGAGCATGCCGGTTTCGATTTTCTTGAAGATGCGGTCGAGGCTTTGGACGGCGACCTGGATGTCCTTCACCGCCAGGCGAATGTCCGCGAGCACGAGGCCGGCGTCCTCCTGGAGGGATTCAAGGCCGGAGCCGCCGCTGCCTTTGATGGTCTCGCCGTCGGTGAAATACTCCGGCTTCGGCTCCTTGGGCATGTCGATCCGGACATAGGTGTCTCCCATGAGGCCGCTGGTGGCGACGGTAAATCGGGAACCGAGGGGAATCTTGTCCTCGGCGTAGATGTGCAGGGGCACGATGACGGCGGTGAACTCGTCGTTGAGCTTGGGTTCGCCGGCGACATAGCCGACTTTCTGCCCGGCGAGCTTCACCGGGGCGCCCTCGATCAGGCCCCCGGCGTCGGGAAAAAGGACGCTGACTTCGTAATTCTGCCGCAGGCGGTTTCCGAACCGTCCGAACTGGACGATCAGGGCTCCCATAATGGCCAGTCCGAAAAAGACAAAAAGGCCCACGAGCAGTTCGGTGCGATCGTTTCGGATAGCCATGCTTCGATTCCCAGGGTTCGGACGAAAACGGACTTAAGGTAGCACTTTTGGGCGGGGAAACCACGGGCGAGCCGGTCAGCGCTCTTTTTGGCGGGTCTTTTCGGCTTCCTCGCGCAGGGTTTCCTCGGAGCGTCCCTCGATGAAATTCCGGATCTTGGGGTCGGGATGCTCGCGGAGTTCCTCCGGCGTGCCCAGGAAGTAGATGGTCCCGTCGCGCAGGTAGGCGACGCGGGTGGCCACTTTGAAGACGCTCTTCATGTCGTGGGTGACGACGACCGAGGTGACTTTCAGCTCGCGCTGGAGACGGAGAATGAGGTGATCGATGCTGTCGGCCACGACGGGGTCGAGTCCCGCTGTCGGTTCGTCGTAGAGGATGCACTCAGGCTGGGCAATGATGGCGCGGGCGAGTGCGACGCGTTTCCGCATGCCGCCGGAGATGTTGATGGGCATTTTCTCCATGTGGGCGTCCAGCTCGACCACCGAGAGGGCTTTTTCGACTTTCTCCAGAAGCACGGAGACATCGCGAATGCCGCGTTCCCGTAAGGGGAAGGCGACATTTTCGGCCACGGTCATCGAATCGAACAGGGCGCCATCCTGAAAGAGAACTCCGACTTTCCGCCGCACCGATTTCAGGAGCCGTCTTTCCGAAATACCGACGATTTCCTCTCCATCGACCCGAATGCTGCCCTCGTCGGGAGTCATGAGACCGATGAGGTGCTTGAGAAAAACGCTCTTCCCCTCGCCGCTCCGGCCCAGCACGACCATCGTCTCGCCGCGGCGGATTTGCAGATCGACCCCGCGAAGGATTTCCTGCGTGCCGAGCGACTTTTTGACTCCCGTGACTTCGATGAAGGGGGCTTCCTCCGATGGATGGGATGGCGATGACATGGCGCGCGGCGGGATCGGATCAGGCTTGCGCTGAAAGCGGGAAGAAATAGTTCAGCAGGAGGCTGAGGAAGAAATTCACGATCAGAATGCCGAGGCTGGAAATCACGACCGCGGAGGTCGTGCCCCGGCCGACGCCGACCGCGCCATTCGAGGCGGTGAGCCCCTGGTGACAGGAGACCAGAACGATGATTCCGCCGAAAAAGAAGCCCTTGATCATCCCGATGCCGATGTCGGAAAGGTCGGTGAAGGCTCGAATCTGAGCGTCGTACCAGGCAAAGGGCACCTTGAACCCCCATACCGTGATGACATAGGACGCCACGATGCCGAATCCCGTCGCCTCCGCGACCAGAAGCGGCATCGAGAAAAACATTCCCGCCGCCCGGGGGAGGACGAGATAGTCCAACGGATGCACGCCGATGGACCGGAGCGCGTCGATTTGCTCGGTCACCTTCATGGTTCCAATCTCGGCGGCCATGGCGGCTCCGACCCGACCGGCAACCATCAGCCCGGTGAGGACCGGGCCCAATTCGCGGCACATGGCGATCGAGACGACGGGCCCGACCGCCGACTCGAGACCCAGCGTGCTGAATTTGAAATAGGTCTGGGCGGCAAACACCGCGCCGGTGAAGGCCCCGGTCACAATCACCACCAACTGGGAGCCGAAGCCGGTGTTGACCACTTGGCGTCCGACGAGATTGGGCCGGATCTTGCCGACAAAGAAGGCGAGCGTCGTTTCGAGGAACAATTCGCCCAATTGTCCCAAATAACTCAGCAGGCGGAGAAATCCGCCTCCCATGTTCTGAAGAGCGCTGCGCATGAACGAACGAACGGCGATGCCTGGAAGTTTTCGAAATCGAATCGGCCGCGAGGGTCGCGGGGGCGGTTCCTTTTGCCCGAAACATTACCGGAGAGGGGGTCCCGGCGCAATCGCCGCGACCGAAACGACCGACCGACCGATCCGAGACGGCGCCCAGGCGGCCGGAACCTCGGCGCTTTACATCGCCGGGGGCCAATGCAAGTAGTGTGCCGCCTTCCGCCCAAAAATGCCGCGCGACCATTCGATTCACAAGATCCTCCTTATCGGTTCCGGTCCCATCGTGATCGGTCAGGGCTGCGAATTCGACTATTCCGGCGTGCAGGCCTGCAAGGCGCTTCAGGAGGAGGGCTACGAGGTGGTGCTGGTGAACTCGAATCCGGCCACCATCATGACCGACCCCGAGTTCGCCTCGCGGACCTACGTCGAGCCCATCACGCCGGCCATTGTCGAAAAGATCATCGAAAAGGAAAAACCCGACGCCCTCCTCCCCACGCTGGGCGGGCAAACGGCGTTGAACACGGCGATGGACCTCGTCCGGAGCGGTTTTCTCGAAAAGACCGGCGTCCGGTTGATCGGCGCCAACGCCGAAGCCATCGAAAAAGGCGAGGATCGCCTGCTGTTCAAGGAGGCCATGCTGAAAATCGGCCTCGACCTCCCGCGATCGGGCGTCGCCCACACGATGGATGACGCGTCGCGGATCCGGGACGAGATCGGGAGCTTTCCCCTGATCATTCGACCGGCCTACACGCTCGGCGGCACGGGGGGTGGAATCGCCTACAACCGCGAGGAATTCGAAACGATCGTCACCCGCGGCCTCGACCTTTCGCCGGTCAATGAGGTGCTCATCGAGGAATCGCTTCTGGGATGGAAGGAATTCGAGATGGAGGTCATGCGGGACCGCGCCGACAACTGCGTGATCATCTGCTCGATCGAGAACCTCGATCCGATGGGAGTCCACACCGGCGACTCGATCACCGTCGCTCCCGCCCAGACGCTGACCGACCGCGAATACCAGATCATGCGCGACGCCTCCTTCGCCTGCATCCGGGAGATTGGCGTCGAGACCGGCGGGTCGAACATCCAGTTTGCCGTCGATCCCCAATCCGGTCGGATGATCGTGATCGAGATGAATCCGCGGGTCAGTCGCAGTTCCGCGCTGGCCTCGAAGGCGACGGGATTCCCGATCGCGAAAATCGCCGCCAAACTCGCCGTTGGCTACACGCTCGACGAGCTTCGCAACGACATCACCCGCGAAACCCCGGCCAGCTTCGAGCCGACGATCGACTACGTCGTCACCAAAGTGCCGCGGTTTACCTTCGAAAAGTTCCCGGGAGCCGACGCCACGCTCACGACGCAGATGAAATCGGTCGGCGAAGCGATGGCCATCGGGCGCACCTTCAAGGAAAGCCTGCAAAAAGCACTTCGAAGTTTGGAAATCAAGCGCTTCGGCCTGATCGGCGACGGGGCGGACCCGTCCGTCGAGGGTGACGAGAAATTGACGCTGAAACTCAGTATCCCCAACGCGGAGCGCATTTTCTGGCTCGGGATCGCTTTCGCCCATGGTTGGACCGTGGAGCGCGTCTTCGACCTGACCAAGATCGATCGGTGGTTCCTTCGCCAGATCGAGGAGATTGTAATTGCCCAACAACAAATCGCCGAAAACACCTCCGATAAACTGATCGCCGATATTCCGGAAGACAGGCTCAACGAAGAATTGAAGGCGGCCGCCTTGCGCGGATACATGAGCCGGATGAAAAGGCTGGGGTTTTCGGACCGCCAACTCGCGGTCCAATGTGGCATTCCCGAACGGCATTTGAGGGAGGGCCGGAAGAAACACGGCGTGCTGCCGACCTACCGGCTGGTGGACACTTGCGCGGCGGAATTCGAGGCTTATACCCCCTATTATTATTCGACTTACGGGATCGAGGACGAAGTTCGCGACGGCGACCGGAAGAAAGTGATCATTCTCGGGGGCGGTCCCAATCGAATCGGGCAGGGCATCGAATTCGATTACTGCTGTGTGCACGCCTCCTTCGCCATGCGCGAGCTTGGGATCGAGTCCATCATGGTGAATTCGAATCCCGAAACGGTTTCGACCGACTACGACACCAGCGACAAGCTCTATTTCGAACCCCTCACGCTCGAGGACGTTCTCAATATCTACGAAAGGGAAAACCGGCACGATCGGGTGCTGGGTGTCATCGTGCAATTCGGCGGCCAGACACCTCTGAACCTCGCCAAAGGCCTCGAAGAACACGGCGTGAGAATCATCGGCACCTCGCCGAAAAGCATCGAACTCGCCGAAGACCGGAAACTTTTTGCCGCCCTCCTGGACGAGTTGGGTTTGAACCAAGCTCCCAGCGGCACGGCGGTCTCGCTCGGGGAAGCCCTGGAAATCACCGCCAGGATCGGTTACCCCAGCCTCGTGCGCCCGAGCTTCGTCCTGGGAGGCCGCGCAATGCAGATCGTTTACAGCGACGAGGAATTGACCCAGTACATGCGGAGCGCCGTCGAGGCCAGTCCGGAGCGGCCCATCTTGGTCGATCGCTTTCTCGAAGACGCCACCGAAGTCGATGTCGATTGCATCAGCGACGGGGAAACGACCGTGATCGGCGCCATCATGGAACACATCGAAGAAGCCGGCATTCATTCCGGCGACAGCGCCTGCGTCATTCCCCCCTTCAGCCTTTCCGAATCGATGCAGGATCGCATCCGCGACGCCGCCACGAACCTGGCCCGGGCGCTGGAGGTCCGCGGGTTGATGAACATGCAGCTCGCGGTGAAGGACGACGAACTCTATGTCATCGAGGTCAATCCCCGCGCTTCGCGGACAGTACCCTTTGTCAGCAAAGCGATTGGAGTGCCGCTGGCGAAACTCGCCGCCAAAGTGATGGCGGGCGAAAAACTCAAAGACCTCGGCTTCACCGAGCCCGTGGTGCCATCGCATTTTTCGGTGAAAGAAGCGGTCTTTCCCTTTTCGAAATTCCCCGGCATCGACATTGCCCTGGGGCCCGAAATGAAATCCACCGGCGAAGTCATGGGCATCGACGCCGATCTCGGACACGCCTACGCCAAGTCTCAAATGGCGGCCTCGGCACCCCTGCCGTCGGGCGGAAACATTTTCATCAGCGTTAAAGACAACGACAAAAACCAAGTCGGAGAGATCGGAAAAGCGTTTCACGAACTGGGCTTCGCGATTTTTTCGACCTCCGGGACCGCGTCAATCCTCGAGGAGGCCGGCGTGCCTGTGCAAAGGCTCCACAAACTTGCCGAAGGACGTCGCCCCAACGTTCTGGACATGATCAAGAACGGCGAGATCGCCATGATTGTGAACACCCCGAGCGGGCGTTCTCCGCGCCATGACGAAGTCCGCATTCGCAGCGCCGCCATCGCTTATCGAATTCCGATCACCACCACTCTCCGCGCCGCCCGGGCCTGCGCCGGAGCGATCGGGGCCCTAAGGAGCCGGGCGCTCGAAGTCCGGGCACTGCAGGAGTTTCAGAAACCCTGATCAGCGTTCGCCAAAGGGATTGGTGGACGAAAAGATTGAGCCATCGGGCATGATTAGGTGCGCCCCCTTTCCATGGAAATCGCCCCGTTCCATCAGCCAAGGCTGGTTCCAACGGACAGGGGTGTATCGATGAGCATCGAAGGAAGTGGGGATATAGGAGCCAAAAACGCGTTCGGGTTCGTCGTATCGGATTTTATCTGACGGACAGAGCCAGACATCCATACCTCCCCCTCCGTATGGCTCCAGAGTAACCATCCACCATTTGAAGTAATCCGATTCTTCGAAGGAGAACGCTTCGATCGGCATCTGAGGCCAATAATTTTTGTCGTTCAGGTGGCCTTCCAAAGCGGCGTGGATGTGGCGCAGGTTCGCCATGCACTTTACCTTTTCCGCATGGCGCTTGATGCTGTTGAAGGCGGGAAACAGCAACCCCGCCAGCAATCCCACGATGAAGACCGCTATAAACAACTCCAGAACGGTCAGTCCTTTGTCGTTTCCAATCGAACCGCGCCTCCTGAACTCAAAACTGGCGTGTCCTCTGACGCGATCCATCCTCTTATGCCGCCGCCTCCGGCTTTCTTATGTGTCAGCCGTTCACCTGATTCGAAATCTGTGATCCGTAAACAATGAATTTAAATTTCACGCCTTCCTGTTCAAAAGTGTCCGTTGAGTTTACCGTGACAGGGGTTTGACTCACCAATGCTCCTATATTCAATGTTCCGCCACTAATCGTGATCGAGGTAGGGTTAAACACCGAAAGCAAGGTGAAGTCGGTAAGCCCCAAAAAGGAAACCACTCCCGTTCCATTAAATCTTTTATTCAAGGCCTTGTCCACGATGCGCGCCTGAAAACTGGAATTGGCCACGGTCTTGCGATTAGAAATCGCGGAGGTACCCGTACCTACGGCCGAAAAATTCGTAATGGTCGCCAACCCCCCCGTGAGATTTACGCCATTCAATGGCACCCCACCTCCGTCCAACGCGGTATCGGAGGCATTCCCCACGACGTTCACCACGCCAAACTGCGAACTCACACTCCCGTAACAGCGTCCGTAATAAACGAGCCCTCGGAAATACCAAATATGTGGGGAAACGGCGCCCACCAAGCCCCCAAATTGAACATTTGAGGTGTTGAAGCCAGTATTGTCGAATGCGATTGCCGTCCCGCCCGCATTATTGTTGTTCACCGCCCACCGATACATCCCAACCCCGTTTGCGGTCGAGGCGATGGCCTCATATACCCCATCGTCCCCGTTCGCGCTGTAAGTGTTCCCGCTGAACGGTCCTCCAACCCACGCCTGCGCCGACAAAGAGGGCATCAGGATGATCGCCGCAAAAATTCCGAATGCTTGTTTCATGGCCAAAAATCGAATCGTGTTTCTCGAAAGGAAACGTATTTGAGCCGGTTCGGCGTCATCGTGCAAGCTTTTTTTGTCGATTTTCGCCGATCACGATCCGATCTTTTTTCCCGATGACCCGCCATCGTCCTTCGTCTCTTTCAAATCGATTTCGATTTTTGCAAAGCATTAATAACCATATCGTTCCGTGCTTTCATCGCCGCTTTCGATTTGAGACCATCGGGGTCCTTCCCCCAATGCGGCGTTTGGCGGCAATCCTTGTCCTATTCGGGCTCTTCGCTCATCTCGGACCCACAAACGGCGCCGAAAAGTACTCCGCGATCCCCTCGCCGCCGAACATTCTCTTCATTCTCACCGATGACCAGGGCTGGCCCACCCTCGGGAGCTACGGAAACGAACGCGTGCCGACACCGCATCTCGACCGGTTGGCGGCGGAGGGCATGCGATTCACCGATGCCTACGTGATGCCCCAGTGCACCCCGACGCGGGCGGCGCTCCTGACCGGGCGGCACTCGGCCCGCAGCGGGATGTGGCACGTCATACCCTGGTACGGGTATCCGTGGGCTCCTGTCTCCGAGCCCGCCTTCACCGAGTCGCTCTCCCGCGAGTCGTTCACCGTGGCAAAGGGCCTGAAGACCGCCGGCTACACCACCGCGTGCATCGGCAAATGGCACCTGACCGAGGCGCGCGATGGAAACTATGTCGCGTTGAAGCCCGAGTCGGCGCCCTTTTTCGGCTTCGACGAGGCGCCGGTTCCGCCGGACTGGAGCTATCACAAACAGGGCGACAAGGGAGTCGCGTGGTTGACGGATCGTGCCCTCGACTTCATTGGCCGCCACCGGGACCGCCCCTGGTTCGTCTACCTCGCCCATCACACGATCCACGGCCCCGTCGTCGCTCCCGAAGAAATCGTGGCGAAATACCGCGCCCTCGGCGCCCCCGAGGCCGGCCCGCACAACGCCACCTACCTTGCCGCGATCGAAATCCTCGACACGGGCTCGGGCCGCCTTCTCGAAGGCCTGGAACGCCTCGGTGAAGCCTCTGAAACCCTGGTCGTTTTTCTCTCGGACAACGGCGGGGTGGATACGCTCTACGATGCCACGCCCTTCACCACGGGTTCCGGAAAACTCGACCGACTCCAGATTGGCGAGCGGCAGTTCAGCAACTCCCCATTGCGGGCCGGCAAAGGGTCGCCCTACGAAGGCGGCATCCGCGTCCCCTGCCTCGTCCGGTGGCCGGGTGTCGTGCCCGAGGGCGCGGTCAATTCGACTCCCATTCATGTCGTCGATTGGTTGCCAACGCTGCTGGAAGCGGCGGGCGCCGAAATTCCGCCGTCGGCGGTCGTGGATGGACAAAGCCTGGTACCCTTGCTTCGCCGGAGCGGGTCGCTGCCGCCGCGACCCTTGTTCTGGCATCTGCCGCTCTACGATCTGCGCTGGGGAGCGACGCCCTGCGCGGTGGTGCGCGAGGGAGATTGGAAATTAATCGAGTATTTCGGCGATCGCTTCGACCGGCGGGGAAACTACGTGCCCGGAGCCGCTCTGGAGCTTTTCAACCTGAAGTCGGACCTCGGCGAGTCCCTAAATCTCGCGGACACCGAGTCCGCCCGCGCCGCTTCGCTCCGGAAAACACTACGCGCCTGGCTGGATTCGATTCCCGCCGAAATCCCCGGACCCAATCCGCATCGCGATTCGGACCGTCCCTTCGCGGAGACGAAGGAGAAACAGCCCTGGAACCGGTGAACCGCGCCGAAATGTCACGCCGACCCAATAGGGTTAGGTCACCGAGTCAACCCTGTCGGGTCCGATCCCGCGATCAGTCGAAGGCCTCGGGATGGAGGAGTTTTTTCACATCGTCCATGGTGCGGACGTTTTCGCGGTAAAAGCCGACATCGCCCTGGGAGACGCCGGTGGCGACCGCCGCGTCGGCCTGCGCTCTGGTCCCGATGCGATCGTTCTTGGTGGCGAAGCTTTTTCCGCGGTCGGAGGTTTCTCTGGTTTTGAAAAGTCCGAAAATCCCGGCGTCCCGGCCGGACTCGGTGGCGGCGTCGGCGCCGGATTCGCCGGCCCGGTTCTGGTCGAATTCGCCCTCGCGCGCGCCGAGCGCCCATCGGTTGTCGGCCGATTTCTTTTCGTACTGCTGGCGTTTGAGGTATTCGGGTGTCTTGAAATATTCCTTTTCCGTGTCGCGTTTGGAGAGCTTGGCTTCCCGTTTTTCCTGGTCTTTTCCGCCGGGATCGAATTTGTTCTTGCGGTAGAGGTCGGCGTTTTCCGCTTTGGTGGGCCGGATGTTGCCGTCCTCATCGACTTTCCACCCGCTGTCGGCGAATCGTTCCTTCATCTTGTCTCGGTCGTCCTTCGTCTGCCCGCCCCAGAAGGAGCCGTCGAAACTGTAGGAGGACTTGACCGAGCTGGTGGCCTCGCGCTGGGTTTCGCAGGAGGCCAGGCCGAAAACGGCGAGCGCCAAAACGCCGGCGACCGCGCGCGCGACTCCCGCCGAAGGTGCCTGGGTGTCTTCCGCCATACCCGATTGATTGGTTCGTTTCGCCGTGAGGCTTCCCACCGTGTCCGTCATTCGTCGACGGCCGGTTCGGACCCGGCCGCGAGACTTGCCACTTGTAACCGCAATCCGGAGGGAAGAAAGAGCTTTTCCATCCGGCGATCCAGTTCGTTGAGCTTGCCCCAGGACCGGTAGAGATCGACCAACACCCGGGGATTCAGCCCGATCGATTTCTGAAAACCGGGAGCGAGAAGGGCTTCGGCCCCGGCGAAATCGCCGCGCTCGATCAGAAATCGGCCGTAACTTTCGAGAAATCCGGCGTGCTCCCAAGTCAGCCGGGAAAGCGACCGGCGATAGGCGGCGAAGAGGGTGCGCGCTTCGGGCAGGAATCCGGCGTCGGCGAAGGCCCTGGCGGCGGGCCAGCGCTGCTCGAAGCCTGGACTGAGGTCGCGCTGGTTGCCGTTGCGAAAGTGGTCGGAGACGCTCTCGGCCAGCAGGCGGGCGTGAAGCTCGGAGGCGCGCGCCCGATCCCCGGTGGCGCCGTAAAGGGCGATCTGCCGCAGCGGATCGCCGTCCATCAGGGTGGCCGCGTTCACCACGGTCGCGCCCAGCAACTCCCGGGCGGCCGCCACGCCCGGCTCGCCCACGGCGACGAGTCCCAGAAGCACGCGGTCGAGGTCCGAGCCGGTGAGGTTTTTTCCCGCCTCCGCCTCGGCGTAGCGACCGAGGCCGCCCTCCACGAAGGCGGCTCCGATCGCCCCGGTGACGCGGGTGGCGGGTCGCGTTTCCAACGACCGGCAAAAGGCGAGCCAGGCCTGGGGTTCTCTCCGGGCGTGCTCCGCAGTCAGTTTGAGGAAGGTGGCCGTGGCGGTGGCGGAGGTCGGGGCGATCTCGGTGGCGGCGCGGAGATCGTTTTCCACCTCCGCCAAGCCATCGCCGCCGACCAACTCCAGCCGGGCCAGTTCGAACAGCAGCGAGGCGCGGAATTCGGGCGAGTCTTCCTTGCGAGCCCGGAGCAGCATCAGGCTCCGGGCCGCGGCCTTGTCTCCCGCGCGGAACAGCGCGCCGCAGAGATCGCCAATCAGCGCGCTGTCGTCGTAGTCGAGCGCCACCCGGCCGAGGTCGGCCAGTTCAGCCGCTCTCGGGGGCGTGGCGTCGGCGTGGAGAGCGGCCAATTCGCGAATCGCGGCGATTTCGGCGACGGGTTGTTGCCGGTCGAGCACGATCCCTTTGAGCCATTCGAGCGCTTCGTCGGGTTTTCCCTGCTTGCGAAGCGTCTGCGCAGCGGTCAGCCGGTCCTCTTCCGAGGCGTACCCGCGGTCCCGGAGGTGGGCCAGCACCCGGAGCATGGCGTCTTCGTTCCCGAGGTTGCGATGCAGCCGCGCCAAGGCGCTCAAATAGGTGCCCTGCCCCCGAATCCGGCCGGCTTGATCGATCGCGACATCGGCCTGGGCGCGGGCGGCCAGGGTCTCCACATCGCGGGCCTGCACGAGAAATTCGGCGTGATTCTGGATCAGGTAATCGGTCGTCAGACCGGGCGGGGACTTGACCTCGCCGGCCAGGAGACGATTCACCAGCGAAAGGGCGGGGCCGAATTCCTGGGCCTGACGGCACGCGCCGAAAAACCCGCGCACGTCCGACACTTCCGCGGGCTCGGTGCCGGTGATTCGATCGTAGATGGGGATGGCTTCGCGGTGAAAACCTCGGGCTTCGAGGCTGCGGGCGAGTTCCAACGGGCTGCCCGGATCGCGCAGCAACGCCGTGAATCGCTCCACTTCGCGGGCGCGCTCCGGCGGGCTCAACTCCTCCAGCAACCAGAGCAGGCGGGCCGTTTCGAATCCCTCGTAGGGCGCGACTCCGTCCGGACTCTGGGGCAGGGCGGGGATTTCGGCCCCGACTCCCCGATAAAAGGCGGTCGGGTCGACTTCGGGCGGCCGGCGCGCGGCGATGTCATTGAAGATCGACTCCAGCAGGGACCAGTTCTGGATCTCCGGGAAGGTCTCGCCGTCCTGGCTGCGTTTGTTGGGAAAATTTTCGGCCGCCTGCCGGGCAAAGAGTTTCCGCGTTTGGGCAAGCCCCTCGGCTCCGTCGCCGGTCGCGAAGGCGAGCAGCGCGCGGTTTTGATACCGCACCAGGGGAGTGGACTCGGGGTGGGCGTCCACGGCGGCGATTCGCTCCGCGACGAAGGCGTCTTTTTCCGCCGGCGTTGGGAGCATCGCGATCCGCTCGGTCAGGGCGGCGTGGTACATTCGCGGCAGACCGCGACGGTCGGGCATCATGTTCGCCAGGGCGGCTTCAAGGTGGAAAAGGCGTCGCTCGCCCTGACCGAGATCCTTGGCCAGCAGGGAGAGATCGTAGCGGAAATCGCCGTCGTCTTTCAGGGGACCCTCCGCGAGGGCTTCGCCGAGGCGGAAGGTGGACTCGGTGTTTCCGCTGTCGCGGACACTGTTGAAGTAATGCCAGGCGACCTGCTCCGTGAAGGCCGTTCCCCGGAACACGCTCGCCGCCGTTTCCGGATCGAAATCCTCGTCCCGCGGACCGCGCAACAGACAGAGGGAGGCCAGCACCCGCATGATTCGCCGGTCGGCCTTCAACGCGGCATCGGTCTCGTTCGGATCGCCAACCCAGGCCGCGAGACGATCCGCCCGGCCCAGCCGGAGACAGTGAAGGGAATACAGGAAGCGATCCAGAGCGGACTTCGGCGCCGGCATTTCCCGGGCGGCCAGTTCGAAAGCCTCATCGCTCGCGCCGGCATGGCGCAGCGCCCAGAGCTTTTCCGCGACCCCGGCCTTGGCATCCGATTTCCAGCGGTCGATCCACGCCTGACGGGCGGCGGAATCGGGATCGATGGCGGCCAGCTTCGCCCTTTCCTCGATGGCGCGGAGCCGAATCTCGCGCGGTTTTGACGGGATGCGCTCGAATTCGGGCCGGGCTCCGCCCAGCCAGTTGGTGATCGTTCGCGTCACCTCGTGGTCGAGATAGGGGTAGTTCTCGATGGTTTCGACGGCCGACTCCAGCGGATCGCCATCGGGTCGGTGACCACCCGCGGAGGGCGCCCGACCCCCGCGAAAGACCGGCGCCAGCGCCCAGGTGGCGCCCTTGGCGTCGCGGGCGGCTTCGTCGGCCGCGTTTTCGATCACCCGGTCGAAAGCCGCCACCGCTCCTTCCCGATCCCCGCGCTGCCCGCGGATCAGCCCCAGTTCGAGCCACGCGGCGTGATCCCAGGGGCGCAGGGTCGTGAGCTTCGCCAGCACCCGCTCGGCATCCTCGGATTGACCGTCGCGAACGTACTGTTTCGCCAACTGTTTCAGGAAATCCGGATCCTGGGTGAATTTGCTCTCCAGCCGGCGGCGGATCAGGTCCGCCTCCTCGACGCGGAGATCCTTTTCCAGCATGGAGATCAGGTCCCGCCACCCGTCGACGCTCGCGCCGTCCTCGTTCTGCGCGATCAACTGCCGATGGTAGTAGATCGCCGACTTCAGATCCTTGGTGCGACTGGCCATCTCACCGAGTTCGGCCAGCAGGTCGCGGTCCTGGCCCGACATGTAATAGGCGCGCTTCATGGCCGCGAAGGCCGCCTCGTCCTCGCCGTTCGCCTGATAAATTTTCGCGAGCGCCTCCGGGAAAAACCGTTCGAAGGGCTGCTGCTGCGCCAGCTCGAGGTACCGGTCGCGCAGCCAGGCCAGCAAATAATGGCGGGACGCCGTGGAAAGCTGGGCGTCGAACTGCTTCCGTTTTTGCTCCAGATCCGTTTCGTGGCGAATCAGGTCGAGCTGGGATCGCAGCGCCTGCTCGGGACGGCCCAGCTCGATCAGGGTCGTCGCCAGTTGCTTGATGATGCGCCGTTTTTCGAAAAGGCTCGCTCTCCGATAGGCATCCTGCCACACCCGGATCTGCGATTCCGCGCGGCCCTGCCGTTCGTACACCGAGGCGAGGGTTTTCAGCGTGTTCAGCGACGCCTCGGGATCGCGGGCGAGATCTTCGAGCAACCGGATGGCCTCGTCCTCGTATCCCAGCTCGAAGCGAATCTCCGCCCAGCGTTGCCGGTATTCGCGGGCGTTTTCCGGGTCGATTTTTTCCAGGGTCTCCAGATGCCGAGCCATGAAAGGCAGCCGCCCGTTCTGCTCGGCCAGGTCGAAAAGCATTTTTTCGATCTCGAAGACGGGCTTCTCCCCGGCCTCCGCCTGCGCCTGCGTCAGGTGATGGTAGGTTTCCTTGAAATCCTGAAGCTTGAAGGACCACCAAGCGGCCCGGTAGCGGGCCTTGAGCGACTTGGTGTCGTTGGAGACCCGTTTGATGGTGTTGTAAAAATCGAGCAGCTTTTGCGGCGGAGGCTCGTCCGCCTCCCGGGCGCCGAAAGATGCCGCCGCCGCCAGCCGGCGATATTGATCGAGCGAGGTGATCCGTCCCGAGGGTGGCGCGTTGGCCGGCGAGGCGAAGGCGCCGCCCGTGTTGGACTCGTCCACCTGGCCCCGCAACAGGCTGAACAGACGCTGGTCGATCTCCGACTGCGCCTTGAGGCTGTCGGTCTTTTGCCAGATTTCCTCGAAGGCCGCCACCGCCTCGTCGAATCGCTTCCGATCCACGAGGATCTCGGCGCGAGCCATCCGGTAATCGACGTTCTCCGGCTGCAGTCCGATCGCCTCGTCGATCGCTCCGAGCGCCTTTTCCTCGAGATCGAGGTCCCGAAACGCCGACGCCACCTCGTTCAACCGCGCCGCGCGCAGGGTGTCGGACTGTCCGGCCTCGTCCACATAGTCCCGCAGGGCCTTTTCCGCCTGGGCGTCGCGGCCGCGTTCGCGGAAGAAACGCGCCAGCTCGACCGGCGCCGCCGCGCCTTCCGCCCCCGTGATCTCCGCCGCGTCGGGCCTTCTCAGGAGACGCTCGACCAGAGCGTCGAGATAATGTTCCTGCGAAAAGGCCAGCACCTGTTTCAGTGCCTGGGGCGTTCCGCCCTCGGGACGGGCGAGGAATTCCTCCAGCCGCGCCTCCGCCGCGCTCTTGCCCTCCATGCTCAGCGCGACGCGGGACCGGAGCAGCACCAGGCGCAGGGGAGACTCCGGCTGCGAAGCGATCAGCGCGTCCAGTTCCTTCGCCGCCTCCGCGTAGTGATCGTTCCGCAGCTGCGTTTCCACCAGGCGGACCCGGTAATCCACATTGCCGGGCACCAAGGCGGCCAGTTTCCCGACCCAGGTTTCCTCCTTCTGCGGAGCGGCGGTGAGCCGGTAATACTCCGCCATCAGAAAGACCGCCTTTTCCGACGGGTTCGGCCGCGCGGCCTCGGTTTCGAGCCGGGACTCCAGCTCGGGCAGCTTGTCGAATCGCTCGTAGAGCCGGACGAGCCGCGTGAACAGGTCGGCGAACTCGTGATGTTTGAAATGCACCAGGTTCATCGCCTCGTCGAGCGCTCCCGCCGCCCCGTTGAAGTCGCTGATGAACTCGTGCAGCCGGTTGAGCGATTTGAGGGACGCAAGACGCTGCTCCGGATCCTCGCTCGCCACGATCTGCCGCAGCGCCCCGATCGCGTCCTCGGTACGGCCCGCCTCGATCAGCATTGACACGATCTCCGTCCGCAGGGACGGATGTCGCGGCCACGCGGCCAGCAAGGCGTTCCAGATCCCGACCGCCTCGTCGAGTTGTCCCGACTGTTTCAGCAGAGCCGCCTGGCGCATTCGGAAGGTCGCGCCGTCCTCGGTGTCGATCGCGGTCAGTTGGGCCAAACGTGTGTATTGCGAAAGCGCCTTCGCCGTGCGCTGCTGCTGATCGGAAATCTCCGCCGAAGCCCGCAGCGCGACCAGGTTGTCCGGCTCCGCGTCGAGCACCTGGCCGTAAAAATCGCGCGCCTCGTCGAGCTGCTCGTTTTTCCTCAGCAGGTGCGCGTAAACAAGCTTCGGCAGAGGCGGCGCCTCCGGCGCCTTGGCGACCCCGGACAGGTATTCGAGCAGGAGAGAGGTTTGCCCCTTCTTGTCATACAGTCCCCAGAGCAGCTCGAGGACATTTCCGTATTCGGGTTTCTGCTCCAACAGGCGCAGGTAATGGTTCGCCAGTTTCGTGTCCGCCTCCGTCCAGGGAATGACGGAAGCCTGCGCGGACTCCGACGAAGGTCGGTCCGCCTCGGCGGATTCCGGCGCGGCGGGCGGCGTTTTCGGGTCACCGGGCGCCGGCGATGTCTCGACCGCGGCGGCGGGGGTGGCGCCGCTTTTGACGGGATCGTCCTGTGCGATTCCCGAGCCCGCCAACACCAGAACCATCCAAATCGCAACGACCGGACCAAACCCACCCCTCGCCACCCCGATCAGGCGGTGAAAAAGACGGGGGAATCGCGGACCCTTCGGCATGGCTCGCGGCATCCTAAGCGGCGGCCCGTCCCCGGTCAACCGGCGCGCCCGCGCTCATCGATCCCCCGTCACGCCGCGCTTGCAAGACCCGCCGCGGAGCGATACCTTCGACTCGTTCACGGGCGGGTCCCCCGCGCCAGCCCAAAGGCCAACTTAGCTCAGCTGGTAGAGCACCCGATTTGTAATCGGACGGTCGCCGGTTCGAATCCGGCAGTTGGCTCCATATTTTTCCGGAGCGGAAAGATCCTCGCCGGCGCGCTTCGCCCCGGACCCTCGCGAGAAAGGCGAAATCGCGTGCGCCGACGGCCATTCGCGGCTTGGTTGACGCTTTGCCGCGTTTTTTCCGATTCCCCATGTCCACCGAACTCGACCTCGCCATCGCCGCCGCCCGCGAAGCCGGCGCCCTTCTCCGCGACCACTACGAAAGCGATCTCAACGTCGACGCGATGCACGACCACGACATCAAGCTCGAGCTGGATGTCCGCAGCCAGGAACTCATCACCCGCCGCCTGCTCGACGCCTTTCCCCACCACGCCATCCACGGGGAGGAAGGCATCGCCGGCGACCAGTCCAGCCCCTTTCAATGGATCGTCGATCCCATCGACGGCACGGTGAACTATTTCTACGGCATCCCCCACTTCTGCGTCTCCATCGCCCTGCGGGAAGGGGACGCGCTGAAAGTGGGCGTCATCTACGATCCGATGCTGGACGAGCTTTTCGCCGTCGAAGCCGGGGGCAAACCCACCCGGAACGGCCATGTCATCCGCGCCAGCGACCGCGGCGAGCTGAAGGACGCGGTCATCACGATCGGCTTTTCGAAGTCGAAGGAGGCAATGGATGCCGGCCTGGAGCGCTACCGGCGGATCGCCCACCGGGTGAAAAAAACGCGGATGCTCGGCAGCGCCGCCCTGGCGCTGGCCTACATCGCCTGCGGCCGGCTCGACGCCTACATCGAGGAGCAGATCAGCCTCTGGGACATCGCGGCCGGCCAATTGCTGGTCGAGGCCGCGGGCGGCACCGTGGTCCTGACGCCCTCGACCTCGCACCCGGACAAGTCGGGCATCGTCGCCTCGAACGGAAAGCTCGTGCTTGAAGGAGTCTGAAGCCTCCGCCACCATGGACAAGAGATGCAGCGCTGCGGAATAGGATACGACGTTCATCGGTTTGCCGATGGCAGGCCGCTTTTTCTCGGCGGGGTGGAAATCCCCCACGTTCAGGGACTCGACGGCCATTCGGACGCCGACGCGCTGTGCCACGCCATCGCCGACGCCCTGCTCGGGGCGATGGGCGATCACGACATCGGGTATCATTTTCCACCCGGAGACGAGCAGTGGGAGGGGATCAGCAGCCTGGAAATCCTGCGCCACGTCCGCCGCGTCGCGGAGTCGAAATCGGCTTGGATTCACAATATCGACGCCACCGTGATCGCCGAGGCGCCCAAGATCATGCCCTACGCGGAAAAAATGAAGCTCGCCATCGCCGGCGCGCTCGGCATCGACGCCGGCCAGGTGGGGATCAAAGCCACCACCAACGAGACGATGGGCTTCATCGGCCGCCGCGAGGGGATCGCGGCCATGGCCGTGGCGAGCATCGAAATGCGGGACTGATCCGCCCGCCCGCTCAACCGCGGTGGGGATCCTCGAGCCGCTCGCGCAGGACCATTTCCAGGTAAGCGCGGTAGTCGGGACTCCTCGTGTCGGCGATCACGCGCTCGAATTGCGGCTGATCGATGAAATTCATGTTGAAGGCGATTTCCTCGATGCAGGCGATCTTGTAGCTCTGCTGGTGCTCGATGGTGGCGATGTAGTGGCTGGCCTCGAGCAGGCTCTGCGGCGTGCCGCTGTCCAGCCAGGCGATGCCGCGGCCGAGCGGTTCGCAGCGCAGTTGGCCGCGGTTCAGATAGGAAACGTTGAGATCGGTGATTTCCAGCTCGCCGCGGGCGGAGGGTTTCAGCGCCTTGGTGTGCTCGACGACTTCGTTGTCGTAGACGTAGAGGCCGGGCACGGCGAAATGGCTCTTCGGCTGCCTCGGTTTTTCCTCGATGCTTAGCACATTTCCCTCCGTGTCGAACTCGACCACGCCGAAGCGCTCGGGATCACGAACGGGATAGCCAAAGACACAGGCGCCGGCCTCTCTCTCCAGCGCGCGGCGGAAAAAGTCGAGCTTCCCATAGAAAATGTTGTCGCCGAGGATCAGCGAGGCGGCTTCGCCGGCGAGAAAGGATTCGCCGATGAGAAAGGCCTGGGCGATGCCGTTGGGCTCGGGCTGCACGGCGTACTGGATATTGAGGCCGAGGCTGGAGCCGTCGCCGAGCAGATGCTCGAAGGCGGGCGTGTCCTTCGGCGTGGAGATGATGAGGATGTCCTGGATGCCCCCGAGCATGAGCGTGGAGAGCGGGTAGTAGATCATCGGCTTGTCGTAGACCGGCAGCAGTTGCTTGCAGGCCACGAGCGTCAGGGGATAGAGCCGGGTGCCGGCGCCGCCGGCGAGAATGATGCCTTTGCGTTTCATGGGCCAGGAAAGGGTGTTGGAAAAAGCGAACAGGGTTGGGCGCGGGACCGAACAGGGTTGGGTCGGGGAGTCAACCCTGTTAAGTCTCGCCGGGTTTTCAGAGATGGCCGAGCCGCTGACCCTGATAGGTGCCGGCCTCGATATTCTGGATCCAATCGCTGTGGTCGAAGTACCACTTCACCGTCTTGCGAAAGCCGGTTTCCCACGTCTCGCGGGGCCGCCAGCCGAGTTCGCGCTCGATTTTTTCGCAGTTGATCGCGTATCGCCGATCGTGCCCGGGCCGGTCGGTGACGTAGGTGATCAGATCGTCGGCGTCGCGGGTTTCGCCTTCGGGCAGGAATTCGTTCACCAGCTCGATGAGCTTGCGGACGACGTCGATGTTTTTCAGCTCGTTGCGTCCGCCGATGTTGTAGACCTCGCCATGAACGCCGCGAAGCAGGGCCAGGGCGAGACCGCGGCAGTGATCCTCGACATAGAGCCAGTCGCGCACGTTGGAGCCGTCGCCATAGACGGGCAGCTTGTCGCCGCGGCGGGCCTTGGCGATCATCAGCGGGATGAGTTTTTCGGGGAACTGATAGGGACCGTAGTTGTTCGAGCAGTTCGTCGTGACCACGGGAAAGCCGAAGGTATGGAAATAGGCGCGCGCCAGGTGGTCGCTGCCGGCTTTTGACGCGGAGTAGGGGCTGTTCGGCGCGTAGGGCGTGGTCTCGGTGAAAGCGGGGTCCTCGGCCGACAGGGAGCCATAAACCTCGTCGGTCGAGACGTGGAGAAAACGGAATTCGGCGCTATTGCCGGCTTCCTTGCGGCGATTGTGGTGGTTCCGCGCGGCGTGCAGCATCTGGAAGGTGCCGACGAAATTCGTGAGGATGAACTGCTCGGGCGCGTCGATGGACCGGTCGACGTGGGACTCGGCGGCGAGATGCATCACGGCGTCGAAGTCGTGTTCGGCGTAAAGTTTTTCGAGCAGGCCGGCGTCGCAGATGTCTCCCTGGACGAAGACGTGGCGGGGATCGCCCGTCAGCGCGGCGAGGTTCTCGGGATTCCCGGCGTAGGTCAGCTTGTCGAGATTGACGACGCGTTCGACGGAGACGCCGAGTTCGTCCCCGGCCGTCCCGAGGAGGTAATGGACCAGATTGGAGCCGATGAAGCCGGCGCCACCCGTGACGAGGATGCGCATGATCGAGATCTGTCGGTGAGTGTGTTTCGGAGTGCCCGCGAGACGGGCGGGCGCAATGTAGCGGGGCGACCGAAAGGCTCAACCGGGAAATCCGGCAACCGGCTACAGAAAGCGCGGGGCGACGAAGTCACGGATGTATTCCCGCACCGAGCCGCGCCAGTCCGGCATCTCCCGCCCGGTGAGATCGCGGTATTTCTCCAGCGAAAACACCGTGTAGCGGGGCCGCGTGGCGCGGTCGCCGAAAACGTCCTCCATCGAGACGCCCGTGAGGTTCCGCGCGCGGACGGGAACGCCGCAGTCGGCGGCGCATTCCACGCAAAATCGCGCCCACTCGAGCCAGGAACAGCTCCCGGCATTGCTCAGGTGCAGGATGCCGGTGGCGCGGGGATCGAAAAAAAGCGGTTCCAGGGCGGCGGCGATGTCGCGGGTGTAGGAGGGCGCCCCGACGCGGTCGCCGACGATGTTCAGGGTGTCGTTTTCGACGGCCAGCGCGACGGCCCAATCGGGCGTGGCGAGGGGTTTGCCCGGACCGAAAAGCCACTGGAGCCGGACGACGAGGTTGTCCGGCGAGGCCTCCAGGGTGGCGATCTCCCCGTCGACTTTGGAGCGGCCATAGACGCTGAGGGGATGGGCGGGGTCGTCCTCGCGATAGGGGGAATCTTTTTCGCCGTCGAAGACGTAGTCGGAGCTGAAGTTGACGAGCCGGGTGCCGTTGGCCGCGCACCATTGGGCGATGTGTTCGACGGCGAGGCAGTTCAACTGCTCGGCGGTTTCGGGCTCGTGCTCGCAGACATCGACGTTGGTGTTGCCGGCCGCGAGCAGGAGAAGGCGCGAATCCCGGCAGCTTTCCAGCGCTTCGTGGATTTTCCGCCGGGACCAGGCCAGATCCAGATCGTGGCGGGTCAGGGGCGCGACGGGGTGACCCCGCCGGCGGCATTCCTCGAGCAGCGCCCGGCCGAGACGACCGTTGGCGCCGACAATGGCGATTGGTTGCTTCATTAATGACGTCCGGCTGGCCCGGATCCGGCGCCGCGGCGCGTTCCTTCGAAAAAATTCGGCGCAAGTTGCGCAGGAGCGGGGCGACACACAAGCGAAATCCCCGGGCGGGCGGCGGGGCTCAATATTTCCGCCAAAGCGACGGCAGGAACAGCACCAGCACGGCGAAGAACTCGAGACGGCCCAGCGCCATCAACAGGCTGAGCAGAATCAGGGTGCCGGGATTCAGGGCTGCGTAGTTGTCCGTCGGTCCCACCAACTCCATGCCGGGGCCGATGTTGAAGAGGGTGGCGAGCACCGCGCCAAACGCCGTGGAGGGATCGAAATCCGGCTCCAGCAACGCCACCCCCAGCGCGGCGACGCCGCAGGTCCCGAAGGCAAAGGCGAGAAACAGGGTCGTTTGCAACCGCACGGACTGGTCCGGGGTGCCGCCATTGAGCGTGAGCCGGAAAACCTGGTTGGGCCGGTAGGATTTCACCAGTTCCTGCACCCCAATTTTCGCGAAGAGAACCATGCGATTCATCTTCATCCCGCCCGCCGTGGAGCCGGCGCAGCCCCCGATCGCCATCAGCCCGAGCAGCAGCAACCGGGAAAAGGTGGGCCACTGGTCGTAGTCCTCCGTCCCGAAACCGGTCGTGGTGCTGATGGAGATGACGGTAAAAAACGCCTTCCGCCATCCGGTGACGAAATCGCCGGTCTGCCCGACCAGCCAGAGATCCAACCCGATGACGACCGACACCACCAGCAACAGCAGAAAGTAATAGCGCGCCTCCTCCTCGGCGCGCAGCCGGCCCCACCGCCGGCGGGCGACGAACACGTAGAGCATGAAACTGAATCCGCCCAGCAACATGAAAAGCCCCAGCCACAACTCCATGGGCAGGCTTTCGAAGGCCGCGATGCTCTTGTTCTCCGTGCTGAACCCTCCGGTGGACAGCGCGGTCATGGCGTGGTTCACGGCCTCGAAGGGCGTCATTCCCAACATCCAAAGCCCCACGCCGCAGACCGCCGTGAGACCCACGTAAATGAATAGCAGCGTCTTCGCCGTGTCCCGAATCCGCGACGCGGTCGCCTCCGAAAAATTCAGGCTCGACTCGTGCGCCACCAGCGACCGGCTCCCCACGCCCAGAAACGAAAGCACCGCCACGAAGAGCACCACGATCCCGATGCCGCCCAGCCACTGCGTCACCGAGCGCCACAGCAGAATCGAGCGCGGCCACACATCGAGGTCTGTGATCACCGTCGATCCCGTCGTCGTGAATCCCGACATCGATTCGAAAAAGGCGCCGACGAACGAAAGCGCCGCCGGCCCGAACAGGAAAGGAATGCCGCCAAACAGGGCCGACAACATCCAGCCCAGCCCCACGGTCACGATCGCCTCGCGCCGGAGCACCTCGTTTCCGCTTCGGCGTCCGAGAAAAAACAGGCCCAAGCCGGCGAAAAGCGTCACGGCGGTTCCCCATCCCAGAGCCTTCAGGCCGAGCCGGCCGGCCCCGGGATCGAACGACATCTCATAAGCCGCATATCCGCCGCAGGCCGCCATCGCCAGTGCGATCAGGCATAGCAGCATCCCGAGGATCTTGGCGAGAATGCGAAGATTCATGGATTGGAAAAACTCTCCCGCCGCGGTACGCGCCTGTCGTTCAGGCCTTCGACACGAGTTTCAGGAATTGCTTCTTCGTTTTGGCGGAAACCAGGGCGTAAAGGTTGTCGCCCTCCTCGATCACGTCGTCCGCGGCGGGCGCCATCGCCCGAATCCCGTGCAGAATGCCGACCAGGATGCAGCTCGCGGGCCACTCGATTTCGGCCACCTTTTTCCCCGCCACCTCGGATCCCTCCGCCACCGAGGCCTCGATGAGTTCCCCGGCCGGCAGCTCGCGCACCAGGTGAAAACGATCCGAGGTCACAAAGCGCATCAGGTCGCGCCGCGTGGCCTCCCGGGGACTGACCGCCGCGCGGATGCCCATCCGCTCGCCGAAACTGGTGATCGCGTCCGCGTAGTCGGCGCGATGGATCAGGGTCAGACAGTTTTTCGCCCCTAGGCTGTGGGCCTGGATGCAGGTCATCACGTTGTCCTCGTCCACCTCGGTCACCCCGATGAAGAAATCCGCGTCGCCCACGGCTTCCTCCTTCAACTCGGCCAGGGAGGTGGCGTCGGCGTTCAGCACGGTGGCCGAGGCCAACTGCTCGGTCAGCACCTCGCACCGCGCCGGATCGACCTCGAAAATACGCACCCGGCAGTTCCCGCTCTCCAGGGTCTGGGCGAGGGAAAATCCGTACTCGCCGCCGCCGAAGATCACCACGTTGGTCACCTGCTCCTTTCCGCCGGCCGACCGCAGGCGGTTCGCCGCCTCGTGAAGCCGGTTCGGATCCCCAAACACCGTCACCAGATCGCCGCCATGGATTTCCTCGTCCGCGGTCGGAATGATCGACCGAACCCCCCGCTGGATCGATCCAATCCGGACCCGCGGCGGAAAATCCAGATCCTTCAGCGCTTTCCCGGCCAAATCACTTTCCGGCGACACGCGGAAGAGCTGCACCTCGATGTGTCCGCGGGCGATTTCCTCGACAAAAATCGAGTTCGGATTGCGCACGAACTTCGCCAACTCGATCGCGGCCAGCCTTTCCGAGCTGAAAACGTAGTCGATGCCGAACTGCGTCCGGAAATCGAAGAGAAACTCCTCCCGTTGCAGGCCCGGGTGAACGCGACAGATCACCCGCCTCGCTCCGAGGGCCTTCGCCATCGAGCAGGAGACGAGATTGATGTTGTTGTCGCTGGTCAGCGCCAGAAACAGCTCGCATTCCGCCACTCCCGCCTCCAGCAGGGTGTTCACGCTCGACCCGTCGGCGGACATGACGCGCGCGTCGATCTTGCTGTCGAGATCGGAGGCGATCTTTTCGTCGCGCTCGATGACGACGATGCCGTGGCTTTCCTTCGACAGCCGGAGGGCCATGTAACGGCCGATCTCCCCGGCGCCAACGATGATGATGTTCATGGACGGTCAGAACGCAGCCGATCCCGCGCGGCGGGATCGGTCTGAGCGCCTACCGTAACCATAGGAATCGAATTCCACAAGCGCCCGACGCCCGGTCTCCCGAGTGGCGAAGATGGCCGCTCTATGGCAGAATAGCGGCCGAGAGAGCCCTGCCGAACGACAGCGATCTCAGCCCGATCGATTACCTCGCCCTCGAACGATCCGCGGAAACCAAGAGCGAATACCTCAACGGCATCGTCGTTTCCATGGCCGGGGCGAAATGCCGGCAAAATCTGGTCAGCGCCGAACTGCTCGGAAGGATCGGAATCGCCTTCGAAGGCCGACCCTGCGTCGTGTTCGGCTCGGACATGAAAGTCCGAATCGAAAAAGCCAATGTCTTTCGCTACCCCGATGCGTCCGCTCTTTGCGGGTCCATCGATTTTTTCGACGGTGCCGAGGACGCCTATTCGAACCCGGTTTTCATCGCCGAAGTCCTCTCGGAAAGCACCCGGCACATCGACCGAAACGAGAAATTCGCCGGATACAGCTTCCTCGATTCCTTCACCGAATATCTCCTGGTCGAATCCGACGAAATCGCCGCCGAACTTCACCGCAAGGGCGAAGATGGCCGCTGGACCTGTGAAAGCTACTCGAATCCGGACGACGAATTGCGGCTCGAGTCCATCGGGGTGTCGCTCCGCCTCGGCAATCTTTACGCGAAAGTCGAATTTCCGCCCGCCGTTTCCTGAGACCGAGTCCCGCCGGGAAGAACGCCGAATCGTTCCCCGAGCCATTTCGCCAGCTCCTCCATCGGCAGCCCGACCACGTTCGTCCACGAGCCGGTCACCCGCTCGATGACGATGTCGCCGTGGTCCTGCGCCGCGTAGGCACCGGCCTTGTCCATCGGATCGATCAACTCGTGGTAGCGGCGCAACTCCGCGTCGGAGAGCCGCCGGAAGGTCACGTCCGTCACCACGAAGAATTCCGCGTCGGCTTCCGTGCCCGCCCGGGCCACGCACACCGCCGTGTAAACCTGATGGGTGCGCCCGTTCAGGGAACGAATCATGGCAAAGGCCTCGGCCGCGTCCGCCGGCTTGCCCAGCGCGATGCCGTCGAGCAGCACCAGCGTGTCCGCCGCGATGACGACCCGTCCGGGATGGCTCCCGGCGACCGCGTCGGCCTTTAACTTCGCGTTGAGCCGGGTCAGCTCGCGAATCGGGATCGTCGCGTCCTCGATTTCCTCGACGTCCGGTTTGACGACTTCGAATCGGTAGCCCGCCTCCTCCATCAGGTCGCGGCGCCGGGGCGATCCGGAGGCGAGAATGAGCGTTTCATCCATGCCGGTTTTCGCGGGTCAGGAACGTTGCGGCACGCCGGCCCAGCTCGCGCGCCAGGCCTCCAGAGCGGCTTCCAGCTCGGCCCGCACCCCCGGATTGTCCACCGGCGCCTTTTCGCCCAAATCGGTGGAAAGGTCGAACAATTGCGGCGCTTCGGGCGCCTGGAATTCCTTCTTTTTCTTCGGTCGATCGATGACCAGTTTCCACGGACCGCGCCGGACGGCCGTTCCGCCGCCCGTCTCCCAAAACAGGGTACGGTCCCCGACCCTACCCTGTTGGGTCAGGACCGGAAGCAGGCTGATCCCGTCGAGTTTCGCCGAACCTTCCGGCGTCGCGATTCCCGCCGCGTCCAGCAGGGTGGGAAAAATATCCATGCTCAGGCAGGTCGTGTCCGATTCGGTGCCGGGCGCGATTTTTCCCGGCCACGAGGCGATCGCCGGCACGCGGTGGCCGCCCTCCCAGGCCTGGCCCTTGAAACCGCGCAGACCGCCGTTGGAACCGTTGGGCGTGGCGCCGTTGTCCGAGCAGAAAATCACCAGCGTCTTTTCGGCGAGTCCCAATTTTTGGAGCGTTTCGACGATTTCACCCACTCCCTTGTCCACCTCGACAATCATTTCACGGTAGGCGTTCGGGATGTCGGTCCGTTCCCCGGTGACGTTTCCGGGATCGCCCTTGATCCGGATCGGTTGGTCGTTCGGTCCCTGGTAGGGATAGTGCGGCGCCTCGTGCGGCAGGTAGAGACAGAAGGGCCGGTCCCGGTGCTCCTCGATGAAGGCGACACCATGCTTCGTGATCAGGTGCGTGGTGTAGCCCTCCTCGGGATGCGGAGTGTCCTGCCACCACCAGTCCTCGTAACCGGCCTGGTCGATGTGGGAAAAGAAGTCGACATTCCCGCTGACGTAACCGCGAAACCGGTCGAAACCGTTGCGCACCGGGTTGAATTCCGGGGCGTAGCCGAGGTGCCACTTTCCAAAAACCCCCGTCGCGTAGCCGTGCTCCCGCAACACATCGGCGAAGGTCGCCTCCTCGACGGCGAGACCGGTGTCGCGATGGTTCGCCGCCGAAATGACGCCGCCCACGCCCGCCCGCTGCTGGTAGCGGCCCGTCACCAGCGCCGCGCGGGTCGGGGAGCACACCGAGCCGTTCGAATGATAATCCGTCAGGCGCATTCCCGCCGCCGCCAACGCGTCGAGGTTCGGGGTCGGAATCGACTCGTTGCCGAAGCAGCCAATGTCGCCATAGCCGAGATCGTCGGCCATGATGACCACGAAGTTGGGGCGGTCGGCCGCGTGAAGCGCGCCCGCGACACCGAACAGGCAGGTCAGGAACAGGATTCTCATCGGTTTCGCGGTCTTTCGGCAAAAAGCCCGGGCCCCTCTCGGGAACCGGGCTCTTCTCCAGTCTTTCGAAGGGTCCTTCCGGTCGCTCAAGCCGCGTCCCAGGCGTCCCGAATGTATTGATAACCGAAGGTGTAAACCTCCTCCGGGCTCTCGAAAAGATCGCGCCACACGCGGGTCGCGGCCGCGAGATCCGGCAGCGCGCGGCCGAAGGCCTCGATCACCATCCAGTTGTCGTAGCCATTCTTTTTGAAAATCCCGATCGTTTCCTTGATGGGCGTGTGGTCCTTGCCCGGCGTGCCGCGGTCGTTGGCGGAGATGTGGACGTGCTTGATGACGTCGAGGTTCGGCTCGATCACGCCGAGCGGATCTTTTTCCTCGATGTTGGCATGGAAGGTGTCGTACATCGTGAAGAAATTCGGGTGGTTCACCCGCTTCACATAGGCCGCGGCCTGCTCGATCGTGTTCAGAAAATGGCACTCGAACCGGTTCAGCGACTCGATGGTCAGGCGCACACCGGCGTCCCGAGCCGCGTCGGCCATCTGGCGGTGTCCCTCGGCGGCCCAGTTCTTTTCGTCCTCCGTCGCGCCGTTGCCGGTGAAGTTGCACAATTCCTGGTAGTAGGGACCGCAAATGTTTTCCACCCCGGCGTTGTGGGCACACTCCACGACGCGCTTGAGATGGTCGACCCCGCCCTGGCGATGCGCCGGGTTCGCGCTGATGAGGCTCTGCTCGTCGGTCGGGCAGATGGTCACCGCGCAGCAGTCGAGTCCCGCGTTTTTGATGGCCTGGCCGACCTTCGTGAAATGCCCCGGGTCGCTGACATCGAAAATCGGGATCTCGACGCCGTCGAAACCGGTCGCCTTGAGTTTGTCGAGGACGGGAAAATTCTCTTCGGTCACATGACCGGTCCAGAGGAGCAGATTGAAGCCGATTTTCATGGTGGCGGGATTTAACAGCCGGGGAGAAGATTGCGCAAGGCCTCATCGCCGCCGCCCCGAACTCCGCCGGTCGCCCTATCCGGCTTCTTTCATTTCGTCGTCGATCGCTTCTTCGATTTTTTTCGAAACTTCGGCGACGATTTCGTTCATGGCCGCCTTCGGATCGTAGCGAGCGGTGACGATCCCGCTCAGATCGCTCAATCCGGGCGTCCCCTCGCGCGGCTGGACGAGAAAAGCCCGGTATCGCGTGTGTTTGCCGATAAACATGCCGTGTTCCAGCAGGACATTTCCGATGGGAAAAGTACCGTCGGCCCGGACTTCATCGTCGAAGCGATCGGCGGGAGAAATGATCGCGACGCCAAAGCGGTAGTTTTGGATCACAGTTTCAAGCGCCCGCAGGTTGGAGCCACCCTGCTTGAATTCCGGACTTTTTTTCCAGACGGTCACTTGAATCCGCTCCGGCATTTGCCGCTCGAGCGCCTTGGCCAACTCTTCCGCGAACGACAATCCCTCGGAGGTGCTGGCGACAAACACTTTCGCCGGCGTTTTCAGCCGATAATGCGGCTCGGCCATCATGCGCAGGCGGTCGATGGCTTCCGTTCGCGCGGGAGCGACGGTCTGGTAGCCTTGCTTGGCCAGCTCGAACACCTTTTTCCAGGGCTCGGAGTCGATGATCGTCTCGAGCATGAGATCGGCTTCGCACCCGTCGTTGTCGTCGTCCGGCGCGATCCGCCGGAGCTGGTCCAAGGGCGCGATCAGGTCCTTGTTGAGCAATTTAACGATTTTGTTCACCTTTTCCAGGAGCCCGCTGATCTCTTCCTCCGTCTCCTGGCCCTTGTCGAAGGCGATTTTGCCCTCCTTCACCTTGATGATCGCGTCCCGGATGGTCCCGAATTTTTGCACATGGCCATTGATGGCCTTTTTGCGGTGGGAGGTCTCCCCGGTCAGCAGGTGGACTCCGGTCCTCCCGTCCTCGCAAACGAGCCGGAAACATTCGGCCAGCATCGACCGGCAAACGATCTGTCGAACGGCGGCTTCCACCTCGCTATCCTGGGACAAAGTCGATTCCTTAGACCGTCAGGAAGCCCTGGCGGCGAGATTCCGCTCGATCGATTCATCCAGCTTCAGGAGGACGGCGGCGGTTCCAATACGCAACAGCGTGTCGACAAAGTACGCCCGCTCAAGAAATTTCTCGCGATATCCGAGGACCAATTGCCTCGTCTCGGCCGGCAGCCCGTCGATCAGGGTGACAACCTCGTTGAAGGCCCGCAACAACTTCTGGCCGACTTTCGCCAATCGAGGCGGTGGAGTGCCAAATGGCGCCGCCGCCGAGAAATACGACTGCCAGACTTGGCCGCTCGAATAGCAGGCGTCCCTGATGTTGGCGGTCGATGGCTCGCCAACCACGCGGTCAAAGATTTCATCCCACTCGTCCATCTGCGTGGGCAGGGAAAGGTCCGCGTCGACCGGGACGAAATCCGGCGGGGAAATAGTTGCCTCTGACATGCTCGAACAGGAGAAGAAAGGCACACGTTAATGCTGTGTGACCTTGGTGGTCAAGTTGTGGAAAACTTTCACCGATTTTTTGACATTGATTTTTTCCCGAAATCTTGCTGAAAGTTTTCTGGAAAATTCCTTTTCAAAACTCTTTGAAATGATTGATCATCCAGTTTTGTCGGTTATCTCCATGTTTGACGCTTTCTCATAAGAAATATGCCGGATGATTCCACCATATCAAAAGAAAACGACCGCTTTGCCCTCCGGCATCTCGATCCCAGAGGGCCGTCTTTCATTTCCCGCCTGAAAGAAAAATCCACCCTCGCCGAAAAGGAGCACCTCGCCGGTCTCTTCGCAAAGAAACACCTTCTCGATCCGGACCGGCCACTCTTCGTCGCTTCCGGAACCACGGCCTACATCATCGCCAAACATCTCCTTTCCACCATTCCCGGCACTCAGATCTGGACGAATTCCGCGCCGCTGCTTCACGCCTTCATCGAGCTGCAGGATTCGGGCCAACTCGCTCCGCATGTGAATCTCAGTGTCGTCAGAGGCGAGGTCAATCCCACCACGGGCATTGTCTCGGCTTCCCCGATCGGCCAACTGCCCACCCAGGCCCTGCTATACTCGCCTCACGGAATTACCGAGCGGGGGATCGTGGGCCGCCGGGACATCCCGGAAATCAAGGCCGTGATTGGCGCCCACCGGGAAATCATCATGCCGGTGACATGGGACAAATTTCTGCGTGACGCGCCGAGCGTCATCAAGCACCTCGGGCATGCCGAAAAGGAAATTCACGCCGGCAAACGGCGCTACCTGATTCTCGTGCCGCCGCCGACTGCGCACCAATCCGCCGCCGACCCGCCGGAGGCCTGCGTTTCTCTGGTGAAACGCTTGAAAGAAGCGGGGTTTGAATTCGTCGGCGCCTGAACCAGCGTTGGCCACCCTACCGATCACACTCCACGATCATGCGCTTCTCCCATCTTGTCCTCGCGCTTTTTCTCGCCGTCGCCGTCGCCGTTTCCGCGGGTCATTCCGCCGACCGCCCGAATGTCGTCCTCTTTCTCGTCGACGACATGGGGTGGATGGACAGCTCCGTTTACGGCTCGAAATATTACGAGACCCCGAACATGGAGCGCCTCGCGAAACAGTCGATGCGTTTCACCGACGCCTATGCCGTGCCGCTCTGCTCGCCCACCCGGGCGACGATCCTCACCGGCCAGTATTCCGCCCGGCATCGGATCACCAGCGCCTCGGGCCATCAGCCAGCGGCCCCGCCGGACGCCTCGCCCTACCCGGCCAAAGGCAAACCCCAGCAACGCTTCCTCTATGCCGCCAGCAAAAACTACCTCGACCCCGGCCTCGTCACTCTTGCCGAAGTGCTGCGCGACGCCGGTTATCGCACGGGTCATTTCGGGAAATGGCACCTCGGCCTCATGCCCGAGCATTGGCCGGAAACCCAGGGCTTCGAGACGACCTGGCACTGCGCGCCCGATCCCGGCCCGCCGAGTTATTTCTCCCCCTACGACGTCGCCGCCGAAGGCCGGCCCACCGGTCAGCACCACGTCGGCAACATCACCGACGGCCCCGATGGCGAATACATCACCGACCGGCTCACCGACGAGGCGCTGAAATTTATCGACGCCCACCGGGACGAGCCCTTTTTCCTCAACCTCTGGCAGTACGGCGTCCACGGTCCCTGGGGTCACAAAGAGGCCTACACCGCCGAATTCGCCAAAAAAACCGACCCGCGCGGGTTCCAGCGCAATCCCATCATGGCCTCCATGCTGAAAAGCGTCGACGAAAGCCTCGGTCGCGTGCTCGACAAGCTGGACTCGCTCGGGCTGACGGAAAACACGCTCTTCATCTTTTTCTCCGACAACGGTGGCAACACCCACAGCAACACGCCCGACGACACCAAGCTCGCCAACATCAAGCCGGGCCATCCCAAATACGAATTCCTCAACGACTGGCGAAAATGGGCCGGCCCCGAGCCGCCGACGAACAACGCCCCGCTCCGCGAGGGCAAAGGCCGCATCTACGAAGGCGGCCAGCGCGTGCCGCTGATGGTTCGCTGGCCGGGAAAAATCGCGCCCGACACCGCCAACGACACCGTCGTCGGGGCGATCGATCTCTACCCGACAGTCCTCGACGCTCTGGGCCTCGAAAAACCCGCCGGTCAGATCGTGGACGGCCTCTCGATCCTGCCCCTGCTCAGGCAAACCGGAGGACTCGACCGCAAGGCTTACTTCACCTGGTTCCCGCATCTCATCCCCGCCGTCTCGGTGCGCGCCGGCGACTGGAAACTCATCCGCCGCTTCGAACCCCATCCGAGCTACCCCGAGATCCGCGAACTTTACAACCTCAAGGACGACCTCGGCGAAACCCACAACCTCGCCGCGAAAATGCCCGACAAAGTGGTGGAACTCGACGCCCTCATCGACGGTTTCATCGCCGACACCGGTGCCCTCGCGCCGAAGCCGAATCCCGTTTTCAGCGAAACGACCGCCGCCGCGACCCGGGCGCCCGAATTCGGACTCGTGGCGAGAATGTGCGCGATGACGGTCGTCGACGGCGCCCTGCGGGTCGAGGTTGACGGTCGCGCGCCTTTTCTCGGCACCGCGCAGGTGAGGCACAGCGGCCCGATCGTCCTGAAGCTCCGCCTCAAAGCCCCCGCCGGCGGCGCGGCGAAGGTGCAGTGGAAAACGGCCGGCCAGGACGACTTCCCCCAACAGGGTCAGGTCGCCGAGTATACCCTGTTAAGTCAGCCGGGTTGGCAGGAGATCTCCGTCGAATTGCCCGTGGCCGGCGATCCGACCCAGCTCGTCCGGCTCTATTTTCCGCCCGGAAAATCGATCCTCGAGATCGAGTCGATCCGCTACTTCGCGAAGGGAGCGGACCAGCCCTTCCGGGAGTGGAATTTCGGCGCGACCAAACCCTGACGGAACTTTTCGCCGACTAACTAATTGTATGAGACAATTTCAAAGCCGCCCAGCGCGCCGTAGTCCCGGGCGTTGTTGGTGACGATCCGGTCCACTCCCGCGTTTCGAAACGTGGCGGCAAGCTGGGTGTCGAGGAGCCGCTTTCGGCCCGGTTGATGGCGGCGAAGCCAGTCGAAGAAATCGGAAACCGTCCGCCCGTTCGGAAAAACGCGGATCACTTCCTCCGCCTCCCACCATGTCTCCGCGCGAACGATCGCGTCGGGCATCGTGAGCGGTTGCGGCATCCGCCGCGCATCGGTGACGACATGGACGAACTCGGCGAGGGTCTGCGGCGCCAGCGCAAAATCGTGCCCGGCATCGAGCAGACTCCGGATCAGCGCGTCCGCCCGAGGGTGAAACGGATGATTCGAAATCTCGGCCGCGACCAGAAAATCGGTGTCAATCCCGTGAGTCATCGAGCATTTCTCCCAGGAGATCGTCGGTTGCCGAAAGCGGCTCGATTTTCCCGCCGACACTCGCGGGCCGGCGGTCGCGGAGGCTCGTGCGGCGCGCCAGGTGTGTCTCCCGGTATTCCTCCATGGCCTCGCGAATCAACTCGGATGCCCGCCGCCACGTTTGCCGGGACGGGTTTCCTCACGGGTTTTCCACCTTCCGCGACAAAACCCGCCATCCGTCCCCCTCGGGGAGCCATTCCAGCCGGACGGTGTGATCCTTCAAATCGGTGCCTTCCTCGACGCCGAAGAAGACTTCGATCTCGATGCCACTCTCGGTCCAGCCGATGAACTCGGTGAAAAATCCACCCGGCCACGAAATCTTCTCCTCCGGAACGCCCAGCGGTTTCAGGAAATCTCCGGGTGCCATCCTACGGAGACCCTTTCCGTGCCGCCATACCCAGAGGGTGCTCGCCTTTCGGTGAAGCAGCATTTCGAAGACGCAGAGTTCCGCCTTCGGGTGCCAGTTCACGGACTCCGCGAGCGCGCCGTTCCCCCAGGCGGAAGTCAGCCAACCGGGCTCGTTTTCGTCCCAGCCAAGCAGTTCCTCGCTACCGTTCGTCGTGTCGATGAGACAGGGCAGACCCCGCCGCTCGTAAACGACCCATCGGCCGTTGGCGCTCCGAGCGAACATGTCGCCGTCGTATTTCCGGCTGAGCAATCCGATCGCGCGGTGGACCATGTTCTTTTCGTCGTCGCGTTCGCTGTCCCGATTTTTCGCGAGCGCGGCGACGAAGACTTCGACGCGATCCCGCGAAATCTGCCACCAGCGGCTCCCGATCGCGCGCGCCGCGAGCCGGCGGATGGAGTTTCCCTCATCGCTCAGCAAGGGGAGCATCGCCTCGGGCAGCCGCGGATCGAGCGACACCTGGAGCGCCCGCAGCGCCTCGATGCGCACGTCCATGTCGGCGTCCTTCAGCAGCGAGAGCTGTTCGTCGACGCTCGTTTCCGCCTCGACCTGAGCCATCATCCGGATCGTCGCGAAAGGGGACAGAAAGATCGCGACAGCCACGAAAACACCCCAACGGTCCCTGGATTTCATGACCGCATTCTAGCCCGCCGCGCCGGCGGTCGTCACCGGGAATCTTCGGCGCCCGAGCGATCGATTCGGCGCCAGCGCTCCAGCAGTTCCCGGGCGTTTCCGTCACGGTTGTCGCCCCGCGTTTCCAGCAGCCATCGCGCCGCTTCGACGACCGGGACATCGGGGAAGAATCCGTCCCGGGCGAAGTGGACGAACTTCATCAGCAGAAAGGCGTTGAACCAGCGGAAGAAACGGGCGCGAAACGCCGCCGCGTCCGTCGTGTTGGCCCGGATTTCCTCCAATCGGCCGGCAAAGTCCTGTTTTTCGAGAAAAACCCGCACCGGTTCGGGCGACCCGGCGAGCAGGGTGGGAAGGTCCGTGTCTTTCGCCGTCCGAAAATCGTCGACCCGCTCGAAAAGCGTCCGAAGCGCGCGAAAGCTGTCCGGCGCGTGGGTATTCGGCGCTTCGCCCTCCGGAGCGGCGAGCCGATCCGCCACCGCCCGGCCGGTGCCGAAGGGAACCCGGTGCGACACACGCGGCGACGGGATGACCCGCGTCGTGTTGAGGTCCACGACCCGGCCGAGCGGGGTGAACTTGTGAAGAAAATAAAAATCCTCGCCCGCCTGGCGTTTGTTCATGCCATTCTGCGCTTGGTAGGCGTCGGCGCGCACCGCCATCGAGGAGCCGATCGTCTGCGTGGCGAAGGGAAAGCCGGCCCATTTCTGCGCATTGACGTAAACCCGCAGGTGCAGCTCGTAGTGGGCGATCGCGTCGTAAACGGCGGGCGAAAATTCGTCGCCCTCGAGCGGATGTTCGAAATAGACGCTGCCCGCCTGGCAGCTTTCGTCCCGGCGAAAGAGCGCCTCGACTTCCGCGAGGTAGTTCGGGTCGCACCGGCTGTCGGCGTCGAAGCAGGCGATCGCCCCGCGCGGCTGTCCCGCCGCTTCGAGACGGCGGCAGGCCTCGTCCATAGCGATCTTGCGCGCGAGGCCGACTCCGGCGTGTTTGCGCGGCAGGCCGTGGGCTTCGAGCAGATAAAAACGCCGCCTTTCGGTGCTGTTTTTCGCCGCCCACTCGCGGGCGGCCGCGGCGTCGGCGGCGTTGCGGGAGACGATCGCCGGCGGATCAGTTTCGCTGGTGTTGACGACAACGATGATCTCGGCCGGCGCCGCGGTGGTGTCGCAGTCGCGCAACGACATGAGCGAACGGATCAGCGATTCGCCCTCGTTCTTCGCCGGAAGGGTCACCACCAGGCCGAGCCCGGTCGGCGGCGGCTCCGCGATCAAAGGGCCGAAGAGCGTCCGCTCCCGAAGGTAGCGCGTCATGGCGCCGTGAGGGCTTTGCCGTTGTCCTTCACGCCGAGCGCCTCGAGAAAGGGGACCGCCCGCCGCGCCCAGTCGTCAGCGTCGCCATAGGCGCCCGCGCTTTCGCCGAAACAACTCCGCAGCATGTCGGTGTCGATGATGCCGGGATTCAGCGCCACGGCGGCGAGCCCGCGCGGCAGTTCCTGGGCCAGCGCGGCCGTCAGGCCTTCGACGCCCCACTTCGTCGCGCAATACGGCGCCACCTCCGGCGAGGTGGACCGGCCCCAGCCGGAGGAGAGATTCACGATCACGCCCGAGCCGCGCGCGATCATGGGCGGAACGAAATGCCGGATCGCGTTCGCGACGCCCTTCAGGTTCACGTCGATGACGGCGTCGAATTCCGCCGCCGGCACCTCCCAGAGGGGAGCGTTCGGATTGATCAGGGCGGCGTTGTTCAGCAGCAGACCGGGCGCGCCGAGCCGCTCCACCGCCTCGCGCGCGAAGTCCGCCATCGCGCGATCGTCCCGCACATCCGCGACCGCGAAAAAATGGCCGGCCGCGCCGTGGCGCTCGTTCAACTCCGCCACCGCCGTCTCCGATCGCGCGCAGCCGGCCACCCGCGCCCCGCGCGCGATGAAAGACTCGGCCGCCGCGCGTCCCAGCCCGCGCGAGCAACCCGTGATCGCCACCGTCCTGGCGGTTGTTGTGGGGGTCGTCGTTTTCATCGTCGCCATGGTGGAAGCGCTCGCCTTTTCGTGAAAGGAAAACTTCGTGTCCGCGTCCCATTTTGACCCCGACCAGCGAAACCTCCCACCCAGCGCCCCTCATGTCCGCCGCTTTACTCGACCCCGAAATCGTTCTAAATCCAGAAATGCGCGAGTTTCCGGAATTCAGTCTCACGCGTCTCCTCGGCACGGTCTTCGAGCCGACGGAGGGGTGTCGCATCTGTCTGCTGATCGATCTGGAGGACCTCGGTCTGATGAAGGACTACGCCTTTCTCGAAGCCAAGGGACATGAGGTGCAGAAAAAGGCGTTCACCGAATTTCATCTCGGCCTGAAAGACGGCGGCCTCGAGGCCCTCGGCATGACGGGCGGCGAAATGTTCGCCTACCCGATGACTTATGGCTCCAATCTCGACCTCCGCGACGAGTGTGTCGACGCTCTGGGCCACACGTTGAGCCTGGACCGCGACATTTTCCCGAATTACGACATCATTCTCTGTCTTTCCACCTGGTCGGCCACGGCGCCGCTCACGGCGAAATGCCGGGAATTCGGCTTCCGGGGGGCCACCATGCACGGCGTCAACGACATCATTCTAAGTTCCGGTCTCGCCGTGGACTACAACGAGGTCAGCGCCGACGCCGAAAAGATTCGACTCGCCCTGACCGGCGCCGACGAGATCGAAATCGATTTCACGCTCGAGGACGGCCGGGTGCTGACCGCCTGGCTCGGCCTCGACGGGCAGGAAGCCCAGAAATCGCACGGCCTCTGCAAGGGCAAATCCCCCGATGTCGCCAATCTGCCCGCCGGCGAAGTCTATTTCGTCCCCGTCGACGCGCGTGGCCAGTTCCCGATGAAATACGCCGACGGAACGCTCGGCATCCTCGATGTCGAAAACCGCGCCATCGTCCGCTCGACCCTCATCGCGGGCGACCCGGCCACTATCGACGACCACAACGCCCGCCTCGCCGACGATCCCATGACCGGCACGCTCGGCGAACTCGGTTTCGGCACCCAGGTGCTTCCCGTGTCCGGCGCGGACATTCAGGACGAAAAAATCCTCGGCACCTGTCACATGGCCACCGGGCGGGACGATCATCTCGGCGGCGACATCGTGCCGGACATGTTCAAAAAACACGAAAACTCGACCCACGACGACATCCTCTTCGCCCCGCACAAGACCCCGAACTTCGACATCTCCCAGGTGCGGATGAAACGCGGCGACCAGCGCGAGATTCTCATCGAGCACTTCCAGCCCTCGCCGTTTGTGCTCGCGGCTTTGCGGGGCGAGTGAGGCGATCGGTGGCATGGGCTTCCAGCCCATGATTTCGCGGGTCGGGCGCACACGCCAAATCGCTATTTCCGTTCGTCAGAGTGCTGGAGCGCGTTCGTTTCGAAATCGAATCCGACTTCCCCGCGATTCATCGGCAAGGTGCCGAAGCCACGTTCTCGCATGAACCCCTACGAACAGGATCGCCTCCTCGATACCTACCTGCTTTTCCACTACGGCAGCCGCGGGGAAATCCTCGCCGGCTCGGCTCTGGAAGCCGCCGGCGCGGCGTTCGCCGACGAATTTTTCCGATTCCCGGTGGCCACGGTCGCCGAAATGTTCGATCCGGCCGGGGCGCCCTTCGAACGCGCGCTGGATATCGGCTGCGCGGTCGGTCGGTCTGCCTTCGAACTGTCGAAACAGACGCGTGAGGTCATCGGCATCGATTTTTCCCGCGCCTTCATCGGAGCGGCCCAAAGGCTGGCCCGCGGCGAAATTCTCCGCTACCGCCGCTGCTCGGAAGCGCACCTCGGCGACGACGAACTCGCGGCCTCCGCGCCCGCCGACAGCCAGCCGGACCGCGTCGCGTTCGAAACCGGCGACGCCATGGACTTGCGACCCGATCTCGGGGTCTTCGATCTGGTTCATGCCGCGAACCTGCTCTGCCGCCTGCCCGAGCCGCGTCGTTTCCTCAATCGTCTGCCGGCTTTGGTGAAGCCGGGCGGGCAGCTCGTGTTCGCCACTCCGGCGACGTGGCTCGATGAATTCACTCCGCCGGAAAACCAGCCCGGCGGGTTGACCCTCGATTTTCTGCGCGAGACGCTCGACGCGTCCTTCGCGCTTCGCCGGGTGACCGAACTCCCCTTTCTCATCCGCGAACACGCGCGAAAATTCCAGGTCAGCACCTCGCAGGCGAGCGTCTGGGTGCGGCGTTGACGGGCCTCACCCCCGCAGCTTCGCGAGGATCGCCTCGGTCACGAGCTTCGGATTTGCCTTGCCCTTCGAGAGTTTCATCACTTGGCCGGTCAGGAAATTCGCGGCCTTGTCGTTGCCGTCGCGGACTTCCTGGGCGGGGCCCGGATTCGCTTCGATGGCCTGGTCGATGAAGGCGTCGACCTCGCCGGCGTCGGCGGGCTCGAAACCCAGGTCCTTCGCGATGGCGGACGGCTCCTTTTCGGGCGACGCCATCTGCGCGGCGAAGACGTCCTTGGCCTGGTTGTTGGAAATCGTGCCCGCCTCGATCAGGTCGACCAAGGCCCGGACTTTGTCGGGGGCCACCGGGCACTCGCCGATGGACAGGCTCTGTTCGTTGAGCACGGCGAGCAGGTTGTTGATGACCCAGTTGGCGATTTTTTTCGCGGACGGCGAGCCTTTCGCGGCCCGCTCGTAAAAATCCGCGAGGGCCTGCTCGCTCGCGAGCACCGAGGCGTCGTAGTGGGTGATCCCGTAATCGCTTTCGAATCGCGCCACCTTGGCGTGGGGCAGCTCCGGCAGATCGACCCGCACCTTTTCCAGAAGCGCCTCCGTCCGCACCGGAAGGAGGTCGGGATCGGGAAAATAACGGTAGTCGTGCGCCTGTTCCTTCGTGCGCATTTCCGAGGTCTCGCCGAGATCGTCGTCCCAGCGGCGGGTCGATTGCACCAGTGGGATGCCGTTTTCGAGGCAGTGAATCTGCCGGTCGATCTCGTAATGCAGCGCGCGGCGGACAGCCGACACGGAGTTGAGGTTTTTCAGCTCGATCTTGACCCCGAGTTCGCTCTGTTCCCTGGGTCGGACGGAAACGTTCACATCGCAGCGCAACTGGCCCTTTTCCATGTCGGCGTCGGAAAGTCCGCCGTAGACGAGAATCTGCCGGAGCGAATTGAGGTAGGCGAAAGCCTCCTCGGGCGAGTCGATCTCGGGATCGGAGACGATCTCCATCAGCGGCGTGCCGGCGCGATTGAAGTCGATGGTGGTAAAAGTGCTGTGGTGGGTGGATTTGGCGACATCCTCCTCGAGGTGGATGCGGGTGAGCGGCACGACCTTGCCGGGCTGGGCGATGGTTTTCTGGGCATCCTTGGGGTAGGCCAGATCGTACAACGGCACCCCGCCGCCGAGGCAGAGCGGCAAGTCATACTGCGAGATCTGGTAGTTTTTCGGCATGTCGGGGTAGAAATAGTTTTTCCGGTCCCACTTCACCACCGGCGGCGTCTCGCAGCCGAGGAGGAGCCCGGCCCGGAGGGTCATCTCGATGGCGCCGCGATTGAGCACGGGAAGGGCACCGGGCAGACCGAGACAGGTCGGGCAGGTCAGGGTGTTGGGTTCCGCACCGAAACGCGCCTCGCAGCCGCAAAACATCTTGCTGCGCGTCTTGAGCTGCACGTGGACTTCGAGGCCGATGCTCGGGATGAAATCGTCTTTCGCCATGCCGACGGGTCTGGTGACGGGTTTACTGAAATTCGTTGCTCAAAAAAAGGCCAAGGAACGACCGCGCGGAAATCCCCGGCTTCCCCGCCGAAACCGCCCGTCGCCTCCGTGGCGGGGCGGCGCGGATTTCGTCACTGAAGGTCTTCCCGGGGCCGTTGGTAGCCCTTGACCACCTCCTGGCGGGCGGGCGAGAGCATGAACCCATCGACCAGAGGGCGCAACTCCAGTGTGTCCAGCAGCGGCCCGATTCCCGGGTCCAGCGCGGCCGCCCGCACGTCCGGATGGCGGAGCAGGGCGATGTGGTCGCGCTTCTTGTTCAGCTCGTCCAGCTCGGGGGACGCCAGCAATTCCGCCAACCGCACCGAGGCCGCCACCGGTCGCGATTCGGGGTCGCTCTGCAAATAGGCGAAAAGCTCGGGCTTCTTCGAGGCGATCAAGAGGCCCACCAGATTGCGTTCCCGCACCCGGCTGTACACGTCCAGAAATCCGAAGACCTCGCGCACCATCGGCACCCGCTCCAGCCCGTCGCGCCACTGCGCCGAAAGCGGCGTCCGAGGATACTGGTGCGACAAGTAGTTCACCTCCACCCGCGACACATCCTCCAAGTGTCGCAGTTCCATCATCGTGCCGCCGAGCCGGATACACCACGTCATAATCAGGATCGTGACCAGCGACGGCGCCAGCGAGACGAGGCCGCCGCCGAAGCCGTCGGAGAAAAACCGGAGCGGTCCCTCCGCGTCGAAAAGCCACTTGAACACCCCCTTGGCGATCTGCCGGACCACCACATAGCAGAGCAGCCCCGCCACAAAGGCGATGGCGAACTTCGCCCCCCTCGGGAAGGGCAGGTTCACGATGATCGCCTCGTAGGAGAGGTAACCCACCGCCAGGCCGGCCGCGATACCCGAGATGCCCCAGAGGATCGACACCACGCCGCTGTTCCACGCGCGAACGAAGAGAGAGACCGTGATAACGAAGAAAAACAGCAGGAATCCGTGCTCCGCGAACATGTCAGGACGAGGCTCTTGGTTAAGACTCCGCGACTCTGCCGCACTGAGCCCGATGACGCAAGCCGTGATCGCACAAAACCAGCGCCGTCATCGCCTCCACGATCGGCACCGCCCGCGGAAGCACACAGGGATCGTGCCGGCCACGGCCGGTCAGCTCCGTGTCCCGTCCCTCGGCCGACACCGTTTCCTGCGCCGTCATGAGCGTCGCCGTCGGCTTGAAGGCAACGCGAAAGACGATGTTTTCCCCGTTTGAAATGCCGCCCTGCACCCCACCGGACCGGTTCGTCCGCGTTCGCACGCGACCGCCCTCCATGTAAAAGGCGTCGTTGTGTTCCCGGCCGGTCATTTGCGTGCCCGAAAAACCCGACCCGATCTCGAAGCCCTTCGTCGCCGGCAGGCTCATCATCGCCTTGGCGAGATCCGCCTCCAGTTTGTCGAAAACCGGCTCGCCCCAACCCGCCGGCACCCCGCGCGCGACGCACTCGATCACCCCGCCTGCCGAGTCGCCCTCCGCGCGCAGGGCCTTGATCAGTTCGATCATCGGCTCCACGGCGTCCGGGTCGCCCGTGCGGACGATGTTCGACTCCACCGTGTCGAAAGCGACCGTGTCCGGGTCCACCCGCGCCTCGAGATCGCGGATCGACTTCACCCAGGCGACGATTTCCAGCCCGGGCGCGAACTGGGAGGTCAGAACTCTTTTCGCGATCGCCGCCGCCGCGACGCGACCGATCGTTTCCCGCGCCGAGGCGCGGCCGCCTCCCTGCCAGTTCCGGATGCCGTACTTCGCGTCGTAGGTGTAGTCGGCGTGGGAGGGCCGGTATTTTTCCGCCATCTCCGAATAGGCCTCCGGCCGCGCGTCCCGGTTGCGCACCAGCACGGAGATCGGCGTGCCCAGCGTCCGGCCCTCGAAGACCCCCGACAAAATCTCGCAACGATCCTCCTCCGACCGCGGCGTCACGATTTCCGACTGTCCCGGCCGGCGACGGTCGAGGTCGCGCTGGATGTCGCTTTCGGACAGCTCGATCCGCGGCGGACAGCCGTCCACGACCACGCCCACCCCGCCTCCGTGCGACTCGCCGAAGGTGTGAACGCGAAAAACCTGTCCAAACGAACTGCCCATGACCGGGAACGAGTGAAAAGCCCCACTAGACCGGGAAATCGGCCCTCTCGCAACCGATTTGGTTGGGCACGGTCACCCGCCCTCCGATGCCGGCGCGCCGTCGGGGTCCCCGGTATCGATCACCACATCCCAGGGCGGCAGGCCGAGCCACGAATACAGCGGCTTCGAAAGAAACCCAAACGGCGAACGCATGTAAAAAATCGCGTGGCGCCGGAATCGCTGGCCATTCGAATCGAGACTTCTGGGATCGACCGCCTTCAGATCGGCGATGAGGCGCCGGTCCGCCTCCCGGAGATCGCGCAGCTTCGAATGTTGCGTGTAGGCGATGTCGTGAACGCGGAAGGCCTCGTCGACCCCGTCCACGGGCGGTCCGCCCCAGCCGCCGGGTCCGCCATAGTTGCCGTACACGGCGATATGCTTCATCAGCGGGTCGATCTCCAGCGACCGCCGCATCGCCTTCGTCGAGATCGGCATGGGCAGTTGGGGGTAGGTCGAAAGATCGAGCCGATGCACCCGCGAGGCGCAGGAATTCAGCAAAACCGCCGCGGTCAGAACGGCGAAGACCGGGGAGGCGGCTCGGCGGCGGTGGCGGGACATGCGCCCTCCCGTTACGACAGGAGCGGCGCTTCGTCCAGAAAAGGAGTCCGCCACGAGACGGCGACCAGACAGGGTTGACTCATCGACCTAACCCTGTTGGGTCGATCCTCGGGCGAAGAGGCTTTTACAGGGGGATAAACTCCACCCGATTTTGAAATTCCTCCGCCGTCACGCAATTCATAAGAATTTCGAGGTCCGCGACCGCCCTTCCGATCGGCAGCTTCAATTGATGGCCGTATACCAATCCCGCAAACAAATTGCCGTCGCGTTGCCACCGTTGCGCGATGGCAAGGAGGTCGTCATCCTGGGTGAACAGAATTCTCCCCAACGAGTTTGCCCGTACCAGCAGTTTTTCGTCGTCGAATTCGTGGCTCCGATCCTCGAAGGCCGTCTGGACATCCACACCGCGGATTCTCAGCCCCGTGGTAATCACCTGAGGCACATGCTGATCCATTAACAGGCGAAGCGGCATCGCGAAACCCGGTCACCGAATCGCGCCGGCCGCCCGGAGACGGCGGGAAATCGCGCGAAACTCCGCGGCCGCGGCGCCGACCTCGGCCGTTTCCAGACTTTCCCGGACCACCGCTTCGACCTCGCTCGCGTGATCGGCATACCATGCCAAGGCGGCGTAAACTTCCCCCAAGCGAAGCTGGGGATGATTCAGGACCAACTCCTCCGCGCTCCAGCCAAACGCCAAGTGTTCTCGAATCAGGTGGATCGCCTTGAAATTCACCCGTTCGATGAGGGGCATCCCATCCTCGGAAAGCGCCAGGTGCGGGTAGCTGACCAGAGTTGCTCGCATGGGAAAAGGATACGCGCTTTTCGCGCTCCCGCGCCAACCTTTTCTCCCCCTCAGAAACTCCCCCTTGCCCGCCCCGAGATGGCGCGTATTCCTTTCCCCGCCATGACCTCCCGCGAAATCCGGCAGTCCTTTCTCGATTTCTTCGCCGAAAAGCGGCACAGCATCGTGCCGTCGGCGTCGCTGATGCCGTCGTCCCCGAACCTGCTCTTCACCAACGCGGGGATGAACCAGTTCGTGCCCTATTTCCTTGGCACGGAATCGGCGCCCTACGATCCGCCGCGCGCCGCCGACACCCAGAAATGCATCCGCGCCGGGGGCAAGCACAACGACCTCGAGGACGTCGGCTACGACACCTATCACCACACCTTTTTCGAGATGCTGGGGAACTGGTCCTTCGGCAATTACTTCAAAAAAGAGGCCATCGCCTGGGCCTGGGAACTGCTCGTCGATCGCTGGAAACTCCCGCCCAACCGCCTCTACGCGACCGTTTACAAACCCGGCCCGGGCGATCCGGCCGACTTCGATCAGGAAGCCCACGACCTCTGGGCGGCGGTCTTCGAGAAGGCCGGGCTCGATCCCGCCGTCCACATCGTCAACGGCAACAAGAAGGACAACTTCTGGATGATGGGCGACACCGGCCCCTGCGGTCCGTGCTCGGAAGTCCACGTCGACCTCACGCCGGCGGGCGACACCAAGGGCGCGCTGGTCAACGGCGACGACGCGCGCTGCATCGAGGTGTGGAATCTCGTCTTCATCCAGTTCAACGCCGAGCCGGACGGCAGCTTCCGCCCGCTCCCGGCCTGCCATGTGGACACCGGGATGGGCTTCGAGCGCGTCTGCTCGATCATCCAGTGCACCAACGGCCTGACCGATTTTTCGAAGCTGCCGTCGAACTACAACACTGACGTGTTTTCGCCGATCTTCGACCGGCTTTCGGAGTTAAGCGGAAAGACCTACACCGCCACCGTTCCCGAGGGCGGCCGACGCGAGGGCCTCGGCGAGCAGGAGCAGATCGATGTCGCTTTTCGCGTCATCGCGGACCATCTCCGCACGCTTTCGTTCTCGGTGGCGGACGGCATTCTCCCGAGCAACGAGGGCCGCGGCTACGTGTTGCGCCGAATTCTGCGGCGCGCGGTGCGGTTCGGACGGACGCTGGGGCTGACGGAGCCGTTTTTCTTCAAGCTCGTCGATGTGATCGCCGAGACGATGGGCGAGGTGTTTCCGGAAATCCGCAACCGCCGGCAAAAGGTGACCGACACGCTGCGAAACGAGGAGGATTCCTTCAACCGCACGCTCGACAAGGGGATCCAGCTTTTCGAAAGCGCCGCGACGGAAGCGAATGCCATCTCCGGCGAGGACGCCTTCCGTCTCTACGACACCTACGGATTCCCGCTCGACCTGACTGAATTGATGGCTCGCGAGCGTGGCCTGGCGGTCGATGTCCCCGCGTTCGAGACGCTCATGGAGGAACAGCGCCAGCGCGCCCGCCAGGACTACGAAAACAAGAAGGCGGTCGTCTCCGCCGGGGTGGATGATCTCGATGTGGGGGAAACGAAGTTCCTCGGTTACGAGTTCGACGAGGCCGAGGCGGTCATCGAAGCCATTGTCCCGGCGGACGCGGGGCATTACCAGGTCATTCTCGACCGCACGCCCTGCTACGCGGAGATGGGCGGCCAGGTCGGCGACACCGGGCTGATCCATGTGCCGGGCCACGATCGCACCGAAGTCGGCCGGCTCCGCGTTCTCGACACGGTAAAAAAGGGCAACGCCTTCGTGCACCTGACGGAACTGATCGAAGGCCGCGCGCCGGAACCGGGCGAAGGCGTCCGGATTTCCGTCGAGGAGACGCGCCGGCGCGGCGTCGAACGACACCATACGGCGACGCATCTGTTTCACTGGGCGCTGCACGAGATCGTGAATCCCGACGCGACGCAGCAGGGCTCGATGGTCGCGGAGGACCGGTTGCGATTCGATTTCAACTCCGTCGCCCTGACGCCGGCGCAGATCGCCGCGATCGAGGAGCGAGTGAACGCCCGCGTCGCCGACGATGACGGGGTGAGTTGGACGGAAGTGCCGCACGCCGAGGTTCGCGACCGGAACGACGTGATGCAGTTTTTCGGCGACAAATACGGCGAAAACGTCCGCGTGGTCCAGATCGGCGGCCAAGCCGGCAAGCTCGACGGCTACTCGATGGAACTGTGCGGCGGCACCCATGTGCGGCGGACGGGCGAGATCGGCCTGTTCAAGGTGCGGAAGGAGGAGGCCATCGCCGCCGGCATCCGGCGGGTGGAGGCCGTCTGCGGCACAGCGGCGGCGGCTTATGTCTCCGAATTGGCGGAGCAGCTTCGGGCGGAGGCCGAACAGTTGGCCGAAAAGCTCGCCCTCGCCAACGCTGAACTGTCCAAAGCCGGCGCGGAACCCGTGGAGGCGCCTGTTCCTGCCGCCGAAGCCCAGGCCGCGCCGAATCTGGAAAATCCGACCGCCATCGGCGGTGTGAATGCATTCCTCCAAGCTCTGGAAAACCATCGCGACGCGCTGAAAAACGCCGCCGTCGAGGCCGACAAGCGTTTGAAAAAAGCCGCCACCGGCGCCGCCGCGCGCGAGGCCGCGGAGTGGCTCGAAGCCGCCGTCGCCGGGGCCGAGGGCGACGCGCCGAAGCGCCTCGTCGCGCGGCTGACGGGCGACAATCCGGCGCTCCTCCAGGAATCGCTGAACGGCCTCAAGGCCCGCCAATTCCCCGGTGTCGCGGTGCTGGCGCTCGTCGCCGACGGCACGGTCCATCTCGGCGCGCTGGTGCATCCGGACTTCACGAAGGCTTACCAGGCCGGAAAACTCGTGCGGGAGCTGACCGCCCTCGTCGGCGGCAGGGGCGGCGGAAAACCGGAGATGGCGCGCGGCGCCGGCGGCGACACCGGCAAGGTCGATGAAATGCTCGCCGCCGCCCGCGATAAGCTGGCGGGTTGAACCAGCGGAGAGACGGGCGAATTCAGCGTCGCTTTGGCCGCCGAAGAGCCCAGAAGATCCCGGCAATCGTCAGCAGCATCGCGCCCGAGGGCTCGGGCACCGCGGCATAGCTCGGGTAGGCCTGGATTCCCGAGGCCACCTGCTCCGGCGTGGCCGAAGTGTCGAATCCCGACGTGCGCCCCGAGGCGTCAAAGCTGTACTGTCCCCAGGAGGTGTAAACATACACATAGCTGGTGTCGCTGAATCCCGTGAAAACCGCCTGCGGCACAAAGGCGAAGAAATCCATCTGCCCGCTCCCCGCGAAGAGACTCGAGTCGATCAACACATAGCTCGTCGAGGTGGCGTTCATGTCATAAACCAATGTCCCGAGGGTGCCCAGATCCGCCACCGTGGAAGGCAGCGTCGCCGGATCGGTGTCGGTCCCGACGTAAATCCTGAACTCATCGAGGGACACATAACGGCTGTTTCCCCCGGTGCTCTCGTGGGTGTCGAAGGCGAAAACGTAGGAATCCCCCTCCACCGAGGGCGTCAGTTCCTGAACCGTCAGATACGGATCGAAACCGCCGGGAATACTGACGTCGTCAAACACGGAGCGGTTGTAGCCGTCCTGGGGGTCGGTGGCGGTCGAACCGTCCTGAACCCGGTAGAGATCGCGGAATCCACCCGAACCCGATCCGAAATCGTCCGAATTCAAAGATCGACGGAAAAAAGTCCCTTCGAGAAATCCCCCGATCACATCTTCCCCGAAGGGCGTATCGACGCCGGAATCCGAAACCGCCACGCCATCGATCACGTCCCCGGTGAGATTGATGACGGATACCTGCGCCCTCGTCGTGTCCGGTGTTGCGAAGGAAAGCAACGCGAAGATGAAAACAGCCTCCCAAACATAGCCAATCTTCATAATTATGAAGATTACGATTTTTATAAATTAGAATCAAGCACTATTTACGTTTTTGATTCTAAAAATGCGAAGAATTGTCGATATTGCAAAAATGCGAATTAGGGATATTTTTTGGCTTTGGCGGATCGAAATTGAGAGTTTTCGGAAAAACGAAGAACCGCCCCTCGCTCAGGCCGGTTTGGTCCCGATCGCCATCAGTGTCTGAAAATGAGGGCTCTCCGGCTCACGATCCACGACCGCGAGATCGATATCCGAAAAACCCGCGGTTCTCAGGGCCTGATCGATCTCGACTTCGGAAAAGCCGAACCAGACGTCAGCATAAAGTTCACGCGCGTCTTCGAAGCCGTGCTTGAGCAGGTCGAGAATGACGATTTTTCCGCCCGGTTTGAGGATTCGAAAGGCGCTCGCCACCGCCAGGCGGGGTTTTTCGGCGTGGTGCAGCGCCTGGCTGAAAAAGGCGAGATCGACCGAGGCATCGTCGATCGGCGGTTCCTCGATGTCACCGAGTCGGTATTCGAGGTTTTTGAAGCCGTTTTCCCGCGCGATGCGGGCGCCGTATTCGACCATTTTCTCGGAATTGTCGATGGCGATGACTTTTTCCGCCCGCTGGGCGAGGAGCTGGGAAAAAGTGCCCTCGCCGGCGCCGAGGTCGGCGATCACCAGCGGCGGCATCAGTTTGAGCAGCGTCTCGGCGAGCGCTTTCCACGACCGGCCCGGGCAGTAGGTGCGGCCGAATTTTCCCGCCAACTGGTCGAAGTAGGCGCGCGCCCGGTCCTTGCGTTTCCGCAGCGCCAGCTTCAGCGCGGCCCGGTCGGCGACGATTTCCGGGACGTCGCCCGAGGCGATGTCGAGCATTTCCAGCAGGCGGGCGCCGCCGTTTTTGGCGGAGGGATCGCTGAAGGCGTAAATGATGTTTTTTCCCGCGCGGCGATCGGAAACCAGGCCGGCCTGCTTCAGTTGCGAGAGTTGGGACGAAATGCGCGACTGGCCCATGGCCAGGATTTCCTGCAACTCGACCACCGAAAGGTCCTCCTGGCGCAGGAGGGACAGGATGCGCAGCCGGGTGGGATCGGCGATGAGACGGAGCGTTTTGAGAATTGACGCCATCGGGGGTTTCGCTAAAGTATCAACCTATCACGATTTGTAAATACGAGCTTTACCCCTCACCCCATGGCAGACCGTTACCTCTTCTCCTCCGAATCCGTCACCGAAGGTCACCCCGACAAGGTTTGCGACACGATTTCGGACAGCATCCTCGACGCCTGCTTCGAGCAGGACCCGGCCTCCCGCGTCGCCTGCGAGACGATGGTGAAGGACAATCTCGTCGTTCTGGGGGGCGAAATCACGACCCAGGCGCGGTTCGATCACCGCGAGGCGGTCCGCGCGGCGATCGCGGAAATCGGTTACACGAACGCCGACTGCAAGTTCAACGCCGACAATTTCTTTTTCGTCAACGCCCTCGGCCAGCAGTCGCCCGACATCGCGCAGGGGGTCGACGCCCGCGCCGCCGACGACAAAACGACGGACGAACAGGGCGCCGGTGACCAGGGAATCATGTTCGGGTATGCCGTTCGCGAAACCGAAACGCTCATGCCCGCGCCGATCGACTACTCGCACCGCCTTGGCGCGGCGCTCACCGCCCTGCGCAAGAGCGGCCAGCATCCCTGGCTGCGGCCCGACTCGAAGACCCAGGTCTCCATCGAATACGTCGACAACCGTCCCCACCGCATCACCGCCGTCGTCGTTTCCACCCAGCATGCCGCCGACATCGCAACGCCGGAGATCCGCGAGCTGCTCACCCGCGATCTCATCGAGAAAGTCCTCCCCGGCGACCTCCTCACCCCCGAAACCGAAATCCTCATCAATCCCACCGGCCTTTTCATCGTCGGGGGGCCGGAAGGCGACTGCGGCCTGACGGGCCGCAAAATCATTGTCGACACCTACGGCGGCATGGGGCGGCACGGGGGCGGCGCTTTTTCCGGAAAGGACCCGAGCAAGGTGGACCGTTCCGCGGCCTACATGTGCCGTTACGTGGCGAAAAACATCGTCGCCGCCGGTCTCGCCGAACGCTGCGAACTGCAGGTCGCCTACGCGATCGGCCATCCGCGGCCGGTCAGCATCCGCGTCGACACTTTCGGGACCAACCAAATCGACGAAGCCAGGATCGAGGCCGCGGTCGCCGAGGTTTTCTCCTTCAAACCGGCCGACATTGTCGCTCAACTGAACCTGTTGCGGCCCATTTATCGCAAAACCACCAACTACGGCCACTTCGGACGCGAGGACGATCTCGACGCCCTCACCTGGGAGCGCACCGACAAGGCCGAGGCGCTGAAGTCCGCCGTTTCCTGAAAATTCCCGCCCGATCCAACAGGGTTAGGTCCGTGACCCAACCCTGTTGACTCCGCCCCCTTCACCACCCATCGCATCCCCAAGACCGAAAATCATGAGCACCGTCGCTGAAACCACCCGGCTCGACTACAAGGTCGCCGACATCACCCTGGCCGAATTCGGCCGCAAGGAAATCTCCATCGCCGAACACGAGATGCCGGGCCTGATGGCCACGCGCCGCAAGTATGCCGCGGAAAAACCGCTCGCGGGCGTGCGCGTCATGGGCTCGCTGCACATGACGATCCAGACCGCCGTGCTCATCGAGACCCTTCGCGAACTGGGCGCGGACGTTCGCTGGTGTTCCTGCAATATTTTCTCCACCCAGGATCACGCCGCCGCCGCCATCGCCGCGGCGGGCGTCCCGGTCTTTGCCTGGAAGGGCGAAACGCTCGAGGAGTACTGGGACTGCACCCTGGACGCGCTGACCTGGCCGGACGGCTCGGGTCCGCAACTGATCGTGGACGACGGCGGCGACGCCACCCTGCTGATCCACAAGGGCGCGGAACTCGAGGAAGGCGCCGACTGGGTGAACTCGTCCAGCGAATCGCACGAGGAACAGGTCATCAAAGATCTCCTGAAACGGGTCAACGGGGAAAACCCGCTCAAGTGGACCGGGTATCTGAAGGACTGGCAAGGCGTCAGCGAGGAGACCACCACGGGCGTGCATCGTCTGTATGAAATGGCCAAGGCCGGCACCCTTCGCGTTCCCGCCATCAATGTGAACGATTCGGTGACGAAGTCGAAATTCGACAACCTCTACGGCTGCCGCGAATCCCTGGTGGACGGCATCAAACGCGCCACCGACGTGATGGTTTCCGGCAAAGTCGGCGTGGTCTGCGGCTACGGCGACGTGGGCAAAGGCTGCGCCCAGGCCCTGCGCGCCCAAGGGGCGCAGGTCGTGGTCACCGAGGTCGATCCCATTTGCGCGCTGCAAGCGGCGATGGAGGGCTTCCGGGTGCTGACGGTCGAGGACACCCTCGGCTGGGCCGACATTTACGTCACCACCACGGGAAACCGCGACATCATTCGCCTGGAACACCTGACGCAAATGAAGGACCAGGCCATCGTCTGCAACATCGGCCACTTCGACAACGAGATCCAGGTGGACGCGCTGGGCAAACATCCCGGCGTGACGCGTTCGAATGTGAAACCGCAGGTCGACCAGTACACCTTCGAGGACGGCCGCCAGCTCTATCTGCTGGCCGAGGGGCGGCTCGTCAATCTCGGCTGCGCCACGGGGCACCCGAGTTTTGTGATGTCGAACTCCTTCACCAATCAAACGCTGGCGCAGATCGATCTCTGGAAAAACCGCGAGACCTATCAGCCGGGACAGGTGATGGTCCTTCCCAAACATCTCGACGAGGAAGTCGCGCGGCTGCATCTCGAAAAAATCGGCGCCCGACTGACGAAATTGACGCCCGAGCAGGCCAAGTACATCGGAGTGCCGGTCGAGGGCCCCTACAAACCGGATTCCTACCGTTATTGACGGTGGGAGGGAGTCGTTTTTTTGCGGTTGAATGACCGCGAAAAGGGTCCAGTGGTCTTGTTGAGGAGCGCGTGGGATGACCCACGCGCTCTTTTTTGTAATCCAACGTGACCCAGAACCCCTCAAACGAGCGTCCAAACTCGAAAGATCCCCTCGCCGGCGCCGCGGTGGACGAGGAGGGTTACGACGCCCTCTCGGACGCGGAATTGGTCGAGACCTGCCGGAACGAACTGCCGCACGGCGGCGGGGCGTTCCGGTCCCTGCTCGTCCGCTACGAGGGGATCGTTTTCAACACCTGTCTCAAGATGCTGGGCAATGTCCAGGACGCGGAGGAGGCCTGCCAGGATGCGTTCATGAGGGTTTACCACAAGATCGACCAGTTCGAAGGCCGCTCGACCTTCAAGACCTGGCTTTACCGCGTCGTCTGCAATCACTGCATGACCCGCCGCCGGCAGATGGCCATCCGGCGCGAGCGCGGCACCGAGATCCGCGAAGTCATCACCGCCGAGATGCTGGAGAAACAGGAAGATCAGACCGAAGCGGCGGACGCCGCGTCCGAGAAGGTCCACCAGGCCCTGGCACAACTGCGGGCGGAGGATCGCGAGATGATCGTGCTGCGCTTTGTCTCCGACCTGAGCCTGGAGGAGATGGCGGAGGTGCTCGATCTGAAGCTCAGCGCGACGAAAATGCGTCTCTATCGGGCGATCGACCGGTTCAAGGACGCGTTTCTCGAGCTTTCAAACGCGGAAGAAACCGAAAACGAGAAGGCCGGAACCCCATGAAACCGATCACCGACGAACAACTGGCCGAAAAGGAACGCGAAATCGCCGGGCTGATCGCCGGGCTCCGGGAACCGGATGTTCGCGATCCGGCGGAAAGATCTTCGGAGCGCATCGAGCGGATTCTTCGGCGAGCCGCCACGGAAATCCCCGCGCGACAGGCGGGATCGGGCGGGATCGCCGACGCGGTCATCGCAAAAATCGAGCGGCAACAAATTTCCAACGAATCGGAAAAGGATGAAAAAAACTAATCCGCTGGCACTCAGGGGTTTTGACCAATTTCATTCCGGAACAAATAGTCGATCCGGAAAAATTTCTCTGGATTTGGATTTTTTTTTTCCTAGAATGTGACTCAGCCGAGAGGCCTGCGTGTCTTAAGGTGTCGATGGTCGCAAAGACCATTCGATTGAGAGAATTTACAATTTGTCCGGGCTTCGGCCTGGGCCGCCGCTGACGTCGTGGTCATGCTCCACGGTTCCTCCAACCCGGCGTCAGCGGCTCTTTTTTGTACCGCGGCGAAAACTCGATTCCTCGTCGGAAACTCGTTGGGAAAATCGGTTTTCCGTCACGTCCCGGCCCTTCGAGACAAGTTTTAATGTAACGTTTGTTACCTCCTCCCTCCCAATAAAGAGTCGGGGACGCGGTCAATGGTCTGACCCGTCCCCGCTTTTTTTTTGCCCGGTTTTTGGTGGGAGGCGTTGGGGAGTGTAACCGCGGAGCGGTTGGCCTCGTCTTTTCCGATCATCCGGGGTGTGCGGACGGTTTCAAATCTTTCGCGTCCCGGACCGAACGAACGTATTGCTTCGATGTGGCCGAACAAACCGATTCCGAGTTGGCCTCGCTCGCCGTCGCGGGCGACGACTCCGCATTCGCCGAGCTGGCCGGCCGCTACCGGAGTCGCGTTTTTGGCACCGCTTCGCGTTTTGCGCGGGACCGGCACGAACTCGAGGATCTGGCGCAGGAAATCTTCGTGCGGATCTGGAAGGGGCTGCCCGGCTTTCGGGGAGACGCGCCGTTCGAGCATTGGTGCATGCGAATCGCGGTGCGTTCCTGCTATGATTTTCTGCGGAAAGTCCGCCGGCGCCGTGAATCCGAATGGCTCACCGACGCGCCGCCGGAATTCGACCGGCCAACGGGCGCGGAAGAGGGCGATCCGGAATGCGCGCGCCGCGACGCCTGGGAGACGGTCCAGTGGCTATTGCAACATCTCCCGGAAAAAGACCGCATCGTCGTCGTGCTCCTCGATCTCGAGCAAAAAAGCGTCCGGGAGATCGCCGAACTCACCGGATACAGCGAATCGAACGTGAAGGTCAAGGCGCACCGTGCCCGGAAGAAAATGCGGGAGATTTACGACTCACTCGAACGTCACGAATGATGAAAAAACGATCAGACATCCCCTGGGAAACCCTGATAACGCGGGCGGCCGCCCATCGGCCCGACACCGCGGCGGCCGAACTGGGCTTCGAAACCCGGCTGATGGCCCGGTTGCGGGAAATGCGGCGCCTGTCCGAGGATGGGTTTCTCGAAGTCTTTTCCAAGTGGCTTTGGCGGGGAGCGCTCGGGCTTTGGCCCGGAGCGGTGGCTCTGGCCCTCCTGGTGTTGTTCATGGGGGAGGAATCCCCCTCCCTCGGCGATTCGGCGCACTTTCTGGAACAGGCGACGCTGATCCTGTGGCCGTCGGCTTCCTGAGGGCCGCCGTTTTTTTCCCGACACGATCATGGCAATCACGAAAACACAGATGAAGGCTGGCTGCGGGGTTGTCGCGATTTTTGGCGCGGGTTTCTGCGGCGGCGTTTTTTGCCTGCTTTATGCGATCTCGCACATCATCCCGCTCGCGGAGGGCTGGAAATCGGAAGAGTCGAAGGCCTTTGTCCTGAAGCATTTCCGCGGCGCGCTGAACCTGACTCCGGAGCAGACCGAGCAACTGCGACCCATCGTCGACGAAGCGCTCGAGAAACGCTGGCAGCTTCGCCGCGACTACCTCGCCGAAAGCCGCCGCCTGCTGGAGGAGGACTACCTCCCGCGCGTGGAGGCCATTCTCGACGAGTCGCAGAAGGAAAAGGCGCACCGCCTCATGGAACGGTGGAAGCGGCAGCAGGGCGGCAAACTGAATCCATCCACCGGCGCCGTAGAATCGAATTCCTCGCCTCTGGCGACGCCGAATGAGCCGCCCACCCCGCCTCCGGCCGAAAAGCCGTGACATTCGATCGCCTCACCCGCCGGAGGCACCCGCTTCGCCGCGCAGCATTTCCGCGGCGGTTTCGATGATACCCTCCACCGGCCACAGACGGCCGATTCCCTCGTACCCGCAGGCGAGCAGCCCCTCCTCGGGGCCGATGAAACGCGCACCACGCGCGGTCAGCGTCTCCACATTCTGGCGAGTCGCGGGATGTTGCCACATTTTTCCATTCATGGCCGGCGCGATCAGCAGGGGAGCCAGCGACGCCAATGCGATCGCGGTCAGGGCATCGTCGGCGAGTCCATGGGCGAGCTTGGCGATCGAGTTCGCGGTGGCCGGCGCGACCAGGAGGAGATCGGCTCGATCGGCGATCTCGATGTGGCCCGGATGCCAACTTTCTTTCTCGTCATAGAGATCCGCCGTTACAGGGTGCCTGGAGAGCACTTGCAAGGTGAGCGGCGTGATGAATTCCCGCGCGTCGGCGGTCATCACGACATGCACGTCCCAGCCGCGCCGGGTCATCTGGCTGGCGAGATCCGCGGCCTTGTAGGCCGCGATCGATCCCGTCACTCCCAAAACGATAATGGGCGGGCGCCCCCTGTCCGGAGCGGACGATTCGCCGGCTGATGGAGGAGATTTCACGGGTCAGGAGAGGGTGGTGCTGGTGAAAAGATCGAGTTCCGCCTCGGCCGGGGAACGAGGCCCGTCGCCGAGGCGCGAGGTGCGGCAGCGCTCGCCCGCGAGGATGGCGCGAAACCGCTCGCGATCGGCCTCGGGCGAGGCGCTGACGAGGGTGTAGGTGTATTCGCGCCAGCGCTCCATCTCGGCGAGGGCATTGGTCAGACGCAACTCCAGCTCTTCCGGGCTTTCCGTTCCCCGTCCGCCGAGCCGCTTCCGCAACTCGCCACGGTCGGGCACGAGAATGAAGATGTCCACGATCGACTCGCGGATCGCGGGGTCGGAGGCCTTTCGGATCAGGGCCGCGCCCTGCACGTCGATGTCCATCAGCACGTCCCGGCCCGCTTCGATGTGTTTCAGCACGGCGCTTTTCAGGGTGCCGTAGAGATTTCCGTGGACCTCGGCCCATTCGAGGAAATCGCCCCGAAGCGCCCGCTTTTCGAAATCCTCGCGGGCGAGAAAGTGGTAGTCGCGCCCGTCCACCTCGCCCGGGCGCATCGCCCGCGTGGTGGCGGAGACGGCGTAAACGCAATTCGCGTCCGACTCGCTCAGCCCGCGACAGAGGGTCGTTTTTCCCGAACCGCTGGGCCCCGAAACGAGGCACACGATCCCCCGGCGCTGTAGGTCATTCGACATGAAAAAGGGAAGAAACCGCGGCGAATCGCCCACCGCCGGGGCGGTTTACTGGATATTCTGAACCTGCTCGCGAATCTTTTCCAGCTCGGTCTTGTTCCGGACAATTGACTGGGCAACATCCGCGTCGTTGGCTTTGCTGCCGATGGTGTTGAACTCGCGGTTCAGTTCCTGGCAGAGAAAATCGAGGGGCCGGCCGGCCGGTTCGGCGCTGTCCAGATAGCGATGGAATTGTTTCAGGTGGCTGTCGATTCGCGTGATCTCCTCGCTGATGTCGCAGCGGTCGGCGAACAGCGCGATCTCGCGGAGAAGGCGGTCGTCGCCCAGGTCGACGGGGATTCCCGCCTCCTCGAGCCGCTGCCGGAGATTGCGCCGGTAGGTTTCGCCGACGGCCGGCGCCGCTTCGCGGATCGACGCGACCTCGGCGGCGATCGCCTCGAGCCGCGCCCGGATGTCGGCGGCCAGGTGGCTCCCCTCGGTCTCCTGCATCCCCTTCAGCGCCTTCAGCGCCTCGTCGATCGCGCCCGCCAGGGCTCCGCGCAATTCCTCGGGTTCCAGGGCGGTTTCCTCGATCCGAAAGACGCCCGGCGCGCGGAAGAGGTCGGCGGCGGCGATGCGCGTGTCCGCGCCCGTGGCTTCGGTCAGGCGGCGGGCGGCGTCGACATATTGTCTGGCCAGCGCTTCGTCGAAAATCAGGCGGCTTTCCCCCGTGTCGAGGTTTTCGAGCGTCACGCGGACATTGACGCGACCGCGGGAGACGGATTCGGCGATTCGCTTGCGCACGTCGCCCTCGAACTCCGCCAACCGGCCGGGGAGGTTGATGGCCAGGTCGATCTGCTTGCGATTGACCGAGGACAGCTCCGCCGTCAACCGCCAGTTTCCGGCCGCCGCCTCGCCTCTTCCGAATCCCGTCATGCTTCTCATGGGCGACAACGGTAGGCCGGAGGCGCGCGCTGACAACCGGTTTGGCCCGGCTCAACTGAGATTGTGGGCGTCCATGTCCACGGTCACGATCACATCCTCGGGAAAGGAAAGAGGACCGAGCACCCCGCCAATGTGACCGGTCAGGCGCTTCGCGTTCGCTCCGCGCATGGAAAACTGAAAGCGCCACTGGTCGTGCGACCGTATCAGCGGCGAGGGCAGCGGCTCGGTGATCGTCAATCCGTCCGGCAAATGGCGTTTCATCCGGCGATGCAGCGTTTGCAGGGAAAACTCCGCCCGCTCGCGATGCACCGACCGGGACGTGATCATCGCCAGGTGACGAAACGGAGGAAACTCGAGCCGCTCCCGCAGTTGAATCTCCTGTTCGGCGAAACCCGTGTAATCGTGGTGTCGCGCGAACTGCACCGCCGGAGCATGGGGAGTGAAGGTTTGCACGACCACCTCTCCCTTCAGTTCGCCCCGGCCGGCGCGGCCCGCCACCTGGGTCAGCAATTGAAAGGTCCGCTCGCTGGCCCGGAAATCGGGGATGTGGAGGCCGATGTCGGCGTTGAGAATGCCCACCAGCGTCACATTCGGAAAGTGAAGCCCCTTCGCGATCATCTGGGTGCCGATCAAGATGTCCGTTTTCCCGGCCTTGAAGGCGTTGAGCGTGAGCTTGAGATCGTTTTTCCGGCGCATGGTGTCAGTGTCGATCCGGGCGATGCGCGCGCCCTTGAAAACCTCGTTCAACACCGCCTCGACCTTCTCGGTTCCAAAACCGGCGAGCGAAATCGCCCGGCCGCCGCATTCGGGACATTTCCGCGGGGTCACCTGCGCGTACCCGCAGAGGTGACAGATCAGCTTGTCCTCCTCACGGTGGTAGGTGAGCGCCAGACTGCAATGCCGGCACTCCATCACCAGCCCGCATTCCGGACAGATCAGGGAGCGCGCGAACCCGCGGCGATTCAGGAACAGGATCACCTGTTGCCGGTCGGCCAGGCGCGACTCGATGGATTCCCGGAGCTTCGATGAGAGGATGGCGAGTCCGCGGTTCTTCCGCGTTTCGAGGCGCATGTCGATCACCCGGATCAGGGGCAACTCCCGGTCGTCGACTCGCTGGGTGAGATCGAGCCGCTCGTATTTTCCGGTCAGGGCGTTTTTCCAGGACTCCAGCGAGGGCGTGGCGCTGCCGAGCACGACGGCGCATTTCTCCAGGTGCCCCCGCACCACAGCCACGTCGCGGGCTTGGTAACGCGGCGGGCTTTCCTGCTTGTAGGTGTTCTCGTGCTCCTCGTCCACGACGATGAGACCGAGATTTTCCACCGGGGCGAAGATGGCGCTCCGCGCCCCGATCACGATGCGCGCCTCGCGACGCAGGACCTTGCGCCACTCGTCGTGGCGCTCGCCCGCGCTCAAGTGACTGTGTAGGATCGCCACCTGATCCTGCATGGCGGCAAATCGCTTCTTGAACTGATCGGCCGTCTGCGGCGTGAGCGAGATCTCGGGCACCAGCACGATGGCTCCCCGGCCCTCGTCGACAACCCGCTGGATCGCCTGGAGGTAAACCTCGGTTTTGCCGCTTCCGGTCACCCCGAAGAGCAGAATCGGCCGGGGCGGCCGTTCGGTCTCCGCTTCCGCCGCGGCGGCCACGATCCGGGCGCGGGACCGCTCCTGTTCGGGATTCAAGGCCATCGGCGCGCTTTGAACGAACACCTCGTCGGCAAAGGGGTCACGGGTCACCACTTCATCCTCCACGACCACCATGCCCGCCTTCTCAAGGGCGGTAATCGACGGACGGCCGAAACCACTCAACCCTGTCAGGTCGGCGAGCAAACCCTGTTGACCCGGACGGGAAATCAGGAACTCGACCAACTCCGCCTGTTTGGGCGCCCGTTTTTTCAGGCTCTCCAGGGTTTCCAAATCCGGTTCGTAGACCAGCCTGACGTTTTTCCGGGTCTTTTCGCCCTTCTCCTCGGATCGAACCGGCTGGGGAATCATCGCCTTCAGGGTCGAGTCGCGCGAAGCGAGGTAATACCCCGAGATCCATTCCGCCAATTTCAACAGAGGCGCCGTGAGCAGGGGCGCCTCGTCGAGAACCCCGGCGATCGGTTTCAGAGCGAAGGTCCTTTTTCCTCCGCGTCCCGCCGGCCTTTCGGGATGGTCCGCTTCTTCCCGGACGGCGGTGATCGTGCCGATGGCCTGCCGATTGCGCAGGGGTATCCTCACCCGCATGCCGGGCTTGGCTTTGCCCGCCCATTCGGCGGGCACGGCGTAATCGAATTGGAGATCCTTCGACGACGCGCCATCGATCAGGACGGTGGCCACCAGTTGCATGAGAAGCGCGAAGCCTAATCGAAGAACGATCCAGCCGCCATCCCGGCGGTGGAAAAGAAAAGCGCCCTCCGGACTCGGCCGGAGGGCGCTTCGCGTGTCAAAGGAGACAACTTATGAAAAAGCGGTCCTTTTGTGGATCTCGATCGCTTCTCAGAAGTCGACGCTCAGGCTGACACCTCCGTGGATGATGTCGTCCTGGAAACCGTCGATCGCATCGAGGGCGAAGAGACCGGCCACATAGGGCTCAAGAGTAACATTCGAACGAAGGGCGATCGGAAGGGCGGCCTTCACGTAAACGTCGTTGAACGCGTTGCCGGCGGCCCAGTAGTCGATCTGGTAGCCGATACCGGTGCTGATCACCAGCGAGGTCGAGTCGCACAGGGCGAATTCCTTGCTGATGCCGGTGTCGAAGTACCAAGCCTGGAGTTCGAAGTCGTAGCGGGCGGTGCCATTCCAGTCGACCACGCCGAGGCTGCGGCCCAGGCCGAGCGCCAGTTCGTAGGTCGCGTCGGCGCCGGACTCGGGGAAGAAGTAACCCACGACTCCGGTGGTCACGTCAAACCCGGCGAATTCCTGCGTCACGCTGGCGTAAACGTCGAGTTCGTCGTTGGCGAAACCGTCGGCCGGATTGATGTACCACACACCGACGTCCACGGGGATGCCCATGGCGTCAATCGTGTAGTCGACGCTGGTCCAGATGCCGTGTTCGCCCAAATCCACGCCGTAAAAGACGTAGTTGGTCATGTATCCGGCGCTGAGCGTCGCTCCGAGCGGTTCTTCCATGACGCAGACTTCCTTGCCAGCGTCGGTTCCGGCGTAGGCGACCGAGGCCGCGAACACCCCTGCGAGTGCGGTTGCGAGTGATTTCAGTTTCATAATCGTAATAGGACTCCCGTTGTTGGTTGTGAGAAGGCGTCTTTTTTCGCCTTCAATGACGAAGGCGTCAACGCCGAAAACGATTTTTTTGAACGTTTTCAAAATCCTCGGAGAGCAGTTCGCGTGCCGATCTTTCCGGAAAAATGAGGAAAATGCCTTCAATATTCCGTCCGCCCTTCGCGGATTTTTTAAAAAGACTTTTCGAGCCCAAAGAAAACGCCCCTTCCCGCGAGGGAAGGGGCGCCTCTCAGCAACGGTTGTCCCTGTTACAAGGGAAACTTTTTACTCGGGAATCCTGAACCGAATCAGAAATCAACGCTCAGGCTGACGCCGCCGAAAAGCTGGTCGTCCTGCCACGCGTCGATCGCGTTCAGCGCGAAGGTCGCGGCGACATAGGGACGAAGCGTCGCTTTGCTGGTCAGTTCGATCGGAAGGGCGGCCATGAGCAGCACGTTGTTCCAGTCGTCACCGGCGGACCAGTAGTCGATCTGGTAGCTGATACCGGCCGACAGCGCCAGCGAGATGGTGTCCGTCAGCTCCCGGGTATGACCCGCGGAAACCTGGAAGTACCATCCATCGATGTCGAAGTCGTAGTAGGCGCCGGCGTTGAGGTCGATGATACCGACGCTCGTGCCCGCTCCCACACCGATTTCATTCGTGCTGTCGCCAGCGGTGCGGCCACCGTTCTCGGGGAAGAGATAGGCGGTGTAACCCAACCAGGCGTCAACAGAGCCGAAGCTTTGGCCGACAGCGGCGGAAAGCTGAAGTTCGTCGGAGTGCGTGGGATTGACCAGGCTGCCGTCGGTGGGGTTGATGTAGTGCGCGCCGAGCGTGACCGGAATGGGCAGAAGATCCAGATCGTAGTCCAGACCGACCGAAATGGCGTTCTGGCCGTTGTCCACGCCGCGGAAGATGTAATGGGAATCGTACCCGGCGCTGAGGGTCGCGCCAAACGGTTCTTCGACCGGGCAAACGACGCCTTTGGAGTCTCCTGCGTTCGCGATCGAGATCGTGAGCGCACCGATAGAGGTGATGATGAGTGTCTTTAGCTTCATATTCTGTTTGTCTCCCTTGGTTGGTTGTAAAGGACCCACCTCGCCAGCCGGCGAGTGAGGCCCAACGTTTTTGCGAATTTCGGACCGGTTTGCAAGCGCAATTTTAAATGTCCCCCGGGGCCACCCATCGGCTTTTTACAAACCCCCTTCGGTGACAACACTGTCACGGAGCCCGCCAAATCAAGGATTTCAGCCCGCTCGCCTCAACTTTTTGACCGTTAACAACCCCCTGAGGTTTCTCACTACGCAATCGCGCCATCCGGAAAAAACGGTCTGAAAATTGCTCTGGGACGTTTTTGACCCCACGCCAAATCGCCGCGCGTCGACTTCTCCCAATACCCCGCCGACCCGGGAACGACCACCCCGGAATATTCGGAAAAAACGCGTTCGCCAGCAACGCGTGGGTCCGGGCTGGGGTTTCACAAGGCGCACGCCATTCGGCCGCCCGCCCCACTCCTCGCCGATCCCCGTCTCGCGAGCAATCAGAACAAATCCTCGGCCACCACCGAATGCTGGGCGCGGCTCGAAAGATGCTTGGCCTGGGTGACCACAAACTCCTCGTCCGATTCGAAACGGTAGCTGTGGCAGTTCGGGCAGATGTGCACCTTGGTGGCGACGATGGAATCGCAACCCATGCAGACCTTGTAGAGGGCAGGGTTTTTGACAATACGCCGCGCGCGTTTCGCGCGCTCCATGAGTGCCGGATCTTCGTTCGCCATGACCTCGCTACGATAGCAAAAGACCCCAAAATTCGCAAGAGCGAATCTAAATTTTCATATTTTTCTTATTTTTGTGAAAATTAGACGCGGCGGCCCAAATTTCACTGCTTTCATCCGCGTGGGCGGATTCCCCGGCCTGATCGTCCCGCGCCCCGGTTTTCAGGACTCGTTCGCGGCACCCGTGGCCGACTGGCGCGGGATCAGGGTGATCCGTTTCAGCCGCGCGGTGTCGTCCGGACTCCAGGTCTTGATCGCCGGATGCTGGGCGAAGTGAGTGTGGATTTTTCGCCGGAAAAACGAGTTCATCGGCTCCATGGACGCGGATTTGCCGGTCGCCACCACCCGTTCGGCGAGACGTTCGGCTTCCTCGATGAGCCGGTATTCCTGGTTAGAGCGGTAGTGATCGATATCCACCCGCACTCGTGCCGCGTCGGGCAGGCGCACCTGCAGGAGACGATTGACCAGATACTGGATATCCTCCAGGCGTTCGCCCTGGCGGCCGATCAGCGGTTTCGGTTCGGCGGTGATCACCTGGAGCCCGGGATCGCCCTCCTGATCGTCGAACTCGACCTGGACGACAAAGCCCAGGTACCCCAGCATGGTGTCCAAAATCTCGCGGGCGGTCTCCAGTGTTTCCATAATTGCCGAATCGGGTGGGACCGGCATCATGAGTGAGGGCGCGCCGGAGGATCAATTCATTTTTTGCGCTTCTTCGATTTCGTGTGGCGCTCGCCCCGCTCGCCGGGAAGCCGGTTGCTCCCGCCGCCGCTCCCGGACCCGCCGGCCTGCCGGGACTGCGCGGCTCGCGCCTGCTGCTCCTTGGCCTGGTCCTGGAGCCGCTCGAAGAATCCCTTCTTTCCGCCGGCCGCCCCTTTGCGCTTCTTCAGCTCCGGCTCCGGCAGTTTGTTCATCAGCCAGGTCTGCCCGATGCTGAAGATGTTTCCGGTCGTCCAATAGAGCGCCAGCGCCGAGGCGAAATTGTAGCAGATGAACAGAAAGATCAGCGGCATCAGCATGAACATGGTCTGCTGGGTCTTGTCGCCCGATTTCGGCGTCAGGGCCATCTGGATGGCCGTGGTGCCCGCCATGATCAGCGGCAGCAGATTGAAGGGAATGTTCAGGCCCGGAATCTGGAAAAGCGTGTCCGGCATCGCCAGGTCGGGCACCCAGAGAAAGCTTTCGTGCCGCAGCTCGACCGCCCGCCACAGCATGCCGTAAAAGGCGAGAAACACCGGCATTTGGATGAACATGGGAAGACAACCGCCCAGCGGATTCACCCCGTAGTCGCGATAGAGCTTCATCAGCTCCTCGCTCTGCCGCTGCTGGTCGTCCTTGTACTTTTCTTTCAGCTCGTTCATCAGCGGCGTGAGCTTGCTCATCCGCTTCATGGTCCGCGTCGACTTCGCGTAGACGGGCCAGATCAGCACCCGGATCGCGATCGTGATCAGGATGATGGCGATGCCGTAGGCGTGCCGGCCGCCGATGCCGCCCAGCAGATTTTTCAGCGCGACGAGCCCCTGGATCAGCCAGGACGCCAGCGGCTTGATCGCCCACCCGAACATCCAGCCGAAGATGGGGGTGTCGTCGTAGTTCATCACCAGCGTGGTCTGGTCGCCGAGGCGTTTCAGGCGCGCGTACTCCTTCGGCCCAAGGTAAAGCTCGTAGGCCAGCGTCCGCTGGTCGCCGGGGTTCAGCGTCACCTCCGGCAGACCCACCGCGGCCTCGATGGCGTAGGGCTTGCGCTTCGGTTGTTTCCCGCCGCCTTCGAAGTCGAACGGAAACCGCGCCGTCCACATCGGCGCGTCGTAGGAATCCTTCACCTTCAGCATGGTGGTGAAATACTGGTCGCTCACCCCCGCCCAGCCGAGTCCGGAGGCCGCCATCGTCTGGCTCTCCAACTGGGACGCGCCAATCCCCATCACGCCGCCTTTCTTGAAGCGGTCCACACCCTGGTACTCCATCGAGCCCCGCGACGCCTCCTTCCAGAAAAACCCCGTCTGGCGCGGCCACTCCCCCGCGTGCAGGGCCGATGCCGAGCCGAGATACAGATACTGGCCCGCGGTGGAGAGCGGTTTGTCCCCATTGTTGCGAATCGTCACCGTCAGCTTCACCAAGTGCTCGTCGGACTGCGGTCCCGCGATTTCGAAGCGTTTTTCGATCCCGAGTTTCCCCGCCGTTTCGGAGGCGAAAGCCACCGCCGCGTCCGTTTGCTCGGTGACCCGCCAATTCGCCGCGTCCCACTGACCCGGTCCGGTCGAAATCGCCCCGATCGGGTGTTTTCCACGCTCGTTCAGCGTCACGTAGGCGCCTTCCTCGCCCTTTACCTTCGTGTGGTCGAGGATTTCCGCCATCCGGATGCCGCCGCCCGCCGAAGTCAGCGTGCAGCGCAGGTCGGCATTGGCCAGCACCGCGGTTTTTTCCTCGGCCGGGGGAATGGCCGGCGCGGCCTCGACGGCCGCCTTTTCAACATCGCCGGCGGATTTCCCGGCCGGCCCGGTTCCGGACGCCTCGGACTTTTCCGCCTCGGCGGCCTCCTTCTCCCGCTGTTCCTGAACATAACGCTGATACTCGGCATTCCGCCTCGACTGCAACGCGCCCCAGCCGAACATTCCGGCGACACAGAGAACGACGACAATCCAGGCGGTGCGGTCCATTGAGGGGATTCGGGATAAACGGTGAACTGAAACGGGATGGGCTTCGCGGCAAGGCGAGAGGGCAGACTTAACCTCCCTCCGGCGGTTCGTGAAACGAATCTTTCCGGTTTTTCGCGAATTCCGGGTGCGCCTCCACAAATTCCGCCCAGCCCGGCACCGGGTCCCAGCCCTGTCCGCCCCACGGGTGACAGCGAAAAATGCGCCGCATCCCCATCCACGCCCCACGCATCGCCCCGTGAACCCGCACCGCGTCGATGAAATACTGGGAACAAGTCGGCCGGAAACGGCAACCGCTCAGCGGACCGCTCAGGAAATGCAAGGGCGGCGAGATGAACACCTGGTATCCGCGCACCAGCAGGATCAGGATCGTTTTCATTCCGCGTAAAGCCCCGCCTTGCGGGCGAGCCAGTTCCATTCCTTTTCCAGCGCGGCCGAATCCGCCGTCGCCGCCGGCCCCCGCGCCACCAGCACCAGGCACTGGCCCGGTTTCAGGCCTTCACCCCGCCGTTGCAGAATTCCCCGCAGCCGCCGTCGCACCCGATTGCGCACCACGGCATTGCCGAGCCGCTTGGTGGTGATGATCCCCACCTTGATGGTTCGCGCCACTTCCGGAGCCTCCAGCACTCCGAGCACCAGATGACGCCCCCGGAAACTTCGGCCCTCCTCCCGGACGCGCCGGAACAGCGACCATGAGCGGAGGACTTTCCCGCGCGGCAGACGCATGACCGACGGCGGCGAGGATGGACGAGCGGCGCCGAACCGCTCCACTCCGGCAAGAATCAGGAATGCTGATTCGTGTGACGCTTGTAGTGAATCTCCGCCCCTTTCGGCAGCAGGCGCTTGCGGCCTTTCTTGCGGCGCCGGCGGATGATGTCGCGGCCGCTCTTGCAGGACATGCGGGCGCGGAAGCCGTGCTGGCGTTTGCGCGAGCGTTTCGAAGGCTGAAAGGTGCGTTTCATGACGGTCGGAAAAAGGTTTCGGGATGGAAGAAAAAGATGGGGTGGCCCCGTGTTTCGCCGCGAATTTCGGACATTCCGCGCTCCGCCCGGCGAAAAAAGGGCCGAAAGAGTAGGCGGCGCCCGGCGAAAGTCAATCGGCCTTCGCGGAAATCGTCGGTTTTGCGGGTGACGCGCCGATCGGGAGTGGATTGGCGGACGCGGCCGACCCGACAGGGTTACCTCGGTCACCTAACCCTGTTCGATCCGGCGCCCGCTCTTGTCCGTTATTCGCATTTTTCCATCGACACCCGGCTTGCGATTTTGAATAATGGCGCGGAACGGAAAGGCCCCGAATTCCATACTTGGGGCGCCAGGGAGACCCGACCCGGAACCGCCCACTCGACCCGCTCTCATGAAAACGCCCCCCTTGCCCATCGTGCTCGACGTCTTCGCCCGCCGCCGGATCTTTCCCGCCGCGGCGCTGTTTTTCCTCCTCTCCGTCTCCCTCGCCGGCGCGGCCGAGGTGACCGTGCAGAACGACTCCGACTACCCCGCCAAGCTCTATTCCACCGATGGCTCCGGCTGGCATTACGAGGCGACGCTGCCGGCGGGCAGCCGCTCCCAGCGAATCGCGTCCGAGCCCGGGATCGACTGGGGATTCGCCGACCCCACCGCCCACCGGCTCGACATCGTGAAACGCATCACGGTGAAAACTTTCGGATTCAACACCCTGACCCTGACCAACCGCGATCTTGGCCCGTCGGGCGGCGGGGGCGGCGATCCCGGCCTGCTGGAGCGGTCCATCACCGTCACCAACCGAGCCTCCGTGCCGGTGGACGTCTATTTCGACCACGGCCATGGCTGGGAGTACGAGATCACCCTGCCCTCCGGCGCGAGCCGCAAACTTGCCGCCCAGGACGGCGACGATTGGGGCGTCGACAATCCCGCCGAGCGGGGCGTGAACATTCTCAAATCCACCACCATCAAAGCCTGGAATCCCGTCGTGGTCTTGAACGTGGACGATGACGACCTCGGCATCGATCCCGGTCACCGCCATGGCCCGGGGTCCGGCCCGCGTGACCGGCGGCTCACCATCGTCAATCGCAGCCATCATCCCGCCGGCGTCTTTTCCAATGCCGGTCCCGGTTGGACTCGGAAAGGCTCCATCGACCCCGGCGAATCTCTCCGCTTCGAGATCGAGACCGGCCAGGAATGGGGCGTGGGCCGCTCCCAGGGCAGCCGGGTCGATCTTTTCAAGACGATGGCCCCCACTCGCTGGGGCGCCAACGTCCTCGCCTTTGGCGACGAAGACCTGCCCGAAGACATCCGCGACCACGATCGGGGTTGGCCGGGCGATCGCGACCGCGACGGCAACGAAGTCACGGTCACCTTCGAAAACCGGGCCGACGAGACGGCTTACATTTATCAAAAGATCGATCCCCTGGGGCTGCGCAACGAATTGCTGACCACCGTCCCGAGAGATCGCTCCGTCAAGCTCGACCTCGTCCCCGGCATGCGCGTTGTCGTCAAGCTCGACGGCCCCCTGCCCGTCGCCTCCTACACCATTCCCACCTCACGGGTGACCTACCGGATCGGGGATTGACCTCTTCGGGTGACGATCCCACGCCGACCCGCCGCGCCTTCAGGTCTCGTCCTCGGCCACGACCACCAAGCAATCGTCCGGGGCGAAGGAATACGGCGTGTTCTTTTCGGGTATCAGCTTCACGCCAAAGTTGCGCTCCCGGTTTTCCTCGTCGGCCTTCACCTTGACGCCGAGACAGACTTCGCCGCGCTTCTGCGCCAGCAGCATGCAGTCGGCGAAGGTCATCTCGGCGGGGATTTCTTCCAGGTAAAGGGAGAGCGGCTTGAGATAGATTTCCGATCCATCCTCCTCGAAGAGATCGTCGTAGACGCGCTTGATGTCCGGTTCCTCGCTCATCTGGGCGATCATCATGCTGACGAGCCGGTTGCTGATGATGAAGTCCTTCACGCCAGCGCGGGAGATGATATTCTGGTTGGTCGAGTCCATCACCTCGGTGATCAGACGGGTGTTCACGGTGTTGTCCGGATACTCGTCGAAAATCTGGCGCAGGAGCAGTAGAATGAGGATGGTGCGGGCGTCGGCCTCCTCAGCGTCCGTTTCCTCGTGATCCGGTCCGCCGCCGCTGAGGACGATAATGTTGTCGCGCTTGCTGGGCTCCGACTCGATCAGGGTCTCGAGCCGGAGCGGGTCCTTGTCGATCAGCGTGACTTCGAGCGGTTCGAGTTTTTCGTTGAGCGCCTCGATTTCGGCCCGTTCCTCGGCGGTTGGATGGTGGAGGATCACGTGCACGCTCGAGCCCTCAAGCACGTAGTCGGCATATTGCTCGAGGATGATATGTCCCTTGCGGTTCCATCCGATGATCAGCTCGTTCTCGATGTGCTTCTCGAGACGGGCGGAGCGGAGCGGCAGTTCCCGCCCTGCGGCGACGGGGGATTTCACGAAATCGATGGTGGAGTCGTCCTCCGCGAGGATGAGGACTTCGTCGCCCTTGTCGAGCCGACGGTCGATGGGCGGATTGATCTCCAAATCACCGGTGGCGGTGCGCAGCCCCAGCGGCACGCCGTCGGGAAAGTGAAACTGCAAGCTGCCGAAAGCGATCCCTCCCCAGTCGGCACCGTGGAAATACATCTCGCAGCCGTCGAAGGAGAGGATCTCGCCATAGGCCACCGAAAGTCCGACGGAGCGGCTGGTCTGGACGATGATCTTGGCGAGAATGTCGTTGGCGTCGGCGACGGAGATTTCGTGGGGGCAGTTTCGCTGCACGATCTCGTGGTGCCGCTTGTCGTAGATCTCGGCGACGATGTTCAGCGGGTTATCCGCGCCCCGGCTCGCGGCGAGCGCGAGAATGGTTTTGATGACTTTGGCGTCGCTCCGGTTTTTCGCGTCGCGCGAGGCTTCCTCGGTTGCCGAGGCGAGCACGATCGCGGAGCGGGCGGTGGCCACGGAGACGACCTTCAGGTTGGCCTGGAGTGAGGTCGATCCGGAGCGCGTCACGACGCGCGTGTTCAGGGTTTCGGGCAGCGTCAGTGCCAGGAAATCGTCCATTTCCTCCTTCGGAAAATCGGCCAGAATGACGACGGCGGGATTGTCCTCGCTCTCGTTGGCGAGGATTAATTCACGCAGGATCTCCACCACGCGCTGCTCGTTCCAACCGAGGATCAGGGAATGCCCGTCCTCGATCACCGTCGAGTGCCCTTTGCGCAGGTCTTCCAGTTTCTTCACCAGCGCCGTGGTGATGAAACCGATGAGCAGGGACAGCAGCACGATGCCGGCGAGACCCGCGAGGATGGCCGGAATCTTCAGCCACGGCGAGGAGTCCACGTCCTGCGCCATGTTTCCGGGATCGGTCATCTGCAGAAAAGTCAGGTAAATCTGGCGGAAAAATCCCTCACCCCGTTCCGCGCTGGCCCCGGAACCCTCGATCAGGCCGCGCAGGATGCCGATGGCTGCATAGACGACCAGGAAACCGGCCACGACGGTGATAAAGATGGATTTTCCGCCACTCGACATGAAATTATCGAAGCGGTAGCGTGCTTTTTGTTTCCAGTTCGGTGCGCTCATGCCGTCGGCCCTCGATCTTTCAGGTTTACTGTTGGGTTGTCAAATTCTCTGTCGCGATCTCCGCTCCCGAGTTTTTCGCCCCGTCGACCAAGCGACCGGACGGCCCACGCTTCCACGACGAAGCGACACTCTTCATTCCGCAAACTGTTGGGAAATCAATTTTTCGATTTCTACTGCTACTATTGGGAAACTTACTTTTCGACTTCTCCGCTATCCCTTTCGCCCAAACGATTTGACACAACAATCGAGGTCGGAATTTCGGGTAACCGGGCGTCCGGACGGGAGGGAAGCAAGTATACGGTCCGTCAGGCCGGCGGCAGTTCCCGAAGAAACACGTTCCGGAACTCGACGGCATCCTTGTGGTTCTGCAGGGTGATCGGTCCCTCGGCGGGAATGTCCTTAACACGTGCGCCCTCGATCACCTCGGTGCCGTTGAGAGTGACATCGACACGATCGCCCCGCACGGTGATGACAAAGCGATTCCACTCGCCGGGGCCCTTGTCGGCGCGGCTGAAGGGCATGGTTTTCAGGCGCTCCTCTTTCGTGGTGTCCATGTCCTTGAACTTCGTTCCGACCTCGCCGCTGCCGCAGGGCTGGCACCAGATGTTCACCTGGGCGAGCCGGGCGCCTCGCAGGAACACGCCGCTGTCGCCCCAGGTGAGATTGTCCCTCATGACCGTCTTGCCTTCGGCGTCGGTGTGAAAGGTGCCGTCGTCCTGAAGCCATTGATGCGGTTTGACATGAGGTTCGCCGGTGAGGCGCCAGTCGATCATCAACGTGAAGTCCTTGAAGGACTTCGTGGTGGAGAGGTTGTAGTCCTTCCCCTTTACCCGCGGAGGCTCGTCGGTGCGCAGGCGAATGACGCCACCGGCGATGTCCCAGACGCCATCGAGGTGCGCGGGATGATCCCAACGCTCCCACGTCTTGCCATCGAACAGGGAAATGAATCCTTCGGGAGTTTCGGAGGCGTCGCCAACCGCGGCGGGAACCCAGCGCTCGGTCTGGGTCTTCCGGAAATCCACGTCACAGTCGTTGTGGGAAGCAAGGTTCTCCCGCGTCGCTCCGCGCCGGACCACGGCGTCGAGCTTCGCCGTCAGCAAGGCGACGAGGTCCGGTCGGTCGGCGGCGACATCGTGCGCCTCGACGATGTCATGCTCCAGATCGTACAGCTCGGCCACGGTGGCCTGACCCCGCGACGCTTCGACATTCTTGCCGGCCATGCGATAGACGAGCTTCCACTGGCCGTCGCGCAGCGCGAACTCGCCCATGTTCGAATGGCTCACCAGTCCGGTGCGCGCGCCGCTTCCCTTGCCCAGGAGGTCGGGCAGGAAACTCACGCTGTCTTCCGCGCCATCGGCGGGCAAATCGCCGCCCACCACTCCCGCGAAGGTCGCGAAGAGATCGGTCAGCGAGACCGGACGATTGCTTTTCGCGCCGGCGGCCACTTTCCCCGGCCACCGCACCACGAGCGGCACACGATGGCCGCCCTCCCAAATGTCTCCCTTGTGACCACGATACGGACCGCTGGGCAGATGCCCGGCCTGGATGAGATCGTCCCAACCGGTGTAGTGCGAGTGACCGTTGTCCGCGGTGAAAATAACGATCGTGTTGTCGGCGATGCCCGCCTCGTCCACCGCCTCCAGCACCCGGCCCGCCGACCAGTCCGTCTCCATCACGAAATCCGCCACCGGGGCGATGCCGCTCTTCCCGCGAAACGCGGGCGAAGGCACGACGGGCTCGTGCGGCGAGGTCTGCGCGAAGTAGAGGAAGAACGGCTCCTCCTTTTGGGCCCGATCGTGGATGGTTTCGACCGCGTGCCGGGTGATCTCCGGCAGGATCGCCTGCAAGCGCCATCCCGGCGCCGCCGCGGTGCCGTTGAACGCCACCGGCAGCACGATGCCCTCCTCCGGGTCCACTTGCAGCGGTTCCGTCGGCTGGATCGCGACGCGGTCGTTCTCGATCCAGGTGAAGGGCGGAAGGTTCGGCAGATCGACACCGAACCACCGATCGAATCCCCGATCGACCGGTCCGCCGGTCACAGGCTGGTCGAAATACCACTCCAGATTCTTCTGCCCGTTCGGTTTTGCCGTCATCTTGGCGGGCTGCGGCCCCGGCCAATTCCAGCCGAGATGCCATTTGCCGATGCCGGCCGTGTGATAACCGTGCGCTCGCAGGAACCCCGGCAAGGTGGGCCGATGCCCGTCAATCAGCGGCGGTTCGTAGGCCGCCACCACCCACTCCTGCAATCGAGTGCGCCACGCGTAGCGTCCCGTGAGAAGCCCGTAGCGGGTCGGCGAACACACCGCGGACGGGCTGTGCGCGTCGGTGAAACTCATCCCCTCGCGCGCCAGCCGGTCGAGGTTCGGCGTGGCGATCTTGTTGTCCGGATAGTGCGCCCGGATGTCGCCCACCCCCAGGTCGTCCGCGAGGATGACGATGATATTGGGCCGTTTCTCCGCCGCCCCAAGACTGGCGATCATTGAAAAAAGGGCCGCGATCGGAAGAGCGTTTCGTTTCATGCGGGGCCGGGGTGTGGAAAAGGTGGGCGGCATTCGGATACCGCGTCGAAAAGGTTACTTCAACCCCTTGGCGATCCACGATTGCGGGCGCCGGCGGCGCGGTCCACTCGTTGCGGCGAGAACATGGCGGAAAACGATGGCAAGTCCAGACTCCCCTCGGTTTACGATCAAAACCGGACGGATCGGCGAGAACCGTGACGAGATCCGGACCAACCCCTTGAACCCTTCGCGAAAAATTCGCGCGACGCCCTCAAAGGACGCTGGCGTCCCGCGCGCGGATGGTCTTTGATAGGCGCGTTACCCCCGCCCGATTTCCGGAAACCGTGCGTGTCTCGCTGTTCATTCCCTGTTTCGTCGACCACTTCTTTCCCCAGGCCGGGATCGCCATGGTTCGCGTGCTGGAGCGCCTGGGTCACGAGGTCGATTACCCCGCCGGGCAGACCTGTTGTGGCCAGCCCGCCTTCAACGCCGGTTACTGGGACCAGGCCCGGCCGCCGGCCTCGCGATTGTTCCGCCTCTTCGAGGATGCCGACGCCGTCGTGTCCGCCTCGGGAAGCTGCGGCGCCATGCTGAAGGTTTTCAATCCCGAGCTTTTCGCCGGCACATCGTTCGAGGAGGAAGCCGCCGATCTCGCCGGACGGGTGTGGGAGTTTTCCGACTTCCTCGTCTCGGAACTCGGCGTGGAGGATGTCGGGGCGCGGTTTCCGCACCGCGTCACCTTTCACGACGGCTGCCACGGCCTGCGCGAACTGCGCATCAAGTCCCAACCGCGGCGCCTGCTCGAAAACGTCGAGGGCCTCGAACTGGTCGAGATGGCCGAGGCGGAAAGCTGCTGCGGATTCGGCGGCACCTTCGCGGTGAAATTTTCCCACATCTCCGAAGCCATGGCCGAGGTCAAGTGCGCCTCCGCTCTCGCCACCGGGGCCGAATTCATCGTCTCGAACGACTCCAGTTGCCTGATGCAGATCGGCGGCTGGCTGGGAAAAAACGCGAAAACGCCGAACCCGCCGCGGGTCATGCATCTGGCCGAGGTCCTGGCCACCCAGTGACGATGAGCAAACCCGCCGCCGCCTTCCAAGCCGCCGCCTCGGCCTACGTCGGGGAGCGGGAGACGCGCGCCTTTCTGCGGCAGTCGCTCGCGGGTTATCTCGCCCAGCGCCGGACCGGCGAGGAAAGATTCCAGGACTGGGAGGAGGCCCGCGTCGCCGCGTCGGCCGCCAAGGGCGAGGCGCTGGACTATCTCGATCGTTACCTCGCCGACTTTCTCACCCGGATCGAAAAACGGGGCACCAGGGTGTTTTTCGCCCGCGACGCCGCCCGGGCCCGCGAGCGCGTCGTCGAAATCGTCCGCGAGCACGACGCCAAATGCATCGTGAAGTCGAAGAGCATGACCGGCGAGGAGATCGACCTCTCCGAAACGCTGGAGCATCTCGGCTACGAAGTGGTCGAGACCGATCTCGGCGAATACATCGTCCAGCTTCGCGGCGAACGCCCCTTCCACATCGTCGCCCCGGCCATGCACCTGCGGCGCGAGGAAATCCGCGAGCTTTTCGCCGGCAAGATCGGTCCCGAGGCCGGGCGCAGCGCCGAACCCGAAGCCCTCACCATGGACGCCCGCCGCGCCATCCGGCGCAAATATCTCGAGGCCGACATCGGCATCAGCGGCGTCAATTTCGCGGTCGCCGAGACCGGCCAGATCTGCGTCTGCACCAACGAGGGCAACGGCCGCCTCTCGACCTCGCTGCCACGCGTTCACATCGCCGTGATGGGGCTCGAAAAACTCGTTCCGAATCTCGACGACCTCGCCCTGTTGCTGCCGATGCTCGCCACGGCGGGCACCGGGCAGCATCTCACCGGTTACACCACCATCATCGGCGGGCCCCGCCAGCCGGGCGAAGCGGACGGGCCCGAGGAGTTTCATCTCATCATTCTCGACAATGGCCGCACCGCCCTGCTGGCCGACGACGAGCAGCGCGACGCCCTGCACTGCATCCGGTGCGGCGCCTGCATTTACATGTGCCCGATCTTCAAGAACATCGGCGGCCACAGCTACGGCACCACCTACATGGGCCCCATCGGCAGCGTCATCACGCCGCACCTGCGCGGCCTCGAGGAATGGCGCCACCTGCCGTCCAGCAGTTCGCTGTGCGGCGCCTGCACCGAGACCTGCCCGGTCCGCATCGACCTGCATCATCACCTGCTGCACAACCGCCGCAACGCCGCGGCCGCCCATCCCGCGCCCCTGGAAAAGCTCGCCCTGCGCGCCTACGGCTGGCTCGCCGGCCGGCCCGCGCTTTTTTCGCTGGCCGGAAAGCTGGGAAAACTCGCGCTGCGGGCGTTTTCTCCGCTGTTGGGAACCGCCCTCGACCCGGCCCGCGGCTGGACACGCTGCCGCGCCCTGCCCGAGCCCCCCCGGCAAAGCTTCCGCGAGTGGTGGAAGACCCACGAACCCGAACCCGCTTCGGAACGAGACGACGACGACGAGGAATGAGCGCGCCCAACGACGATCGCGACCTCATCTTCCGCCGCATCCGCGAAGCCATCCGGATTCGGCGCGAAAACCTGCCCGATCACGGCGACGCCGAGCGGTACCGACAGCTTCTGCCGCCGGTGCGGGCGTCGCTGCAGGCGCGGATCGAGCTGTTCCGCGAATGGTCGGACAAATTGAACACCCGGTTCATCGCGGCCAACCCGTCCGACTGGCGGGCCGAAATCGCCTCGCTCGCCGCCGCGGAAGGCTGGAAAAGCTCGGCCTTTCACGGCACGGGCCTGGCGCGCGAAGCCACCGAAGCGGCCGGATTGCCGGCGGCCACCGCGCTCGACACGACCCGCGGCTACGATCCGGAAAGGCTCGAAGCCTGCGACGTCGGCTTCACCGATTGCGAGGCGCTCGTCGCCCAGACCGGCAGCGTGCTGCTCACTTCGCGTGGAAACGGAGGCCGCGCGCTGTCCGTGTTGCCGCCCCATCACGTGGTCATCGCGACGGCCGGCCAGATGGTGCCCGACCTGCTCGCCGCGATGGCCCTGATCCGCGAGCGGCACGGGGCCGCCCTGCCCAGTCTCGTCACCCTGCACACGGGACCGAGCCGCACGGGCGACATCGAGCGCCAGATCGTTCTCGGCGCCCACGGGCCGAAAAAACTGACCGTGATCCTGATCCTCGACTGAACAGGGTTGGGTCGGGCGCTCAACCCTGTTGGGTCGCGCTCAGTTCAGGCCGCGTTGCCGAATCAACTCGCTCGCCTGGGCGAAGTCGAGATTCAGCCCCCAGTCGGCCTTGTTGGAGGCGTCGGCGAGCAGCCGGCACAAGGGATGAAGCGCTTTCTGGTCGAGGTTGAACTCCAGGCCCTGGCCCCGCGTGGGATGCAGGCACAGGATCTGCTGGCCGTTGGGCGCCTGTTTCAGCGCGACCTTCGACACCAGGATGGGCTCGTCCCCCAGCGGAAAAACCGTGCCCCCCTGGTACGGGGTCTGGAAATCGGCCTTCGCGACCGACTGCTGGTGCTCCACGGCGAGCGCCGCGGTTTTCGACGGCTCCTGCTTGAACTGCTCCGGCTGCTTGCTTTTGAGCATGTTCAGCAGCGCCTGCCACAGGATGCGGACATAACGGCGCGTCAGCCAGAGCCGGAACTCCTGGATTTGCCTTCCCCCGGTCGTCAGCCGAAACAGCAGCCGGTCCTGCTCCGGCGCGAAGGTGATTTGCATCTGGTGAAGCTGACTCATGGGCGGGGTGGGGGGCCAATTCGGGAGGGGCCGAAGCATGCCGCGAAAAGAGGCTCGATTCAACACCCGTCCGCGTTTCACCAGCCGGAACGCGACGTGCCCGATCCGGACGAAAAACTCGACCGCGACGATCCGCCGCCAAAGGACGACCGCGAACCGCCGAAGGAACCGCCGCCGCCGAAAGAGGAGTGGCTCGACCGCCGTACCCGGCTCGCCGCCAGCGCGGCGGCCTGACGCTCGCGGTCGCGGGCGCGTTCCTCCTCGAACGCGGCCTGCCGCACCGCCTGTCGCGCCTCCTCCAGCGCGCGGGAGGCGAGGCGCGCGGCCTCGTCGTAGTCTCCGGCGGAAAAGGCTTCGTAGGCGAGCCGGTAGGCGTTCACGCCCGCGTCGCGATCGATCTCGACGCGGTGGCGGCTTCGCCAGTCCTTGACCTGCCGCACCTTCTCGACCGCGCCGTTGAGCGCCGCCGCGCAGGCCTCGCCGCGCTCGAGTTCCCGCTCCAGTTCGGACACCGTCACGAGAATGGCCGACGAAACCGCCGAAACCCCGCGCTCCGCGGCTTCCCAATCGCCGTGAGCCTCGCCCAGCCGGGCCTCCCACGCCGCGAGCGCGTCGCGATACTCGCCGAACTTCACCGAGATCGCGGCGACGCCGGGGCTGTCCGGGATGTTGTCTGTTTGCGAGCGCCGCACCCGCGCCTCCAGCTTCTCCAAATGTCCGCCCGCCGCCGCGAGGGTCGCCGCCGCCATGGCGTGAAGGTCCCAGTCCGACACGACCGCGTCGCCCAGGGCGGCGAGCCGCGCGTCCAGCTCCGCGAGTCCGGCGCGCCCCGCGAAGGGATTCGGATGATCCCTCTCCATCTCGGCCGCGAGGGCGTCGAGTTCGCGGCGGATCGCCTCCCACTCTTCGATTGTCGGGCGTCGTGTCCGTCGGTCGGAAACATCGTCGCCCCGGTCGCGATGACGAGCATCGGCGGCACGCCAGGCGTCCGGGTTCTCGTTTTCGGCCCCGGTCAGGGCCGCGAAATGCCCCTCGATCGCGGCCGACTCGTCATCGGCGGCGGCGAAGGCGATCCCCGCGAGATCCAGCGACCGGCCGGCCTCGAGGGGTCGCAGGGCCTCGCGGGCGGCCCTCGCCCCGGCGTGCGCCGCCCGGCCCTCGGCGAAGCGTTCGCGCGCCACCGCGAGGGTTTCGTCGACCGTGCCTTCTTCTTCCCCCGCGCCGGCGGGTAACCGGCTCGCGAACCTCAGCACGGCGGAGTCGTATCCCGACCGCATCGTCTCGACCCGGTCCGCGGCCGCGCCGATCCGGGCTTCGCTCTCCGCGGCGGCCTTTTCGGCTTCCGCGTCGCGTTGGGAAAAGTTTTCGAAGACCGCAGCGCTCTCGCGGAGGATCGCGTCCACGGTGGACAACCCGGCGTCGACTTCGTCGAGCGATCCCCGCGCCGCCGCGACCCGACCCCGATCCAGAGCCGCGAAGGCCGCCGCGAGGTCCCGGCGCGCCTCGTCGAGAAAATCGGCGGGCCGCCCGTCGCCTTCCTCGAACAGGGCCGCCGGATCGCAGGACAGCTTCGACGCCAGAGTTCGCCGCTCGTTTTCGACCGACGTCCCGGTGTTCTCGATGGCCGGGCCCGTCTCGGAGACGGCGCGGCGCGTCTGGACCACGATTTCGGCGACCCGCGCGCCGGTCGCCGTCAGCTCGCCATCGAAGGCGTCCAGCGCCTCCCCGGCCGGCCCCGCCACGGAGGCTTCGATCGTCCGCCGCGCCGCCTCGGCGAGTCCGGCGAAGACATCGGCGATCCACACCGTGCGGCGCCCGTTCTGGCGGAGAAAATCGAGCGCCTCCTCGACGGCGGGCTTTTCGTCGGCGCGCCAGCGGTCGATCCGGTCCGCGAGCCGCAGTCCCTCCGCCAGCAGGCGCGCGGCCCGGGCGGCCGGTCCCTCGTGCGCGGCGACGGGGTCGGTCTTCCCGAGGGACGCGGCCTCGTCGAGCGCGTCTTCGGCGGCCGCGGCGAGGGCGCCTTCCAGCGGATCGACGGAGAAATGGCCGTCGATCGCCGCCTCGCGATCGAGTTTCGCGGCCCGTTCGTGAAGACGACGCAAATCGCCGCGCACGGCCTCCAGCCGCACCGGCAGGCCGTCGAGACAGCCGCCCACCCGCTCGAGCGTCGCGGCGGCGCTTGCCTGTTTCTCGTCATAAGCCGAGACGAGGTCGCTGAACGTCATCCGAAACGGCTCGTAGTCCGCCGCCTCGCCCAGCAGGCCCTCCTTCCCGCCCCGCCGGGGCATCAGGATCGCCTCGAGCCCCTCCTCCCGGTCGAAGCCGATGGCGTCCGAGTCGAGCGTGCGCAGGCCGCGCCGGTATCGGCGACTCGAAAAGGCGTTCGCCAGGCGCCCGAAAACGCCCCCCGGCTCGATGGCGGCGGCGGCCATTCCCATCACCTTGTCGGCGGCGGAGGACATGATGAACAGCTCGTCGACGGAACGGATCGTTTCGCGGCCGAGGTCGAGCGTCACGCCCGAATAGCCCCGCTCCCGGAGGCTGGAACCGGTCCCGACGACGAGCGCGGCGCGGTCCATCAGTTGAAACAGCGCCTCGAAACGGCCGCTCAGTTTTTCCCGCCAACCGGCGAGCGCCTTTTCCGCCTCGGCTTTCAGGGGACGCCGGAGCCGGTTGGCCACCGCCAGGCCGGCGGCCGCGAGGAGCGCGGCCAGGGCGAGGCCCCCCCGCCAGAGCGTTCGCAGCATCTCCCGGCGCTTGCGCTCGGCCGCCAGGGCTCTTTGCCAGGCGAGCACCGCGCGATCGGCTTCGTCGAGCGCGGCATGGCCGGCGGTCAGTTGATTGAGGCAAAGGCTGTCGGCTTTCTCGAAATTCTCCCGCGCCGAGGCCAGGGCCTCCCGCGCTTGGGCGCGCAGCCCCTCCGCCGCCGGGAGGTCGGGAACCGGTTCGACGCTTGAAATCCGTTCCTCGAGCTTCGCGATCTCGGCCGGCGCCTTCCCGAGAAGCGCGAAACTTTCTCGAAACCCGGCCGTCGCCTCCCGCAGTTTTCGAATCGTGCGGGCCGGCTCGTCCACCTCGCCCCGCCCGGTCAGCGCGAGCGCGCTTTCGAGGCCGGCGCGCCAGGCCGCGATGTCCGGACTGACGAGATCGCCCGCCGCGGCCGGGTGGAGGCGCCGGTAGTCGGCGACCGTTTTTTCGAGCGCGCCGATCTCCGCCCCGAGCGCGCGCAGGGATTCGCCGTTTTCGGTCAGGGCCTCCTGTTTGCGGATCGCGGCGAGGCGCGCGGCGTTTTTTTCCGACTCGATCTTGCGGGTGAGCTGTCCCTCGATGCTCTCGATGGTGTCCTTCACCGCGTCGGCGATGCGGCCGCCGCCGCGCATCGCCCGGATGGCCGGCTGGTCGAGCCGGCCGATCCAGCGCGATTCGCCGAGGTCGCGCTTGTCGAATACGTCGGAGCCGTAGTAGGTGAACTTTCGCTCCTGGAGGTAGAGGATGAAAAACGCGCCGTTTCGCTCGCCGGTGCGCGCGTCGGTCAGCTCGCCGAAGGCGGTGGTGTTCGCGAGCGATTTGCCGAGCGCGTGGTCGACGGCGTCCATCCCGCTGTAGGCCCGGCCGCCCGCGTCGCGAAAGGTCTCGCCGGCGGCGTTCTGAGTCAGGACGACGGTCCAGTTCGGGGCCCTCGCGTCGAGCCAGGTTTCCAGCTCGGCCAGCTTCGCCGGCGGCAGGCCGAGGCTGCCCTTCACGTAGAGATGCCGGTCGGGCGCCCACTTTGCCACGACATCGACGGCGCGATCGACGGTCACGGGTCCCCCGGCGGCCGGCGCCTGGGTAAACGCCGCGCCCGGAAAAAGCGTCCCGCCGGCGACGGCGGCGACTTGAAGAACGAAGCGGAAAAGCGGTTGCCGGTTCACGCGCGAATTCTATCACGGTCGGGACGATGAAAAAGCCGGAAGCCGTTTTTCCCCGCTGGCAATTCGGCGCGGGGCGAATAGGGTTCGGCCCTCGACCCAACAGGGTTGGGCCGGACACCCAACCCTGTTGGGTCCGGACCCGTTTTTTCGACACTAATCTCGTCACCGACTCCAGATCTCATGGCCAAGGCACCCCAGAACGCGATCAGCCCCACGCGCGCGGAGGACTTTCCCGAGTGGTATCAGCAGGTCGTCCGCGCGGCCGACCTGGCGGAAAACTCCGAGGTGCGCGGCTGCATGGTCATCAAGCCGTGGGGCTACGGTCTTTGGGAACGCATCCAGCGCCAGCTCGACGCGATGTTCAAGGAAACGGGGCACAAGAACGCCTATTTCCCCCTGCTGATCCCCGTCAGTTACCTGGAAAAGGAAGCCACCCACGTCGAGGGTTTCGCGACCGAGTGCGCGGTGGTGACGCATCACCGGCTCGAGCTGAAGGATGGCAAAATGGTCCCCTCCGGCGAGCTGACCGAGCCCTACGTCATCCGGCCGACCTCGGAGACGATCATCGGCGCGGCCTTCGCCCGCTGGGTGCAAAGCTGGCGCGACCTGCCGCTGCTGATCAACCAGTGGGCCAATGTGATGCGCTGGGAGATGCGGCCGCGGCTGTTCCTGCGCACGGCGGAGTTTCTGTGGCAGGAGGGCCACACCGCCCACGAGACGCCCGAGGAGGCGATGGCGGAGACGAAGCTGATGCACGGCGTTTACGAGCGCTTTCTGCGGGATCATCTCGCGATCCCGGCGATTCCCGGGGAAAAGACGGAGGCGGAACGCTTCCCCGGCGCGCTGAACACCTTCACCGTCGAGGCCATGGTGCAGGACCGGAAGGCGATCCAGGCCGGGACCTCGCATTTCCTCGGCCAGAATTTCTCGAAGGCGGCCAACATCGAGTTCGAGAGCCGCGAGGAACGCCGCGAGTTCGCCTGGACCACCAGCTGGGGCGTCAGCACGCGGCTGATCGGCACGCTCATCATGGCGCACGGCGACGACGACGGCGTCATCCTGCCGCCGCGCGTCGCGCCGACGCAGGTCGTCATTCTGCCCGTCACTCCGAAGCCGGAGACCCGCGACGCGGTGATCGCGGCCTGCCGGGAGCTGGCGGCCCAACTGCGCGGGCAGTCGTTCCACGGCGAGCCGGTCCTCGTCGAGGTGGACGAGCGCGACCTCGGCGGCGGCGTGAAAAACTGGGAATGGATCAAGAAAGGCGTGCCGGTCCGCCTCGAGATCGGGCCGCGCGACCTCGAGAGCGGCAACGTCGCCCTGGCCCGCCGCGACCGGGGTCCGAAGGAAAAGGAATTCCTCCCCATGGCCGACGCCGTCCGTTCGATTGTCGCCACCCTGCAATCGATTCACGACACGCTGCTGGAGCGCGCCTCCGCCTTCCGCGAGGCCAACACCGTCGAAGTCGATTCGATGGACGCCCTGAAAGCCTTTTTCGCCTCGGAAACCGGCGGCGGCTTCGCCCTCGCCCATTGGGCCGGCTCGGCCGGGGACGAGGACGCCCTGGCGAAGGAACTCAAGATCACCGTGCGCTGCATCCCTAACGATCCCGCCCTGCGCGGCGGCCCCGGCCCCTGCATCGGCACCGGCCAGCCGGCCGAGGGACGGGTGGTGTTTGCGAAGGCGTATTGAGGGCGCCCGGACCGATCTCCATCGGCTTCGATCGAGGCCGCGCCCGGGAAACGACGATGCCGAAGGCATCGGAGAAAACAGCCGGTGGTGAAGCGAGGAGGCCGCGTCCGGGAAACGACGATGCCGGAGGCATCGGAGATAACAGCCGGTGGTGATGCGAGGAGGCCGCGCCCGGGAAACGACGGTGCCGGAGGCATCGGAGATAACAGCCGGTGGTGATGCGAGGCGGCACGACGAGCGCAACCACCGGATTCCCGGCAGAAGAAATTCCGGCGTCCCGGAGGGACGCGAGAGGCGGTCTCCGTTCCCCTGGCGACATTCCACCCGATCTCGCATCCCTCCGGGATGCCCATGTTCAGGGTTTTCGAGGACCGGTGGTTGCGCTCGTCGTGCCTCCTCGCTTCACCACCGGCTACCCTCTTGGATGCCTCCGGCACCCGCCGCACGGGGGGGCGCGGTGTTTGCGACAGGCGTGTTGATCGGCGCTCCGCGATTCGCCCGCGCTTGTGGCTTCCTTACCCGGACGGTGGCCGGAAAAATGCGGAAAAGGGTGACGGTTAGCTTTTCCGGTTCTGCTCTTCCCGAAGCCTCGCTGCCGCGGCGCTGATTTCTTCAATCGATCGGCCCTCAAAAAGCGATTTTCTCCACTGAGTATAGTCAAAAGGTTCGCGCAGAATCAGCGTGATGAAACGTTCCGCTTCGACAGCGCCCAGCGATTCCACCAGTGCGGCGGCGCCCTTGGACCGGATTTCCGAATCAGTCATTGGGGTTGGCATAATAGTCGATGGGGTTGAGGATTCGAATACCGGAAATCTTTCCTTGTCGCTTGAGGATTCCGTTATCGGTGGTGAGAAAGATATCGCATTCCAGCGAAATTGCCGCCGCAAGGTGAAGCGCATCTAATTCTCTCAAACCCACCTGGCGAATGGCGCGGGCAAGATCGAGTATCGCCTTTGACTGCACAGCATCGGTCGCGGCCAATTGTCGCCAACGTGCGATGCTTTCCCTCCGTTCTTCGCTCGGGTTGGCGGAATTCTCGTAGTCCAACAGGTAAGACCAAGCCAATTCCACGAGACCTTCTCGAACCTCGTTCTGGATCGCTAGTTTCGCCTCTGTCTCCAAACGCACCCGCATCTGGGACTGGTTATCGAAAGGCCTGTTGAAGCAGCAATTGTCCAGGTAGAGGCGCATGGGAAGTTGGTGGAGGAAATCATCAGTGATTTCCCCCCGCGAGGCAATCACTTGCCTGATTGGCTCATCTTGCGGATTCGAACTCCCCTCTATTCGGCCGGGGGCGTTGGTTCCTCCGGCGCCGGCTCCTCCGCCGCCGGTGGGCTGCCGTAGTCCGTCGTGGTCGGCACTTGGCTGCGGATCAGGTCGCCGATTTCGGTGCCTTCGACGAAGAGCTTGGTGGCCTCGGCATACCAGTCCTGGCAGTCGCGCTCCACGCGCATCAGCAGGGCGTTGACGCGGCCGGCCTCGCGGCGGTCGATGGTGGAGAGGTCGGAGTATTCCTCCTTGAGGTCGCGCAGGGTGGGCAGGGCCGGGACGGGCGGGGTGGCGTTGGGATCACCGGGGTCGCCGTGGAAGAGCCGGCGGAAGGTCTCGTAGTCCAGGCCGGGGCCGGGGACAAAGGCGGCGCCGCCGAATTCCAGCTTCCAGGCGGAGAGGAGGGCGGTGCCCTCCTTCTCGATGCCGTCGCGGGTGGCGGACCGGCCGCTCAGTTCGTCCACCACCGGCTTGAGGTCGGGCTGGCGCTGGGCGCGGACGCGCATGATGCCGACCACGGCCACGGTCTGGGCGTGGATGGCCTCGAGCCGCTGGTCGAGATCGCCGCGGGCGGCCTCGGCGCGGGTGTGGGCCTCGGTGGCGATCTGGGCGAGGCTGCCCTCGACCGACTTGTCGAGCGCCTCGCCGTCGGCCTCCCATTCGGCGATGCTGTGGCCGGGCCAGACCCAGTCGGCGGCGATCTGGGTCTGGACGCTGCGGGTCTTGTCGACGCGGTCCTTGAGGAAGTCGATGCTGGTGTTCAGGTTCATGGTGGGTTTCAGAGGTTGGAGGTTCGATGGCAATGGCGGCGTGGAAGACGGCGGCGCTTCCTCGGGCAAAAAGCCGTCCCACACGATCCCCGGTTGGTCGTATCGCAGTCCCGAATCGTATCTGAGGGGCTCCGGCATGGGTGGCTTTCGGTCATTTGCGGAAATTTGGCCAAACAGGGCAAGCAAAAAATGCGTTTTTTTTTGGGCAGGCCGGGACGGGCCGGTCATTCCGGTTGGACAGGGGCCGCTTCCGAGGCGGCCGGGGCATGGCCGTCGGCGGGGAGGGGCCGATCCCCCGACGGCGCCGGGACTGACCATGGCGAACGGGAAACCGGGAATCGGACGCGCGGCGGGACGGCCTGGAATCCCGGACATTCGGATTGGAGAGGGCGCTTTTTGGATGAGATCAGCCACATTTTGCATTGGAGAAGGGACTTTTCGGATTGGAGAGGCGCCTTTTTGGGTTGGAGCGATGACTTTTCGGGTTGGATCGGGGGCTTTTTGGAGGGGAAGGGCGACTTTTTGGCCATTGGCCGATTCTCCGGTCCGGTTGAGGCCGGGTTTTCGGGGGAGGGACGGGTTTCGTGCGATGGGAGGACGGGGTTCGGACGGCACCGGGACCGAAGGAGGGCGGAGACCTGGCAAGGTGAGCGACCGTTCGGCTTTTCGGGGTCGCTCCGCCCCATCTGGCCGGCTTGTGGTGCCCATGCGGACTTGACGCGGGCGGCGCCCGATCCATCGCTCGCTAACGCGAACTGGACCTCGAATGGCTGGTTCCCCATCCGGGCCATCCCGACGCGGTGCTGAAGGGGAACGCGCTGATTTCCTGCTGGTCTCGCAGCGTGGATGACCGAGACCGGACGGTCGCGAAATACGAGGTGGAAACGGCGGTGCAGAAGCATCAGGACATGCTCGATGGCCACGCCTTCATTTTTCCGGTCCGCCTGGAGAAGTGCGAGATTCCCCTGATCGCGGTGGGCAATGATCGCCTCGAAGATATCCAAACCCGCGACCTTTTCGGCTCCAAGCGCGCCACGGCATTGAAGCAGCTCGTCGCCGACCTGAAAAAGGCGATGAACCGGAAGTGATCCCGCCCCCGCCCATCGCGCGGCGATGGGCCCGCGGGCCCCGACCCAACCCTGTTAGGTCTCCGATCCAACAGGGTTCGATCGCCCGACGCCGGGAGCTTTCGGTTGCCGAATCGACGGTCCGGGCGAATGCTTTCCCTTCCTGTCCCCATGAGCGAATCCCTGCGAGTCTATGTCAAACCCGGCTGCCCGTGGTGCCTCGAGGCGGAAGCGTGGCTGAAACGCGAGGGCTACGTTTACGAGGCGGTCGATGTCTATGCCGATCCGTCGGCCTACGAGGAGATGCAACGGCTTTCCGGCCAGAGCTGCGCGCCGACGCTGACCTATGGGGACCTGCTGCTGGCCGATTTCGGCGTGCCGGAGCTGGAGGCCTTTCTGGAGGAACACGGGATCGCTCCGTGATCGGCCGCGAAGGCCGGGAGGAAGCGGAAAGAGCGGGGCTGGACCGCGGGGCCGAGCGAGGCGTCCGGGCAAGAAAAAACCGGCGATCCTTTCGGACCGCCGGTTTTCGGTAAAAGGGAAGATTTTCGAATCGATCAGAACGCGAAACGAAGACCCACGCGGGCGGTGGTGTAATTGTCGATGTCGCCGCTCAGGAGGTTGTAGGTGCCGTCGGCGAAGACCGAGGTGCCGTCCATGATGCGCACGTCAATGCCGCCACCGAAGCGGAAGAGGCCTTCCGTGGCGCCGTTGGTGTGAACGCCGCCGCCGACCAGCAGGTAGGGGGCGATGCAGTTGATGGGAAGGCGGTACACGGCGTCCACGGTGTAGTTGTGGACTTCGCTGTCGGTGGCGTAGATCGCGGCCGACGCCTGGACACCCAGGTTTTCGTTGAAGAAATAGCCGAGGCTGACGCCACCGCCGAGGGAGTCGTCATAGTGGCTTTCCGGGAAGATCGCGGCGCCGAAGACGCCGAACTCGTAGCCCGCGCCGTAACAGGCCGGAGCGACCGGATTCTTTTCCACGACATAACCTTTGTCGCCCGCGTTCGCGAGAACCGGGAGACCCGCCATCAGTGCCAGAGCCAGCAGTGCTTTTTTCATAAGTTGTTTAGTTTTTCAAGAAATTGATTTCTCGGTGTTCTTTAAGCTACCGTCGCGCGGAACTCTACTCAACGGATTTTTTTTTCAAGTCCATTTGGCGTCTTTTTTCGCGATTTGTGGCCGTCCGGCGACCGATTTCCGGACTTTTCTTTTGAACCGGGCCTGGCAATGGTGTCGTCTCCCCCCAAGATGAAATACGCGATCTGCAACGAACTCTTCCAGGATTGGCCCTTCGAAAAAGCCTTCGCCTATGCCCGGGAAACGGGATACACGGGGGTCGAGATCGCGCCGTTCACGATCCACACCGACGCCCGCGAAATCTCCCCCGGCCAGCGCGCCGCGGTGAAAAACCAGATCGCCGACGCGGGTCTGGAGTGTGTCGGCCTGCACTGGCTGCTGGCCAAGACGGAGGGGTACTATCTCACCACGCCGGACGAGGCGGTCCGGGCGCGGACGGGTGAATACCTCGCCGAGCTGGCCCGGCTGTGCCGCGATCTGGACGGCTCGATCATGGTGCTGGGCTCGCCGTTTCAGCGGAACCTGCTGCCCGGGGTGACGCATGAGGAGGCCATGGCCCACGCGGCGGACACGGTGAAGCGCGCCATGCCGGTGCTGGAGGACCGCGGCGTCACCCTGGCGCTGGAACCGCTCGGCCCGGCGGAGGGGGACTTTCTCAACACGGCCGAACGGGGCATCGAGCTGGCCGAAATGATCGGCTCGCCCAACTGCAAGCTGCACCTCGACGTGAAGGCCATGTCGACCGAAACGAAGGCGATCGCGGACATCCTTCGCGACAGCCGGGACTGGATGGTGCATTTCCACGCCAACGATCCGAACCTGCTCGGTCCCGGCATGGGGGAGGTGAACTACGAACCGATTTTCGGGGCTCTGAAAGACATCGCCTACGATGGCTGGGTGTCGGTCGAGGTTTTCGACTACCAACCGGGCATCGAAACGATCTGCGAGGAAAGCATCCGCCACATGCGCGAGGTCGCGGCCCGGGTGGGTCTTTGAAAAGCGGTCCGTCGTCCCCGCGCACCATGGGAAACCCAACGGCCGCCGGCATGAAAATCGGACTGATCCGGCGCGGATATTCGGAGACGGGCGGCGCCGAGCGTTACCTGCTGCGGTTCGCGGACGGGCTGGAGGCGCTGGGGCATTCGTGCGTCCTGTTTTCCGACCGGCTCTGGCCGGTCGAGGTCTGGAAAGACCGCGAAGCCAAGGTCGTGAAGCACGCGCGGTCGCCGGGGGCCTTCGCCGACTCGCTCGAGCAGATGAATCCGGGGAAGCACTGCGATTTTCTCTTCAGTCTGGAGCGGGTCTGGGGCTGCGACTGCTACCGCGCCGGCGACGGTGTGCACGCGGCCTGGCTCGACCGGCGGGCGGCCTTCGAGGCGAAGTGGCGGGGCCTCGCGCGGGGGCTGAACTCGAAGCACCGCGAGCTGATCGCGCTGGAGCGCGCGCTGTATTCCCCGGAATCCCGGACCCACATCATCGCCAACGCGGATTTCATCCGAAAGGAAATCCAGCACTACTACCGCACGCCCGACGACCGTATCACGGTCATCCACAACGGCTTCGACCCGCCCGATCTCGACGCCGCCGCCCGTGCCCGGCTCCGCGACAAAGGCCGCGCCGCCCACGCGATCGGGCCCGACACGGTCGTCTTCCTGTTCGTCGGGTCCGGATGGGAACGAAAAGGCCTCGCCCAGGCCATCCGCGCGGTCGAACGCCTTTCCGAGGAGGGGAACGACGTGCGGCTCCTGGTCGCCGGGCGCGACAAAGGCGCTCCCGACACGCGCGTCCCGAGCCTCACCTGGTTTCTCGGACCGGCCTCCGCGACGGAGCTGGCGATGCTCTACGAGACGGCGGATGTCTTCCTCCTGCCGACCTGGTACGATCCTTTTTCGAACGCCAGCCTGGAGGCCGCCGGCCACGGTCTCCCCGTGGTCACGACCGTCTCGAACGGCATCTGCGAATTGTGGCCCGATCTGGAGGGCAGCGTCGTTTCCTCCCCCGAAGATCCGGGACTGGTGGACGCCTGCCGGACCTGGCTCGATCCGGAGCCGCGCCTCGCCGCCCGGCCGCGAAACCGAGCCGCCTGCGCCCTGCATTCGGTGGCGAAAAACGTCCAGCGCTCTCTGGACTTGTTCGCCCGGCTCACGGGGGGCGCCCCGGCCGAAACGGCCGGCTGAGCCTTCTCACCACTCGCGGATCGCCGCCTCGAACGCCGCCGCGTCCGTGAGATCCTCGAAAACGCAATCCGGTTCCCAGTCGCTCAGTTGCGCCGCGGAATACCTGCCCGTCCCCACCGCCACGACACGCGCCCCGCACGCCCGCGCGCAGCGGATGTCCTTGGGCGTGTCTCCCACGATGACGGTCTCCGCCGCGGCAAAGGCCCGGCCCGTTTCCCGGGCCGCCCGTGCCAGGGCGATCGGACCCAGCCGGTCGCGATCGTGATGATCGTCCCCGAAGGCGCCGAATCCGAAGTATCCGGCCAGTCCGTAGGCCTCGACCTTCGTCCACGCGCCGCGCTCGGTGTTTCCGGTGAGAAGGCCGAGCCGGTGGCCGCCTCCGTTTTTCAGGCGATCGAGCAGCTCCGGCACCCCGGGCAGGACCCGCCCGGCGGCGGTTCCGGTCCCCGGGCTCAGCTCGACCGCCAGCCGCTCGTGGTAAAGCTCGTAAAAACCGCCCGCCCGATCTTCGCACCAAGCCCAGCCGAAATGATCGAAAAGCCCCCGGAGAATGCCGCCGTCCGTGCTCCCCGCCAGGTCCAGCACCGGAAACTCCCCGTGCCGATCCGGACCGATCCCGAAAAAATCGAGAAAGGCGCCGCGCAAGGCCCGCAGCCCGGCGCCGCCGGTGTCGAGCAGCGTGCCGTCAATGTCGAAGAGCAACAGGCGCCCCGGCTCCATCGCATCCATCGCATCGCGCGTTAGCCCGCCTCTAATCCCGAGGGCGGCGAGGACGAGCGCTTCACTCCTCCTCGCCGGAGGCGGCGGCCTCCTCCTCGTCGTGGTGATGGTGCTCGTCGTCCGGCACCTCGGCGGCGTGGGCGGCGGCGTCCTCGGCCTCGGCCCTTTCGTGGGCTTCGAGATCGACTTCCTCGTCTCCCTTGCGGAATTTGGGCTTCTGCTTGTTCGGCGGCAGCGGCGAGAGCATCATCAGAATGCTGCGATTGTTCAGCTTCGGCTCGAGATCGATGTGCGCCATGCCCATGAGGTCGTCGCGGACCTTTTTCATCAGCTCGAAGCCCAGTTCCTTGTGCGCGTTTTCGCGTCCGCGAAACTGGAGCTGCATCCGCAGCTTGTAGCCGTGGGCCAGAAAATCCTCCGCCCGCGTCATCTTGATCTGGTAATCGTGCGGATCGATGCGGACGCGGAACTTGATTTCCTTTTCCTTCGCCTTGGGCTTCTTGTCCTTCTTCTGCTTCGACTGGTCGTAGCGCCATTTCCCGTAGTCCACGATGCGGCAGACGGGCGGGCGGGCGGCGGCGGCGACCTCGACGAGATCGAGACCGAGTTCCTGCGCCTTGGCGAGCGCGCGGCGCGTCGGCATGACCGCGTTGAGTTCTCCGTAGATGACGCGCACCTCGGGCACGCGGATGCGTTCGTTCACCCGGATGACTTCGCGCCGGGGACGTCGGTTGAATGGTTTCTTAGCGATAAGCGTTATCCTCCTGGGGACGTTTCGGGGTTTGAGACAAGCGTAGAGACAAAAAATTCGCCGCGCCCTTCCGCGGACACGCGCCGCCGCGCCCGGTGAGGTCGCCCGGGAAATCCGTTACCGCACTCGCGCGCACCGCCGCCATCAAAGACTTCGCGAACGGATTTCACCCACCACGCGGTCGCGAAACGCCATGACCCCCAGCGACCCTTCGTCACCCCGGTCCCGGTGACGGATCGATACTTCCTGAGTTTCCTGTTCGCGATTTCCGATGACCAACATATACGGAACTTTGTCGATCTGGGCAAGACGAATCTTGGCTCCAATCTTGTCGCCGGAGGCGTCCATCGTGACGCGCACCCGCGCCTCCCGCAGCGCGCCGGCGATCGAATCGGCGAATTCGGCGAACTTCTCCGAGATCGGCAGCACCCGCACCTGTTCGGGCGCCAGCCACACCGGAAATTTGCCGGCAAAATGCTCGATCAACACCCCCACAAAACGCTCCATCGACCCGAAGGGCGCGCGGTGAATCATCACCGGACGGTGCGGCTGGTTGTCCGACCCGATGTAGCTCAGGCCGAAGCGCTCCGGCAGATTGTAGTCCACCTGCACCGTCCCGAGCTGCCACTCGCGGCCAATCACGTCCCGCACCACGAAATCGATCTTCGGCCCGTAAAAGGCCGCCTCGCCCGCTTCCTCGGTGAATTCCGTGCCCAGCGACCGCGCCGCCCCGCGCAAGGCCGCCTCCGCCCGGTCCCAGTTCGCCGGATCGCCCACGTACTTCGTCGAGTCCGGATCGCGCAGGCCGATTCGCACCCGGTATTCCGACATGCCGAGGGTGCCGAGCACGATTTTCACCAGCTCCAGGCAGCCCATCACCTCGCCGGCCACCTGGTCCTCCGTGCAGAACAGATGCGCGTCGTCCTGCGTGAACCCGCGCACCCGCGTCATGCCGCCCAGTTCGCCGGACTGTTCCCAGCGGTAAACCGTGCCGAACTCCGCCAGGCGGATCGGCAGGTCGCGGTAGCTGTGGTGACCGCTCTGAAAAATCTTGATGTGGTGCGGGCAATTCATCGGCTTGAGCAGGAAACCCTCCACCGAGCCCTCCTTGAGCCGATTCGACAGCTCGCCGCACGAGCAGCCCTCGTCGGAAAGTTTTTTCAACTGCTCGCGTTCCAGCACCGGGGGAAACTGCGAGTCCGCGTAATACGGGAAATGCCCCGAGGTGCGGTAGAGATCCAGCTTGCCGATGTGCGGGGTGAAAACCTGGCTGTAACCCTGCCGCTCCAGATGCTCGCCGATGAAGGTCTGCAACTCCTGGCGGATCGTCGCGCCGTTCGGTTTCCACAAAATCAGGCCCTGACCGACCGCCTCGTCGATGTGGAAAAGGTCCAGCTCCTTCCCCAGCTTTCGATGGTCGCGCTTCTTCGCCTCCTCCAGCCGCTCGAGATGCTCCGCCAGCTCGGTCTTGTTCTTGAAAGCCGTGCCGTAAACGCGCTGCAACTGCGGATTGCCCGCGTCGCCCTTGTAGAAGGCGCTCGCGACATTCATGATCTTGAACGCTTTGCAGTTTCCCGTGCGCGGCACGTGCGGTCCCGCGCACAGGTCCCAGAAATCGCCGTTCTTGTAGAGCGAGATTTCCTCGCCCACGGGAATGTCGCCGAGCAGATCCACCTTGAACCGGCTCGGCGCCGCGCGCTCGCCGAGGGCCGCGAGGCGTCCGCTTTGCGCCAGCGCCAGCGCCTCGTCGCGCGACACCACCGCGCGTTCGAAGACCTGGTTTTCCTTCACCACCCGCGTCATCTCCGCCTCGATCGCCTCGAAATCGTCCGGCGTGATGCGGTGTTCCAGATCCACGTCGTAGTAGAAACCATTCTCCACCGGCGGGCCGGCGGCGAACTGCGCGTCCGGCCACAGCTTCGCGATCGCCGTCGCCATCACGTGCGCCGTCGAGTGCCGGAGCTTTTCGAGTTCCGACATCCGCGCGCGTTCGTCGAGCGTCTTGCGTTGTTTGGCGTCGTGGTTGGAGGCGTCTTCGGCCATGGCGAGGTTCGCGGAAGGGATAAACGGAGAAAAACGGGCCTGTCACCCGCCCGGGAGTCGGAAAAATCCGCCGCTTTGGCCGAGAATCAACGAATTCCCTTCCCGAAAAACCAAGCGCCCAACCGTGGCGACCCAACAGGGTTGGGTCGGTGACCATACCCTGTTGGGTTCCGGACGGGTTCCTTTCAGCCTCCGAGCCGACCCCCGCCGTTTTGCGACTTGAAAGGCGGGGGCCTTTCGCGGAATCTTCCGCCTTCCCGCCAACGCGGACCGGCGGGCGGGGCGTAGCACAGCTTGGTAGTGCGCCTGGTTTGGGACCAGGAGGTCGCTGGTTCGAATCCAGTCGCCCCGACCATCCTCCGTTCGGCTTGTTTGAAAGGATGGACAGGATGAATCAGGAATTCTTTTCCCGGTCGTTCCCGTTGAGAATGGGATCGGCCTGTCTTGAAGCCCCAAGTCCCATCGTTCCCGCGAATCCCGACTGAGGCCGAAATCATGACCCCCGAAACCGTCGTCGCGCCGCTGCCGGACTTTTTCAGCCCGGTGTTTGTGAAGGAACTGCGGCAGGGCCTGCGGGCGCACCGCTTCGTGCTGCCCTTTGTCGCGGCCCAGATTTTCGCGGTGCTCGCGGTGGGCACGGAGTTCGGCATCGCGGCCATCGTCGACGCGGCCATCACCGGCGGCGGCGCCAGCTCGGACCTGCTCGGGCGCGTCGTCATGTGGGTGCTCTGGGGCGTGATCGGCGTCGTCATGCCGCTGACGAGCCTCGCCGCGCTGCGCGACGAGCTTTCCGACGAGAAAAATGTGGAGCTGCTCCTGATGTCGAACCTCACCCGCTGGCAGATCGTGCGCGGCAAATGGCTGGTGGGCTCGGCGCTCAGCGGGCTGATCTTCGTCTCCATGCTGCCCTACATCCTGACCCGCTACTTCGTCGGCGGCCTGGAGCTGCCGCCGCTGCTGTTCGAGCTCTGCGGCATGATCCTCGCCAACCTCGTCGGCACAGCGCTGGCCATCGGGGCGTCCGGTTTTCGCAACCTGCTCGGCCGCTTCGTCCTGGTCGGCATCGGCGTGCTCTCCTATCTGGGCACCTGGTTCGGCGCCACGGGCGCCCTGCTCAACCGGCTCGGCTCCCGCACCGGCGGCGGCGAACTGTGGCTCTATGGTCTGCTGCTTCTCGCCGGCGGGCTGGTCGCCGCCCTCTACGTCATTTACGGACTCCAGCTCGGCCGCGCCCGGTTGCGGCTTTTCGAAAACCCCGTCGACCCGCCCGCCAGCGGCCTCATCATCGCGCTCATGATTTTTTCGCCCGTGGTGGTCGCCGTGGTCGCCGCCGCCAGCGGCGGATACGGCGGTGGCGTGGCCGTGCTGGGTCTGCTCGCCATCGGGCTGTTGATCGATCGCGGTCCCGGCGCCTCGGCGGCGGCGGCCGCCTACGCGCAGCCGTGAAGCGGGTGAAATCCGCTCCTCGGGCGCCCGCACTTTCCATTGCGCGGCGGGGCGGATGGTGGGAGGGGTCGTCATGTTTGCGACTCATTGCCGAGAAAGCCGCCGCGACCGGCTGGCGCTTCTGGGTTTTGCCGCCGCGGCGCTGGCGGGGTGTGTTTCCTACGAAGCCGTTCCGCTGTCTCCGGAGCAGTCCGCATCGGCCGTTGGATCTCGGTCTCTGGACGATCCCGGGCTTCGCGACTTTCTGGAGGAGGAAGAAGCCGGGACGGGTCCGTGGAATGTGAACCGTCTCGCCTTGGCGGCGGCCTATTTCTTTCCCGAGGTGGTGGTGGCCCGGGCCCAGGAAGCCGAGGCGATGGCGGCGGTGAAGACGGCCGGCCAGCGGCCCAATCCGGTGTTCACCTTCGGCCCCCAGTTCGCCAGCAACCGGGCGACCTACACGCCTTGGTTTCTCGCGGGCAATGTGGCGATTCCGTTTGAAACGGCCGGCAAACGGGACCGGCGGATCGAGCAGGCGGTGAGTGCCGCCGAGGCGGCGCGCTGGCGGGTGTCCTCGCAGGCGTGGGCGGCGCGGACCCGGGTGAGGAGCGCCATGCTGGACCTTCACGCGGCCCGGGAAAACCTGCGTCTCCTCGAAGTCGAGCAGGGACTCCACGAGGAGGCGATCAAGAAGCTGACGGCCCAGATGGAAGCGGGGGACGTGTCGCCCTTCGAGTTGACCCAGGCGAGGCTGGCGCTGAACCGCGCCCGGCTCGCGCTGAAGGATGCGAAACGGAACGAATCCACCGGCGAGGCGAAATTGGCGGCAGCGGTCGGCGTGCCGGTCTCGGCGCTCCATTCGGTGACGCTCGATCTGGGAGGGTTCCAACGCTTGCCGGACGTCGACAAATCGGAAAGCCGCCGGCGGGCCCTCACCCAGCGTGCCGACCTGATGGCACTGCTGACCGACTACGCCGTGGCCGAGGCGGCGCTCCGCCTGGAGATCGCCAGGCAGTATCCCGATTTCAATCTGAAGCCGGGCTACGATTACAATTCCGGCCAGAATCGATGGCAGCTGGGATGGTCGGTCGAATTGCCGCTCAACGGCAACCGCGGTCCCATCGCCGAAGCGGAAGCGCGTCGGCAGTCCGCGGCGACGGCTTTCCTCGCGCGTCAGACGGCCATTCAGGGCGAATTGGACATCGCGCTGGCGGATTACGAGGCTTCCCGGGCGAAGGCGATGACGGCGGAACAGTTGGCCCAGGAGGCGAAGACCGCCGCGGAAACCACCCGCCGCATGGTTGACGCCGGGGAAGTGTCGGCCTTGGAACACACCCGCCGCCAGATCGAGGCCAGTGCCGCGGACGTGGCATTGCTCGCGGCGAAGTTGGAGGCGCAGGCCGCCGCAGGCTCCATTGCTCTCACCCTGCCCTTCGCCCTCATCGGCGGGGTAATGGCCGCCTGGCTGAGCGGCGGTGTCCTGTCCCTGGGATCGCTGGTCGGCTTTGTGACCGTCCTGGGGATCGCCGCGAGAAACGGCATCCTGCTGGTGAGCCACTACCGACATCTGGAAAGGGAAGAAGGTTGTCCATTCGACCTGAACCTGGTTCTCCGCGGCAGCGAGGAGCGCCTCATTCCGATCCTCATGACCGCCGCCACGGCGGCCCTGGCCCTACTGCCGCTGGTCCTGAAGGGAGACGTGCCCGGAAACGAAATCGAACGGCCTCTCGCTCTCGTCATCCTCGGCGGATTGATCACCAGCACGACCCTGAACCTGTTCCTCCTGCCGGCACTTTATGCTCGATTTGGCTGGATCGGAAAACCCTCCTCACGAGAATCCCTCGAACCATGAATCCCGACGAAAACGAGAAGGAACGCCGCGCCTACTGGGCTGAGCAGATGGAGGAAGGCTACGCCATGGTCGAGAAACTCCTCGCTTTCCCGGTCGAGGAATGCGGCGAGCCGTTCGCCAACCTTCCGGAAGCCGCCGATGCGGCGGGCGTGGAAATGGAGTTCTCCGACACCAAGATCGCCGGCGATCTCGACCGCGTGTATTTCCTTCGCCGGGGATTGGTGGACGAGGTCGTCGCCATCGGACGGGACATGAACGAGCGCGGATGGGTTCTGAAAATCGAGGAAGGATTCCGCACCCTCGAGATGCAACGGCAACTGGTCAGAAAGCCGTCCGTCTTCGATTCCATTCACAGGAAATGCGTCTGGGAACTGGGAGGTGCCATTCCCTCGCCCGAGTTCGTGTTTCGCCGGGCGATCGTCCTCGTGGCGAACATCCCGAAGATCGGGACCCACATGTCCGGTTCCGCGATCGACATTTCCGTGCTCCGCCGGGAAGACCGCACTGAGGTCTGGCGCGGCGGGCCCTATTTGGAAATGAGCGAGCGCACCCCGATGCGATCGCCCTACATCTCCGCCGAAGAACTCGACAATCGACTCGCCATCACCGCGATGATGGAGGCGCGAGGGTTCATGCATTTCCCGCAGGAATTCTGGCACTTCAACAAGGGCGACGCCGGCGCCCACATCCTCACCGGGAATCCCGCGCCCTGCCGCTACGGGCCGGTGAACTGGAACCCGGAAACCAACGAAGTCAGCGCAGTGCCCGACCCAATGTCGCCACTCAATCCCCTGCCCGTGATCGAGCGCGAGATCGAGGCGGCGCTGGAACGGGCAAAAAACGCGGCCGGCGCGGCGCGGATCCGTTCTTGAGTTCGACTTTCGTCATAGTAAAATCGCGACATGCTCCTTAATCCTCCCAAGCTGTCCGCCGCCGATGTGAGAAGCGTGGTGCGGGAATTGGCTCGTGCCCGTATCGAGGTGCCCGAGCCTTCGCGGGTCGAAGTGTCCGCGGGCGAGGACTTTGAAGGCGATCCGGTGTTTCGCTTGGTGGTCTACTTCGCGTCATCGGTGCCCCCGGAAACCATTCCATGGAAAAAGATCAGCCCCTTGATTGCGAAGCTGCATCAGTTGGCCTTTGAACGCGGTGGTTTCGAAGTGCCGGTGTTGACCGAGGTCCGGCGACTGGGCGAATCCCTCTCCGGCGCGAGTTCGTGAGCCTTTCGACCGAGCTACTCAGTCAGGCTAGGCACCTCGCTTCGAAGGAACCGAGGCGACCGCGCCAAGCGAGCATCCGGCGGTCGATTTCCACGGCTTACTACGCTTTGTTTCACTTTCTGGGCGAGGAATCCGCCCGCTTTTTGGTGGGTGGCGGTCCGGCAAACAAACCCCTCCGAGATCTGGGTCGCCGGGCGATCGCCCATGCGAAATTGAAGGATGTCTGCACCGAATTCGAAAAACCGACTCCCCGTTCGTCATTGCTGAAGCCGTTCTGGGACACCGCGAATCGGCACGATCCCCACCGAATCGTCGGCGATTCGGATCTTGCCACGATTTGTCGTGCTTTGCGGGATCTTCAGGAACTGAGACATGTGGCGGACTATGACTTTGCCCGGGATTTCCTGCGCCAAGAGGCGACCGACGCCTGTGATCGATCTCAGGAGGCGATGGATGCTTGGGCTAGATTGAGAGTGGCGAAACCCGAAGTCGTCAAACTCTTCGCCACCACGATTCTCCTGTGGGCCGGCCTCTCCGGCCGCGCCTGAATTTTCCGAATCCAACCCAGAGCCGCCGTAATTCCCGTGAAACGCTCTTTGTTCCTCTGCTTTGTCACCCCGCTCACGGCCCTCGCCGCGCCACCCGCCGCCCCGCCCAAGGCGCCCGACGTCCCGGCGGAGCTGCCCGCGAAGATCGAACTGCTTCAGCCCGGCGTCACCCTGACCCTGCTGGCGGAACATCCCGATCTCGTCACCCCGACGGGAATCGATGTCGACGAGCAGGGAAACATCTGGCTGGCGGCCTGCCACACCCATTTCCGGCCCGAGGGTTACCAAGGACCTGAGCACGACGAGATCCTGGTGTTCGACAAGAACGGGAAGAGCCGTCGCGTGTTTTACAACGAGACCGACGCCACCATGCACGTGGAAATCGGCCCGGACGGCTGGATCTACCTTTCCGAGCGCGACCGCATCCTGCGGGTGAAGGACACTGACGGAGATGGGAAAGCCGACGTCTCGGAAGATCTCGCCGTGCTGGAAACCGAGGCGGACTATCCCCACAACGGACTGAGCGGCATGGCGTGGCATCCGGACGGCCACCTGGTTTTCTCGCTCGGGGAGAATTTCTTCAAGGACTGGACGCTCACCGGCAAGGACGGCCGAACCGTGAAAGGCCGGGGAGAGGGCGGCGTCTTCGTTTGCACGGCGGACGGCCGCGAACTGCGGCGGATCGCCCGCGGTTTTTGGAATCCCTTCGGCCTCTTGGTGCGGCCGGACGGAGAAATGTTCGCCGCCGAAAATGATCCCGGCAGCAGCCCTCCGTGCCGCCTGCTGAATATCATCGAAGGGGCTGACTACGGCTATCAGCGCGCCTATGGCGGCGCGGCCTATCATCCCTTTGTGGCGTGGAACGGCGAGCTGCGCGGTACTCTCGGCATGGTCCACCGCAGCGGCGAAGGACCCTGCGCCATCGTTCAATTGGGCGGCGGCGTGATGATTCCCTCCTGGAGTGAGCATCGAATCGACTATTACCCGCTGCACCGCCAGGGGGCCGGCTACACCTCCGAGCAGATTCCCCTCCTTCGAGGCAGCGATTTCTTTCGTCCCGTCTGCATGGCGCCCGGACCCGACGGGGCCTTCTACCTGACGGACTGGGTCTTCAGTTCCTATCCCATCCACGGACGGGGCCGCCTCTGGAAACTCGAGATCGATCCCGACGCCGCCAAGTGGATCCAGAAAGAGCCCGAACCGATGAATGAGGCCGCCACCCTGGCGAAAGAACTGAGATCCGGAAATTCCGCCGCGACCGATTCCCAACTGTTCGAGGATGCGAAAGGCGGCGATCCTTACCTTTCCGACGCGGCGCTCACCGCACTGGCAAGACGCGGCCAGTCGTGGACGCCGGAGTCGCTCCGTGACCTGTCCGACGGCGATCGCGTCTGGGCGCTGGTGGCGTTGCGCCGGGTCGATCTCTACGATCCCAAATGGGTTCGCGCTTTGGCGTCCGACCCAAATCCCGAGATTCAGTTCGAGCGCCTGCGCTGGATTTCCGACGCGGTATTGACCGAGTTTTCCGGCGAGGTGGAAAAGAAACTCGCCGACCCTGCGCTCGATTTCAGGCTCTTCGAAGCCTCGCTCGCGGCGTGGAATACCCTGCGCGGCAACCCTGACGCGGGAGTGAGCCATCCCGAGGTACTCGTCGAACGCCTCACCAATCCGGCGGTCCCCGACAAGCTCAAAGGGTTCGCCCTGCGCCTTGTGGACCCGGCCCAGAAGCGGGTCACCGACGCGATGCTGTCCCAGTTCCTCGATTCGGCCGATCCCGGGCTTGCGCTCGAGGCGGCCCGGACCCTCGCGGCGCGAAACCAGGACGGCGCCCGCGACCTGCTCGCCAAAGTCGCCGCTGATTCGTCGCGACCCGACGAACTGCGAGCCGAAGCCATCGTCGGTCTGGCGGTATCGACAGATCCAGCACACCAGTCCCTGTTGGTGACCCTCGCCGGTGAAGCGGCGCCCGTCATTCGAGACGAATCGCTGAGGGCCTTGCGGCTGACGTCGTTGAACAACACGCAAACGGAAACGTTGAAGGCGATTGCCAAGGCGCATCCCGAATCCGCCGCCCTGGTCGCCGCCGTGACGGACCTCACATCGCTCAATGCGGGTCGTCCCGGACTCGATGACACCGCGGGCTGGCAGAAGCGCCTCGATGCCATTTCCAGCGAGGCCGATCCCGAAGCCGGACGGCGCCTGTTTTTTCACACCAAGATCGCGCTTTGTTCCACCTGCCATCGCCACAATGGGCGCGGCAACGTGGTCGGTCCCGATCTCAGTCTCGTCGGCAGGCAGGGCGGTCGGGAGGCGCTGCTCCAGTCCATCCTCGAACCGCATCGCGAGGTGGCGCCGCAGTTTTACCCGACCCAGTTGAAACTGGCCGACGGCACCGGCTTCATCGGCATCCTGCTCCGCTCGTCGAGCGTCGATGTCTTTCGCGACATCACGGGCAAGGAACGTTCCTTCAAGCCCGAGGAGATCGTCGAGCGCACCGAACTGAAAACCTCCCTGATGCCCCCCGGACTTCCCACCATGCTGACTGATCGGGAATTGCGGGACCTGCTCGCCTTCCTCGCCTCCAGCGGAAGTCGTCCTTGAAGATCGACCCAACAGGGTTGGATCGGCGACTCAACCCTGTCGGATCGGGATCCGCCTCCGTGAATCGGCCATTGTGGCCCGGGCCGGAATTGCGCATGGATTTGGTCTGTGAATGGTCGCGTTTTTCTTCCGGTTTTCGCTTCCCTGGTGATGGGTGCCGTGACGGCGCGGGCGGGTGAGGTGTTCCTCGAAGCGGAGGCATTTCAATCGTCCGGAGGCTGGTCGAAGGTCGAGGGCGCCGGGGCAAAGCAAGCTTCGGGACTCGCGCTGTTGGGAGGCGCGTCCGGCGCCGCGACCGGCACGGCGGAAACGACCGTGTCGATCAAGGACGCGGGCCGCTACCGTCTCTGGGTACGTTACGGCAGTCACCCCAAGTGGCGCGGGCCGTTTCATGTCGCGGCTTTGTCCGGGGACCGCCCGCTCGGCGACGGCTTGTTCGATGCGGAATTTGAAGGCAAGTCGGCCCGGGACACCATGACGTGGGGTTCCTTCGAAGTCGACCTTCCCGAGGGCGAAGTTACCCTAAGGCTGAGTAAACACGAAAACCGCAACGCCTCCGGCCTGGCTCGCCTGGTGGACTGTCTGCTGCTGACAATGGATGAAAAATTGGTGCCCAATCACCTTGACTATGGTGCCCAGACCTGGGTGCGGGTGACGCTGGGGGATGGCTACGACCGGCCGCTCTACGTGCATGTCTTTGCCGATCATTTCCACGCGCCATGGTATCAGCATTTTTCGATCAGCCGAGTCGGCGCCACACCGGGCATTTCGCCGCCGAAGGCGGAAATGCTTACCGGAGGCGAGCGGACTCCGTGGTGCAACATCACGCCGATGATCTACCAGGATTCCGGCGCGATGCTGCACATCACGGCGCGCCACGGCTACACCGACTACGCGGAGCGCCTCCGGGCAATCTTTGAGTTCGCGACCGAACCGGACGAAACGGCGATCGTTCGGAGGATCGAGGTGGACAATCGGCCCGCCAAAGTTTCGATCTTCACACCGCCGAACCTATTGAACGACGAAAACCGGGCTCTGCTCAAGACCGACCTGGAAATCGCGGAAGCGACCGGCGCCCTGGCGGACGCGCACGAGTGGCCGACTCACGGAAAGCGGCCCGAAACGTTTCCCTTTTTCGTCACCGCCTCGATCGATTCGAGCTTCACACCGCCCGACGAGCGGGTTCGGGCGCGGGAAATGAAGACGCTGGACTATTTCGGATTCACTCCCGGGCACCATCGCCACCTCGGCGGCGCGTGGCTGAAGTCGAATGACTCCTATTGTCAGCCGGACGTGGAGAAGATGACGGCGAAATTCGAATCCGCCGCGGCTGCCTTCAAAGAAGAAGGCGGCAGGGTCGAAGACGTCGTTTTTTGCGAATTGACCGACGAACCGACGGGTCAACCGCTGGAGTTCTGCGCGGCGGACCAGGCATACGGCGAGGCCTTTCGGGTGTGGTTGAGGAAACTGGGTAAATCTCCGGCCGACCTGCTGGTGGACGGCTGGGACGCGGTGAAACTCGTCACGCCGGACCAGCGGCACGAATTCCCCGGGCTCTACTATTTCTCCCAGCGATTTCGGACCCGGGCGCTCGGCGATTTCATGGCCACCCAGAGGCGGCTGGCCGAGGCGGCCTATGGCGGAACCTTTCCCGTGTTGGCGAACTTCAGCGATGGAGCGGTCTATACCGGGAATTTCTACGCCCAGGGCGTCGATTACTTCGAACTGCTCGACGCGGACGATCAGAACGCAATCTGGGGCGAAGACTGGTCGAACGGAGCCTCCACCTATCAATGCGCCTCCTACAATGTGGACCTGATGCGTGGCGCGGCCCGTGACCGCGGGCAGGTGATCGCCCATCACCTCGTGGCCCACGCGGGCCGGAAACCGTGGGACATCAAACTGAAGGCCACCAGCGAGGTGGCTCGCGGGGTGAAGATTCTGAACAACTTCGCCTACGGCCCCATCTGGGCGACCCACGAGGGCGGTCCCTACTGGCGGTCGCACGTGTGGCAGGGCAAACCGGAGACCTGGACCGCGAACGCCTCGATCACCCGCGAGATCGGCGCGGTGGAGGATCTGCTGCTACCGGCCATGCCGGCCAAGGCGGAGGTCGCCCTGCTCTACGGTTCGGCGAGTGACGTGTGGACCATCGACGAGACCTACTCCCACGGATTCGACCGCATGCACACTTGGCTGGCTCTGACGCACGCCCAGGTGCCGGTCGACATCGTCGCCGAGCGGCAGATCGAACGCGGCGCGCTCGACGGCTACCGAGTTTGTTATCTTTCCGGTCCGAACCTGACGCGGGCGGCGGCGGAGAAGCTTGCCGACTGGGTCAGCCAAGGCGGCACGCTCTGGCTCGCGGCGGGGGCCGCGGAGCGCGATGAGTTCGATCGCCCGCTGACGACGCTTGATCGCCTGCTTCCCGCCGTTCGGGGCGTTCTGGAGGACGGGCAACCTTTCCGGGCCTCGGGTCGCTATCTTTCCACCCTTCAGCCGAAGGACGAGGTGCGGTGGGAAGGCGGTTCCGCTTCGGTTCTTTCCGTAAAGCAGTCTCTCGCTCCGAATCCTGGTGCCGAAACGCTGGCGAGCTTCGGGGATGGCGCCGCCGCGGTCGTCCGGGCGCCGGCCGGGAAAGGGGCGGTGATCTGCTGCGGATTTCTTCCCGCCCTTTCCTACATCAAGGCCGCGCTGGACCACCGGGCCGCCCTGCAGAAGAAGGTCGACGACGGTGCGGAGCTGACAGCTGACGAAATGGCTCAGGCCAGTCTCCTCGACCGCAGCTATAACCCGTGGCGATTCCCCGCCGAGATCCGGGAGTTTCTCCTCACTCCCGTGCGGGACGCGAAGGTGGAGCCACCGATCCGCTGTGACAGGGCTCTGGTCGACGCGGTTTACCTGCCAGGGAAAACAGGCGTCCTGATTCCCTTGGCCAACTACACCCTGGAGCCGATCGACTCGCTGACCCTGCGCGTCGCGG
>JACKQC010000004.1 GCA_024233085.1 Akkermansiaceae bacterium
GACCTTCCGACGTCGCGGAAACACCGCGCGACCGTTTTCCGGACCTTCCGACGTCGCGGGAGACACCGCGCGACGGTTTTCCGGACCTTCCGACGTCGCGGGAACACCGCGCGACGGTTTTCCGGACCTTCCGACGTCGCGGGAACACCGCGCGACGGTTTTCCGGACCTTCCGACGTCGCGGGATACACCGTTTTTTGGCGCCTCCAGGGTCCTCCCGTCCACCGGAGGGGCCGGCTCCGTCCGGTCGGCGCGACGAATCGCGGCGGGCGCCGCCTCCCGGGCAAAAACTTCCTCAGGCGGGGTTGATGGAAATGGATTCGCGATCCGAGGCCTCGGTCGTCGCCGCCGAGGGCGGAGTTTCCGCGGCGAGGTCGCGCACTTTTCGGCGCAGGCGCAGGGTGGCCTTCAGATCTTCCAGCATCAGATAGATCGCCGGCACCAGGAACAGGGTGATCGCCGTGGCGAACAGGATGCCGAAGCTCAGCGACACCGCCATCGGGATCAGGAAACGGGCCTGGATGTCCGTCTCGAGCAGCATGGGCGTCAGACCGGCGAAAGTGGTCAGCGAGGTCAGCAGGATGGGCCGGAAACGCCGCGCGCCGGCCTCCCACACGGCGGAGCCGACGCCGTGGCCGTCGTTGCGGTGGCGGTTCACGTAATCGACGAGCACGAGACTGTCGTTCACGACCACGCCGGCCAGGGCGACGATGCCGCACATGCTCATGATGCTGAGGGAAAATCCCATCACCAGATGCCCGATCACCGCGCCGACGATGCCGAAGGGGATCACGCTCATCACGATCATCGGCTGCACGTAGGAACGCAGCGGGATGGCCATCAGCACGTACATGCCCAGCAGGGCGATCGCGAACTTGCTCATCATCTCGCCGACCGACTGGCGCTGGTCTTTCTGCTCGCCCTCGAAGCTGTAGCGGACGCTGGGGTATTTTTTTGTAATCTGCACCAGAGAGCCGTCGGCAGGGCGAGGTAACTCCGATTTTCCCATCCATCCGCGGACCACGTTTTTGAGAATTCGAAAACGCTCTTTGAAGTTCGCTTTAACTTTTTCCAGAAAAGTCGACGGGGGAGCTCCCTCCGTCAGCGCCTCAACGACTTCGTTGGCGTTGGCGCCCTTGGCCTTGTCGACGTCGGCGGTGACTTTGATCATGCGCTGGCGGTCGGCGCGCTCGATGGCGGAGGCGCTGCGGCCAAATTTCGCGACGGCCACCTCGGAAAAGGGCACCTCGGCGCCGGAGGGGGCGCGGATCTTGACGCGGTCGAGGTCGGCGAGGGATTTCCGCTCGTCGCGGGGATAGCGGACGAAGACTTTCACCTCGTTGCGGCCGCGCTGGAGGCGCTGGATTTCCTCGCCGTAAAAGCCCTGGCGCACCTGGCGCGCGACATCCTCCAGGCGCAGGCCGAGCGCCTCGGCGCCGGGCAGGATTTCGAGCAGCAGCTCGCGTTTGCCCTCCAGATTGCTGTCGCCGATGTCGATGACGCCCTCGTACTCGCCGAGGGCGGCCTTGACCTCCTCGGTGGCGGCCTCGAGTTCGGCAAGGTCTGGTCCGGACAGCTCGAGGTCGATGGCGTTTCCGCCGCCGGCGGCCTGGGTCTGGAAGGTCAGCTCGACGGCGCCGGGCACGTCGCCGGTCAGCTCGCGCCAGCGGGAAACGATCTCGCTCCCCATCTGCGAGCGGTTCGCGGAGGCGGCCAGCTCGATGGTCACCTCGCCGAGGTTGGTGGAGGTGGGGACGCCGCCGATCGCCTGGAAACCGATCTGGAAGGGCTGGGCGCCGGCGCTGGCGAGCCGGTGGCGCAGGATGCTGTGCCCGTCGAAGTCGCGCATCTCCTCGCCGAGCTGGACGGCGGCGCGCTCGATCCGGGCGACGGCGCTCCGGGTCGTCTCGAAGGGCACGCCCTTGGGCATGACGAGCTTGGCGGTGGCGGTGTCGGCCTCGACTTCGGGGAAGAAATTGAACTTGATGTGGCCGCTTTTCACCAGCGACATCACCGCCACGAACAGCGCGATGAAGCCGCACAGGAGAATGTAGCGGTGATTGAGCGCCACGCGCAGGGCGGGCCGGTAAACGGCGTCCACGAAGCGCTCCAGCCCGCGCGAGAAAAAATGCTGAAACCGCAGGATGGGCCCCGGCTCGTGCCGCGGATCGTGCGGCTTGAGCATGGCGAGATGCGAGGGCAGGACGAACTTCGACTGCAACAGCGAAAAGGCGAGCGTCGGGATGACGATGAGCGGGATGTTCGGCCAGATCTTGCCGCTGACGCCGCCGAGGCCCAGCATGGGGGTGAAGGCCATCATCGTCGTCAGCACGCCGAAGATGACGACCACGCCGACCTCGTGCGTGCCCTCGGGCGCGGCGGTCTTCGGGTCCTCGCCGTGCCGCATGCGGCGGTAAACATTCTCGCCAACCACGATGGCGTCGTCCACCACGATGCCGAGCACGAGGATGAAGGCGAAGAGCGAGATCATGTTGATCGACACCCCGAGCGAGGGCATCAGCATCACCGCCCCGGCGAAGGACACCGGGATGCCGACCGCCACCAGCAGCGCGAGGCTGGGCCGCAGAAACAGCGCGAGCACGATCGCCACCAGCACCAGCCCGAACAGGCCGTTGCGTCCCAGCAGCTCGAGACGGCCGCGCAGGTAGAGCGAGTCGTCCTTCCACAGCTCCAGCGTCACGCCCGGCGGCACGACGCGGGGACCCTCGTCGCGGACGAATTTTTTCACCGTGTCGGCGATCTTGAGCGTGTCCTCCTCGCCGACGCGAAAGACGTTGACGAGCATGGCCGGCCGGCCGTCGAAGCGCGACTCGACGTCCGTTTCCTCGAAGGCGTCGCGGACGCGGGCGATGTCGCCGAGCCGGACGACCGAGCCGTCGGGCCGGGTCAGCACCGTGATCGGCGCGAACTCCGGCGCGGTGTAGCGGCGCGCCTCGGTGCGGATCAAAACCTCGCCGCCCACGGTGCGGACCGAGCCGCCCGGCAGATCGAGCGAGGAGCGGCGCACCGCCGCCGCCACCTGGTCGAAGGTGATGCCGTGGCGGCGCAGGGTCTCTTCGGACACTTCGATGGAAATCTCGTAGTCCCGCACCCCGCCGAGCGTGGCCTGGGTGATCCGGGATGGCCCGTCCGCGTAAGCCAGCAGCGCGTCGCGCGTTTTTTCGGCGATGCCGCGGAGGGTTTTCTCGTCGGTGTCGGCGGAGACGGCCACGCTCATGACCTGCGACTTGAGAATCATCTCCTCGAGGGTGGGTTCCTCGGCGTTTTCGGCGAGGTTCTGGATGGCGTCGACGCGGGTTTTCACGTCGTCCATCACGTTGCGGACGTTTTCGCCGCTCTGGACCTCCACGAGCACCACGCCCATGCCGAGCGCGGCGGTGGACTTGAGCCGCTCGATGCCGTCGATGTCCTGGATCGCCTCCTCGACGGGGACGACGATGCCTTTTTCGACTTCCTCGGGCGTGGCGTTCGGGTAAGGGACGCGGATGGCGATGGTGTCGATCGAGGTCTCGGGAAAAATCTCCTTCTTCAGCCGCGACCACGTCACCAGCCCCATCACGAGGACGAGGAGCATGAGAAAATTCGCGGCGACGTGGTTTTTCGCGAACCAATGGATGGCCTTTTCCATGTCTCGGATTTAGAAAGCGGGTTTCGGCACTTCGGCGGCGGTGGCGGCCGGCTCGCCGGAGAGGACGGGGACCTCGTCGCCGGCCTCGTCGCGGGGTTTCACCCGGGTCCGTCCCTCGATGGCGTCGCTGAGTTCCGTGAGGCAAAAGCGCCTCGCGTCCTCCAGCCCGCCGGAGACGAGCACCTCGTCGCCGTCGCGCCGCAGCACCTTCACGGTGGCGAAGCGGAGCCGGTCGTCGTCGTCCACCAGCATGACGCGGTCGAGATCGACGAAGGCCTCGGCCGGGACGCGGTAAACGTCCGGCCGGGTCTGCCCGACGATGGCGGCCTGGACAAAAAGGCCGGGCTGAACCGGCGCCGACCCAACAGGGTTGGGTCCGGGACCCAACCCTGTTGTCTCGGCCACCAGGTAGATCGACCGGCTCGAGCGCTCGACTTCGCCCTCGACGCGGACGATTTCGGCCGGCCACTCGATTTTGTCGCCGCCGACGCGCGCGGACAGGGTCACCCCGCCGCGGACACCGCCTTTCGCGTCGCGCTGGAGAAAGGCCCAGTCGTCGAGCGACACGGGCAGCCGCACCTCGTAGGGCGCGGTGGTGTAGATCTCGGCGACGGGCGCGCCCGGCGCGACAAAGGCGCCCAGCTCGGTGCGGATGGCGGCGAGACGGCCGTCGTAGGGCGCGCGGATCTCGGTGCGCTCGACGTCGCGGGCGGCTTTTTCGAGCGCGGCCCCGGCGGCTTTGACGCGGGCCTCGGCGCCGGCGACCTGGGGCTTGCGCAGGGTGAGTTCGCTGGGTTGCCCCTCGCGCCCGAGCGCCTCCCAGTCGCGCAGGGCCTGCTCGACCCGGGCCTTCTCGGTCTCCAGCGCGACGCGGGCGTCGGCCAGCGCGGACTCCGCCTGGGCGCGGGCGGCGAGGTAGTCGGCGTCCTCGATCCGCAGGACGGGCTCGTCCTTTTCGAACTCGCCGCCGGTGTCGAACTTTTCCGAGACCCAGACGATTTTCCCGCCGACCTCGGCCGCGACCTGGGTGCGTTTCCGGGCTTCGACGAGTCCCTGCGAGGGCAGCACGATGCGGACCTCCTCGCGGCGGACGGGCCGGGTGCGGACGACGGGCAGCACCTCGACGTGCGGCTTTTTCTCCGCGACGGGCCGGGTGAGGAAGGCCAGGGCCGCGAAGGACGCGCCGGCCAGCAGGATGCCGGCGCCGAGGGCGATCTTGAGGAAGGGTTTCATGGGTCAGTCAAGGCTGAGGCTGAGGCTGGGTCGAGGCGGCGGCGGCGAGGCGGTCCCCGGTCGCGGCGCGGGCGGGGCCGCGGAATCCGCCGCCGAGGGCGAGGTGGAGATCGACGCGGTTGTCGAGGCGCTGGCGGCGCAGGGCGATGAGCCGGGATTCCTGCGCGAAGAGGCGCTGCTGCGCGGTGAGCAGGGTGAGAATGTCGCCGGTGCCGTTGGCGAACTCGCGGCCGGAGGTTTCCCAGGCTTCACGGGCGAGCGAGGCGGCGTTGCGCAGGGCGGCCTCGCGGCGGGCGAGCGATTCGCCGTCGGAGAGGGCGTTTTCCACTTCGCCGAAGGCGGTGAGGGCGGTCTTCTCGAACTCGGCGACGGCCTGTTTCACCTCGCCGCGCTTCAGTTGGATGCCCTGCTGGATGACGCCGGCGTAAAAGAGCGGCTGCACGGCGTTTCCGGCGAGACTCCAGATGCTGAAGTTGCGGTCGAGGAGGTTCTCGATCTGCTCGGAACTGGTGCCGCCGCTGGAGGTCAGGGAAATCGCGGGCAACACGCGGCGCTTGGCCTCGACGAAGCGCTGGTCGGCGGCGGCGAGCCGGCGCTCGGAGGCCTGGATGTCGGGCCGGCGGTCGAGCAGATCGCCCGGCAGGCCCGACGGCGGGGCGGCGGGCGGGCGCGGCAGTTTTTCCCCGCCGGGGGCGATGGCGGCGGCGGGGTAACGCCCGAGCAGGACTTCCAACTGGCGCGCGGCGCGCTCGACGATTTCGCTTCGCTGCTCCAGGCTGTCGCGGGCGGCCTCGACGTCGACCATGGCGAGTCTGAGTTGCGAGGCCTGGCCGCGGCCGGCGTCCTCGATCCCGGCCTCGAAGCGGTCGCGCACGGCTTTTTCCGTGTCGCGATAGCCCGCCACGGTCGCCTCGGCCAGCGCGGCCTGCTCGCGGGCCTCCAGCAGGGCGAACCACGCCTTCGCGACCTGGGCGGCGATGGAAAGCTCCGCCGCGGCGCGCTCGGCTTTCACCGCCTCGGCGTCGGCGACGGCCGCGCTCTGCCCGGCGCGGAGCCGGCCCCAGAGATCGATTTCCCAGCTCAGGTCGAGCGACAGGCCGAACTCGTTGTTCAGATTCGAGGACACCGTGTCCCCGCCGCCGCCGCCCGCGGCCTCGTTGCCGCCGAAGATGGGAAAGCCGATGAAGTTGCGCTTCTGGCGCGCGCCGCGGAATTTCCCGTCAACCTGAGGCGCGAAACTGGCGCCGACGATGCGGGCGTTGGCCTCGGCCATCTCGATGCGCGCGGCGGCGGCGCGAAGGTCCTTGTTGTGCTCGAGCGCCTCGTCGACCAGGGCGCCGAGGCGGTCGTCGCCAAAGGTGCCCACCCAATCGCGGCCCGCCAGGACCGGGTCCGGAGATTTTTCGGCGGCCACGGCTTTTTCGTCGGCGCCGGCGTCGGCGCCGGGGTTTTCGCCGCCGGCCCGCCATTTCGCCGGGACTTCGCCGACGGCGGCCTGGTGTTTGGCGTCTTTCGGCGAGGTGCCGGCACAGCTCGACAGGGCAAGCCCGGCAATCAGGGCCAGCGCGGCGGTGGCGACCGGCGTTTGGCGTTTGGGCGGGGACTTCCGCGCGGCGACGGGCGCGCCGGCCATCCCGGCGGCGGTGAAGGCGACGATTTGCGCGAGGGTTTCCTCCGGATCGATGGCGTCCACCGCGCCCTGGGACATGACTTTGAGCTGATCGCCTTTCGTCAGGGCGAACGCCAGTGCCCCGAAGGAAAAATGCATGCGCCAGAAGATGTCGCGGGCGTCGAGTTTCGGCAGGGCGCGTCGAAAGGCCGCCGTGAACCGCTCCGCCACCTCGCGAAACACCCGCAGCATGGTTTCGGGCAGCAATTCCTCGCGCTCCCCGAGACAGCGGCCCGCGAGCTTCAGAAAAACGGCGGCGTCCCGGTCCGATCGTTCCATCCGCATGATGACGGGCCGGAAGGCGGCCTCGACGATCCGCTCCACCGGCGCGCCGGCGGGGAATTCGCCCTCCAACAAATCGAGCAGGCGCAACCGCTCGCGATTGATGGGGCCGACGATCCGCGAGAGCACTTCGAAGACGAGCGCGTCCTTCGAGCCGAAGTGGTAATTCACCGCCGCCAGGTTCACGCCGGCCTCGGTCGTGATCTGACGCAGCGAGACCTTCGAAAATCCGTGGTCGGCGAATAGATTTTCCGCCGCGTCGAGGATGCGGTCGCGCGTCTCCTGGGGAGGCGAAAGATCGGCGGCGGGCGCGGCCGTGGAAGGCGAGATCGAGGCCATGATGGCGGGAAGGAAGAAGGGACGACGAGATTCGGATTTCGGGAAAGCGGCCCAATGGACGATTCAAACGCACGTTTGAAACGTTTGTTTGTTTTCGCAAACACTTTTTTCCAAACAATTCGCGTGCCGCGCGGCTGGAGCGGTTCGAACAATAAACATTTACGACCGATCCCCCCTTTTCGGACGCTTCCTCCGAAACACGCTCGCCTCCCCTTCTTTTCGATGAAACCGACCGATACGTCCGCGCCCGCGTCCGGGGAAGATCTGTTGCCCGGCTTCGCGAAGGCCCGCGAGCCGAAATATCCCGGCACGCGTTTCGAGATTCATCACGGCGACTGCGTGGCGGGCATGAGGGCGCTCCCGGCGGACAGCGTCGATCTGGTGGTGACCTCGCCGCCCTACAATCTCGGCATCGACTACGGCACCTACCGCGACAAGCTCGACAGCCAAGCCTACCTCGAATGGTCGCGCGAATGGGCCTCCGAGGCGCGCCGCGTCCTGCGCGAGGACGGCTCTTTTTTTCTCAACATCGGCGCCGCCCCGGCCGATCCCTGGCTGCCGCACGAGGTCATTCTCGCCCTGCGCGACCTTTTCGTCCTGCAAAACACGATCCACTGGATCAAGTCGATCACCGTCGAGACGCGCGCCGGCGAGACGGTGTCGGCGGGGCATTTCAAGCCGATCAATTCGAAGCGCTTCGTCAACGACTGCCACGAGTTTGTCTTTCACCTCACCCGGACCGGCCGGGTGCCGCTCGACCGCCGCGCCGCCGGCGTTCCCTACGCGGACAAGAGCAACATCGCCCGCTGGAAACACACCGGGGGCCGCGACACGCGCTGCCGGGGCAACACGTGGTTCATTCCCTACGAAACGATCCTGAGCCGCGACAAGGAGCGCCCCCACCCCGCGACATTTCCCGCGAAGCTCGCCACGCAGTGCCTTCTCCTCCACGGAAAGGCGCCCGCCGACACCGTGATGCTCGACCCCTTCCTCGGCATCGGACACGCCGCCATCGCGGCGGGCGAGGCGGGCGTGGGCCGTTTCATCGGCTACGACATCGACCCTGGATACCTCGCGACGGCACGGGAGCGGCTGGGGCTGCCGGAGCCGGAAAAGGAGAACGAATAAGGGTGATGGTCAAAGAACCGGGGGGGGTGCCGGACCACGGATCAGGCAATCCCGCACCCGGAGTGACGGGATGGCGGGGGTTTTCGGCGGGAAACGCCTTCCGCGATAACACGGCCAGGATGGCCATGCCACGGCCCGGCGACGCCGCCTGACACGCGGGGCTCGCGCCCCAAATCGCTTTACAAGCGCGCGGGAGCATCCTTATTGGCGCGAAATTTTTCCCGCTTCCATCTCCCCGTTTCGCTTCCATGACCCAGGAACACATCCGCCTTCACATCCCCGGTCCCGTCGAGGTCTCGCCAGACACCTATGCCGCCATGGCGGCGCCGATGATCGGCCACCGCGGCAAGGATTTCCAGGCGCTCTACGCGGGCATCCAGCCGCGATTGCAGGAGCTTTTCCAGACGAGGCAACCCGTCTTCCTCAGCACCTCGTCCGCCTGGGGCGTCATGGAGGGCGCCATCCGCAACCTGGTGATCAAGAAAGTGCTGTGCTGCTGCTCCGGCGCCTTCTCGGACAAGTGGGTCGATGTCGCGGCGCGCTGCGGCAAGCAGGCGGAAGCCCTCCAGTTCGAATGGGGCGAGCCGGTCGATCCCGCCGCGCTGGAGGCCAGGCTGGCGACGGGCGAGTTCGACACCGTCACCTTCATCCACAACGAAACCTCGACCGGCGTGATGAACCCGCTCGAGGAAATCGCCGCCGCGGTGCGGAAATTCGACGACGTGCTGCTGGTGGTGGACACGGTCTCGTCCTTTTCGGTGGTCCCGACCGCCTTCGATGAACTGGGCCTCGGAGTCATGCTGACCGGGAGCCAGAAAGCCCTCGCGCTGCCGCCCGGGCTCGCGCTTTTCGCGGTGTCGGAGGCCGCCTACGCCCGCGCCGAGCGGGTGAACGACCGCGGCTACTACTTCGACTTCATCGAGTTCAGGAAAAACCAGGAAAAGGACATGACGCCGAGCACGCCGTGCATCGCGACGATCCACGGCCTGCGCCATCAGTTGAACCGCATTTTCACCGAGGGCGTCGCCAACCGCCACGCGCGGCACGAGCACCTGAACGCCAAGGTCGCCCGGTGGGTCGAGTCGAAGGGCTTCGAATTTTTCGCGCCCGAAGGCTACCGCTCCAAAGCGCTGACCTGCGTGAAAAACAATCTCGGCATCGATGTCGCCGCCCTCCAGAAACGGCTCCGCGACGATCACCGCCTCGCCCTCGACGGCGGCTACGGCAAGATCAAGGGCACGACCTTCCGCCTCTCGAACATGGGCGACGAAACCGACGAGACGATCGACAATCTGCTCGCCGCGCTCGACGACGCCCTCGGAAAGCTCTGACGCGGGAGTTTTCCCGCCGCGACCCATTCGGGAAGGCGCTCGCCCTACTTTTTCTTCTTCAGCCCGCCGAGGTTCAGCTCGATCTTGTGGGGGCCTTTGATCTCCCACTTCCCGCTCGCCCGCGCGACCCGGACGTAGGTTTCGTCCGAAGTCGCCCGGAGAATCTGCGGGCCCGATTTCACCGCCGGGCTGCCGGTGAGAATGACTTCGTCCCCGGCGGCGTTGTAGGTCGCCTTGTCACAACGCACCAGCACCCAGTCCGGCGCGCCCTCGGGCTTGGCCTTGATGACCACGCCCCCGACGGCCGCCAGGCCGGTGAGCGCCCCGGTCGCCGCGTCGGTCTCGGGCGCGATTTCGTCGGCGAAGACGATGAGGTTTTCGGAAATCTTGAAGCTCAGCGCGGTTTCCTTCGGCTCGAAATCGAGGGCGGCCGCGTTTCTCCCGCCGAAAACCGCGGCCAGGGATAAGAACGCGAGCATCCACAGAGGCGCGCGGAAGGCGCGGTCGAATTTCCGGTAGAGCGCCTCGCGGTCTTCCGCTTCGGCGAGGACCTCGTCGAGATCGCGCCTTTCCTTTTTCGAGGGGCGGCCCGTGCCGGCCTCGCGCGGCTCCGGCTCGGCGAGCGCCCGCTCCCGGCGACGCGCGGCGGCGGCTTCGCAGAGTTCCGGAGGCGTGCGGTCCTCCAGGAAATCGGCCACCAGTTTCGCCCCGACCCGGCGTTTCAGCACCGCGCGCACCGCCACCGTGCGAACGAGGTCGCCCGACTCGGTCTCCACCGTCAGTTCGTCGCCCACGCGCAACGCCCGTGAAGGCTTCACCGCCTGCCCCTGGCAACGCACCCGCCCCAACCGGCACGCGTCGGCGGCCTGCGTGCGGGTCTTGAAAAGCCGCACCGCCCAGAGCCAGACATCGGCGCGGGCGGTCTCGATCAGGTCTTTGGCGGCGGCGGACGAGGGAGAAACGGGAGCGCTCATGAGAGGCCCCATCCTAGCCCTCGGGAGGCGGTGGATGCAACTCACATCCAAATCGTAATATCAGACTTTATGAAAATTTCGGATTTTTAAAAAAATTTCGCTTGTGCTAGAAGCAATGTTTTTTATAATTTCCACACATTCGCATCCGCATCGTGCCATGAAAAAGCTCATCGTCATCCTCAACGACCTGGAGGCCTCCGGCAAGTCCACCGTCTCCCGGGCCATTTCCACCTACCTCTCGGATCACGAAATCCGACACCAACTCGTCACGTCGGACGAAAGAGACGTCGACGAACACTTCGAAGGCGAGTTCTGGGACATGGACGAAGAAATCGAGCTGTCCCAGATCATCCGCGCTCTCGACAAGAACCAGGCCGTCGTCATCGACGTCGCCAGCGGCCTTGCCCGCAACTGGGCCGACTTCTGCGAAGCCGAGGAACTCGACACGCTCCTGGCCGAGATGGATGTCGAGATGACGCTCGTCATTCCCGAGCATCCCTCCGAGCGCTGCAACGAGGAGATTGTCGATCTCGTGGATCTCTTTTCCGACCAGGCCGACTACGTCATCGCCCACCTGCCGCTCGAGCCCAAGGGTTCCGTCCCGAACAAGTGGAAGGGCAGTTACGCCGCGAAGGCCACCAATTATCTCGGTGCCGTGTGTCTGAACCTCCCCGCGATCGGCGACGACCTCGCCACCGCCCTCGAATCCTCCGGGCTCGATCTCTGCGGCGCCATCGACCAGATGGAAAACCTCCCGCGCTTCGCCGAAGTCCAGCTCACCCAGTGGATCGAGGCCTGCACCGAAACCCTGCAGCGGGCCGAGGATTACCTCATTCCCGAAACCTCCGACGGTCTCGTCGGCGCGATCTGACCGAGCCTTCCTTTCGAAGAACGCCGAACCCCCGCGTTGCGAATTCTCGAAAAACCTTCCCGGCGACCTCGCCGGGAAGGTTTTTTTTGGCCAGGAAGCTGCGCGAGAGACTCGTTCCATGATTGGCGGAACGAGCGTGCCACGGGAAATGCAGGTATTGCAAAAAGGAAGGGATGAAGTACGAACTCCGCCCAACGACGATCACTTACCCAGGGGACGAATCCCAAAGACGTAGACATTTGACGAAGCAATGGACGAACAGCCGCGGAGCTTGGCCTCTAAGTCGGATTGCTCTCCAGCCCCTGAAACGATCGCGAGCTGCCATTCACCGCGATCCACTTCCAGCGCAACGATTGAATTGCCTACGAGAAGTTGTCGGGAGGGTACGGTGATGCCAGCAATACGCGGGTGGAGCGCGGCGGAGCCATCGTAACGCGCTCCCTGTCGCTTCCCTTTCCGATCGATCCAGAAGAGTCCCGAGCCACCGGCGTCTTGGGCGATGGCGCCATCTGGGGAGGCCACCTCTGCGGCGATCTTTCCAGGCTCCCTATCATACCAGCCCCGCCATTTGCCGTCGGCTCCGAGCGCCCAGCAGCCCCAGCCCGCGGCGATGGCGACCGACGGGGGTAGCCCCTCGGGCACCCACTTCTGATTCGGCGTGCCTGCGAGGGCCGCCACGCTCCCATCGGCGAGGAGGGCAAAGGCGGGGTTGTTCTTCAAGTCGACTTTCACGGCGTGTCCGGGCAGGGAAGCCGGGACGGCGGCATGCGGTGCGGTGACCGGCCCGGGGGTGAAGCCTTCGCCTCCCGTTCCGAACACCTCGCCCCGTTCATTGAGAAAGACCGCCTTGCCGGTTCCCGCCTTCGCCTCGACGATTCCGGCCAAGCTCAAAGTGGGATCGGGAATGGGGCGGTCAATTAGTACGGGGCTTGAGTCGATTCCCGAAGACCAGAGCCGCACCGTGCCGTCCGATAGCAGCGCCACGGCCATGGCTCCCTTGTCATCCGGGTTTGAACCCACCGAAATGGCCACCACGTTGTTGCCGAGGTCGGCGGGTAGCTTGGCGAGGCCGTTGTCATCGGGTTGAGAGCCGATGGGCTTGCCATCGCGGCGATAGACCTCGAGGCGTCCGGCGACGGTGGGACGCTTGGGAATGGGCAGGGGGAAGGAGACGGCGGCGGCCGGCGCGGTGGTTTCCGGCTTCGGGGCGGGGGGCGGGGAGGCGGCCCCGTCCTTGGCCCCGGTCCAGTCGTCCGGCTTCAGGTTCGCGACGGGCTTGAGGGCGATCACGTAGTCGCCGATGGGATAGAGCTTCCAGCAGCCGGCGGCCTTGGCTTCGCAGTATTTCGTGTCGAACCCTCCCAGTTTCCCGCGGTCCCCCCAGAACCGCCACTGATCCTCCCCTTCCCGGAGGGCGGCGGCGGCCAACATACCGTCTTCGAATTTTCCCTGGGCCAGGGTAACATCGCGAATGTCTCGTGGGGTGCCCGCGATCTTGTCGATGCCTTGAGGAACTCCGGGAGCAGCGCTGCTGAAGGAAAGGCGGCCTCGATTGTCGGCCACGAAGAGGGTCTCTGTGAAGAAGACCGAGTCGCCGGGCTTGGGACTCATGTTGCTCGTCCAGCGGGTATCGCCAAACCGTTCAATGTTCCATGTCGTATTGGATCGGCCCAGAATCCAACTGGTTCTTCCAAGAGCAAAGACCTGAAGGGCGCCCTTCGCGACGGATGGCGGAATTTCGCATTGGAGTAAGGCATTGTCTCCAGTCGCCAGAGGAATACCGGAAGAGGTCAGCCCCAGAATGTGCCGTTCGCTGATGGATATGGCGGTCAGGTCTTTCCAGGAAGCCACGGATTCGAAGAGATCCTTCGACTGAGTCGCCGAGTCCGACAGGAACAGCATGGTGGCGGTCCCATCTCCGTGGAGAACAGCACTGATATGACGACCTCCCGACAGAGCGACCCCGGGTTTGAGTTCGTTGGGCAGGTAGGAAGCGGACCGCTGATTCAGCAGGCGAACCTTTCCCTCTCGATCCAAGGAGAGGGGATACATGAATCGACTACTGATGGATGAGTAACCCCACAAATCCACCACCTCCCCCATGTCCGCCGGGACGCCGCCGAATTCCTTGCGGAAGGTCGCCTCGTCCACCGGCTTCCCATCCAGCCGCCACGCCACGACCCGGCAGGGGGTGGTGGGAAGCTCGGGGCGCTTCAGAGGGAAGGGATTGACGGGGATAGGCTTCCAGCCAAAGGGATTTTTCAGGGTGCCAGCTGGGGCGGATGCGATGGCAGGGCTGGCGGGTGCGGTGGGGGCCGGCGACGTTGCGGGAACGCCGATTTCGAGGACGAGGCGGAAGCCGCTCCACGAATACCGGGATTGGGGAAAAGCGCCGACAGAATGGGACGACAGAAGCTTCGCTTTGGCACCTCCTTCCGACCAACTCGATGGAGAAATGGAGCGACTCCCTTTTGCTGGATTAGAGATGTCCTGTAACCACTCGCCTGCGTTTCCGCCCAAATCGAAAATTTTAAACTCGTTCGGGGGAAAGCTCATCACCGGTGCAGTGGTAGGAAATCCATCGTCGTAATCATCCAGATATTGGGCGTCCTCTTCCGTACTCGGTGCCTTTGCTTTGCGGCTGGCGTCGCTGAAGTTGCCCACTCCATTCGGGGGAGGCCAACCCGTGCCCCACGGATATTCACCGCTCGCAGCTATCAGCCATTCTGCCCGGGTCGGTAGCCTGTAGATCAGGCCTTCCTTCTGGCTCATCCAGGCGCAGAACGCATTGGCGTCGTCCCAGCTCACCCTTATCACCGGGTGATCCTCTGATCGGTCCCTCAGCGGGAAACCGTCGATGGTTTGGATTTTCCACTCTTCATTGACTTTCAAGGGACTGGCCATTGCGTAGGTTGCAAAGTCCTTCCACCTAGTCTCATGAATACAAAACAGCACGTTCGTCCCCGGCACGGGCACGAACTTCATGCCGAGGCTGTTCTCGAAGGGATTCTCCTTGGTGGCGGCGGCGAGATCGGAGGGAGACGGAGCGCGGGCACTCTTGCCCGCTGCATCGGAAGGGGAGACAGCCATGGCGGCGGATTCCGTTGTAGCAGCGATCGCCGGTGAGGAGGGCTTTTCGAGCCCTTGGCGATACGCGACCACCGCATCCGCCAGTTCAAACTCGCGGGCCTTGGTCAACTCCCTCTCCAAGGCTTGGAGCGACTGGCGCAGTTTGGCGTCCAGATCATCGCGGATTTTCTGGCGCTCCGTTTCCCAGGTTTGCCGCAGGGCGGCCAGCTCCGCGGGCGATCCCTCGGGCAGGTCGGGCAGGGTGGCGGATTGTCCCACCGCCGCCACCGGATCGGTGATCGCGGCGGCCAGACTCTTCTGGAGCGCTTCGACCCGGGCCTTTTCGCCGCGAAAGGCCTTGGCCAAGGTCAGATTGCCTCCATCGGCGGCCTGGTTGAGCCGGGCATCGAGACCGCGCAGATAATTGGTCGCCAGGGCGCTGACCTGGGACTTCCGGGCGCTGAGGTATCCGTCGGCGCGCGTCCGGAAGCCGGGAATGGCCGTCAAGGGGGACTCGGCAGGTTTGGGCGCTTCAGGCTTCGCCTCGACTGCGGGAGCCGGAGTGGTCGGGGAAACAGGAGCGGAAGCCATCGGCTCCGCCGGAGCGGCTTTGGCAGTGACGGGCTCCGGTTTGGGTTCGGCTGTGGGCTTGGTGGTTTCGGGAGCGGGAGAGGCCCTTGTCACCGGTGCCTTCGCAGGAGATTGGGCCACCGAAGATGGAGGAGCGGAGGGATTGGAGGGTTGGGGCGGCGGTACCGGCGAGGTGGGAGGATTTGATTTCGGGTTCGAGGGTTTGGCCTTTGGTTTGGATTCCGGACCTTTGCCAGATGGCTGAGCCGTTCCGACCGCTGCCACGGAGGGCTTTCCGGCGGGTTCTGGCGGTGCCGTCTTTTCCGTCTCCTTTCCGCCTCGGGTCGCCATCATGGCCAAGCCGACGATCATGGCGGCCGTCGCGCCGATTCCGAGAAAAAGCGGGAGCTTCGATCGCTCCTTGGTGGCCACGTGATCTCCGGGTTTTGCCGAGCCCCCCTTCCTTACCGAGGTGGTCGCCGGCACCGCGACGGGCACCGCCTCGCCGTCCTCTCCCGCCTCTACCCGGGCCATGGGGCGCGAGAAAATTGCGTCCAGATCGGCACGGATCGCCGAAGCCGTTGGATAGCGGTAATCGGGATCGGAAGCCGTCGCCTTGGTCACGATTTCGTCGATACGCGGATCGATCCCGTGCACCAGCACACTGGGCGGCTGGAAGCTTCCCCGCGGCAGCTTGCCGGTGAGCAGTTGGTAAAGCATTATTCCCACCGCGTAAAGATCGGCGCGGTGATCGACCGTTCGCCCCGCCTCCAGCGCCTCGGGCGCCACGAAGTCCGGCGTGCCTATCGCCACGTTGGTCATCGTGAGGGCTGGCACCGAGTCGCCCGATTCCTCGCCGAACTTCTTGGCCAGCCCGAAGTCGGCGATTTTCACCCGCCCCTCTTGGTTGAGCAGGACGTTGGCCGGTTTGATATCCCGATGGACGATTCCGTTGCCGTGGGCGTAATCGAGTGCATCGAGGACATGCGCCACGATCGCCAGCGCCTGATCCTGGGGCAGTTGGCCACCGTGGTGATGGAGATATTGGTGAATATCCATCCCGTCCACAAATTCCATCACGAAGTAGAGTTGCCCCTCCTCCGTCTCGCCGAAATCATAAACGGAAATGATGGCCGGGTGATTCAATTTGGCCATGGCTCGAGCCTCCTGAAGAAAGCGAGCCGCGAAATTCAGTTCATCTTCGCCGCAAGTAAAATTTTCGGGCAGGACCTTGATGGCCACGTCCCGGTCGAGCTTGGCTTGGCGGCCCCGATATACCGCTCCCATGCCGCCCCGGCCGATGATGCCGATGATCTCGTATTGCGGCAGCATCTGCTGGAGATGCTCCGGAGGTGGGGGTTCCCAATGAGGTGACGAGGCAGAAGTGGGATTGCCTGACATATTTACGTCGGTGTGGTATCGACCGTCAAGATAGGAATGGATAACCATTCCTGGCAAGAGATCTTTTGGCCCCCGGGCTAGGGCACGAAAGCCACTCCCAATACCAAAGGAGAAATTGCCGATACCGAGCATCCTCCCCCGCCTCACCCGCTCTCAGTCGGTGCCTCCAGCGTTTTCCGCATCGCGCGATGGGGAATCGTCACCTCGACAAAAGGCGAGCCCTCCGCCGCGTAGCCGAGCCTCTCGTAGAAGCCCGCCACCGACTCCCGCGCGTGCAGGGTCATCTCCCGAAACCCCCGCGCCGCCGCGAAAACCTCCGCGCGCATCACCAGCGCCGCGCCGATGCCCTCCTCCCGGCGCGACTCGGTGACGGCGACCTGTCGCATCCGACAGGCGCCCGGCTTCCCCTCCACCGGCGAAAGAACCAGGCAGCCGATCACCGCGCCCGTCACCGCCTCGAAGGCCCCGAGATGCAGGTCGCCCGACTCGGCCGCGAGTTCCTCAGGCGAAAACTCGAGGCCCAGCGGCGCGCGCAGGATCCGCTCCCGCAGTTTCACCGCCTCCCGCCACGCCGCCGCGCCGTGCGGCATTTCCACGATCGTGATTCCCGGAACGTCCATCATGGTTCGCCCACTCAAAGGACGCCGGCCGCCCCTGTCAAATCCGCGGGGCTTTTCACCGGGTCACGGGCGGCGGGGCACGACCGGCGCCAGCTTCCACACCACCCAGGCGACCGCGTAGAGGCAGGCGTCCTTCGCGATTCCGCCGTGAAGATCGCGCAGCGAATCGGCGTTGTTCCCCACCACCAGGAAAATCAGGACCGTCATCGCCAGACTCGCCACCAGGACCGCCCAGCGTTCCAGCCACCCGGCACAGAGGACGAGGCCGGCCACGATCATGCAACTCCCCAGGATGATCAGAAAGCGATCCGGGTCCGGCCAGAAAAGGCCCGAGCGTTCCACCAGTTGCCGCTGCGTCGCCGTCGTCAGCAGCATCTTCGGCACCAGACCCTCCCAGATCCACACCAGCCCCAGCGACCAGCGACAGACGAGTTTCAGTTGATAAAGCAGGCTTCGATCAGTGTTTTCGGTTTTCATGGGATTCATATCAGAGGTTCGATTTCAGGATTCGGATTTCAGAGTCCCCGGAGCCGATCAAAAAGATTCGCGTCCATTCGCGTCCATTCGCGGCTCCAAAAATCTTCGTGTTCGTTCGGGCCCATTTGTGGTCTGGATTTCGGATTTAAAGATTCGGATTTCCGCCGCCCGCGGCGGCGGCTGGTCTGCCCATCCAGACATCGACGGCGCCCGGCGCGAAGTTGGCGCCGACAAATTCCGCCTCCGCGGCCCAGGATTTCCCGCCCGGCGCCTTTTCGAGCAGTTGGCGGTCGATCAGCTCGATCGGGAGCGACACCTGATCCCACGGTTCGTGCCAGACCCGGAAAAACCCCCGCCGCCTTCCCCGAACCGTGAAAGCGGTGTACCGCTCGAGAAGAAACTCGTCCAAAGTTCCCGCCCGGCAGGGCCCCGCGACCGAGCCGGCGGGAATCGTCCCCCGGTAAGCCAGCCGCGCCCCCTCGGCCCGAACCTCGCCCGCGATCCGGCCCGCTCCGAAGTCGTGACGATAGTCCAGCCAGCCCCACCGGTAGGGCAATCCGAAGATTGGCGGCCCCAGCAGGCAGGCCAGGCGATTCGGCAGCCATTCGCGGAGAAAATGAATGCCCGGTTCGACGCCGCCGTTACCCCTGACATAGGTCCTGACGTTCAGAAAGGGATGGGTCGCGATGGGCCGGAACATCCAGCGGCCCGGCGCGCCGCCCCGCGCGAGGCGCAGGCGCCGCATCGTGAAGGCCACCAGCGAGACAAAGGCCCGACCGTTCTCGAACCGGTCCAGCTCGAACGGCACCCACGGCCGCAGTTTTTCCGGCGACACCTCGAAGTGCAGAAACAGCGCCGCGTCCCAGTCCGCCAGGAAAAGCGGCTCGCCCCGGCGCGACCGGATGCGCCGCAAACCGGCGGCGGACGGCTCCCGAGTCAACAGGGTTGGGTCGTCCACCCAACAGGGTTGGGTCTCCGGGTCAACAGGGTTGAATTCGGGAAAGGCCTTCATTTTCCAAAAGAATCAGCCAAGCGCCGCCGCCAGATAAGCCGCCGCGCAACCGCCGTAGCAGATCGTCAGCGTCCAGTGGATCGCCGTCCGGCCCGCTTTCCCGCGCCAGTGGCTCCAGTCGTAATACAGCCACTGGACACCCGTCCGGATCGCCCAAAACAGGCCAATTCCGGCCGCGAGCCAGCGCCCGAGAGCGTTCGTGCCGGCCGCGAATTCTCCCGCGAACCGGAGCGTCACCACGCCGAAAATGACGAGCGTGATGGTGATGAACCATTTGTGGATGAAGAACACCTCGCGCAACAAAAGCGAAAGCGTGTCCAGCTCAGCCCGCCAGCCCAGCAGCCGATCGAGACGCAGATTGATCATCGCGATGGCAAGCTGGCCGCAGGCGGCCGCGACGAGCACGGGACGGAGGAGATCGGGATCGAGTTTCATGAAGGATTGGCTTAGATATTGCGTTTGCGTTGGGGATAGAGATTTTCAAGCGCCGGAGCCAACTTCGGCCATCGAAACGCGAATCCGCTATCGCACAGTCGAGCGGGAACGCAGCGACGGCCCGTGAGCGCAATTTTTGGATCGCTTCCTAACATCCAGGCTCCGGTCCAAACCGCGGGGGCGGGAGCTGGCGGACTCCACGGAGCCCCCAAGACACGACGCAACTCCCGCATGAATTCCCGGTTCGTCGCGGGCTCCGGTCCTGTGGCATGATACACCCCGGCCAGCGCGGGATTCTCAAACACCTCGACAAAGAGATTCGCCATGTCGTCGCGATGAATCCAGCTGATCCACTGGCGACCCGAACCGATCGTGCCCCCCAATCCAAAACGCGCCAGCTTCGCCAAAAAGGGCAACGCCCCGCCCTCGATTCCGAGCACGAATCCGATTCGCAGCACCACCGCGCGCATCTCCGGCAACAACGCCTCGCCCAGCGCCGCCTCCCATTCGAGGCAAACGTTGACCGGGTAACCCGCGGCCGACGGCAACGGCGTCGCCTCGTCGCAGATCCGATCACCGGCGTCGCCGTGGATCGCCAATGAACTGGCTTGGACCCAAAGTCGCGGGGGACAACCCACCCGCCGAATCGCCTCGCCAAGCACGCGCACCGAATCAACCCGCGACGCCTTTACCTCGCCCCGATGTCGGCGGGTTGGTCGATCGTTCACGTTTTTCCCGGTGAGATTTACCAGCGCGTCGGCGCCGTCGAGTTCCATCATCCAATCACCGGGATGGCGCCCATCCCAGGCGACCGCCCGCCCCGGACCTCGATGATCCCCCGGACTCCGCGTCAGAACCACACTCTCAACGCCCTCCGGATCGAGGCGCTCGACGAGGAGACGCCCAAGAAATCCACTCCCGCCCGCAATCACAATTTTCGAATTAGTTTTCATCGCCGATGTCGCCGCTCAAGTTTAACTTTTTACCTTTTACTTTTTACCTTCCACTTTTTACCCAACGCCCAACGCCGCCCTCCCGTAGATCGCGACCAGCGCGACGAACACCGCGGTCAATCCATGGTATCCCCAGCGATACAGCGGCCGCGTCAGCCAGGGCTTCGCGTCGAACACGAAAAACTGCACCCCCAGCCGCGCCGCCCAGAAGAGCGCGACCAGCGCGCAAAAACTCCGCCCGAGCGAATCTCCCGCCGCGAGACGCTCCGCCTGAAACAGGGTCAGCGTTCCGAAGCCGACGATCGTCAGGACGATGAAGGCTCCGTAAACCCAGAACATCTGGCGCAGCAGCTTCGGCAATGGCGCGAGGTTCTCGCGCCAGTTCAGCGCGGCCGGCGCGAGGGCGCTGGCGATGAGGATGCCGAAATGCATCAGCCCGCCCAGTTTGAGCAGAAGAATATTCGTGGACATGGCGCAACGGGATTTCAGGCGATCAGATCGAGGAAGGGAACGATGACCCGCCTCAGGAAAGGCGGATGAAACAGGATCGCGGCGGCCGGCAGCGTCACGGCCCGGACGAATGCCCGGCTTTTCCAGCCGAAACGCCGCTCGGCCAGCACCCCAAATCCCTGCAGCAGGAAGTAAGCCGTCGGCCCGCCGAATCCGGCCCCCGCCGGGAGCGAGATGACGATTTCGTGGGCCAGGCCCGAGGCCGCGAAACCGCCCAGCGTGCCCGCCGCGATGCCGAGACGCCGCGTCAACGGACGAAAAACCAGCACCCGCGCCATGTCGCTGAAGGCGCGATTCCATCGCGCGCCCCAGAATTCCGCGAGGGTTCGCGCCCGCCACGGGGCGTCCATGATGGGTCGAACCGGCAGGCCCGCCCGCCGCAAACCCGCCGCCAACAGCGCGAAGGTTCCAAAGTGCAGCAGCAGGATCATTCCCAACATCCCCAGCCAGCCGCGCGCCACCGGCTCCGCCAAATGGGGAGTGAGGCCCCAGATCGTCATGACGCCGAGAATGATCGCGTAAAGCGCCCCCTCGACGGGGACCGGATTTTCCGACACCGCGCCGCCGAAGAAGGCCGACGCATCCATGCCCGGCCACGCGAAAAATGCCATCGCCCGCCCCGGATGACGAAACGCGGCAGGCACGCGGCGAAGGGCGCTCAGCTTGAAACCGAGCCACATCGCGGCGGCCAGGCTCCACATCCAGGCCCAGGGTGGCAGGAATCTCCCGACCATTCCGACAACCACGACGGGACCCGCGATCAGCAAAAAATCTGGCCACAGGCGCCGCCGACCGACGGGACGGGCGGCCCCGAGCGAGCACGCCCCGGCCCGGCAATGGCGATTCTCGGCGATCATTCGGTAAACGGCGCGCATCAGGCCCCGCGCGCCCGGCACCCACGCCAACAGCCAGACCGGCGTGGCCCACCAGACGCGGCCAGCCAGAAAGACGAGCGCGTCGGCTCCGCCGAACTCCCGGCCATCGTGCCAGCGAAGCCGCATCTCGCTCTCCGCGGCGCCGTTTTCGAAGGGACGCGGAAACACCCCGCGCCGCTCGCAGATCGCCCGCACGCGACCAATCCAGGCACGGCAAAAGCCGCAGGTGTCGTCAAAGAAGAGAACGCCGCCGACACGAGTTTCGTCATTAATTTTCGGCATTTCTGTCGAAACAGAAATTTCTCGCTCCGAAGCTTTGGGAATGGGCGGGTCGGTCTTCATGACGGTCGCGGCGGCGTCTCAGGCGCCGGTTTTTCGGCCCCCGGGCGTCATGCCAAGGGTTTTGAGCACCTTGTCGCCCGCCCGCAGCGCCTTGACGGCGACCGGCGTGGGCAGGCGGTTCATCTTTTCGTAGAAACTCGTCACCAGCTCGAAAAAGTCCAGCAGGCCGGCCAGCTGTTTCCGCGTGTATTGGCCGCCTCCACCGGCCTTTTCGGCCTCGGTGACGCATTCCCGCAGCATGCCGAGGGTCGGGTCGATCTCGCGGCGCTTCCGCTCGGCCGCGATGACGCGGAACATCTCGAAGACATCCCGCATCGACTTGAAGTGATCGCGCCGGTCGCCCGGCAGGTGGACGACACGGACGATGCCCCAGTTCTGCAATTCCTTGAGACTGTTGCTGACGTTCGAGCGCGCCACGCCGAGAGTCGCGACGATTTCCTCCGCGTTGAGCGGCCGCTCCGAAACGAACAGGAGCGCGTGAATCTGGGCCACGGTGCGGTTGATTCCCCACTTGGTCCCCATCTCGCCCCAGTGGAGAATGAATCGGCTGATGGCTGGCGGCAAATCCTTCATTTCATTTATTTCTGTTTAGACAGAAATATCGAAAAGAAAGGATGGCAAGGGAATTTTCGAAAAAAATTTCCGCGCCACCGTTTCGGCGCTTCTTCCGTCATCCCGGTGTGAACGAAAGCGGCGATCAACAAACCGAAATTGGAGCAATGCCAAAGGCATTCCGTAGGGAAGCCCGGGGTTGGAACAACCCCGGGAACTGACGACTCACACGCTGCCAACCCGGAAGGGGTTGCGGAATCGCGACTGCCGCGTCTCCCAACGCCTTCGGAACCCTTTCAGGGTTGGCAATTTATCCACCTTCTCCTCCCGGGGTTGTTCCAACCCCGGGCTTTCATCCAAAACGCCGTTGGCGTTTACGGATCCTGCAAACCATTTACAAGCAATCCGTCGGGAATTTCAAAATGACCGCCACTTTCATTCGCACCCCCACTCATTCCCCCGCCTTGACCGCCCCGTCCGCGACGCCGTCGCCCTCGCCGAGCAATTGCCTGGCGAGAAAGGACTTCACCGCCTCCCCCGTCGCGGGGCCGAAGCCCTGGCCGTGGCCGCCGCCCTCGACGCGAATCAACACCGCGGGCACGCCGGCCGATTCGAGCTTTTTCTCGAAATCCGCCGACTGCGGATAGGGCACGACTTTGTCCTGATCGCCATGGACGATCAGGAACGGCGCGTCATCCGCCGACACGTGCTCGATCGGCGAGGCGCTTTTTGCCTTTTCGGGGTTTTCCTGAACGGCGCCGCCCAACAGTTTCGACTCCGGCGAATTCGGCGCGTTGTGATCGAAAGAACTGTCATGATCGCCCATGGTGAGCATCTCCGTCGGACCGTAGTAATCCACGACGCAGGCGACCTGGCTCGACTCCGCTGTGTTCGGTCCGATGTCGCCCTCGAGATCCGCGATCCCGCGCGACACGCCAAGCATCGCCACCAGATGCCCGCCCGCCGAACTGCCCCAGACCGCGATGCGATCCGGATCGAGACGATATTCCGCCGCGTGAGCCCGAATCCAGCGGATCGCGGCCTTGCAGTCCCGAATTTGCGCGGGCCACCGCGCCTCGTCGCTGAGGCGATACCCGATCGAGACTCCGGCGTAGCGACCGGTCGCGACAAACGGGGTCACCCGCCCGCCGCCGCCGTTTTTGTCGCCGTTCCGCCATCCGCCGCCGTGGACGAAAGCGATGACCGGCAGCGCTTCCTCGGTTGCGGGTTTTTCGGGCAGATAAAGATCGAGCTTTTGCCGAGGATTGTCGTTTCCGGCGTAGTCGAGATCGGCGACTTTTTTCACCCCGTCGGGCACGGGCGCCTGTCGCCCCGCCGACGTGGGCCGAGGTTGACGACCGCGGCCGACCGCGGCGTCCTCCTCGCGCGAGACGTAGCCGTCGCCGTCGGTGTCCACGCGTTCGAAGTTTTTTCGCAATGCGGCGGGCAATTCGTCCTTCGCGAGCTTGCCGTCCTTGTTCGTGTCCCAGGCATCGAAACGCGAGGGCGGGCGGGCCGGTTGGGGTTGCTGGGCGTCGGCGGGATGCGTCAAAGCGAGAAACCCGAGCAGGCCGACGAGACGAAGCGATACCGTTTTCATGCGACCCGAATACCAACCCCGAAAACGCGAATAGGTCGTGATCCAGCCTGCAATTTACCGACAATTCGGGTTCGTTACACCCAAAAGCGAAGAAAGCCCGCCTCCTCCCATTTCGCGGGAAGACGCCCCGAGGTCTTTATCGATCGCCGCGCGAATCCCGCGATGATCGATTCATACCAAAACGGGAATTCCCCGTCCAAGACGCCCTGACGCAAGCGCGCGATGGTCGGGAGCGGATTTTGGGGGTTTCTTGTCCTCCGTTCCGTGGTTCCCAAAATCCCCGCCTCATGATCGACGGACACCGAAACAACCTCCGGCTCGCCGCCGTCACGCTGCTCCTGGCCGCGGGCTCTTTCCGCGCCACCGCGGCCGAACTGCCTCCCGCGGCGGAGCGCTTCGATTTTCAGCGCGACATCCGGCCCCTGTTTTCGAAAAACTGCGTCGGCTGCCACGGCGCCCGCAAACAGAAAGGCGGGTTCCGGCTCGATTCGGTGGAGTATCTTCTCAAAGGTGGAGAGAACGGCTCGGCGATCGAGAGGGGAAACAGCGCCGCGAGCGATCTCGTCCGGCGCGTGGCGAGACTCGACGCCGACGATGCCATGCCGCCGAAGGACACCGACGCCCTTACCGCCGAGCAGGTGGGAAAACTCCGCGCCTGGATCGACGCCGGCGCGCCGTGGCCGGAGGGCTTCGTCATTCGCGACAACGCGCAGGAAGAAGGCGACGAGGAAGACGAAGCGAAGGCGAAAAACCGCGATCTCTGGTCCTTCAAGCCTCCGGTGAAGGCGCCGATTCCCCAAAACGGCGAAGCCAACCCCATCGACGCCTTCGTCAAGGAAAGCCTGACGCGCGATAGACTCGATTTTTCGCCGGAGGCCGACCGGCGCACTCTGCTGCGGCGGCTTTACCTTGATCTCACCGGCCTGCCGCCGACCCTCGACGAACAGCGCGCCTTTCTGAATGACGCATCGCCCGAGGCGTGGAAAAACGCCGTCGAACGCCTCCTCGACTCGCCCCATCACGGCGAGCGCTGGGGACGGCACTGGCTCGACGCGGCGCGCTACGCCGACAGTGACGGTTACGAGAAAGACAAGCCGCGCATCGCCCATTTCTACCGAGACTGGGTCATCGGGGCCATCAACCGCGACCTGCCCTATGACCGCTTCATCATCGAGCAAATCGCCGGCGACGAGCTGCCGAACGCGACGCAGGACCAGATCGTGGCCACCGGCTACCTGCGCAATTCGATGCTTAACGAAGAGGGCGGAGTCGATCCCGAGCAATTCCGGATGGAGGCGATGTTCGACCGCATGGACGCGATCGGAAAAGGCATCCTCGCCCTCGGGCTCAACTGCATGCAATGCCACGACCACAAGTACGATCCGCTCACCCAGCTCGACTACTATCGCCTGTTCGCCTTCCTGAACAATGACCACGAAGCTCAGCCGCGCGTTTACACGCCCGGCGAGCGGATGCGCCGGGCCGACACGCTCCGGCAAATCACCGCTATCGAAACCCGGCTGCGCGAGGCGACGCCGGACTGGGAGGCCAAACTCGCCGCCTGGGAAGACGACTGGCGCGCCGCCGCCAAGCCGGAATGGACTGTGATCCGGCCCGAAGTCGACAAGAACGCCACCGGCGGCCAGCGTTACCTCCCGCAGGCGGATGGATCCTTTGTCACCGCCGGTTTTCAACCGACCAAAAGCACCGGCGTCCTGCGGCTGGAGGCCGATCTCAAGGGCGTCACCGGGTTTCGGCTCGAGATGCTCAACGATCCCAACCTCCCCGCCAACGGACCGGGCCGCTCGTTCATGGGCACCTTCGGTCTCTCCGAATTCGAGGTCGAGGCCACCGGTCCCGACGGAAAAACCGCGCCGGTCAAATTCGCGCGCGCCACGGCCGATCTCGCGCCTCCGGAAAAGACGGCGGTGCCCCCGCGATTCAACGAAAAGGAGCCGAAGGAACGCTACTTCGGACCGGCGAGCTACGCCATCGACGGCAATGCGGACACGGGCTGGTCCTCCGATCTCGGGCCCGGGCGGCGAAACCTGGAAAGCGTCGCGGTTTTCGCCACCCAGGCCCCCCTCGACACCTCGAGTCTGACCTTCAAACTTGTCCAGAAAATCGGTGGCTGGAACGCCGACGACCTGCACGCCGCGCAGATGGGACGCTTCCGGATCAGCGTGACCCGGTCGCCGAATCCCGCGGCCGATCCCGTTCCGGCGCCGGTCCGCGCCGTGCTGGCCGTTCCGCGGGAAAAGCGGACGCCGCGCCAGATGGCGGTGCTTTTCGGTCACTGGCGGACCATCGCCGGCGACCGACACCCCGATCTCGCGACGGTTTACGCCGCCGCGAACACGGAGATCGAATCGCTTTGGGCGGGGCATCCCGAGGGCGTCACCCAGTTCACCCTCGCGCCGCGGAGCGAGCCGCGCCTGACCAGCCTGTTGAAGCGCGGCGACTGGCTCAAACCCACCGACCCCGTCACCCCGGGCGTTCCCGAAGTGCTCAACCCCCTTCCGGAAAACGCCGGCGACGACCGGCTGACGCTTGCTCGCTGGATGGTCGACCGACAGGCGCCCACCACCGCCCGCGCCGTGGTCAATCGCGTCTGGCAGACCTACTTCGGCGTCGGCCTCGTCGCCACGCCGGAGGACTTCGGCAGCCAGGGCGAGGCGCCGAGCCACCCGGAACTGCTCGACTGGCTCGCCGTCGAGTTCATGGACGGCGGCTGGAGCCTGAAAAAGCTGCACCGGCTCATCGTCTCCTCGCGCGCCTACCGGCAGAGCAGCCGCGTCACGCCCGAATTGCTGGCCCGCGATCCGCAAAACCGCCTCCTCGCGCGCGGACCGCGCTTCCGCGTCGAGGGCGAGATTGTTCGCGACATTCAGTTGTCCGTCAGCGGTCTGCTGAATCTCGATGTGGGCGGCCCCGCCGTGATGCCGCCCGCCCCGCTTTTCCTTTTCGAGCCGCCCGCCAGCTACGCGCCTTTCCCCTGGAAAGAGGAGACGGGCAAGGACCGCCACCGCCGCGCCGTTTACACCTGGCGGCGCCGGACCACTCCCTATCCCTTCCTTCAAACCTTTGACACCCCCGAGGGCAATGTCGCCTGCGTTCGCCGCACCCGCGCCAACACGCCGATCCAGGCCCTCGTCGCCCTGAACGAAACCGTCTCGGTGGAAGCCGCCCACGCCTTCGCCGCCCGCATACTGAAGGAAGGCGGCCGGACCGACGTCGAGCGTCTCGACTACGCCTGGCGCCTCGCCCTGGCCCGCCCGCCCGAACCCGACGAAGTCGCCACCCTGACCACCCTGATGGACAAACAGCGGAAGGCCGCCCCGAAAGCCGGCGCCGGAGAACAGGCCGCCTACACCCTCGCCGCCCGCGTGCTGCTGAACCTCGACGAGACTTTCACCAAAGAATAACAACCCGAACCAAGAATGGACGCGAATATTCGGAAGCGGCTTCGACAGGATTAACCGGATTCTTATTTAGGTTTCGGTTTTTCATAAAATTGAAACAATTCAATTCATCTAGTTAATCCTGTCGAAAAATTCGCGTCCATTGGCGTCCATTCGCGGTTCTCAATTCCCCTGCCCATGACACACCCGCCCGAACTCCTCGAGGAACAGCGCCGCCACCTGACACGGCGCTGGTTTTTCCGCGACTGCGGCGTCGGGCTCGGGAGCGTCGCCCTGGCGTCGATGCTGGGCGACGACCGGGCCGCGGCCGCAGTCTCGCCGCTCGCGCCGAAGCTCCCGCACTATCCCGCCAAGGCCAAGCGCGTCATCTTCCTGTTTCAGGGCGGAGCCCCGAGTCATCTCGAGCTGTTCGACAACAAACCCGAACTGACCAAATGGGACGGCAAACTGCCACCCGCCGAACTCCTGCGAGGCTATCGCGCCGCTTTCATCTCGCCGAACAGCACCCTGCTCGGTCCGAAGTACGGGTTCGCCCGCCACGGCCAGAGCGGGGCGGAGATTTCCGAGCTGCTTCCGCACACCGCCGCCATCGCCGACGACCTCTGCATCGTGAAGTCGATGGTCACCGACGCCTTTAACCACGCCCCGGCGCAAATTTTCATGAGCACCGGCTCCCAGCAGTTCGGCCGGCCCAGCATGGGCTCGTGGGCCACCTACGGGCTCGGATCGGAAAACCGCGATCTCCCCGGTTTCGTCGTCTTTTCCACCGGCAAGAAGGGCGCCAGCGGCGGGGCGAACAACTATGGCTGCGGATTCCTGCCGACTTCGTATGCCGGCGTGTTGTTCCGCGGCGTCGGCGATCCCGTGCTCTACCTGTCGAATCCGGAGGGCGTGGACGACGCCTTTCAGCGCGACACCATCGAGGGCGTGCGGGCGTTGAACCAGAAACGGCTCGGCCTTGTCGGCGATCCCGAGATCGCGGCGCGCATCGGTTCCTATGAACTGGCTTACCGCATGCAGCAGGTCGCGCCCGAGGCCATCGACATCGCCCGGGAAAGCCCCGGGACGCTCGACCTTTACGGCGCCAAGCCCGGCGAAGCCTCCTACGCGAACGCCTGCCTCACCGCGCGCCGGCTCGTCGAGCGCGGCGTGCGTTTCATCCAGATCCATCACGAGGCGTGGGATCATCACGGCGGCCTGACCAAGGGCCTGAAGGAGCAATGCGACGCGACCGACCGCGCCAGCGCCGCGCTGGTGACCGACCTGAAACAGCGCGGCCTGCTCGACGACACGCTCGTCATCTGGGGCGGCGAATTCGGACGCACCCCCATGGTGCAGGGCGGCAACGACGGCCGCGACCATCACCCGAACGCCTTCGCCATGTGGCTCGCCGGCGGCGGCATCAAGCCCGGCCAGACGATCGGCGAAACCGACGAGTTCGGCTTCAACGTCACCGCCGACCGGGTCCACGTCCACGATCTGCACGCCACCATCCTGCATCTGCTCGGCTTCGACCACGAGAAGCTGAGTGTCCGCTCCCAGGGCCTCGATTTCCGCCTCACCGGCGTCGCGGGCGAGGTGGTGGACAAAATGCTGGCCTGACCCAACAGGGTATGCTCACCGACCCAACCCTGTTGAGTCGGAGGGGGGGATGGAAATGCCGCGGCGGCGGGGTCATTGCGTTTGACCCTCCGCTTTGCCGGCGTTTCATTGCTTTTCCACCATCGACTTGTCCCGATCATGAATCGCCGAGAATCCATCGAACGCCTTTCGCTCCTGCTGGGCGGGGCGCTTTCCACCCAGGTCACCGCCGGTCTGATGGGCCAGGTGCTCAACACCGGCGCCAGTGTCGAAGTCGACGACGCCCGGCGCCGGCTCATCGCCGAACTGGCGGATATCATCATCCCGACGACGAACACCCCCGGCGCCAAGGCGGCGGGGGTCGAGGAATTCATCATTCGCGTCATGCGCGACTGCCACGTGCTGGACGAGCAAAAGGCTTTCCACGACGGCCTCGCGCGGCTCGACGCCGATTGTCGCGCGGCCCACGGCAAGGGTTTCGCGGACCTCGAGACCGAGGCGAAAAACGACGCCGTGCGCCAAGTCATCGAATCGAACCGGCCCTTTTTTGCCAGGATGCGCGAGCTGACGGTCGCCGGCTATTTCACCTCCGAAATTGGCGCCACCCAGGCGCTCGAATTCCTCGCGGTGCCGGGCCAGTTTCGCGGGGACATTCCGCTCAAGCCCGGGCAAAAAGCCTGGGCCATGCGCTAACCGAACCTGATTTTCCTCCCACGATCATGGCCAATCTCAACATCGAAGCGGACAAGGCGAACACCTACGACGTGATCGTCGTCGGTTCGGGCGTCTCGGGCGGCTGGGCCGCGAAGGAATTGACCGAGAAAGGGCTGCGCGTCCTGATGCTGGAGCGCGGCCGGCCTCTCGAACACGGCGATTACGAATACACGCTCAAGCCGCCGTGGGATCTGAAATACAACGGCAAACTCACCGTCGAGCAGGTCGCGTCCCACCCCAAGCTGTCCCGCGACTATCCGTACAACGAGATGACGGAGAAATACTGGTTCAAGGACTCGGATTCGCTCTACAAGGAGGAAAAGCGCTTCGACTGGTATCGTCCCAACATCGTGGGAGGCAAATCGATCCTGTGGGGTCGGCAATCCTACCGCCTCAGCGACATCGATTTCGAGGCCAACGCCAAGGAGGGCATCGCGATCGACTGGCCGATCCGCTACGCGGACATCGCGCCGTGGTACTCCTATGTCGAGAAGTTCGCCGGCATCTCGGGCGAGAAACTGGGGCTGCCGCAACTGCCGGACGGCGAGTTTTTGCCGCCCATGGAAATGTATTACCTCGAAAAGGAAGTCCGGAAACGCATCGAAAAGCAGTTCCCCGGCCGGGTGATGACCATCGGGCGCGTCGCCAATCTCTCGGAGGCCGCCGAGCCCCAGCTCGCCGTCGGCCGCGCTCCGTGCCAGTACCGGAACCGCTGCATCACGGGCTGTCCCTACGGCGCGTATTTCAGCACCCAATCGGCGACGCTGCCGGCGGCGGTGAAAACGGGGCGCCTCACGCTGCGGCCGGATTCCGTGGTGCGCGAGATCGTTTTCGACAGCGGCTCCCAGCGCGCCACCGGCGTGCGGGTGCGCGATGCCCTGACGATGGAGGACCACGAATTTCACGCCAAAGTCGTGTTCGTCTGCGCGAGCGCGATCGCCTCGACCGCCCTGCTGATGAATTCCCGGTCGGACCGATTTCCCAACGGACTTGGCAACGATTCCGGCGAACTGGGCCACAACCTGATGGACCATCACTTTCGCGCCGGCGCCAGTGGCATGTGGGAGGGCGGCGAGGACCGTTATTACTATGGACGCCGCGCCAACGGGATCTACGTCCCGCGCTACCGCAACATCGGCGACGACAAGCGCGACTACCGGCGGGGCTTCGGCTACCAGGGGGGCGCCAGCCGTCAGGGCTGGGAACGCAACATCGCGGAGTTTCAGTTCGGCGCCGAGTTCAAAACCGCGCTGACCGAGCCCGGCCCGTGGACCATGGGCCTGGGCGGCTTCGGCGAGACCCTGCCCTACCACGAGAACCGCATGACGCTCGATCCCGAGGCGAAGGACAAGTGGGGCCTGCCCATCGTGGTGTTCGACGCCGAATTCCGCGACAACGAACGGAAGATGCGCCAGGACATGATGAACGACGCCGCGGAAATGCTGGAGGCCGCCGGCCTCAAGGAGGTGAGCACCTACGACAAGGAATCCTATCCCGGCACCGCGATCCACGAGATGGGCACCGCCCGCATGGGCCGCGATCCGAAGACCTCCATTCTCAACGCCCACAACCAGATCCACGGCGTGCCGAACGTCTTCGTCACCGACGGCGCCTGCATGACCTCGGCCAGTTGCGTGAACCCCTCGCTCACCTACATGGCGCTCACGGCACGGGCGGCGGATTTCGCGGTCGAGGAGATGAAGAAAATGAATTTGTGACCCATGAAACGCCTCCTTCCCCTCCTCGCCCTCACCCTCGCGTGCGCCCACGCTGAACCGCCCCAGGCGCCGAAAACCCGGATCGCGGAGCCCGGCGAACTGATCACCGCGGAGAAATTCGACCGCCCCGAGGCATTCCTTCCAAAAGGAAAACCGGACCCGGCGGTCAAGGGCTGGCGCGGCGGCATCGGCGAGTGGAGCATCGTGGACGGGGCGGCTTATGCCATCCAGGAAGGACCGAGCGAGAAGCGCCCCAATGGACACGAGGCGGTCTGCGAAGTTGTCACCGACCTCGGCGACCTGGTTTTCACCGGCGAGTTCAAGCTCGGGCCTTCTCCGCGGGTTGGCTTCGTTTGCCGGGACACCAACAACCCCAACAACCACCTGGGCCGCGTCGTCATCACCCCGGCCGCCATCTGGATTCAGAAAATGAGCGGCATCGCCAAGGAAACCCGGCGCGAGGAATTGACGAAAATCGAGGTCGCCACCGATCCCTCGACGTGGCACCGCATCGAGATCGAAGTGGTCGGCGACCGCTGGCTGGCGCGGATCGATGACCACGTGCTGGAAGGCCGCCACGAGCGCTTCAAAGACCGCAAGGGCCGCGTCGGCATGGTCGCCGGCGGCGAGGGCGCGCAGTTTCGCAACCTCGCGATCTGGAGCGCGAAGCCGAAAGCTTAGTATCCAGCGCCTCTACAACGCGGCGATCACCTCAATCTCCACCAGCGCGCCCATCGGCAAGGCCGCGACCTGCACCGTGGATCGGGCGGGTTTGTGATCGCCCATCGCCTCGGCGTAAATCGGATTCACCACCGGAAAGTCGGCCATGTCCGCGAGGAAAATCGTGACCTTCGCCACATTTCCGAAACCGGCGCCCTGCGACTCGAGCACAGACTTCACATTCGCCAGCACTTGCCGCGTCTGCGCCTCGATCCCGCCCTCCACGATCTGCATCGTCTCGGGATCGAGCGGGATTTGCCCGGAGCAGAAAAGGAAATCGCCCACCCGGGCGGCGTGCGAGTAGGGACCGATGGCTTTCGGGGCCCCCGGGGCTTCGATCAATGTCGGACGTGAACTCATGGCGGGGACTATGCCCGGAAGCCCCCGGAAGAAAAGCCGGATTTTTCCGCAATCGGTCCCGTCAACGGGTATATGCTCCCGCCATGCACCGTCTCCGCCCCCCGATCGCGTTCGCTCTGGCGCTGCTGACTGCCGCTCCCACCGCGGCCAAAGCGCCCGGCGACGAATCCGCGAACACCCCGGGTCGAAAGCCGAAAAACGCGGAAGACCTGGCGACCTGGCTCGCCCGCATGAAGGCCCACGCTTTCTCCCGAGCCGAGATGGCCGCGGCCACCGGTCTCGGGGAGAACGAACTGCCCGCCCCGGAGTCGATCGCCGCGACGAAATTCCCAACCGACCGCCTCGCCGTGCTGCCCTATCCCGGCGGCCGCCATCCGCGCATCGGATTTCTCGACGGAGCGGTCAATCCGCAGCGGGAAACGAAAATGAGCGTCTTTCTACCCTGGAACGAAAAACACTACATCGTGGCCGATGTGCCGGAGGCGATCTGGTGGGATCGGAAAGCGCCGGAGACCGCCGAGCGCGGCAACCGCGAACTGCTCTATCTCGCCCATACCCACATCCCAACGTATTGGGATCGACAGAGCGTCGCGCTCGAGCCGCTGGAATGGTCGCCCGACGGAAATGGCGGCTGGGTCATGGAGCGCCGCCTGCCGAATGGCGTCACCTTCGGCACGCGGATCGTTCCCCTATCGTCCCACGTCGCCATGGAACAGTGGATCGTCAACGGAACCGGCATGCTCCTGACCGGGCTCCGGGTGCAAAACTGCGTCATGCTCAAAGGCGCGCCCGAATTCGCCGCTCAAACCGACACCGACAAAGTCTACTCTCCGCCCTATGCCGCCTGCCGGGACGAATCCGGAAAACGCTGGGTGATCGTCGCCTGGTCCGATTGTCAGCGCGCCTGGGGGAACACGCAGTGCCCCTGCCTGCATTCCGACCCGCGGTTTCCCGACTGCCCGCCCGGCGGGACCTCGCGGCTACGCGGCTGGCTGTCGTTTTACGAGGGCGACGCCATCGAAGCCGAGTTTCAACGCATCGAAGGCACCGGCTGGCGGAACCGGCAGCCAGCCAATGCGCCAGCCAGCCCGACGCCGCCATGATTCTGCAATTCGGAGCCGGAAATTTCCTGCGGGCCTTCGCCGATCTGTTCATCGACGAGATGAGCCGCGATCCGGACATGATCGTGGGCAGGGTCCGGGTGGTTCAATCGACCGGGCGGGACCGCGCCGAGGCCCTCAACCGCGCCGGTGGCCGCTATCATGTCGCCATCCAGGGTTACGAGACCGGCCAGATCGTGGACAAAACGGTGGAAGTCGCCAGCATCGAGTGCGCCTGGCACGCCGGGGACGACTGGGACGCCATCCTCGACACCGCCGCCGATCCCGGATTGCGCGTCATCCTTTCGAACACCACCGAGGCCGGGCTCGCGCTCGACGACGCCGACGAACGCCCCGGCCCCGCCGCGCCGGTTTCCTTTCCAGCCAAGCTGCTGGCTCTGCTCCGCCACCGCCACCGAGCCGGTCTCCCCGGCCCCTGGATCGTTCCCTGCGAATTGATCGAAGCCAACGGCGCCGTGCTGAAAGGCCTCGTCCGCCGCCAGGCCGAACGATGGGGGGTGCCGGCCGACACCCTCGACTGGCTCGAAAACGACTGTCGCTGGGTGAACACCCTGGTTGACCGCATCGTTCCCGGTCCGCCCGGGGAGCACCCCCTCCTCGGCGTCGATCCCCTGCTTGTCAGCGCGGAACCCTTCGCCTTCTGGGCGGTGGAAAGCGCCGCCCCCGACGCGTTTCCGTTCCGGCATCCCGCCATCCTCACCGCGCCCGACATCGCGCCCTACACCCTGCGAAAAGTCCGGCTGCTCAACGCGGCGCACTCCGCTCTGGTGTGCAAGGCGCCCGCCTTCGGCGTCGAAACCGTGCGGGAATGCGTCGAGCATCCCGTCCTCGGCGAGTGGCTGGAGGGGCTGCTTTTCGAGGAGATCGTTCCCGTGCTGGAGGGGCGCTGCGACGATCCGGCGGGATTTGCCCGCGCGGTGCTGGACCGCTTTCGGAATCCCTTCCTCGAGCATCGCCTTTCGTCCATCGCCCTGAACCACGAGGCCAAGATCGCCGTGCGTCTGAAACCGGCCCTGTCCGAATATCGGAGTCAATTCGGAGCGGATCCCCCGCGGCTGGCGGAGATCCTGGCATGACCCAACAGGGTTGGGTCGACCACCCAACCCTGTTGATTGAAGGAAGGTTTTCGCCCGGATGCGGACGTGACAAGCGCGCCGCGAAACGCGAAACTCGCGTTCCATGCTTCGAAAAACTTTCCTCATCCTCGCCCTCCTCTCGCCGGCGATCCCGTGCCGGCCCGCGATGGCCGACGAAACCAGGCCCTCCGTTTCCGCCTATGAAACCGCCACCGATATCCCCTATCGCACCGAAGCCGAACGGCGGGCGGATCCCTATATCGACGAGCGGTGCCGACTCGATGTTTACCATCCGATCAAGAAGACCGGCTTCGTCACGGTGGTCTGGTTTCACGGTGGCGGACTGACGGGCGGCAACCGCTTCGTCCCGCGGGAATTGATGGAAAAGGGTCTCGCGGTGGTCGCGGCGAACTACCGGCTGAATCCCAAGGTGACCTGCCCGGTTTACATCGAAGATGCCGCCGCGGCGGTCGCCTGGACCTTCGCCCACATCGCCGAATACGGGGGCGACCCCGACCGGATCGCCGTGGCCGGACACTCGGCGGGAGGATACCTGACGAGCATGGTGGGACTCGACAAGCGCTGGCTGGCGAAGCACGAGATCGACGCCAACCGCATTTTCGCGCTTTTCCCATTCAGCGGGCACACCGTCACGCATTTCACCGTCCGAAAAGAGCGCGGTATTCCACAGGAGCAACCTGTCGTCGACGAGTTCGCGCCGCTGTTCCACGTTCGCCCGGACGCGCCGCCGCTGTTCCTGATGACCGGGGACCGGGAACTCGAAATGCTCGGCCGCCACGAGGAAAACGCCTATCTCTGGCGCATGATGAAGGTCGCGGGACACGAAAAATCGCGGCTCCTCGAATTTGACGGGTTCAACCACGGCGGCATGGCCGGCCCCGGTCATCTCGTGATGCTTCGCGAATTGGGCGGGCTGGTGAAAGCCGCCGACGAATCCGGCGAGGCGGCGAAGAAGGAGTGAGCCCCGCCCTTCCCGATCAGGTCCGGCCCAGGTAGATCGAGGAAATTCCGCCCCACAGCGGATGCCATTCCGCGTCGCGAAAACCCGCCTCACGAAGCCGGTCGAGCATCGTCTCTCCGGCCGGAAACCGCTCGATCGACTCGCCGAGGTAGGCGTAGGCCTCGCGATTCCCGGTCAGAAATCCCCCGATGGCGGGAAGCACCCGGTGCAGGTAAAAGCGGTAGGGTTTCCGAAGCGCCGCGGCGGTCGGCAGGGAAAAGTCGAGCACCGCGAGAAGGCCCGTGTCCGGTTTCAACACGCGCCGCATCTCGGCCAGCGCCCCCGCCCAGGAGGCCATGTTTCTCAGCCCATAGGCCACCGTGACGGCGTCGAATACCCCGTCGTCAAACGGCAGGCGCATCCCGTCGGCCACGACGAGGTGGGCGAGGCCCCGCCGACGCGCGTGGCGCAACATCGGCGCGCAGAAATCCGCGCCCACCACCAGCGTCTCCGGGTCGCACGCCCCCGACACGGCCGCGGCCAGGTCTCCGCTCCCGGTCGCCACGTCGAGCACGCGCCCCGGAGAATTCGCCGCCACGAGGCGGGCGACTCGCCGCCGCCAGAGCCAGTCGACGCCGAGGCTCAGCACGTGGTTGGTCAGCACATAACGATTCGCGATCGACGCGAAGGCGCGCCGGACGAAGGCGGGGTCCTGATCGAGTGACGACGACATCGGCCGCTACCGAAGCATTCCTTTTCTCGAAAACCAGCCGGGAAAACGAGAAAACCGCCGGAGAACGCGGGGCGCCGGCGGTTTTTCGAATCAAAAGCTGGTACTCACGAGAGGACTCGAACCTCCACGGGTTGCCCCACTAGAACCTGAATCTAGCGCGTCTACCAATTCCGCCACGTGAGCCTTTGGGTCGTTCGGACTGGAAACGGAACAAATCACGGATCATTGGGGGAGACAACCGGATTTTTCGCGTGCCGTTTCCTTATTCGAAGGCCACCGGCACCGGCTCCTCCCCGCGTCGGCGAAACCAGCCGGTGAGACTGTGGCGCTCCCGTCTCGCCGGGAGCACCTCGTGCCAGAATTCGGCGGACAGGAACACCGCCAGGGTGCCCGCCTCCGGCAAAAAATCGCGGAACGGCCCCTCGATGCCGGCCCGGCGATCGGTGTATAGGCGCAGTTGGCCGCCGTCGGCCTCCCTCCAATCGTCATTGAGATAAGCGATGACGGACACCACGCGGGCCTGGCTGCCGGTGTGACGGTCGAGATGGGGAAGGTAGAACGCCCCCTCCGGATAACAGGCGAGATGAGCCTCCAACTCGAAGAGCCCGAGAAACAGCGCGCGATTCAATTCGAGGCGCAGCCCTTCCATCCGTCCCCAGTAGGCGGCCTGCGCCGGGGTGAGCCGGGGGACTTCAAGCCAGAAAATGCGGTCTGAACGAATCTCGGCCCGGCGTTTGCGCGCGGTTCCGCGGCCGACCGCGGCCCGGCGAAAGGCGCCCTCCTCCCGGAGCGCGGCGGACTCCTCGCGCAGGGCTCGGACCAGCGCGGGATCGAGAAAATGCGGCACGACCGCGAATCCCTCGGCGGCGAGGGCGTTCACGATGGGGTCAAAGGAGGAGGACGAGGGAGAAAGGGAAGACGTTTCCGCTTCACCGGGCGCGGGGCCCGTCACACGAAAGGCGCTCATGCGGTGGGGTGGGGACGCCGGCGGCTCGCGATCGCGTCGCCGGACAGGGCAGGCGGTAACCGCACCGCGGTCCCGTGTCAAGCGTCCTTTCCCGGAGGCCCCGACCGGATCGGTCCATCCCCGCTCAGACCGAAATTTCCAGGAAATTACGCAGCAGATTCTTCCCTTCGCCGGTCAGGATGGACTCGGGATGAAACTGTACGCCGTGGATCGGGTATTCGCGATGCCGCAGGCCCATGATCTCGCCCTCCTCGGTTTCGGCGACAATCTCGAGGCAGTCGGGCAGGGTGTCGCGCTTCACGATCAGCGAATGATAGCGCGTCGCTTCGAAGGGCTCCTCAAGGCCGCGAAAGACGCCGACGTTGGCGTGATGGATCGGCGAAGTTTTCCCGTGCATCAGCCGGTCGGCCCGCACGACATCGCCGCCAAACACCTCGCCGATGCACTGGTGCCCGAGGCACACGCCGAGCAGCGGCGTGGTGGGGCCGAACTCGCGGATCACGTCGCTGCTGATGCCCGCCTCCGTCGGCGTGCAGGGGCCGGGCGAGATGCAAATGCGCTCCGGCGCCTTCGCGCGAATCTCGCCAAGCGAGATCCGGTCGTTGCGAAAAACCTCCATTTCCGCCCCCAGTTCGCCGAAATACTGAACGAGATTGTAGGTAAAGGAATCGTAGTTGTCGATGACCAGAAGCATGGGGAGGGAAGCGAGGCGAAAAAAGACTGGAGGGAATGAAGCACGTTCGCCGCCTTTTACACGCATTTGATTTCCCGTGGCGACCGCCGCGTTGGCATAGGCGCCTTAATTCGTTTTACAGGCCACCGTCTGAAAAATACCGTCGTTTCGACCGCCCCCCGTTTATCATCCGATGTCCCGAACCCGCCCGCCCAATATCCTGTGGCTCTGCACCGACCAGCAGCGGTTCGAGACCGTTTCCGCCCTGGCCGGCAACCCGCTCATTCGCACGCCGAATCTCGACCGGCTCGCCGCCGAGGGCGTTTCCTTCACCAACGCCTTCTGCCAGTCGCCGGTCTGCGCGCCGAGCCGCGCGAGTTTCCTGACCGGCCGTTACCCGCGCACCACCCGCTGCCGGCAGAACGGGCAATCGATCCCGCCGGACGAGATTCTGTTGCCCAGGATGTTTGCCGACGCCCACTATCGCTGCGGACTCGCCGGAAAACTGCATCTCGCCTCCTGTTCCGGGGGAAAAATCGAGCATCGCACCGACGACGGGTATCACGACTTCCGGTGGTCGCACCATCCGCAACCGGACTGGGGCGACGCGAACGGCTACACCGCCTGGCTGACCGAAAAGGGACAGCGTTGGGAGCGGCTCTATGAGCAGCCGCCCTCGGGCTCCGCTTTCTGGAAAAACGGCGTGCACGCCGAGCATCACCAGACGACTTGGTGCGCGGAAATGGCGGTGAAATTCATCCACGAAAACGCGCGCCTGCCCTGGTTCTTCAGCTTCAACTGCTTCGCCCCGCATCATCCTTTCGATCCGCCGCCCGAATACCGGGAGCGCGTCGATCCGGCCACCATGCCGCCGCCGAAACGCCGCCCGGGCGAACTTGAGAAGAAACCCTCCTTTCAAAAACTCGACGCCGAATGGGCCCACAACAGCCCCGGCGAGTTTCACACCGGCGCCCTGACGGACCGCGATCACCTCGAAGTCCGCGCGGCGTATTACGCGATGTGCGAGCACATTGACCACGAGATCGGCCGCGTGCTCGACGCCCTGGACAAAACCGGCCAACGGGACAACACGATCGTCATTTTCATGTCCGACCACGGCGAGATGCTCGGCGACCACGGCCTCTATTTCAAGGGACCGCATTTCTACGACGAGGCCGTTCGCGTGCCGCTGATTCTGCGCTGGCCCGGGCAATTCGCCGAAAACCGGCGCGTCACCGGGCTCGTCGAATTGATCGATCTCGCCCCGACCCTGCTCGAGGCCGCCGGAATCCCGCCGCCGCCGAACCGGCTGCAGGGGATCAGTCTTACGGACCAGCTCACCGGAAAAGCCGACCCGTCCCGCCACCGCGAGCGCGTGTTTTCCGAATACTACAACGCCTGGACCCACGGCGAGGCCTACGCCACGATGCTGCGGACGGAGTCCGAGAAGATCGTCGTCTATCACGGCACCGGCCAGGGCGAGTATTACGACCTCGTCGCCGATCCGGAGGAGTTCGACAACCGCTTCGACGATCCCGCCGCCTCCGGAGCGGTTCACGCGATGTTGCGCCGCTGTTTTGACGCCAGCGTCTTCACGATGGACCCCGGCCCCCCGCGACTCGGGCCGTTTTGACAGCCGACCCAACAGGGTTGGGTCAGTGACTCAACCCTGTTGGGTCACGCGCCGGCGGCGGCGAAGACGCGGTATTCGAAGCGCGCGAGGCGGGCGTTCACGCGCCAGGCCGCGATGAACATCGCGACTCCGGCGGCGACGACGAAACCGAAGCCGTACCAGGCCTCGTTGGCCCGCAGAGTGGCGAAACTCAGGCCCGCGTTCCCGAGCGCGAAAACGGCGCAACTCACCAGGGCGCCCCGGCGGTCGTCGAGGTAAAACAGAATCGTCAGCATGGCGAGAAACAGGATGAGCAAAAACGCCCCGACGAGCGTGACGCGGAAGATTCCCGCCTGAATGGCGCCGATCCCCAGCCACTCCGCGATTCGCTGCCCGTAGATGAGCAGCGACAGGGTCACGACCGCCTGCACGGAAACCAACTGGGCAAAACCGGAGCGGAGCGAATCGACCATGTCGGCTTTGCGCGCCTCAATATCGCCGAGGGTGCCGCCGCGGTTCGTGGCGTCGAAGAAACGCTCGAAACAAGCGGCGAAATCGGTTTCGAGGCGGAGGAAAAACACCGCCATGCCGGGCACGATCGAGAGGAGACTGAGGTAAATGGAGAGATCGTACTCCAGCGAGGCGCGCAGGGCGCCGCTGACCCGGATATTGTGCTCCGAAAACCGCCAGAAGAGAATCTTGTCGATCCAAATGCCGGCGTTGTAGAGGAATCCGCAGAGGGCGAGCCCCGGATAACGGCGGAAATGACCCAGGAACGACCAGCTCGCGAGTTCGGCTCCGCCGCTCAGTTCCCGCCGCAGGGCGCCGAAGAGCAGGACGAAGAGCACCAGATGCCCGGCCGCGAATCCCGCCAGCGCGGCCGTCACTCCCCAGCGGGTGGCGCCGAACCAGGCGGCCGCGCAACCGACCGCGTAACCGCAGGCGAACCCGAAAACCACGCCGCGGTAGTTTTGAAGGACGCCGAGATAATTCGCGCAGACGAAAATGAGGGACACGTAAACGAACAACGAAATCGCCCCGAGACGCACCCCGACCGGCTCCGGCATGAGCAGGCCGAACAGCACTCCCCCCGCGCCGAGGCTGAGAAACGCGGTCAGCACGAGCGCGGCGACGCAGGAGGGCAGGATGCCCATCCGGTCGCGGGCGGACAGGCGGTCGGCGGCGTAGCGGTTCAGCACGAACTGGAGGGCGCCCGTCAGGATCAGCGCCAGGGCGTAGGCGTGGGTGACGATGGTGGAAAACAGCGTGCGTTCCGACTCCGAGATCAGCGGCTGAAGCAGGGCGTTGAGCAGGATGATCGACACGATCGAGATGATCCAGGGACCGCTGCTGATGATTCCGGCGTAGGCGTAGGCGCGCAGGGTCCCGTGCCACGAGGCCGGGGCGAGCATCTTGCGGATTTCGAATCCTATTCCTGCCATGTCGGGGATAGAGTTTGAAAAAAATTCAGGCGGCGGCGGGCGCGGCGGCGGGTTCCGCCAGTTTTTGGTAGAGCCGCCGATACTGGGCGATGACGGCGTCCTCTTGGTAGTGGCGCTCGAGCCGCGCAATCCCGGCCGCGCCGAGGCGATCCTGGAGGTCGCGGTCGCCCAACAACTCGAGAATGGCCGCGGCGAGCGCGCCGGAGTCGGCGACGGGCACGACGCGGCCCGCCGAACCGAGCGCGGGCTGCTCGCCGGGGTGTCCCTCGATCAATTCCGGGCAGGCGCCCACGGCGGTCGCCACGACGGGCATCCCGGCGCCGAAGGCCTCCAGCAGCGAAAAGGGCAGGCCCTCGCTGACGCTGCTCAGCACCATGAGATCGAATTCGGGCAGCGCCTGTTCGGGCGCGGCCGGCCCGGTGAACATCACCCTTTCCTGAAGTCCCAGCTCATCGAGCAGGCGCCGGCATTCGGCGAAGTAGCCGGGTTCCTCCTCGGTGGGACCGACGAGGTAAAACCGCGCGTCCGGGCAATCGCGAACCACCCGGCGGGCGGCTCTCAGGAGCGTTTTGACATCCTTGATGGCGACGACGCGGCCGAAGAAGCCCACGTTCCGGCGCCCGGGATTCTCGCGGCGTTTGTCGGCGCGGGTTTGGCGCACGGCCCGGTAACGGTCGATCGCGATGCCGTTGGGGATGACGCCGATCCGATCCGGAGGCGCGCCGAACTCGGCCTGATAAGCCGCGTTTTTCTGGAACAGGGAAACGATGGCGTCGGCCGAATGATAGGCGAAACGGCCGGCCTCGACGAAGAAATCCATCCACAGGCGACGTAGGGGCGAGACGCCCTCGGGCCCGCCCCCGGGGCCGCCGGCAGCCCACTCGAGGCGCAGCAATTCGGCAATGCGCTCGCGCACGTAGATGCCATGCTCGCTGAGGAGAAAGGTCGAACCCGGCCGGCCGCCCGCCATCGCGCCCAACAGGCCGGCGTAACCGGTCGATACACTGTGGTAAACGGCCGCCCCGGGCAATTGATCCCGAAAGCGCAGCAAGCGCCACACGGGCTGGAGCAGAAAACGGACGTTCCAGAAAAAATCGCTGAACGACACTCCGGGAAAGCGGCCGCGGTAAAAGGCCGCGAGCCGGTCCCAGGTGAGCGGGTGACGCCAGAAACTCTCGAAGCCCGCGCCGCCCGCGAGATCGGCGGCGTCGGCGAGCAGTCGCGCCACCTCCGCGTCTTTTCCGGCTTCGCCGTGGCGGGAAACGAGCGCTTCGAATCCGGCGAGCAGTTTATCGAGCTTCTTCGATGAAATCGCGCCCGAACGATCCTCCTCTCCGGCGGGCTCGAACAAGAACAGTTCGCGGATCGAGGCGACGTTCCCGGGGATTTCGTATTTGCACTCGCCGGCGAGGCGTTTTTCGGCGCCGAGATAGACCACGGAAAAACGGAGGTCCGGCAACGCGGTCAGAATCTGGTGAACCCAGGTGGACACGCCACCCCGGACGTAGGGCCAGGTGCCCTCCAGCAACAGGCAGATGTCCACCCTGTCCGAATTCTCGTGTTGTCCTTTGGAAATCATCGCGGTGTGTCAGCGGGCGGCCGCCGGTGCGCCGAGCCAGAAATGGCGGACGGCGGCGGGCAGGCCCGATTCGTTTCCGGCCTCGGCGAGACGCCCGACGGCGGCGGCCGTCCGGCGCCAGTTGCCTGAGGCGGCGAAAAACGCGACTTCGAGCCGGTCGGCGTAGCCGCCGGCGCCGCGCAGGGCGCACAGGCGTCCGTATAGATCGGGAATCTCCTCCATCCGATCGAGGCCGATGAGGCAAAGGGCCATTCCGAAAAGGCAGGCGGGATTTTCCGGAGCCATCTCGACCGCCCGGCCAAACTGGGAAGCGGCTTCCTCGAGTGCGGCCGCCGTCTCCTCGCCCGGCAGCAAGCCGGCTTCCGCGGCCCCGTGAAGCGCCCAGCCGAGCCGCTCGCGATCGGCCGCCCCGGCGGCGCCCGACCGAACCCGCTCCCGAAGCGATTCGACGCGGCGATCGTTTTTTTCCGTCAGGGCCGCGAGGGCGCCCTGGGCGAAGAGCTGGGTCCGGGCGTCGGGCAGTTCGCGGAGCCGCCGCAGCAGAGACACCGAACCGCGTCCGCCCTCGCTCATGAGAATGGGAACCGCCAGGCGATGGGCGCCGAAGAATCCGTTCGAGACCGATTCGGCGAGGGGCTCCGAGACGGGAACCGGCGCGGGCCCGGCGGAGGAACGCGCGAGGGGATTGCCGAAAAGGAAGGGTCCCGGTTTTTCCGGCGCGGCAAGCGGGCGACCGATGGCGGCGTCGAGCCACATGGCGGCTAGGCATCCGAGCACGGGAGTCAGAAAACACAGGAGCGCCGCGAGGATGCCGAGCGTGGTGTAGCCCCGGCGTTCGCGGGCGCCGGGAAACATCCGCATCGCCAGCGCGGCGATGACGGCGACGGCCGCGTGAATGGCCAGCGCGCCGGCGACCGGGGGCACCGCGCTGGTGCCGATGCCCTTGACGGCCACGAACACCGCGCCCGCGTCGAGCAAAGCGAGCAGGCCGAACACGAGGAGCAGCGGCGGCGCGATCATTCCTTCACGAGGCGGTCACGGGTGGCGCGGCGGCGGCGGCGGCGACGGAGGAAGGCGCGGCGTTCGGTTCGGTGGCCGGCGCCGGAGACAGTTTCGCGGCCTCGGCCAGATCGAGCACGCTGTGCTCAACCACCCGGGCCAGGTCGCCCATGCGGGAGAGCAGGCGTCCGGCGTAGGCCTCGGCCGCCTCCGACTTCGCCAGGGGAGCGAGCAGCGCGATCGCGAAACGGGCGGAGCCGCCCTGGTTTCCCCCGATCGCCCCAAGGCAATCGACGGGCCGGACTTGGTGCCGCAGTTGCTCGACGAATCGCGCCAGGTCCTCGCGCCCGGCGTTTGGCACCGGCGTGAAAAGAATGAGCCGGGCGGGCAATCTCAACACGTCCGCCACCCGCCGGGCCGAGTCGAGCCGATTCCCGAAAACCTCCGGCGCGAGAATGCGGGGCGCCGGGAGGTCGCCCCCCGCGCCCTCCAGAGCCGGCTCGGCGGCGTGGGACATGACCCACGCAAAAAGCGCCTCGATCCGGGCGAGAGTTTCCCATCGAATCCGGGAAAACTCCATGCGGTCGATGACGAGGACAGCCGCCGCCGCCGCATCGCCCGCGCCGGCGCGCCATGGGATGGCCGCCAGGACGGCGCCGTTTTCCGGAGACCCGGCTCCGGCCTCGGCACTTTCCCAGATTTCGCGGCAGGTCACCAGGCGCCGCGACCGAAGCGCTTCTCCCCAAACGGTTCCGGATTCCTCCCGCGAGATTCGGTCGGGCAAGCCTTCCCCACCGCCGCTGTGCGCCACCCGGGGGAGCGATTCCTCCTCGTCGCCCGCGCGTCCGGTCCGGTAAACGGCGGCTCCCGTGACGCCGAAGACGCGTCTCAACACCCCGAGCAGAGCATCGTCGAGCCGGCGGGCGTCGGCGCTGAAAAGCCGGTGCGCCTCCTCGGTGAGGGACGCATAGTCCGCGCCCCACAGCAGGAGCGATTCCTGAAGCAGCGATTCGTTTTCCCGATACAGGGCCGATTCCTCGGCAAGCTCCCGGTTTTTCGCCGCCAACTCCGTGGCATGGCGGTGAACGCGGCGCAGCGGACCGGAAACGAGGTGATGAATCGTGGACCCGACCGCCCCGGCGATCAGCAGGGACAGGAAGAAAAACGGACGCCCCGACGGCGCGGCGAGCGCGGCGGCCCACCCTTCGACGGCCCACGTCAGGCCGAGAATCGCCCCGGCCGCCAGGACGGAGCCGATCAGCGCCGCGGCCAGACCGTAGCGACCGCCGAGGAAGAGCGGCAGCAAAATCCAGGGCGTGGGATTCAGCCCGAGCCAGCCCGGATCGTCGCGACTGACCACCCAGTTCAGCCCCGCCAGCAGCCCGAGCAGCATCGCGGCGTCGGCCGGCGCCGATTTCCACGTCGGCAGGGCGGGCGGCGCGCCGGCGGATGCGTTCGGGTCACTCATCGATTGTCGATTTCTCCTCGCCGCCTCGCGCGATTCAATAGTACCAGCGCAGCCCGACGGTTCCGACGATCACCTCGGACTCGTCGTTGCTCGCGCCCGTGCCGTCGGAGTAGTAGCCCGCCTCCGCCACGAGGTCGCAGCGCTCGGTCAGCGCCACCTCCATCCCGGCGGAGAACTGGTAATCCCACTCCTCGTCGGCAAAGTCGTAGAAAAGGCCGCCTTCCGCGTACAGATAAAGCCACGGATTGACCTGTGAATCCCAGGACAACCGGAGCCCGTGCGGATGATAGCGCGGCTCGACCAGATCGGCGCCCAGGAAACGTCCGTCGTCGTCCAGCAAGTCGAAGCGACCCGCCTCCGCGTCCGAAAGCCGCGAGGCGTTGAACCGCTCGTAATCCGCCCGATACGCCAGGCGCAGGCTCGCGGTCTCGAGGCGGTTTTCCCAGATCGGGCGCCCGATTTCCAGGAATCCGCCGTAGCCGTCGCCCAAATCGGCCCCGTCGGCCGACACGCGCCGCACCCAGGCATCGGCGGCGTACTCGAAGCGCCCCGGCAGCGGGCCGGAAACCGCCACGCGGGCGCGATCCTCGGTGCCATTCAGGGCGATCAACTGGAGCGAATCCGTCGCCGGCGCGTTGCCGTCCACCGACAGCTCGTAGCCTGTCACCCCGGGATGCACCCGTTCCCGCCCCAGGCTGGCGCCCCAGGTAACTTCGCCATGCTGACCGCCACCCGCGCGCCCTTCGAAATACGTCAGTCCATCGCCGAAATACCGCCGCACGAAACCCACGCCGCCCGCGAATTCACCGCTCGAGGCGCGGAGCGTCCGTTCCTTCGAGAGAGACACATCGTCATACCAGGCCCGCACGCCCGCCAGCGTGTCGATCATGACCGGCGCCAGCGCCTCGAGGGCGATGAAGTTCCCGTCCCCCTCCGATTCGGAAAGGCGCTCGTAGTCGACTTTCACGGCGCCGGTCCGGCTCTTAAAGATTTCCGCCGACGACCGGACGGCGCTTTCGCGAACGTGGGGCAGGGCGTTGACGTCCACCGCCAGTTCGTCATAGGCGGCCCGCGCCTCGGCCAGGCGGCCGGTGGCGAGCAGGGATTCGGCCAGGGCATCCTGCGCCGGGTACGACTGCCCCCGATAATCGCGAGCCTTGATCGCCTCCAGTGTCGGAAGCGCCTCGGCATGGCGGTTGTTCGACACCAGCGCCTGGGAATGCAATAGCTCGATCTCCACATCCTCCGGGTATTTCGCCCGCAGCGCCTCGGCCTGCGCCAGCGCCTCTCCCGCCCGATGTCGCTCGATCAGGTCGTAGGCGATCTTGGTCGCGCGAAGTTTTTCGATCTCGACGATCCCGGCCCGCGCGGCGGCTTTGGCCTCCGCCGAATGCCCGGCGCCATCAATCACCCGTTGGTAACCGGATGTGGCGCGCTCGAGGTCGCCCACCGTGCCGTAGGCGTCGGCCAATTCGACTTCGAAGGGGAAAACCCCGCCACCGAAGCGCTCCGTCCTCAGCTTTTCCATAAAAGCGATGGCCTCGGAGTACTTCCGCGCCTGCATCATGGCGTCGATCCGGTCCTCCAGCGCGTCGTGGGGATTCTCCGGGCCGGACTCGCCTTCGTCCGCCGAAGAAGCGGTGAAATCCGGATCCCGGCGCCGCAATTCGTTCGCGATGGCCTCGGTCATCTTCTCGTTTCCGAGCCGCGCGTAGATGCCATACACCTCGCGGAGGTATTCGGTCGCCATGTCCGGCATGCGCTGCAGGATCGATTCGTCGCTCGGAAGCCCGCCTTCGGCGGCGGCGGGAGCGGTCGCGTTCCTCGCCTCGGAAGTCTCGACCTGTTGCGCCGGAGCCCCGCGAAAGCCGCCCGAAAGGATCCCGGCCACCGCCATAGTAGCCCAAAGTGAAATCCATCGCGACCGGATGCAGGCTCCGCTCGAATAAAGAAGTAAAAACGAAATTTTCATGGAGTCCGCAGGCGACCCCAGAGTATTTCGCTTTTCTTAAACATCAAGAGAAATAAGCAAAAAATCGTAATTTTTATTTAAATTATGGAAAATGAAATTTTCGGATCGGCGCCTTTTCCTGGAAAGCCTCCGTTCTTCTTCGGAATCAACCCTTTACCGCAATTCGTTTCCCCTCCACCCCCTCGCCCCGGTCATTTCTCAGCCCGAAACAAGGGACTGGGATTTTTTTCCCGGAACCACGATTCGCGTTGAATCAACGGTCATATTTGATATAATTTTCATAAAATTTTTGGGTTTTAATGAAGTCGTCCGCCGTACCAGCCTGGGATGCGTTGCTCGCGTTGCGACCGCAACTGCGGCGGAATTTGCGTTTCCGATTCGAACACCCGGATCAGTGTTTTCTCGACGATCCGGACACCCGCCACAGTTACCGTCTCGCCATCTGGCAGGCGCGTTTTCTGGGAATGCTCGACGGGAAGACACCGGTCCGGGACGCCGTGCGGGTTGTCATTGCCACCTATCCCACCGAGGCGACCCGCCAGGCCATCGAACGCATTGTGCTGTGGCTGCGCGACGAGTCGACCCTGTTGGAGAAACGAGCCGAGCACCCGCGGCCGTCGCCCCTCCGGCCGCACCACGCTCCCGATGCCTCCGGAAACCCCGCCCCTCGGCGGCGCCCCGGAAAACGCCGGTTCCGCGCGTCACGGACGCTCGCCCATCTCGCCGCCTGCCTGGTGGCCGGAGTCGGCGTCGTGAAATTGGCCGCCTTTCTCGAAACCCGGCGCGCCGCCCTGAACGAGCAGGCGGCCGAGACCGTCGCCGCCTCGCCCAGCTCGGTGCCCGTCCGGGCGTCCTGTGACGGCGTGTTGACCGAGATCCTGGTCCACGACGGCGACCTCGTGAGCACGGGTGACGTGCTGGTGAGAATCGAAAATCCCGCCAACCTCGCCACCATGGAGGAGCTGCGGCGTCAACTCGGCGAGTGCCGGAGCCGGCGCGACCGCTATGCCGAGGCCGGCGACAATCCGGGTTACTCCCGGGAAATGGAACGCATCGCCCTGCTGTCGCGCCAGATCGGCGAAAACGAGGCCGCCCAGCCCCCCAGCGAAATCAGGGCACCCGTCACCGGCCGGATCGAGGCCGGGATCGTCTGCGGACACGCCGGCAGCCTGGTGGCGACGGGGGATCTCATCCTCAACGTCCAGCCGACGGAGGACGAACTGATCGCCCACGCTCCGTGAGGCGCGTCGCCCGCCGGCCAACAAGGTGAGGATAACTCAGAAACTGCCCGCCGAAGCGTTGCCCGACTCTTCGCTCGAGGCGCGCGCGACGAGTTGCCGCGAATCCCTCGCCCGGTCGTCGCAAAGCTGCGCCTTTTTCGTTTCCCCGAGCGATTTGCACAGCTCCGCGTAGTCCTCGTAAATCTCCCCGAGCCGTTCGTGGATGGCCTGCTTGCGGCCGCTCGCGAGGGTTTCGTCGGCGTTGAGTTCCTCCCGCACGGCCTCGGCCATGGTGAGCCCTTTTTCCAGGACGTGGCTCGCCGCGCCCCGCTGGTATTGCAGCAGGTTGATGTGGGAGCCCCGCAGCTCCACCAGCGAGAGGCGGCCGTCGTAATCCTTCGGGTCGGCCGCGTTCAGCGTCGCCTCCAGGCGCTCGACCGCCGCGACCGAAAGCCGGTATCCGTCCGTCCAGCGATTGTCGCCGGCCTCGATCAGCGCGATGCGCGACATGGCGCGGGTCAGCGGGATCGCGATGCCGATGTCCTCGGGCTGGCGCTCCGCCAGCGGCATCAGCAGCCGCATCGACTCGGTGAAAATGTCTTCCAACTCCGTATTGGGCGCCTCGCCCTTCCCGAGAAGGTCGCCCACCTCGGTGTAGATGCGTCCGAGACGCAGTTGCTCGCCCGGAGTGTACGGACGGTCGGCGGCGAGGTTGGCGAGGGTTTCCATCGCCGCGAGATTCGCCTCGAAGGCTTCGCGCAAGTGACCGGCGCCCCGCAGCGAGGCCGCCATGTCGCATTGGATCTGGCAAAGCGTTTCGCCCATGTCGGCGAGGCTCCCGCCATCCGCCTCGGCGACCGCTCCGAAGCCCTTCACCGCCTTCGAGAAAGCGTCGATCGCCGCCTCGTACTGGCGATTTCCGTGCAGTTCCAGCGCCAGCCGGTAATGGTTCGTCGCCTGGCGCACCCCCAGTTGCCGGTCCTCCGGGCGCCGTTCGACCAATTTCTCCAGATACACGCTGGCTCTCCGCAGCGCGTTGAGATCGCCCTCGCCCGGCTTGTCTCCCGACAGGCGCACCAACGTCTCGTAGCTGTCGGCGAGGCGCGCCTCCGAGTCCTGCGCCACCGTCACCTCCTCGGCCCGCTCGACGACGATTTCCTCGAAGAGCCGCACCCCGTCGCCGAAATGCTTCCGCGCCGCCTCGTTGTCCCCGAGCCGCCGGTCGATGTGCGCCAGGTTGTGCAGGCCCCGCGCGCGGTCGAGTTTCGTCTCCGGCCCGTCGCCGAGATCCTCGAGATTGGCGATGAAATAGTCGCGCGACTTTTCGAGGTTCTCCCGCTCGAAGCTCTTGCCCTCGGGCAGCACGTCGCTGGTGTTGTCGGCTTGGTTGACCTGGGCAAAAAGCGAGTCCGTCGCCGCCCGCGTGTTTTTCAGCTCGTGCAGCGACTGCGCCCATTTGCGGCTGTAGTCCTCGATCTGGTGCTTCTGGTTGTCGATCACCATGCCCAGCTCGGTCACCCGGTTCTTGAAGCTGTGACTGCGGAGGAAAAACGCCGCGAACAAACCGATGAACACCATCAGCCCCGCCGCCAGGCCCAGCGCCGTCAGCCGGGCGCGCAGCAGTTTGCCGGCCTGCTTCTGCCGCTCGAACTCGACACGCTCCTCGGCGTCCTCCAGGGCGAAGCGCGTCTCGAGCGCGCGAAAGGCGTTGCGCACCGCCCGCATGTCCACCGGACGGCCCTCCGGGTCGATCGACAGGCATTGGTCGACGATCTCGCGGCACATTCGAAACGAGCGCGCCTCCGTTTTCTGGCGCCATTCGTAAGCCGGATTCCCCCGCAGGTCGGCCGCCAGCGCGCCCATGTTCACCGGCACGGGCCGTCCGCCGCTGTTCGCGATCGTCTCGCGCCGCTCCGCCGCGTAGCCCTGTCCGCGGGGCAGGCGCCCCTCGATCAGCCAGTAGGCCACCACGCCGAAGCGATACACGTCCCAGCGCTCCGCCGCCCCGTCCGCGCAACCGCCGGGATTTTCCAACTGCTCCGGCGGCGCGAACCACGCCGTCTCGCCGATGTCGATGTGGTGAAAACGGCCCGCCATCCCCGGCCCGAAGTCGGCGATCCGCATCGCGCTGTCCTCCCCGGGCGTCAGGAAAATGTTGCCCGGATGCAGGTTCCCGTGGGCGACTCCGTTGCGGTGCAGGTGCGCGCAGGCCTCGGCCAGGCTGAAAATTCCCATCCACGCCTCCGTCTCCGGCTGAGGGGTTTTGACATCCTCCAGCGTGCCCGCCTTGTTCACCCACTCGCTGACGATAAAGTACGGCGCCCGCTCGAACTGGTAATCCGTCACCGCGACCACCCCGGGGTGCTCCGGCATCCGCGCCGCGCGCCGGCACATCGCGTCGAGCCACTGGCGATCGATGGCCAGAGAATTCAGCCGCTTGATCGCCTTGGGCAGGCCACCCGCGTCCGAACACTTGAAAACCTCTCCAGAACATCCCGAGCCAATCGGCTCACATTTCTGGTAACCGTCAAAATCCGTATCTGCCATAAGGGAAAACGGGCGGAAGATATGAAAATTTGCCCCAGACTACCAGAAAAATCGTCGCACGACCCGCATCGGTCGCCGATTTACTCAAATCTGAGAATTGATTCGTCCATGGTAGTATAATTTGCGAAAAATGCAAAAATTTTCACAATTCGAACGCTCTTTCTTCCATTTTCATCGTTTTCCGGCTTTCCATCCCATCTTGACAAGTCACCGCACCGTTGACACCGGGCCTCCAAACCGCGAAAAATGCCCTCGTGCATCGTTCCGATCCCGCTTTCGCGCCCCGACCCAACAGGGTTGAGTCGATGACCCAACCCTGTTGGGTCCGCGCCGTTTTCGCCCTTGTCGCCTGCCTGCTTTTCGCGCGCCCCGCCGGCGCGCAGGAGTCGATCCCGCGAGGCGACAAGGTTTTCGAGCGCCACCGCCCGCGGGTCGAGGCCGCCGTGAACCGGGCGCTGGCGCAGCTCGCGGCCGCCCAGCACGAGGACGGCACCTTTGACGACGCCTACGGGCGCTCCACCGGCGTGGTGTCGCTGGCGGGGATGGCTTTTCTCTCCGCGGGTCACCTGCCGGGGGACGCCGAGTACGGGGTCAACCTCGACCGCTGCATCGCCTACGTCCTCGCCAGCCAGCATTCGAACGGTCTGCTGGACAAGGGCGACTCGGGCCACGGGCTGATGTATGCCCACAACATCGCGACGCTTTTTCTCTCCGAATGCAGCGGCATGGTCGATCCCGACTTGCAGGAGCGGCTCGACCGCGTGCTCGGCCGCGCGACGAAACTCATCATCGCCGCCCAGGCGGTGCCGAAAAACGAGAGCCACCAGGGCGGCTGGCGCTACAAACCGGACTCGCGCGACTCGGACCTTTCCTGCTCGGGCTGGGCGCTGATGGCCCTGCGCTCCGCGAAGCTCAACGGCGCGCCCGTGCCGGACGAGGCCATCGAGCAGGCGGTGCAGTACGTCTATCGCAACCACGACACGAAGGAGGGCCGTTTCGGCTACACCGATCCGTGGGGCCACTCGGAAACGCTGACCGGCTGCGGCCTGCTGTGCCTGGAACTGTGCGGCCGGCACGGCGGGGATTCCCATTACCGGGCCGGGGACTACATTCTCGCCAACCGCGACCGCATCGTGAACAACGCCCACGAGGCCTACGCGAACTACTACAACGCCCAGGCCATGTTCCAGCTCGGCGGCCGGTGGTGGGAGGACTATGCGGAGTGGATGTACTCGCACTACATCCCGCTCCAGAGCGCGGACGGGAGTTGGTCGGAGGGGCGAAACGGCGGCACCTACGGGACGACGATGATGGTCCTTTCCTTCACCGTTCCCTACCGGCAGCTCCCGATCTACCAGCGGGACGAGACCGTGGACGAGGATTCGTGAGCGCGGCCATGGACGAGGGGGAAACGCGGAAGATCGCCGTGGCGGGACACACGATGGCGCCGGATTTTCGCTGGCTGGGGCGGCTGCCCTACGGGGAGGCGCTGGCACTGCAGGACGAGCTGGCCGCGCGCCGGGCGTCGGGCGACATCGGGGACCGCGTGCTGTTTCTCGAGCACGAGCCGGTTTACACCATCGGCCGCACCCGGGACCGCTCCAGCCTCGGGCGGGCCGGCCTCCCGCATCCGGTGGTGGAAATCAACCGCGGCGGCCAGGCCACCTACCACGGCCCCGGTCAACTGGTGGGGTATCCGATCCTCGACTTGCAGCGCCGCGGGAGCGATCTCCACGCCTACCTGCGCGCTCTGGAGACGGCGCTGATCGATTTTCTGCGGACGGCGGGCGTCGACGCCGGCCGGCGCGAGGGCCTGACGGGCGTGTGGGTGGAGGGACGCCGCAAGATCGCCTCCATCGGCGTCGGGGCGCGCCGCTGGGTGTCGATGCACGGCTTCGCGCTGAATGTCAGCCGCGATCTTGCGGGCTTCGAGGCCATCGTTCCCTGCGGCATCGCGGGAGTGGAAATGACCTCGCTCGAGATCGAAACTGACCGCGCCTGGGAGGTCGAGGAAACGGCACGGTTATTGCAACCCTGGCTTGCCGCCGCGTTTTCGCGGCTCGCGTCGCCCGCCCCTTCGTCGCCGGCGCGTTGACGACGCCTCCGCCCCTTCTCTTTCCGCCGCCTCTTATTCATTCATGTGGCTCATTGCCGTCAATCTTGAGAACTCGTCCGAGAGGGTGTCGACGCCGGTCGACTCCCTCCCGGTTCGCATTGGCCGCAAGCCGGAGAGTCTCACCGGCGAGGCAGTCGAGTTGCTCCGCATCCCGTGGGACGACCGCCTGGTGAGCCGGAACCACTGCGTCGCCAGCCGCGACGGCGAGGACCTCATCGTGCAGCGCCTGCCCGCCCTGACGGGCCGCCCGCGCCCGAACGCCTTCTATTCGAACGTGCCGGCCCGGCAGCGTTCCCCGCTGGATGAGCCGCTGCGTCTGACCCCCGGCCAGTCCGCCGCCATCGGCGCCCAGGGCCACACGGCGCTCTACTGGCTGCGGTCGCCCGAGGAACTGGACGTCGCCGCGCGCGAATATCTCGAGCGGGTCGAGGAGGAGAAGGCTTCCTATCTCAAAGAGAAAGCCGGCCCCAATCTCCAGCGCTACGAGGAGGTCGAGCAGCTCGACGAATACAGCCTCCGCCTCCAGTTGAAGCTCCTGCAGCGCGACCTGCCCGAGCAGGTGCTCAGCGGCTGGACCACGGAGGAGGAGCTTTTCACCCGCACGGCGGTCTTTCTGGAGTCCGCCCTGCCGGGACAGAAGGGCGTGGCGGTCGCCTTCCTCGCGGTCGACGACCGCCTTGACGGCTCGGTGGAATACCGGCTGCTGAATCCCGATCCCCACAAGCGCGCGGACTTCCGTCCCAGCCGCACCCTGCTGGCCCAGTTGGACCTCGACGACCCCAACCCGGGCGACATCCACCTCTGGACCTCGGAAACCGACATGGCCGCCTTCCGCACCCAGAGCAGCCTCGGCCGGCAGATCGACTGGGTCGCGGCGCTGCCGGTGGCGACTCTGGACCGCGACGCGACCCTCTATCACGACACCGACGGGCTCCCGGTTTACCTCTATGTCGAGACCCGGCGCGCCAGCGACGTGGCGGCCGTCGGGTTCATCCCCTTCCTGCGGTTGATCGCCTCGCTGGTGGCCTCGCTGCTATCGGCCCGCGAGCGCCAGCGCATTCAGGACCAGATGTCGGCCTACTTTTCCCCGGCCCTGCGCGAGGTGATGCGGGAGGGCGACCAGTCCGCGCTGGAGCCGGCCATGGTCGACTGCACGGTGATGTTCGCCGATCGGCGCGGCCATTCGCGCATTCTCGAGACCGCCCGCACCGACGAGGACATTCTGCTGCAACTGCGGGAAAACCAGCGCGTCGTCGGCGCCATCACGCAAAAGGTCTTCGATCACGACGGGGTCATCACCGACTTCGCCGGCGACGGCGCGCTCGCCCTGTGGGGCTGGCCCACCTGGGGCGAGTCGGCCAAAAGCCACGCCCGCCGGGCCGTCGAAGCCGCCGAGGCCATCGTCCGCGGCCTGGAAAAGGACGCCACCTACGAGGAGGAGCATGGCCGCGTGATGTCGGCGGTGCGCATCGGCGTTTCCACCGGCCGCATCGCCGTGGGCAAGACCGGACCGCGGCAGCAGTGGCACATCAGCGTCTTCGGCAGCGTGGCCAATCTGGGCGCCCGTCTCGAGCGCATCGCCAAGGAGTTTCGCGTGCCCATTATCCTCTCCGGCGAAACCGCCTCCCGCCTCGGCGGCCGGGGCGCCAAGCGGCTGCTGCGCAAGCTGTGCTTCATCCGGCCCGCCGGATTCGAGCGCTCCTATCCCATCCACGAGCTGGTCCTGCCGCGGGAGCTGGGAGGTTCCGGCGCCTCGCCCGGGGACGTGAAGACGTATGAACAGGCGCTCGCCCGCTTCGTCGAAACCGACTGGGACGGATGCGAATCCCTCCTCCGACAGCTTCCGCCCGAGGACGCCCCCGCCCAATGGTTGTTGAAAAAGACCCGCCTTTTCCGCAAGGATCCCCCCGACCCCGGGTGGGAGGGCGACATCGTCAGCCTCTCCAAGTGACCGCGTGACTCTCACGCCCGGCCCGGACGAAAACGGCGCGCGCCTCCCCGAAGATTCCCCTTTCCCCCTTCCCCGTTGAATCCCGAAGACATCCAGATCAAGGACTACCAGATCCACCTCCCCCCGCTCGGGGAGGGCTCCTACGGCCGTGTCTTTCGCGCCACCTACCGCGGCATCTCGGATCGGGCTTTGAAAATCTTCCGGCCCGGCGGAGTCGATCTCTCCACCATGGCGCGCGAGCTGGAAAAGCTCTCCAGCGTCGCCGAGCACCATGGCATCGTCACCCTGCACGACTTCGACCTGCTCAACGCCCCGCCCTACTACGCGATGGGCCTGCACGCCGACCAGCGGCCCGGGGGCGTGTGGGAGACCCGCACCCTCGAGCGGCTCTGCGGCCACACCGACCAGCGCGAGGCCTGGCGCCTGCTGCGCGAGATCGCCGACGCGCTGGCTTACCTGCACCGGCACCACATCGTCCACTGCGACGTCAAGCCCAGCAACATCCTGCTCACCGACGAGACACCCTTCCGCGTGAAGATCTGCGACTTTGGCCAGAGCCGCGGCGACGCCCTGGAGGGATTCCGGCCCGCCGGCACCCCTCTCTACGCCGCGCCCGAGCAGCTCCGCAATCCCCGCGACTCCGCCGAGGGCAAGGGCTTTCGCTGGGACGTCTACAGCTTCGGAGTCGTCGCCCACAAGCTGGTCACCGGCAAACTGCCCCGCCTCCAGGACCTCGCCGACACCGAGCGCCGCAGCTTCGACCCCGAGGCCACCGTCGCCGAAGCCAGCATCGACGGCACCCTCGCCGAGAGCCGCGTTTACGACGGCGAGCGCGTCGCCCGCCGGCTCGAGACCGAATCCACCGTCCGCTGGCCACCCGGACTCCGCATCCATCCCCAGCGCCGCGAACTCATCGAGCGCTGCCTGAATCTCGATCCCCGCCGCCGCTTCGCCGACATGCGCGAAGTCTTTTCCGAGATGCAGGAGATCGACCAGCAACGCGCCGTCCGCCGCGCCCGCCGCCTCAATCTCCTCTTCGCCGCCCTCCTCGTCATCTGCCTCTGGGCCTCCGGCCTGGCCCTCATCCAGGCCCGCCGCGCCCACCAGGCCACCGCCGACGCCATGAAATCCCGCGAGCAGGCCGAGGAACTCGTCTTTTTCATCGTCAACAAACTCAACCGCGAGGAACTCTCCGGCCCCTCCCTCGACAAGCTCTACGAGCACATCGCCGACAACGCCGAGACCTACCTCGACAACCTCCCCAAGAGCCGGCGTTCCTCCACCCTGCTTCGCATCTCCGCCAACACCGCCTCGCTCCGCGGCCGCCAGGCCCTCGAAAACGGCGACCTCGAAGGCGCCCTCGAAAAATTCCGCAAAGCCTACGAAATCCGCTCCCAACTCGCCGGATCCGAAGCCGAAATCCCCGAACTCGCCTCGCTCGCCTCCGTCGACCTCATGGAAATCGGGGCCGTCCTCGAACAGCTTGGCCGTTTCGACGAGGCTCTCGACGCCTACGATCAGGCCCTCGACTGGCGCGTGCGAGACGTCGATCTCGATCTCCCGCTGCCGCTTCCCGAACTGCGCCGCGTCACCGAGTGCCACGTCGCGCTCGCCAACGCCCACGAACGCGCCGGCAACAACGCCAAGGCCGGCGCCGCCCTGCAACGGGCCGTCGCCTTGCACGACATCACCGCCAGGGCCGCGACCGACGCTCTCATGGCGCCGCTGGGCCGCGACTTGCTTCCCCTGCTCGGCCATCTCGGCCGCCTCCAGCTCGCCGGGAAAGACACCGCCGGCGCCGAAGCCACCTACGAGCGCCTGAAGACCGTCGCCCTCACCCTCGAAAACGCCGTGACCGACGACAGCGGCGACACCCGCGCCGAGGCGCTCGCCGCCCAGGCCGAAGCGCTCAACGCCCTCGGCCGTCTCAAGTCGCTCGCCGCCGACGGCGAGGCCGCGATGGCCCTCTTTCGCGACGAAATCCGCATCCGCCAGCAGCTCAGCGACGAACGCCCCTTCGACTCCCGGATCCGCCTCGCGCTGGCCGACGCCTGCGCGAATCTCGGCCAATCGCTCGACCGGAACGACCGCGCCCAGCGCACCGTCGCCCTCTATCATTTGCAGCAGGCCGTCGCCATCCTCAGCCGCCTACCCAACGAACTCCGCGAAAGCGCCGCCGTCGACGAAAAGATTCTCGACTGGCAGGAGCAAATCTCGGCCATCCTCGAGATGGACGAATGACGCGCCGCGAAGGGTGGCGGCGTTCGCGAGCATTCCGAAAGTCCGACTCCGAGCCCGTTGGAATTCCCCGGGCCGTAGCGGAATTCGTGAGAATTCCGACCGAATCTGTAGCGGAATTCGCGAGAATTCCGACCGAATCTGTAGCGGAATTCGCGAGAATTCCGACCGAAGCTGTCCAATCGGCGGCGTTGATTTCGAAAAACTCTCGCAAATCCCGTCGCGTTTACTCGGAATTCTCACGAATTCCGCTACGATCGATTCGCCATGAACGACGAAAGCGATCACGACGAATCGAGACACTCCTATCTGCGCCGACTGTCGCCCGACGCCTATCGGGGACATGCTTATGTTCATTGGTCGCTCACGATCGAAGGCCGGCGCCGAAGTTGGCTGACGCCCGAATTTCACGCCACGTTTCGGGAACTGCTCGGGCACACGGCGTTTCGGCAATCGGTCTGCGCGCCGCTCTATTGCCTTATGCCCGATCATCTGCATTTGCTTTGGGTTGGGTTTTCCGAATCGTCGGATCAACGGAAAGCGATGCGTTTCCTGCGCGCTCGGACGAACAAGATGCTCCTGAATCCCGGCGGCTTCGAATGGCAGAAACAGCCGTATGACAATGTCCTTCGAGAGAAAGACAGGAACCGGGACGCCTTTCCCAGCGTGGCGGCTTACATTCGCGAGAACCCGCTTCGGGCCGGGCTCGTCGATTCCGAGTCGAAACTTTCGAACTATCCTTACCTCGGCTGTCACTTGCCTGGATACCCCGACATTTCAATTTGGGATCGTGATTTTTGGGACCGTTTCTGGAAAATCTATTACGAGCGCCTTGTGACCCGCGACGAGGACAGGCTGTGACTTGAGTGCCTTTGGATTCGCGGATCGGAATTCTCACGAATTCCGCTACATTTCAGCATTCGGAAAGTGCAATGCCCGAGTCGTAGCGGAATTCGTGAGAATTCCGAAAGCCCGACCCCGATCCGAAGCGAAATTCGTGGGAAATCCGAAAAAACGCCCTTACCCGCCATGGATCCCCCGCCCCTTTCAACCTAACCCTGTTGACTCCCACACCTAACCCTCTTCACTCCCCATGCCAACCCTGTTCGATCGCTCCAGACTTTTCGCCGCGTTCGCGATTTTCGCCGCCTTTTACGCCGAAACGGCCGGCGCCGCCGAACGCCCCAATGTCCTCTGGATCGTCGCCGACGACCTCGGTCCCGAACTCGGCTGCCACGGCTACGCCGGCGTCGCCACGCCCCAGATCGACCGCCTCGCCGCCGGGGGCGTCCGGTTCACCCGCGCCTTCGCCACCGCGCCGGTCTGCTCGCCGTCGCGCTCGGCCTTCATCACCGGCATGTATCAGACCGCCATCGGCGCCCACCATCACCGCACCGAGATACCGAGACCGCTTCCCGTTCCGGTGAAGCCGGTCACGGATCTCTTTCACGCCGCCGGCTATCGCACCTGCAATTCCGCCGGCCCGCCGAACTTCGAAAAGCCCGGCAAAATCGACTACAACTTCGTCCACGACCCGAAGCAACTCTTTGACGGCGCCGACTGGAGGAACCGCGCCGAGAACCAGCCCTTCTTTGCCCAGATCCAGATCAACGAGCCGCACCGGCCCTTCGTGAAATCGGACAAGCCGTGCCCCGCCGAGGCGAAGATTCCCGCCTTCTATCCCGACCACCCCGTTACCCGCGCCGACTGGGCCAACTATCTCGCGTCCATCGAGGTCCTCGACACGAAGGTCGGCGAAATTCTCGACCGCCTCGACGCCGAGGGGTTGACGGACAACACGGTGGTTTTCTTCTTCGGCGACCACGGGCGCCCCCACGTCCGCGGCAAGCAATGGCTCTACGAGGGCGGTCTCCACATCCCGCTCATCGTCCGTTGGCCCGGCAAGCTCGCTCCCGGCGGCGTCGATGAGCGCCTCGTCAGCATGATCGACCTCGCCCCGGCCTCGCTCGCCGCCGCCGGCATCGCCGTGCCCGCCTGGATGCAGGGCCGCGATCTGTTTGCCGCCGATTTCGCCAACGGTCGCGACGCCGTCTATGCCGCCCGCGACCGCTGCGGCGACGCCCTCGACCGCATCCGCTGCGTCCGGACGGAGCGCTGGAAGTACATCCGCAACTTCGAGCCCGAGCGCTCCTATTCCCAAGTCAGCAGCTACAAGAAACTCCAGTATCCCGTCCTCACGCTGATGGCCGTGATGCACGCTCAGGGCCGCCTCGACGGTGCCCAGGAAGCGTGGTTCGCCGAGACCCGGCCTTCCGAGGAACTCTACGACCTCGACGCCGATCCCGACGAACGGCACAACCTCGCCTCCGATCCCGCCCACGCCGAGACGCTGGCCGAGTTGCGCGGAAAACTCGAAACCTGGCTCGCCGAAACCGGTGACCAGGGCGCCGAACCCGAGGGCGACGCCGCCTTCTTCGAGGAACTCCTCGCCAACAGTCGCCGTTACTACGAGAACGGCATGAAGCGCAAGAATCTCGCCCCCGACATCTCCGACCGCGATTATCTGGAATGGTGGGAGCGGGAGTTGGGGATCAAAGAGTAAAAGCCATGGCGCCCGTCAGTCCGCGTCGTCGTTCCTCACCGATTCGCCAGGAGCGAACGATTCCGGAAGGGAAGGCCGCGCGACCCACGACCTGTTCCTGAGCTGAAAGGCACGCCCCGGGATCAGGCCCGGGTCGATATTTGCCAGAAACCATTCGAGTCTCCGCAAAATCGCCGCCCGATTCGGCTGCTTCAACGCGATGACCACCAATCCCGCATGATTGGGATACCGATGCCTCAGCGTGTGGAAAAAATCGCGATCGGTCGAAAGAATCGCGGCGGACGCCTTTTGAGCCTCCTCCAGCAATACCGAATCTTCGGCTCCCTCGAGTTTCGTTCCGCGCGGATCGACACATTCGTGGCCAAAACTTTCAATCAGGGCGAGGGCCGCCTTTGGAAAATTTTCGTCGAAGAAAAACCTCACGCCACCGCTTCGTAATTCGATTCCTGAAAATCGCTTAGTTCGCTGGCAAACTCGAGCGCCGCGGCGATGTCTTCGCGCGTCACGCCGGGATAATCTTCGAGCAGCATCTCGACGGTATCGCCGCCCGCAAGCGCCCCGAGAAGGGTCGACACCAGAACACGCGTCCCCGCGATCACCGGCTTCCCGTGACAAACCGTTGGCGTGATGGAAATCCTGTCATTCATTGGACTTCACACCTTCGGCGCACTCGACCTCACCGTCAAGGCGGCCACGATGGTCGAAAGACAATCTGGAATGGTGGAAGCGGGAGCCGGGCGTGCCCCACAGTCTTGGAAAGGGTTTCATTCTTGCTCCGTATCCGAAAGCTTTGAAAACACATCAGGTCAGCTCCATGAAGGCAATCGGAATGTCGATCGGAATCACGATCTCGTGTCTCTTGGGCGCGTGCGCCAATCGAAGTGAGTTCGGTTGCGTGCCCGTTCCCTATCACATCACGCTCAGCCCGACGGCGCCCGAGTCCGATGGCTTCACACTGGTCCGGATCGCGACGAGCGGCAATGTGACGATTCGCGGGGCCGGCGATTCGCGGCTGACGGCCCGTATCGGCGAGACGTTCCAAGATATCGATAATCCCGAGAAAAATTCAGGGCTCGTTCTCAAGTCCGTGGATCTGGAAAGCGGCGAAGTCGTTCTCGAAACGACGATGTTTGTCATGACCGTCGAGTGAAGGCGCGATCGTCAATTGTTAGCCCCAAGAAACTGGCCACCGAAGTCCCTGAACCGTCTTCCCCGCACTGGATTTCTCCCGCAACCCGGTTCAGGTTGCGGCCATGACCCTCCGATCCTTTTTCCCCTTCCTCCTCGTCGCGCCGGCGATGCTGGCTTTTGCCGCTCCTTCGGGCCGCGCCGGCGAGGTCCTCGTCGAGGCCGAGGCCTTTTCCCAGCCGGGCGGTTGGCGGCTCGACACGCAGTTCATCGACATCATGGGGTCGCCCTACCTCATCGCCCACGGCATGGGCGTGCCGGTGGCGGACGCCGAGACGACCGTGAAATTTCCCCAGGCCGGCAGCTATCGCCTCTGGGTGCGGACGAAGGACTGGGTCGCCCAATGGAAAGCGCCGGGCGAGGCGCCGGGCCGCTTCCAGGTCGCCATCGACGGCCGGCCCGTCGCGACGGAATTTGGCGCCGAGGGCGCGGACTGGCATTGGCAGGACGGCGGCACCGTCGTGATCGCCGGCACCGAGGCGAAAATCGCGCTCCACGACCTGACCGGGTTCGACGGACGCTGTGACGCGCTGCTTTTTTCCAGCGATCCCGCCTTCACGCCCGACAACAGCAGCGAGGTCCTGCCCGCCTGGCGCCGTGAAACGCTCGGCCTGCCGAAGGAACCCATCGCCGAGGGACCCTTCGACATCGTCTTCGTCGGCGGCGGCTACGCCGGGTCCTGCGGCGCCATTTCCGCGGCGCGGATGGGTCTGAAGGTCGCCCTCATCCAGAACCGCGGCGTGCTCGGCGGCAACGGCTCCTCCGAGGTGCGCGTCTGGGCCCAGGGCAACACCCCGCCCGGGCTCTACCCCGTCGGCGACATTGTCCGCGAGTTCGAGGACGACGCCAAAAAATCGCCCGGCACCTATGAGGAATTCGAGGACGCGAAAAAGGAGAAAATCGCCCGCGCCGAGAAAAACCTCAGCCTTTTCCTCGATCACCACGCCTACGCCGTCGAGATGAAGGATCCGAGCCACCTCGCCGCCGTGCTCGCCTTCGACACCCGGACCGGCGCCGTCCGCCGCTTCGAGGCGCGCACCTACTGCGACGCCACCGGTCATGGCACCGTCGGCATGCTGGCCAACGCCGATCGCGAGATGATCGACGGCGGCCGCATGGGCATGTCGAACATGTGGGCCTGGGAAACGACCGACAGCCCGCGGACCTTTCCCGAGACACCGTGGGCGCTCGATCTCGCCGAGGGCGAGTTCCCCTACCCCCGCGATTTCCATGCCCAGTGGTTTTGGGAAAGCGGCTTCGACAAGGACCCGCTCAAGGACCTCGAGACCATCCGCGACTGGAACCTCCGCGCCTCCTACGGCGCGTGGAACGCCATCAAAAACCACGGCGCCTACGCCCGCTCCGACGAGTCCGGCAAAGCCCACGCCAACGCCCGCATGACCTGGCTCGCCTACATCGGCGGCCCGCGCGAGACCCAGCAGCTCCTTGGCGACATCGTCCTGACCGAGGAGGACATCGTCGACAAGAAACCCTACCCCGACGGCTGCGTGCTGACCACCTGGTCGGTCGATCTCCACTACCCGCAGGAGCAGTACGTGAAGAAGTTTCCCGACAACCCCTTCATCTCGAAAGCCGTCCACGGCGGCGGGGTGGACCGGAAAAAAGGCTACCCCGTCCCCTACCGCTGCTTTTACTCGCGCAACATCGAGAACCTCTTCATGGCCGGGCGCAACATCAGCGTCACCCACGAGGCCCTCGGCACCGTCCGCGTCATGAAGACCTGCGGCATGATGGGCGTCGTCGTCGGCAAGGCCGCCGCCCTCTGCGCCCGGAACGACTGCTCGCCCCGCGACGTCTATTACCAGTATCTCGAGGATCTCATCAGGCTCTGCCAGCTCCCCGGTTACATGCGCCGCGACTCGCTCGACGGGAAATTTTACGACGATCCGAACCTGCCCCATCTCGAGGAGCCCGACATGGGTTACGTGCCAAAGTCCAGCCTCAGCGGCATCGTGATCGACGATTCCGAGGCGAAGCTCACCGGCAAATGGGCCGAGGGTGCCGGGCTGAAAGGTTTCATCGAGAACGGCTACCGCTACGCCGGCAAAGGCGGCGGCGCCTCCGCCCGATTCGAGTTCACCGTGCCGAAAGACGGCGAATACGAAGTCCGGCTCGCCTGGCAACCCCACGAAAACCGCGCCACCAACACCCCCGTGACCGTCATCTCCGCCGGCGGCGAAAAAAGCCAAACCGTCAACCAGCGCATCGCCCCGCCGCTCGCGAAGGGTTTCTACACCCTCGGCGCCTATCGTTTCGAAAAGGGCCAGCCCGGCGCCGTCGTCATCGGCACCGAGGGCATCGACGGCAACGCCCACCTCGACGCCGTGCAGGTGCTGCCGCTGGAATAGATCTCGCCGAAGGAAACCTCCCGATCGAATCAGGCTTCTTTTTTCGGAGAGGGTCAGTTCGCGGTCCTATCCGTCCCGGTCTCCGCTTTGCCGATGCTGGAAGATCGGAGCCGAGACATCGCGTTCGCGTATTCCCCTTTGCACCATTCAACGATGTCCTCGACGGAAAGTGGCACCCTCTGGAGTTCGAAATCTCCTTCCACATCGACATAGAGACATTCTCCAGCGTCAGAGCCTTCCCGCCCTTTCACAGGATTTTTGTCATGATTGGGATTGCTTTCTTTTTTGATCCGGCACGAAATCTCCCGGGCGATGTGCTCGCCGAGGGAGCGATAGGCCTCGAACTGGTCGTCGCTGAAAAACTGATCACCGGTCGTCTGGTGGGGGAATTCCGGGCAGGTTCGCTTGTAGCTGCGCACCGCGGCGCCCTCGTCTCCAGTAAAGGACGACTTCAGGTAGAGAAGCCACCCCACCTTCCCCCGCTTGTAGGCTTCGGCGTCATCGGGATACTGGATACGCCCCACCGCGAAGTGCCGTTTTACCTCACCGGTTTTCTCGTCCGGTTCGAAACCGCTCAGGTCGATGTCCACCTCCACGTTCTCGTCGGTATAAATCTGGCGGATAGCGGAGGCGAGCGATCCAAAGTCATAGCGACCATCGCATTCCCCATCGCAGGCAACGATAAGCCGGCAGCGCCTCTGGAAGAGAGGATAAAGCCCGATATTGTCGCCGGTGTGCGCCCCGTCGGAGAGGTTGACGAAGGGCTCGCGGGCGTTGGCCAATGCGTAAAGTTCGCGAAAAAGGTAACGAAGCCAGAACGGACGGTGCCCCGGTTTCACGGGAAAGGGAATACCAGCCTTCTCCTGCTGCTCGCGGGTGGGCTGCCCATCCGGAAACTTCGCGCAGGGGTAGCTTAGTGGATTCGGCATCCAGTAACCGAGCCGAATATTGAACAGCGTCATCGCGAATGCCTGGCTAAAAAAAGTGTGAAAACCCATCAGGCTCGACGCCGCGGCGCCCGAGATCGTCATCACCCGGGCGAGGAGGGTTTCGCCGCCGTCGTAAGTCGCCGTCTCGACGTAACCGGTTGTGCTCGATCCGCAATAGAACCGGGAAAAGACAAAGTGATCCGATTTTCGGTCTCTTCGCGCGAGATCACGGCTGCCGGGGAGATTGAGAGCGGTGACCAGCAGGTGATAGGGAGCGTCACTTTCGGGCGTCTGACCGGGCGACTCGTGTTTGTCGGAGCGATGAAGGTCGCAAACTTTCAGATTTCCCTGATCGCGCACCAGCATCAGCGACCGGCCCCGCTCGGCCTCGGTCTGGAGATAGGTTTCCAGGAGACGATCACGGTAAAAATGGTGCATCGAGACATGGTTGAAATCGATGAACCAGAACAGAACGATCAAGACCAGCGCCGCGACCGCCGCGACGAGGAACCCCGTCCCAACCGGCGTGTCGTTCATCACACGGAGCATCGTCCCCAGGGCAAAAACGATCCCCGACACCACCAGTAGAAACGCCGAAAGCCTCAGCAGCAACGCCAGCGCCAACGATTTGAGTTTGGCGGCGATTCCACCCGCTCCGGTTTTGTTGCCTTGGCTTGTCGTCGCAAAAAGCCGGGTCGCCAGGAGGGCGACGAGGCCCGTCATTCCCGTCTTGATGTAATGATCGTTGAACCACCAGGTGAGCAGGAGGATACCCACCACAGAGATCGAGATGAGAGTCAAGATCAGAGACAGCCCGTGGGCCGCCGCAACATAGGAGCGTTCCGTTCGGTCCTTGGTTTGTTTCTCTTCCAATTTCCCCGGATCTTTGGGTTTTTCGTCCCCATTCGACTTGGATGGCGAACGGCGCCTGGAATGCTTTCGCGCAATCCCAAGCCACCATATCCAAGTGGCAATTTCGGCCCCTCCAAAAAATGCTGTCGCCAGCAGGAAAATTCTTGCCCCGGCCAGCATGGGCACCATTCCACGCGGACTCGATTCCACCTCCAACACCGGTTGGTAAATTTCCCGGTGCAGTTCCCCGATCCATGAACAATTCGGGCTCTCGTCCTTTGCCGCGATCGCCACAATGACGAGAAGGCCCGTCAACACGAGCGTCATTACAATGCTGAAGGCGATCAACTGACGCCTCTCCGCCCGGTCCGATTTCAGTTCCCCGGGAAATCCTCCGTCTTCGTTTACCTTGCGGATCTTTGCGATTCGGCGCACGCCGAACATGAAAAAGGGCGCAGAAACCAACAACGCCGCCCCGAATCCTCCCAGCGCAAACCGCCGTACCCACCGCCATCGGGGACGGAATTGATCAAACGCGATTGACCAGTCGAATCCCGATTTGAGCTTGGGTTCAAACACCCGTTTCTCCGTCCAGTCTTCGGCGACCTTGGTGCCCACCCGACCCACATCTTCGGTTCCCAGCCGTTTTTCAACCTCGATCATCGCCTTCACCTCCTGAGGGCTGCCCTCCCTGTATTCTGGAAAATCGACCGCAAATTCTGAAAAATCCTTCCGCATCTCCTTCCAGATTTCCTCGCTTCCCATAATCGAGGTGAAACAGACGAATCCCCCCGCCAGCAACACCAGCAGGGAAATAAACACCGCCAAGCTTGCCGCGATCGCCGAGAGCACCGTGCCGATGGCCCGCAACGAGTCCCGCCGGAACACGCCTTCCCGCGCGATGAGATAGTTTCCGTGCTTGCGCAAATGATGAATCTGGTCCGGATCCTTGAAGGGAAAGTCCTCCTCTGTGTCGTAGTTCCCGGGCGCCTCCGCTTCCGTCTCCTGTGCCGTCAGCAGCGACGTCAGACAGGAACCGATGTATCCCCCGCCCGACACCGTGCTTAAGAAATCCACCAACCGGAACATCCGATGCCGCGCCAGCACCTGAAGGATGCCCAGAGAAAACGTCGCTGACCGTATTCCACCGCCCGACAACGCAATCCCAACCGGTTCATCCGGTTTCAAACCCAGATTCTCGCCTTTCCCGGCGGCCGCGCACGCCACCTTCCCCTGCCGTTTCTCAAGGTATTCTCCCTCTTTTTTCCTCACGGCCTTTGGAAGCAGGCGGGGATGATCAGTCGGCTTGGACGATGGGTTAACGGACGAGTGACGACCCATCCCCTCTTGATTCTCACGGTCTTCTTGCATGGCACCTCCCTTTGCATCGAATGATCATCATCATGGGAGATCGAACGCTTCCCCGTCAATTTCAAAATCCCCCCCCGAACCCGACCCTCCTCGGTTCCCGCTACTCCCTTTCGCCGGCGCCGTCGTCATCGGCACCGAGGGCATCGACGGCAACGCCCACCTCGACGCCGTGCAGGTGCTGCCGCTGGAATAGATCGCCTCCCACCGTCTCCAGCCTTCCGCCCCGTTCCGCGCCCGTCGCCCTCCTGTCGGATGGGCCGGCCGACAGGGTCGGGTCGATGACCCAACCCTGTCGGGTGCGGCTTTTACCCTTTCAGGTGACGTGTTGAACGGTGGACGGAGGGAAAATCGAAAATCGGCCGGTCAGGCGGACAATTCGACCAACTGAGGCCGCACGGGGCCGGAGTCGCCGGCGAAGGTGACGCCGAGCAGTTCCTCGAGACGGGCTTTCAGCTCGCCGAGATCGAAGGGCTTGGCGATGTGGGCGGACATGCCGTTCTCGAGGCAGCGCTCGCGGTCCTCGGTGAAGGCGTGGCCGGTCATGGCGAGAATGGGAATCTCGGCGGCGGCTCCGCCGAGGGCGCGGATTTCGCGGGTGGCGTCGATGCCGTTGAGTACGGGCATCTGGATGTCCATGCAGATGAGGTCGAACGCGACCTCGGCGCGCGAGACGGCGTCGACGGCTTCGCGGCCGTTGGCGGCGACTTCGACGGCGAAACCGAGGCGCTCGAGGGTGAGGCGGGCGACCTTGAGATTGACCTCGTTATCCTCGGCCAGCAGGACGCGGCGGCCGTTGCGCGGGATTTCGAGCAAGCGGGGACAAACCGGGCCGGTCTGATCCCGCGGAGGGGTGGCCCCGGTCTGCTCGCCGCCGGTGAAGGGCGAATGCCGGAGATCCGGCAGGGCGGTGAGCGCGTGGAGGGCGGCGCCGTGGCGAAGGGTATTGACGCGCTCGAAGCGGGCGGTGAAACCGAACACGGAGCCTTTGCCGCGCTCGCTTTCCACCCAGACACGGCCGTCCATCAGCTCGGCGAGCCGCTTGCAGATCGCCAGACCGAGGCCGGTGCCGCCAAAGAGGCGGGCGGTGGAGGAATCCGCCTGGGTGAAGGGGCGGAAGAGTTTTTCGCAGTCCTCGGGCTCGAGCCCGACGCCGGTGTCGCGCACCTCGAAACGGAGCTTCAGGTCGGTTTCGCTGGACTCGTCCTCCAGCAGGTCGGCGACGATGTCGATCCTGCCTTCGGAGGTGAACTTGATGGCGTTTCCGATGAGATTCGCGAGAATCTGCCGCAGGCGCAGGTCGTCGCCGACGAGGTGGGTGGGGAGGTTCTCGTCAAAGCGGACGGCGAGTTCGAGCCCCTTGCCGCTGGCGTTGGCGCCGAAGGTCCGGGTCACCTGGTCGAGCAGCTTTCGAGGATTGAAGGGGCGGGACTCGAGGACGATCTGCTTGGAGTTGAGCTTCGAGATGTCGAGAATGTCGTTGAGAATGTGCAGAAGCGAATCCGTGGACGCGCGAATGGTCTCGACATAGTCGCGCTGCTCCTCGTCCAGGTCGGTGTCGAGCACGAGATTGATCATGCCGAAGATGCCGTTCATCGGCGTGCGGATCTCGTGGCTCATGTTGGCGAGGACCAGGTCCTTTTCCCGGGTGGCGGCTTCGGCGCGTTCCGTCTCCTGCTGGAGCTGGACGATCTTGCGCCCGAGCGAGGCCACCAGGGAGCGGACGATACCGATGAGCGGATTCTCGCCGGGCCGGGGAATGGGAATGCGCTGGGTGTGCTCCGGATACACGCTCAGGAACTCGGCGACGATGGTGTCGAGCTGCTCCAGAGTCTGGCGCTGGGAGGCGACCTCCTCCTGCAAGATTTCGATCTCGGCCTGAAAAATCTCGGTTTCGTCCGTTTCCTCGGCCGTTTCCGGGGCGGAAAGGACGGGGCCTGGATCGGCGGGCGGACGCGGGATGTTCAGGGCCTTCCGGGCGGGCAACCCGGAACCCGTAAACTTCAGATGTGGTTTCATGTGTTCGGAACTTGTCGTAAAAAACCATAATTATCGTAAAAATCAAATAAAAAGGAATCTCCGCTGCGGAATTTCTCATCTTTGCAAAACGAAGTCGGGGTCCCGGTTTGACCGCGCCCGCCGGTCGCCCGCGCCCTTCGCGTCGTTCACCCCTCGTCACGTCGCCTGAAAAGAAAAAAAGCCGCGCCCGCCGGGGTGGGGTTTCCCCACCCCGGCGGGCCGGCCCGGCCGAAGCCCGCGATTAAGATAAGCCGTTTCCCCCTTCCCCGGTCGTTAGAACGACGACGACACCGGCGGCATTGAGGATGACGACGGCAGGTAGGAAGAACTCGGCGTGTAGGAAGAACTCGACGGGTAATTCGAACTCGATTCCCAATAGGACGACGAGGATGACTGGTAGGGTTCGCTGGACGACGACTCAGCCGGTTCCGACGATTCGTCACCGCCGCCGCCCGCCACCGGCCCGCCCCTTCCGCTCCCGACACCGGCACCGAGCCCGGCGCGGAGTCCAAGCCCGGCGCCCCGCCCGCTCCGGCCGCGCCGCCGGCCCATCCCCTCCGCAGCCGGCCCCTCTTTTTCCGCGCCAACGGCATGTGCCTCGATCTCGTCGGCCTCCACGCCGGCGCCTCCGTCTTTCTCGTCCTCAATGGCCCCAGCTTCGCCCGCATCGATCGCGACCGCCTCCGCCGCCCCGGCATCCTCACCTTCGGCGTCAACAACGGCGCCCACGCCTTCCGGCCCCATTACTGGACCTGCGTCGACGATCCCACCCGGTTCATGGAGTCCATCTGGCGCGACCCCACCATCGTCAAATTCGTCCCCCATTCCCACATCGACCGACCCCTCTGGGACCAGGCCGCCGGCCGCGTCAGCCTCACCCGCGTCCGCCACTGCCCGAATCTCGTCGCCTTCGCCCGCAACGAACAGTTCGAGCCCGCCCGCTGGCTCGACGAGGACACCGTCAACTGGGGCAACCACGGCGACCGCGGCGGCGGCCGCTCCGTCATGCTCAGCGCCCTGCGGCTCTGCCACCTGCTCGGCTTCCGCCGCGTCTTCCTGCTCGGCTGCGACTTCCACATGGCCGAGGACCGCAAATACTGGTTCCCCGAGCACCGCTCCGACCCCGCCATCCGCCACAACAACGCCACCTACACCCAACTGCGCGACTACTTCACCGCCCTCCGGCCTGCCTTCGACGCCGCCGGCTTCGAGGTCCTCAACTGCACCGAGGACAGCCACCTCGACGTCTTCCCCCATTACCCTCTCGCCCAGGCCCTCGCCGAGACCGAGATCGACACCTCCGCCTCCACCGAGGGCATGTACGTCGACCGGTTCCGCCCGAATCCCGACCGCACCGCCGCCGTCTCGCCCGGCGGAAACGCGGCCGGGGCCGCCGCCGGCGAGCCGGAACCGCATCCCGACACCGCCCGCGTCCGCGCCGCCGTGCTCGCCGCCATCGGGGCCGCCCCGGTCGAGGCCGATCCCTTCTTCCACCTCACCTTCCAAAATGTCTTTCCCGCCGACGTCTATGCCGCCCTCCACGAGCACCTGCCCGCCGACGACGCCTACGAGGAACTCCGCCACCGCGACGCCCTGCGGCCCGACGGCAGCAGCGCCCGGCTCCACCTCATCCTCACCCCGCAGTCCCTCGCAAAGCTACCGGACCCGATCCGCGCCTTCTGGACGCCCCTCCACGCCGCCCTCGCCTCGCCCGAGGTGAAGACCGCCCTCTTCGCCCGCCATTACCCCGCCCTGTTCCGCCGTTTCGGGAAAAAGCTGAAAACCCTGGAGGTCGAGCCCCGCATTTCCCTGATCCGCGACCTCGCCGGCTACCGCATCGGCATCCACCAGGACATCCGCGAAAAGGTCATCACCACCCAGTTCTACCTGCCGCAGGACGATTCCCGGGCTCACATCGGGACCGTGTTTTACCGGAAAAACGAACTCGCGACCGAGGAACCGAAAACCGATGATCCCTTTGAATTGGCGAAGCGAATCCCGTTCCTACCAAATTCCGGGTATTCGTTCACCGTGGGGAAGGAGAGCTGGCACGGGGTGGATCCGTTGGAAGAGAAGGACGCGCCTCGGGAGTCGGTGATGTTGGTGTACTACGCCGAGAAATAAGGTTGTTTCGGGGGAGAGTTAATGGTAACCCACTCGCAAGATCATGGCTGACGGAACTGAGAATATTGAGCGCTTGACCGCCTCCCTCAAAAAGTGGGCGTCGAAAAGAAAACTGCCGGTATCTGGCGAGCCCAAAATAACTGCGTGTAGGGCGATCGCCGATGCGTTTCCGCTCTCTCATTGCACTGCCGCCTCTGTCCTCGCCGATATTCAGGCCCAAGGCGCGTTCAAATCCAAGAGGCGAATCAAACCCAAAGCCGAATGGCAGGCGTCCCGCGAAAACGCCCGAGGAACGGTTGATGATGTGTTTTTCTACGTCGCCGAACTCCGGTTTCCCGCCGGGCCAACCTCGGCAGGCATCCTGTTTCGCGCCGCTTTGGAAACGTCAGTGTCGGGAGGCCGCGCTTGCCCCTTCGATACAGGCGGGCTCGGGGATTCCTTTTCCATCCCCGGCGCCTCGGCTTCCGATGTTACGGACATCATTCGAGCGCACGAAATGCCCGCCCCCGGATATCGAGGATTTTTCGACCGGTGGATCGACGTTTGCTACGAGGAGCCACTCGATTACCTGAGTTCGCCGGAAAAGCATCGGGGATCCCCCATTGGGCTCGCCCTCGACAATCCCGAATGTGACTGCCGCGCCTGGACTTTCGAGGTTCGCTTTCCTCGAGAGGTTCCCGTCGAGGCTCCCATCATCGAAGCCGTGTTCATTCACGATGAGCGCATCACCGATCCCCGGATCGAAACTCTCGCCGCCTGGGCGAGCGCCGCCAACCTCCTCGAAATCTTCGAAGTGCCGCCCGGCGACAGCGGCACGTTTGATTCTTTAAAGAAAACCTCGCGAGAGTATATTGAGCGAAAGCTCCGCCCCTTGCTTCCCGCTTAATTGGCGCCATGAAGCCCATTCCCTACTCCCAACTTTCCATCGCCGGATACAACGACGTTCTCACCGACACCATGGTGCCGACTCGCGTCGCCCCCATCTATCGGTGGTCACCTGGCGGTGGGAAAGATCCCGCCTTCGTTCTCCCCCCCTTCGAGACCGGTCACGGTGGCGTGACCGGCACTGTCGTGAAATCGGAGACCGATCTCGCCGATCTCCCCATCACCCTGTTCGCCGACGGCGATCTGGATTTCACACCCGCCCCGGATCACGCCCTGTGGCTCGATGCCGACCGAACGCCCCACTACGATCCCAGCGGCGCAGCGGAAAAGGCCCTCCGAGCCGCCGCAATCGGGTTCTGCGACCAAGCCAAGCGCAGCCTCGCTCGCAACCGATTGAAAGAAGCCTACGACCTGTCCGCCCAGGCCCGTGCCGCCTTCGGAGGATACTTGGAGGGCTACGTCATTGCCGCCGCCGTGCATCGGCTCAAAAGCGATCCCGCGAAAGTCGCCCTCATGAGACAGTTGGCCTCCCGATTCGATTCCGAAAGCGGTTTCGAATCCCGGGTCAGCGAGTTGGTCAGAATGGCGCGTCCACCAAAGAGCCCTCTCGCGAATGTCGCCAAACAGGAGCCCTGCTATCCATCACCCAATCGTGTGTCCTCGCGGAAGCGCGAACTGGCTGTTGCCTGATCTTGCATGGATTCGTGGCCCTATTTCCTGACCTTCTATAGCTACAAGGGCGGCGTGGGCCGTTCCATGGCGCTGATGAACTGCGCCTGGCAGTTGGCCGCCTGGGGCCGGCATGTGCTGATGGTGGATATGGACCTGGAGGCGCCGGGCCTCAGCGGGTTTTTGGAACGGTCTGGTTCCCTCGCCCCCCGCAAGAAGGGTTCACGGCGCGCCGATCTGCTCGATCTGCTGATTGCGTTTCGAGATCATCCGGCTCCTGAGCCGATCAACGATGAAAACGCTCTTCTGGAGCGGCTGGAGGCTTGGGAGGCCGATCTGCCCAATTTCGAGCGACATCTGCGATCGATCGACCAATCCGATTGGCCCGACCATCTCAACCCCAAGGCCGTTCCCGTCGGTCGGATCGATCTGCTCGGTGTTGACGAGGATCGGTCCTATACCGAGCGTCTCGCCGCCTGCGGCATAAGGGAGAAGGGTAAAATGGAATTGGAACGCCTTGCCAGTTCGCTCAGGTGGTTGATCGCCAGCCATACTTTCGATACCACGCTTCCTGAGATGGCGGAGTTTGGCGAATCCCGCGAATCTCCCTACGACTACGTGTTGATCGACAGCCGCACTGGCATCACCGAGATTGGCGGCGCGTGCCTGGGCCCTCTCTCGGATGGATTGGTCGTCCTCGTCGGGCTGAACGACCAGAATATCGAGGGTACCCGGATGGTATTAACTGAATCCGGGATCCTGCCGGTCTCGAAAAAGAATCGGACCACTTCCAAGACGGCCAAACGCAAAAAGCCGGGAAAATCCGACGCAGTGACATCCGATACCGATTCCGGCGACTTTCCGCCATCGAAACCGACAGTACTGGTGACCAGCCCGGTCCCAACTGGTGAAATCGAATACAAGCAGCGCCGCCTCGAAATCATCAGGAATCGGATTGGTGAAGTCCGCAGTAGGCTGTCCTATCATCCCCTGATGGCGCTGGAGGAAACTTCCTTTGTCGCAAAATACCCGGAAGAATACCTCGCCAACGAATATCGAAGTTTAGCGCGAGAGTTGGTTTCCCTTGCGGGAGAAAGCGCCGCAAGTCTTGACCGATCGATGTGGGATACCATCAAAAAAGAGGATTGGGTTCGGGCGATCCATTTAGCGATTCGAATTTGCGGTTTGGTACCCTACGCAAACGCATGGAGGCTCAGGGAAATTCTGAACGACATCCATGAAAAGAAAATCCCCCTGTCGGACATTCAGGCGTTTTTCCACACAGGGAGTCGGCTCAGTCCGAATGAAGAATGGCTTTTCAACCTTTGGGGCAACGCCCTTTCGGCTCAAGGAAAGACCAGAAAGGGAATGTGCGCCGACCGCCTCTTCAAGGCCGCGGGCGACAAATACGAGCACGCCCTCGCCCTCAATCCTGAATCCCACCACGCGCTCAGCAACTGGGGCATTGCCCTCTCGGAACGGGCGGGAAACAAAAACGGAGCGGCCGCCGAACGGCTGCTAAAGGCTGCGGGCGATAAACATAAGCAAGCCCTTGCCATTAAACCCGATTTCCCCGAAGCGCTCAATAACTTGGGCTGGGTCTTGTTGTGCCAAGCGAGATCCAAGGAGGGATCGAACGCAGACCGCTTGTTCAAGGCTGCCTGCGACAAATTCGAGCAAGCCCTCGCCATCAAACCCGATTTTGGCCTAGCACTCAACAACTGGGGCGGTGCCCTGAGGGATCAGGCGATAACCAAGACCGGAGACGAAGCGGACCGGCTCTTCAAGGCCGCCTGCGACAAATACGGGAAAGCCCTCGCCATCAAGCCCGATTACCACGAAGCGCTCTACAACTGGGGCATTGCGCTCTCGGATCAGGCGGAAACCAAGACCGGAGACGAAGCGGACCGGCTCTTCAAGGCCGCCTGCGACAAATACGGGAAAGCCCTCGCCATCAAGCCCGATGACCACGAAGCGCTCAACAACTGGGGCAACGCGCTCTTGGATCAGGCGAAAACCAAGACCGGAGACGAAGCCGACCGGCTCTTCAAGGCTGCGGGCGACAAATACGGGAAAGCCCTCGCCATCAAGCCCGATGACCACGAAGTGCTCTGCAACTTGGGCAATGCGCTCTCGGATCAAGCGAAAACCAAGACCGGAGACGAAGCCGACCGGCTCTTCAAGGCTGCGGGCGACAAATACGGGAAAGCCCTCGCCATCAAGCCCGAAAAACACGAAGCGCTCTACAACTGGGGCAACGCGCTCTCGGCTCAGGCAAGAACCAAGACCGGAGACGAAGCGGACCGGCTCTTCAAGGCCGCCTGCGACAAATACGGGAAAGCCCTCGCCATCAAGCCCGATTACCACAAAGCGCTCAACAGCTGGGGCAACGCGCTCTCGGCTCAGGCGAGAACCAAGACCGGAGACGAAGCGGACCGGCTCTTCAAGGCCGCCTGCGACAAATACGGGAAAGCCCTCGCCATCAAGCCGGATGATGCCAACACACTCTACAATCTGGGCTGCTGGCACACTCTCCGAAAACAGGAAACGGATGCCATCGCGTTGCTGAAACGAGCCATCGATGCGGGAAAAAAGGTCACTCCGAAAGAGATCGCTGACGATTCGGATTTCGATGCGATTCGGGATCGGGCGAAATTCAAAAAATTTGTGGCATCGCTTCCCGAAGAGTGACGACGACCCGCCTTTCGACCACGGTCGATCTCACCATCTCCACACTCCCGTATTGAAAACCACCTCCCCGCCCGAGAACCGCTCAAACACCACCCGATAATTCTCCCGGTGCGCGTCGTGCAGAAGGATCGTCCCGCCATCCGCCAGCACGAGCCGGGCGATGGCGGCGCAATCCACCCGGAGGCGGCCGTCGATGAAGATGAGGTCATATTTCGGGAAAGGGTCCGGGTCGGGACGGCCGGCCCAGCCGTCCGCCGGGGTTCCCGGGACGTCGCCGGCAACCGCCCCGCGCCGACGCCTCGGCGAGGCGTCCCTGCCGATCCCGGATGATGCGCGGCCGGGGCCGCCGCCGGCGAGCCGGAGCCGCATCCCGACACCGCCCGCGTCCGCACCGCCGTGCTCGCCGCCATCGGGGCCGCCCCCGTCGAGGCCGATCCCTTCTTCCACCTCACCTTCCAAAACGTCTTTCCCGCCGACGTCTATGCCGCCCTCCACGAGCACCTGCCCGCCGACGACGCCTACGAGGAACTCCGCCACCGCGACGCCCTGCGGCCCGACGGCAGCAGCGCCCGGCTCCACCTCATCCTCACCCCGCAGTCCCTCGCCCGGCTCCCGGAACCCATCCGCGCCTTCTGGACGCCCATCCACCCCGCCCTCTCCGCGCCCGAGGTGAAGACCGCCCTCTTCGCCCGCCATTACCCCGCCCTGTTCCGCCGTTTCGGGAAAAACCTGAAAACCCTGGAGGTCGAGCCCCGCATCTCCCTGATCCGCGACCTCGCCGGCTACCGCATCGGCATCCACCAGGACATCCGCGAGAAAGTCATCACCACCCAGTTCTACCTGCCGAAGGACGAATCCCGGGCTCACATCGGGACCGTGTTCTATCGAAAGATCGAAGCTTCGATCCCGGGAACCCGCGCCTCGAAAGACGAGACTGAAAACCGATTGTAAGCGGAGTATATGTCCCCCTTTTTGACGGGGCGCGTCACGCCGCGTAACGGGCGCTTTCGGGGCGGCGGGCGTTGGCGACGCGGGCCGGGGTGAGCGAGGCGATGATCTCCGGATCGTTGACTCCGGGCAGCACACTGAGCAGTTCCTTGAGGTAACGCTCGACCGGCAGGCCTTGGGCTTTGCAGTTCTCCACCAACGTGTAGATCGCCGCCGCGTGGTGGCCGGCGCCCTCGGCTCCAAAAAACAGCCAGTTCTTCATCCCCAGCTTTATCGGGCGCATCCCGTTTTCGACCAGGTTGTTGTCGATTTCGAATCGGCCGTCCTCCAGGTAACGCGCGAACTTTTCCCAATGCCGCGCCGCGTAAAGCCAACGCCTTGCCCGTCGCGCTGGCTGGGCGATGTTTGGGCAGCAGCACCCGCAGCACCCTGCCGATGCGACGCGCCAACGGCGCGCTCCGCCACGCCCGCTCACTCTCGCGCAGGGCGGGGCCGGCTTTCCGCTCCCGCAGGTCGGCCTCGATCCGGTATAGTTGCCCGATCAAATGGACCACCAACGCCGCGTGCCGGCAGGGCCCGCCTTGGCGAATCGACAAAGCCACGCCGAATATGGGCCAGGCAAGCGATGAGCCGCACCTCAGGACGGGTCCGTGCGTAGGTCTCGTAGACCCCGTAGGCGTCGCACTGCACATGCCCGGCGAAGTCTTCGCCGATGCACTCGACCAGTTCATCGCGGCTCCGGCCCACGCCCCAGTGATAGAAGACGCCACCACCACCGGGACATCGCGCCTGCCAAAGGTATCCCATCCACGATTTCCCGGTTCCGGGACGCAGATAGCGCACGGTTGTTTCATCGACTTGAAGGTAGTCGCAGGCAAGCGTCTCGGCCCGGATGGCTTGAGCCACCGGCAGCACCAGTTCGATGGCCTGGTGGATCCAATGGACGATCAGGTCCGCGGGATATCCAGCCCGCTTCGCCGAAAAATCCCTGCTGACGATAAAGCGGCGGGTGATCGACATACTTGCCCACCAGCAGATGAGCCAGCAGTCCGGCGGCGGGCAGGCCGCCCACCAACGGGGTGGCCGGCGCCGGGGCCACCACCGGCGGCAGGTGACGGGCCACCTTGCGGCGGAAGACCGGCCGCACCACCCGCCTGATGAAGTAGCGCGGTGGCGTCACGTCGAGCTGGTCGGTAACCTCCTCGCCGCAGCGCTCGAAGGCTTCCGGATCTTCCTTGACCCAGGGCGGGGATGTCCTCGGTGAGTTCCACCTCCAGCCTGTCCAAACCGGTGATGCGCGAGCGGTGGCCGCCCCGCCCGCGCCTGGCTTTGTCAGCCTTTGCGCCGCCGACTTCGCGGCCTCCCCGGGGCGTCCCCGTCGGAGGAGGCCGGCGCTTTTCCCGGCGGTTCGGGCGGCAGGCCGTCCTCCAACAACAGCTTGAGCTGCGCCTCGTCGATCTTTTCGCTCTTTGATCCAAAGAGACGGCGCATCAGAAAATCGACCTTCTGCTTGAGAAGCTCGATTTCCCGCGCCTGGCGCGCGATGATTTGCTCCGGGGATTCGATGCGTTAGTCATAGCACGCGATCCTCCCATTGCCAGAACGATCGCCACTTTAGGCGGATCTTTTTTCGGCTGGCTCCCGCCGTTCGTGCCCAGGGCGCATCTTGGCGCCCCGCAGATCGATTCCGTCGAGGAGCAACTGCAGCGCCTCGGGGGCCAACGAAAGGCTTGGCGAGCCCGCCGACGAGGCCTTTGGCCAGGAGAAAGTGCCCGCCTCGAGCCGTTTGGCCAGCACGCAGACGCCCGTGCGGTCGTAGTAGAGTATTTTCAGGCGGTTGCGCCGTTTGTTGGTGAAAGCGAACATCGCCCCGTCCTCCAGGCCGCGGGAAACCAGCTCCCGCGCGAGGGCCGTCAGACCGTTGAAGGACTTGCGCATGTCGTGGGGTTCGACGGCGAGGTGGACGCGCACTCCGGCGGGGAAACCGATCATCGCGGGCCGCCCTCCTTTCCGGCGCGCAGCGTGTCGATGAGGCGGGCGGCCAGCGGAATCTGTCTTTCCTCGGCGATGACGATGCGCAGGCCGCACTCGAACTCGACGCGCAGTTGTCGGTCGGTGGGATGGGAGATCTCGATTTCGACGAAGGTCACGTCGGCGACGCGCCACGGCTTGGATTTGGTCTTCTTGGCCATCCCCAGAACGTGACCCGATTCCACCAACCGGCCAGCGGTCGTCGGGGGGCGTATTTTCCCCGCTTACAACCGATTACCGAACACGGATGACTCTGCACCCGGCTTCGTCGCCGATCACCGCATGGCCTTTCTTCCCAACACCGGCTATTCCTTCACCGTCGGCGCCGACAGTTGGCACGGGGTCGATCCGTTGGCCACGGAAGATGCGCCGCGGGATTCGATGATGCTGGTTTACTATTTAATTCCCTGAGTCCGGGAATAATCGATTCAGTCCAAAACGCGGCTACGCTTGCGATCCCGAAGATCCCTCAACCTGCTTTAGCCATTTCTCGATCGTTCTGATTTGTTTCGGATATTCTGCTCGCTTGAGAGCTTCCCGAAGATGCCTTAAAGCCTCTTTGGGTTGGTTAGATTGCATCGCAAGGGCACCTAAAGCGAGATCGGCGGTTGGGTGATTCACGTCGTTCACCTTTGCTCCTTCGAAAAGCTCTTTCGCGATTTCCGGGAAATTCCGAATCAGACGTTGACCGGCTGATAGATGCGGATGGTTAAGCGCAATCTTCATCGCCTCCCATTCCCTTTTCGAACTTCTTAGACTTGAAATCAGAGCATTCAACGGTTCGGAAGGATGGAAGGGTTGAGCATAGTACCATTGAAGGATTTCATCGATCGAGGGTAACCCGTCCAGTCTTTTAAACAGCGTGGTGAAGCTGACAACGTCGGGTTCAATTCCCGCCTCCGTCATCCGCTCGATCACCCCGGACGCCGACTCGTAGTCCGCCGCCTTCGAGAGCAGCGTGCTGAAGCTGACAACGTCGGGCTCAATTCCCGCCTCCGTCATCCGCTCGATCACCCCGGAGGCCGACTCGTAGTCCGCCGCCTTCGAGAGCAGCGTGTTGAAGCTGACAACGTCGGGCTCAATTCCCGCCTCCGTCATCCGCTCGATCACCCCGGAGGCCGACTCGTAGTCCGCCGCCTTCGAGAGCAGCGTGGTGAAGCTGACAACGTCGGGCTCAATTCCCGCCTCCGTCATCCGCTCGATCACCCCGGACGCCGACTCGTAGTCCGCCGCCTTCGAGAGCAGCGTGGTGAAGCTGACAACGTCGGGTTCAATTCCCGCCTCCGTCATCCGCTCGATCACCCCGGAGGCCGACTCGTAGTCCGCCGCCTTCGAGAGCAGCGTGGTGAAGCTGACAACGTCGGGCTCAATTCCCGCCTCCGTCATCCGCTCGATCACCCCGGACGCCGACTCGTAGTCCGCCGCCTTCGAGAGCAGCGTGGTGAAGCTGACAACGTCGGGTTTCAATTCCGCCTCCGTCATCCGCTCGATCACCCCGAACGCCGACTCGTAGTCCGCCGCCTTCGAGAGCAGCGTGTTGAAGCTGACAACGTCGGGCTCAATTCCCGCCTCCGTCATCCGCTCAATCACCTCGGACGCCGACTCGTAGTCCGCCGCCTCTCGAGAGCAGCGTGGTGAAGCTGACAACGTTGGGCTCAATTCCCGCCTCCGTCATCCGCTCGATCACCCCGGACGCCGACTCGTAGTCCGCCGCCTTCGAGAGCAGCGTGGTGAAGCTGACAACGTCGGGCTCAATTCCGCCTCCGTCATCCGCTCGATCACCCCGGACGCCGACTCGTAGTCCGCCGCCTTCGAGAGAGCAGCGTGGTGAAGCTGACAACGTCGGGTTCAATTCCCGCCTCCGTCATCCGCTCGATCACCCCGAACGCCGACTCGTAGTCCGCCGCCTTCGAGAGCAGCGTGTTGAAGCTGACAACGTCGGGCTCAATTCCCGCCTCCGTCATCCGCTCGATCACCCCGGACGCCGACTCGTAGTCCGCCGCCTTCGAGAGCAGCGTGGTGAAGCTGACAACGTTGGGCTCAATTCCCGCCTCCGTCATCCGCTCGATCACCCCGAACGCCGACTCGTAGTCCGCCGCCTTCGAGAGCAGCGTGGTGAAGCTGACAACGTCGGGCTCAATTCCCGCCTCCGTCATCCGCTCGATCACCCCGGACGCCGACTCGTAGTCCGCCGCCTTCGAGAGCAGCGTGCTGAAGCTGACAACGTCGGGCTCAATTCCCGCCTCCGTCATCCGCTCGATCACCCCGAACGCCGACTCGTAGTCCGCCGCCTTCGAGAGCAGCGTGTTGAAGCTGACAACGTCGGGCTCAATTCCGCCTCCGTCATCCGCTCAATCACCCCGGACGCCGACTCGTAGTCCGCCGCCTTCGAGAGCAGCGTGGTGAAGCTGACAACGTCGGGCTCAATTCCCGCCTCCGTCATCCGCTCGATCACCCCGGACGCCGACTCGTAGTCCGCCGCCTTCGAGAGCAGCGTGTTGAAGCTGACAACGTCGGGCTCAATTCCCGCCTCCGTCATCCGCTCGATCACCCCGGACGCCGACTCGTAGTCCGCCGCCTTCGAGAGCAGCGTGTTGAAGCTGAACACGTCGGGCTCAAAATTCGCCTGTGCCATCGCCTCGAGAAGCAGATTTCCCGCATCGAAATCGGTTGCTTCCAAAATCGCTTGAGTCCACTGCCGGGAAAGATGGTAGTTCCGCACCGCATGCCGCCGAATCTGCTGAGAAATGTGCTGCTTCAAACGTTGATTGCGGGACATAATTTCTTTGATCCGCTCCCGAATGACTTGGTGAAGGAACAATGTCTTTCGGAGTGGTGTTGAAATCGAGAGACGCAAAATTCCCCTATCCATCAAACACTCGATCGACGCCTGAGAAACCGAATCGTAACCCGGAGGCACAACACCGGTGATGTGGCGGAAACGGACGTCTTCATCCAACAGATTTCGCAGCCAACGCTCACTGACATCCTCACCGGGGAGTGTTGCTGCATAGAAAAGCACCCGTTGCTCTGTTTCTAAAAGCGAGAAGAAGAGATCGTCAATTACCGCATCCGCTCGATTTGAGTAATCGACGGGAACAGCCTGATCTTCAGTGGTCCGGACTGCTACCAACTTCCTGGACTGCAAGTCGCGCCAATAGGCGGCCCATCCCAACCTCCGATGCCCTGCCATGTAAATACCAACAACCGTGAGACCGATCGCCAAGCCGCCAAACCAATCTATAATCGAATCAATTTCGTCTCCATTTACGCCCATATCGACGTCGTTCCGATAACTCCGCAACAATGCTCTGGCATCCGGCCCCGAAAGAACGTCCAGTCGATGCATCTTCAGCCAGTGATCGCCCAGGTCTTCCGCGCGGGTCGTGATGAGTCGATGGCAATTGCCCGCCGGTACAGATTTCGCCCATTCCGGGTCTTTCCACTGGGCTTCATCATTGACATTGTCGAGCACCAAAAGGTTGGGAGGACCGGCCGCCAAGCGCTGTTCAACCGCTCGACTCAAAGTCTCCGTTTCTCCATTTTCCGTCGGAATTCCAAGTGGCTCAGCCAAGACTGAGAGTGCGTCACATAGGCTGGCGCCAGCCCGATCGCGACAATCAACCCAAAAAACTCCGCCCGGGAATTCGACGGGATCCGCGGCAAGACTTTCCCATGCGAACTCGAGTGCGAGCGAACTTTTTCCGACGCCGCCCGATGCGAAAACCGCCACCTGCTGAGTGATCCCGATCGTCTTCGATTCAGCCAGCAATTCCCCGACACGTTTCAAATCCGACTCACGACCCCGAAAATGAGGGTTTCGAGCCGGCAAATAGCGCGGAACCTGCGAAGAAGGCAAGGCGGGAAGATCGGGAATAATGTGTCTTAGATCTCCGATCAACTGTCCCAATAGGTCCTCCGCATCCGAAAACGGTGAGGCGTGCCGGCGAGCTTCGATCAACCGTTCTAGGTGAAACTCCTGAACATCATCGGCGGCCGTTCGATAAACAAAAGGTTTGAGTCCATGATGAAGCGCGATAAAGGCTTCCCACTGCGTATAACTTAAGCCGGAGAAATCACCAAGGTCGGCCTTCAATTTGGGGAAACCGTCTAAAAATTTCGGTTCGCTTTTCAGATATGTTTCAACTGCCGTTGCATCCGCGACCGATCCGAACTCTGAACCGACAAGATGAATTACAGCGGCGCAAGTTCGAATATAGTGATCGAGCTTCTCAAGCGTATCGACTTCGGTTTGCCGAAATTCTTCCTGTACTTTGACTTCGCATTCCGCCTTGGTCAGATACCGCCGAAGCTTACTCCTCAAACCTGGATACGCGCCCGTCTCGCGCTCAAATTCGCTGGAGACGCAAGAAATGAAGACGCGATTTGATTTCATTTGTCGCGGTTTGAAGGAAGAAAACGATAGTCCAAGAAACGAAAGATCCGCGCTCAATCGGGATCGCAAATTCAGACTTCAAAGATTCCAGAGTTGAAAACCACCTCTGCTTGCCGAAAAAAACAAGGAATCACCCGGTAATTCTCCCGGTGCGCATCGTGCAGGAGAATCGTCCCGCCCTCGGCGAGGACGAGGCGGGCGACGGCGGCGCAATCGACCCGCAGGCGGCCGTCGATGAAGATGAGGTCGTATTTCGGGAAAGGGTCCGAGTCGGGACGGCTGACCCAGCCGTCCGCGGGGGTTCCGGGGACGTCGCCGGCAACCGCCCCGCGCGGACGCCTCGGCGAGGCGTCCCTACCGGTCCCGGATGATGCGCGATCGTGGGATGGTTGAACCAGCGGCCAGGTCACGTAGCCCTCGGCGCGGCCGGGGGCGATGGCGAGGCGCCGGAGATGCATTCGCACCCGGCCGCCGGGTTCGGAAAAGGCGGCCTCCAGGGCGCGGCAGTGGGCGAACCAGCGCGGGTCGTGCTCGACGCCGTCGATGCGGGCCTCGGGGAACAGCTCGGCGAAAAAGAGGGTGGAACGGCCGGGACCCCATTCCAGGATGCGGCGCGGGGCGGGACGCGGCGGCCGGGCGGAGTCGATGCCGCCGGCGAACCAGCGGTCCCACACCACCGGGAGGTAGGAGAGGCCGAAGGGCGAATTCCGGAAGCGCGCCTTCAGCCCGGCGTGACCCGACACGAGCACGACGAGCCGGCTCCGGGGGATGGCGCCCTCGGTCGCGGGATCCGGCGGCCCGAAGAAATCGCCCACGTCAAAGGTGAAGGCCAGGGGGCGGAGGCCGGGGAGTGGGGAAGAGGGGTCGGGGGTTGGGGGCGCCGGCGTCCTCGTAGCACGGGCCTCCCGGCCCGTGTCCGTGTCGGCGGGTTTCCCAACCCGCCCGTCGCCGCGGGATACGGCGCCGCGGGATTCATCGTCCCCAGATTCATCGTCCCGAGGCGGCGGGCGGAGCGCCGCGTTTGGAGGAGGAGGCGGGCGGAGCGCCTGCTCCACAACCTTCCGTTCCCATTGGCGCCCGTCGGGCCGGGTGATCGTCATCGCCAAGGTCGGCGTCCCGCCTTCCCGGGTGAGGCGAAAGGCGAAGTCCGGGCCCCGGGCGTCTTTGGGGCGCGCGTTGCCCCCGCCCCGCCAGGCGCGCGGCGGCTTCGATTTCGGCTTCATCGTCGGCGAAGCCGTATCCGAGTCCGAGTCCGAGTCCTCCGCGCGCAGGGGAAAATCGCCGCAGCATTGCCACCCGAGCACGGTGGCGACGAGGGTGTCCCGTTCCGCGCCGGCGGCGGCGGCGGCGGCGGCGGCCGGTGTTTCCCCCGCCGACTCGGCCTCGATGACGACTGTTCCTCCGGACATGCGCAAGGTTTAGGCGAATTCGGCAGGGGAGGTCAAGGGTTTTCGGGATTCAGTATTTTTAGTTTTCAGTTTTCAGTTTTCAGTTTTCGGATTTCGGATTTCGGATTTCGGATTTCGGTTTTGACCGGTTCCGAATTAACGGAATTAAATGGGAATTGTTCGCAATCGGTTGATAATCGGTGAATTGCAACGCTGTCAGCGCCTTTTGCGGATCTGTCAGGGGCTTTTGCAGCCCGGTCAGGGGTCGCGGCGGAGGTGTCAGCGGTCGTTGCAAAGGTGTCAGCGGCGTTTGCGGGGCGGTCAGGGGCGTTTGCGGGGCGGTCGGGACCGGTTGCGGGGGTGTCGGCGGCGTTTGCGGAGCGGTCAGCCCCGGTTGCGGACCGGTCAGCGGCCTTTGAAAACGGGCATTTCTTCGTTTCCGCTCTTTTTTGGGTAGGAAAATCGAGGGCCACCGAACCCTGTTGGGCCGCGCACTGAACAGGGTTGGGTCCGGGAGCTGACCCTGTTCGGTCACCGGTAATCGGTAAGATCCGCGGTCAGTGGTCGGTAACTTCAGTGACCCGTTTTCAGGATCCGGGCATCCCGAGGGGGGCTGAAGACCGATTACCGCACACCGAAGACCGAGACCGACCTTGATTTCGCGGGGTCGATATGGGACAGAGAGGGCCCCATGACGACGATGAAAACGACTCCCCCCCTCCCCCGACGCCGTTTTTTCTCCCTGATCCTGCCCGCCGCCGGACTTTCGGCGTGGCTGACGCTGCCGACCGCCGCGCGGGCGCAGGAGAAGGCGGCGGAAAAATTCGATCCCGCGAAGGTGGAGACGACGACGATCCCGCTGGAGCTTTTCAAGGTGCCGGAGGGGCTGGAGGTGACGCTGTGGGCGCAGTCGCCGATGCTTTTCAACCCGACGAATCTGGATGTGGACAAGGACGGCCGGATCTGGGTGGCCGAGGGGGTGCGCTACCGCCGCCAACACGACCAGCAGCCGGAGGGCGACCGCATCGTGGTGCTGGAGGACACGGACGGCGACGGCAAGGCGGACGAGTCGCACACCTTTGTGCAGGAGCCGGACCTGGTGGCGCCTCTCGGGGTGGCGGTGATCGGCAAACAGGTGGTCGTGAGCCAGCCGCCGGACCTGATCGTGTACACGGACAACGACGGGGACCGGGTCTTCGACGCGTCGAAGGGCGACACGCGCGAGGTGCTGCTGACGGGCTTCAGCGGGAAGAACCACGATCATTCGCTGCACTCGGTGACGGTGGGGCCGGACGGAAAATGGATGTTCAACTCGGGGAACACGGGCGGGATGTTCACCGACAAGTCGGACCGGACCTTCCGCATCTTCGGCTCCTACCGGCCGAAGGCGATCGGGCCCTTCGCCTTTCCGCACGACGCGGACCAGTACGCGGGCCAGGCGAGCGACGACGGCCACACCTACGTGGGGGGCTTCACGGTGCGGATGAATCCGGACGGCACGAACGCGGAGATCATCGGGCACAACTACCGCAACAGCTACGAACAGTCGATCACCTCGCTGGGCGACGTGTTCCAGAACGACAACGACGATCCGCCGGCCTGCCGGGTGAGCTGGGTGATGGAGCACGCGAATTTCGGCTTCTGCTCGAACGACGGCCAGCGGACGTGGCAGGCGGACCGGCGGCCGGGCCAGGCGACGGCGGTGGCGGAGTGGCGGCAGGAGGACCCGGGCATCGCGCCGGCGGGCGACGTCTATGGCGGGGGCTCGCCGACGGGCAACTGTTTCTACGAAAACGGGGCGCTGGGCGAGAAATGGTCGGGGACTTTCCTGGCCTGCGAGGCGGGGCGCAACGTGGTCTTCGCCTACCAGCCGAAGGCGGAAGGCGCGGGCTTCGCGCTGGAGCGGACGGATTTCCTGACCTCGAACCCGGAGGGCAAATGGGCGGGCTCGGATTTCCTCGGCGGGAGCGACTCGGTGAACAGCGAAGTGCCGACGCTCTTCCGCCCGTCGGACGTGGTGGTCGGCCCGGACGGGGCGCTCTACGTGAGCGACTGGATCGACGCGCGCGTGGGCGGTCATCAGGCGCTGGACCAGTCGTGCTCGGGCGCGATCTACCGGGTGGCGCCGAAGGGGTTCAAGCCGGTCGTGCCAAAGATCGACCTCGCCACCACGGAAGGCCAGATCGCGGCGCTGAAGTCGCCGGCCATCAATGTGCGGGCGGCGGGCTTCGCGGCGCTCAAGGCGAAGGGCCGGGCCTCGCTCGACGCGGTCGCGAAGCTGCTGGAGGAGGACAACGTCTATCTCCGGAGCCGGGCGGTCTTTCTGCTCTATCAGCTGGGCATCAGCGGTCCGCGCGTGGCGGGCTATCCGCAGGACCAGGCCGATCCGCGGCTGCGCATCGCGGCCTACCGGGCGATGCGCCGGGCGGGCCTCGACTTCACCGGCGCGGCGATCGGCCTCTCGCACGACGAAGACGCGGCCGTCCGCCGCGAGGTGGCGCTGTCGATGCGCGACCAGCCGCACGATGTGGCCCTGCAGATCCTCTCCGACGTCGCGAAAGGCTACGACGGCAAGGATCGCGGCTACCTCGAGGCCTTCGGCATTGGGGCCACGGGCAAGGAGGACGAGCTTTTCCGCCTGCTGAAGCCGGAACTGGGGGGGGACGATTCGCGCCGGTGGAGCGACGCCTTCGCCGACATCGCCTGGCGGCTGCATCCGCCGCGGGCGGTGGACGATTTCGCGGTGCGGGCGGGGAGCGACGTGGTGGCCTTCGAGCAGCGGAAACGCGCGCTGGACGCGATCGCCTTCATCAACACCAAGGCCGCCGCCGACGCCATGCTGACGCTGGCACAGCTCGACGGTCCGCTGAAGGGCAACGCGACCTGGTGGCTGCTGAACCGGGCGTCGAACGACTGGGAAAAATTCGACCTGATGCCCGCCCTGAAACAGCGCGGCATCTACGATCCGGACAAGGTGACGCTGCAGGAAATCGTCACGCCCGATCCGAAGGGCACGCCGAGCACGCTGCCGCCGATCGCGGAAATCCTGAAGCTGGAGGGCGATCCCCAGCGCGGCCAGACGACGGCGCAGCGCTGCGTCATGTGCCACCAGTTCAACGGCGTCGGCGCCGAGGTCGGCCCGGGGCTCGCGGGCTGGGGCCGCACGCAGACGCGCGAGGTCATCGCCACCGCGATCGTCAATCCCAGCGCCGACATCGCCCACGGCTACGACGCGACGGAGATCAAGACCAAGGACGGCCAGACCATCGACGGCCTGCTGATCAAGGACAGCAACCCTTTCATCATGCTGAGCATGGGCGGGGTGACGCAGATCGTTCCGGGGAAAAAAATCGCCTCGCGCGAAAAGATGAACCGCTCCCTGATGCTCAGCGCCGCGCAGCTCGGCCTGACCGCGCAGGACGTGGCCGATCTGGTGGCGTATCTGAAGGCGCACTGAGCGCGAAGAAAATCCGACGCGGCCGGCCGCCATGTCTCTCCGGCTCGAAATGCTCCAGGTGGCCCGGCTCGCGCCCAGCGTGCTGGGCCCGGAGGCGTCGGCGCTGATCGAGAAATTCGTGCGCTCGCAACAGAACGCGGACGGCGGTTTCCGCGATCGTGACGGACAGAGCGACCTGTATTACACGAGCTTCGCGATTGACGCCCTCACCGCGCTCCAGGCGACGCTGCCCGCCGCGTCGCTGGCCGCCTTTCTCGCCGGCAAGGCCGAATCGCTCGGGACGCTCGACTTCGTGCATCGCTGCTGCCTCGCGCGGCTGGCCTCGTCCGTGCGGGACGAATTGCCCGCCTCCTTTCCCCTGACCGCCATCCTCGACGCGGTCGAGGCCTTCCGCACACCCGACGGCGGCTACAACCAGGCGCCCGGCGCGAAGACCGGCTCGGCCTACGCCTGTTTCCTCGCCTACGGAGCGTATTCGGATCACGGGAAAACGCTGCCAAACGCGGAGGGCGTCGCCGCCTGCCTCGATTCGCTCGCCACCGGCGACGGCGCGTGGGCGAACGACACCTTCCTCCCCGTTCCGAATGTCCCCGCCACCGCCGCCGCCGTGACGCTGTGCCGCAACCTGCGCCTGCCCGTCCCGCCCGCGACGGCCGAATGGTTGCTGGGAAGTTTTCAGCCCGAGAGCGGCGGGTTTCTCCCCTTCCCCGGCGCGCCGATGCCCGATCTGCTCAGCACGGCCGTCGCGCTTCACGCGCTGGACGGCCTCCAGGCGCCCTTCGGCGCGGTCCGGGAGTCGGCGCTGGATTTTGTCGACTCGCTCTGGTCGGCCGAGGGCGGTTTCCACGGCACCTGGGACGACGACGAACTCGACCTCGAATACACCTACTACGGCCTCCTCGCCCTGGGGCACCTGGCTTTGTGATGTTCGGTTTTTGACAGGATTAACGGGATTTTTTTGGATTTTTTTCCTGAAGCCAAAGTGGCAAACCCAATCCGTGTCACTCCGTGCAATCCGCGGTTCAAAAAACTTCGTTCACCAAAACACAAACCATGTTCCCCGCCCCGCCCGCCGAATGTCTCGCCAACGCCCGCCGCGCGCTGCTGGCGGAGCGGAACACGGCCGGGCACTGGGAGGGCGAGCTTTCCACCTCGGCGCTCTCGACGGCGACGGCCATCGTGGCCCTTTCCGCGGTCGATGCCGAACGCCACGCCAAGTCGATTGAAAACGGCCTGCGCTGGCTCATCGAAAACCAGAACGCCGACGGCGGCTGGGGCGACACGGTGCGCAGCCACTCGAATCTCTCCACCACCCTGCTGTGCTGGAGCGCGCTCACGCTCGCCCCGGAAACCGAACGCGCCAATGCCGAATCCCGCGCCGAAAGCTGGATCGCGGCCCGCGTCGGCAGCCTCGAAATCGACGCCCTCGTCGAGGCGGTGAAGGCGCGCTACGGGAAGGACCGCACCTTTTCCGTGCCCATCCTGATGCTGTGCGCGATCCGCGGACGATTGGGAGACCCGCGCGAGGCGTGGCGGCGGGTGCTGCCGCTGCCCTTCGAGTTGTCCGCGGTTCCGCGGCGCTGGTTCGCGGCGCTGCAACTGCCGGTCGTGAGCTATGCCCTGCCGGCGCTGATCGCGATCGGGTATGCGCGGTTTTTTCACGCCCCGCCGCCGTGGCCGCTCTCCTGGATCCGGCGGCGAGCCTGGGCGAAGGCCTCGCGGCTGCTGACCGAGATTCAGCCGTCGTCGGGCGGCTTTCTCGAGGCGACGCCGCTGACGAGTTTCGTCACCATGGCGCTGGCGGCGGCGGATCGGAGGGAGCATCCCGTCATCGAAAAGGCGGTCGCTTTCCTGATCGAGTCGGTCCGCCCGGACGGAAGCTGGCCGATCGACACGAATCTCGCGACCTGGGTGACGACTTTGGCGGTGAAAGCGCTTGGACCCAACAGGGTTGAGTCGCCGACCCAACAGGGTACGGTCGCCGACCCAACCCTGTTGGATCGGAAACGGGTTCGCGACTGGCTGCTCGGGCAGCAATACCGCGACATCCATCCCTACACCGACGCGCCGCCGGGCGGCTGGGCGTGGACGGACCTGCCGGGCGGGGTGCCGGACGCCGACGACACGCCGGGCGCGCTGCTGGCGCTGAAGCTGCTCGCCGATGGCGACTCGGAGGCGGATTGCCGCGCGGCGGCGGAGCGGGGAATCGTCTGGCTTCTGAATTTGCAGAATCGCGACGGCGGTCTCCCGACTTTCTGCAGGGGCTGGGGCGCGCTGCCCTTTGACCGGAGCAGTCCGGACCTGACGGCGCACACGCTGCGGGCCTGGGCGGCCTGGGACAAAGAAATGCCGGCGGCGCTTCGGTGGCGGATCGACCGCGCGACACGGCGGGCGCTGACTTACCTGTGGAAGAATCAGCACGCCGACGGTTCGTGGACGCCGCTGTGGTTCGGCAACCAGGATCTCGTCACCGAAACCAACCCGACCTATGGCACGGCGCTGGTGCTGCGGGCGCTCCGCGGGCTGGAGCCCAGGCTGGACGCCGCCGAGCGCGCCCGCGCGGCGCGCGGGGAATCGTGGCTGTTGGCCAACCAGAACGGGGACGGCGGCTGGGGCGGCGGCGGCGGCACGCGGTCGAGCCTCGAGGAAACGGCGTTGGCCGTCGCGGCGCTCGCCGAGCCGGGCCGGAATGCGTCCGAGGCAACCGAGGCGGTGTCCCGGGGCGAGCGCTGGCTGGCGGCGGCGACGAAAAACGGCACGGAATTTCCGGCGGCGCCGATCGGCTTTTACTTCGCGAAGCTGTGGTATTTCGAGCGCCTTTACCCGATGATCTGGGCGACGGAAGCGTGGGAACGGGTGGCGGCCCGAAACGAAGCCGGGTGACCGGGCGGGATCACGGGGTGGTTTCGACGGACGGAATCACGGAGTCGCTGGAGACTTTCCGCTTTCGCCACGCCTGGACGACGGGCTGTTTGTCCACGGCGTAGCGGGACATGAGGTCGCCGAATTTCATGAGAATCCACGGGCGCAGGATATGCTCGCCGTTTTTCGTGTAAACGATGTCGTCGGCGAGGTAGATGCAGGAATGATAGGCGCGCTGGGACTCGGGATTGATGATGAGGATCATGTCGCCGAACTGGTAGGGCGCCTTGACGGGATCGAAATTCGACCGGGTGTAGCGGTCGACGGCCTCGGGGTCGCTGTAGCGGTCCTTGGGCCAGAATTCGAAGAAATTCAGCGATGTCCAGAAACAGTCGGGATAGCGCCCGGACATGCCGGCCGAGAGCGGCGGGTAGGTGTAGAGATGCTTGCGGGGCGTGGGCGGCAGCAGGTGGGCCACATCGAGCCGCTCGACGCCCTGGGTGCGCAGGACGGACTCGAGGATGGGGAGGATGTCCTTGTTCTTGTACCCGGCGGTCCAGTAGTCGGCGACCTGCTCGAAATCCATCTGCGGCGACACTTTGAGGCGCAAGATGAGGGAGCGGGTGCGGGTGAGGGCCTTCATGAAGCTGCGCTCCTCGGCGTCGGTGGTGATTTTGCCCAGCACGTAGGGAACATCGGAAAAGGCGAGCGACCGTCCCATCTTGTAGCTGAGGCTCTCGATGGTACCGGCCACCTCGGGCGACAGGCCGGTGTCGGCGAACCACTCGCGCACATTGGCCGATTCGATGATAACCGGAGCCCGGTGAAAGGGGTTCTCCTCCCACTGGCGCAGCACGGCGAAGATCGACTGCCGCGCGGGCATGGGCAGATTGACGATGGCGTCGGCGGTGGGATGCACGCGCACTTCCTCGTCGTTGATGTACCAGATGGATCGCTCGACCAGCTCCGCGAGCAGACGGTCGTCGAGCTGGAGGTCGTTGAAGAGGGCCTTGACCTCCTCGGGTGTTTTCCCCATGAACCGCCAGACGGTCTGCTGGGAGGGCACGGCGACCAGATCGATGAGGGAGTCGGGGGCCTCGAGATAGGTGTAATAGTATTCCAGATCGCCCCAGGGACCCGGATTGGCCTGGTAAACCTGCTTCGAAAACTCGACCGGAGGCAGATCGGCGATGCTCAATCCGATCGCATCCTGAGAACGAAGGGCGTCGGGCCGCGCGAGGACGGCCAGGAGCGCGCACCAGACGCCGAGGCAAACCGGGAACCGAAGCGATGGTTTCATGTTGGAAAAGGGGAGGGGAAAATAATTCAAGTCGCCGGAAAGCGAAACAGCGAAAGGTCAGGACTGCGGCGGCTCCTTGAGGCGGAAAAACGCGACCGACACCTTCGGCGCCTTCAGGTAACCGGACACCACATCCTGCAGGCGGCTGAACACCCAGGGACGGTTGAAGCTGCGTCCGTTTTTGGTCAGGACGATGTCGCCGGCGACGTAATTGCACGCGTGCAGCGCGCTGCCGTCGGCGGGGTTGGCGATGACGATGAGATCGCCGAACTGATAGGGCTTGGTGGCGCGCTCGTACCGGCCGGCGAGTTGGGCCTCGAAAGCGATCGAGTCGAAGTGCCGGTCCGACGGGTCGTAGGAGAAGAAATTGAACGCGGTCCAGAAACAGTCGGGCAATTGCTGCCCGACCGACATCATGGGCCGGGGATAGGTGTGAATGAGTTTGCGGGTGTTGGGCGGCAGCAGATGGACGACGTCGAGCCGCTCCACGCCCTCGGTGTTCACGACGGACTCCAGCAGGGGGATGACGTCCTTGTTCCGCCCTCCGGAGGACCAGTAGTCCGCCAGCGCCTCGATGTCGCTGGATTTCGAGAGGCGCAGGCGGAGGTTGAGCGATTTTTCGCGCAGCAGAGTCTTGACCACGCGCCAGCGTTCCTCGTCGCCCGTGCAGTTGCGAAGCACCAGGCCGATGTCGGAGAAGGACTTCGACCCGACCTGGTAGAAAGTGAGCCGGTCGATCAGGTTCTGAGCCCCGGAGGAAATGCCCGAGCGCTCCGACATGGAGAAAAAGCCCTTGCTGTCGATCACGTAGGGCTTGGAGTAGATGGAGGTCGGATTCGCCTTGGCCAGCGCCCCGTAGAGCTTCGTGCGCGCGTCCATCGTCAGTCCGAGTATCAACTCGTCCGAGGGCTCGAAAACCGTGCCCTCCGGGGTCTCGTTCATCACCGGCGGGACGGCGAGGCGGTCGATGGTTTCGTCGGGCAGCCCGGCGTCGCGGAGAATCGCGACGGCGGCCCCGGCGTTCATGCCGGAAAAATTCCAGCGGTTCGGCTCGAGGTGGGTTTTCAGGTCGGGCATCGCGAGCACATACGCATCCGGGGGCTCGAGGATCATCGGGTAGTATTCGAGATCGCCCCAGGATCCGGGAACCGTCAGCTTTACCGAGGGATCGCCGCCCGCCGGATTCGGATTGCTTTGAAGCGCTTCCCCGCCACCGGAACCGGAGACCGGCGCCGGAATCAGCGTGATATCCACCGGCTCCGACCGGCCGGGACCCGCCCAGGCGATCATGAGGAACATCCCGAGCCACCACCGCCCGCCCAAGCCCCGCGCTCCCGGCCGCGAGGCGGGCGCTCCCTGTGAGTAATTGATCATCAAAGTTTGGTGGATTTTTCGATGAAGAGCATTCGTTCGGTCCGCGGACCATCGATCTTTTCGTGCTTACCCGCGCGCGCGGTTGGTGGTTGCCGGCAAAGCGCGATGGTCCTAACGAATATATCCTCAAACAGCCCGATCGTGACGGAATTCTCCGCCCCGCGAACGCGCCCCTGAGGGATTGAAATCAGGAAACCGGCATTTAACCCCCGGTCATTGCCTGGGTTTCAAAAAAGGCCCGGCGAAGGCGAGGCAGATTCGCTTAAGGAAACGGCTCGTCATGCAAATTCTGACGGCCCGGGGATGGCGAAAAGACGGCCTTGGCAAACGATGGGAAAGCGGTTTACTGTTTGACATGAAATTGAGAATGAGTCTCAATAACTGACGCCTCACCCATGGATTCGGCTCCCTCACTTGCGGACCTCCCGCCCGGATCGACCGGCCGCCTCCTCGGCTATCGATCCACCGATTCCGCCTACCTGCGGTTTCGCGAACTCGGCCTGCTTCCCGGCACCGCGTTCACCGTGGTCCGCCGGGCTCCGCTGGGCGACCCGATCGAGATCTCCATCGGCGGCGCGCTCCTTTCGATCCGGCGCGACCAGGCCGCCCACATCGCCGTCGAGGCCGACTCCACCGCCAGCGGAACCGCCGTGTCCCGATGAGCCGCGACACCTCGTCCCCCTCCCCCGATCGGCGCGTCGTCGCCCTGGCCGGCAATCCGAACTGCGGCAAAACCACGATCTTCAACGCCCTCACCGGCCTGCGGCAAAAGGTCGGCAACTACCCCGGAGTCACCGTCGAGCGCAAGGAAGGCATCGCCATCGGCCAGCACGGCGAGGAAATTCGCCTGCTCGACCTGCCCGGCGCCTATTCGCTGAACGCCAAGTCCCCCGACGAGGAGATCCTCCGCGACGTGCTCCTGGGCCGGCGCGACGACACCCCGAAGCCCGACGTCGTCATCTGCGTGGTCGACGCCAGCAATCCCGAGCGCCACCTTTATCTCGCCACCCAGATCCTCGACCTCGGCATGCCCGCCATCCTCGTGCTGAACATGATCGATGTCGCCGAGGAAAGGGGCGTTCGCATCGATCCCGACGCCCTCGCCCGGCGGCTGAACGTCCCCGTCATCCCCATGCGCGCCAGCCGCCGCCAGGGCCTGCCCGAGTTGCGCATCGCCATGAGCCTGGCCGACCCGCCGCCGAGCACCCACCGCGTTCCCCTGCCCGAGGAAATCGACCGCCTGCTCGAGGAAGTCAGCGAAACCGGGTCCGGCGTCGGCCACACCGGTCCGCCCCACGCCGCCCTCTACGTCCCGGGCCGCGCGCGCGAGCGCCTCGACGAAAACCAGGAGTGGCAGAGCCACCTCATCGCCGCCCGCTATGGCGCCATCCGCGAGCTGTGCGGCGACTCCTTTGTCGCCACCGGGGCGGAGCGCCAGACCCTGACCGACCGGCTGGACCGCGTCTTCCTCCACCGCGTGGGCGGCTGGCTCTCCCTTTTCGCCGTGCTGGGGCTGCTTTTCTTCCTCATCTTCAGCGTCGCCGGCTACCCGATGGACTGGATCGACTCCGCCTTCGGCGCCCTGGCCGGCTGGGTCGAAAACGCCATGCCCCCCGGCGACCTGCGCGACCTGATCACCCGCGGCGCGATTCCCGGCGTCGGAGGCGTCGTGATTTTCCTGCCGCAGATCCTCATCCTCTTCTTTTTCATCGGGCTGATGGAGGACACCGGTTACCTCTCCCGCGTCGCCTTCATCATGGACCGCCTCATGTCGCGGGTCGGGCTGCACGGGCGCTCCTTCGTCCCCCTGCTCAGCTCCTACGCCTGCGCCGTGCCCGGCATCATGGGCACCCGGACCATCGACAATCCCAAGGACCGCCTCGTCACCATCCTCGTCGCCCCCTTCGCCAGTTGCTCGGCAAGGATGCCCGTCTATCTCATCATGATCGCCACCCTCGTCCCCGACGAGCGCGTGCCCGTGTTGACCAAATCCCTCGCCCTCACCGGCCTCTACGCCCTCGGCACGGCGGGCATCTTCGCCTTCGCATGGCTCTTCAATCGACTCTTCAAGCGCGGCGAAAGCTCCATCCACATCATGGAGCTGCCCACCTACAAGGCGCCCGCCCTGCGCACCGTCCTCACCCACATGTGGGAAAGGTCGCGCCTCTTCGTCCGCCGCGCCGGCACCGTCATCCTCGGCGCCTCCATCCTCATCTGGGCCGCCGAAAACTATCCCAAATCCGGAGGAGACGACCCCGCCATCCAGCTCGAGCAAAGCGTCGCCGGCCGCCTCGGCAAGGCCATCGAGCCCGCCATCGCTCCGCTCGGGTTCGACTGGCGCATCGGCATCGGCCTCGTCGCCTCCTTCGCCGCCCGCGAAGTCTTCGTCAGCACCATGTCCATCACCTACCACGTCGCCGAAGAGGCGGAGAGCGACGAGTTGCGCGACCGTTTCCGCGAGGCCACCCGCGCCGACGGCGGACCGCTTTTTTCCCCCCTCACCTGCGTCAGCCTGATGGTTTTCTACGTCTTCGCCCTGCAATGCGTGAGCACCCTCGCCGTTGTGCGGCGCGAGACCAATTCCTGGCGCTGGCCGGCCTTTCAATTCGCCTACATGACCCTGACCGCCTACCTCGCCTCGCTGATCGTTTATCAGGGTGGCCGCTGGCTCGGTTTCGGGTGAGAATGTGGCGAAATAACCGACAACCCCGATTCCTCCATGAACACCGACTGGCAATCCTGGGCCACGCCCGCGCTCGTGTTTCTCACCCTCGGGCTGTTCGGCCTCCGGGTTTTCCTCCACTGGAAAAACCCCGGCCGACGCACCGGCTGCGGACACGACTGCGGCTGCGGCGCCGCGAAATCCCCGACCGGCAAGTGCGAAGAAAACCCGACCCAACAGGGTTAGGTCATCGAGTCAACCCTGTCCGGCCGCACTCCTCTTTCCGATGGACGCGCCGAGTTTCAACCCCGGCTTTCGCTTTTCCCTCTTCGACGGCGCGGTCCTGGCCGTCGGCCTCGGCCTCGGCGCGTTTCTGATCTGGCGCGAGACCCGGCTCCCCGCTTATCATGGCGTCCTCTGGCGCCGATGGAATCCCGCGCTCCCCGAGTGGTGGGCCGCCCGTCAGGCCGAGACCGCGTCACGACAGAACACCGAATCGCCATGAAATCCCCCGCTTTCACCTTGCTCGCCGCCACGTTCCTGGTCGCCGGAGCCGACTTACCCGCCGCCGCCGCCGAGCCGAAGTCTCCCGGTCAGGCCGTCGCCGACTATGCCCGAAAACAGGAGGGTAAAAAAGTCGGGAGCGGCGAGTGCTGGGACCTCGCCGCCGCCGCGCTCGACGAAACGGGCTGCGCCTGGACGCGGCCGCGCGATTTCGGCCGCGCGCTCGACCTCAAGAAAGACGCCCTCCGCCCCGGAGACATCCTGCAGTTCGAAAACGTCACCCTCAAATGGCGGCGCGGAAACCGCTTCGGCACCATCCGGCTCGGGTTTCCCCAACACACCGCCATCGTGCTCGCCGCCGACGGCGCCTCGGTCGAAGTCGCCCACCAGAACTACAACAACGTCCGCAAAGTCGGCACCCTGACGCTTAACCTCGCCGAAATCACCGCCGGCAAGGTCGCCGCCTATCGCCCCGTCGCGAAGGAATCCTGATTTTCGCCCCCAAAAACCACCCGCACTCGTGAGACTCCAGAACAAAACTGTCCTCGTCACCGGCTCCACCACCGGCATCGGCAAGGCCATCGCCAAACGCTGCCTCGCCGAAGGCGCCGAAGTGCTCGTCCACGGTCTCGAAGACGATCTCGCCGAGGCGACCCGCGCCGAACTCGACCCCTCCGGCGAGCGCACCGGTGTCCTCGTGGAGGATGTCACCGCCCCCGGCGCTCCGGCGCGCATCGTCGCCGCGGCCATCGAGCGCTTCGGCAAACTCGACGCCCTCGTCAACAACGCCGCCGCCGTCGGCACCGGAAAACTCGGGGACACCGACGAGGCGCGCTTCGATTTTTTCATGGCCGCCAACGTGCGCGCGCCGTTTTTTCTCGTCCGGGCCGCCCTGCCCGAACTGGCGAAGACGCGCGGCTCGGTGCTCAACATCGGCTCGGTCAACGCCTACTGCGGCGAGCCGACGCTGCTGCCCTACTCCATCTCGAAGGGCGCCCTCATGACCCTGAGCCGCAATCTCGGCGACACCCTGCACCGCGAGCACGGCGTGCGGGTCAACCAGATCAATCCCGGCTGGATCCTGACCGAGAACGAGCGCGTCCGGAAACAAGAACAGGGCCTGCCCGAGGACTGGCCAAAACTGCTGGGACCTCAATTCGCGCCCGGCGGCCGCATTTTCGATCCGGCCGAAGTCGCCGCCGCCGTCGTCTATTTCATCTCCGAGGAAAGCGGACCGGTCAGCGGCAGCGTGCTCGACCTCGAGCAGTACCCCATGATCGGCCGCAATCCGCACAAGGAGGTCAAGCCCGCGTGATGGGCCGGAATTCGCTTGCCCCGATGGCGGGCGCCTGATTCCCTTGGCGCCGATGGATGCCGAACGAATCCCCCCTCCCGAAGCCGCCGGCGACACCGAAACGGACGGCGGCGTCACGACCGCCCAGCGCGTGGGTCTCTGGCTCGGTCTGGCGTTGTTCGGGGCCGTCCTGCTTTTCGCCAACCTCGATCCGGACAACCCGCTCGTCACCCGCACCGCCGCCGTGGCCGTGCTGATGGCCGTGTGGTGGATCACCGAGGCCATCCCGCTGGCGGCCACCTCGCTGGTGCCGCTGGTGGCCTTCCCCGCGCTTGGCGTGCTCAGCGCGAAGGACACCGCCTCGGTTTACGTCAACGACACCATCTTCCTCTACGTCGGCGGCTTTCTTATCGCCCTCGCCATGGAACGCTGGAATCTCCACCGCCGCGTCGCCCTGTGGATCGTCCGCGCCATCGGCGGCGGGCCGGACCGGCTGGTGCTGAGTTTCCTCGTCGCCTCGGCCGGCCTGTCGATGTGGATCTCGAACACCGCGACCTCCATCATGATGCTCGCCATCGGGCTGGCGATCGTCTTTCAGACCGAGTCCATCTTCGGCCGCGAGCGGACCGCCCGGCTCAGCACCGCGCTGCTGCTCGCCATCGCCTACGGCGCCAGCGTCGGCGGCCTCGCCACCCCGGTCGGCACCCCGACAAATCTCTCGCTCTTCCGCATTCTGCCTATCGTCTTCCCCGACGCGCCGGACGCGCCCATCGGTTTCGCCCAGTGGATGCTGATCGGGGTGCCCGTCATGCTCGTCATGCTCGCGGCGATCTGGCTGGTGTTGACGCGGGTGTTTTTCCGCAGCCCGGCGGAACTGACCCTGCCGCGCGAATCCATTCGCGGACAATACCGCGCCCTCGGCAAAGTTTCCTTCGCCGAAGCCGCCGTGCTGGCGGTATTCGTCGCCACGGCGCTGCTCTGGGTCTTTCGGCAGGACCTGACACTCGGCAATTTTACCCTGCCCGGCTGGGCGCGCCTGGTGCCAAACTCGGAGCTGTTCCAGGACGGCACCATCGCCGTGGCCATGGCCCTGACGCTCTTCCTCATCCCCTCCCGCGCGGGCGCGAAGAACGGAACCCCCGCCGGAAAAGAAGCCGTCCGCATCCTCGATCAGCACGTCTTCGCCCGCATTCCGTGGAATATCGTCCTGCTGTTCGGCGGCGGCTACGCGCTCGCGAAAGGCTTCCAGTCCAGCGGTCTCTCGGCGTTTTTCGGGCAGAAATTCGCCGCCCTCGAAGGCGCCCCCCCGCTCGCCGTGGTCACCGCCGTCTGCACCCTGCTGACCTTTCTCACGGAGCTGACCTCGAACACCGCCACCGCCGAAATGGCCCTGCCCATCCTCGCCGCCGTCGCCAACGCCATGAAGGTCCACCCCTTCCTGCTTATGATCCCGGCCACGCTCGCCGCCTCCTGCGCCTTCATGATGCCCGTCGCCACCCCGCCCAACGCCATCGTTTTCAGCAGCGGGCGATTGAGGATCATTGACATGGTGAAAGCCGGCATCGTCATCAACCTGATCGGCGTCGTCGTCATCGCGTTGCTCTTCCACCTGCTCGGCGGACCGATCTTTCACATCGACCCCGGCAACCCGCCCGACTGGGCCAAAGGCGGCTGAAGGGCTCACAGAAGTCGATTCCGCGACAATTCAGTGATACAATGCAAGTCCCGCCGACCCAACCCTGTTGGGTCCCGGACTCAACCCTGTTGGATCGATTTCCATGAAAGCCCTTTTTCCCCTCGGTTTCGCCCTCGCGGCGCTCGTCTCCGCGCCGTTTCCCGGGGCCGCCCAGAATGCCGCGCCACCCGTCGAGACCGGCGCCGCTCCCGCCGCCCCCGTACAATCTCCCGCTCCCGGCGCGCCCCCGGCCGCGCCGAAAATCGACACCCCGCCCAGCGAAGACTCCCGGCTGGCCTGGCACGAAAACTACGACACCGCCCGGCAGAAAGCCGCCGCCGCCGGCAAGGATCTCCTCGTCGTCTTCACCGGGGCCGACTGGATCGAGATGTGCAAAATCTTCGACCGCGACATCCTGTTCCAGACGAATTTCACCGACGTCATCCTGCCGAAGTTCGAGCTGGTGCGGCTGGATTTTCCCAAGCAGACGCCGCAGTCCGCCAAGCTCAAATCGCAGAACCAACTGCTGATGCGCGCCTACCGCGTCACCGGCTTTCCCACCGTCATCCTGACCGACGTCGAGGGCCGCCCCTACGGCGTCAACGGCTACCAGCCGCTGACTCCGTCGAAGTATGCCCAGATCATCGACGCCATGCGCCAGACCCGCGTCATCCGCGACCGCTTTTTCGAGAAGGCCGAGGCCGCCGCCGGGGTCGAGAAGGCCAAGCTGCTCGTCCAGGGCATTCCCAACCTCCCGGGCAACCTTCCGGCCCGCTATTACCGCGCCCAACTCGACGCCGTCATCGCCAATGACCCGGACAACTCCACCGGAAAGGTGACCCTCTACCGGCGTTTCATCGCCGATGTCGAATACTCCGACACGATGGCGAAGCTCTCCCGGAATCTCGAGTGGTCCGGCATGCTCGAAACCACCGACGCCTACATCCGCGACAACAATCTGCAGGGCGGCGAACGGCAGCAGGCCCTGTTCAACAAAGTCGGCGTTTACCAGAAACAATCCCGCCTCGAGGACATGGTGCGGACGCTGCTGGAAATCCGGAAAATCGACGAAAAGAGTCCCCACGCCAAACGCGCCCAGGAGGTGCTGGACAACCTGCGCGCCAACAAATTGCAGCAGGATCTGAATATCCGGTGAAAATCGCGCCTTTCTGGCGTAGTTTTCCCCGGCTGTGGCGGCGTCCGCGATTCGACAAACTCGCGCCGCGGCACAAGCCGAGTGGTTGGTTGATCGGCGGGTCGCACCGAATGACCGGCAACCGCACCCCATGCAACACCGTCCCTCCCCTCCGTCCGCGATTCGCGCCGCCGCCGCGCGCCTCGCCGCGCCGTTTCTCGCGCTCGCCACCCTCGTCCAGTGCGCCACCGCGCCGAGCTACGAGAAAGTCGACTACGAAAAGCAAAAGCTCATGACGCCCCCGCACAACATGAGCCGCGGGGAGTATCCCTTCGACGAGCAGGGAAACTACCGGCGCGACTGGGTGAAGAAGGGCGGAAACTCCTCGGGCGCCTCCAGTTCCTCGTCCTCGTCCTCTTCATCATCGCCCGCCAGCCGCCCTCCGGCTCCGGCGCCCGCTCCGTCCAAACCGGCATCCGGCGCGGCCCGCTATCACACGGTCGCGCCCGGCGACACTCTTTTCAGCATCAGCCGCCGCTACGGCGTCACGGTGGCCCAGTTGAAAATGACCAACGGCCTCACTTCGGATCTCATCCGAATCGGACAATCGCTGCGACTGCCCTGATCCGCCGGCCGCGGCTCACCAGAAGCCCCCGTGCGTCCCCCGCGAACGCTGCCAGTTCGTGTAGGCGAGGTAGCCGAAGAAGAAACCAAGGTAAAGCATGCCGACGGACACGGCCCAAACCGCCACGCCGATCGCCGTGACGAGTCCCACCTGAATCGGGAGGCGCGGATTTCGGTTCGCCATGTAGGCCTGGAAAAACTGCCCGCCGTCCAGCGGCAGAACGGGCAGGATGTTGAACAGCGTCCAGAAACCGTTCACCCACAGAAAATCCTGCAGGATCCTCGACTCGAGATTCACCTCCCGGAGAAACAGGCCGCCCGAAACCGGGTAACCGCGCAGCTCGGCAATCAAAAACGCGACGCCATAGAGACAAACGCTCGCCGCAGGTCCCGCCGCCGTGATCCACATCGACTCCTGCCGGGTGAAACGCCCCGTCCCGCTGCAGAGACCGCCCATCCCGTGAAGCAGGATATCCGGGTACCCCCCGTATTTGCGGTGCGCCTGCGCGTGGCCCAACTCGTGCCAGAGGATGGAGACAAACACCACCGGCAACCACACCAGGATCTGGACAAGCGAATCGCGTCCCCCCATCGACAGCGCCCCGCTGAGCAGAATCGACACCACCCAGAACATCCAGTGCACCCGCACCGGAAACCCCATGAAACGGAAGTGCAGCATGGCGTCGAAGCGTTTGGCAACCTGCCCGTCGGTCCGGAAAAGGGCGCGCGGCGAAACCGGGACCGCCTTCGTCCGGCCGGATTCCGCGCTTTTTCTCAGATAAACTCGTTGATCAGGTTCTCCAGCATCTCCTGCCGGCCGCTCCGGGTCACCGGTTCGGCATTGGCCAGCACGTGGGCCTCGAGTTCCTCGAAGCCGGCCTCGCCGCTTTCGATCCGGGCGCCGATGCCGCTGTCGTAGCTGCTGTAGCGATCCTTTCGGAACTGGTCCAGCCGCCCGTCCTCGAGAATGGCGTGGGCGATCTTGAGGCCTCGGGCGAAGGCGTCCATTCCCCCGATGTGGGCGTGGAAAAGGTCGACCGGCTCGAAGCTCTCGCGGCGGGGTTTGGCGTCGAAGTTGAGCCCGCCGGTGGTAAAGCCGCCCATTCTCAGCACGCAAAGCATGATCTGGGTCGTCAGGTAAATGTTCGTCGGGAACTGGTCCGTGTCCCAGCCGATGAGTTCGTCGCCGGTGTTCGCGTCGACCGACCCCAGAACGCCCCCGGCCAGGGCGACCTCCATTTCGTGCATCATGGAATGGCCGGCCAGCGTGGCGTGGTTGGTTTCCAGATTGAGCTTCAGATGGTCCTTCAGCCCGTGCTCGCGGAGAAAATTCAGGCAGGCCGCCGCGTCCGAGTCGTACTGATGCGTGGAGGGCTCGCGCGGCTTCGGCTCGATGTAGAACTGGCCCTCGAAACCGATCTTCTTCTTGTAATCGACCGCCATATGCAGGAAACGGGCGAGATGATCGAGTTCGCGCTTGAGGTCGGTGTTCCACAGCGTGGCGTAGCCCTCGCGACCACCCCAGAAGGTGTATCCCTGGCCGCCGAGGCGGTGGGTCACCTCGATCGCCTTTTTCACCTGCGCCGCCGCATAGGCGAAGACATCGGCATACGGCGAGGTCGCCGCGCCCTGATTGTAGCGTTTGTGCGCGAAAAGGCAGGCCGTGCCCCACAGCAGCTTGATGCCGGTTTCGTTCTGCGCCTTCTCAAGCTCGTCGGCCACGGCGTCGAGATTCGCGTTCGACTCCGCCAGCGTCGCGCCCTCGGGCGCCACATCGCGGTCGTGGAAGCAGTAGTAATCGATCCCGCATTTCCCCATGAACTCGAACGCCGCCCAGACGCGCTTTTTCGCGTTGTCCACCGAGTCCGTGCCGTCGTCCCAGGGACGCTCGGCCGTGCCCGGACCGAACGGATCGGCCAGCGGATTGCGCATGGTGTGCCAGTAGGCGCAGGCGAAGCGGAAATGGTCGCGCATCGCCTTGCCCCCGACCATTTCGCCGGCGTTGTAGTGCTTGAACGCCAGCGGGTTCCGCGAGCCGGGGCCTTCGTGTTCGATCTTCGGGATTTCGGGAAAAAATTCGTCGCTCATAAGGTCACGATTTTCGGCGGTCAGGCCGGTGGGTCAAGGGGAAAGCCGCAAAAGGATTGCCCGATTTTCCGGGGGCGGCACCGCCAGGTTCCCGCCTACAAACACCGCCGGATTTTGGAATCGCCAGGCACCCGGCTTTGGGGTTAGGAGTGAAATCATCCAAACGGAGGTCGTCATGGCATTCTTCATCTTCCTCATTGCGGTCGCGACCGTCGTCGTCCTGACCATCGCCCTGCGCCGGCAGGCCATCCGTTCCGCCTGGGACACGGCGGCGGCCCGCCTCGGACTCCGCTTCGAGGGCGGCACCTTCTTTCAACACCTCTCGATCTTCGGCCAGCGAAAGGGTTTTCGAATCGATGTGAGAACCTTTCCGCGGCGGGCCGGCGCGAAGGTCGAAACCTGGACCGGCTACCGCGTCAGCTTTCCCGAGCCCACGCTCGCCCATCTTGGGCGCACCCGCCTGCAGTCGCTCTACCTGCGCGTGTCGAAACAATTCAAGGAATTCGAAATCGACGAGAGCAGTCTCTTCGGCGCCGTGCCGCATCTGGAAACCGCGACCGATCCCATCCTGGCCCGCACCGCCAATCTCCTCGAATTCGCCGAGCAGATTCGCACGCTCGCCCTCGACGGGGAACCGGTCGAAGAACCGCCTCCGCCCGCGCCCGCGCACGCGCCACCGCCCCTTCCCGCCGCGAGAAAAGAGGACGAATGCCCGCCGCCCGGTTCCCCGGCCGAGGCGGCTCCCGTTCCCGAACCCGACGAGGCGCCCGCGGCGATCCCCGAGCCCGAACCAGAACCCGAGGTCGTCGTGCCCGAGCCCGAGCCCCGACCGGTCAACGATCCTCCCGCCGACCCCGCGCCCGTCCTCGAACTCATTGAAGACGAAGACCCCGTGCTGTCGCTGCAAAAGGCCGCGCGCGATCTCTTCGACACCGGCCGCAACCGCTACGAGACCGGCCGGCGCTTCGACAGCGAATATCGCGGACTGAGCCTTTCGGGCCACGGCCTGCTGCGCCGGGCCGCCCCGTTTTCCAACGACCGCGTCTTTGGCCGGGGACCCGGCACCCTCGCCGAAGTCGAAATCCACCGCACCGCCGACCCCGCCATCGCCGGCCTGACGACCATTTTTGTCAGCATTGCCCTGCCCGGGGAAGTCGACGCCCGCGCGCTGCGCGAAATGACCGGCGCCCGGGTCGAGGTCCGCGGCACCCTGACCCGATGCGACGCCTTTTCGGGCACGATCTTTCTCTCGGACGGACTGATCGAGCCGGTATCGAATTGAACCGTGGACAGCGCCCCTTTTCGGCGAAACGATGAGGACATGACGTCCGATCGTCCCGGCTACCTCGCGCAACACAGCGCCCACGACCCAGCCGAGCTGGCCCGCCGCTGGTCGCGGCTGAGTCAACAGGGTTGCCTCACCGAGTCAACCCTGTTGGATGACGGCGAGTTTTCCGTCGTGGCTTATGAAACGCGCCAGTCACCCGGCGCCCGGAACGGTCTCTATCTCTGCGCGGGCGTCCACGGCGACGAGCCCGCCGGCCCCTGGGGCCTCCTCGAATGGGCCGAGGCCAATGTCGAGCGTCTGCGCGACGATTTCGCGGCGGTCATCTTTCCCTGCTTCAATCCCCGCGGCCTCGCCGAAAACACGCGGCGCGACGCCTCCGGCACCGATCTCAATCGCGCCTTTCACGACCGTGCGAACCCGCTCATCGCGGCGTGGCATCGTTTTATGGAGGGCCGGAAATTCCGCCTCGCGCTCCATCTCCACGAGGACTATGACGCCCGCGGAATTTACCTCTACGAGCTGGGGCAAAAGGATCGCGAGATCGGCGAGGCCGCCCTGCGAAAATGCGAAGCCGTCATCCCGCGCGACACGCGCCCCCGGATCGACGACGGCGACTTCACGAACGGCCTGCTGCGCCGCACCGACGGAATCGAGGAAATCGTCGCCGACCGGCTCGGCGGGGGGTATCCCGAGGCGATTTACGTCCATCTGCACCACGCGGCCTTCGCCCTGACCTTCGAGACGCCGAGCGAGTTTTCCCTGCCCGACCGCATCCGCGCCCAGCGCGCCTTCATCGACGCCGCCATTGGCACGGCGTTCCTATGACATTCGTTTTGACAGGATTTACAGGATTATTGCAATTCGTTAGGTTTGGCTCGGAAAAAATTGCAGTTTGAAAAGAAGATCCAAACAAATCCCGTCAACCCTGCCAGAAAAACGATTCGTTTAATACCAAACCTCGAAAGGCTTCGTCACCCCCGGCACCGCCACCGGATACCAGCCCTCGGCGTCGGGTTTCACGGGCGGCTCGGAGTCGAAGCTCGCGAGGTTGTCGGGCACCAGTTTCTGGTCGCTGGCCATGGCGTCGTCCCAGGTGACGACCTGGCCGGAATAGTTCGACATGCGGCCCAGGATGGCGGTCATGGTGGCGTTGGCGCCGTGTTCGGCCTCGTTGTGGGGCAGGTCTTTCCGGATCGCCTCGAAGAGCGGGAAATGCTCGAGCTGATGCCCGTCCTCGCCGGTTCGTAGCCGTTTGGTGGTGGCGTTTTCGCCTGTGATTTCGAACTGGCGCGCCTCGAAATTCGCGTCGCCCTTCGTGCCCGTGACGTGCTCGCTCACGCTGCGCCAGCAACCCGGAATCTGCCGCGCCTGGCTCCAGAGCCGGACGCCGTTGGCGTACTCGTACTCCACGAAGTGGTGGTCGAATATCTGGCCATTGATCTTCTGGTTGCGCACCTCCCGTCCGCCCATGCCCTGGGCCTTCACCGGATGGGCGTCCATGACCCAGTTGGCGACGTCGAGGTTGTGGACGTGCTGCTCGACATTGTGGTCGCCCGACAGCCAGGTGAAGTAATACCAGTTCCGGATCTGGTATTGCAGCTCGGTCTCGTCCGGCTCGCGCTCGCGCCCCGGCCGCGCGGAACCGTCCCAGAAGGCGCGCAGGTATTTCACGTCGCCCAGCGCGCCGTCCCGGATGCGTTTCACAAATTCCACGTAAGTCGGTTGGTGCCGCCGCTGCAGGCCGACGCCGACCTTGAGGTTCTTCTGCTTCGCCACCTCGGCCGCCGCGAGAACGCGCTTGATGCCCGCGACGTCGGTGGCGACCGGTTTTTCCATGAAAACGTGCTTCCCCTGGTTCACCGCCTCCTCGAAATGCAGCGGACGAAATCCCGGCGAGGTCGCGAGGATGACCACGTCGCACTCGGCGATGACCGCCTTGTAGCCGTCGAAGCTCGCGTAGATTTTGTCCGGCGAGACTTTCGTCTGATCGGGTTTCTGCTTGGCGAGCAGGGCGACCTTTTCCTCGGCGGTGGCGCGCTCGACGTCGCAGACGGCGGTCAGGTGGATTTCGTCGCCGGCGTTCATTGCCTGCGCCGCCGCGCCCGTGCCGCGCCCGCCGCAGCCGACCAGGCCGAGCTTGATGGTGTTGCCCGGCGCGGCGTGGACATTCGAGGGAATCCACTCGTGGGCCAGCGCCACCGCCGAAGCGGCGGCCGAGGCGCGGACGAAATGGCGACGGGAAAACGGAGCGTTCGGGTCGGGTGTTTTCATGGCGGGCTTGGATTGGTTTGACAGGATTTTGGGAAATTTCCCCTCGGATCCGGGAACGAATCGGAAATTCGAAACGTCCCTTCGTTTCTTGTAATGAGCGCGGTTTCGGCGCGCGAGCAAATTTCGAAACGCAATGACGCGACGATTTCGGATGCTGGCGTTAAGGCATCATGGAACAAGGTGAGACATCTTGACAGCAGCCACCTTGCTGTCATGATTACAAGATGCGAACCACCATTACACTTGACCCCGATGTCGAGCGCTTGCTTCGCGATGAGATGCACCGCAAACGACTGAGTTTCAAAGAATCACTCAACCAGGCGATCCGACGGGGATTTTCCTCGACGATCTCCCAATCCTCCGAGAAACCCTTTATCGTTTGCCCACAGCCAATGGGATTGCGTGCCGGATTGGATCCCCTGGGCTTCAATCGCCTGGCCGACGATCTCGAGACCGAGGCGATTCAGGATCGAAACTCCCGGCTGCTCGAAGAGTCCACCTCATGATCGTCCCCGATATCAGTCTCCTGCTCTACGCCTACGACTCATCCAGCCCGTTTCACGCCAAGGCGGCGTCCTGGTGGTCCTCCGCGCTTTCGGGCGCGGAACCGGTCGGGCTGCCCCATGTCGTGCTCTTCGGCTTCGTTCGCATCGCCACCAGCGGCCGCGTTTTTCGAAATCCGCTGTCGGTTACCGCCGCGTTCGAGACGGTGAACCTCTGGCTCGGGCGAAACATCGCCTCGGTCCTCGAGCCCGCTCCCAACCACGTGAAGCGAACCGCCGAACTCCTGATGGCGGCCAATTCATCCGGTGGAAATCTCGTCACCGACGCCCAGATCGCCGCGATAGCCGTCACTTCCGGCGCGACCGTTTTCACCTCCGATCGCGATTTTCTTCGGTTTTCCGGCGTGCGCTGCGAATTTCCGCTCGACGCCTGAGCCGCTACGGCAGCGAAAACCGCGCGAAAAACTCCCACATCAGCGCCGAGGCGTCGATGTCTCGGCTGACTTTTCCGAGCAGGCGCTCGGGCTGGCTCTCGCTGCCGCCCGGCCAGGTGTGACCGCCGCCCTCGATCCGGTAAAAAACGACCGGCGCGCCCGCGTCGCCCGCCGCCCAGGTCCGGCGTTCGACCGTGCAGCCATCCTCCGGCGCGCGGTCCGGCGGCGATTCGACGAAGGGCTCGGCGGCGCGGCCGTTTTTCTCCGCCCACCATTTCACATAAGCCTCGGCCCCGAGCGAGTGCGCGCCGCCGCTGATGAAATCGACGCCATCGTAGCCGACAAGCCGGTCGGCCGTGCCGTGAAAGTAGAGCACCGGCATCGCCCGCGACGGCGCGGCCCCGGCGGCTTCGAGCTTCGGCAGGGTCCCCGCCACGGGCGCGATGGCGGCGAAACGGTCGCCGTGCTCGATGGCGAGCCGGTTGGTCATGAAAGCGCCGTTGGAAATGCCCGTGAGATAGACGCGCTTCGGATCGGCGAGCTTTTCGGTCACCAGCCGGTCGATCACCGCCAGCAGAAATCCGTTGTCATCCCGCGTCCGGCCCAGTCGCTCGGCCAGCGGGCCGGCGCGATCTTCGGTCCGCGTCCAGAAATCCCAGACTCCCGCCCCGCCCGAGGGGTCGGCATCGGGATAGACGACGAGAAAGCCCTTCCCGTCGGACAGCGCGCTCAGCCCGGTGAGTCCCTCGGTGATGGCGCCGTTGGTCCACGCCCCGTGGAGCGCCAGCACGAGCGGGACCGGCTTTTCCGGCTTCGTCGCGTTCGGCAAATGAAGCAGCCACCGCCGCTCAACGCCGTCGTGGAGGATCGACCGCTTCTCCGTGCCGGCCACGAGCCGGACCACCGGCGCCCGGCCGCCCTTCCCGCGTTTTTCGAACGCGTCGCGCATCCGCTCCAGAATCGCGCCGGCGGCCGCGTCGGTTTCTCCCTCCTGACCCAACAGGGTTGCCTCGCCGACCCAACCCTGTTGGGTCGCCAATACGATGGCCAGCGGCGGCAACCAAGTCGGAAAGCGGAGTTTCACGGGTAAAAATAGCCGGGAGGCGCCGCGTTTTCGCGCCCTTTTCGGAAAAAGTTCAGGATTCCCCTCCGGCGTCGTCTTTCCACCAGTCCCCGGATCGTTCCCACTCCGCCGTCCCCGCCTTTTCGGACGCCGCTTCGTCGTGGGACATATGGCCCAACGCCTCCGAGACGCTTTCCGGTTCCTTCAGCGGATGACGCGCCCGCCACCGGAAATAGAAGACCATCGCCAACAAACCAGCGAGCATCAGCGTCACCAGCGCGCCCATCGCGGCAAAGCCCGCCCTCGGACCGGGCCCGAGCGCGTCCAGCGCGGGTTGCGAAAAAACGCGCCGGTGGGCAAGCGCCGAGGCGGGCGGGACCGCGACCTCAAGAACGGCCGCGACGGCCACCGAAAGGCGACGGCGAGTCCGGTCAGATCTGGAAAAAGACCTCCGCATCGGCCCGCGCGCGGCGATTGAGCTTGTCGCAAACGATGCGGCAGAGTTCGTAAACCATCTCCTCCTTGATCGAGTAGAAAACCTGGTTGCCGCGCTGCTCGCGATGCAGCAGGTCGGCGTCGAACAGGGTGCGCAACTGCTTGGACACGTTCGCCTGGGAGGTGTCGAGCAGCTCCACCAACTCGTTGACGGAGCGGGGCCGCGCGCGCAGGGCCTGGAGAATGCCAAGACGGGTGGGCTCGGAAAAAACGCGAAAAACCTCCGCGATTTTCTGCAGAGTCTCGCGACTGGAGACGGGATTTTCGGCGATTTTTTGCATTTCCGATGGAGGCGGTAACACGAAGGAGAACAGGCCGTTCCGGCAAATTGGGGGCGCATCGCCCCGGATGCAAGGAAAAGTATCCGTTTGACTATATCGCCATGCAAGAATATTCTGGCCTGTGGCTGGCGCGGGGCGGTTCGAGTTCCTCGGTCCTCCCTCCTCTCGGATCGCCGCGCGTCCGGCCCGTTTTTCGTTCGCCCTTTCGGCGCCGAAAGGGAATCCGGGGCCGCTCTCCCGCGATTGACGCCGTCGCCGCCCCTTCGTATTCTGGCGGCCCATGAAAAACGCCCTCGTTTTCACCGCCTTCGCCGCGCTGCTCGCCGTGTTCGTTCCCGCCGCCCGGTCGGCCGATCCCGACTCGCGGGTCTTCGAACTGCGCCTCTACCACGCCGCGCCCGGCAAGCTCGACGCGCTCCAGGCCCGCTTCCGCGACCACACGGTGCGGCTTTTCGAGAAGCACGGCATGACCAATGTCGGCTACTGGATACCGGCCGAGAATCCGGACAACCTGCTCGTTTATCTGATGGCTTACCCTAGCCGGGACGCCCGCGAGGCCATGTGGAAGGCGTTTTTCGCCGATCCCGACTGGCAGGCCGCCAAGGAGGCCTCGGAGAAGGACGGCAAGCTCGTCGAGAAGGTCGACGCCAGCTTTCTCGCGCTGACGGATTACTCGCCGAAGCTCGTCATCGAGGCCCGGTCGCCGGCGCGGCAGTTCGAACTGCGCACCTACACCACCAACGAGGGCAAGCTGCCCGATCTCGACGCGCGCTTTCGCGACCACACCATCGAGCTGTTCAAGCGGCACGGCCTCGCGAACGTGGCCTATTTTCACCGCATGGACGACCAGCCCGGCGCGGCCAACACGCTGGTTTACCTCCTCGCCCACAAGGACGACGCCGCGCGCAAGGCCGGGTTCAAAGCCTTCGGCCAGGATCCGGACTGGCAGGCGGCCCGCAAGGCGTCCGAGGAAAACGGTCCCCTGCTCATCAAGGGCGGCGTCAACTCCGTCCCGATGTCGCCCACCGACTTTTCGCCCCTGAAATGAGCGCGCCGACGATCCCCGTGACGCGTTTCCTTCGCCTCGCCCTTTTCGCGGCCACTCTGGCCACCGTCCCGATCGGCACGATTGTCCGCGCCGGCGAGGAAACGCGGGCGAAACTCGACCGCGAAATCGCCGCGGCCGATCTCCCCGGGCTGACCCGGTCGGCGATCGGCGTCACCCGCGGCGACACGCCGATCCCCTGCCTCGTTTCGCCGGAGGACTTCGACTTCGGCACGGAAAAATTCCGCGTCCTGCTCGTCGGCGGCTTGGACGGGACGGAAAACTCCGTGCGCGGGGCGCTGGCGGCGGCTTCGGCTTTGCGAGAAACGGACGGCGTCGCGGTTTCCTGCGTGCCCTGCGCCGACCCGGATCGCTGGGCGGCGGGCGAACCGGTCTTGGCGGCGGCTTTTCCACCGGAGGGAAACGCCTACAACGATCCGAAAACGGACACCGCGCAATATCTCTGGCGCTGGATCGGCATGCACGCCCCGGACCTGACGATCGAGGTGCGAAGCGAAGCGGGTTTCGCGCTCGACGCCCTGAATCACGGCACGCCCTCCGGCATCGGGACCATTCCCGCGCGGGTCGTGACCGTGGGAAATTTGGGCGAGGTCGCGGCCGCCGTTCGCGAGGCCGTCGAAACCGCGCGCTCCGCCGGTCCCTCGCCCGCCCGCCTGGAAATGCGGCGTCGTGTCGGACGCTCGCCCATCGAGGTCGCCACGCAGTTGGGCGCGGTTTACGGGCACAAGCTCGAGCCCGTCATGTACATCCCGGCGCTCGCCATCGTCGGCCGGATGCGTCTCGGCGAACTGACCGGCGATCCTCAGCCACTCGCCGAGGCCGAAAGGCTGGCCGACCCCTATCGCACGGGCGCGAAGGAATCGATGGGCGAGAAGGGCAACGGCAGCACGATCTCCGGTCACCTCGTCTTTTCGGCGCTGGCGGCGGCAAAGGGCGATCCGCGCGACGTGGCGCTGGCGAAGAAGGTCGCCGATTACGGCTTTGACGAAAAGGGCGAGCCGAAAGAATCGATGCCTTTTCACAGCGAGATGAGCGATTCCGTTTTCATGGGCTGCGCCATCCTCGCGGAAACGGGACAACTGACGGGCGACTCGAAATATTTCGCGATGTGCCTGCGCCACCTGCGATTCATGCGGGGTCATTGCCTGCGGAAAGACGGCATTTACCGGCACTCGCCGCTCGACGACAGCGCCTGGGGCCGCGGCAACGGCTTCCCCGCCCTGGGCATGGCGCTCTCGCTCAGCGCGCTGCCGGAGGACTCGCCGGAGTTCGCCGCCTTTCTGGAGTCCTACCGCGCCCACCTCACCGCCCTGCGCGCCCATCAAGACCCGAACGGCATGTGGCACCAGATCATCGACCGACCGGAAAGCTACCGCGAGTTCACCTCGACCTGCATGATCACTTTCGCCATCCTGCGCGGTCTGCGGCGCGGCTGGCTCGACGAGCGGGAATGGGCGCCGGTGGTCGCGAAATCCTGGCCCGCCATCCTGTCCCGCATCGCTCCCAATGGCGACCTCGTCGATGTCTGCACCGGCACTGGCAAGATGAAGAGCCCGCGCGACTACTTCGACCGCACCGCGATCCTGGGAAAGGACGACCGCGGAGGAGCCATGGCCCTGATGGTCTCGACCGAGCGGGCTTTCCGGGAAAAGGAACAGAAAGGAGACACGCGAAAATGAAAACCGGAGTGCTGGCGCCCCTGATCGCGGCGATCGCGCTCGCCATCCCGGTTTCGGGCCGCGAATTCACCGACGCGCAGGGGCGCAAAATCCAGGCGGAGATCGTGTCGGTCAAAGGCGACCAAGTGACGATCCGCCGGGCGGACCGCAAGGACTACACCATCGCGATCGCGCTTCTTTCCGAGGCCGACCAGGCCTACATCCGCCAATGGAAACCCGGAGCCGCCGCCGCCGACAACCCGCCGGTGAAGGTCGACGACGATGTGAAGCCCGGCGCCACCCTGACCCTCGAGTTCCCCGAACTCCCGAAGGATCGCCATGACCAGCCCGCCGCCTGCCACGTGAAACTTCCCGCCGATTACGATCCCGCGAAAAAATACGGGCTCGCCGTCTGGCTTGGCGGGGGTGACGGCGGAAATCAGCCGAACGGCGCCTTCATTCCGGACGGCCCCTTCGTCCTGGCCGGCCTCCCCTATCCGAAGGGAGCCAGCAATCCGGGCCAGGCCAACATGGTCGGCGAATACGACGTCGTCTGGGAATTCCAACGAACCATGCTGAACCGAATTTTCGAGAAAATCCCGAACCTCGACAAGACACGGAGCGTCCTCGGCGGCTTCAGCAATGGCGGACACAGCATCGATGGAATGCTGCGGGTGCGCGACAAGGAGGGCGCGGCGGCCGATTACTTTGGCGCGTTCGTGCTGGCGGACGGCGGGGGCGGCTACGCGTCCGCGGACGGGAGCTACCCGACGCTGACGGGAAAATTCGCCTACATCTGCTGGGGCGAGAAAAGCCCGAACTCCGCGAACTCGCAGGATGTGGCGAAGGATTTCCGGAGCCGCCGCGCCGAGACCGTGGCCAGCGAAATGGCGGACACAGGGCACCAGTTCGCCGATTTCGAACAGGCAAAAGTCAGGGACTGGCTAAAGACGGTGGTCATGCCGGCCTGGGGAATCGAGTGAGCGGCGTTTTCCGCTCAATTCACCACGTTCCGCAACGGTTCGCCGGTGAGGACTCGCCGCGCTTCGCGGGCCGCCTTGGTGCGGAATTCCTCGCCGCCTTCCTCGCAGAAAAACGCCGAGTGCGGATTGAGCAGCAGCCGGTCGTGGGCCGGGTGATCGGGATCGCGCCAGGCGCGCAGGACGGGCGAATCCTCCGGGGGCGGTTCGATCTCCAACACATCGATCCCGGCGCCGGCGAGGTGGCCGTCCGCGAGCGCCCCGACCGCCGCCGAGGTGTCGAGCACGCCCCCGCGGGCGGTGTTGACGAGGTAGGAACCCCGCGGCATGCGTCCGATTTCCGCGCCTCCGATCAGGCCGCGCGTCTCCGAGGTCAGGGGGCAATGCAGGCTGACCACGTGGGACTGGACGAGCAAATCGTCGAGCCGGTCGACCCGGCGCACCCCGAGCGCCTTTTCGACACCGTCGGGAAGGTAGGGATCGTAAAAAACGACGTCGAAACCGAAGGCTTTCGCCCGCAGCGCGGCGGCGGACCCGATGCGCCCGCAGCCGACGACGCCGAAGACGCGTCCGCGCAGGCGGCGGATCGGCGTTGCCTGCGTGACATCCCAGGCGCCGAGCCCGCGCCGGAGCCGGCTGTTCAGAAAATGCGTGCCCCGGCTCAGCACCAGCGTCATGCCAAGCGCGGAGTCGGCCACCTCCTCCGTGCCGTAGTCGGGCACGTTGCAGACCGGGATGCCGCGCTCGCGGGCGGCGGCGATGTCGATGTTGTCGTAGCCGACGCCCGGTCGGACGATGAGGCGGCACTTTTCGAGCGTCTCGATCCGCGCGCGATCCAGCTTGAGGTAGTGGTAAATCATGATCGCGTCGGCGTCCTCGATCCGGCCATCCAGATCGGCCTCCGAACGCGCGTCGAGCGCGATCACTTCCGCCACGCCCTCAAGAACGCTTCGCTCGAACTCGAGCGGTTCGACGATGTAATCGGTGATGACGACTTTCGGCAACGCGGACATGGCAATGAAGGCCGCAAACGAATCGCGGCGGCCCGCGAATACAAGCGAAATGGTGCGCGCATTCGAGCAAACAGGGTTTGGTCGCCCACCCTACCCTGTTGACTCCGCGACCGAACCCTGTTGAATCGCCCGGCTTTTTGGCGCATCCTTGCCTCCACTCAACGATGAGCCAACTCCGCGCCATTGCCCGACAGCTCGCCCGCGACGCCGTGGCGGCGGGCCGGCCGCTCGACTGGTTCGAGGATCTCTACGTGAAGGCGGAAGCGGGCGAGGCCGCCGTGCCATGGGCCGACCGGGTACCGAATCCGAATGTGACCGCCTTTCTCGACGCGCGGGGCGTCTCCGGCGCGGGACGGAAGGCGCTGAAAGTGGGGTCCGGAATCGGCGACGACGCGGAATATCTCGCCGACCTGGGATTCGCGGTGACGGCGTTCGACATTTCGGAAACGGCAATCGCCGTGTCCCGCGAACGCTTTCCGGAATCCCGCGTCGACTACCGGGCGGCGGATTTGTTCGAGCCGCCGGAGGAATGGCGGGGCGCCTTCGATTTCGTGTGGGAAAGCTACACGCTCCAGGTGTTACCGCCGGATCTAAGACATTGCGCGATTCGTCAAATCGCGGAATTTGTCGCGCCGGGCGGCGAACTGATCGTGGTCACGCGGGCGCGGGAAGACGGCGATCCGGAGGGCGAGATGCCGTGGCCGCTGACGCGGGACGAGCTGCGTCGCTTCGAAGACGCCGGTCTCGTTTGCGCGAGCCTCGAAGACTACGCCGACAGCGAGGCGCCGCCGGTCCGGCGATTTCGGGCGCTCTACCGGCGGGAAGTCATGTCGGCTGCTCGCCGCGGGCCATGACGACTTTGCCGGTGCGGACCGTCTCGATGATCTCGTAATTCGAGAGAAGCCGAATGGCGGAATCGACTTTCTCGGAGTCGCCCTCGATGCGGGCGATCATGGAATTCTCGGTCAGGTCAACGGTCTTGCCGCCAAAGTGTTCGATGATCTGCAACACCTCGGTGCGTCTTTCGCCGCCCTCGGCGCGCACTTTCACCAGCACCATATCGCGCACCACGGCGTCGGCCGGGGTGTGTTCGGTGCAGTGGATGACGTCGACGAGCTTCGCGCACTGCTTGATGATCTGATCGAGCCCGGCGGGGTCTCCCGAGATGCCGAGAGTGAGCCGCGAGAATCGCGGATCACGTCCCTGGGAAACGACGAGCGAATCGATGTTGTAGGCGCGGCGGGCGAAGACCTGGCAGATGCGCATGAGCACGCCGGGCTGGTTGTTCACATGCATCGAAAGCGTGTGCCCGCCCACGATGCCGGGGCGCGGCTTCGGTTTCTGGTCGGAAGTGGCGATGGTTCGGGACATGGCGAGGGCAAGGGGGGGAGGTGGGAAGGTGGGAAGGTGAGAAAGTAAAAGGTGGGAAGGAGTGCGAGTAAGCGGTGGAAATGTCGAATGCGGGAAGGGCGGTGACGGAGCGCTTTTTACCTTTTACCTTCGCACTTTTTACCTTCGCGCATTTTACCTTCCCACCTTTTACCGGCGGCGGAGCCGGCGATCAGGTCGATCCGACGGGTTTTTCCATTTTATGCTTGGGCGGCTCGATCAGCATGCTCTCGAGAGCGGCGCCGGCGGGAATCATCGGGAAAACGTTCTCGGTCTTGATGCACTCGGCATTGATGACCACGGGGCCTTTCTTGCGGGCCTTGAGGGCCTCCTCGAGGCGCTTGCGGATGTCGGCGGGGCGTTTCAGGGTCAGGCCGGTGGCGCCGTAAGCCTCGGCGAGTTTGGCGAAGTCGGGGTTGCCGTCGAGATCCACGCCGCTCTCGCGATTGTCGAAAAACAACTCCTGCCACTGGCGCACCATGCCGAGGTAATGGTTGTTCAGCACGAGCACGATGACGGGGAGCTTGTTGACCACGGCGGTGGCGAGTTCGCAGAGCGTCATCTGGAAGCCCCCGTCGCCGACCACGGCCACCACGATGTCCTTGGGCCGCGCGAACTGCGCCCCGATGGCGGCGGGAAATCCGAAGCCCATGGTGCCGGCGCCGCCGGAGCTGATGAAATTCCAGCTCGCGTCGCTGCGGTAAAACTGCGCGGCCCACATCTGGTGCTGTCCCACGTCGGTGGTCACGATGGCCTTGCCTTTGGTGAGGTCGAACAACTCGTCGAGCACTTGCTGCATGCGCAGCCCGCCCTGTTTCTTGTAGGAGAGGGGAAATTTTTTCTTATAACCGTCAAGATGAGCCAGCCAGTCGGCGGTGTCGAGCGGCTTGAGGTGACTGGAGAGCAGCTTGAGCGCGGCCTTCGCGTCGCCCACGATTTGCACGTCGGGCCGGATCATCTTGTTCATCTCGGAGGGGTCGATGTCGATGTGGATGATCTTCGCGTTGGCGCCGAACTTGTCGGCCTGGCCGATGATGCGGTCGTCGAAGCGCGAGCCGACGTTGAGAATGAGGTCGCACTCGCACAGGGCCTTGTTGGCGTAGGCGGTGCCGTGCATGCCGAGCATGCCGAGGGAGAGGGCGTGGGTCTCGGGAAACGCGCCCTTGCCCAGCAGCGTGTTCGTCACCGGGCAGCCCAGCGTGGTGGCCAGGTGCATCAGTTCCTTCTCCGCGCCGGCGATCATCGCGCCGTGCCCGGCGAGAATCACGGGACGCCTGGACATGGCGATGAGGCGCGCCGCCTGCTCGACCGATTCCTCGTCGATGTCGAAGGCTTCGTCGGGCTGGTAACCCGGCAGATCGATCGCCGCGTTGAGTTCGCCGGCGAACGGAGACTGGCTCACGTTTTTCGGCACATCGATCAGCACCGGACCGGGACGTCCCGTGGTGGCGATGTAATGGGCCTCGCGGGCGATGCGGGGCAGGTCGTTGGTGTCGCGCACGAGGTAGTTGTGCTTCACCACCGGGATGGTGATGCCGAAAATATCGGCTTCCTGAAAGGCGTCCTTCCCCAACATCCACGTCACCTGCTGGCCGGTGATGACGATCATCGGCACGGAGTCCATCTGAGCGGTCATGATGCCGGTGATGGTGTTGCCGGCGCCGGGCCCGGAGGTCACGAGCACCACGGCGGGTTTGCCGGTGGCGCGGGCGTAGCCGTCGGCCATATGCGTGGCGCCCTGCTCGTGCCGGGTCAGGACGAACTTGATGTTGGATTTGACCGTCTCCAGCGCGTCGAAAATCGGCAGCGCCGCGCCGCCGGAATAACCGAAAATGTATTCGATCCCGAGTTCGTCGAGGGTCTTGATGAGCGCCTGGGCGCCGTCGAGTTGTTCCTTGGGCATGGGATTTTAGGGAAAATAGCGATTTTCGAAAGAAAAATGGCCTTCATTTCGGGCCAGGCAACCAAAAACTGAGAAATTTTTGGGAAATTACCCGCAGTTTCTCGCAGTTAGGCCGGAAAATCAGCTATTTAGACCCAAAATTCCCAAAATCGGCAGGAGCATCGCTCCATTTTTTGACTTTGCGGGTCAAACTGACTTTCACGCAAACTTCGGAGTTCCGAATTCGGGGCGGGCAGAGCGAGGTTTCCCTGCCGAAGCGTCGATTGCCTGAAAGGCGTTCGCACGGGGCCACAGCCGCTCGTGTCCGACGGTTTTAAAAAGCGTTCGATCGCGCGGGACTCCTCAACGGCTCGGCCGGGACGCCTCGCCCCACCTTTGTCACCGCGCGCTTTGAGGAAGCCAAATGCTTCAATCGACCGCTTCGCTTCCCTCACATCCCCGCGATCACCGCGTTCCACGTCGCGCTGGGGCGCATGGCGGCGTCGGTTTTCGCTTCGTCGGGCGCGTAGTAGCCGGCGATGTCGACCGGACCGCCCTGCACGGCGAGCAGTTCCGCGACGATGGCTTCCTCTCCGGCGGCGAGCTTGGCCGCGACGGGCGCGAACTCCGCCTTCAACACGGCATCGTCATCCTGCGCGGCGAGGGCCTCGGCCCAGTAGAGGCACAGGTAGAAATGGCTGCCGCGGTTGTCGATGCCGCCGAGGCGCCGGGTCGGAGACTTGTCGTTGGCGAGAAATTTGCCGGTCGCCGCGTCGAGCGTGTCGGCGAGGACTTTGGCCTTCGCGTTGTCGAAAACACCCGCGAGATGTTCCAGCGACACGGCCAGCGCGAGGAACTCGCCGAGCGAATCCCAGCGCAGGTAGTTTTCCTCGACGAATTGCTGCACATGCTTCGGCGCCGAACCGCCGGCGCCCGTCTCGAAAAGACCGCCGCCGTTCATCAACGGCACGATGGAGAGCATCTTCGCGCTGGTGCCGAGTTCGAGGATCGGAAAAAGGTCCGTCAGGTAGTCGCGCAGCACGTTCCCGGTAACCGAGATGGTGTCCTGACCGGCCTTGATCCGCTCCAGCGAGAACCGCGTCGCGGCCGCCGGCGCGAGAATGCGCAGGTCGAGCCCGGCGGTGTCGTGGTCGCCGAGGTACTCGTTGACCTTTTTGATGAGTTCCGCGTCGTGGGCGCGCGTTTCGTCGAGCCAGAAGACGGCCGGCGTGTCCGTGGCGCGGGCGCGGGTCACGGCGAGTTTCACCCAGTCGCGGATGGCGGCGTCCTTCGTCTGGCAGGCGCGCCAGATGTCGCCCGCCTCGACGGCGTGCTCCAGCAGCGCATTCCCGGCCGCATCGACGACTCGCACCGTGCCGGCGGAGGCGATCTCGAAGGTCTTGTCGTGGGAGCCGTATTCCTCCGCCTTCTGCGCCATGAGGCCGACGTTCGGCACGGTGCCCATGGTGCGCGGATCGAAGGCGCCGTTCGCCTTGCAGAAGTCGATCACCGTCTGGTAAACCCCCGCGTAGCTGCTGTCGGGAATCACCGCGAGGGTGTCCCGCGTCTTGCCCGCCGCGTTCCACATCTGGCCCGAGGTGCGGATCATCGCCGGCATCGAGGCGTCGACGATGATGTCGCTGGGCACGTGGAGATTGGTGATGCCCTTGTCGGAGTTCACCATCGCCAGCGCCGGACCGCTTTCGTAGCACGCCTGGATATCGGCCTCGATCGCGGCGCGCCGATCATCGGGCAGGCCGGCGATTTTCGCGACGAGATCCCCGAAGCCGTTGTTGAAATCGACGCCCAACTCGTCGAGCACCGCCCCGTGCTTCGCCACGAGATCCTTGAAAAACACCGACACCGCGTGCCCGAAGATGATCGGGTCCGAGACCTTCATCATCGTCGCCTTCAGGTGCAGGGAAAACAGCACGTCTTCCGACTTCGCCGCCGCGACCTGCTCCGCGAGGAAGTCGAGCAGCGCCGCCTTGCGCATCACCGTCGCGTCGAATACCTCGCCCGCCTTCAGTGGCGTCGCGCCCTTGAGCGTCGTCACCGTGCCGTCCGCGGCGACGTGCTCGATCGTGACCTCCGTTGGCTCGGCGATGGTGACGGACTTTTCGTTCGAGCAAAAATCGTCCGCGCCCATCGTCGCGACGCGCGTTTTCGAGTCGGCCGACCACGCCCCCATCGAGTGCGGATTCTGGCGGGCGTATTCCTTCACCGCCTTCGGCGCGCGCCGGTCGGAGTTCCCCTCGCGCAGCACGGGATTCACCGCGCTGCCTTTCACCTTGTCGTAGCGGGCCTTGGCGTCGCGCTCGGCCTCGGTCTTCGGCTCGTCGGCATAGTCCGGCAAGGCGTAGCCTTTCGCCTGCAACTCGGCGATGGCGGCCTTCATCTGCGGCACGGAGGCGGAGATGTTCGGCAACTTGATGATGTTCGCCTCCGGTTTCAGCGTCAGGGCCCCGAGTTCGGCGAGGGCGTCGGCGACGCGCTGATCCTCCGTGAGGGCGTCCGGGAAATTCGCCAGGATGCGTCCCGCCAGCGAGATGTCGCGCGTCTCGACGGCGATGCCGGAGGATTTCGTGAACGCCTGGATCACCGGCAGCAGCGAATGCGTCGCGAGGGCGGGCGCTTCGTCGGTCTTCGTGTAGATGATGGTCGGGGCCGTGGACATGGGAAAAACGGAGAACTTGCGGTGGAAAAAGGAAAGCGAGGAAAGCCCAATCCCCGCGCCCGGTCAAAGGCAAAGGTGGGACGGATTTGTTTGGCGAAACCAGGCTCGAGCCGCCGCCGCGAACGTCTCCCGATGGAGTGGAATTCGCGGTTTTCCCGGAATGCCACATCCCAAACCGTTGCGATTCCGCCCGCTCCAGCCCATGATACCCCCGTGTCGCGCGCCGAAGACAGCTCCTGCACGCCCTACCTGAAGGCCCTCGCCGACGAAAGCCGCTGGCGGCTCGTCGAACTCCTGATCGGCGAGCCGAAAACCGTCTCCGATCTCGTCGCCGCGACCGGATTGAGCCAATACAACGTCTCCAAACACCTGCGCGTGCTCCGCGAGACCGGCATCGCCGGGGCGCGGCGCGAGGGAAAATTCGTGCGCTACGGCCTGACGCCCGCCTTCAGGAAGAGAGTCAGCGCCGACCGGCGGTCGTTGAATCTCGGCTGCTGCAGCTTCCACTTCAATCGCGTCGGCGGCGACGAACATATGCCGAATGGCGCATAAGTTTTCCTTGCGTCGCCGACGATCCCGTAGTCTCCTCCCCTCATGGCCTCCAGCTCCCCCGCAAACGCCCGCTACATAATGATCGGCGGCTTCCTCGGCGCCGGCAAAACCACCGCCGTCGCCCAACTCGCCCGGCGCCTCACCGACGCCGGCAAACGCGTCGGCCTTATCACCAACGACCAGGGCCGCGAACTCGTGGACACCAAAATGCTCCGCTCGCTCGGCTTCGCCACGGAGGAAATCCCCGGCGGCTGTTTCTGCTGCCGCTTCAACTCCCTCGTCGAGGCCGCGCAAAATCTCGCCGCCGGCGCCGCGCCCGACGTCTTCATCGCCGAGCCCGTGGGCAGTTGCACCGATCTCGTCGCGACCGTCACCTATCCCCTGCGCCGGATTTACGGCGAGCGCTTCGAAATCGCCCCGCTCAGCGTGCTCGTCGATCCCGTCCGCGCCCGCCGAGTCTTCGGCCTCGACGACGGCGGCAATTTCTCCGAGAAAGTCGTCTACATTTATAAAAAGCAGCTCGAGGAAGCCGACATCATCGTCATCAACAAGCGCGACCTGCTCCCCGCCGCTCAGATCGACGAACTCGACACCGCCCTCCGCGCCGCGTTTCCCCACGCCGAAGTCGTCGCCGTGTCCGCGCGCCACGAGGACGGCCTCGATCCCTGGTTCGAGACGCTCGCCTCCGGCGCCACCCAGGCCATCCGCCGCACCATGGAGATCGACTACGACATCTACGCCGACGGCGAAGCCCTGCTCGGCTGGCTCAACGCCACCGTCGATGTCGCCGCGCCCGAAGGCGTCGACGCCGACGATCTGCTGCAAACCCTCGCCCGCGAAGTGCAGGACCGCCTCCGGGACCGCGACGCCGAAGTCGCCCACTTCAAGATGACCCTCAGCGCCGCCGAATCCCTCGCCGGCGAAGTCGCCATCCTCAACCTCGTGCGCAACGATTTCGTCCCCGAACTCTGCCAGCGCCTCGACGACGACGTGACCCGCGCCCAGGTCATCGTCAATCTCCGCGCCGAAGCCGCGCCCGAAGACCTCGCGACCATCCTGCGGGAAGCCCTCGACGCCACCGCCGCCGCGCACGGGCGCGCGACCCTGACGCTCGATCACAAAGAATACTTCCGCCCCGGCCGTCCCACCCCGACCCATCGCGATCTGGTCGAGGCATGACGCGATAAACCGTGGGGATTTCGGCCGGCCGCCAGGATAGGCGTGTCAATTTTCTGACAAGGATTTCATTGAAAATCTCGTCAATCCTGTCAAAAAACGACCCACCATGAAACCGCTTCGCGCCGCCCTGATCGGAGAACTGATCGGCACCTTTCTCCTCGTCTTTTTCGGCTGCGGCGCCGTCGCGGCGGCCGTTTCCACCGGCGCCCAGGTCGGCGTCTTTCAGGTGGCCATCGTGTGGGGCCTCGGCATCGCCATCGCCATCCACTGCACCGCCGCGATGTCCGGCGCCCATCTGAATCCCGCCGTCACGATCGCCTTCGCCGCGTGGCAGGGATTTCCCCGATCGCGCGTCCTGCCCTACATCGCCGCGCAGATGATCGGCGCCTTCGCCGGCGCGGCCGTGATTTTCGGCGTCTTCGCCGACGCCATCGGCGCCTACGAAGCCGCCCAGGGCCTTACCCGCGGCGCGCCCGGCAGCGAAGCCACGGCCATGATTTTTGGCGAATATTTTCCGAACCCCGGCGGCAAACCCCTCGCCGACACCGCGACGGCGATGACCCTCGGCCGCGCCGTGTTCGCCGAGATCGTCGGCACCGCCATGCTGGTGCTCGTGATCTTCACCGTCACCGACCGCCGCAATCCCGAGGCGCCGCAGATTCTCACCGCCGGCTACATCGGCCTCACCGTGACGCTGCTGATCTCCCTGCTCGGCCCGCTGACGATGGCCTGCTTCAATCCCGCCCGCGACTTCGCCCCGCGCCTGTTTTCCTCCCTCGCCGGCTGGGGCTCGGTGCCGTTCACCGCCAACGGACCGCTCGGCTGGTGGGTCGTCTATCTCGTGGCCCCGGTCGCCGGCGGCCTGCTCGGCGGCGCCCTCCATCGCCACCTCATCGGGCGCGCGTTGGAGGCGGAGTGAGCGGGCGGACGGTGGGCGAAGGTCGATGAAAAACTGACGCTTGGCGGCGTGGCGCAGGAATGAAGGGATGAAGGCCCGCGAGATGGTGAAGCGAATCGAAAACGATGGCTGGGTACCGGCGCGAACCCGAGGCGGCCAACATCAGTTTAAACATCCCACGAAACCAGATGTCGTCACCGTCCCGGGTCGGGTCGACCAGGCGATGAGCTTGCTCTCGGCACGGCGAACAGTGTACTCAAGCAGGCAGGACTGAAATGAGCCGTTATCTGATCATCATTGAGCGCACGTCGACCGGGTTCTCCGCGTATTCGCCCGATCTTCCAGGGTGCGTCTCCACGGGCGCAACCCGGGAGGATGTCCAACAGAACATGCGGGAAGCGATCGAGTTTCACCTCGAAGGACTGCGCGAAGAAGGACAGCCAGTCCCGTCGCCATCGGTGGAAGCGGCCTTCTGCGAAGTCGGGCCAGTTTGAGGCCCGCAACCGATTTGCATTCGGCGCTGCGGAACGAAGCGCTTTGATCCGGTTTCTTGCCGTGTTATCTTTGCGACCATGAATCTCACCGCGATCATCCATGAAGCCGAGGAAGGCGGTTTTTGGGCCGAAGTCCCGGCGCTGCCCGGCTGTGTGACGCAGGGGGAAACCCGCGAGGAACTTGAATCCAATCTCCGCGAAGCGATCGAGGCGTGGCTGACCGCCGGTGAGGAAGGCTTGATCACCGAAACGCCGGGTCAGCAGTTGCTTGAAGTGGCCGTATGAAGGCCGTCTCGGGGAAGCGGCTGGCTCAGCTGGCGGAGGCAAAGGGCTGGAGGCTGACCCGCGTCAATGGAAGTCACCACGTTTTCGTCAAAGCCGACAGAATCGAGCGAGTGGTCATTCCCATACACGGCGACAGGACCCTCAAGATTGGTTTGCAGAGGGCGCCGATGAAAATCATTCCCGTGTCCGAGGAGGAACTCTGACTCACGCCACCGCCTCGATTTCCCACCCCTCGCGGTATTTCCGCTTCGTCCAGCGGTTGGCCTCCTCGAGGTTGGTGACCTTGAGATTCTCCGAATCCCACTTCAGCGTCTGACCCTTGAAGCGAACCGCGATGTTGCCGAGCAGGACGGCCTCGGTCAGCATGGAACCGTAGTCGAAGCCGTCGCTGGGCTGCTCGCCGGAGAGGCAGCCGTCCACCCAGCCGTGGTAATGGTTCCGGTTGTCCGCCTTTACCAACAGACTGTCCTCGGGCGCGTCCCTGCCATCGACGAAGATCGACGGAGCGCCGACATGCGGCAGGACCATGGTGCCGGTCTCGCCGATGAGAAGCGAGCCGCTGCGCGGCAGCGCGCGGGTGCCGGGGACGTGGCTCCCTTTGGTGCCGGGGATCAGGCCGCCGTCATACCACGTGATCCGCAGCCGGTCGCCGACGGTGTGTTCGGTGCCGGGCACGGTGAAATGCACCATGTTTTGCGCCGCCCAGACCTCGTCGTTCATGCCGGTGTGCTCGCTGCACTGGATGTCGTCGGAGGGCCCGGCGATTTTCAGCGCGGTGTAGACGGGGTCGAGAATGTGGCAGCCGAAGTCGCCCAGCGCGCCGTTCCCGAAATCCTGCCAGTCGCGCCAGCCCCACGGGTGGTAGCAGCGCAGGCCGGCATCGACGTAGGGCCGCATGGGGGCGACGCCGATCCAGTTGTCCCAGGCGATGGTGTCGGGGACGGGCGGGTTTTCCTTGGGACGGTCGATGAAGCCGGATTTCCCGTGCCCGGTGGCGCCGACCCAGGAGTGGACGCGGGTGATCTTGCCGATCTTGCCGGCCTGGATGGTCTGGACGGCGGTGCGGTAGAACTCGTGCGAATGAATCTGGTTGCCCAGCCGGGTGATGACACCGGACTTGGCGGCCATCTTTTTCACCTGGCGGTTTTCCCAGACATTGTGGGTGAGCGGTTTCTGGCAATAGACGTGCTTGCCCTGCCGCATCGCCGCCAGCGTGATGTAGGCGTGCATGTGATCGGGCGTGGAAACGGTGACGGCGTCCACCTTGTCGCCCAGCTCGCCGAGCATTTCCCGGAAATCCTGATAGATCGGGACCTCGGGATTGAGCTTTTTGACGTTGAGGGTGCGGTTCAGGTCGATGTCGCAGAAGCCGACGTGCTGGATGCGGTCGTGGGTGGACATCTCCTTGGTGTCGGACCAGCCCTTGCCGTCGCAGCCGATGGCGGCGAGCTGGAGCTTCGAATTGAGATTCTGGCCGCGGACGAAGGCGGGCGCGGCGAGCACGCTGGAAACCGCGGCGGCGGCCTTGACGAACCGGCGGCGCGAAGTCACGGGCGAAGTCGGAGGGGAGGCGGGGGTGTCTTTCATGGATGGAAAAAGTCGATGTGCCCCCATGATGGCGGAAGGCCCGCGCCCGCGTCGAATGGGAATTGGGCACGCATTCGCGGCCTCGCCGCGCCGGGAGCGCGCGGCGCGGCGGAGGCGAATCGACGGTCTCCCTCGCGGCCAACAGGGTTGGGTCGATGACCATACCCTGTTGGGTCGGGGTTTTCGGGGATTGACGCCGCGCCCCGAAACGGGCGGCGTCGAAAACGGAAACGTTGACTGTTGGAGCGGAAAATTTGCCGTTCGGGACGTCAATGTTGGCGTTTGGAACGGAAACCGACCCGTTCGGGACGCCAACGCCCCGCTTCCGAACGGGTCATGACCCCGTCGGGAAGGGAAACCTTTCCCCTTTTTGCGGGTCCGAACCCCTTGCGAACGGCAATTTTTCCGCTCCGAGCGGGTCGCGACCCCTTCGAAACGTCAACGGACCCGTCCGGAACGTGGCGGTTAACGTGAAAAACACCGTATTTAGATTTTCAATCCGTTTTCCGTAAACGGTTTTCGCGATTTTTTCGCTTATTTTACAGGTTCCTCCGTTCAGCGCCCTTCGCTCGAGGGTTGATCTTCGGGTTCAGATCGGGCCATCGCATGGCGACTTTGTTTTTCAATTTCCGCTACTTCTTCGCCGAGGCCTTCAGAGCCTGGCGGACGCGGGCGAGGGTCTGGCGAACGTCGTCGGGCAGCTTGTCCTGGGAGAAGTTGGCGCCGGTTTTCTCCAGCGACTGGCCGGCTTCGGCGGGGCGTTTGGCTTCGAGCAGCAGCTCGGCGTGCCGGATGGCGAGGCGGGCGTAGCGGACTTCGGAGGTCTTCGGGTCGGAGACGGTGGTGGACCGCTCCGACAGGGCGATGGCCTCGTCCCAGCGGCCGTCGTCGGCGAGGAAGCGGGCAATCTCGGCGGCCGCCCAGCCGCCGCGGGGAAACACCGCGGTCAGGCGCTCGCCCGGGCCGCCGAGCAGTTCCTCGCGCGTGACCAGGGCCTGGTCGAGCAGGGGCTTGTAGAGGGTCTCGTGCGATCCGAAGGCCTTTTCCATCTGGGGACAGGAAAGGACGAGGCGCAGCGCGGCCTCGCGTTTTTCGGGGGCGGGCCGGAGCTTTTCATCGGGGGCCTTGACCTTCAGGATTTGCGCGATGGCGGCCCAGAAGGGAGCCGTCTTGCGGCGCAGGGTGGTGGCGCAGGTCTCGGCGCTCTTCGGATCGAGGGCTTTGGCCCACGCGACGACTTCCTTTTCGCGACCGGCGACGGCCGAGGCGGTGAGATAGGCGGCGGTGGTCTGGGCGAGATTGTCATGCTCGAGGGGCCGGCCCTTGACCTCGGAGAGCAGGCGACCCAGGGCGACGGCGTAGCCGGTCCACTCCTCGGGCGTGGCCTGGGGGCCGCGGAATTTCAGCGATTCGATGAGGCGGCCGCAGAAATGCTCCATCGCCTCGCGGCGGTAGTAGGTGTCGTTGCCGGAACCGTTCACGGCGGCGATGAAATCGTCGACGACGGCGGTGTCGCCCTGGCGCAGCCGGATGGCGGCGTGGGCGGCGAGCGGCCGGGCGCCGTGCTCGATCTTCTTGTAATTGTCGAGGTCGCACAGGACGCGGCATTTGGCGGCGCTGTATTCCTTTTCCCAAATCGGCGCCACGATCCCGGCCGGGCCGTCGATGGCGGCGATCTGCTGGAGGCAGCGCTCGCGCAGCAGGCCGCCGAACTTCGACTTGCCGAAATCGATGTCCGTGAAGCGCCGGGCGGCCTCGGCGAGCCGCGGGCCGCGCGCGGGGTGGTCGGCGCCGGCCTCCTTGCGGTCGGGCGGCGGATCGGGCGCGCCGCGCAGGATGAGGTCGGCAAAGTAACGCAGGCCGGGATCCTCGACCGTCTCGAGGAACTCCGGCAAGCGCTCGTGGAGCCGCCGGGTATAATAAACGCGGTAAACGCCGGCGCCGGTCTCGTAGTCGTCGGTGATGTCCTGGAATTCCTTGCCCTCGCGCAGGACGGCGTTGGCGCCCTCGTCATCGCCCCAGGCGACAAGCGCCGCGACGGCGCGGCAGGTGCTCTTGGTGCGGTCGAAGGCGTTTTTCTCGGTGCGCATTTTCCGCGTCAGCTCGGCGTCGCCGAGGCGCAGGTGGGTTTCGAGCATCGAGAGAACGGGCTCGTCGAAAGGATCGAAGGCGAGGCCGCTGGAACCGGGTTTCTGGTTGTTGCGGTTTTTGAAAGCCCAGCCCTCGGCGAGGCGGCGGGCGGTGGCGTCCCAGTCGGCGGTTTTTTCCAGCTTGTTGAACTGCATCGCGACGCGGTGGACGTGCCAGGCGTTCATGGGAGCGTCGGCGGCGAGGGCCTCGGCGAGCAGCTCGGCGCAGGCGGTGGCGGTCTCGGGCGCGATGTCGGCGTCGGCGTCGCACACTTCGTCGGCCACGGCGAGCCGCCAGGGCAGGGTGCGGGAGTCGTCCTTCAGCATCGCCACGTAGTGGGGCTGCCAGGTTTCGAGATCGGGCACTTTTGCCCAGAGAGGTTTGTAGTCGGGCTTGGTCCCGGTCTGGAGGCCCATGCGCAGCGACTGGGCGATCTCGGCGGCCAACGGGGACCATGGCTGGCCGCTCGACCGCGAATCGGCCCACGCCACCAGGCGCGGCAGCAGCGGCGGGCGGAGCTGAAAGGCGAACTCCATGAAATACATCGACACGGTCACCGACGCGGCGTCGCCGCAGAGTTCGTGCAGGCGGGCGGCGACGGTGTCGGCGGATTTTTCGAGATTGGTCTCGCCGCCGGCGCGGTTGAAAGCGTCGCGGATGTCGCCGGCAAAACCCATCCCGCCGGCGGTGATGGGCAGGCGCCCCTCGGTGTCGGACTGGACGATCTTTTCGAACAGCGCGATGCGCTCGAGATCGCTGCCGGAGGCGTTATTCATCGCGTCGTAGAGCACGTCGCCCTCGAGATTCCAGCCGCTGGAGACGTTGTCGCCCCACTGGTTGGACTTCATTTTTTTCCGGGCCAGATCCATGGCGTGCCAGTAGGCTTTCACGCCGAGATCCCACTCGCGGGCGGTCCAGAGGGTCGGCAGGAGGGCGCCGAGCCGGCGGCGCAGTTCGTAGCTCCGCGAGGCGTCGATTTCGTCCAGGTTTTTGAGGGCGAGAAATTCCTCCGCCTTTTCTCGGGCGGTTTTCGCGCGCTCGGCGCCGAGCCGGTCGAGCACGGCGCGGGCGTCGGCGCTCACCGGACCGGGATCGAAGCCGCCGGGAAGCGACGCTTTCACGAAGGCGGCGAGTTCGGCCGTGGCTTCGTCGCTCAGTTTCGACTCGATGGCGGCGCGGTGTTTGCCCAGGGCCTCGGTCAGGGCGGCGGCGGGACTGTCGGCGAGGGAGGCGGCCACGAGATCGCCGCCGAAGGTGCCCTTCGCGGCGGCGGCCTCGCGGAGCTTTTGCCGGGCGGGTCCGCCCTTCTTGATCTGGTCGAGACAATCGCGCAGCACGATGCGCTTGTCTTTGCCGAGGGTCAGGGCGCGGAAGGACTCGGCCGGGCTCAGAAAGGGGGAGCCCTCGAAGATCGCGAGCGCCAGTTCCGGCTCCTCCCCGAGCCGCGAGGAGGCGAGGTAGGAAAGCAGGGAGTTCGAGGTCACCTGTTCGTTGGTGTCGAGGCTGTTGTCCTTGAGGTAGGCGGCCACGGGCATCACGGTCCCGGGTTGCCAGAGCAGGCGCTGCATCAGGGCGGCGTAGAGGGCGTGCTCCGGCCGGGTGAATTCGCCGCCCTGATAGTAGTAACCGCCGCCGGAGGTCGGAACGCGGCGCTGGGCCTCCTTTTTGAACGCGTCCCATTTTTCACGCTCGCCGAGGCACGCCACGGTCAGCTTGTCGAGCAGGGGGCGGGCCGCTTCGAAGCCCTGTTCGCGGGCGGTCTTCTCGATCAGGGAAACGGCCAGCACCGCCTCGGCGCCCTGGCTTTTCTTCGCGGATTCGAGGGCGAATTTTCCGAAATCGAATTCTTTCAGCGCCTCGCCGCGGATTTCCCAGATCTCGAAGAGCTTCGACGACAGGGAAAGGGCTCCCTCCGTCGCGTAGGGCTGGTTGTTTCCGTAGTAACCGCCGGCGCTGTTCGCCGTCGCGGCGAGATAGGCGCGCGCCGCTCGTTCGAACTCGCCGGCCGGACCGAAGGCCAGCGTGCGATACGCCTCGGCGCTCGCCGACAGATCGCGCCGCTTCGCGGTTTTCAGCGTCTCCAGCACCGCGTCGGCGGCGGCGAAGTCGCCCGCCTTCAGAGCGCGGCGGATCAGGAATTCCTCCGGCGCCCAGAGCGTCGTGACCGGCCGCTCGAACGAGTGACTGTGGGTGGAAAACTGCGGCGTCGTTCCCCGGGGCATTTTCGCGTCGGCCTCGAGCGCGGCGCGGGCGAGGCGCTCCAGTTCCGGATCGTCGAGGGCTTTGTCACGATCCTCGGCCATGGCCACGGCGGCGTGGTAGGCAAAGGTGTGCCGGGCCAGCGCCGGAAGCCGCATCATGGCCCGGCAGAGATCGTCGTGAACCTGGCGGCGAACGGGCGCCCATTTTTCGGCGATCGCCCGGCCCTCCTTGCCCATGCGCCAGCTCGACCCGGGATTCAGATTGACGTAAAGACCGGGAAGATAGGCGTCGTTGTCACCGAAGAACTGCTCGGCCACCTTGTTCCGCGAGCGGTAGTCGAGATTGGCGAAATCCATCTGCTTCGTGGCTTTCTCATCCAATCCGGACAACCACCGGGTGACGGCGCGGCCGAGATTCATCGCCCGCTGAAAGGCCTCCTCGCCGCGGCGCGAACGGTACTCGAACACGTTCTCCACCGTCTCCAACGCGCCGAAATAACTCTGAATCCGCGACGGATCGAGATCGGCGAGCACGGCGGCGGCTTCGTCCGGATTCTCGAAGCTCAGGATGGCCGCCACCCGCGCCTCGATGCCGGGCTTCTTCCGGTCGCCGAGCGCGTCGAGCCCCGCGCGGTAGGCCTCGAGCGCCTCCGGGAGCTGGCCGTTCAGCTCGCGAAAGGCTCCCCACTCGAAAAGTGCCTCCGGTTTGGCCGAGGCGACATCGGCGCCGGGATCGAATTCCTTTTCGACCGAATCCATCAGCGCGTTCTGACCGCGGAGATAGTTCATGAAGTTGAGGGTTTCCCAGTCGACCTGGACGTTTCCGGTGCCGGCGGCGATGGGTTTGAGGGCGTTTCGGAGCGACTGCACGGAGAGTCGAGTCGCCTCCTCGTTCTTGCCGCCGGCGAGCATCTGTTTCACGCGGTCGTCGAGACCCTGCGCCGTGCCGGTGTAGGAGACGGCGTAGGAGCGCGAGGACCCGGAGCTTTGCGGCGCGGCCTTGGCGGCGAGCCGGTCGGCCTCGGTCTCGAGGCCCAGATCGGTGAGCACCGCGACCAGTTCGCCCCGGTGACGCGGGGAAAGCATGCCGTAGCGCAGCCGGAGCGCGGCCTCGCGGCCCGCCTTGACGAGGGGCGACGGCTCGCCCGCCTTGCCATCCCCTTTCGAGTCGGCGGCCGCGTCGTCCGACTCGCGGGCGAGGGCGACGATGGCGGCGTCGATGCGGCGGCGGATGTCCTTGCCCATCGGGCGCATGCGGATTTCGTCCAGCAGTTCGAAGGCGCGGCCGGGCTCGTCTTTCACACTGCTGTAATAAGCCGCCGCGAAAAGGTTGCGCGCCGCGTCGGATCCTCCCTGTTTCGCGCCCTCGGCGAGCAGGGCCTCGATTTCCCCGCCAAGACGCGCCTCGTCGCCGACGGCATGGGCGAGCATCGCGCGGAGGAAGGGATTTTTCACCGCGTCGATCCTCGGCGCGAGGACCTCGGCGTTGAGCGGCTCGGGGGCTCGGCCGTAATCGGGGATCGCGACAAAGTGGATGAGGACGTTGGCGGGGAAATCGGGCAAATCCAGAAGCGGAAATTCCAGCTTGGCGACGAGGGGACGATTCTGGTTGATCCAGGACATCTGGCGCATCAGCCACGTCATGCCGGGCGGGAAAGCGCCGGGATTCTCGCGGCTGAGTTTCGCGAAGCGATCCAGCTCGCCGTCGAGGTATTCGAGCCACGGAGCCGGATCCTCGAGTTCGCGCAGACCCCAGCCGTAAGTGTCGTAAAAAGAGAAGGCGTTCGGCGAATTCATCGCCTTGCGCTTTTTCTCGTCCGCGCCGGGCGCCAGCGCGGCGGCGCGCCATTCCCGCATCAGGCCGACGAGTTCTCTTCTCAGATCGTCGGGCAACAGGGTGCGCTGGTCGCCGCTGAAGGGCGAGCGCCCCCCCACCCCGTATTGGACCGCGTAGATCGCCTGCTGGGCGGGTTCTTTCGCCGGGCGCACCTCGGCCAGCGCCCGCTTCAGCAGCGCCGCGCCCTCCTCCGCGCCGGAGGCCGCCGCGTACACCGCCGCCGCGAAGGCCAGCTCGGAATGGGATTCGCGGAATTTCTCGTAGCACCGGACCATCAATTCGGCGTCGATGCCGCCGGGCGCCCGCTGGACCGCGTTCAACTGCCAAAGCACGGCGTCCGCCCACAGGCCGAGGTGATCCGGGTATTCGTCGAGCAGTTCGGCGGGGAAAGGCTGGTTCTGTTCCCAATATTGCTCGGAAAATGGCAGCTTCAGCAGGATCTCCGCCGATTTCACCCCCCGGTCGCGCATGGAGGCGGCGAGCGCGTCGCGCCCGTCGTCGTCGAGTTCCTGCGACAGGCGGATCAGATGCGCCTTCGCGAAGCCGCGGGCCTCCTTCAGGGAAGCGGGCGCCTTCACCAGTCCCATGCTCCCGCCCGGCATGCCCGCGTAGTTCGAATACCGCACCCTCCCCTGCCGCAGCGCCTCGCGGTATTGGAACGCGTAGTAGCGATACCCGTCCGAATCGATCAGATCCTCGACGCCCTCCGGCATCTTCGCGAGCCACTCTTTCCGCGCCTCGACAATCGCGGTCTGGTTGGCGTTGGAGCCGGCTTTCGGCTTCGCGATCTCGGCTTCCCAGGTCAACAATTGGAGAAACAGCTCGCGCGCCGCGTCCGTCTGGGCGTCCTCGGCCCGGGCCACCGCGAGCAGGTAAACCAGCCGGTAATCGTCCGGAAAACGCGCCAGGTTGCCCTCCAGAAACCGCGCCGCGCGATCCCAGCCGCTCCGGCCGATCATCGCGTCGGCGAGACCGAGCACGGCGTCGGCGTCCATCCGCCCGTCGCTCAGGTCGAGGATCTGGCGATAGGCCGTCTCCTCGTCCCCGTAGCGGAGCTGCAACAGCGCCATGCGCTCGCGGGTGGCGCCCGTCTTGTCCAGCGGCAGCGCCGTGCGCAGCGTGTCGAGCGCGCCCTCCCAGTCGCCCTCCTGCTCCTCGATCCGCGCGATTTCGTGGAGCAGCTTCAAATCCTCGGGTCGCAGCCGGGTCGCCTCCATCAGGGCCTCGCGCCGCCCCTCGTAGTCGTTGTCGCGCCGCCGGATTTCCGCGATCGCCAGCAGCGGCGCGATGGAGGCGCGGTTGGTGCGCCGGCGTTCCTCGAACTGCTCGATCAGCGGCTCCATCCGGCCGCTCTGCGCCGCCACATTGGCCAGGCTGCCGGCCCAGCTTATCTTCCGCGATATATCCTCGCTCTCCTCGTACAGCGTCCAGTAGACGCGCTCGGCGTCGGCGAAACGGCTCTCCTGCAGGTAGAGCCCCGCCAGGTGACCGCGCAGGTCCGACTGGTCCTCGAAACGCTGCACCGCCGAGCGGATCGCCGCGATCGCCTCCTCGGTTTTGTTCGTCTCCACCAGCACGCCGCTCTGCTCGATCCACGGCTGCGTCGCGCCGGGCGAGAGTTTTTTCCACTCCTCGATCCACTGGAGCGCCTCGTCGAATTTCAGCGCCCGGCGAAAAAGCTGGGCCAGCTCCTGCACGTTCGCCGATTTCCGGCCCTCGGGCAGATCGATCAGGCGCCGCTGGGTTTCGGCCGCGCGCTCCCATTCGTCCCGCGATTTGAAAAGCCGCACCTGCTGGGTGATGGCGAGGATTTCCCCCGCCTCCAGCGCCGGCGCGAGCGTCTTTTCGGCCGCCTCGTGCTGGCCGTCGCGCTCGAGCATCTCGGCGAGCAGACAGGTTTCCGCGAGCGGGCGATCCGGTTTCGCGGCCAGTTCGTCGCGGCGCGCGGCGGTTTTTTCCAGGCGGTCGAGCACCGAGACGACCTGCCGGATGGCGTCGTTCAAATCGGCGGGCGAACCGGCGAGCGCGAGCCGTTTTTCGGCCCAGGGCAGCGCCTCCGCGTGTTTTTCGGCGGCCACGGCCTCGTTGCACAGTTGACCGAGAAACACGAAGTCGTTCCCGAACTCCTCCGCCCGGCTCTTCAAAATCTCGTGGGCCGCCTCGCGCTCGCCGCGCCCGGACAGCGCCCGCGCCGCCCGCAGCGCGTCCTGACCGGAGCCTTCGGCCGCGATCCCTTTCCAGATCGCCATCGCCTCCTCCTTCTTTCCGACGCGGTGGAGGAAAACCGCCCGCGCCTCTTTCGCCGCCACGCTGTCGGGAAAGGCCGCGATCAGTTTCCCATAGACCTCGGACGCCGCGTCGTCCTGCTTGAACTGCTCCAGCAGCCGCGCCGCGCGGAGGTGGGCGTATTCGGAGCCGTCCGATTTCGCCAGGTAATCCAGCACCGCCGCCCGCGCCGGCTCGGCCTGCCCGGCCGCGTGGCGGCGCACGGCGAGTTGGGCGACCAGCTCCGCGTCGTCGGGATTCAGCTCGGCGAGGGCCGCCATCTGTTTGGCCGCCTCCTCGTGCCGCTCCAGCCGTCCGAGCAGATCGATGAAGCCCTCGCGATTGTCCCGGTCGCCGGGGGTGAGCTTGAGGATTTCCGAGAAGGCCGCCACCGCCGCGTCGGCTTCGCCGAGTTCCGCCAGCACCAGCGCGTGCCGTTTCATCAGGGCGATGCGTCCCTTGTCGGTGGCGATGCGTTTTTCGAAGTGCGCCTTCAAGCCGGCCACATCGTCCTCGCGGCGGAAGACGTGCTCGATCTGGGCCAGAATTTCCTTTTCCAGCCAGGTGTCGCGCCCGGCGGCCTCAAGGCTCTTGTCGTAGATCGCCACGGCTTCGTCGCGTTTCCCGGAACGCTGGTGGATGTCCCCGAGCCGCAGTTGGCGCGTGATTTTCAGGTAGGGATCGGCGGTCCCGGCGATGAGTTCCTCCATCAGCGTCACGGCTTCCTCCACCAGTCCCTCGGCGAGATGCAGCTCCACCAGGTCCTCGCGCAATTCCTCGTCGCCCGCGTTTTCCGCCGCCAGCGCCTTCCAGACTTTCAGCGCCTCCTCGCCGCGGCCGCTTCGCGACAGGAGTCGGCCCTTCAGTTTGCCCGCCTCGATGGCGATCTCCGCCTTCGGATCGGTCGCCGCCACGCGGTCGAGACTCGCCAGCGCGGGCTCGAAATTCAACTGGCGCGCCTCGACCTTCGCCTTTTCCAGCCAGGCCTCGCCGTTTTTCGGATCGTCGGCCAGGGCCTTCTCGAAGACCTCGATGGCCCGCGCGTCCTCGCCTTGTTTGGCGAAAAAGTAGGCCAGCATCAGTTTCTCGCCGGTCGCGGCGGCGGCGGCTTCCGCACGGCGCGCGAGGTAGGCCTCCAGCCCGGCGATGGTCCCGGTGTCGAGCCAGGCATTGTAAAAACGGTCGAAGAGATAGCCGCCCGAGGGCCGTTTCAGCAAGGCGTCGAGGTATTTGGCGGCCTTGTCGTTCGGCTCCTCGGCCGCGGCCGCGGACGCGGGCGGAGCGGCGGCGTCCTGCGAAAAGGTCGAAATCGGGGCCAGAGTCAACAGGGTCAGACCAAGGACCCAACAGGGTATGGTCCGGGACTCAACCCTGTTGGGTCGGGGGGTAGCGGGGCTGTTCATGATGCCGGTTTGGGAAAGTCGGTGATGTCGTCTTCGGGAACGGACGAAAACGGCTTCGTTTTAGGAAAAAACCGGCCGGAAATCCATTCGAAACCCGGGTTTTCGGAATTTTTTGAAAAATGCCCCCAATTTCCTCCCGCTGGGCTCAATTATTTTAGATAAATAAAATATTTTGTATTGATTATAATATTCATAATGTTAATTTAGGCTTTTCGTATGCCTCGTCGCTTCGTTCAGCCGCTTGCCAAATCGGTTTTTCCGGCCGTTTTCGGGCTGTTTGCCGCCGCCGGCGCCGTTCCGTCGGCGCGGGGTTTCGACATTGTGTTCAATTTCGACTACGACACGAGCGGCTTCTTCGGCGCGGCGGGTTCCCAGCAGCGGCTGGCGCTGGAGGCGGCGGCCTCGTTTTTCGAGGGAATCATCGGCGACGATCTCGACGCCATCACGCCCGGCGGCGGGAATTCCTGGACCGGCGTCATTTTCCGGCCGGACGACGTGGGCACCAACGCCTTTCTCGCCAATCTGACGATTCCGGCGGACACGATCTTCATCTATGCCGGCGCGGACAATCTGGGGCCGTCCGGATCGCTGGGCATCGGGGGGCCGGCGGGCTTTTCGGGCTCGGGAACGCCGGGTTTTATCGACACGTTGATCACGCGCGGCGAGACGGGCACCATCACGCCCTCGACGAGCGGGGACGACACGGATTTCGCGCCGTGGGGCGGGAGCATCGCCTTCAACGAGCACGGCTCGATCAACTGGAACTTCGATCACACGACGGCGCCGACGGGGGCGCAGTACGATTTTTACTCCGTGGCGCTGCACGAGATCGGGCACGTGCTGGGGCTGTCGCTGTCGGATTCCTTCGACCGGCTCCAGGTCGGATCGTCGTTCACGGGGGCGAATTCCGTGGGGGTTTACGGGGGCAACGTCCCGCTGGTCAGCTCGGGGGACTGGCACTGGGCGTCGGGCGTGACCAGCGACGTTTACGGGACGGCCATCTCGCAGGAGGCGGCAATGACGCCGTCGCTGGCGAACGGCGAGCGCCGTGAATTCACGGAGCTGGATGTGGCCGGCCTGGCCGACGTGGGCTGGGAGATCGTGCCGGAACCGAACGCGGCCTTTCTGCTGACGATCGGCTGTGTCTTCCTGCTGCTGCGCCGCGGACCGCGCCGCGGGGCCTGAAGCCCCCGGTTTTCAGCCCAATCCGACGCGTCCCTGCAGGGCGCGCATCAGGGTCAGCTCGTCGGCGTGCTCGAGCCCGCCTCCCGCCGGCAATCCCTGGGCGAGCCGGGTGATCCGCAGGCCGTCAAACTCCCCCAGCGCCTCGGCGAGATAGTGCGCCGTGGCCTCGCCCTCGACATCGGAACCCAGCGCGAGGATGACTTCGGCGAATTGTCCCTGGCGCAGCCGGACGAGGAGTTCGCCGATGCGCAGGTCGCCGGGACCGACATTCTCGAGGGGCGAGATTTTTCCGCGCAGCGAATGGTAATGCCCGCGAAAGGCGCCGCTGCGCTCCAAGGGAAGGATGTCGGCGGGCTGCTCGACGACACAGAGCAACGCGGCGTCGCGGTTCGTGCCGTCGCAGAGGGCGCAACCGGTCTCGGAGGTGGAGAAAAAGCCGCACACGGCGCACTCGACGACTTCACGGCCGGCGGCGGCGAGCGTCTCGGCGAAGGGGCCGGTGACTTCCCCGCCGCGCTGCATGAGCCAGATGGCGATACGCTCGGCGCTCTTCGGCCCGATGCCGGGCAGGCGTTTGAGCTGGACGATGAGGGCCTTGAGCGGCAGGGGGTAGTCGATCGCGGACATGGAAGCCGGAGGCGTCGGATTTCTGATTTTTTGAGGGAAAATCGCCTGTTTTTCCGGAAAGGCGAAAGACGCGGCGCGCCTCGAACGTATCGGCTTTTTCACGAAGAATTCACGAAAACTTCGCCTACCTTTCACGGCCCCCGGCGAGAATGGCCCGGCCCATCGCCCCGGAAACATGAATCGCAGAAATTTGTTCAGACTCGGCTTTTACGGAAGTCTCGGCGCGGCCGGTTACGGATCGCTGATCGAGCGGCGGACGCCGGTGATCGAGCGCGCGATCTGCCGGCTCCCCGGGCGGCACGCGGCGCTGGACGGGCTGACGGTGGCGACGATGTCGGACTTTCACCACGACGAGTTTCACGACAACTCGCTGATGGCCGGCGCGGTGGAGACCCTCAACGGACTGAATCCGGATCTGGTGCTGCTGCCGGGGGATTTCATCAGCCGCGACGAGCGGGGCGTGGACACCCTGGCGGACCATCTCGCGCGGCTGCGGGCGCCGCTCGGGGTCTTCGCCTCTCTGGGCAACCACGACCAGTGGGCCGACGCCGGCGCCATCGTCCGGCGGCTGAGCCGGGCGGGCATCCCGGTGCTGCGCAACGCGGCGACACGCCTGCGGGCGCCGCGATCGGGCGCCGTCTTTCACCTGGGCGGCCTGGAGAGCGCCTGGGCGGGACATCCGGATTTCGCGAGACTGGCGCGCGGGATCCCGCGGGACGAACCGATCGTGCTGGGCTGGCACGAGCCGGATCCCTTCGACACGCTCGCCGATCCGCGGGTGCTGCTGCAAGTCGCCGGCCACACGCACGGCGGACAGGTCTGCGCGCCGCTCTGGGGCGCGATCAAGCTGCCGCGGCACGGCAGGAAATACGTCGCGGGGCTCTTCGAGCGCGGCGACGCGCGCCTTTACGTGACGCGCGGGATTGGATCGATGGGCGTGCCTGTGCGATTTTGCTGTCCGCCGGAGATTTCGCTGATCGAGTTCCGCGCCACCGCCGACCGCCAACCGGAAAAAACTTTGAACGCGTGAATCGTCCCGTCTATCCAAGCGTCGAAGAATCCAGACCCATGAAATCGTATCGCCCTTCCCGGAATTCCTCCTCTTTGTTTCTCGCCCTGGCCGGATGCGCGGCCCTTGGCGTCGCCGTGCCAGCCCTTTCGACGGCCCAGGAAAAACAGGGCCTCGCCGCCAAGACCGCCATGGAGCAGCTCGGCAAGCGCTTCGGCAACGACCGGGTGGAATGGATCATCGAAATGCGCGGATACGAGGGCGTGCCCCAGCCGGAGGAATGGGAGATCGTCTGCTACGACCCGAACGCGCGCTTCCTGGCCCGCGAATACTGGGCGGGCATTGGCGAGGAGACCAACGAGGGGCCGACGAACGATTTTTTCCCGAAACGCTCGCCGTCGGGCTACATCCGCCTGAGCGATCTGAAGGTCGACAGCCGCGCCGCCTTCACCATCGCCGAAAGCGAGGCGCGCAAGGCGAAGATCGGCTTTGACGCGGTCAACTACATCCTTCGCGCCCGCGAGTATTCGCAGGAACCGATCTGGACGCTCGAACTGCTCGACGCCCGCAACAATGTCGCGGGCAAAATCTATATCTCCGGCGAAACCGGCGAGGTGCTTCGCCTCGTGTGGTTCAGCTCGGGCCCGGACGGCCCGCAAATCATCGACACTTCGGCCCCGGGTCAGCGCGGTTTCTCGCAGGCGCCCCCGGTCGATCCCGAGCCCGCGCCTTCCGTCACCGTGCCGGAAATCGTGGAGCCGTCCCCCCGCCGAACCCCGGTACCCGAACCTCCCGTGACGCCCTCGGAACCCTCCTCGGGCGGATCGGGCGGCCGTATTCCGCCTCCGCCGATCCCGCCCGCTCCGTGACGCGGACGGCTTCCGGCGCGACGGATCCTCAAACGCGAATCCGGGGAATGGCGGCGATCAGGGCGCGGGTGTAATCCGCCTCGGGCCGCTCGAAAATCGCCTCCGGATCGCCGCTTTCGACGATTTTTCCCTCTTTCATGACCACGACGCGGTCGGCGATGTAGCGGACCACGGCGAGGTCGTGGGAGATAAAGATCATCGTCAGCCCGAGGTCGTCCCGAAGTTTTCCCAGAAGGTTGAGAATCTGCGACTGGATCGACACGTCGAGGGCGGACACCGGCTCGTCGGCGATCACCAGCTTCGGCGCCGGCGCCAGAGCGCGCGCGATCGCGATGCGCTGCCGCTGCCCGCCGGAAAACTCGTGCGGGTATTTCCGCATCGAGCGGGGGTCGAGACCGACGCGATCCATGAGTCCGGCGATCTCGGCGGTCAGCCCGCCGCCCTTCAGCTCCGGCCGCCGGGTCCGCAGCGCCTCCGCCAGCGTGCTGTAAATCGTCAGCCGCGGATTGAGCGACGCGTGCGGGTCCTGAAAGATCATCTGGAAATCCAGCCGGCGTTTCCGCACCTCGGCCCCGGACAGGTCCGCGAGGTCTTCCCCGTCGAGGACCACGCGGCCCGAGGTCGGGCGCAGCAGTTGCATGACCAGGCGCGAGAGCGTGGATTTGCCGCAGCCGGACTCGCCGACCAAGCCGAGGATTTCCCCCCGCTCCACCGAAAAAGAAACATCGTCGACCGCCTTCACGACGCCGGCCGCGCCGCCGAGCCATCCCCGGCGCGCCGGAAAATGTTTGGCGAGATGGTGGAGTTCGAGGTAGGCCATGGCGGGTCCGGGCGGTTGGGAAAACTGGGTTTCGAAAATCCTGTCAAAAAAAACGGCCTCATTCCGCCGCGAGCCATTTTTCGAGGAAGGCATAGGCCTCCATCCGCACCGGCTCGGGGAAATCGTGCTCGCTGTCCGGATAGGCGATGCGCAGCTTGTCGGGCACGCCGAACAACTCGTAGACGCGCCGGACGCGGGGCGCGGTCTTTTCGACGCCGCGATAGTCGAAATTCGCGTCGCGGAGCGGCGAGTTGGAAAAGAAAGGGCGCGGCGCCAGGGCGGCGATCAGGCCGTAGTAGTCGAAGGGCACGCGGTTCGGATCGAGACCGTATTTCGTGTCGATGGCGGGGATGTAGCGGTCGCTGGTCCAACCCTTCAGTTTCCCGCCATAGTAATCGTGCATCGGGGTCCATCCGCAACTCGACACGATGACCTTCACCCGGGTGTCGAAGACGCCGAGAAAAATCGCGTTGTGCCCGCCCAGCGAATGGCCGATCGCGCCGATGCGCTCCGGATCGACGTCGGCCCGCTCGCGCAGCAGGTCGACGCAGCGCATGTGGTTCCAGATGCCCTTCATGGTGCCGGACTCGTAGCGATCCGCCGCGAAATCGTAGTCCGCGTAGGCGCCGAAGGACAGGTAGTCCGGCGCGATGACGACAAAGCCGCGCTCGGCGAGTTCCTTGCCGTAGGCGCGGTTCGGCCGCTCGCTCTGGCCGTCCACGACGCCTTTGCCGATCTTGTGGGTCGGGTGCAGCGCGACGATGCCGGCCCGTTTTTCGCCGGCGGCGACGCCCTTCGGCACGTAGAGGTAGGCCGGGGCGCGGTCGCCGGCCTCGGACTGGAAGTCGATCGTCTGGCGCGTGTATTTTTCCGTCTCAACCGTCTCGGACACCCGGATGTCGAGCGCGGGCGGGTCGCCGCGGCTCGGCAGCGGGCCGGCGGCCTCCTCGAAGCCCCGCAGAATCTCGGCGCGACGCATTTCCCAGTCCGCCGGGGTGGCGACCGGACGTTTCGCGCCCGACTCGTCGCGAAACCAAGTCAGATCGTGGTGCTCGGGCATCGCCTTTGCCGCCGGCTCCCGCGCCGCGGTCGGGAGAAGCGGACCCAATCCGCACGCGATGGGCCAAAACCCGAGAAAGATGCCTCGAACCGCTTTCATCCCGCCCATTCTTCCGCTTTGAACCGGAGGATTCAATCCCCGAATCGGGCCGGGGTGTGAATGAAAGTGACGGTCAACAAACCGAATTTGGGTGAATGCCAAGGGCATTCCGTTGGGAAGCCCGGGGTTGGAACAACCCCGGGCTTTCATCCAAAACGCCGTTGGCGTTTGCCGATCCTGCCAACGAATTACAAGCCAACCGTCAAGAGTTTCAAAATAGCCGCCACCTTCATTCGCACCCATCGGGCAGTCGAAGGGTATCCGCGGAACGGCGCGTCTTCGCGTGAATCGCCAAACCCGCCCATCGCGCGTTACCCTGCCGCCATGCCCGAGAAAAAACTCCGCTTCGCCGGCATCGGCTGCCAGCGCCAGGGTTGGACCGACATTTCCCGCATCGGTCTGCATCCCGCCGTCGAGATGGTCGCCTTTTGCGACATCGACCGCCGCCACTTCGACAAGGTCGAGAAGGCCTGGCCCGGAAGGCCGAAGTTCTCCGACTTTCGCAAGATGTTCGACCAACTCGGCTCCGAGATCGACGCCGTCAACGTCTCCGTCCCCGATCACCAGCACGCCGTCATCGCCCAGGCCGCCCTCGAGCGCGGGCTGCACGTCTATTGCGAGAAACCCCTCACCCACACCGTCTGGGAAGCCCGCCAGATCGCCCGGCTCGCCGAGAAAGCCGGCACCGTCAACCGCATGGGCAACCAGATCCACTCCGAGTTCCAGTACCGCGTGACCAAACTCCTCGTCCAGGAGGAAAAGAAAATCGGCAAAATCAAGGAAGTCCACACCTGGATCGACGCCCCCGGCCACGGACGCTCCGGACTGCTCGCCCCCCCGAAAAACCCCGCCCCCGCCCCGCCCGAAGTCGACTGGGACCAGTGGATCGGTCCCGCCCCCTGGCGCGAGTTCGGCGGCGAAAACGTCTATCACCCCCGCTGCTGGCGCGATTGGCAGGTCTTTGGCTCCGGCTCCATCGGCGACAACGGCTGCCACCTGCTCGACCCCCTCTTCACCGCGCTGGATCTCACCGCCCCGCTCTCCGTCACCGCCGAGCACACCGGGATGAACGAGCACGTCTGGCCCGCCCAGGAAACCCTCGCCTACGTTTTCCCCGGCACCCAATACACCGCCGGCGACACGCTGAAAGTCACCTGGCACGACGGCGGACGCCGCCCGCGCTGGAAGATTCCCGGCCTGCCCGCCGCCGATACCCTGCTCCAGCCCGCCTCCATGTTGATCGGGGAAAAGGGCCACCTGCTCGTCCCCCACTGGGGCACCCCGAAGCTCTATCCCGAAAAGGACTTCGCCGGCTACGAATTCCCCGACCCCGGCAAGGCCAATCACTGGAGCGACTGGGTCGATGCCTGTCTCGCCGGAAATCCCGCGATCTCCGACAATTTCGCCTACGCCGGCCCCCTCACCGAGGCCGTTCAACTCGGCAACGTCGCCGTGCGTTTCCCCGGCCGGACACTCGAATGGGACGCCGCCACGCTGCGCGTCACCAACGAGCCCGAAGCGAACGCCTTCCTCACCAAGACCTATCGCGAGGGGTGGGAGGTGCTGGCGCGCGGGTGACGCCGGGGAAGATCGTTACCTCGACCGATTTTCGCGGGCGAGTCCCCGCACCCGGCGAAAATGGCTGAGATGGTTGGTGACAAATGTGGCGCCCAGCGAAAGGGCGCGCGCCGCGATCAGCGTGTCGAAAGCTCCAATGCCAACACCCGTCGATTCCAACTCGTGGCGCACCCGTCCGTACCGAACCGCGCATGGCACCGAATCGCCCGACTTCCACCCGACTGAAAGACCTTCGCCGTTTACATGGGAAAAAGCATGCGCCAAAACGTAACCACCAGTTCACCGATTTTTTCCTATCCCGCCAATGCGTCACCCCCAAAGGCTTGCCCCGGCTTGTATCCACATGGATAATCAATCACCTAGAAATACCAAATCTGCCACGATGAACCAAATTTTTAAGAAATCCTTACTTTTCGGTATCCTTACCCTTTCCCCCGGTCTCGTCCTGGCCGCCGGCGCCGACAGCGTCCTTTACAAGGATCTCGTCCAGCCCATCCTCAACGCCAAGTGCGTCTCCTGCCACGGCCCCGACAAGCAGAAGGGCAAGCTGCGCCTCGACACTCTTGACGCCATCATGAAGGGCAGCGACGGCGAAAACGTCATCCCGGGCAAGGTTGAGGAAAGCCTTCTGACCCACCGCATCCTCCTGCCGAAGGACGACGACGACGTCATGCCGCCCGAGGACGAGCCCCCCCTGACCAAGGAGGAGATCGAAGTGCTGAAATTCTGGGTCGGCAGCGGCGCCAAAGCCGACGCCAAAGTCGCCGATCTCAAGCCCGCGGCCGAAGTCGCCAAAGCCATCGACGTCGTCATCGCCAATCCGCCCAAAGCCGCCGCCGGCGCCGCGCCCGACAAGCCGGCCGTCGATCCCAAAGTCGCCGAAGCCCGCGCCAAAGCCGCCAGCGAAGCCATCGGTCGCGTCGAGAAGGAAGGCGCCTCGCTCATGGCCATCGCCCAGGACACGCCCGACCTGCGCTTTTCCGCCCTGAATGTCGCCAAGGACTACGGCGACAAGAACCTCGAGACCCTCAAATCCGTCGCCGAGCAGGTGAAGTGGATGGACCTCGCCCGCACCCAGGTCACCGATGGCGGGCTCGCCCAGCTCGCCGCGATGAAAAACCTCTCCCGCCTGCACCTGGAAAACACCAAGATCGGCGACGCCGGCCTCGACCATCTCAAGGGCCTGGCCAACCTCGAGTATCTCAATCTCTACGGCACCCAGGTCACCGACGCCGGGATCGCCAAACTCGCCGGCCTCAAGAACCTCAAGAAACTCTTCGTCTGGCAGACCAAGGTGACCGATGACGGCGCCAAAAAACTCACCGCCGCCATCGCCGGCCTCGACGTGAACACCGGCTGGAAGGAACCCGCCAAACCCGTCGAAATCGCCGCCGCCACCCCGGCGCCGGCCAAACCGACCGAGCCCGCCAAGCCCGCGCCCGCCAAACCGGCCGAGCCGAAGAAACCCGAGCCCGCCAAGCCCGCTCCGGCCCCGGCGCCCGCACCCGCGACCGCCGCCGCGACCGCCACCGCGCAGAGCATCGCCACGCTGGGCGCGAAGATCGATTCCGCCCTCGCCGACGCCGGCAAAGCCTCCGAGGAAGCGAAAAAGACCTCCGCCACCGCCGCCGCCACCGCCGCCGAGGCGAAGAAAATCGCCGAAGACTCGAAGAACGGCGCCGCCGAAGCCCGCAAGGTCGCCGAGGAAGCCAAAGCCGCCGCCGAAGCCGCCAAAAAGGCCGCCGCCGACGCCCAGAAAGCCGCCGAAGCCGCCAACGCCGTCGCCGTGCAGGCCAAGTCCGCCCTCGAGCAGCTTCAAAAAGCCGCCGCCGCCATCGCCGGCGCGGTCAAGTGATCCCCCCGGCGGCGAAACGAATTTTCTCGCAAAAAGAACTCCCCGCGATCGCCCGATCTCGGGGAGTTTTTTCATCCCGGAAGCCCGCCCCTCGCGCCAAACAGGGTAGAGTCCATTTGCGTAAACTTAACAAACTCGAAGGTCCCAAAGGCCCGATCACGGCCAGCAATATGGCGAGGGGCGCCAGCCAGGTGGGGCGAGGCGTCCCTGCCGAGCCGTCGTGATGCCAAATCGCGTCGAACGTTCTTCGGCCATTCGCCGAAGCCTCAGCTTTCCCTCGTTTCTCCTTCGCGGTTGGTTTTTCGGGCGGGATCGATCGGGCCGAACGCGGCGGGGCCTCGCAACGGCTCGGCAGGGACGCCTCGCCCCACCCATCCATCGCCACGGTATCGCGGCTCCGTGACTTTGACACATCCTCCTGTGTTAAGTTTACGCCAAACAGGGTAGAGTCTCCGACCTAACCCTGTTGGGTCACCCACTCAACCCTGTTGGGTCGGGTCGCGTTGCGCCGGCGTCCGCCGATTCGGGATTGCCTTTTGAGCGAATTCCGGAGACACTGCTTTCATCATGAAGGCGGCCCGGTGTTTTCCGCTTCTCCCGGCCATCGTGGCGATGGCCCTGACCGGAGGTATTTTCCAGGCCATTGGCCAATCGGATCAGCCCAAACCCGCCGCGAGCGAGGTTCCCCCGGGAATGATCCAGATGAACCTGAAGCTCGGCATCGCCGACCTGGAGGCGCTCAAGGAAACCCTGCCCGATCTGCTCTCCGAAAACAGCCGCTATCAGATCCTCGAAAAGCTCCGGATGATTCGCATCACGGACAAGCCCGAGAACATCGAGGCCGTCCGCAAAATGATCGAGGCCCTTTCGGTGCCGCCCACCAACATCCGGGTGGTCGTCACCTCCCGCTCGGTCGGAAACAGCCTCGGAACGACGGGAGGCCTCAACGGCTACGTCGTCGGCACGCCCGGACGCGGCGCCGTGATCGTCAACAATCCGCCCCCGCGCCAGACGCCGGGAGTCATTCGGCGGCAGACCATCAACGGCCAACCGGTGAACGGTCCCGTCCGGACCAGCGGCGGACGCATCGTCCTTCCGCGCGGCGGCGTCGAGGTGGGCGGAAACGTCCAGAGCGGCGGCACGGACAGTCTCGTTCAGCAGTCTCTCCTCGTTTCCAGCGGCGGCACCGCGGTGCTCGAAGTCGTCCGGGAGGTGCCGCTGGTCGATTTTTTCACGCGCTTCACGGCCGGCTCGACCGGTTACGTCATTCAGGGGCCGGGAGATTTCATTCAGCAGGTTTTCCCCGGGGGCACATTCACCGTTCCCGAGTTTCGCTGGGAAAAGATCGGCACCCAACTCCTCGTCAAACCTGTCGCGGCCGGCGATCTCATCACTGTCGAGGTCGTGCCGCGCATCTCCGCGCTGGTCACCGTCAACCCGGCGAAAGTCCGCGAACGGCGTCTCAACGATTTCCTCACCGGCGCGGACCAGTACATCACCTACACTCAGCTCTCGACGACGGTGACTGTCGCCAACGGCGCCACCGTCACCATCGGCGGGTTCAACACGGCGTCCGCCGATTTCAACCGCCACTTTTTCGGCTTCGGATCGTCGAGCGGCGCCACCGCCGGCTCCATCACGCTGAAGGCGACCATCGAGCCCGCGGCCGCGATTCCGCCGAATCTCCGCCCCTGACGCGGGAATTGGACCTCGATCACAGTTCCGGGACCGGCTCCTTCGGATCGATGTCCTCGCCTTCCCAGTTGGCTTTGCCGTTTTCGTAGATCAGGACGCGGCTCGCGCTGCCGGGGGCGGGTTTGCGGCTGCTTTTCGGCAGGTATTTCCGGTGTTCGGCGACAACGTCGGCGTACTTCGGGTCGCCGGCGAGGTTGGTCCACTCGTTGGGATCGGCGGTCATGTCGTAGAGTTCCTCGCTGCCGTCGGCATAGACGATGTAGCGCCACTTTTCGGACCGGACCCCGTGGTTGTCGTGATTGTGGGTCGTGATGGCCGGCCATTCGCGCGGGGCGGCGGCGTCGCGAAGCTGGGGCATCAGGCTGTGGCCCTCCAGGCCCTCGCGGGCGGAGAGTCCGCACAGCTCGATCAGGGTCGGGTAAATGTCGAGCAGCTCGGCGGGGCGCCCGCAGCGCTGTCCGGGGGTGACGCCCGGTCCGGCGAAGACGAGCGGAACGCGGGTGCCATCGTCCCAGAGGGTGTTTTTTCCGGTGATGAGTTTTTCACCGAGGTGCCAGCCGTGGTCGGACCACAGGACCACGACGGTGTTTTCCGCGAATCCGTTTCGCTGAACCGCCTCCAGCACCCTGCCCACCTGGCTGTCCACAAACGAGGTGCAGGCGAGGTAGCTGCGCACGAGGTTGACCCACTGGTCGTTCTCCTCGAGGAACTTGAGGCGGGGTTCGGGCAGTTTCCAATGCAGGTACCAGGAAAACCGCGGGGTGTCGTCCCGGTCGTCCCGCCGGATCTTCGGCAGCAGCGCCTCGGTTTCGGGATGGAGGTCATACCATTTCTGCGTGGTGAAACACGGGACATGCGGCAGGAAAAATCCGCAGGCGAGAAAGAAGGGCCGCTCCTTTTGCATGGAGTCGAGCTGCTCGACGGCCCAGCCGGCGACTTTCCAGTCGCCCTTGTCCTCGTCCTTGTGCGGAAACACGCCCCAGTCGACGAGTTTGTGGCCGGATGGTGTCTTGACGAGCGGCCGCGGCGGGAAAGGCCCTCCACTGGCGGGCACGCCGATGACGTCCCACTCCTTGCCGAGATCGCCTTTGCCGCGGCTGTATCCGCCGTGAAAAATCTTGCCGGTGTAGTAGGTCCGGTAGCCGTTTTTCATGAAGTGCTGCGGCAGCGTGACGACATCCTTGAACTCCTCGACCGTGCGAATCCAGGGAGCGAGCCCGTATATGCCGGTCGAGGAGGGGCGCTTTCCGGTCAGCAGCGAGGTGCGCGAGGGATTGCACAGCGGCGCCTGGCAGTGGGCGTTGGTGAAGGCGGTTCCGCGTCCCGCGAGGGCGTCGATATTCGGCGTTTTCGCGTCGGGGTGCCCGCCGAGGTAACCGATCCAGTCGTTCTGGTCGTCGATGGCGATGAACAGCACATTCGGCTTGTCGGCGGCGAACCCGCCAAACGCGATGGCGAGGAAAGCGGCGAGAACGAGAGCCGGGAGAAAAGCGGAAGCGCGGGAAAAAGTCATCCCTGCCCTTACCATTGAAGCCGCCATCGGTTCAACGGCGAATTTGCGTCGGCCAGGCCCGACCCGACCGCGCCGCCCGCACGTTCAGGGGGTCGTCGCCGAGGAAACCGTGGTGCCGGGAAGCGTCGCGATCTCGCTGCCCGGGACCGTCACCGGCGGCCCGGGAATGTCGCTGACGCCGGCGCCGGTCGCCGACACGGTCCGGCTGATGCGCCCGGATGTGCCCGCGCCGGACATGCCGGGAGCGGACGCGGTGGGCGCCAGCGCCGTTCCGCCGCCCGCGGAAGCCGCCGCGGCTCCGGAGGAAGTGGCGGGTTTCAGCGCCTTGTTTGGCACAATCCCGCTCGCGCCGCTGGAAAGCTGCACGGAACACCATTCGTCGCCGGCCTTCGTCATCTTCACCATCGTTCCGGCGCTCAGGGTCACGGCCTCGGAACTGAGCGGGTCGGCGCCGAACTGCATGAATTGCGCCCCGCCGGCCTGGACCACATAGAGGTCGCTGCCGCCGGAGTGGGTGGTGGACCGGTCGATCTTCGGTTCGGGAGCCTTGTTCAGTTCCGGCTCGGACTTGTTCACCAGCGACGGAAGGCTCGGCGCGGAAAGTTTCGGCAACTGCGGCATCTTCAGCTTGGGTTTGCCGTTGCCATTACCCGTGCTCGCCCCGTCCGCGGCGGTGGCGGCGGCGGCCGTCTGCTCGATTTCGCTCCGGCTGACGGGATTCGCGGCCATCAGTTGATCCGGGTCGTCGGACTGCGGGAAAAGGCTCGCGTCGATTCCGCCCGGACCGGGCGCGGCGACTCCCTTGTTGTTGTTTCCGGGGGCGATTTTCCCGGCGAAATTTTTCATGCGATCCATGAACCCGGGCTTGTCGATCCCCGAGGCGCCGGTGTTGGCGGCCACGGACGGGCGTCCGACCTCCGTCGATCCGGATTCCGTGGAGGAAGCGCCGACCGGTCCGAACAGCGCCGAACCCGCGGCGGCGGCGGTCGTCGCCGGACGCGGCTCAGCCGGGGCGGGCCCCTGCGCGCCGGCGAGAGTCGGCGCGGGCGCCGGGGTCTCCATCCCGGACGGCTTGTCTTTCTTCCCGATCAGGGGGAGCTTTGAAAACATGCCCGGCTTCTCGGCTTCGGGCGCGGCGGCCACGGTTTCCCCCGGACCGCCGGCGTCCTTTTTGCCGATGAGGGGGATGTTCGACGCGATGCCCTTGATCAGCCCTTTTTTCTCGGCGGGCTCGGCCGCGACCGTGCTTCCGGGCTGAACGGCGAGCGGATCGGGCTCGGCGTTTTTCTTTCCGATGAGAGGCAGGTTCGAGGCGATCCCTTTCAGGACGCCTTTCTTTTCCTCGACCACCGGAGCGGGCTGAGGCTGCGGTTGCGGAGCCTGGGCGGTCAGGTCGAGGCGTTCGGCGGGAACGAAATTCGGCGGCGGCTCCGGCGCCGGGCGCGGTTGCTCGGCGAAGGGCGAAACCGGGGCCTCGGCCGGATCGGCGGCATCGTCCTTTTTGCCGAAGGGACGCCATGAGAGGGCTTTCTTCACCCCGCCCACGGCGGCGCCCGCGGCTCCCGACGCGGCATTGGCGGCGCCCTTGGCGGCTTTGCCCGGCATTTTCAGGGGATGAAATTTCCCGTCGTCTTCCTCGACGGGAGTCTCCTCTTCGGGCGGAATGGCGGCGAGAATTTCCGGCGGAACGCCCCGCTGCACGGACACCCGGCCGGAATCGTCGGACCAGCTCTTGATCTCGTTGCGCCGAACCCCTTGAAAGGCGTTGCCCGCCTTCTGAAACTGCAAATCGGAAGCGGCCTGCTGCTTGAGCGCCTTGGTCTCTCGGGCCTCCTGCAGGGTCCGATCCTGCATTTTCTTGTCGAGCGCCTCCTCGGCGGCGCGCTGCATGGCCGCGGCCTCCGTTTCGGCGCGGGCCTTCTGCGACTGCGCGCGCACCTGCATCATCTCCGCCTGACGGGCGGCGGATACCCCGGGGAGCCCGGAGGTCATTCCCGATTCCTGGGGCGTCACCGTCGATTGCTGGCCGCGAACGAAAGGCGCCAGCGCGAGCATGGCCAGGATGATGTGAAACGTGACGCCCCGGCGCCCGTCGATGAGATCGGCGGAAAGTGATTTTGCTCGCATGAATTCAGTTTTTGAGACTTTTCGCAAATGTTAGCGCATTTGGCGATCCAGGTCCAATGAAACACGGAATTTGAAATTTTGGCAATTAGTTTTAATTGTGAAAATTATCCAATCCGTCGCTTTCCGTTGGGTTTCTCCCCGGTTTTTTCTGGAATTCGCCTTCGTCACCGCGACCTTCGCCTTCAATGGGACGCGCTTCGGCCCAATCCGTTCAAATTGGAGTGCCGTCTCGTCGATTTCTTTTCGTTCATGTCCGTTTCCCAACGAGAATCCACCCTCCTGCAACGAATGAGCCGACTGGGTATTCGTGAGGAGGACCTTGTGGAAAAATTTGTCGCCGGCTCCGGACCGGGAGGACAAAAGATCAACAAGACCGCCTCGCGGGTTTACCTGCGTCATGAGCCCACAGGACTGGAGATTCAATGCCAGGCCGAACGCTCGCAGTCGCTCAACCGGCTCATCGCCCGGGAGCGCCTGTGCGAACGCCTCGAAACCGAACGCCTCGCGAAGAAGGCCGCGAAAGCCCGGGAACGCGCCCGCGAACGCTATCGAAAGCGCCGGCGCTCCGCCGCCGAAAAAGCGAAGATGATCGAATCGAAGCGCCGCCGTTCCGAGACGAAAAAGCGCCGCGGTCGCGTGTCCGGCGATGGATGACCGGAGCCGAAAGTTCGGACTTCCCACCCGGGGTTTCCTGGTTCTTACTGAGGGCCGACTTCCGCTCCGATCATGTCCACGCCTTCGCAACGCTACCGCCGACGCCGCGCCCGCACCGGCAAGGTCGAGGGCGCGCCGGTCGAGCTGATCGAGGAGGCCTTTCACCTCCTGCGAACCGCCCCGGTGGGCACCCTCTGGATCTACTATCTGGGGACCGTGCCCTTCGTGATCGTGGCCTTTTACTTCTGGGCGGACATGAGCCGCAGCAGTCACGCGCCGCGGGACGCCGCGTTCGCCTCGCTGGGGGCCGCCATGGCTTATTTCTGGATGAAAGGCTGGCAGGGGTTGTTTTGCCGTCGCCTCTGGGAACAGCTCAACCCCGCGGGCAGCCCGGTCCGGCTCGGGTGGAAACGCGGCCTGCGCTATCTCGCCGCCCAGGTTTTCCTCCAGGCCCTCTCGTGGCCCGTTCGCGTCGTCTCCACGCTTTTTCTCGGCTGGGCGATCGCCTTTTTCCAGAGCGTCAGCGTCTTCGCCTTCACCCGCGACTACGGGCGCAAGCCGCTCCGCCACCTCATCGCCGATTCCGCCAGGATGTCCCACGCCGCCTGGGGACAAAATCACCTGATGCTCCTCGTCCTGAGCGGCATCGCGCTGTTCACCTTTCTCAATCTTTTCGCGACCGCGGCGGCCATCCCGACCATCATCAAAGCCTTCTTCGGCGTCGAAACCGTCTTCACGCTCAGCCCGATGAGCACCCTGCTGAACTCGACCTTTCTCTTCGCGGTTCTGCTGCTCTGTTACCTCGCTCTCGATCCGTTCTTCAAGGCGGTTTACACCCTGCGCGGTTTCTACGGCGTTTCCCGGGCCACCGGCGCCGATCTGCTGAGCCGCCTCGCCACCCTCCGGGCCGAGCGCGGACTGGGGCCCGTCTCCGAACCCGACACGCCGGCCGCCCCCGCCGCATCGCCCCGCCCCGCTCCCAAGGCCGCCCTTTTCGTCCTCGGCGTCACGTCGCTGACCCTCCTCGCCGCGACCGCCGCCGGCGCTCAGGAGGCCCCGATCCCGGACGCCCCTCCATCGGCGGCCCCCACTCCGGACGAATTGCGGTCCAGTATCGAGGAAACCCTCCGACGCAAACCCTACCAGTGGCGCATGCCCCGGCAGACTCTCGCGGACGCGGACGATCCGGAAGCCGGCGAGCAGTCCTGGCTCGCCCGGCGCATGACGGAATTCGCCAACTCGGTCGAGAACCTTTTCAAAGCGATCGGCGACTGGATCGACGATTTGTTGAACCGGCGCAAACCCCGGCCCAAACCCGGAGGCGACGGCCTCGGCGCGGTCGGCGAAGGCATCGGCGCCGTCGCCAAACTGCTCCTTTTCCTGGGATTGGGGGCTCTGATCGCGTGGATCATCTTCATTCTGGCAAAACATTATCGCCAACCCGTCGCCTCCGCCGCCATCGCCGACGGAGCGTCCGGCCCCGTCGATCTCGAAAGCGAAAACATCGTCGCCTCCCAGCTTCCCGAGGACGAGTGGATGCGCCTCGCCCGCGAGCAGATCGCCAAAGGCGAGCATCGCCTCGCCATCCGCGCCCTGTTTCTCGCCAGCCTCGTCCATCTCGGCGAGCGCGGGCTTCTGAAAATCGCCCGGTTCAAATCGAACCGCGACTACACCCGCGAACTGGAGCTGAAAGCGCGCGCCCTGCCCGAGGTCCGGTCCGCCTTCGGCGAAAACGTCGGCCTTTTTGAATGGGTCTGGTACGGCCTCCATGAAATCGGGGACGATGCCGTCGATCGCTTCACCCAAAACTACGAACGCCTCGCCTGGTCCGGCGCCGCCGCCACCGAGGCGCCCGCCATCCCGTCATGAGCCGCGCGCGTCTCCACACTCTGTTCGGGCTCGTGCTGCTGGGTCTCGCCCTGGCGTTTGTCTTCGCGCGCGTGCTGAACCTGCGTTTTTCGAGCGGGGACGTTTACCCGCATTACTCGACTCAACGCAGCGATCCCCTCGGCGCCCGGGCCCTGCTCGAGTCGCTCGACGCGCTGGAAGGGATCGATGCCCGCCGGAACCGCGCCGATCTGATGACGATTCGGAGCCTCGACGGCGACACCGCCCTCTGGCTCTGCGGCCTTTCCCGCCGCGCCTTCGAGAACATGCGTGGCCCCGACGATTCCCCCGTTCTCCGAGCCGTTCATGACGACGGAGCCAGGCTGATCGTCACTCTGAACCCGGGCTACGTGCCCGCCCGCTTCGACCTGAAGGAGGACGAGGAAGAGGACGATTGGTGGAAACGCCGCGAAGAACTCAAGCGTCAGCGGAGGGAGGCAATCGAAAAAGCGGAAAAGGAAAAAGCCAAAGCCCGGCGCGACCAGGAATCCGGTACCGAAAAACCGGAGGAAACCGAAGCCGCGGAAAAAAATCTGAAAGCGGAAAAGGAAACCGAAGCTGAAACAGAGACGGAGCCGAAGCCGAAGCCGAAGCCGAAGCCGGAGACCGCCGAATCTGGAGAAGCAAAAACCCGCCCGAAAAAGACCGGCACCGTGAAGAAGAGAGCCAAGGACGACAAAGGCGAGGACGACAAAGGCGAGGACAAAAAGGACGACGAGGAAAAGAAAATCGAAGAGGAGGCCCGGGAGATGTTCGGCCCGCTCCTGACCGAAATTTGGGAAATCGAACTCTCCGATCCCGAGTCCTTCGAGCGTCCCGAGGGCGGCTGGGAAGTTGCGCGGGGCGAGAGCCTGGCGCCCGAGTCCCTGCCGGAAACCCTTCCCAACTGGCACAGCCAATATCGTTTTGTCCCCGGGAGCGACGCCTGGAAAATCGCGGCCACCGTCGGCGGCAAACCCGTCGCGATCGAACGCCCGCTCGGCAAGGGCACGCTCGTGGTGACGACGGACACCTTTTTCGCCAGCAACGAGGCGCTGTGGAGCGAGGCCGACCCGGCCTTCCTGCTTTGGCTCACCGGAGGCAAGAGCCGCGTTGTTTTTGACGAGACCATCCACGGCACCGTCGAGTCCGGCGGCACGGTTTTGCTGCTGCGCCGCTACCGCCTTCACGGGCTCCTGGTCGGCATTCTCGTCTTCGTCGCCCTCCTCGCGTGGAAGAGCGCCAGTTCCCTCGCCCCCGGCAGCGAGGAAATCGAGCGCGGCCTGTCCGGCGGCGGCGAGGCCGTCTCCGGCGAGGAATCCGTCTCCGGATTCGTCCGGCTGCTGCGCCGCAGTATCCCGCCCAAGAGGCTGCTGGCGCAATGCCTCGCCGCCTATCGCGAATCCTCCCCCGGACGCGAATCCCGCCGACAAGCCGAGGCCGCCGACCGTCTCCTGGCCAGCCACGAGACCAGCCCCTCCACGCTGAAAGCCGCCGACGCCTACGCCCGCATCGCCGCGGTCCTCGCCGACCGCGACGCCCGGTAATGACGCCGCCGGGGCGGCCGTCCGCGAAATATCGGGGCCATCGGCCCGCGCGGATCGCGTTCGGTTTCGCTGGACGCGGGCACCCGGTCGGGGGCAAGTTTCCGGCCATGCGACTTCGCGTTTCTGTTTGCCTGCTTGTGCTTTCGCTCGGACCCGCCTCCGATCTTCCGGCGCAAAAAGTCATCCCCCACACCGCCGAGGCGCCGCTTCCGCCGACGGAGGCCGCGCGCACGATGACGGTCCCGGAGGGCTTCACGGTCACCCTTTTCGCCGGGGAACCGGACCTGAAACAGCCGACCGGCTTCTGCCTCGACGATCGCGGGCGGCTCTGGGTGGTCGAAAATTACAGCTATCCGGACCACACGAACGAGCCCGCGAAAGACCGCGTTCTCATCTTCGAAGACACCGACGGCGACGGTCGCCACGACAAGCGAACCGTCTTTTACGACCGGCTCAACTATGCGATGGGTATCGAGGTCGGCTTCGGCGGGGCGTGGGTGATGTCGCCGCCGTATTTCTACTTCATTCCAGACCGAAACGGCGACGACGTGCCCGACGGCGAACCGGAGATCGTGCTGGACGGCTTCGGCAATCACGCCAACTCGCACAACATCGCCAACGGCTTTTCCTGGGGGCCGGACGGCTGGCTCTACGGCACCCACGGGCGCACCAACTGGTCGACGATCGGCCGGCCGGGAGCGGCGGAGAGCGAGCGCCGGCGTTTCGACGGCGGCGTGTGGCGTTACCACCCGGTTCGGAAAGTTTGGGAGCCCTTCGCCGACGGGACGACCAATCCGTGGGGCATCGACTGGGACGACTACGGGCAGGGTTTCGTCTGCAACTGTGTCAATCCCCACCTTTTCCACGTCATCCAGGGCGCCCACTACGAACCGTGGCGGGGCCGGGAATCGAGCCGCTTCGCCTACGACCGCATCGCGACCATCGCCGATCACCTGCACTACGTCGGCGGAAACGACGTCCGGGCCGGGATCGGCAGCGAGGCCGAGGATCTCGCCGGGGGCGGCCACGCGCATTGCGGGACGATGGTGTATCTCGGCGACAACTGGCCGGCGGAATACCGGGGCGGCATTTTTATGAACAACATCCACGGCAGGCGCGTCAACCACGACGTCCCGCGCCGCTCGGGCTCGGGTTATGTCGCCTCGCACGCGCCGGATCTGATGCGCTCGGCCGACCCGTGGTACATGGGCGTGACGCTGCGCTACGGGGCCGCCGGGGAGGTCTACGCGAGCGACTGGTCCGACACCGGGGAATGTCACAGCACCAGGAACACGCGCAAGGAAACCGGCCGGCTCTTCCGCGTCGCCTGGGGAGACCTTGCCCGCCCGCCGGTGGACCTTGCCAGGCTCGACAACGCCGCCCTGGTCGCGGCGCAGCTTCACCCGAACGACTGGCACGTGCAGCACGCGCGGCGCCTGCTGCACGAGCGCGCCGCGGCCGGCGAGGACATGACTTCGGTCAATGCCGCGCTGCTCGCGATGTTTTCCGAAAATCCGGAGCCGGCGCGGAAACTGCGCGCGCTCTGGGCGCTCCACGTGACCGGCGGGGCGAACGCGGATTTTCTGACCGATCAGCTCGGCCACGAGAGCGAATACGTCCGCGCCTGGGCGGTGCAGTTGCTTTGCGAAGGGGGCGTTCCCCCGGCGGCGGCGCTGGATCGCTTCGCGTCGATGGCGGCGGGCGACGAATCGGCCATCGTGCGTCTCTTTCTCGCCAGCGCCCTGCAGCGGCTCGCTCCGGAAAACCGCTGGCCCATCGCCGAGGCGCTCGTGGCCCGGGCGGAGGACGCGGCGGACCAGAACCTGCCGCATCTGATCTGGTACGGCGTCGAGCCGCTCGTCGCGACCGACGCGAAACGTTTCGCCGCCCTGGCCGGCCGGGCGCAAATCCCTCCGATCCGCGGGCACATCGGGCGGCGCCTGATCGATGGCGCCACCGACGCGGGCGAGCTGCTGACGATCGCGGTCACCGAGTTGGGCGATCTGCCGGACGACGCGGCGCGCGCGACCTTTCTCGGAGGCGTTCTGCAAGGCCTCGAGGGTCGGCGCCAGGCGCCCATGCCGGAGGCGTGGCCGGCGCTCTACGCCACCCTCGCGAAAAGTCCCGACGCCGTGCTCCGGGCGTCCGCGACGCGGCTGGCCTTGATTTTCGACGATCCGGCCGCCCACGCCCGCCTGCGCGCGCTGGCCGCCGACACCGCCGCGGGCGCCGCCGAACGCTCCGCGGCCATCGATGCCCTCGCCGCCCGGCGACCGGACGATCTCGCGCCGCTGCTGCTGCGGCTGCTCGAGGACCCCGCGCCGGCCGTGCGCGGGAGCGCGCTGCGCGGCCTTGCCGAATACGACGACGCGGCCATTCCCGGGGCGATCCTCGAGCGGTTCGCCGCCTTCGACCCGCAGTCGAGGCAGGACGCGCTCCAGACACTGGTTTCCCGCCCGACCTGGGCGGCGGCGGCGCTCGACGCCGTGGAGGCGGGCCACCTGGCGCGTTCCGAGATCACGGCCTACGCGGCGCGGCAGATGCAGTCGCTCGGCGACAAGGCCCTCGCCTCCCGAGTCACGGATCTGTGGGGATCGACCCGGCCCTCCAGCGCGGAAAAACAGAAACAGATGGCCGAGCTTCGAAAGAAACTGGGACCCGGAGACCTCGAAAAAGGCGACCGCTCCGCCGGCCGCGCCGTTTTTCAAAAAACCTGCTTCGCCTGCCACACGCTCTTCGGCGAGGGCGGCCGGATCGGACCCGACCTCACGGGCGCGCAGCGCGACAACCTCGATTACCTGCTCGAAAACATCGTCGATCCCAGCGCCTCGGTGGCGAAGGATTTTCAGCTCAACACCATCGTCACCACCGGCGGCCGCGTCGTGTCCGGTTTCGTGGTCGATGAAAGCGAGGCCTCGCTGACCGTGCAGTCGCTCAACGAAAAAATCGCCATCCCCGCCGGCGAAGTCAAAAGCCGTGAGGCCTCGCGCGTGTCGATGATGCCCGAGGGACTGCTCCAGATCCTCACCGAGACGGAGGTCCGCGACCTTTTCGCCTATCTCTCGGGGTCCACTCGCGAACCGTGAGCGGTCTCCGCCGCCCGGCGACGGTGGCGATTCAACAACGGACGGGCAATCGACCACAGGACCGGGGGCAAGGCCGCGCTCAACGCGATCGCCACACCGGGATTCGCGCGCCCGGCCGCGCCGACGGCGGCAAAGGCGAACCCGAGCGGCAGCCCCCCGCAGCAGAGCGCCACCGTGAAGCGCCCGAAGGGCATGCGAGCCAGTCCCGCGAGACAGGCCACGACCTCCGGCATCACCGGCAACCAGCGTGACAGGGCGACAATGAAGCCGCCCGCCGCGCCGCCGAAAAGGTGCTCGCCTTTCTTCAAATCCTCGCGCCCGGCGATCCATTCGGCCGCCCGATGGCCGAGTTTCCGGCACAGTCCGTAGGCCAGCAGTCCCGACAGGATCGAGCCCGCCGCGCCGAGCAGCCCGCCGACCCAGACCCCATACACATATCCCAGCGCCGCGATGACCGCCGTGCCCGGGACGGGCAGAAACAAGTCCGCCACCAGCAGCCCGATCCCCGCCGCCCACGCCCAAGGGCCGAAATCGCTCAGCCATGCCGCCGCGCCTTCGCTGGAAAACAAAGTCTCGAAAAAATCCCCCCAGATCGCGAACGGAATCAGCACCGCCAGCGCCAGAACCAGAAACAGCCAGAACAATCGCATGACGGTTTCCGGAACGCCGAATCGGCGGAAAAGCAAGCCCGTGTTTCAAGGGCGCGGACATTTCCTCCCCCGAAAAAAGGGCGTGCCCCCGCCGCGATCCGCGCGTTACCTGTCCGCATGTCGCAGCCCCGGCCCGAACCCATCGATCCCGCCGAATTGCCCGCCCTCGCCGCGGCCACCCTGCGCGAGGCGAAATTTCCCATGCTCGCCTCGATGGACGGCGACCAGGCGCGGCTGCGGCCCGTCTCGCCCGTGCGGGTGGACGGCTTCACCGTTTACGTCGCCAACCTCCGCGCCTATCACAAGACCTCGGAGATCGCCGCCAACCCCAGGGTCGAACTCTGCTACCTCGCGCCGAACCACGATCAGGTCCGCATCACCGGCGTGGCCGAGATCCTCACCGAACGCCCCCTGCTCGAGGCGATCTGGGAGGCCAATCCCCTGCTGCGCCAGTATCTCGGCTCGATCGACAACCCGGAGCTGATCGTTTACCGCGTCGTTCCCAACCGCGTCCGTTTCATGCGCGAATGGGCGCTCGAATACCACGAACTGCCGGCGGGGACTTTTTGAGCGGCTTTTTTGGATCTTCTTCTTGGTTTCGCCTTCCGAATCGTTCCATTTCAAATCCAAAAAAATCCTGTCAATCCCGTCCAAAAAACGGCCCGCCCCAAGTGAACGACCCGAATTTCATCTCTCACCTGCTCGAAATGCTCGCCCCGCTCGGCGGCGTGACGGCCAAGCGCATGTTCGGCGGGCACGGATTTTTTCGCGAGGGGCTGATGTTCGGCCTCGTCGCCGACGGCGTGTTTTTTCTGAAGGCCGACGCCGAAAACGCCGGCGAATTCGACGCGCTCGACCTGCCACCCTTCACTTACACCAAGGCGACCGGCGAGGTTTACGCCATGTCCTACCGGCAATGTCCCGAGGACGCCCTGGAAAATTCCGCCGCCATGACGCGCTGGGCCGAGTCGGCTTTCGCGGCGGCCCAACGCAACGCCAAACCCAAAAAATCGAAAAAACCCAACCGCAAACTCCCATGAAACCTCGTCGCTCCTCCTCCTCCGCGGTCCCCGCGCTCCTGCTCGTCCTCGCCGGCGTGTTCTCCACCGCGGCGCAGACGCCCGCGCCCTCGAAACGCAAGGCCCCCGAGGGTTGGGAAAACGACATCGCCAAATTCGAGGCCGCCGACCGCGCGACGCCGCCGCCGAAGGACGCGATCCTTTTCCTCGGCAGCTCCAGCATCCGCCTCTGGGACCTCAAGACCTCCTTCCCCGACCGCGTCACGATCAATCGCGGCTTCGGCGGCTCGACCCTCCCGGACACGACCCACTTTTTCGACCGCATCGTCCTTCCCTATCGCCCGCGGGCGGCCCTGGTTTATGCGGGGGACAACGACGTCGCCTCCGGCTCCGACGCCGACGCCGTGCTCGCCGATTTCAAGAAACTCGCCGCGCTTTTTTCCGAGAAACTGCCCGGCACTCCCGTGATTTACATCGCCATCAAGCCGAGCGTGAAGCGCTGGGCGATGTGGCCCGTGATGAAGGACGCCAACGCGAAAATCGCCCAATGGTGCGACGAGCACGAGGGCTTTTTCTTCGCAGACATCTCCAGACCCATGCTGGAAACCGCCGACGGCAAGCCCTCGCCCGACATTTTCAAGGCCGACGGGCTGCACCTCAACGAAGCCGGCTACGCCCAGTGGAAATCCGTCATCGATCCCCTGCTGGAAAAGGCGCTCGCCGGGAAGTGACGCCGACCCGCCTCTCCGCGCCCCCCGGCGGGCGACGATTTTGTTTCCCAAAAACTGTTGCCCGGGGCATGATGTCCCGAACCGTTCCCGGCTGACATTTCCCGCACCTTCCGCCCCGCGGCCTCATGCCCGAGTTTACCTACAGAGCTTTGAAAGGAGACGGCTCCGTGGTCGATGGCTCCCTCGCCGCCCGCGACCGGTCGGAGGCCTTCCGCCGGCTCGCGCAGTCGGGCATGCAACCCTTCCAGGTGAACGAAAGCGGCAGCGCCGCGGCCAAGGCGGCCGAAAAACAAAAGGCGAAGGCCCCCGCGCCCGCCGTCGCGAAGAAAACGGCCCGCAAGAGCGGCGGCGGCGGAGCCGTCCGGCTCACGGCGCCGCAGGTGATCTTTTTCACCGAGGAACTCAGCGATCTCATCGCCGCCGGCGTCCAGTTGGAGCCGGCCCTGCGGATGATGGAGAGCCGCGGCGAGGACGGTCCGCTGAAGGAGACCATCGCGCGAGCCCGCGAGCAGGTGCGCGACGGCACGCCGCTCTCCCGGGCGCTGGCGGCGGCGTCCCCGAGTTTCGGTTCGCTCTACTGCAATCTCGTCGCGGCGGGCGAGGCCGGCGGCGCGCTGAGCGACATCCTGAAGCGCCAGGTGACCTACCTCACCACCCTCGCCGAGCTGCGCTCCCGCGTGTTGACGGCGATGATTTACCCGGCCTTCCTTTTCGTGGCCGGCGTGGGGGTGACGCTGCTGTTTGTCAGCTTCCTGGTGCCGCGCCTGACGGAGATGATCGAAAACTCGGGCACCAGCCCCCCGGCGGGCGCGAAAATCATCATCGCGGCGACCGCCTTTCTGCGGGCCTGGTGGTGGCTGCTCCTCCTAATCCTCGCCGGCGGAATCGCGGGCTTCGTCGCGGCCATCAAGTCGCCGTCGGTCCGGCCCTCGTGGGACCGGTTAAAGCTCGGCATCCCGCTCTTCGGCACGCTGCAACTGCGGCGCTTCCACGTGCAGTTTCTCGAGACCCTGTCCAACCTGCTCGGAAATGGCATGGCGCTCATCAAGGCGCTGGAACTCTCCCGCGGCGGCACGGAAAATCTCTTCCTCCAGCGGCAACTGACCCAGGCCACCGTCCAGGTCGCCGACGGCACCTCGCTGCACCGGGCGATGGAAAAGGCGGAGGTTTTTCCCCAGTCGCTGCTGGACATGGTGCGCGTCGGCGAGCAGACCGGCCATCTCACCGAGACTCTGGCGAAGGCCGGCGACCGGCTCGACCGCGACCTGAACCGGAGCGTCGAGCGGCTCAGCGCCATGGTGCAGCCGGTCATCATGGTGCTCATGGCGGTGGTGGTCGGCTCCATGGCCTATCTGATGATCACCGTTATCTATGACACCATCTCCCTGTTGCGGAACCAATGACGAATCGTTATACTCAATCCCGCGGACCCAACAGGGTATGGTCACCGACCCAACCCTGTTGACTCGAAAAAACCGAAACGAACCCAACCGAAATCCAGACAAAACCGTGAAAATTTCCCGCATAACCCGCCGCTCCGGCGGCTACACCCTGATGGAGATGATCCTCGTGCTGGCGATCATTTCGCTGCTGATTGGAATGGGCACCTATCTGATGACCGACGTGTTCGGCGACGCGAAACTCGGAAAGGCCAAGGCCGACGTGCAGGCGATCAGCACCAGCCTGATCCGCTACGAAACCATCTGCGGCATGCTGCCCTCCACCGAGCAGGGCATCGAGGCGCTGGTGCGGCGCCCCGGCGGCAGCCCGCAGCCGAAGAGCTGGAAACAGTTTCTGAAGGAGGCGGGGCTGAACGATCCCTGGGGCCGGCCCTACGGATACCGTTACCCGGGCCGTTTCAACACGGACTCCTACGATGTGTATTCGCTCGGCCAGGACGGGCAGGAGGGCACCGAGGATGACATCGGCAACTGGTGAGGCCGGCGCCGGTTCGCCGCGAAGCCGCCCGCGCCACGCGACGGCGGGCGCCTTCACGATGATGGAAATGATCGTCTCGCTGGCGATCATCGCGCTGATGACGGGCTTTTTCGTCCTGCGCTTCACCGACTCGCGCGAGGAAAAGCTGCTCACCGCGCCGTCGCGCGATCTCCGGCTGCTCGGGCTGCGGGCGCTGCGGCTGGCCACGGCTTACCGTGAGGATTACACCCTGGTCTTCCGGCCCGGCGGCGTCGCGATGGTCCACGGGCGCGGCCTCCTGCCCTCGGGTCCGGACCCGGCGGCGGGCATGGAGAAAAACGTCGGCATCCCCGGCGGCGTGACGCTTCTGCTGAAACATCCCGGCGAGGCCAAATGGCACGCGCCGGACGAGGACGGCGAGCCGTGGTTTTTCCGGCCGGGCGGTCTCTGCGAACCCATCGAGGTGAAACTGGCGGCCGGCGAGGCCTTCATCGAGCTGGTCTTCGATCCGCTGACGGCGCGGGCCGACGAGACGTCCTATTTTCCATGAGAGCGAACCCGCCATCGACCCGCGCGGGCGCGGGATTTTCGCTGCTGGAGGTGGTGCTGGCCCTCGGGCTTTTCACCATGGCGGCGGTGTCGCTGGTCGGCGCGCTCAACGACATCGGGCGCTACACCGCCGACTCGGTGCGGGAGTCGTGGGTCACGGAAAAACTCCGCTCCACCCTCATCGAGGTCGGTAAAAATCCGCGGCTTGAGGAAATGCGGGTTTCCTTCGACCCGGACGCCTCGGGCACTTTCGTCTCGGTCGAGGTCGAGCGCTTCGAGGCGCGGTCGGTGAAAGGCGAGAATCTGCCCAATCTCTACCGCATCAAGGCCGTCGTGGCCCGCAAACGCCCCGGCGGCCACGAGGAGGTTCTCGGCGAGGCCGAGACACTGCGTTATCTCCCGATGTTTCAGCAGCAATAGCGATCGCGACCATGAACTCCGCGCCCGGCAGCTTCTTTTCCCTTTCGCGGCGGTCCGCCCTTCGCGGGCGCGGGCGCGGTTTCACGCTGCTGGAATTGAGCGTGTCCATCGCCGTGCTCGGCATTCTCGCCATCGGGATTTTCTCGGTGTCGTCGGGGAGCCTGCGCCTGATCGACGAGGTGCGGGATTTCCAGGATCGCGAGGCGCGAAAGCGGCGCTTTGTCGAGCTGTGCCGGCAGAATTTCGAGAACCTGCCCTCGGGGGCGCGGGTCGAGTTCGACTACAAGGACCGGGGCGGCCATTACGACACATTCTTGTCGCTCCGGGACGCGCCCGCCGCGTTTGGCTTCGGCGCCATGCCGCCCGACATCCGGCGGGTGATTCTCGCCTCCGAGGTGGAGCCGAGCGGCTTCGCCCGGGCGGCGCTCTATTTTCTCAACGCCGAGGAGGAGCGCCGGCTGGACCGCGAGGGCTTCGACGCGCTGAATCCGCGCCGTGTCATCCTGCTGCGACGGCTGAAAACGATCACGTGGCGTTTTTTCGATCAGAACTCGCAGCAGTGGCGGGACATTCTGGACAAAAACGCTCCCCAGCCGCCCATGCTCGAGCTGACGCTGGCGATGGACGGCGACGCCGAGCCGGTGCGCTCGGTTTTCTGGCTGCCGATCCGGCAACAGACACGGGTCACCGCGCCGCGGGCTCCCGATCCGAACGACCCCAACGATCCGAACGCCCCGCCGGCGGACCCGAACGCGCCTCCCCCGTCCGCGCCGCCGGTCGAACCCGCGCCCGAAACGCGACCATGACCCGTTTTCGCCCCACTCACCCGGACCACCGGCTCCGGAGCCGCCGCGCCTCGGCGCTGATCGCGGTGTATTGGCTGATCGCGATCCTGAGCCTGGCGGTCTTCACTGCGACGCAGTTTTTGATGTTCGAGATGCAAAGCCACGCCTCGTCGGAGTGGGAGTTTCGCGCCGAGCAGTTCGCCGACATGGGCATCGCGCTGGCGGCGCACCCGGGCGTGGAGCGGTGGGACCCCATCCTGCGGCAGCGGATCGACCAGACCGGCGGCTTCGAGGCGCGCATCCGGAGCGAGGGCGCGCGGCTGAACCCGAATTTCCTCGTCCTTTCCCAACCCGGCCGGGTCGTGCTGGCGCGGCTTTTCACCCACTGGGGCCTGAGCGAGTTCGACAGCCTCGCGCTGACCGCCGCGCTGGTGGACTGGACGGACGCGGACGACGACGAATCGCCGCAGGGCGCCGAAAGCGTCGTCTATCGCGGCGCCGGATTTCGCGACATGCCCTACAACCGGCCCTTCCGCGCGCTCGACGAACTGGAGCTGGTGCGCGGCTTTGACGAGGTGATGGCCCGGCGGCCCGACTGGCGGATCTGGTTCACGATTCTGAGCGCCGGTCCGCTCGACCTGAACGACGCGCCGCCCGAGCTGATCCAGGAAGTCTGCGACTGCGGCGCGGACGCCGCCCTGCGGCTCGTCGCGGTGCGGGCGGGCGCCGATCGGGTGCCGGACACGGAGGACGACCAGCGTTTCGAGTCGGCCGCCGAGGCCTTCAACCTGCTCGCGCTCGGCGTGGCGCGGCAGCAGGCACTTGCAAATCTGGTGACGGTTGACGATTCTGCCACCCGTCTCATTTCCGTCGGCACGGCGGGCAAAGTCTCCGTGGAGCGAACCTTCGTGATCCAGGGCCGGACGGAGCAGCCCGTCCTGCTGGAAGTGCAAACCCGAGTCCTGCGTTGATTTGAAACCGAGCCCCGCGAATCTCTGGCAACGCCTCCCCGGCCCCGCGTCGTGGGAATGGTGGTCGCGTCCGGGCGGCGCGCCGGAGCCGGTCGCCTCGGAGGAGGGGCCGCGCGGCCAGGCGCCCGCCGTTTACGGGTTCGCCGCGCGCGACTGCGAGTCGGTGCCCGTCTGGGTCAGCTCGGCCGAGCCGGAAATCATCGCGCAGTTTCTCGCCGTCGAGATGGAGCGGCTCGGCGTCCGCCTTCCCGCCGGTTCGGGCCGCCACCTCGGCTGGCACACGGTGACCTCGGACGGACCGCGCCGCCTCATCCAGGCCATCGTCGTTCCCGAAGCCCTCGATCCCGACGCGGCGAAGTCCGGGGCGACGAACTGGACCGCCTTTCGTCCTTCGCCGCTGTTTTTCAAGCCGCCGGCCCGGGCCATCACCCTGTGGAAGGAAAACGGCCACTGGATCGCCGGCTTCGAGAACCACGAACAATGGGTCCACTTCCAGCCGCTCGGCCCGTCCGAACTCGGCGAGGATCTGCTGCGCGATGTCGAATGCCTCCATTTGGAACTCGACGGACGCCGCATCATCGGGCCGGTCGATTCGCTCGTGATCTGGACCGACGGCGAGCCGGTCTGGGCCGCCTTTCGCGATTTGACCCACGAGATTCTCGGCCTGCCCGTGCGCGTCGCGCCCAAGCCGCCGCCGAACCCGGCCCTGGCCGACGACGACGCGTGGGACTTCGAGCCCGCCACCGTCGCCCTCGAGCGGGAACGTCGCGAGACCGCCGGCCGCTGGTTCCGCGTCGCTTCGATCGCCGCCGTCCTCTACATCCTGCTCATCGGCGCCGGCGTGGTCAGCCTGACGCTCCAGCGGAAAAAAAACGCCGCTCTCAGCCGCCAACTCGCCGAGCTGGAGCCCGCCGCCCGGATCGTCCGCGTGGCCCGCGACCGCTGGAATGCCCTCGAGCCCGCCCTCGCCGTCGATCGCTATCCCGTCGAGCTTTTTCACCGGGTGGCCGAGCTTTTCCCCGAGAGAGGCCTGCGCATGACCGTGTTCGAAGTCCGCGAGGACGGCCAGATCGTCGTGCGCGGCGAGGCCTCCAGCGTGCCCATCGCCATCGGGTTCAAGGCCGACCTGGAAAACGCCCCCACCCTCAAGGACTACGAATGGAACATTCCCCCGCCGGTTCCCGAGGGCGATATCGCGACCTTTTCCGCCTTCGGCACCTATCGGTACGGCAAGACGAATGAAAGCTAGCGAACGCTACCTGCTCGGCGCCTTCCTCGGCATCCTCCTGCTGGGAGGCGCCGTCGTGCTCTGGGACCTTTACCGCGATCGCATGGCCCTGCTCCGGGAGGAATACAACCGCCTCGAGCTGGACTACGCCGAAGTCGAAGCCCTCCTCGAGGATCGCGACCGCTGGGTCCGGCGCGGCGAATGGCTCGACCACACCCAGCCCGCCTTCACCAACGGCGAGGAGATCGACAACGCCATCTTCGAGGATGCCGAGGCCGCCGAAGCCGCCGGCGTCCAGACCGCCGAAGTCCAGCTCATCCCCCGCGTCACCACCCCCCAATACATCCAGGCCGGCGTCACCCTGAAGGCCGAGGGCACCGTGGAATCCATCTTTCGATGGTTGCACGACCTGCAAACCCCTGAGACATTCCGAGTCGTGCGCGGCTTCAAGGCCGAACCGCATCCCGATGAAGACGAACGCATCCAGTGCCAATTCGCCCTGCTCCGGTGGTACGCCAATCCCGACGACCACCCCGCTCCCGCGAAGGCTCCGGCCCCGGCTCCGCCCGCGACGGAAACCGCGGCGCGCTGAGGCGTGGCTGCCCGCGCTCGCGCTGCTCGCCTTCGCCGGCTTTTTCGGCGGCGCCCTCGCCGCGCAGGACACCCCGCCCGATCCCGCCGCCCCGAGCCAAGCCGAGGCGGCCGACCCCGCCGCGGCGGAAAACGACGACGAACCCGTCATCCCCGCCGCCTATCCCGAGGATCGCTACCTCGCCGTGTGGCAAAAGTCGCCCTTCATGATCGAGGCCGCGCCCGAGCCCGCGCAGGCGCAGAAATCCTTCGCCCGCGACTACACCCTTTCCGGCGTGCTCGAGGACGATTCCGGCGCCGTCGTTTACCTCAAAAATCAGAAGACCGGCGATTTCGTCCGCATCGAGTCGGGCAAAGCGGTCGATGGATTCACCCTGGTGAAAGTCAACACCAGCACCGACCCGACCGCCGCCAGCGTGACCGTGCAGTTCAACGGCGAGACGGCCGACATCGGCGTCGATCCCGCCTCCTTCAGCCAGCCCGCCTCGCCCGGCACCGTCGCCGCCGTCGATCCCAAGCAGGCCGCCAATCCGAACGCCCCGCCCGGCGTCGCCGCTCCCAACACGCGCGTCAATCCGAGACCCGGCGCCCCGGTCGCGAATGTCCCCGGCGGAAACACCGCCACTCCCCGGCCCGGCGCCGCGCAACCGAGCCAGGCCAACGTCGTCAATCCCGCCCAAAACCGCCTCCGCGAACCCACCCAAAACGCCAAGGCGGGCGCCCCCTCCTCCTCGCGGCCCGTGCCCTCCAGCCCCGCCAGCCGCCGGCGCATCATCCTGCCCTCCCAGCCCGCCGAGCGCTGAGCCTGTCTCGGCCGGCTTTTTTTTTTGCGATTCCCCCGCCTTCTTGCGGCAAAAGAATTGCCCGCCGCCACCGGTTTCGCCGCCGATTTGCCGCGCGCCCGGTTGCATTTGGGAAAAGGGAGCGTTTTGATAGGCCCCGTTTCCTTACCGTGTCCGAATCCGCACCATCCGACGACTCCGCCGCCGACGACAACCGCGCCGACGACGATGAAGACCTCGCCTCGTCGCGCTCCGAAGCCGTTCCCGTTGACCCCGACGCCAACGACGACATCATCGCCTCCGCCGGGGAAACCGCGGACGCCGGATTCGAGTCCGAGACCCTCGAGTTCGAGCCGCCCGGCGAGATGGCCATCGCCCCGCCCGACTACGACTACAAGGTGCAGCTCGACATTTTCGAGGGACCGCTCGACCTGCTCCTCTATCTCATCAAACGCGAGGAGGTGGACATTTACGACATCTCCATCGAGCGCATCACGAAACAGTACCTCGAATACATCGAGACCTTCCGCATCCTGAACATCGGGCTGGCCGGCGAATTCCTCGTCATGGCCGCCAACCTCTGCTACATCAAAAGCCGCACCCTGCTGCCCCGCCATCAGCAGCCGCCCGAGGAGGACGCCGAGGAGGAGGACCCCCGCTGGGACCTCATCCGGCAGCTCATCGAATACAAGAAATTCAAGGAGGCCGCCACCTACCTGCACCGCCGGGAAACCGAGCAGCAGGCCATCTTCCGCAACGTCCCGGAGAAAATCGAGACCAAGGACGACGGCGAGCGCCCCCTCGCCGAAGTCAGCATCTTCGATCTCATCCGCGCCTTTCAGAAAATCCTCGAGCGCTTCGGCGAGGACGACGGCCGCGGCGAGATCGTCGACGAGCCCTTCACCGTCGCCGACAAGATCGATCACCTGTTGAAAACCATCCCGTCCGGGGTCAGCGTGCGTTTTTCCACCCTGTTCGAAAACGCCTCGTCGAAAGGCGAAGTCATCGTCACCTTCCTCGCCCTGCTGGAACTGATGAAACTCAACCACTTCGTCGTCCGGCAGGAAACCCTGCTGGGCGAGATCGAACTGCGGCGGAATGACGGCAACGACGGCTGAGGCGCCCCGGTTTTCCTCCCCCCCCTTCTCCATTTTCGGAATTCACCCATGCATCTGCTCCAGATCGTCGAAGCCCTGATTTTTGCCGCGCCCGACCCGGTCTCCACCGAGGAGATCGCCACCGCCGTCAAGCGCGCCGCCGAAGACCACGCCGGCGACGAGGCCGACGCCCTCCTGCACATCACCCTCACCGACATCACCGCCACCATCGACGAGATCGGCGAACTCTACGCCGCCTCCGGCCGCGCCATGCAGCTCATCGAAGGCCCGAACGGCTGGCGCTTCGTCACCCGGCCCGAGTATGCCGACTTCGTCCGCGCCCTGCTCCCCGGCATGCGGCCCGAGCGCCTCAGCCCGCCCGCCATGGAGACCCTCGCCATCATCGCCTACCGCCAGCCCATCACCAAAGCCGACATCGAAGCCGTCCGCGGCGTCGCCGTCGATGGCGTCCTGCAGAAAGTCATCGAGCGCGGCCTCGTGAAAATCGGCGGACGCGCCGACCTCCCCGGCAAGCCCCTGCTCTACGAGACGACCGAGCTGTTCCTCGAGCATTTCGGCGTCAAAAGCCTCGACGACCTCCCCAACGCCGACGAACTCCGCACCGTCCCCCTGCCCGGCGCCGCCGAGGAAGACGACAGCCCGAAGGAAGAACAACTCTCCCTCGAAGGCCTCGACCCCGCCCCCGAAGCCGAGCCCGCCGAACCCGGGGAAATCGACGAAATCGCCCTCGCCGAAGCCCGCCTCGAAGCCGAGGAACGCGCCGAAGCCGAAGCCGCCGCGCGCCAGGCGGCCGGAGAGATGGAGCAGGAGGAGGAAGCCCAAAGCGACGAAGACCCGGATTTGGCCGAAGACACGGGCGAAGACACGGGCGAGGACACGGGCGAGAACGAAGAAGATTCAGACTGGGACGAAGAGGAAGAGGAAGACGAAGAGGAAGAGGAAGACGAAGACGAAGAGGAAGAGGAAGAGGAAGACGAAGATTAGGACGAAGACGAAGATTTCGGAAAAATCCCGTCAATCCTGTCCCAAAAAGACCACCCCATGAGCCTCGCCGACCTGCGCCAGAAAATCGACGCCATCGACACGGAGCTGCTCCGGCTCCTGAACGAGCGCGCCGAAATCGTGCACGGGATCGGCGTCATCAAGAAACGCGACGGCCTCCAGATCTACGCCCCCGAGCGCGAGGAAAGCCTCCTGCGGTCCCTCGTCGAGAAAAACCGCGGCCTCCTGCCCGAGAAATCCATCCGCGCCATCTACCGCGAGATCATGTCCGCCGCCCTCGCCCTCGAGGAGGATCTGAAAATCGCCTACCTCGGCCCCGAAGGCACCTGGACCCACGAGGCCGCCATCGCCAAATTCGGCGGCAGCGTCGATTACCTCCCCCAGCCGAACGTGACCGACGTCTTCGACCACGTCGCCCGCCGCGTCGCCGACTACGGCGTCGTGCCCATCGAAAGCTCCACCGAGGGCGCCGCCCAGCACGTCTTCGACCTCTTCGCCGAGTTTCCCCTGAAAATTTGCGCCCAGCTCGTCGTGCCCATCGACATCTGCCTCATGGCCCGCGGCGACCCCGCCGCCATCCGGAAAATCTACGGGCATCCCGGCGTCCTCGCCGCCTGCCGCAACTGGCTCGAGCGCCAGGGCGCCCCCCACACCTGCGAGGAAGTCTCCAGCACCCGCCGCGCCGCCGAACTCGCCGGTGGCGATCCCGCCGCCGCCGCCGTCGGCAGCCCCCTCGCCGCCTCGCTCGCCGGCCTCCGCATCGTCGCGAAAAACATCCAGAACGAAGACAACGAGACCCGCTTCGTCGTCGTCGGCCGCAAACCCTGCCCCCGCACCGGCGACGACCTCACCTCCGTCATCGTTTCCGGAAACATCGACACCGGCGCCGTGCTCGAGACCCTCAGCGTGCTCAACGAATGGCGGCTCCACGTCGCCCAGGTCGACAGCCACCTCCAGTCCTCCGGGTCCGGCCGCTTTTCCTTCTACATCGAAGTCGAGGGCCACATCGAGGACGACGCCGTCGCCCACGCCGTCGAAAAACTCGAGTCCCAGGGCAAGCGCGTCACCCTCCTCGGCAGCTATCCCCGCCCCTGGCGCCCCGAGTGATCCGCGAGATCCGCGGTCAGAAATTCTCGAGAGCCGCCGCGATTTTCGCCCCGTCCAGCCGCGCCGCCCGGCCGAAACCGCCCACGAAATTCCCCGACTCCGGCGTCAGGCGGATGAGGTGGAAATCCCCGAAGCCGAAGCGCGGCTCCGCCTCCGGAAACCGCGCCAGATAGGCCCGCGCCGCCGCCGCGAAGTCTTCCCCGCTTTCCCGGTCCACCACCGCCGCCCCGCCCGAGAGCGTCAACCGAGCCAGCGTCTGCGGGTCGGTCGCCTCCCCCGAGTCCGGCTCCGACAGCAGCAGCGAAAAGCGCGGCCGCTCCCGCAGATTCCGCGTGTGGGCCGCCAGTTGCGAGACATGGACGAGCAGCGCCCCCTCCGCCGGCGCGAAGGCCACGGCGGAGACCAGCGGCGCCCCCGCCGCGTCCACCGTCCCCAGCGCCGCCCAGCGGGTCGAGCGCATCAAATCGGGCCAATCCATCGCATTCATGCCCCCCACCAAACAGGGTTAGGTCCCCGAGTCAACCCTGTTCGGTCGGCGGCGGTTGGAGGCAGAGGGGCAGGCGGACGATTCCATCCCAGAAATCATCGCCAGGTTGGCCATGCGGCGGTCCACAAACCGGAATCGATGGCCACGGCGACAATTTACGATTCGCGGTTGAACCTCGGGGCCAATTGCGCGTGCAGCGCCCGCATCTGGGGATCCATGGGCCGACCCGCGCGGTGAAATCCGTCGAGAATGGCGAAGCAATGGGCGAGGTGGGTCACCGCTTCGGTTTGCTTTTCCTGTTCCCGATACAGATGGAAAAACTTGAAGTGCGAGACGGAAAGATCGCGCGCGGCCTGGGCGGAGTTGGGGTTCTGCTCGTAGAGGCGTTGGGCAATGTCGAGGGATTGCTGGAATTGCTCGAGGGCCGCTTCGGCGTCGCCGGCCTGGCCGCGGGCGAGGAAGAAATCGCCGAGTTTGTTCAGGGAGACGGAAAGATCGCGCGCGGCCTGGGCGGAGTTGGGGTTCTGCTCGTAGAGGCGTTGGAGCGTTTCGTGGCATTGCTGGAATTGCTCGAGGGCCGCTTCGGCGTCGCCGGCCTGGCCGCGGGCGAGGAAGAAATCGCCGAGTTTGTTCAGAGAGACGGAAAGATCGCGCGCGGCCTGGGCGGAGTTGGGGTTCTGCTCGTAGAGGCGTCGCCGGGTGTCGAGGGATTGCTGGAATTGCTCGAGGGCCGCTTCGGCGTCGCCGGCCTGGCCGCGGGCCAGGAAGAAATTGCCGAGTTCGTTCAGAGCCGCCGAATGCAGGCGGGCGGTTTCGTTGTCTTCGGTCGCCGTCGCGTTCTCGTCGCGCAGGGTCTTTTCGAAAATCCGGAGCAACTGCCCGGCGCGGGCGAGCTGGCCAATGGTCCGGTGCGCCTGACCGCAGACGCCGCAGGCGAGAGCGAGGCGATGACTGCCGGGCCGCCACCGAAGCAGGCGCAGGGTGTTTTCCTCCAGGGGCCGGAGGAGCCAGTGGGAAGCGGGATCGATTTGCCAGGCGTGTTCGAAGGCCGTCTGTCGTTCGCCGACGGTTTCGACACACCGCTCCACGCAGGCCTCGCGCGCTTCGGTCGTCAGGGACTCCCGGAGGTGTTCGGCGACCACGCGGTGGAGCCGGGCGAGCCGGGGAACGGGGTTGCCACGATCCGCCTCGGCCGGCGCCGGGGCGGCGGCGGCGTCTTCCCCGATCTCCGCCGGCGTGAGGAGGCGCAGCCCGGCCAGTCGTCGCCACAAGGCCACAAAGGGATCCTCGCGTCCGGGCGGGTGGGCGGGCGAAGGCGCGATTTTTTCGAGCATCTCGAATAGGCCGCCGCCCTCTTCTTCATCGTCGTTTTTCTCCCGCCCCTCGCGGAGGGTTTCGAGGAGCCCGGTCGCGGTGTCGGGATTCTGAAGCAGGGCGAGAAGAGCGGCGGCGCTCGGGGCCTCGTCGCCGGCGTTCGCGAGCAGGGCGCGCCCGAGGTCCGCGATCGCCCGCTGTCTTTCGCCCTCGGTGTCGCGCATCGCGGGATATTCCCGAGCCACGATCTCCCGGAGCCAGTCCATGACCAGGAAATCGGGCGAGCAAAAGGCGGCGTGGCGCAGCAGACAGAGCGCCTCCTCCGGCAGGCCGCGCAGGGTCTCCTCGAGGATGAAGCTGGTCTGGTTCTCGGTCAGTTGTTTCCGGTGTTGAACCCTTTCCTCCAGAGCGATCTCGTCGAGGTTGCGGACCAGCCCTTCGTCGCGGAGACGCTCGAGGAATCCGGCGAAGGTGACGCCCCGGGTGTGGCCGTCCTCCTTTTCCCCGAGCCAGGCGGCGACCAGCTCGACGGTGAGCACGTAGCCGCCGAGGGCCTCGGCGATCTCGCGGGCGGCGGCCTCCTCCGCCGGCGAGGCGAACCGCCGCTCCGGCTGGAATTCCCGGAGCAGGGCCACGGCGTCGCTCGGCGGGAGGGAATCGATGGGAATGGGCTGGATCTGCCGGCGCCCGGCCTGGAACGCGGCGGGGTTCATCCGGGTGGTGACGACGATCTCGAGCCACTCGTCCTCGGGCAGCAGGGCGAGCTGATCGGGATGCAGGATGGCGGCGGCATCGACATTGTCGAGGATGACGAGGGCGCGCGGCCGCGGATCGGGCAAACCGTCGGGAAAATGGCGCTCGGGATGGGCGGCGAGTTTCTCCTGTATCCGCTCCTGGTTGCGCCGGGTAAACTCCCGCAGGGAGACCAGCACCTCGCGAACGGCGCGGTCGGGATGCTCGGCCGCGTCGTCGGCAACCTCGAAATTCAGCTCGGGATCGCGAGCCAGCTCGAGAAAGGCCTCGCCCAGGGTGGTCTTGCCCTCGCAGGGAACCAGCCAGCGCCCGCCGGCGGCGTAAAATTCGGCGTAGGCGAAGGCATACTGCACCGCCAGGGCGGTTTTCCCCTGTCCGCCCAGCCCGTGGGCGGCGGTCAGCAGCCCGGCGCGGTCGGTGGTCAGAGCCCGATGCAGCTCGATGAGTTCCCGATGCCGGCCCACGAAGTGCGGGTAGGAACGCCCCAAATTTCCCGGCGCCATACTGGCCAAAAGACAGCGATCGAGCCGTTTCGCGAGGGTGCGGTCGAGGCGCTCGATGCGATCGGCGAACTCGACCAGATCGTGCTCGTCCGAAGCGGGGTCGAGCCGGAGCCGCTCCAGCCTTTCCCCGGCGTCGATCTCGGCCAGCAGATCGGGCCCTTCCCCGAACCAGGGCCGCAGATCGAAGGCGGCCCGCGGATGCCGGCCGGCGGCGGCGGTGTCGATGTAGAGATTGCGGCGTCGCAGGTCCTCACGGATCGCGTCGAGCCAGGCGGCGATCTCCTGGTCGGCCCGCAGTTCTTTTTCCAGCATGGCCATGCCTTCGGGGTCGTCCGTTTTGGCCCCCGGCATGTCGGGCACGGTCACGAAATACAACGGGGCGATGCCGTCGTCGCCCCGCACCAGGGTGTGCTCGCGGCGCAGGTATTCGATCCACTCCCAGCGGCAGTTTTTCGACCGGATGTAGGCCGGGGAGAGGAAGGCGAGAAAAATCCGCGAACTCCGCAGCCCGGCGCCGATCCGGCCGCGCCAGTCGGAGAGGTCGTCGATGGCCTCGGTGTCGAAGAAGATGCGAAGTTCCTTGCCGGTGAAGCGGCGGTGGCGCTCGGTGAGCGTTTTGTGAAAGGCGGTCACCCAGCCCTCGCCGTTTTTGCCCAGCGGGGCGCGGTTGTCGGCGCGGGCGTAGGAGAAAAAAACATGATGCTCCGGCTCATCCATAACGAGAGAATAGAGAACCCCGGGGGAAACAAGCAAGAAAAAAGCCGGGATGTTCGCGACCACCACCACCACCAACCTCGAGAAACTCGAACCCAGGCTGAAGCGCGGCGACGCCTGCGGATGCCCGATTCTCGCGGTCGCCATTTCCTCCCGGTGTTATGACCCGCGGTAGCGCGCCACGCCCACGCGCGGGCGTTTCCCCCGCGAAACGATCGTCCGCCCTCGAGATTTCTCCGTTTTCGGAATGGAAAACGGGGATCGGCACATGCCGGGGACCGTTTTCCGACAGACGGACGACGTTTTCCAATGGGAAGGCGATGGCCGGATCAAGGAAATCCGCGTCCGGGTATTGGAAATCCACGTCCGGGTACTGGAAATCGTCGTTCGGGGGAATTATTTCGTCGATTTTCTGCGTGGTTTCGGAGTTTTTAAGGGTTTTCTATATTTTCTGGATTTTGGCGGGCCTGACGCGCCAGAACCCGTTTTCCGGGTGAAAACGGAGCCGGTGACATCGGCGCGCGGCGGGGAACGAATCGAAAAAAATCCTGTCAATCCTGTCAAAACTTCGGAGATTCGCTTGCCCGCCGCATTCGCCATGACCATCACCGACTCCACGCCCGTCGCCTATCTCGGTCCGGAGGGAAGCTTTTCCCATCTCGTCGCGCGGACGCGCTTCGGGGAGGCGCGGGAGCTGGTGCCGCGGCCGTCGGTGGACGAGGTCTTCGACTACCTCGAGGGCGAGCCGGAGACCGTCGCCATCGTGCCGATCGAGAATTCGTCGGGCGGGATCATCACGGCGACGGTGGACCGCATTCTGCGCGACGACAGCCCGTTTTTCATCCTCGAGGAGATCGCGCTGAACGTGAAGCTGGCGCTGCTGGGCCGCGAGAACGAGGCGGTCACGAAGATCTACTCGCATTTCGCGCCGTTCCACCATTGCGAGAAATGGCTGAAGGCGCACTACCCGCGGGCGGAGCAGATCGTGGCGCCGAGCACGTCGAACGCGGTGATCTTCGCGTCGCAGGAGCCGGGCGCGGCGGCGATCGGGCCGCGGGACTCGGCGGAGCGCTACGGGCTGTCGGTGCTGCACTACCCGATCGCGGCGGAGGTGCCGAACATCACGCAGTTTTTCGTGGTGGCCCACTCGCCCAATGCCTCGGCGCCGGAAAACGCGCGCACCAGCCTCGCGGTGGTGCTGCCGGATTCGTCGGGGAGCCTGTTCCGCTTTCTGGAGCCTTTCGCGAAGTCGGCGGTGAACCTCAAGCGCATCGAGTCGCGCCCCATCGCGGGGCAGCCGAACAAGTACCGGTTCTTCGTCGAACTGGACGGGAACCACGCCGACCCGAAGGTGGAACAGGCGCTGGAAATGGCGCGGGCGGTCTCGCTGCGCATCCGGAATCTGGGCTCGTATCCGGCTTCGGCGCGGTTCGAATCGTGATTCGGGGGTTTTTCCAAAAAAAATTCCGGCGCCGGCGCCCGAGTCGGGGTGACATTTTCGGGGTTTGCCTCCGGATGGGTTTCCGTTATGCTGCGGGCTCATGAAACCGGGACAAATTTTTAAAATATTCGGCGCGCTCGCGGCCATGGGGTTGGGGCTGGCGGCGAGTGGTCTGGCGCAGAATCAAAACGCTCCCACTGCGGCGCAGGCCGCCCAGGCGGCGGACGCGAACGACGGGGGCAACAACGCCGGGGGCGGTTTCAGTGTCGATTTCATGCCGAACGCGGACCTGGCGATCATCCTCGGGGAGTACGAGCTGCGCTCGGGCAAGCGGGTGATCCGCGACGCGGCGCTCCAGGGGGCGACCCTGACGATGAAGTCGAACGGGCGTTTCGCGACGAAGGAGGAATCGATCGCCTTTATCGAGAAAAGCCTGCTGCTGAACGGCTTCGCGATCATCCCGACCGAGGACCCGGACACGATGAAGGCGATCTCGGTGGCGGGCGGCAAGCAGCCGCGCACCGAGGGGGTGCCGATTTTCACGAAGGCGGACGACCTGCCGGAGGGCGACGACGTGGTGACCTACATCATGCCGCTCTCCTACCTGCCGGCGAGCGAGGCGGCGGAGGTTTTCACGACGGTGATGCCGGTGCATCCGCACGGGATGATCACGCCGCTGAACAACGCGGAGGCGGTCGTCATCACGGAAAACGCGTCGCTGATCCGGAAAATGATCCAGTTGCGCGAGGAGATCGATCTGCCGCCGACCGAGACGGAGCAGCGCTCGTTTCAACTCGAGCGCGCCGACGCGGAGGATGTCGCCGAGGGCCTGGCGGACATTCTCGGGCTGGACTCGGAGGATTCGCCGGTGTCGCCGGGCGCGTCGCGGTCGCCCGTCGCGCCAAACGCGCCGCAGATCGGCAACAACAACGCGCCGGGCGGGGCCAATCTCCCCGGGGCAAACAACGCGGCGGCGGCGCGCAACACGACGTATGGCGGCGGCGCCTCGGCCAAGGCGGCCCAGCCCATCATCCGGCCCATCGCGCGGACCAACCGCATCTTCGTGGAGGCGCGACCGGCGGACATGGCGCGGATCGAGCAATTGATCGAGCATCTGGACGCGCCGGCGGAGCTTTCGCAAAAGATGGAGCGAAAACTCAACCATCTCTCGGTGCTCAGTTTCATGCAGATCGCGGGCGACGCGCTGGTGCGCGGGATGGGCGAGGTGGAGGTGAGCAGCAGCGGGAGCGGCGTCGGGGGCGCCGGCCAGGGCGCGCAGGGCAACGCCTCGACGCTGTCGAACAGCAATGGCTTCGGCAACAACCGTTTCGGGAGCAACAGCTTCGGCAACAGCGGCTTCGGGTCGAGCGGTTTCGGATCGAGCGGCTTCGGGTCGAGTGGCTTCGGAGGCGGCTTTGGCGGCGGGGGCGGCGCGCAGTCGTCGTTCCAGACGCAGAATCCGGAACCCGTCTCGATGGTGATCGGCAAGACGCTTCTCATCGGCGACAGCCTGAACGAGACGCTGCTCGTCTTCGGTCCCCAGGAGCATCTGGACCTGATCAACGACCTCATCGACTCGCTCGACATCAAGCCGCGGCAGATCAAGATCTCGGCCATCATCGCCCAGCTCAGCCTCGGGGACGACTTCGACTTTGGCTTCGATCTCCTCCGCACGCTGGAGACGGCGGGACCCGACGGGCGGATTTACAACGGCGCGGGCATTTTCAAAAGCCGCATCGGCTCCTCCCAGGCGCTCCTCGACATCAACGACCTCGATCAGGTGGCGAATTTCCTCCCCGCCGCGCAGGGACTGTCCCTCTACGGGCAGATCAATCCCTACCTCGACGGCTTTCTCTCCACGCTGGAGGCGACGGATCGTTTCAAAGTGCTCTCGCAACCCTCCATCTACACGGTCAACAACAAGCCGGCCACCATCCTCACCGGCCAGCGCGTGGCCGTGCCGCGCAGCACCCAGTCCGTGCTCGACTCCAACCAGACCACCGTGAACCCCGTCGTCACCGCGAGCATCGACTTCGTCAATGTCGTGCTCCAGATCGACGTGTTGCCGCACATCAACGATCAGGACGAGATCACCCTGCAGATCAACCAGGTCAACGACGACATCGTCGGCAGCCAGACCATCGGGGCCGACCAGATCCCCACCATCGGCACCCAGTCGCTGAGCACCACCATCATCGTGCAAAACGGCGGCACCGTGCTGCTGGGCGGCCTGATCTCCGAGGACGACCGCAAGAACGAGTCCGGCCTGCCGCTTTTCACCAACGTGCCCTTCGTCGGCAAGGTCTTTGGCTCCCAGTCCACCGAGCAAAACCGGCAGGAGCTGCTGATCTTCATCCAGCCCCAGATCATCGACGACGCGATCGACCAGGAGTCGGCCGATCAGGAAATCATCACGCGGACCGGCCTGGGGCCCTCGATGGAGGAATTCACCGGCTCCCGCCCGACGGCCACCGCCAAACCGGCCAAGAAACAGGGCTGGTTCCGGTCCCTTTTCAGCGGGAAAAAGGGGAGCTGACTTTGGCGGAAACGCGCGGCTCCGGCTCCAGGTTCCAAGTGAGCCGTTTCAGGACTCTCCACGCAACGGGCGGCCCTTCTCAGGGCGCGGCCTCGGTCGTCGTCTCCGTGGTGTCGGTGTCGGAGGCGCCGCTTTCGTAGCCGCGGCTCTCGAGATCGGCGATCAGGGTCTGGAGGGCGGAGGCCGTGTCGGAATTGGCGCGGTTGGCCGCCCGCGTGCGGTCGCGGTCCAGCGTGGCCTTGAGCGTCGCGAAACCCGCGACACCGATGCTGCCGTCCGCCGGCGGAAACTCCACGTCATTCTCCGGGTCGGAGGCCAGCACCCAGCCGCGCAACACCGGCGCCACCGCGAGCGTCACCCGCTGGCCGCGCAAATTGACCGTGATACGGCTGCTCAGGTCGCCGATCGCCAGGTAGTGCGACTCGCCGTCGGTCCCGGCCTGCGCCGTGGCACGGACGATGGCCCGTTCCTTCCCCGGCCGCACCGCGAAAAACAGCGTGCCCGAATCCGCCGTCGAGAGATAGAAATCGCGTCCATCCTCCCGGTAGGTGACCACGAAGGACCCCGTGCCGCCGAGCCCATCCACGACGAAGTAGGCCCCGTCGAACATCTCGAAATTGATGCTGTTCCCGGACTTCTTGAACTCCATCCGGTAAACCAGCGTCTGGGCCGACGCCCCGTTCAGGAGGCCCAGCCAGAGCCCGGCGCCCAGCAGCCACAGGAAAATCGTGTTCGTGTTTCTCATTTTCGGTTTCGCTCCCTCCGACGTTCATACCGCATCGCCCCGCGAAGGGCAACGCCCGATTCCCCGAATTTTTTGTCGCCTGGCGTCCATTCGCGACATTCGGCGGTTTTTTTTGAAATACGCATTTTTTGGCCTCGCTTGCGCGGAAGCTGAACAAAAACCCTCCCCGCCCTCGAAATCCACTTTCGCCCCCGCCACCTCCGCCTGAAGGTCCGCCCGGTTATGCAAGCCTTATTCGCCATCATCACGATCCTGTGTCTGGGCGCCTGGATTTATTTCCGGCACTCGTTTTTCGCCGCCCCCTTCGTCGTCTTCCTGTCGTTGTGGGTGCAGGATTTCTATCCGCTCTGCCATTTCCCGATGTATTCGGACCCGAACGAGAGCGAGAACTACTTCTATCTCGCCACCGTGGACGACGCCGGGCGGGCGCAGCCGCTTCCCGTCCGCAAGCTGACCTCCATCACCGCCCCGAAGGTGAAGAAAATGTTCAAGGCCTGGGCCGACGATGTCGCCAAGACCCAGGGCAAACACCGCGACGAACTCTCCGACGCCGACCGCGCCAAGATCGGGAACGACCTGCTGAATTTCCTCCGCGACCAGGCGACCAAGCACGCCAACACGCTGCCCGACAAACTCCAGCTCGTGGAGGTGTGGATCGTTTACGACGACGACACGGGTTTCTCCGAAACGCCCAAAGTCGTGGCCAGCCAGCCCGCCTCCTGACCCCGCGCCGGAGTTCCCCCGTCGCCAAAACCCGTTTTCACGAGCAAACCTCATCCCTTTTTCATCATGAGCCAGATCACCGACAAGATCGACCAGTTCCGCCAGCGTCCCTGGGTGCGAAATCTTTCCCGGCACTTCGGCATCCCGAAGTTTCACCGCTTCGAAGTCGTCTTCATGCGCGTGCTGTTCGCCTACCTGCTCTTCCAGACGATGCCGCTGGACGCCCCCTTTTCCAACAACGGCCTCAACCTCGCCGAGAAGATCGTGCCCGGCCAGTGGCTGACGAAAGTCGTCGGCGACAAGGACCTGAACACCGCCCTCCGGCCGCTGCCCCCCATCAACGAGTTGCTGCCCAGCAGCGAAGTCAAAATTCCCTACGACTCCCAGCCGCGTCCCGACGGCCTCGCGAAGTTTTTCGACCTGACCTTCTTCAACGACGACGGCTTCGTCAAAGCCCTGCGGTGGATCGTCATTCCCTGCCTCGTCCTCTACGCGTGCGGCCGCGGCCTTCCCGTGGTGCTGCCGATCCTGTGCTTCGTCAGCATCGGCAGCCGCACCCTCTACAACTCGCAGGGCTACATCTACCACGGCTTCCACATGGTCTCGCTGGTGCTGCTCGCCCAGACCATCGTCGTCCTGTGGGCGCTCTTCAAAAACCCGCGCGAGGCGATGGGTTTCCGCAAACCCTCCGAAAACAAGAACGGCCGCACCTGGTGGGATGTCCTGATCCGCTACTCGCAGTTGATGATCATCGCCAGCTACATGATTCCCGGCGTCATCAAGCAGTTCAAATCCGGCGGCGAATGGTTCCTCAACAGCCACTACATCGGCGTCCAGGTGGTGAAGACCCACCGGCAGAATTTCTACAACGACCTCGACGCCGACTGGGCGCCCGACAAGCTGCCCAAGCTCGCCAACTTCATGCTCGAGCACCGCAACTGGACCCGCCTGCTGCTCGGTTGCGGCGTCGGCCTCCAGTGCATCGCCCTGCTCGGCCTCTATAACCGCCTCACCAACCTGATCTTCGGCGTGATGTTCATCCTCTTCCACTGGCTGAACGACCTCATGTTCGGCCTCTACTTTTATCACGTGGAAAAGATGGACTGGATCTTCCTCGTGAACCTGCCCTTCTGGGCCTGGTGGCTGTGGCGTCGCGCCAGGAAAAGGCCCGTCCCCCTCTCGACGCCCGAGGAGGCCCGGCTGGCGGCCGCCTGACCGCGGCCTCTCCTCCACCTGACAGGGTTGAGTGACCGACCCAACCCTGTTGGGTCGCGCCTCGATTTTCGGCGAAATTCGGCTGGCCCGGCGCGGCGGGCCTGATAGAATGCCGCACCATGCCGATTTCGACCCTTTTTCGCGCCCTTTCACCCGGAATCGGGTTGACGTTCCTGCTCGCCACCAGTTCCGGCGCCGCCGAAAAGCTCAGGGTGCTCCTCGTCGACGGGCAGAACAACCACGCCTGGCAACAGACGACGCCCGTGCTGAAAGCCGTGCTCGAATCGTCGGGACGTTTTGAGGTCGAAGTCTCCACCAGCCCGCCGGCCCCGCCGCGCGGCCCCGGCAAACCGAAGGGCGACGATCCGGCGGCGAAGGCGGCCTTCGAAAAAGCGATGCGGGCATGGGTCGCCGAAACCGAACAGCTCAAACAGGAAAACCAGGCGAAGTGGGACGCCTGGCGCCCGGATTTCGCCGCCCACGACGTGGTCGTGTCGAACTACAACGGAGAACCGTGGCCCGCCGAGGTCGAAAAGGCGCTCGAAGCCTATGTCTCCGGCGGCGGCGGTTTCGTGAGCGTCCACGCGGCGAACAATTCCTTTCCCCAATGGCGCGCCTACAACGCCATGATCGGCGTCGGCGGCTGGGGCGGGCGCAACGAGCTGTCCGGTCCCTACCTGCGGCTGCGCGACGGCAAATTCGTCAGGGACACCACGCCGGGCCGGGGCGGTTCCCACGGCGCGAAGCACGAATTCCTCGTCACCATCCGCGACCCGGGGCACCCGATCGTCAAGGGACTGCCGGCGGCGTGGAGGCACGCGACCGACGAGCTTTACGACCGGCTGCGCGGCCCGGCCGAAAACGTGACCGTGCTGGCCACCGCCTTCGCCGACCCGGAAAAGGGCGGCTCCGGCGAGGACGAGCCGATGCTGATGACGATCGAGTTCGGAAAGGGCCGTGTCTTTCACACCACGCTGGGACACGACACCGCGGCGATGAGCGGTGTCGGTTTTCAGGAAACCCTGAAGCGCGGCGTCGAATGGGCGGCCACGGGCGGCGTGACTTTCGGGCCCGTTTCGGCGTCCGAACTCCCGGCGGAGGGCGAGGCCGCCAAACGCGAAACGCCGGCCGCCCCAAACGCCTCGAACTGACTTTTCTCTCCTTCTTCCCCCCCGAAAAATCATGAGCTATCCCGACGGATCCCCCCGCCGCCAGGCCTTCGGAAACGCGATGCGCGGTCGGAGCCGCTCCGGCTGCACGACGCGCATCGTTTTCGCCCTCCTGATCCTGAGTTTCGCGGTGGCGAAGTATTACATGTCCACCCACGAGGAGGTGAATCCCTACACGGGCGAGAAACAGCGCATCAGCCTCTCGCCGGAGCAGGAGATCGCGCTCGGGCTCCAGGCGGAGGCGCAGATGGAACAGCAGTACGGCGGGCTCCACCCCAGCGCCGAGGCCCGGGCGAAGGTCGACGAAGTCGGCGGCCGCCTGGTGCGCTCGACCATCGCCGCGCGATCGCCCTACCGGTTCAAGTTTCACCTGCTCCGCGACGAGGAAACCATCAACGCCTTCGCGCTGCCGGGCGGGCAGATTTTCATCACCGCCGCGTTGTTCAAACTGCTGCGAAACGAGGACGAGTTGGCCGGTGTCCTCGGACACGAGATCGGCCACGTCCTCGCGCGGCATTCGGCGGAGCAGATGGCCAGCCAGGGTCTGTTCGCCGGCATCGGCATGGCCGTCGGCACCGCCATCTCCGACGACGCGGGCGCCAACCAGCGCGTCGCGGGCATGGTCAACCACGTCATCAGCACCAAATACGGCCGCGGCGACGAGTTTCACTCCGACGAAATCGGCGCCAAGCTGATGCTCGACTCCGGCTACGATCCCCGGGCCATGATCGGCGTCATGGAAATCCTCCGCGACGCGGCCGGATCGGGCGGGCAACCCGAGATCCTGAGCACCCATCCCTTCCCCGAGAATCGCATCGAGCGGCTGAAGCGCGAGGTGTTGCCGGCGCTGGGCGTCGAGGTGACGGAATGACCGGTCCCGCGGCGCCGGATTCCGTTTGACTTGGGCGGGCCTTGACCCTTTATCTGCACGCTTCGCCAAGCGAGGCGACGAGCCGCGCCTCCGCCCGTGTTCGCTTCATTTTTCACGCACCTTCAAGATTTTCCATGAGCAGACGAATCGTTCCGATCTTCGCCGGCCAGGGCGCCCAGGCCGTCGGCATGGGCCGCGATCTGGCCGAGGCTTTCCCCGAGGCGCGCGCGCGCTTCGAGGCGGCCGACGATCTGCTCGGGTTTTCCCTGACCGGAGCGATGTTCGACGGTCCCCAAGCCGAGCTGACGCGCACCTCGCGCTGCCAGCCGGCGCTCTACGCGCACGGGCTGGCGTGTTTCGACCTGCTTCGCGAGCGGGTGCCGGATCTCGAGATCGCGGGAACGGCGGGTCTTTCGCTCGGGGAATTCACCGCCCACGCGGCGGCGGGCACCTTCGACTTCGAGACGGGTATGCGGCTGGTCGCGAAACGCGGCCAGTTCATGGAGGAGGCCACCGACGCCATCGAGGGCGCCATGGCCGCCATGATCGGTGGTGACGAGGAAGCTGTCCAAAAACTGGCGGCCGAGTGCGACATCGATGTGGCGAATTTCAACGCGCCCGGCCAGATCGTCGTTTCCGGAACCAAACCGGGTGTCGCCCGCGCCGTCGCCGAAGCGAAAGCCCGCGGCATCAAGATCGCGAAGGAACTCGACGTCGCCGGCGCCTACCACTCGCGCCTCATGCGGCCGGCCCGGGAAAAACTCGCCGCCGAACTGGCGACGGTCGCCATTCGGGAACCCGCCGTGCCCGTCGTCTGCAATGTCGAGGCGCGGGCCGTTTCGGGTGTCGAGGACATTCGCCGCACGCTGGAGGCCCAGGTCACGGGTTCGGTTCGCTGGGCGGAGTCCATGCGGGTCTTTCTCGACCGGGGCGAAACGACCTTCGTCGAGTTCGGTCCGGGCGGGGTGCTCGCGGGCCTGATGAAGCGCATCGAACGCGCCGCCACGGTGCTTTCCGTCGCCGATGTGCCCTCGCTCGAAGCCGCCGCCGCGGCGCTGCGCGGGTAGGTTTTTCGCCGTCCGAAGACGGGGGCGGCGTTTCCATTTCAATCCGGCTCCGTGCCCGGATGACCGACCTCCGCCTCGGGCGGCGCCAGATCACCCGCGCCCGGCGGATGCCCATGGATGCGCTCGTGGTCCTCGCGCGGCTCGAGGTGGGTGGTGACGAAAGTGTTGGGCCCGAGTTCGTCGCGAATCTCGCGCTCGATCTCCGTCGCGACCTCGTGCGCGTCCCGGACGGTGACGCGGTCGTCGAAAACGAGGTGCAAATCGACCCACAGCCCGTCGCCCAGATGCCGGTGCCGCATCTGGTGCCAGGTGATGCCCCGCGCGGCCGTCGCCCGGTCGAGGCGGGTCGTCAGGGCCTCCTGGATCGCCGGGTCGGCGCGGTCCATGAGCCCGCCGGCGCTGCGCCACATCAGGCGAATGCCGGACCAGAGGATGTTCAGCGCGACCAGAATCGCGCACAGCGGGTCGAATCCCGCCCAGCCCGTCGCCCAGGTGAGCGCCAGCCCGGCGAGCACCCCGATGCTGGTCCACGCGTCGGTGAGAACGTGCTGGCCGTTGGCGACGAGAATCAGCGAACCGCAACGTTTCCCGAACCGGATCAGATAAAGACCCAGCGCGGCATTGATCGCCATTGCCACCGCCGTCAGCAGCGTGCCCGGACCGAGATGGTGCGGCAGCGCCCCCGCGATCCACTGTTTCGCCGCCTGCACCATGATGAAAACGCCCGCCAGCGAAATCAGCCCGCCCTCGAACCCGGCGGAAAAGAAACTGATCTTGGCGTGACCGTAGGGATGATCCGAATCCGGCGGTTTCTGCGCGAGATGGATGCTGAACACCACAAAGGCCACCGCCGCCACATGCACGACCGACTCGGCCGCGTCGCTCAGAATGGCCGACGATTGCGTCACCCACCACGCTCCCGTCTTGATGCCGAGCATCAGCAGGCCGACGGCGAAGGACCACCAGGTCGCGCGCCGCAGCGGGAGCCGCGCCCGCTGTCCGCCCTCGCCGCCGCCGGCGGTCACGCCTCACCTCCCGGTTGTGACGCCCGCTCCAGCACCGGCGCCAGGTATTTGCCCGTCAGGCTGTCCCGATTCTCCGCGATCGCCGCGGGCGCCCCCTCGGCGACGACACGGCCGCCGTTCTCCCCGCCGTCCGGCCCGAGATCGACGATCCAGTCGGCGCATTTGACCACGTCGAGGTTGTGCTCGATCACGATCAGCGTGTTCCCCTGGTCGCGGAGGCGGTAAAACACGCCGAGCAGGGTGTGGATGTCGGCGAAGTGCAGGCCCGTGGTCGGTTCGTCGAGCAGGTAAACGGTCCGGCCCGTCGCCGTCTTTCCCAGCTCGGCGGCCAGCTTTACGCGCTGCGCCTCGCCGCCGGAAAGCGTGGTGGCCGACTGCCCGAGCTTCACGTAGCCGAGCCCGACATCGCGAAGGGCGCGGAGCTTCTGGTGAATCGCGGGGATCTTCTGAAAGAACACCGTCGCCTCCGACACCGTCATGTCCAGCACGTCGGCAATGTTCACGCCCCGGTAGAGAATGTCGAGCGTCTCGCGGTTGTAGCGCCGGCCGCCGCAGGCCTCGCAGGTCACGTAAACGTCGCCGAGGAAATGCATGTCGATCTTGATCAGCCCGTCGCCCTGGCAGGCCTCGCAGCGTCCGCCCGCCACGTTGAAACTGAAGCGACCCGGCTCGTAGCCCCGCGCCCGCGAGGCCGGCAACTGCGCGAAAAGATCGCGGATCGGCCCGAACACGCCGATGTAGGTCGCCGGGTTCGACCGCGGGCCGCGGCCGATGGGCGACTGGTCGATCACGATCGCCTTGTCGATGTGCTCCAGCCCGTCGATGCCGTCGTGCGCGCCCGGCGCCTCCTTCGATCCGTGGAAATGCCGAAACAGCGCCCGGCGCAGGATGTCGTCGATCAGCGTCGATTTGCCGCTGCCGGACACGCCGGTGACGCAGGAGAAACGGCCCAGCGGAAAGCGCGCGTCGATGCCCTTCAGGTTGTGCTCGCGCGCGTCCCGCACCGTCAACCAAACCGGCTCGACCGCCAGCAACGCCGAAGTTTCCGGGAGCGGGATGCGTTTTTTCCCCGAGAGCCACTCCCCCGTCGGCGAGCCGGGATCGGCCTCGATTTCCGCCGGCGTGCCCGTCGCCAGCACCCGGCCGCCCTCCGGTCCCGCGCCGGGGCCGAGGTCCAGCACCCAGTCGGCGGCCCGGATGGTGTCCTCGTCGTGCTCGACCACCACGACGGTGTTGCCGAGGTCCCGCAGACTTTTCAGCGTGGCGATGAGCCGCTCGTTGTCCCGCTGGTGCAGGCCGATGCTCGGCTCGTCCAGCACGTAAAGCACCCCCGCCAGTCCCGCGCCGAGCTGCGTCGCCAGACGGATGCGCTGGCTCTCCCCGCCCGACAGCGTGCCGCTCTCGCGGTCGAGCGTCAGGTACCCGAGCCCCACCCGATGGAGGAAACCGATCCGCTTTCGGATTTCGTGGATCAAATCCCCCGCGTATTCCCGCTGCCGCCCGGTCAGGACGATGCCTTCCAGCCACTCCAGCGCCGCCGCCACCGGCAGCCGGGTCAGGCCCTCGATCGATAGCGGCTTCGTTTCGTGCGGCAGCGTCACGGCGAGGATTTCCGGTTTCAACCGGCGTCCCTCGCAGACCTTGCACGGTTTCAGCGACATGAAACGCTTCACATTCCGCCGCGTCATCTCGCTCTTGCTCGTTTCCAGCAGCCGCCGCGCCTGCACCGACAAGCCCTCGAATTTCACCCCCTCCGCTCCGTGGAAAAGCGCCCGCTTGAACTCCCGCGACAGTTCCCGGACCGGTTTCCCGGGATCCTCGCCCATCTTCCTCGCCAGGTCGAGGATCGCGTGCTGATGGTGGCCCTTTCGCAGCTTCGACCCCGACCACCACGTCTTCACCGCCCCGTCGGCCAGCGACTTGTCCGGATCGGGCACGAACAGCTCCGGGTCCGGCGACAGCGACGCCCCCAGTCCGTGGCATTCCGGACACGCCCCCAGATGGCTGTTGAAGGAAAAATGCCGCGGCGTCAGCACCGGCAGGCTGTAGCCCGTCTCCGGATTTGTGAAAGTCGTCGTGAAATCGTGCCGCTCCCACTCCGCGTCCTCGTCCGCCTCCGCCGCCCGCGTCAGCGCGCCCACCCGCGATTGCGACCAGCGCAGCGCCGTCTCGATCGAGTCCGCCAACCGCCCCCGGATGTCCTCGCGGATCGCCAGCCGGTCCACCACGATCTCGACCGCGGCCGGCCCTCCTTTTTTCCCTTTCGGCAAAGCCGGCATTTCGCCGTCCAGCTCGCAAATCACCCCGTCCAGCCGCGCTCGGAGAAAGCCCTGCTTCTTCAGCCGGTCCAGAAACTCGTCCAGCGGCCGCGCCTCCGCCGGCGGCACCGGCGCGAGCAGCAGCACCCGCGTCCGCTCCGGCAGCGCCGTCAGCGTTTCCACCATGTCGTGAATGGTGTGCCGCGTCAGCGGAGCGCCCGTTTCCGGATCGTGCGGACGACCCAGCGCCGCGTAGAGAATGCGCAGGTAGTCGTATATCTCCGTCACCGTCGCGATGGTCGATCGCGGATTCGGCCGCGATCCCCGCTGCTCGATCGCGATGGCCGGCGTCAAACCCTCGATGAAATCGACGTCCGGCTTTTCCAACTGATCGAGAAACTGCCGCGCGTAGGCCGAAAGGCTTTCCACGTAGCGCCGCTGCCCCTCCGCGTAAAGCGTGTCGAAAGCCAGCGACGACTTCCCCGACCCCGACACCCCCGTGACCACCACGAGCCGGTTCCTCGGGATTTCCACGTCGACGTTTTTGAGGTTATGTTGGCGCGCCCCAACGATTCGGATTTTCGCTTCTTCTTCTCTCACCATGGCCAGAATTGACAGGACTGCCGGCAGGATTTGGTCGCCCCCGGGCGGCGAGACTATCGTGCCCCCGCCCAAGCCCGATCACAACGCCGAAACCGCGCCCGCGCCCAAAATCCCCTCGCCCGCGAAAGCCGAGGACCAGCCCGAAGTCGCGCCCGCTCCGGAAACCGACTCCGCGTCGGCGGACCCAAGCGCCGAAACCGATGCCGTGATCGCTCCGGCGCCCGAAGTCGAAAATCCCGCCGAAACCGACTCCACCCCGCGGGAGGACTCCCAGCCCAAGGCCGAGAATGGGGTGGAAACCGAACCCCGCCCCGACGTCGTCGAAGATGAGGGCGAAAAGGACGAAGTCGAAGTCGAAGTCGAAGTCGAGGACGAAGTCGAGGACGAAGTCGAGGACGAAGTCGAAGATGAAGATGGAGATGGAGATGGAGACTTCCACGCGACACTTCCTGTTTACGATCTGGGCCCCGAAAACGCCGGGGTTCCGGTGTTCGAGTTTCCCCCGCTGACCGATCCCGGTCCCGCGCTCGAAGTTTCCGACGAGATCGACCCCCCGCCTCCCTCGCTCGAAACCGCTCCCAAACCGGAAACCTCACCCGCGCCCGCGCCCGCGCCCGCGCCCGCGCCCGCGCCCGAACCCGAACCCGAACCCGAACCCGAACCCGAACCCGAACCCGAACCCGAACCCGAACCCGAACCGTTCGACGATCTGGCGCCGCCGCCGCCGCATTCCGACGCGAAGCCGAGGGTGCTGGTCGTCCACCCCGTCGCCTCGACCGGACGGCTGGTCCGCGAAGCGCTGGAGAACTTCACCCACGCCGAAGTCGACACCTCGCCCGACGCCATTCACGGCTTCGAATTGGCCCTGCGCCGGCATTACCGCCTCTTCGTTTTCGCGCTGTTTCCGCCCGATCTCGACGGCGTCCTGCTCTACGAGCTGCTCTGCAAGGCCCACCCGCGCACCCATCGCGCCAGTCCCACCGCGCCGGGCGTGATTTTCGTCCGCGAAACCGGCGATCCCCCGCCCGCCGCCGACCTCGCCCGCGACGCCCGCGTCAAGGCCATCTTGACCAAGCCGCTCAGCATCGAGAAACTGTTGCAAAGCGTCGACGGCACCCTGAAACGGCGCGACCCCATCGAGGAAACCCTCAAGCCGCGCCCCGAGGCGCCCGACCCTGTTGACTCCTCGACCTAACCCTGTTGACTCGATGACTCAACCCTGTTTGTTCGACCGCGCCGGCGGCGCCGTTCGCGTGAAGATTTGCGGCCTCACCGTCGCCGACGAGGCGTTCCGAACCATCGAACTCGGCGCCGACGCCATCGGCGTGAATTTCTGGCCGAAATCGAAACGTTATATCGCCCCCGCCGCGGCCGCGCCCTGGCTGCGCGAACTCGCCGGGGTCGCGCCGCGGATCGGCGTCTTCGTCAACGAACCGATCGAAGCCATCGCGCGCCTGCTCGACGAGGGAATCATCGACGCCGCCCAGTTGCACGGCGACGAATCGCCCGCCGATGTCGGCGACCTGTTGGCTCGGGGTTTTTCCGCCTACAAAGCCGTGGGCGTGAAGGACCGAGCCGCGCTCGACGCGGCCGGCGACTACCCCGGCGACGTGCTGCTGCTGGACGCCTACGCGCCCTCGACCTACGGCGGCACGGGCGAGACGCTGGACTGGGCGCTGGGCCGCGAAGCCGTGGAGCGCTGGCCCGGCCGCCGCATCGTCCTCGCCGGCGGCCTCACCCCGGAAAACGTCGCCGAGGCCGCGCGCCAGGCGAATCCCGCCGCCGTCGATGTGGCCAGCGGCGTCGAAAGCGGCACCCCGGGCCGAAAGGACATGGCGAAGGTGGCGGCCTTCCTCGCGGCGGCGCGCCCCGATTCAGAGGCATGACCCGCCGCGCGGGAGGAGAAGGCGAACGCGAAAAAATTTCGTCCGCTTTTTCGGCGTTTTGAATCCTTTCCTGGCATGCTGTGCGGAATTTCGGAGTACGGCGAGAATCAGTTCCTGAATCGGCTCCCGTGGCCCGGGAAGACGGGCGGAACGAATCTCGGCGATTGACAGGATGGCCGGGGTCTGAACAATGGAAACGGGCCTCGTCACGAGGACGCGGGCCGCGTTTTTCTCCATTTTTTTTGCCATGACGATGCCAACGACTCGCTTCGGATCGCGCCGGTGGACGACGCCGGCGCCGCTGTGGACGGTCGTGATGCTGGCGATTCTGGCGCGGCCTTCCAGCGCGGAGGCCCACGTCAAATGGTTCAGCGAGTTTTCCTTCGACGATCGGCCCCTGTCGTTTCGGGAAATTCTCGCGCCGCTGTTTTTCCTGCTCTGGGGCCTGTCGGTGGCGGTCAGCGTGACGCTGACGCTGCTCGAGGAGCGGATCACCCGGATCGGGTGGGTCTCGCGGGTGGACGACTGGTTTGCCTCGAAAAAGGAGCACTCGCTTTTTGTGATGCGCCTCGGGGCGGGGGTGACGCTGATTTGGTGCTGGCAGGCGGGAAAGCTGCTGGCGCCGGACCTTTCGACCGAAGCCGACTGGATCGTCTGGCTCCAGATCGCGGTGGCGATCCTGCTGGTGTTCGACCGGACGGTCCGGCTGGCCGGGGCCGGCCTGCTCGCGCTGTACGTCCTGGCGATTTCGCAGTTCGGTTTTTTTCGCATGTTGGACTACCTGCTGTGGGCGGGGGTGGGCTGGTTTTTCCTGGCCCAGGGGGCGGGGAAAGACCGGGTGCGCATCACCGCGCTTCCGGCGCTCTACGCGACGCTGGGTTTCTGTCTCATCTGGCTGGGAATCGAGAAGCTCGTTTATCCGTCCTGGAGCAAACTCCTGCTGGAGGAGCACCCGGTGCTGGCGCTCGGGGTCGAGCACGATTTCTTCGTCAGCGCGGCGGCCATGGTCGAGATCGGCCTGGGTTTCATGATCATGGTGTGCCTGCAGGAGCGTCTCCTGGCGCTGACGATCTCGCTGCTTTTCGTGCTGACCACACTGGTCTTCGGTCGGGAGGAGGTGGTGGGACACACTCTGATCCACACCGTGCTGATCGTTTTCCTTTTCTCGGGACCGGGCGAGGCGGCGCCGCCGCTCCACTGGATTTCCGATCTCAAATGGCGGGTCCCGGCGACGGCGCTCGCCTTCATCCTGATGGTGGGGATGCTGATGGTTCCCTACACCTTTGGAGCCGCCTATGTGTTCGAAAAGCGGAGCCGGCACGCCCGCGAGGGCGCCATCGAAGTCGGCGAGGGGGCAAACGCTCCGCGACTGGCGATCGCGTTTCACAAGGACTCCGTGACGGGCTGGAATCTCGAGCTGATCGCGGAGAATTTCGAATTCACTCCGGCCGCGGCGGGCGGGGATCCCGCTCCGGGACAGGGGCACGCGCATCTCTATGTCGACGGCGAGAAGGTGGCGCGGCTCTATGGGCCGTGGTATCACCTGCGCGATCTGGCGCCGGGCCGGCACACGATCAGCGTCACCCTGAACGCCAACAATCACGCGGCCCTCACGGTGAAAGGCCGGCCCGTGGAGGCCTCGACCGAGATCGAGGTGCTGACCCTTCCGGAATAGAAGAAGCCCGCGATTCCGCTCAAGGGGCGCGCTCCGGAACCTTCCGGACGTTGACCAGCAGCGCGTCGACGGGGACCAGGTGCCGGTAAATGAAGGCCTGCATCATGTCCTCGGCGGGCACGACATCGACCTCGGCGCGGCTGCGGTCGCCCACCTTGGCGATGCCGCGCAGCGAGATTTTCACCGGCACCTCCGTCTCGCGCTCGGGCACGCCGATGGAAACCGTCGCGCTGTCTTCGCCGGCGGGAATGGTGGCGGCGTTGAGTTTGAAGCCCTCGGGAGCGTCTTTGAGTTCGATTTGGATGTCGCCCTCGAAGCCGTCGAGCCGCACGGCGTGGACGGTCACCCGGGCCGAGCCGCCGGGAGCGGCGTTGAGAGACGAGGGCGTGGCGCGCAGGGCGACGGCGGGCGTTCCCTGGCTGATTTTCAGGCGGTAGGTAAAGGCGGCGCCGCCGCGGTGCTGAGTGTCGGCGACCCGGACGAAACACAGACCGCCCCCGGGCGGAACGACGCTGACCCGGGCGTCGGCGTGATGGGTGGTCAGACCCGCCGAGGGATTCTCGAAATCGTCGTTGAAGGCGATCTGTTTGCCGTCGCCGTCGTAAACGGTCAGGTTGGCGTCGAGCGGCGATCCGAGTCGCCGGGCGAAAATCTCGGCCGTCAGGAGCCGGCCGCCGCCGGCTTCGACCCGGAAAAAATCCACGTCGCCCGGCGCGCCGATCGTCCCGTTGACGAGGCCGGGAACCTCGACGGCGTTCAGGGTGCCGAGGCGGTTGTTTTCCTCCCGCTCGGCGGTCTCGGGCACGTCGTCCACATGAAACGGCACCGCGTTCGACACGGTGTCCGCGCCGGCGGCGGTGATCCCGATGATGCCGGCGCTGTCGGGGAGCTTGAAGCGTTTCAGCTCGTGCTGGAGGAGATTGCCTCCGGCGAGGACGAGGTCCACCTCGCCGCCGGCCCGCCCGCCCAGCGGGGAGAGGCCGGTGACGAAGGGCAGCTCGCCCACGGTGAGCCGATAGACGAAATCCTCCCGCCCCCGGTAGATCGAATCGTGGACTCGCACGCGATAGACGCCGGAGCGGGGAATTTTGAAAAACAACACCGGATCGGGATCGAACCGGTAATCGTCGGCGTGGGCGACTTCCTTGCCGTCGGGGTCGAGCAGCGAAATCACGGCCTGAAACCAGCCGGGCACGGCGTCGGCCAGATAGGGAACGAGGTAACGGGCCTGAAGGGCGATCACCATCTGGTCGCCTTCGGCGGCCTGGAAGGTAAACTCGTCGACTTCCCCGGGCAGGATGCGCCCGTTGACCGTCGCCGGCGGCAGGATGGTCCGCTCGCGGCCGATGGGAGACTCGTCCCCGTCGGGCCGGGGCCGCGCGCCGAGGTATCCGGGCAGGTCGAAAACCCACGGCTCGGGCTCGTTTCCCTCGGGCAGATTCCCGACGACAAAGCGCATCGGATTGCTCAGCCCCGAGGCCGTCAGCAGGCGACAGTAGCGCAGGCCGGGCACGGCGCCGGGGGCGATCTCGACGCGCACGCGGACGGTTTCGCCGATCTGGGAGTTGAGCTGGCGCTTGGGATCGTTCCGTTGCCGGGTGTACTGGTCGATCTGGCGGACTTTCTTCTCGCTCAGGTCGGCCTCGGAAAGGAGGCGTTCGATCTTGAAACGCCGGCTCAGGGGCGAGAGATCCGTTTCGCCCGCGATATCCCTCATCGCCGGGGCGAGCCCCCTGAGCGTGTCGCGGTAGTCGCTGATCACCGCGGCGGGCGGCAGTTTGTTGTGCTCGCGGATTTTGACGCTGACGCCCTCGCCGGTGACGACGACGCCGAGCGGCTCGTCGAGCCCCTGACCGCCGATTTCGATCTCGAAGACGCTGCCGGCCATGCCGCCGGCGGGATACACGTAGCCGATGCGCGGCACGGCGTGGGCGGGGGCCGCCCCGGCGACGGCCGCCAGCGCCGCGATCGTCAACATCCGGCCGAGGAAGGAGGAGCTTCGTTTCATCGGATCAATGGGGATTCGGGAGGCGTCGCGCCGTCGCCATCGGGGAGGAAGCCGGATCCGCCCGTTTCGGCGGGGCTTTCCCCGACGGCGCGACGCCCGCGAGGGTTTCTCGATCTGGGTTTCTGAAATCGGCCATTAGATTAGTTCCTTGAGCAGGCCGCCCATGGGCACGCCCTCCGATTCGCCGGGAACGACGTTGGTGGGAACGCCCTGCGGATGGGGCAGCGGCGAGTCGGCCGGGATGCCCATCTGGCCGTAGATGCTGCCGATCACGTCGGCGGGATAGACGGGCCGCTCGGCGACTTCCTCACCCGTGGCGTTGGTGGCGCCGAGCACCTGGCCGCCCTTGAAGCCGCCCCCGGCGAGCAGGCAGGAAAACGCCTTGCCGAAATGGTGGCGGCCGCCGTTCCAGGGGGACTCGGTGGCGACCTTCGGCGTGCGGCCGAATTCGCCGGTGCACCAGACGATGGTCGAACCCAGCAGCCCGCGCTCGGAGAGGTCGCCGAGCAGGGCGGCGAGGCCCCGATCGAGTTCCGGCAGCTTGCGGTTCATGATCTGGAAGTGCTGCTTGTGGGTGTCCCAGCCCTGATAGTTGATCGTGATGTAGGGCACGCCCTTTTCCACCAAGCGCCGCGCCATCAGGCAGGACTGGCCGAAGGTGGTGCGCCCGTAGCGGTCGCGGGTCTCGTCCTTTTCCTGGCCCAGGTCAAAGAGCTTGCGCGACTCGCCCAGGATCAGCTCGTAGGCCTCCTCCTCGGAGTCGACCACGGTCTTGAGGGTGGCGTTTCCGGGCAGGGCGCCCCCGAGAGTGTTCAGACCGCCCAGCAGATCGCGGCGCTCCTTCTGGTGCGTCTCGCTGATGCCGGGGGTGATGACGCCCTCCACGGTGAAGACCGAAGCGTTCGGGTCGCCGCCCGTGGCGAAGGGCTTGTAGCCCGGCCCGAGGAATCCGGCCTCCGAAAAGCGGCCCTGCGGCTGGGTCAGCACGATGTAGGGCGGAATGACGCCGGAGTATCCGGCCCGATACCCTTTGAAGTAGGACACGACGGCACCGGCCCCGGGAAACACGTCGCGCTCCGACGCGCGGCCGGTCTGGACGAGGTAGGCGGCGGTCTCGTGGCCGTTGTTGCCGTGGGTCATGCCGCGGATCAGCGAGTATTTGTCGGCCTGCTTCGCCAGTTCCGGCAGCAACTGCCCGATCCGGATGCCGTCCACATTCGTGTCGATCGGCTGATCCAGCGCGCCGGTGAATTCCCGGCCGGCGTCGGGCTTCGGATCGAAGGTGTCGATGTGGCAGGGCCCGCCCCAGAGCCAGATTTGAATCACCGATCGGGCCACGCCGTCGGGCGCGGGAAACGGAACGGCCTGGTCGGGGGTGGCGGACTCGACGGCGCGAACGCCGAGGGGTTCGAGAAGCAGGAGGCCGGCCGATCCGTACACGGAACGGCGGAGGGCCTCCCGCCGGGACAACGGCACGCCGCCCATGGCGTTCGTCACCGCGTCGAGCCCGCGCGTCAGGCGGGCGGGCAGGGGTCGATAGTTCGTATTCATGGCGATTTTCGTTTCGGGTTAGTGATTGAAGAAAAATTCGGGCTGGTTGACCAGGGCCCAGACCAGGTCGGCGGCGAGGTCTTTGCCCCGAGTCGCGGTCTTGGCGGCGTGCTTTTTCAGGGTCTCCACCTCGTCGGCGGCGGGAAATCGCGACAACACATTCAGGTAAACGACCGCGGCCATTTCCTCGTCCTCAAGCTCGCCGGCCCGGACGACCAGCGGGCAGGCGCCGAGCTTGTTCTGAACGTGGCTGGAGTTGAGCAGGTGGAGACGCTGCTGGGCGGTCGTGTTCGTGCCGCGTTCGGACTCCAGGCCGGTGTCGCGCGGCGGGCGGCCGAAAAGCTCGAGGAAGGAACTGGTGATGCTCCCGTCGCCCAGGGAGATGGCGCGGACGTCGTCCGGCACGAAGGTGAAGGGCTCGGGAATGGCGCTGCTGTATTCCTCCTTCGTCCCCGAGATCTGGTTCAGCGCGTCGATCAACACCTCGGCCTCGAGGCGCCGCAGGGGATAAAAGGCGAAATGCGCCGCCGCCTCGGGGCTGTCCTTCACGGGAATGGACGACAACTGAAATGTCCGCGAATTCAGGATCACGCGAAACAGGTGCTTGGCGTCGTAACCGTGGGCGCTGAATTCTTTCTGGAGAAAATCCAAAAGCGCGGGATTCGAGGGCGGGTTGTCGGGACGGAGGTCGTCCGGCTCGTGGACGATCCCGCGTCCCATGAGCCAGGACCAGATCCGGTTGGACATGTTGCGGCTGAACAGGGGGTTCTCCGGCCGCAGCAGCCAGTCAGCGAAAACCACCCGCGGATCGTGGTTCGCCGGATCGAGTTTCACCGGCTTGCCATCGGGAAAGATCGCTCCCGCCGCGAGCCCCTCCTCGTCGCCGTTGGGATCCCAGTAAACGATCTCCTCCTTCCATTCGGCCGTGGATTTGTAGGCCACGTGGGCGAAGAAACCGGCCAGCGCGTCGAGTTTCTTTTCCGGCCATTTTTCGGCCCGCTCCCCCATGAAAGTCAGCGCCACCGTCGCGGCGAGGCCCCGCGGGCCGCGGTCCTGCATGGCCCGGAAAAAATTCACCTCGCCCTCGCGGAAGTTGCTGCCGTTGCCCGTCAACAACTCCCGCGCGATGCGGTCGCAGGACTTGTTTTCCTGGAGGCTGTCCACGATCCAGCGATGATAGGCCTGCACGGCGTTCGGCCACAGCTTGATGGGAAACTCCGCCTTCACCCGCAGCAGGTCGCCCCACTTCAGAGCCCAGTATTCGACATATTCCGGCCGCTCCAGGAGCTTCTCGATCGCCGCCGCACGCTTCGCCTCGTCCGAGCTGTCCAGAAAGGCCCGCGTCTCCGCCTCCGTCGGCAGGGTGCCGATCGTGGCGAGATGAACCCGCCGCAGAAACACCGCGTCGCTGCAAAGCCGGGCCGGCTTGAGCCCCAGCTCGTCCAGCCGCGCCAGCACGAGCTGGTCGACCCGATCGCTCGCCGTAAGTTCCGCCCCCTCCGGCGCCGTGACCGGACCGCCCTCGTAAACGGATTCCCCGCCCCGGACGATCGGCGAAAAAAGGCAGCCCACGACGAACGCGACGGCGGAAATGGCGAGGTTCTTTCTCATGGCTTCTTCCTCCCGTTGCCCGCGTTTCCGGCCGGCGGCGGCCCCAGGGACGAAAAGGCCACCGCCTCGATCTCGACCAGCAGGTCCGGCCGGCACACATCCGCCACCGCGTACACCGTCGGGATGCTCCCCAGCCGCCGCTGGCAGACCTCGCGGCATTTCTCGTAGTCCTCCGGGCGCTTCACATAGATGCGCGCCTTCGCGAGATCGGACAGCGTGGCCCCGGCGTCGGCCCAGCCGTGGCGCGCGTAGTTCTCGCGCGAGATCAGGTTCGCGATGTTGTCGAGCGTCTGCTCGGTCTGCCCGACGACGTCGCCGGGGTGGACCGTCTCCGAATCGATGATGCTCGCCGTCCCGGACACCCAGGTCGTCAGGTGATTGCCGATGCGGATGCCCATCGCCCTCGCGAACTTCGGGCTCTTTTTCGAATACTCCGGCGGATAATCGAAGGCCGACACCTGCCGCGGATTTTCGAGCGCGAGAATCGCCACGTCGTCACGGTCGGTCTGGACCGCCAGCGACGTCATGACCAGACCGTGTTCCTTCGTGCCGATCCCGGTGCTTGCGGGGTAAATCTCACGCCCGCCGGAAAGGCGCGCCAGCGGGTTCGAGGCGAAATCGATTTCCTCGAAAACATCCGTCCGGCCGCGATTCAGCTCCCGGTAGCGCTCGATCCCCTCCTCGATCTCGGTGATACCGCCCTGATAAAGCCAGAGCCGCGCCACATCGCGGAAAGGCACACCCGCCGCCCGGAGCCGCCGGCGCAACGAAACGAACCCCTCCCGCGCCTGCTCGTAGGCCGAACGGCCCGCCAGGTGAATCGCCCCCGACGACGCGTACACCCAGCGCATCCCGTCGTGCTCGAGCGTCACCAGATGCGGCCCCAGATAGCCGACCTCCACCGTGCGGGTGCTGATCGCCCAAGCCTCGACCGCCAGCGCGGCCCCGTCGCAGGGCGGCTGCACCACGAACAGCGTGAGCGGCATTTCCTCGCCAAAATAAGCCTCAAACAGCTTCTGCGCGGCCGGCACATCGTTCGCGTCCGCCACAAAGACCGTCTGCATCGTCAAGGCCATCGGTTCCCCCTGCTGACGGAGAATCTGCCGGACGATCGAGAGCGTTTCCCAAGCCTGGTCGACGAATTTCCCCCCGCAGGTCGGCGTCACCATCAGCGCCAGCCGGGTCAGCCCATCGTAGCTGATCACCGTGTAGTGCGGTTCCGCCGTCGGGGGATCGTATCGTGGCGTGTGCCTGGCTCCGTCGAGCAGGACCTGATCGGGTGGGGGGAGGTGACAGCCGGTTGGCTCCGAGGCGGTGGTTTTTTTGCTCATCCTTCGATTTTCAAGGTCAAATGATCCCGCTCCCCCGCTCCTGCGATCTCCATTCAAGCGGAAACCTGACCTCTCTTTAAGCATAAAAACCTCCTGAATCATCGTCCTCCCGTACCCCCTGCCCGCGACTCGCGGGGACTGTGCTTTTCGCCGCAAATCTTGGCCAAAAAGGCCGGGCGCGACCGCGTTCCCAACGCGGTGAGACTCAAATGGTCTCCCCCGTCGCCGGGTCCAGCCAGCGGACGACTTTTCCGTCGTGGAGCAGCGCGACGATCTCGCGCCGGGCTTCGCCAAACGCCGAACCCGTGGAAACGATCAAGAAGACCGTCTCGTAATCGGTCCCGTCGATCGACTCCACCCCGCCCCAGCGCCACCCGATGACGTCTTCCAGCGAGTAAACACCCACCTCGCCGTTCTCCAGGCTCGCCCGCGGCGGATCGAAGCGCGGATCCGAGCCATCGTTCCACTCGCCCAGCGTCTCTTCCTTCCGCAGCTCGCCGAGCACCCGCTGGCGTTCCTCCTCCCGCCGGGCCAGGACGGCGGCGTTGCGTTGCTCCACGAACTCGTTGTAGCGCGCCTCCACCAGCTCCTTGAAATCCGTGTCCTCGACCGGCACCACCACCGAGATCGGCGCCGCCCCGCCGCCCTCGAGCCGCAGTTGGCCGTCCGACAGCTCCACCGGCTTCATCATCGACCCCGCCGGGAATTTCCCCCGCGCCACCACGCGCCCCCCGCCCGCGATCTCGAAATCGACCGGCTTCTTGATGGCGACCAATTTCGGGTAGGCGTTGTCGGGAACGTTTTGCCAGTCGTCCACGATCTCCATCAGCGGCTCGATGTCCGGCATCGGGAAAAGATCCGCGATCCGCTTCTCCTCCTCCGCGCCGATCTCCGGCGGGCCGCCCCCGGCTTTTTTCGCCTTCCCGGCGGCGGCGTCGGACGGCGGCTCCGGCGGTGTGTCCGCCATCTTCGGCTCCGGACTTTTCGCCTCGGGAGTTTCGGGAGCCGGCTTCTTTTCCTTCTCCGGCTCGACCGCGGGAGGCGGGGTCGCCTTTTCCGTCACCACGGCGTTCGCCGCCGCCATCTCCTCGGGAGACAGGGAGGTCCCCGACGGCCTCAGCAGAATGACGGCCGCGCCCACCGCCAGCCCGACGAACAGATAGATCCCGAAAAAGACCCAGGCCGAACCGTGGTGGTGCCGCGCGACGGGGCGGGGTTTCTGGTGGGTGATGCGCGACATGGACCGGGATCGACGGAGGCCGGACGAAGGCCGCCCTTCCTGCCTTATTCAACAGCCTCATGCTCGACCCTGTCAATCCTTCGTCGAAGGTGTGGCTGGAAGTGGCGGGCGCGAACCGTGGCTTGGGCATCCTGCCCAAGTTTTCGCGGAGGGAGTGTTCTCGAAAAAACCCGCCGCTCCCGCCGCCTCCGGCGCCCGATTGCCCGGTTCGCGGGCAGGATACTTAAACGCGTCAGCTTAACAAATTCGAAAGGCCCGAAAGCCGATCCCGTGCTGGCTCGTGCCAACGACCGGGGATAAGGGCCAGGAATAACGCCGCGAAACCCAGCCGCGAAGCGGCGCCGGCCCTTAGCCACGGGGTTTACCCCGTGGTCGCCCGAGCCTTGGTCCGGGTAGCTCCGAAGGAGCGTCGGCAACCGCGCGACACACGACGCGCGACCTTCGGCCACGTTCGGCGTTTTTCGGACCCCGCCGTCGCTCCTTCGGAGCTTTTCCTTTTAGGGGCAATCGTGTCCACGGGGTAAACCCCGTGGCTAATGGCCGTCGCTCCTTCGGAGCTTTGGTCTGTCCACGCGGGACTCCTTTCCGGACGAAATCCGACTTTATCCTCCTTCGTTAAGCAGACACCCGCGGGCAGGATGCCCGTGCCACATATTGACCGCCACGTTTCCGCACACGCCTTCAGGCATCCCGCCGTCTTCCTTCCTGTTTTCAATTTTCGCCTTGCGGGCCGGGCGAAAACGCCTTTGCTCCGGCTCCTTCGCTTCTTTTTCTTTCCATGAGCAGTCAGCCCTTCCAAGTCGCCGTCCTTCCCGGGGATGGCATCGGACCCGAAGTCATGACCGAGGCCCGCAAGGTGCTGGCCGCCGTCAGCGCGAAGTTCGGCCTCGCCTTCGCCTTTGACGAAAAGCTCGTCGGCGGCGCCGCCATCGACGCGACCGGCTCGCCCCTGCCGGCCGACACCCTCGCCGCCTGCGAGGCGGCGGACGCGATTCTCTTCGGCTCCGTCGGCGGCCCGAAGTGGGAAAACCTCCCGCCCCAACAGCAGCCCGAGCGCGGCGCCCTGCTGCCGCTGCGCAAGCACTTCGGCCTGTTCGCCAACCTCCGGCCCGCCGTCTGTTTCCCCGCCCTCACCCACGCCTCCCCGGTGAAGGAAGAGCGCATCGCCGGCGGCTTCAACGTTCTCTGCGTCCGCGAGCTGACCGGCGGCCTCTACTTCGGCGAGCCCAAGACCATCGAGGAACGCGACGGCGAGAAAGTCGCCATCGACACCATGATCTACCGCGCCAGCGAGATCGAGCGCATCGCCCACGTCGCCTTCGCCGCCGCCCGCGCCCGCGACCAGCGCGTCGTCTCCATCGACAAAGCCAACGTCCTGCAAAACGGCCTGCTCTGGCGCGAAGTCGTCGTCGAAGTCGCGAAGCAGTATCCCGACGTCGCCCTCAGCCACCTGCTGGTCGACAACGCCGCGATGCAGCTCGTCGCCCGGCCCAAGGATTTCGATGTCGTCCTCGCCGAAAATCTCTTCGGCGACATCCTCAGCGACGAGATGGCGATGATCGCCGGCTCCCTCGGCATGCTGTCCAGCGCCAGCCTCGGCGAGTCGAAGGGCGACGGCCTCTACTTCGGCCTCTACGAACCCAGCGGCGGCACCGCCCCCGACATCGCCGGCCAGGGCATCGCCAATCCCATCGCCCAGATCCTGTCCGCCGCCATGATGCTGCGCTTTTCCTTCGGTCAAAACGAAGCCGCCGACGCCATCGACGCCGCCGTCAAAGCCGCCATCGACGACGGCTTCCGCACCGGCGACATCCACACCGGCGCCGAGGGCACCCAAAAAGTCGGTACGGCGGAAATGGGCGACGCCATCGTCGCAAGGCTCGGGTGAGCGGTGAGGCGGAGACGGGCGCCCGCAAAATGGGCTTGGGCTGTGCCTCCCGACTTCCAGGCTCCATGACGATGAGTGCCCCGGGAAAGCGGCGGCTCAGGCGAGTCAGGCTTTCCCGTGAATGGGGAATAATTGCCCTCGCGGAGCCCTTCGGCGTTCGCGCTCAAGGCGCGGAGGACATGCTTCCGGTCACCCAGATCCAGCCCGACCGTAACAACCGCGGAAGATGATTCGGTTTTCATGGCAACGGGGAGCCTATCCCATCGGGCCACTCGGCTCCGCTGCCTTCTCATCTATTCTTGTTCTGCTTGTCTTTTTTGCTCGGCGATCCGCATCTGCCCGATGAGTTCGTGCCCTTGGTGAAAGAGCTTCGATAGCTTGTCTCTTTCTTCGCCAAGATCGTCCTCCTTCGCCGTATAGGTGAAAATGCCCTTCGGGGTGACGACGTAGAAACACGTCATGCCAGGCTTCGGGACGGGGGACTTCTCGACCTTCTTCATCTGGGGAAGAAATCCCTCTGCCATCGTGACCAATCGCAAAGAGGCCGGACGCACGTTCGCATGCTCTCCGGCTCCAATGATCCCACCACCATTCGAGAAGTAGAGGCTCGCTGCGCCGTCGGCTACGGCAACGAGGGTAACTGCTGTCTCGGGGTATCCCGTCTCCATCAACACTGCCCAAACAGGCTTGTCCTTCAACTCGCCGATCTTCTCGGCATCGAGTTCAAGGACTTGCTGGCGCATGCCTGTGTAAATCTCGGCCAGCTCGTATGCGGGCTTGTCGTCACCCCCGAAGAGACGCCCGAGGGAGGAAAGGAATGCTGCCATGATGATGAGCTTTCGCATCAGGTGATTTTTGCAGAACGTTTGAAGTGTGGCACGGCGGGAAAAGAGCGTCCAGAGCGAAGCGAACTAGCAGCGTTGCCCGCCATTGCCACCACTGGCTTGTTCTGCCATTGTTCGTAGCTTCTGGAGCGCCCGAAGAACCGCTGATCGATTCTTCGCGAGGCAAATCCACTTTGGAAGGTTAGCGATGAGAGAATGATGGTCGTGGTTCGCGATATCCCGCTCCCTCAGATCCGCAGAGACATACGACTCGAGGAAATCAATATGATCGAGGTTCAGTGCCCACAAGCAGCCTCCGCAGCAAGGAGTCTGTAGAAGATAAAGATCATAGCCTGCGAAACTTGGTTGAATCGAATACGGGTTGAGCGTTCCGGAAAGGTTGTCACGAATCTGACCGCAGGCGCTGCAAGTGAACGTTCTGCGCTCGTTCACGATCCGTTCGTCACCCCTTACAGAAGTCCAGGCAACCCGTCCATAATTCTCCGTTTGCTTCCTAGTTGTTCGGATTGCGGCGGGACTCTGACAAGCTCGGCATCGCACAAACACGAGGTCATCGAAATCGGTTGTGTGACGGTAGTCAGAAAAGTGCCGCTTCATCACATTTTTAGGCAGAACGTTGGAGGCATGGCAGCACGATCCGGGAGCGCGGCCTCGCTTCCAGGATAAGGATTCGAATCAGGGAAGTCAATCAACTCGGGGCGGGATCGGGCTTGTCCATCGCCGTCTTGTTCGGCGCGTTTGGTTTACGTGTTTCGCTTCGCCCAAAACTTCCACCACGGTGGCTTCGGGTGGAGGATCTCATGGAGTTCCGCTTCGCGAATTGCGTCCCAATCGGGAGTCGCGGTTCGCTTCTGCTTCGGCCTGAATGATGCCGTCCACTCACTGAAACTTGGCGCAAGAAAGATCGCCCCATCGAGAGAGTCATCCATGGGATCACAGGTCTCGTGAAAGGCGTAGAGGATGGCTCCTAGATCTGCTTCTCTCAAAGAAACGATGTAAAAATCCCCGTTCCCATTGTCTGCGATGGGAATGGTTCGAGCGGGGATTTGCCGAGTGTCGTATTCCAGGGATCGAATGTCCTCTCTGAGAAGGGCCAGCGCGTCGTCCGCATCGTAGAATCCATTTACCTCGTCGATCCAAGGTGAGGAATCGGGAACGTCTATCTCCGCTGGAAGATCAATCTCACTGTAAGCACCCGAGTAAAAAGATTTGATGTCCTCGGGCAGTTTGGCACCAACGATCTTTTCAATCTCTGCAGCCGCATCGCTCATCTAGGATCATTTTTTTCGCCGAACAGTATAATTATCTAACCGGTGATTTTGCCAGGCAATTCTCTCCGGTGGTTTTGAGGGGCAAATCCCTCCCGGAAGTACGGCCTTCGGCGGCCGCACTTCCTCGGGCATTTTTCCCCGAAGGAGGCGCGTTGGGAAGAAAAAAGTGCGGTGGTTTGGTTTGTCGTTTTCCGGAGATTCTCAGTCGAAATCCAGGGGACTCGGGCCGCCGGTGCCCGGAGGCTTCAGGACGTGAAGGAAAATCGAGGTCATCGAAACGTCGGCGTGCCCGAGAAGATTCCGCGGGGCTCAGCCGAAGGCCGCGGTGGGTGGCCCGATTCAGCCTGCCCGGAGGGCGGCCCGAAGGTCATTGTCGCCAATTTGAGGAAGGAGCATTCGAGGCGAATTCGAATCCGGGATGGGGGTCGCAGTGCGGGTGAGTTTGGCCTTCAGCCAAATCCGGTTTTCCTGATCGAAACCCCGGGGCGTTGCCCCGGGCTACGGTGAACGATGGCCTTCAGCCTTCGGGGTTTCGAGCGGATCTGCCCGCTTGTTTTTTCGGTCGTTGCGTTCCTTCGTCGCGCCATACGCGGTCTCCCATCCGCAATCCGCAATCCGCAATCCGCAATCGCTGGAATCAGTTGGCCAACGGCCAACTTCAACTGAGCCCGGGGCAACGCCCCGGGAATAGCCGTACCGAATGGCGCGTTGGCTGAAAGCCAACTTCACGGCCCTTGCGGCGAGGAAACGGTCGCGGGTGGGCACAGAGCCTGGCGGCGGAGGACACATCTTGCCATCGCCATTCGGTGGCGGCCCCCAGACCGCTGGAGCGGTGTGTGCGTGTTCACGCGGACACTTTTGAAGTTGAGGTGGCACCGGCGTAAGCAAAAAAGGTTTAAAAAAGCAGTTTTTGTCCGCCGCCCCTCGGGGAGAGGCGGTGTTTCCGGTCCTGGACGGCCCAAATCAACCCGGTTGGGCCTGAAATCCAACAGGGTCAGGTCGGAGACCCAACAGGGTTGGGTCGATCGCAGGGCCCGGGGATCGGGTTTTCGGGGTTGGGGAGCGGCTTTGCGGATAAAATTTGGAAAACCAACGCGTTTTGAAGGCCGGGGCTCCGTCGGCGGTAGCATACCGCCGCTCCTTGGATGGCGCTGAGGACCGCCGGCTTTTCTTGAACCGCGAAGGGACGCGAATTCACGCGAATTTTTTTAGGATCGGCAAGACGGCGAAAACCGTGAACCGTGAACCCCGATCCCCTGGCCCCCGATCCCCAAAAAACCCTAGCGCCCCAGCACATAGCCGCCCCAGACGGCGCCGAGGCCGAGGAGGAGGCTGGCGGCGATGTTGGCGAGGGCGAGGCCGGGATGGCCGTGGCGGAAGAGATCGAAGGTGTTCCACCCGAAGGTGGAGAAGGTGGTGAAGCTGCCGAGGAAGCCGACAAAGGTCAGCCAGCGGGCGGCTTCGGTGAGCCAGGCGCGGGTCTCGGCGAGGCCGTAGAGCAGGCCGATGACGAAGCAGCCGATGACGTTCGCGGCGAGGATGCCCCCGGGGAAACGGGCGGTCCCTCCGCCGCCGGCCGCAAGGAGGCGGTCCACCAGGCCCGCGACGCCCCAGCGCGACAGGGCGCCGAGCGCGCCGCCGAGGGCCACGAGAAGGAAGGCTTTCATGGCGAAAGAAGGGCGGCGCGGCGGCTTGGGCTATTTACCGGGCGGCGCCGGCGGGGGTCGGGCTGGGGTCGCCCTGCTCGCTTTTCTTCGTGGTCTCGGCGACGTCGCTTTTCGGGCGGACTTTCCAAAATTTGGCCTGGAAGCGGTCCCAGTCGCCGAGGATCTCGCGGGCGCGCTCGCTCTCGGTGTATTCGAGGTGCTGGTAGATGAGGCCTTTGAGAACGCCGAGATCGGTCTCCTCGAGGCGGACGATTTCGACCATCTCGGGGTTGTAGAGTTTTTCGAAGCGGTCGTCGAGGTCGAGGACGTAGGCGACGCCGCCGCTCATGCCGGCGCCGAAGTTTTTCCCGGTGGCGCCGAGGATGGCGACGAGGCCGTTGGTCATGTATTCGCAGCCGTGGTCGCCGATGCCCTCGACGATGGCGGCGCCGCCGGAGTTGCGGACGCAGAAGCGCTCGCCGGCGCGGCCGTTGGCGTAGAGGGTGCCGCCGGTGGCGCCGTACATGACGGTGTTGCCGATGATGGAGTTGTCGCCGGCGACAAATTTCCGCCCGGCGGGGGGGCGGATGACGATCTCGCCGCCGCACATGCCTTTGCCGACGTAGTCGTTGGCCTCGCCGGTGAGGGTGAGGCGCACGCCGCCGACGAGGAAGGTGCCGAAGCTCTGGCCGGCGCTGCCTTCGAGGGAAATGTCGAGGGTGCCGTCGGGGAGGCCGTGGTTCCCGTGATGGTCGGCGATGACGCCGCTGAGCTTGGTGCCAATGTTGCGGTGGGTGTTTTTGACTTTGTAGGCGAGCTTGATGGGCTGCCGGTCGCGGATGGAATTGCGGGCGTCCTGGACGATTTTGTCGTCGAGGGGCCGGGCGTGGTTGCCGTCGTTGCGGGCCTGCTGGCAGATGCGGGGCAGGTCGCGGTCGGAGTCGCGGCCGACGTCGTGGAGGAGGCGGGAGAGGTCGACGAGGTTGGCCTTGGGATGGCCGGGCGCCTCGCGCTGGCGGAGAAACTCGGGGCGGCCGATGAGGTCGTCGAGCCTGCGGACGCCGAGCCGGGCGAGGTGATGGCGGACTTCGTCGGACACGGCGTTGAAGAAGTTCACGACGTTGTCGGCGGTGCCCTTGAATTTTTCGCGGCGCTTGGGGTCCTGGGTGGCGATGCCGACGGGGCAGGTGTTCAGGTGGCACTGGCGGACATAGACGCAGCCCATGGCGATGAGGGCGATGGTGCCGAAGTTGTATTCCTCGGCGCCGAGGGCGGCGGCGTGGACGATGTCGAGGCCGGTGCGCAGGCCGCCGTCGGTGCGGAGGATGACGCGGCCGCGCAGGCCGTTGAGCATGAGCACCTGCTGGGTCTCGGCGAGGCCGATCTCCCAGGGCAGGCCGGCGTGCTTGATGGAGCTGAGGGGCGAGGCGCCGGTGCCGCCGTCGTGCCCGGAGACGAGAATGATGTCGGCGTTGGCCTTGGCGACGCCGGCGGCGATGGTGCCGACGCCGGTTTCGGCGACGAGTTTCACGCAGACTTTGGCGCGGGGGTTGATCTCCTTGAGGTCGTGGATGAGCTGGGCGAGGTCCTCGATGGAATAGATGTCGTGGTGCGGCGGGGGGGAGATGAGGGTCACGCCCGGCTGGGTGTGCCGGAGGCGGGCGATCAGCTCGTTGACTTTGTGGCCGGGGAGCTGGCCGCCTTCGCCGGGCTTGGCGCCCTGGGCCATCTTGATCTCGATCTCCTCGGCGGACATGAGGTATTCGGCGTGGACGCCGAAGCGGCCGGAGGCGACCTGCTTGATCTTGGAGTTGGCCCAGTCGCCGTTTTCGTAGGGCTTGAAGCGGGAGGAATCCTCGCCGCCCTCGCCGGAGTCGGACTTGCCGCCGATGCGGTTCATGGCGATGGCGAGGGTCTCGTGGGCCTCGGGGCTGAGGGCGCCGAGGGACATGGCGGCGGTGGTGAAGCGGCGGCGGATCTCCTCGATGGGCTCGACTTCGTCGAGGGAAATGGGGCCGCTTTCCTTGGGCACCAGCTCGAGGAGGTCGTGCAGGGCGCCGGGCTGGTTCTTCTTCAGCTCTTCGACGTAGGTCTCGTACTCGCCGGCGTCGCCCGACTTGACGAAGGCGTGGAAGGACTTGAGGACCGGGCCGTTGACGGCGTGGGTCTCGCCGTCGCGCCGGTGCCGGAAGTAGCCCGGGTCGCCGAGGTCGAGCGGTTCGCCGGGCACGGGCACGGCGTAGGCGCGGCGGTGGCGCTCGAGGCTTTCGGCGGCGATTTCGGGAAAACCGACGCCGCCGATCTGGGACGGGGTGCCGTCGAAACATTTCCCGATCACCGCCGAGCCGACGCCGACGGCCTCGAAGATCTGGGCGCCCTGATAGCTGTTCAGCACGGAGATGCCCATCTTGGACATGATCTTGAGCACGCCTTTCTCCAGCGCCTTGTGGTAGCGCCGCAGGGCGGCGGGCACGGTGATGCCTTCGAAGGCGTCCTTTTTGTCCTTCTCGATGATTTCGCGGACGGTCTCGTGCGCCAGCCACGGGCACAGGGCGGTGGCGCCGAAGCCGATGAGGCAGGCCATCTGGTGAACGTCCCGCGCCTCGGCGGTGTCCACGATGAGGCTGGTCATCATGCGTTTTTTCCGGCGGGAAAGGTGGTGATGCACCGCGCCGGTGGCGAGCAGGGCGGGAATCGGCGCGCGCTCGTGGTCCATCGCCCGGTCGGTCAGGATGAGCAGGCGGGCGCCGCCATCGACGGCTTCCTCGGCGGTGGCGCAGAGGCGGTCGACCGCGGCCTCGAGGCCGACCGCGTCCTCGGCGACGGGCCAGGTGGTGTCGACTTCGCGCGCGGGGAAGTCCGACTCCAGCTTCTTCAGTCCCTCGAGCTGGTGGGTGAAGAGAAAGGGCGACTCGAGATGGATGACTCGGGCGTGCTCGGCCGACTCGGTCAGCAGATTGCGCTCGGGGCCGATGTCGGCCTCCAGCGACATGACGAGGTGCTCGCGGATGGGGTCGATGGGCGGGTTGGTGACCTGGGCGAAGAGTTGCTTGAAATAGGTGAAGAGCAGTTTCGGCTGGAGGGACAAGACGGAGAGCGCGGCGTCGTCGCCCATCGAATAGACGGGCTCCATGGCGTTCTTGATCATCGGGCCGAGGACCATGTCCACCTCTTCCCTGTTGTAGCCGTGGGCGACCTGGCGCTGGGAGAGGGTGAGAATGTCGAGGTCCCCGGCGGGCGCCGGCGGCTCGGGCGCGACGCGGTCGTTGAATTCCACCCGTTTTTCCCGCAGCCAATCGCCGTAGGGCTGCTGGCGCGCGAGCGAGGCCTTGATCTCGTCGTTGGTGCGGATCACGCCCTCGGCGGTGTCGACGACGATCATTTCGCCGGGAGCGAGGCGGCCTTTCCGAATCACGGTGTCGTCCGGCAGGTCGCAGGTGCCGACCTCGGAGCCGATGGCGAAGATGCCGTCGTCCGTGATCTTGTAACGGGCCGGGCGCAAGCCGTTGCGGTCGAGCGAGGCCGCCACGGTGACGCCGTCGGTGAAAGCCAGCGCCGCCGGGCCGTCCCACGGTTCGCAGAAGCAGCCGTGGTATTTGTAAAAATCCGCGACCTCGGGCGGAGTGAAGGGGTCGATGCGCCACGCGGGCGGCACCAGCATGGCCATGGCGTGGGGGACGGAGCGACCGGAGAGCACGAGCATTTCCAGGGCCTGGTCGAGGCTGGCGGAGTCGGAGCCGTCGGGATCGATGAGCCCGTTGAGCAGCGACACCTCCTCGCCCCAGACCTCGCTGGTGAATTGCGCGACGCGCGAGTTCAGCCAGTTGCGGTTGCCGCGGAGGGTGTTGATCTCGCCGTTGTGGGCCAGCATGCGGAAGGGCTGCGCCAGCGCCCAGGTCGGGAAGGTGTTCGTCGAGAAACGCTGGTGAAACAGGCACACCCCGGTTTCGAAACCCGGGTCCTGCATGTCGAGGTAGAATTTCTCGATGGTCGTCGCCACGAAGAAGCCCTTGTAGTTCACGATCCGGTGGCTGAGCGAGGCGACGTAGAACTTGGCGATCTTTTCCTCCTTCGCCTTGATCTCGATCTCCCGGCGGGCGAGGAAGAGCTTCCGCTCGAAAGTCAGGTCGTCCATGCCCTCCGGCCGCTTGAGCAGCAGGTGCAGGATCTCGGGCTGGGTCTCGCGGGCCTGGTCGCCCAGAGCGCCCGGATGCACGGGCACCTCGCGCCAGCCGATGACCCCGATGCCCCGGTTGCGGATGACGCCCTCGGCGAGGATCTTGCCCTTCAGATGGTTGCCGGTCCGCTTCGGGGCGAGGAAAAAGACGCCCACGGCGAGGTCCTTCGGGTCGTCGAGTTTGGTGCCGAGTTCCTCCGCCTTCGGGAGCAGGATGTTGTAGGGCAGATGCGTCGCGACCCCGGCGCCGTCGCCCGTCTTCATGTCGGCGTTGAGCGCGCCGCGATGGGTCACGTTGCAGACCGAGGTCAGGCCCAGATCGAGAATGCGCCGGCTGCGTTCGCCGCGAAGGTGCGCCACCACCCCGACGCCGCAGGCGTCGCGTTCCAGCTCGGGCCGGTGCAGGCCGCCCTGTCCGTTGCTCGGGATCTCGTAGTAATTGCTCATGTAAAGGAAAGGAAAGAGGGGGGGATCGGATCGGGTCGGGTTTGCCGGGGTGTTTCGTCGTCGTATCGGTTTCTTTCCGCCGGTGGCGCGGGCGCCGGGCGTCGCGCGTCCCTCGCGGCCCCCCGGGCTTGGGCGGGCCGATTCGCGGGAGTCACCGGAAGCCGGTGAAGCGTTTCGGCCCTCAGCGCGGTTTTCGCGACCGCGCCCGCGGCGAACGGGATGAGTTTTTTTCCAATGTTTTCATGAACGCCGCGATTTTCGGTCAGTTTCCGTAAAAGAATTCGGTCGTCGAGGGGGCGGGATTCTAGCGCGTCTGGGCCACAGGTCAATCCTTCTCGCCGAATCCCCCCCCTGTCGCGCCCGAGCGCGCCGACTGACGCCGGATCGGCCTCCGGAATCGTGAAGCACCTTTCGGACCAATCCGCCGGACCGGTTTCACCCGACCCAACAGGGTTGAGTCCGACACCCTACCCTGTTGAGTCGCGGACCCAACCCTGTCCGGCCGGCTTCGGAGGCCCCTGGGTGACAACATTTTTTCGGATCGCGCGATTTCAAACTTTCGAATCTTCAAAACTCGGATATTAAAGAGGGCGAATTTTTTGCCCGCGCCGGCAATCGTTCCACCACCGTTTCGCAGCAGTTTTTTCAGGGAGTCGTTCATGGCACAAGCACGCTACGTAGGCATCGATTTGGGTACGAGCACCTCGGCTCTCGCGCATGTCCGCCCGGACGGGAACCCCGAAATCGTCCCCAACGCCGACGGCGAGCGGCTGACCCCCTCGGTGGTGTTTTTCGACAAGTTCGAGGGCATCAAGCTCGTCGGCACCGCCGCCCGCGACGGGGGCGACCCGGACCGCACGGTCCACCACATCAAGAAACACATGGACGACCCGTCCTACACGGTCGAGATCGACGACCAGAAATGGACGCCCACGGAAATTTCCGCGATGATCCTCTCGAAACTGCGGCGCGACTGCGCCCAGATCGTCGGCGACATCCGCGACGTGGTCATCACGGTGCCGGCGAATTTCAACGAGCTGGCCCGCAAATCCACCGTCACCGCCGGCCGGCTCGCCGGGCTGAATGTCACGCGCATCGTCAACGAGCCCACGGCCGCCGCCCTTTACTACGCCCACACGAAGGACATCTCCGGCCGTGTCATGGTGTACGACCTCGGCGGCGGGACGCTCGACATCACCATCCTCGAGATCGACGGCGACAACATCGACATCCTGCTTTCCGAGGGCGCCCGTCATCTGGGCGGATCGGACTTTGACGAGATCCTGCTGGAGATTCTCGCCGAGGAGTACCGCAAAAAGAACAAGGCCGAGCTTTTCAACGACGAACGCCAGCGGCGCCGCGTGCTTTCCATCGGCGAGGAAGCCAAGAAAATGCTCTCGAAGCTCCAGAAGATCTCCGAGACCATCGGCAACGACACCGACGGCATCGCCCGCGTGGACCTGAGCCGCGACCTGTTCGAGACCGCCATCTCGCGGTTGCTGACCCGGACGGTCATGCTGGTGGAGCAGGCGCTCGACTCGCTGAACCTCAGCTCCGCCGACATCGACCACATCGTGCTCGTCGGCGGCAGCACCCGCATCCCGAAGGTCCGCGAACTGCTGGAAAAACACTTCGGCAAGTCGCCCATTTCCTGCGGGAACGTCGACGAATGCGTCGCGCTCGGCGCCGCGCTCTTCGCCCAGCGCGCCCGCCGCGTCTCCGAGGTGTGCAACCACAGCTACGGCACCCTCGCCATCATCGAGGACGCCATGACCGGCGAGGCCCGCATCCAGAATTCCATCGTCATCCCGAAAAACACGCCCATCCCCTGCTCCATGTCGCAGACCTACATCACCTCCGAGGACAACGAGGAGCTGATCGAGGTCGAGATCACCCAGGGCGAGGATCTCGACCCCCGCTACGTGGACATCATCGGGAAAATCTCCCTCGAAGTGCCCCCGGGCCGCAAGGCCGGCTGCGAGGTGACCGTGACCTACAGCTACGACGAAAACCAGCGCGTCCGCGCCCAGGTTTACGACGCCGAGTCGGGCCTGAAAAAGGATGTCGCCATCGAGTACCGCGGCGAGGGCGTGCTCTCCGACGACGATGTCGAGCGGAAGTCCGCCTACCTGAAACAGATCAAGATCGCCTGAGTCCCTCCGTCGCTCATTTCGCGTCTTTCCCCACCGACCTCTTTTTTTCCCGACCCGCCATGATCCGGAAACTGTTCAGCCTCATTCGGGGCGAGTCCGACGCCCCGGCCAAACAACCGTCGAAACCGGCCGAAGCCGCCCCCGGCCACGGCGAAGCCCCCGGCCGCAAGCCGGCCGGCCCGCCCAAGCCCGTCTCGAACAAGCCGAATGTCGCCGCCCGCACCCCGGAGGCCATGTGCGGCATCGACCCGAAAAAAATGACGCCGGAGGAGATCAAGAACCGGCTCGCCGAGCTTTACCGCCGTCACAACCAAGCCGCCGGCAGTCTCAACGAGGAACTGCGCCAGGAAGCCGAACTGATGCTCGACGCCATCGTCGCCTGCAGGCAGAAATATCTCGACAAGGGTTGAGGGTCGTTTTCAGGGGGCAGTTTTCAGGTTTCAGGGGTCAGAGTCGGCGGAACCGATCGGAGAAAACTCGCGTTCGTTCGCGTCCATTCGCGGTTCCGGAAACTTCCGTGCCCCTTCGTGGTTCGGATTTCGAAATTCGGACTGCGAGTTTCAGTTTTCGTGGATTTCGCTTTGCTTGCGCGCCGTGACGAAGGGGTTTACCCAATCGGCGACATGATGCCGATCGCCAACGTCCTCGCCGAACGCTACGCCAGCCCCGCCATCCGCGACATTTGGTCCGGCGAGGGCAAGGTCCGCCTGGAACGGCAACTGTGGATCGCCGTCCTCAAGGCCCAGCGCGACCTCGGCCTCGACATTCCGGAGGAAGCCATCGCCGCCTACGAAAAGGTCGCCGACCGGGTCGATCTCGCCTCCATCGACGCCCGCGAGCGGGTCACCCGGCACGATGTGAAGGCCCGGATCGAGGAATTCTGCGACCTCGCCGGCCACGAGCACATCCACAAGGGCATGACGAGCCGCGATCTCACCGAGAACGTCGAGCAGCTCCAGGTTTACCGCTCGCTGGAGGTGGTGCGCTTCAAAACCGCCGCCGCCCTCGCGAAGCTGGCCACCCGCGCGGCGGAGCACGCCGATCTCGTCATCACGGCGCGCACCCACAATGTCGCGGCGCAGATCACCACGCTCGGCAAACGGTTCGCCATGTTCGGCGAGGAGCTGGCCGGCGCTTGCGGGCAGTTGCGGCACATCCTCGACACCTATCCCGTCCGCGGCCTGAAAGGCGCCGTCGGCACCCAGCTCGACCAGCTCAGCCTCTTCGGCGGCGACACGGGAAAAGTCGCCGCCCTCGAGGAGCGCGTCGCGACCCATCTCGGCCTGCCGGCGCAACTGCGAAACGTCGGCCAGGTCTATCCGCGCTCCCTCGACCTGCGGGTCGTCAACGTGCTCAACGAGATCGCGGCCGCCCCGTCGAGCTTCGCCAAAACGCTGCGCCTGATGGCCGGGCACGAGCTGGCCAGCGAGGGCTTCGCCAAGGGCCAGGTCGGTTCCTCCGCCATGCCGCACAAGATGAACAGCCGCTCCTGCGAACGCATCAACGGTTTCAAGGTCATCCTCGGCGGCCACCTCGCGATGGCCTCGCAACTCGCGGGCGACCAGTGGAACGAGGGCGACGTCTCCTGCTCCGTCGTCCGCCGCGTCATGCTGCCGGACGCCTTTTTCGCCATCGACGGCCTGCTGGAGACCTTTCTGACCATCCTCGGCCAGATGGAGGCCTACCCGGCCGTGATCGAGCGCGAGAACGCGCATTACCTGCCCTTTTTGTTGTCCACGACCATCCTCATGGCCGCCGTCAAGCGCGGCGTCGGTCGCGAAACCGCTCACGAAATCGTCAAGGAACACGCCGTGGCCGCGGCCCGAGCCCACCGGTCCGGCGAAAGCCCGTCCAACGACCTGCTCGACCGCCTCGCCGGCGACGATCGCCTGGGCCTGTCGCGCGAGGAGCTGCGCGCCGCCCTCGAGGAAGGCCGGGCGAACGCCGGCGCCGCCCGCGCGCAGGTCGAGACTTTCCAGCGACAGGCGGAGGCCATCGCCGCCGAATCGCCCGGCGCCGCGGCTTACGAGCCGGGGGCGATCCTGTGACCGGCATGGCCGCCGTGTCCGGAAATTCGCGGGCGGAGCGTTCTCCGGAAATCCCGTCGACCAACCGCCTCCGACACGCTTTCGCCCGATTCACAGGCGGGATGCCCGTGCCACATTGACCGGTTCCGGCGGTTGATTCGACGAGCGTTCTGCCCTTTCTTTCCTCCCACCATGCCGACCTACGTTTACGAGACCATTCCGCAATCCCAGGGCGAGGAAACGACCCGCTTCGAGATCCGCCAGTCGATCAACGACCCGGCTCTGACCCGGCATCCGGACTCCGGCGTGCCGGTGAAGCGCATCGTCGCCGGCGGCGCGGGCATTCTGACGGGCGGTTCCGGCAAGTCGTCGCCGATGGGGCCGACGATGGGCGGCGCCTGCGAGCGCGGCGGCGGCTGCGCCTGCCGGGGCGAAGGTTGACGGCGAGCGAGGCGCCCGCGTTCTCGGCTCAGTCGTCGAGCGTCGGCGTGTAGAGCGGCAGGTCGAAATTCGGGGTCAGGTCGTCGACGGTCTGCCAGGTCTGAAGGCTGGGATATTTCGCGAGCGGCACCAGCCGCAGGGCGATGGTGTCGCCGATCTCGCGCCGGGCCGCGCCGGTGTGGTGACGGTGAAACACGATGCCGTGGGCGACCCGGATTTTCTTGAAAGGATAGTTGCCGAGCCGGTCCTTGACGACTTCGTACTCGAAAACGCCGAGGGCATTCTGATACGGCACATCGACGAGACTCTTGATCTCGGATTTGGCGACGAGCCGCAGATCCAGCTCGACCTTGGCGCCCTGCCTGACCAGTTCGTTGAGATCCACCTTTATCGGTTCCGCTCCCTCACCCGCCGGCGGGAGGGCGAGACCGGGATTGCCTTCGGGGAGATTGGGATTGGCGGCTGTTTCCGCCGGCGGCGGAGCCAGACCGGCGATCGGGGTGGCGCGAATGGGAACGCGGCTGGCGTAGGAACCGTTGATGCGCAAGTAAACCTGGAAATCGGCCGCGACCCGTTCCGCCCACTGCCGGGAATCCTCGGGACCGTAGTGGATGCCGTCGGTGGCGGGATAGGGATCGTCGAAATGGGTGACCTTGCGGCTCTCGAAGACGGCGCCGTTGTATTCCTTGACCGCCTCCTTCATGATGACGGCGAGTTCCTCCTGAAGATCGCCCGGGTAACGGTTTTCGTGGGAATGCGGGGGCAGGATCCAGTAGCTCTTGGCCTCGCGCTCGGCGATGGCGCCGCACATCTGCTCGATCAGCCCGCGGACCTCCTGGCGGTTTTCGTCGTGGGGCCGGCGTTTGGAGCGCAGGGTGGCGTAGAGATTCACCCCGGTCTGGATGACGACGATCTCGGGCTCGTATTCGTCCATGAGATCCTCGATCTTGGGGACGGCGCGCACGTAACCGAGGCGCTTCTCATTGGCGGGGGTTTTCTGCCAGTACCCGATGGCGCAGGGGAGCGGCTGGTAGGCTTTCAGCCAGTAGTAGGGGCTGGCGCCGCCGGCGACGACGGTGAAGAGATCGATGCCGGATTCTCGCATCCGAGAATCGAGCACCTGCCCGAAAGCGCCCATGCTGAACGAATCCCCCAGAAACAGGACGCGATTCCCGGCCGTGGCGGCATCGGCACCGAGTTGGAAACCAGCGACTGCCGCAATCGCAAAGACCGGGCGAAAGATTTTGGATGAGACCCGCATAGGATGCGGGGAAGTTGATAGCGGAGCGCGGACGAAGATGCAAGTGCAAATTGCAATTTCGAGAATTGCAATAACGAGAATCCCAAAAGGAAATTCTCAGCGATTTTCGTAACTCCGGAAGAACCCGCGTGACGCGAGAGTTTTACCCGCCATGCCGGCGTTTTCCGGAGTCCGCCTCCGCTCCACTAACCCGGCACTCGCCCGCTCACAGGCGCGAGATGACCCAGCGCAACTCGGAGGTCATGCGTTCCGCGGTGAACGGTTTCGGCAGGATGCCGGCAAAGCCGCGCTCGATGGCGGCGGTGCGGGCATTCTGCTGCAAGTATCCGCTGCTGGCGATGACGCGGACGCTCGGATCCATCTGGCGGAGCGCGTCGGTCGTTTCCAGACCGGACATGCCGCCGGGAAGGGCGAGATCCATGATGACGAGGCAGACGCCGCCGTCGTTTTCTTCGAGATGGCTTTGGTAGGCCTGGACGGCCTCCTCGCCGTTGCTAACGGCCTGGGCGCGGTAGCCCATGGACTCGATGACGGCGGAAACGAGGGCGCGGACGCCGATTTCGTCGTCCACGACGAGGACGCGCGAGACGCGGGGCGCCAGGGTGGCGGGTGCGGGATCCCCTGACGGGGCGGGACCGGCGGTGTTTTCGAGTGATGAGATCATGGCATGTGGGTAATGGCGGGTGAAAAGATGTGGGTTTCGACGTGACTTCGCGATCGCTCAGAAGGCGGTGTAGCTGACTTTCTTGATTTCATCCATGGTGGTGGAGCCCTTGAGCACCTGGACGAGTCCCTCCTGATACAGAGTCTGAAAGCCGGTTTTCAGGGCGGCCTTTCGCAGTTCGGCCTGGGAAGCCTGGCGCTCGACGAGGTCGGCGATCTCGCCGTTGATTTCGAGCATCTCCATGAGGGCGATTCGGCCATGGTAACCCGTGCCGTGGCACTCCGGGCAGCCGACGGCGATGTAGAGCGGGTCGCGCAGCGGCTGCGCGATGATGCCCTGCCGGTGCATGATTTCCTGAATGTCACGGGGCGGCTCGATGGGGCGCTTGCAGTAGTTGCAAAGCCGCCGGATGAGCCGCTGGGCCTGCGTCATCGCCAGGGAGTCGCCCACCAGGTGGGGCTCGACCTCCATCGACAGGAGGCGGGACACCGCGCGAAGGGAATCGTTGGCGTGCAGCGTCGTCAGCACGAGGTGACCGGTCAGCGAGGCGTTGACGGCGGCGTTGGCGGTCTCGGCGTCCCGGCACTCCCCGATGAGGATGACGTCCGGGTCGGAGCGAAGCAGGGCGCGCAGGCCATTCGCGAAAGTCAGATCGTGGTAGGTGTCGATCTGGGTCTGGTTGATGCCCTCGATTTCGTATTCGATGGGATCCTCGATGGTGTGAATGTTGGTGCCCTCCTCGTTGACGCTGTTGATCAGCGCGTAGAGGGTCGTCGTCTTCCCCGAGCCGGTGGGACCGGTGATGAGGATGAGCCCTTGGTCGCGGCTCATGACCCGCTTGATGATGAGGCTCTGCCGGCGGGACATGTTCAGCTCGGAGAGTTCCTTGAGCCCGTCCTGCTTGTCGAGGAATCGCATGATCACCTTTTGCAGCTCGCGGCGGCAGGGCACGGCGGCGACACGGACATCGATGCGGCGGCGGCCGATCGCCATGGCAAAGCGCCCGTCGAGCGCCTCCTGGCGGCTCTGGCTCATGTTCGAGTAGTTTTTGATCAGCGCGATGAACCGCTGCATCATTTCCTCCGGCGCCGAGTACACCGTCTTCAGCTTGCCGTCGATACGGGCGCGGAAGCGGGTGACGTTGTAGTATTTTTCCAGGTGAAGGTCGGAGGCCCGGGCGGAGATCGCCGTGAAAAGCACCCAGTGCATCAACTCCTCCGCGGAGTGATTGAGATTCTGCGGATTAATGCGGACGACGTCCTCGGGAACGATTTCGACGAGGTTTTCGTTGTCCGAGAGACTGAGGGTGGACTGCTTCAGCTCGACACTGCTCTGCGCGCTGAGCGACGATCCGGAGCGGTTGATGGCCTGACGGATGAGGCGCCGGTCGGCCATGACGGGCATGAACTCGACCGGATCGTGGCCCCCGGAGAGCCATTCGTCCTCGAAGCCGTAGAGATTGTCCTCCGAGGTGAGCATGTACACGTGGCGCTCGCCGCAATAGACGGGAAACACCGAGTGCTTTTCGAGCAGGGGCAGGGGGAAACGCTCCTGGCGGGGGGCCTCGTCGGGATTGAAACAGAGCCGCGAATAGCCGTCGACCAGGTAGCGCAGGGCCACGCCGAGGCTGGGCATCAGGCCGTTGTAGTCGTCAAAATCCAGCGTGCCGTTCTTTTCCTGCGCCTCCGCATACAGCATCTGGAGCCGGTCCCGCTCCTTCGGATCGAAGGGGTAATGCTCCAGCAGCCAGTGAAAGGCGCTCTCCAGGTCCGCGCCGACGAGCCCCGGATCGGCCAGCCGCTCGACGGGATTCTCCTTCGGCAGCGGCGACGAAGTGACCCGCATCACGAGATCCTTGCGGATGCTCTCGTACTGTTCGACCGACACGGCGACGCGCACGCCCAGGAAAGGCGGCACTCCCCACAGGTCGGAAGCCTTCGGATTGTGGTGCGCGAAGACGATCAGCGGCCCCAGCGTGGTGACCGGCATCCACGGCGAGTCGGAGGCGGGAAAGCGTCCCAGCTTTCGGAGGGTCGCCTCGGCGTCCACCGAGCAGCTCTCGCGCGCCAGTTGCACCGGCAGCAGGCCGAATTGCACCGCCGTGCCCTCCAGCGAGAGCAGACTGTCGCCGAACCCGCCCAGACCGGACTCGCCGCCCGGTGAGATGGCGCCGGGCGCGGAGGCGGGAGCGGGATGCGCCGAGGCGCCCGGCATCGATGCCGGCGCGCTCGGAAGGGGGGATTCGAGGAGGGTCATTTACGTTCGGAACGGTCGCGCGGCCGGGGAAGACCTCAGAAGCAAAGGAGAAAGCGTGGGTTCAGGGTTAACGGATGCGGAAGCGGGAAATTGTCCAAGTCAGCGGGAGCCGACCGGCGTGAAATTGTCGGGAAACACATAGACGGTGCCCAGATCGGACCCGTCGAAAATGACCTTGATCCCCGCCCCCGCCGTCTCCGGCTTGAGCAGTTTCCAGGCCGAGCCGGTCCACTGGATGCGCCAGTCCTCCGTGCTGTCGGAGGTGGAGGGGTTCCAGTCCGGCCGCATGAAGGGCCCCTTCGGGATCAGCTCGTCGGAGGCCCCGTCCGGCGCGCGCCACTGGAGCGAGCGCAGCACCAGCATCTCGTCCCCGCCGCTGGCCTCGATGGCGTTGAAGCGCAGGTCCCAGTTGGCATGGGAAAACTCGCGCGTGGCGTGGTTGAGCGTCTCCACGAGATTCTGCGCGATGTTGTCCTTCCCCCGGTCGACGACATTGCCGAAGGTCCCGATCGCGATGCCGCCGAGGATGCCGACCACGGCCACGGTGATGATCATCTCCACGAGACTCATCCCGCGGACCCTGCGACGGGCGATGGAAGGGCGAATGTTCATGGCGTGGCGTGGCGTGGCGGAGCGGCGGCCCGGAGGCCGGCGGGAAATTCAGTAGCTGACGGCCGTGCCTCCCTTTGTCAGGCCGGCCTTCGCCAGGTTGGCGAGGTCGTCGGGTATGTCGATCCCGAAGCCCCCGGGGACAAAGTCCGCGAAATCCGTCGGCGCGAAGGCCAGGTAGGGCGCCAGGGCGGCGTAGCGGTCGTCGTCGTCGCCGAAGCCGCTCCAGTTGGTGATGGCGGTTTCGCGGCCGTTGGCCTGGATGTAGGAGGCGATGGCCATGTTGACGGCCTCGGCGCGGGAGATGGCGAGGTTCATTTCGCCGTCCTCCTTGATGGCGACAATGTTCGGCAACGCCAGGAAGGCGATGATGCCGATGATGGCCACGGCGGCGAGCACTTCGACGAGCGAAAAGCCGCGGCGGGCGCGGAGCGGTTTGTGGGCTTGGTTCGGTTTCATTTTCTCGGCGGTGTCGGGGGGGATTCTGTCTGTTCGTGTCTGAAAACGGGCGTTTGAGGGGCCCATCGCGGTGTTTCGAATCGCGGGCCGGCCCGGGCAAACAGGGTTGGGTGGGTGACTCAACCCTGTTGGGCGGGGGCCGGCTTTCTTACTTCAGTTCGACTTTCGGGTAGCTGCTGGCGTTCCAGACGCCCAGCTCCAGATATTGATTGGTTTTGATCAGGGCCTGGCTTTGGACCTGGGTGTTGTTGGTGGTGTTCGTGGTGAAATGGTCGAGGGATTCGACGTCCAGATAGCCGCCCACCAGGTTCAGGCGTCCGAGGCTGGTGGAGGCGCCGTTGTAGGCCGTCCGGGCGGAGGTGAGACTCTTGCCGGGACCGCTGGAATTGGCGGAGACCCAGGCGTTGACGGCGGACTGGACCGCGGCCTGCTGCTGGCGGGCCACGACGCGGCGCGTGTCCTGCGCGGCGTTGGAAAAGGCGCTGATGATCAGCGAGGCCATGATGGCGATCACCGAGATGACGATCAGCATCTCGACCATCGTGAATCCCGCGGCGGGGCGGGTCCGGTGTTTCGTGGTTTTCATGGCGGTGTTTCGGTTCCGGGTTGGGTTGGCTTGGGAAATGGCTCGTTGAGGGGAGCGGGGCTTGGTCGGGTTTCCCCGGCGGTCATCCACCGGCGCCCGTTGGCGGGGCGCCGGTGGAAACAACCGTGTATCGGCAATCGATCTTTGCGGGACTGATTACGTCACCCTTCCTCGAAATGTGTGAGCAAAATGGTGCTTCGCGTTTCGGGACCGGTGCCGGCTCGTGTGGCCCGCGCCGACTGCCATCAGGGGGTGGAGGAGCCACCGCTGCCGCCGGCGACGGCCGAGTCGGCGCCGATGTAAACCAGCATCCCGTTGGTGATCTCCAGGTAGTCGTCGGCGTAGCCTTGGTCGGTCCCGCTCAGGTTCGGAACGCCGAAGAAGGTGCCGGAGAACGGACCGTCGGACGGCGTGCCGCCCGTGACGATGGCGGTGATCACGGCCGAAGCGTCGTCACCGTCGGAGGCGCTTTCCTGGGCCACGAAGTCGAGACCCGCGGCGGCGGCGGCGCTGGCCACGGAGGCGAGCTGCTGCGCGTTGCGGCGGTTTTTCGAATCCTTGGCGGTTTCGTTGATTTTGCCGATCTGGGGAACGGCGATGGCGGCGATGATGCCGATGACGGCAATCACGACCAGCATTTCCACAAGGCTGAAGCCAGCCGCGATCGGGTTTTTCTTGTTCAGTTTCATCGTTTTTTCAGGGTGTTGTTTCAGTATTCGCTTTTGGTTGTTGTGAAGCCGTCGCTTTTTGAGGGCATCGGCTTTATAAATAACATATTAAATAATAAAAACCATAATTTCAATGAAAAAATTGGGTTATTTGCGGTTTTTATCACTTTTTTTTCGCCGTTGAGACGGTTTTTCGCGGTTGCGACACGTTTCGTCCGGCGAATCCTCAACCTTTCTTGCCCAACAGGGCGTCGCCGAGGCTGAAAACCGGCGCGTAGATCGCGTAAATCAGAGAACCGACCATCGAACCGAGAATCACAATGGTGAAAGGCTCGATGAGCTTGTCGATCTGCTGGGCGACGGTGTCGAGTTCGTCCTCGTAGTCCTCGGCGATCTCGTTGAGCAGGTCGGTCCCCGAGCCGGTTTCGGCGGCGACCTCCATCAGACCGCAGATGGTGCGCCCGTCGTCGCCGAGCCAGTGGGACTCGACGAGGAAGGCGTCGGGCAGGGTGAGGCCGTTGAGGATGTGGTTTTTGATCTTCTGGAAGAAGGTCTTGTAATGGACGTGCCAGGCGGTGTCGCCGGTGATCTCCAAGGCGGTGGTCAGGCGGACATTGGCCTCGATGAGCAGGGCGAGGGTCCGGAAGCTGACGGCGGCGGCGGATTTCCGCACCACATTCGAGATGACGGGAACCTTGAGCAGCAGTTCCTGCATCTTCGGCAGGGACATGAGCTTGCCGAAATTCTTGAAGAAGACCGCCAGCGCGACGATCGGGATCGCCGCCATCCAGGGTTGATGGATGAGGAGGTTGGAGACCTTCATCATGATTTTCGTCGCCATGGGAAGGTCGGTGTTCAGCGAGGCGTAGAGCTTCGACATCGCCGGCACGAGCGTGAAGCTCATGGTGATGATGACGCCCACGGCCAGGGTGATGACGATGCCGGGATAGACCATGCCGCCCTTCAGCTTGCGGAGGATGCGGGTGGTCTTGCGCTGGCTGGTGGCGATGCGGCGGAAGATTTCGGGCAGGCGACCCGCCTCCTCGCCGGCGCGAATGAGGGCGATGATGTCGGGGCCGAAGATGTCCTTGTGCTTCGCCATGGCGTCGCTCATTTTCTCCCCGGCGGCGAGATCCTCGGCGATGTCGGCGATGGCGCCGCGATAGCGGGGCGATTTGACGCGGTTGGCCTGGAGCTGAAAGCTCTTGATGATGGGAATGTTCCGCTCGAAGCACTTCGCGAGGCCGTTGAACAGGGCCTCGCGGTCCGTCATCGGCTTTTTCGGATTCGTGAGACGCTGAATCCGCTCGTCGACGCCGGTGACGTCCGTGATCTTGGCGGTTTCCACCGGCGTTTTCCCGGCGCCGACGAGGGCCTTCTCGTCGGTCAGGGTGTCGACCAGCGCGACGGCGCTGCGGCCGGTGTGGATATTGGTAAGGGCGACTTTCTTGAGCATTTGTCGATCGAGTTATCGGTTACATGCCAGTCGTCGGAGGCTTACGCTGCGGAACGGTAATCAACCAACGAGCGACGATTAACAGGAAACGAATAACCAGGGTATCGGAAGCGGTGTCGATGCGATGCGGGTCGGGGAGTATCCCCTCTTGGGTTGGCGGCTCTGGTCTGGTTTGGAACGGTAAAGTCGTGGAAAACGGCGGGGCCGGGCCTTACGGCGTCATATACTGCGAGGCGCGGAAGACGCGGACGGTGTGGCTGCGGGTCACGGAACTGTCGCCATTGGTCCAGGTGCCGGCGGACCAGGCGGTCGTGGCGGAGGTGGGCTGGAAAGTCACGGTGACATCGGCGTAGGTCATGTTCCCCACCCCGGCCACGGCCTCGACGCCCTCGATCACGTTCAGGTCCGTCACGACGGGCTCGTCCGGGAGCAGTCCCTCGATCTCGTCGTCCGGCATGCCGAATTCGTAGAGGCGGGCCGCCGATTCGAGGTAGTTCATGGCGCGGGAGGTGCGCTCGCTGATTTCCTCCTGGGTCACCATGGTCAGGCTCATGGTCGCCGCGGCGCTGATGCCGATCATCAGCAGCACGCCGGCCACGAGGGCTTCCACGATGGTGTACCCCCGGGCTCCGCGGGAACGGTGAAAGGGATTCTGTCCGGGCCGTTTCATCTTGGTCATTGCTTGTAGGTTTCGATCCAGACATTGCGGCTGACGACGGTCTCGAGAACGTCGTAGTCGGTCTCCCGGGTCAGATTCAGCGCGCCGGCGGTGACATTGATCAGGCGATCGGTCCGGATGCCGCCCTGGATGGTGGCGCTGTTGCCGACCGCGGCGGTGGTGACATTCAGCGACACTCCCTCGAAGTCGAAAACGCCGCGAAACACCGGAAAGGCGGCCGCCCCGGCGAAGCCGAAAGTCGTGCCATTGTGGTGATCGTTGCGGACCCCGACCACGAGCTTCCGGTTGTTCGAATCCACCAGACCGATGCCGCCGATTCCGGGATCGGGGGCTCCGGTTTCGTCCAGGACGATCATCAGCGGATCCATGGTGGCGGCATTGGCAAGGTCGGTGGCGTTGTCCTGACCATAGAGCTCGAGATGCCCCACGTGCCCGGTCAGCACGACGTGGGTGGCGCTGTCCCGTCCCAGATAGATCTTCACGTTGTTTCCGGACGGGCTGGTGATGGGAACGAGAATGCCGATGGGGTTGGCGTCCGTGACCACCGACCGGGATGCCTCAGAGAGAGGAGCCGTTCCGTCAACCACCAGGGTCAGCGCGTCCAGCGGCAGGGGCGTGTTGTCGACGAAGATCTGCGTCAGGGTCGCGTCGCCCACCGGGGTCGCGCGGTTGATCAGCGTGAGCAGAACGGTGGACGAGAGCGGGTAATAGGGCTGCAGGAAAGCCGCCAGCGAGGCGTCGTCCATGGGCGGCGACTGGTTGATCGCCGCGATGAGGGCCGGATCGTCCGTTGTCGGGTCGATGGTGTCCGGACCGTCGGTCGTGACATAGGGCGTGGAGGCATCGACCGTCGTCGCGCCGAGCGCGATGGCTTTCGCCATGAGTGAATTGGAGGGGGTTCCGGTGTTGTTGACGGTGTTGGCCTTGCCGGCGAGATCGGCGTTCGAGGAGCCGTTGATCCCGCCGCAGGTCATGGTCGGGAAGGGAAAATTGTCCGGAAACACCGCAGCGCCCCCCGTCGAGGTCCAGGGAATGCCGGGATTCCCGGGCGACTGGACCAGTCCGCGGTCGGCGCTCACCGCGTCGCCGCCACCAGTGGACGATCCCCAGAAAAGCGCCCGGCCCGCGACATTCAGCGTGCCCGTGACGGCGGTGGAGGGGCCGGTGGCGTCCAATTGATTCTGCACCACCAGCAAATCGCCGCCGAGGGCTGGGTTGTAACTTTTGAGCTGATACTGATAGGTGTGGACAAAGTCGCCGTCGTCGATCCCGACCGTGACGTCGGTCGTGAAAGCGCGGAAAGGCACCGCGCCGGACTTGTTGATCCGCGTCTGGGCGACGGTCGAGAGCGCCGGCTCGGCCCAGGTGTTGATGGCGCACTCGCCCCAGTCGTCCGCCAGCGTGTAGGTCGTGGTCGAGGCCGGCCCGGAGGCGGCGGCGACATGGTTCCGGTAGAGGGCCTCGCGGGCGAGCGCCTTGCTGTTGGCCTGGCGCATGGCGCGGTCGAGCGCGGTGGCGTGCTCCTCGGCCTCGAAGCCCCGCGCCTGGAGCAGCGACACCCAGGCCGCCACGCCGAGGGTTCCGATGCCGGCCAGCACCATGCAGAGCACCAGCACGCTTCCACGCTGACGCTGCCGGTTACCCGACGGCGTCGCGGTTCGCTTCGCGATCTTTTTGGGGTTCATGATTCTCGATGGGGTTTGCGTTTCGGGTTTCGATCAGAGCGCCGGGAACATCGGGATCGGCATGACGAACGATGTCTTCCCCGCCATCTGCTCGTAGGCCTGTCGCGGACTGGTGGCCGGGTCGGCCGCCGTCCACGGCGCCTTGGCCAGCGCGTTGATGGAGGGATCGGGCAGAAAGAGCAGGTAAAACGGCGCCCCCGGCGCCACCTTGAAACGGTCGATGGCGACGCCTTCGTTCTTCGCGGCGCGTTTTTCGCTTTCGAACGCCACAAATCCCGGCCGGAAGGCGTCCCCGCCCTCGTTGGCGAAGAAGGCGTCGTAGTAGTCGGTCAGCGAGCCGTTCTTGTACCGGCGCACCGACGCGTAGATGCCGTCGAGACCGGTCGGGACGATCAGGTCGATGTCGTAAACGGCCACCACCCGGATGAATTCCGCCTCCGTCTGCGGACCGAGCAGGAAAATCGTCGTGCTGGGCTTCGCGGCGCTGGGCACGTTGCGGATGGGATCGTCGAAAATCGCCGCCGCCCCCGTCTCGATCGTGAGGAGGTACTGGCGGAAGGCCTCGGGCGAATCGAGGTTGAGCTTTTCGTCCGCCGGATCCGGCGCCGTGTAGTCGAGAAATTCCGGCCGGATCGTGTTCAGCTGGCTGCGGGGCAGGCAGAAGACCGATTCCGATTTCTCGAGGTCGCCGCGGAGTTTTTCCTTGAGATTCTGCACCTGAGCGAGACGGCCGTAGTTGGGCGCGGAATAGGTCCGCACCGTGCTGCCGCCCTGGTCGTAGAAGTTCAGCTTCGCGCCGGACCCGATGTCCACCTCGACGACCGTGGTGAGCCGCTTGGAGTTGACGCTGATGCTCTGGTAGATCAGCGCCGCCGCCCCGAGGAAAATCGCCGACATCGAGATCGCCACCAGCATCTCGACAAAAGTGAAACCCCGCGCCCGGCCCGGGAACGGGCGGACGCGGACCGAGTCAGGATGGCTGGAGGCGGTTTTCATGGCGCGCGGAAAGGGTCGCGGAGACCGGTTATTTATTGGCCCTTGATGAAGACCTCCCGGGGCAGTGCCATCGAAGGCGCCGCTCCGGCGGCCGAAGTCGGCGCGCCACCATCGTCTCCGGCGGGAACGGAGGCATCGGCGGAGCCGTCCTCGCGCTCGGCGTTTTCCTGGCCGTTTCCACCGCCGCGCTCGCTCATGAGCTGGCGCTGAATCGCCAGGCGCCGGTCCGCGTCGGGACGCAACACGTGGAATTTCGGCTTGGGCGCGTGCTTCTTGGAGCCCTCCGCCAGGAGATTTCCCTGGCCGGGAAGCATCTGGGCGACGCCCGGCGTGAGGTCGAAGCCCAGGGAAAGGCGTTTCCCGGTCAGCTCGCCCGTTTCCAGGTCGACCCATCCCAGCTCGACTTCCTGATCCGTGATCTGGGTGACGACCAATTCCTCGGTCTGGTCCTCGAGCACGGGACGGACGGTGCGGCCCTTTTCCAGGATGATGTCGCCGACCAGCACGCGCAGGCCGTTGACCCCCCGGCTGACGCCGCCGATCGAGAGCCCCTGAAAGAAGGCGCGGATGCGGTTTTCCTCCGAGTCGGCCCCCTTGTTGTTGGTCAGCTCCAGCTCCGGAGAACGGCGCGCGTAGGGGTTGCGCTCCTCGGTGTTCAGGCTCAGGGCGCGCTTGTCCGTCGGGCGCATCTGGATGTGGTTGGGCAGCTTCGCCTCTTCGGCCCCCGGCTCGGCGCCGGTTTCCTGGGCCCGCGGCGCGGCCGGCAGGGCGGCCAGGCCGAGGCAAAACAGCGTGAGTAGTTTGAGTGTGCGGCGGTTCATGACTTGGCGACGTTGGGCTTGGCTTCGGTGGCCGAACCGGCGCCTTCGGCGGATTCGGACTCGGTGACTTTGGAACTGAGAACGGGCAGCTCGACGCGGAGTTCGGCGTGGAGGTTGTTGCCCCGGTCGCCGCGCGTCAGGCGGCACTTCGAGATGCGGCAGTTCGGGACCTTTTCCTCGAGCTGGCCGATCCAGTTGAGCGTCTTGGTGTAGTCGTCCTCGAAGACGAGGTCGGCGGAGAGGACGGCGGGAATGACGGCGTCCTTTTTCTGCTCCTTCAGCTCGAAGCGCTGCGAGAGCAGGAAGACACCGCCCTGGCGCACGAGTTCCCCGATCCGGGACTCGCCCTCCTGCGGAGAATGGAAGGCCGCGAAATGCGGAAGCCATTCGCGATAGATCTGCCGCAGGTCGTCGGTCTTTTTGTCCATGGCCAGGAGGTTGGCCTCGGCGGTTCGGCGGGCCATTTCGGCGCTCTCGGCTCCGCTTTTCGCGGTTTCGAGCGAATCGCGCGCGGAGTTGGCCCGGCTTTGCATTTGCTGGGTCCCGTAGATCATCCCGGCGATCAACGCCATCAGGAGGATACAGGCCATTTTGTGGTTGTTCATAGGTCGGAAGGAGTTGGCTTTTTGAAGTGTTTTTCGGAACGGACCGAACAGGGTTGGGTCGGGGACCCAACAGGGTTGAGTCGGATGGCGGTCAGGGTTGGGCGTGCCAGATGAGGGTGGCCTGGAAATCGATCACGTCGGGACCTTTCACCTGTTGGGCGGAGTAGGTCTGGTAGTTGAGAGATCCGATGGCGTCGAGGGTGGACTCGACCTGCTGGCTGCCGCTGCCGTTGATCTTCAGGGTCATCAGCAGGTGGGCGGGGATCTGGGGATTGCGGGTCAGATCCAGCTCGGCCACGGTGGCCTCGGCCCCCATGCTGCGGCCCACGGCGACGCCGATGGGCTGGACGGGCCGGGCGCTCTCGATCCACCCCGCGAGTTGCTGGGCGAATTCGGTCTCCTTCTGGATCGAGGTCTGCTTGGCGACGATCTTCGACTGCTCGGCCTTGGCGGTCGCGCCCAGGCGCTGCCACTCGGCCTCCTTCGCCTTGTAGGTCTGGTAGCTGAGGTAGAAGAAGATGTTCAGCACGATGGCCAGCGCTCCGCCGACGTAAAAGCCGATGGGCACAAACCGGAAGTAACCGGGCAGGCCGCTGGAGACGTTGGGCCGTTCGGTTTTGAGGTCGTGTACGATGATTTCCATGGGAACGGGAGGGTTGGAAGTTGCGGTTCGGGTTGGGCGGCTCAGTTGCGGCTCAGGATGGCCCAGAGTTGGTTCGGCTCGGTGACGTCGGTGACGTGGTGATTCTCCAACTGGGGCAGGTATTCCTTGGAGAACTGGTTCTCCGTGTCGTCGCCCATGAAGATGATGCGGGTGTTGGCGTCCTTCGCGTCGAGGAAGGGCTTGAGCATCTGGCTCACGGCGTGGGTGTCGGTGGGCTGCAGGCCGGAACGGCATCGCAGCTCCTGCCACTGGCCGCCCTTCATCCGCAGCACGGCGAGGGAGCCGTCATTCCAGACGACGGTGATGATGTCCTGGTTCTTGAGCTTGTCGTCGTGGGCGATGCGGTTGAGCAGGTGCACCTGCATGGCGAAAAGGCCGCAGCAAATGCGGGCGGGCCGCAGGTTGTGGTTGCGGAAGGCCTCCTCGATGGTCTTGACCAGCGAATCGTCGCAGGCGAGCAGCAGGCTGGCGCTCGTCTCGGGGTTGTGGTGCAGGGCGTAGCGTTTCGTCCGGTCGTGCTTGGTGCCGAGGATGGACTTCGGGTTGCTCCGGATGGTGTCCTCGAAGCCCTTCTTGCGCGAAAGGTTGTGCTCGAGGCTGACGATGAAGCGGCTGTTCATCGACACGCCGATCCAGCCGTCGTCGGCGGTGGCGCGCCATTCGTCGGCCATCTGCGAGGCCACATCGAGGAATTCGCCGTCGGCGGAGCCGAAGTCGTCCACGCGGCCGCTCTTGTCGATGGTCCGCCAACTGGTGCTGGCGCGTCCGACATTGAGCAGCACGGTGCGCTTCCCGGGGAAGCGCTTCGGCCAGGGCGCCTTCGAATTGTCCGGCTCGGGCCGGAACGCGGCGAAGGTTAACACGTCTTTGATGTCTCTGAATTCCATGGTTTATCAGGAGTTGGCGTTGGAAAATGCGGCTTGGGGATCGTCTTCCTTCATCTGCTGAAGGCGCGCCTGGTCTTCGTAAAGAAACTCGGCCACGTCGTGCTCGCCGAAGCCGGTGACCCGCTTCACGCTGGATCGCCAGCCTTCGAACTCGCGCTGCTTCAGGCTGTGTTCGAAATTCTGCATCCCGCGCGTGGTGCCGGTTTCCAGCTCGTGCTCGAGGCGCTTGAAATCGCCGCGGCGGATCATGCCGGTCACCGAGTCGTAGGGGAGCAACAGCTCGTGGATCGGGAAGCGGCGGTCCTGCTGTTCGTCGAAGAGCAGCTTCTGGCAGAGAATCATCCGCATGGCGTCGGCGAAGGAGTTCATCGTGTTCTCCAGCCGCTCGCTGGGCACCAGCTTCAGGAAACGCTGCACGGTCTGCGCGGCCGAGGAGGTGTGCATCGTCGCCACGACGACGTGGCCGGTCTCCGCCGCCTGGAGGGCGATCTCGGCGGTTTCGGCGTCGCGAATTTCCCCGATCATGATCACGTCCGGAGCCTGGCGCAGGGCCGCCCGGAGCGACTTGCCGAAGTCCATCTCGTCGGTGCCGATCTCGCGCTGGGTGATGAGCGTGGGCAGGTCGGTGGGCAGGATGTACTCGATCGGATCCTCGAAGGTGATCACGTGCTCGCGCTTTCGCATGGCCCGCGCCGTGATCATCGAGGCGATGGTGGTCGATTTCCCGGACCCGGTCGCGCCGCACACCAGGATGAGCCCGTTGGTCGCCTCGAGGAAGGCCTTCAAGGACTGGGCGGGGAGCAGAACCTCCTCCGGAGCCGGAATGCGCGTCGGCAACAGACGCATGACCCAGCGCAGCCGGCCGCGGGTGGCGAGGCGGTTGACGCGGAAGCGCAGCGGCCCGATCTGCCACGCGTAGTCGTCGGTGCCCGGCTTGACCTCGAGGGTCGTTTCGGGCTGAAAAACGAACGCGTCAAAGTGCAGCTCGCCGTTGCGGCGGTAGATCAGTTGCTCCCACGGAGTGATGTAGAAGTCACTGATCCCGTGCTGTTGCGCGAGATGCAGGATGCGGTTGCCCAGCGGGCTTCTTTCGTCAAGGCCTTCCATGGTTTGCGGAACGGGAAAGGTTGAAACGGATGGGGTTTGAAAAGTTCGGGAAAGGGTCGGGTGGTCGATTTTCGCCTGGCTCGGATTCGGACGGGACGGGAATTCGGGTTAGTTGACGAAGAATTTGGCGGTCAGCTCGCCCTGGCCGGTGGCGCCTTCATAGACGTGGAACTCGTTGCCGGTCGAAAAACCGAAGCTGTCCGTGCCGCCGAAGGAGAGCTGGATGGAGTAGCTCACCCCGTTGATGGTCAGGGGGATGCTCTGGGTCAGATTCGTCAGGCGCACGTAGTCGGCGCTCGACTCGGCGTCGGCCGTGTTCTCCGTGTTCACCAGGTCCATGCTGATGTCGAAGGTGATCGGCGCGCCCGTCTGGGTCAGGTTCAGCTTGATCTGGAGCTGCACTCCCGTGGCGTGGGAGTCGTTGAAAGTCGTGCCGTTGTGGTAAAAGAGATCGCCCAGCTTGAATTGCTCGCCGGGCTCGATGTCCGCGAAGTTGGAGGGCTCGAAACGCAGGGTGTTCGGCTCGCCGGCGTTGATGATTTCCCCGCCGAGGTCCATCGTCGGATCGCCGTGGGAGAAAAAGGTCCCGCCGCTGCCATAACTCGAGGTCAGGGTGCCGCCCCCCTCGGCGTCGTGGAAGGTCCCCGCCACGGTCCCGGTCAGATCGGTGGCGATCGGATAGTAATAGGCCGAAGCCACCGCGCTGTTCTGGTAGGCGTCCGGATCCAATGTCAGGAACTGGGCCTGCACGCTGGTGTTGATCGGCACCGAAACGCTGCCCGTGTAATTCTGCCACGTGCCCGAACCGACCTTGATCACCGCCTGCGAGTAGGCCGGATCCGGGACGTTCGTGATCTCCAGCATCAGGGGGAAATCCGCGAACGGGTGGCCCCCGCTCGACTGGCTGAAACTCGGGAAAGGCAGGTAGGGCGCCGCCGGCGGATCCACCTCTGGATCCGGGTCTGGATCGGGATCCGGGGGATCGGTGCCTCCCGAGCCGCCTGAACCACCCCCGGTCGGAGGTTCGGTCCCGCCCCCGCCGCTCGAAGGCGTCGAATCCGCCGGCTCGTCGCTGACGTTTACCGTCGTCGGGCCGGTATGGGTCGAGGGATTGCTGCGATTCTGGAAATCCCACACCCAGGTGCTGGTCTCCGCGTAGTGCAGGCTTCCCTGGTCCCGGGTCTCCACGGCGCTGGGCGCCTCGTTGAGATTTTCGTCGAGTTGAAATTCCTTCACCCCTCCGGCGCCCGAGGTCGCGACTTCGAAAAGCTGCGTGGCCGCATTATAGACCGCCCGCGGATCGGAGGTGGCCGCCTCGGTGGCGTTCTGCATGACCGGAACCACCCGGGGATCGACCATACTGCTGGAGGCGCCGCCCGTGTGCTGCCGGGCCTCGGAATTCGACTGCGTGGTCTTGAGTTTCTGCACGATTTCCGCCGGCGTCGTCAGGCCGTCGAGCGAGCCGCCATTGGCCAGATAGATCCGAATCGCGGAATTCAGGTTTTTCACGTCGCTGGTCAATTTCGCGGATCGTGTCGAGTCGTTGGATCGATTCACGGCCAAGACGCCGATCGAGGCGACGACCCCGATCAGAAGCACCACGGTCAATACTTCGACAAAGCTAAAGGCTCGCTCCGAAGAACGAACCGTGCGGCGAAGGGCCGTGGAAATTGAGAATTTCGCGTTCACGTTTAGAGAATTTGCGAGTTTTTCCGGAAATTATGGTAATTATCTTCAAGAAACGTCCCTCGTCAACGACTAAATGATTAGATTTTTTTAAATTTTTATTTGCTATGTTATTTATGTAAATTATAATTCTTCGAAATCTCGACCAATGAAAAAACAACTCACCATCCTTCTGTTCGCCCTCGCCGCGCTGACGCCCCTGGCCCACGGCCAGTTGACGCCGCAGCTTTCGGTGCCCAATTCGCCCGCCTATGAAGCGGCCGCGAACCGGCTCCGGAATGCGCCGCCCCGCCAGTACGACTTCGCGAAAGCCGTTCTCCCCGACGTTCTGCGCCTCATGGCAGCGGATGCCGGGATTTCCTTCTTCGGGCTTCCCGAAGGGGCCAGTGGCACGGAACGGCTCGTTACTTTTACGATCAGCGCGAGCCCGTTTTCGGCCATGGAGACTCTCTGCAAGGCCAACGGCGTCTCCCTGATCTTTGAAAATGACATCTGGTACGTGCGTCCCGCCGACGACACCGAACTGGTGGGCCGGATTTACCAGATCGAATACAACGCCCAGGAATTGGTCCGCAAAAATGGCCAGGGCGGCAGCACCACGACCGGCGGAAGCGGCGGCACCAGTGGTGGCGGTGGCATCGGTGGTAGCGGCGGCTCCGGCGCCAGCTCCGTCGGCCTGAACCTCCAGGGCTCGCCCGACTTTTTTGTCACGGAGCCCAGCCGCCTGCTGGAAGACATCCGCGCCATCCTCGACATCCCGACCACCGGCCGCGCCGCGACTTTCGCCCCCACCGCCTCGGTGGACACGGTGAACGATCTCGCGCTGAGCCTCCTGCCGGGCTCCCCCGACGTCGTCGTCAAAACCCAGGGCAACGGCAAAGATGACTCCGCCAGCGCCGGCGAAGGCCGCGCCAAGGTCATCTGGAATTCCGATTCCAACTCCCTCTATGTCGTGGCCACCCGCCAGCAGCACCAGTGGATCGAGGGTTACCTCGCCGCCGCCGACCAGCCGCAGCCCCTGGTGGCCGTCGAGGTGAAATTCCTCGAGACCAACAAAGATCCTTCCCGCGAACTCGGGATCGACTGGACCGGCACCCTCGTCGGCGGCTGGGGCTGGGGTGGCAGCGTCCACGGCGATCCGACCGAAGGCTACCCGATTGACTCGGTGGTCAATCTCGACCGCATCGGCGACTATTCCCTGCCCTCGGCCATCCTCAGCGCCGATGCCGTGACCCTGCGCCTGCGCGCCCTCTTCGACGACCGCAAGACGCGGACCGTCTCCTACCCGCGAATGATCACACTCGACAACCGCGAGGTCAGCTTCCGCAGCGTCATCAACAAACCCGTGCTCTCCAGCAGCGCCTCCGCCAGCCTCGGCGCCGGCGCCACCTCCACCAACAGCATCGAGTACATCCCGATCGGCACCGTCATCAACATCCTGCCCAAGCGCATGAGCGACGGCCAGGTGCTGCTGAACATCTCCATCACCGTCTCCGAAATCGTCGGCACCGAAGTGATCAACGGCAATCCCTTCCCCATCGCCTCCTCGCGCGTCTATTCGGCGCCCGTCACGGTGGAAAGCGGCTACACCGTCGCCATCAACGGCCTCGACTCCGCGAATTCCGAATTCAGCGAAACCGGCGTTCCGCTGCTCGGACGCATCCCGATCCTAGGCCTCGCTTTCAACGCCAAGGAGGAAAGACGCCACAAACAGCATCTCATGATGCTGATCACGCCCACCCTGCTCGACACCCGCGGCCCCGGCGTGCCGGATCGCCCCACCATCCGCAATCCCTGGGACAACCAGCCCATGGCCGAATCGCGCCCCGTCGCCGCGGCCGCCATGCCCGCCTCGCCGGCCACCAACTCCATCGCCCAGGCCGAAGTCCGCACCGGAATCGACGCCGGCGCCGAGGATGTCGATCCCCTGCTGCTCGCCAGCGCCGTGCCGGCCGAACCGAAGAAGCGCTTCCGCCTTTTCGGCAAGAAGGATGACAAGGAAGCCGAAGGCGACAACGCCGAGGTGACCCCCGTCGCCGTCGCCAGCGCCGAAAAGCCGGCCACTCTCGTCGACGCCGCCGAGAAAGCCTTTAGCGGCAACCAGCAAACCACCTGGACCTCCGTCGCCGAAGCCGGCGGCAACAAGCCCGCCGAATCGCTGAAGAACGAAAAGCCCGACGCCACCCCCGCGGCTCCCGCGGCCGCGGCCACCACCGTCGCCGCCGCCAGCCCCGCCCCCGCGCCGATGCCCGTGAAAAAGGCCGCCGCGCCGGCGTCCGCTCCCGCCGCGCCGGCCAAAGGCATCGACTGGAAGGGCGACCAGCTCGCCGGCGGCGCCGAAGCCGTCCCCGGAGCCGTCGCCTACCTCCAGCAGGAACTCGAAAAGGCCACCACCTCCGGCGGCAAGGACGCCGACAAAGTCTTCGCCCAGAGCGACCGCCTGCTCCGCTACATCAACGACCTGCGCGACAGCGGCCAGGTGCCCGTCGAAGGCCAGTTGAGCGACGAATGGTGGAGCCTGCTCACCGTCAAAACCAAGGCCCAGGGCCTCAAGGCCACCGCCACCGGAGGCCCCCAACCGGCGCTCGTGAACAATGTGAAGCCCGAAGACCAATAATCGGGAGCCCATTCGACAACCGCCGACTCAACAGGGTTGGGTCACCGACTCAACCCTGTCAGGTCCCCCGCGGAAAACCACCCGGCTGACCACCCGGAAACAACCAAGGGAGAGAGACAAAAAATGTATCGCGTGTAACCACGCGGTCGGGGAAAACCAAAAACGCAGAAGCAGAGGAGACCTCGCGGCGGGTGCCGCGGGGTCTCTTTTTTTGCTTTTGAAGCCGCCAAAAACCCCGATTCTTCCCTCAAAAATCTTCGTCTTAGTCCCCATCTTCGCCTCTCTGGTCAGCTTCGCCCGTGAAACCCGCTTCCCACGACCTCGCCATCATCGGCGGCGGCAGCGCCGGATACGCCGCCGCCCGAACCGCCGTCGAGCACGGCCTGAAAACCGTCGTCATCGACGGCGCCGAAACCCTCGGCGGCCTGTGCATCCTCCGCGGCTGCATGCCGAGCAAAACGCTCATCGAATCGGCCAACCGCTGCCGCGAACTGCGCCGGGCCTCTGAATTCGGCCTGCGCGCCGAAAACACCGGCGCCGATGTCGCGGAAATCATCGCCCGCAAACGCCGCCTGATCGGCGAATTCGCCTCCTACCGGCAGGGACAACTCCAGGACGGCCGCTTCGACCTGATCCGGGGCCGCGCGCGCTTCACCGATCCCCACGGCCTCGCCGTCGCCCTGCGCGAAGGCGGCGAGCGACGCGTGGAATTCGCCGGCGCCGTGATCGCCACCGGGTCCGCGATTTCGAGAATTCCCCTCCCCGGCCTCGACGAGACCGGTTTCTGGACCAGCGACGACATTCTGGACGCCGAGGCGCTCCCCGACTCGTTCGTCGTCCTCGGCGGCGGCGCCATCGCGCTGGAGATGGCCTGTTATCTCGAAGGGCTGGGCCGGCGTGTCACCGTGATTCAGCGCGGCCCCCACCTGCTCACCGGCACCGATCCCGACGTCGCCGACGCCCTCGCGGACGCGCTCCGACGCCGGGAAAATCTCGCGCTTTTCACCGGCACCCGCCTCCTGCGCGTCGAAAAGGACCCCGACGGGCAAAAAACCGTCCACTTCGAGCACGAAGGCGTCGAAAAAACCGCCACCGGCCACGAAATCCTCTACGCCCTCGGCCGGAAGCCCGCGCTCGAAGGCCTCGACCTCGACGCCGCCGGCATTCATCTCGCCGCGACCGGCCACATCGCGGTCGATTCGGGCATGGCAAGCACCAGCCAGCCCCACGTCTTCGCGGCCGGAGACGCCGCCGGACCGCACGAGATCGTCCACATCGCCATTCAGCAGGGAGAAATCGCCGCCCGCAACGCCGCCCGGCGACTGGGCGCCGCGGAACGGCTCGGCCCCCCCGAAACCATCGATTACCGGCTGAAAATCCTCGGTGTTTTCACCGATCCGGAGGTCGCCACCGCGGGAATCGGCGAGGCGGAGGCGATCGCCGCCGGACGAAAGGTCGCCGCCGCGCGCTATCCCTTCGACGACCACGGAAAATCGATGGTCATGGGCGGGACGGAAGGTTTTGTGAAGCTGATCGCCGACGCCGAGAATGGCGAATTGATTGGCGGAGCGGCGGTGGGCCCCCACGCGGTGGACTTGATTCATGAGATCGTGGTGGCGCTGCATTTTCGCTGTACTCCAGCGCAGTTTCTGGAAATACCACACTACCATCCGACCTTGAGTGAAATTTGGACTTACCCCGCCGAAGAATTATTGGAAATTTCTCAATTATGATTTTTTCTGAAAATCGAGAAATTTTGCATTGACAGTTGGCGCGAATCCGCTAAATATTGGCGCGTGCTGAAGCAAATCATCAATCAGGACTCGTCCGAGGCGTCGAAGAAGGAAGCGGCGCCCTCCCCTCTTTCGGGCGGAAAAACCGAAACCCCGAAACCCGCATCCGCCAGTTCCGGCTTTAAAATGAGCGCATCCAAAAACATTCTCTCGAGCGACGTCGAGATCAAAGGCACCCTCAAGTTTGCGAACGACCTGATCATCGACGGGCGTATCGAGGGCGAAATCAACTCCGACGGCGACTTGACCGTCGGCGAAAACGCGAACCTTCAGGCGGATATCCGGACTCGTTCGGTGACGGTCTTCGGCAAGGTCCACGGCAACATCATCGTTTCCGACCGTTGCGAGTTGAAACAGAACGCCGAACTGCATGGCGACGTGACCGCCGGCAAGCTGGCGATCGAGGAAGGCGCCACTTTCATGGGGTCCTCGACCGTGGGCGCCGCCGCGAAAGCCAAGGCCGCCCAGGCGTCGGCACCGAAGGCCGAAAACAAGCCCCAAGGCAACGCGCCCGAAAACCAGGGCGGTGGAAATTGATTCCCCCCCCGAAGAGAGCCTGCCGGCTCTCTCGGAATGACCGGTTTTCTTCACTCGAAAAATCCGGGCGCGTCCTGCCGATGGCGGCGCGCCCTTTTTCGTCTCAACCCCCCGACCCCTCTCCAATCCCCTTTTCGACTGCCGCCCGCCCTTAACCGCATTGCGCCCCCTTGTTCGACCGCTTCAGAAAACGCAAGGAAGTCGTGCTGAGCTGCCCCTTTTGCGGGGCTGAACAGTCCGAGCCGTCGTTGGTGATCTCCTCCTTCTGCCGGAAATGTGGCCGGCACTTTCGCATCGAGAACGGGAAAGCCATCGCCCCTCCCGGAGTCGTGGCCTCGGGAATCTCCATGGTCGTCCGGGACCTCGAAGCCGACGACGCCTTCGACGACGACGACGAACCGCTCCCGGAACCGGCCCCGCCATCCGCTCCCGCGTCCAAAAACGATTCCTGGCTCGACCAGGCCCGCCGGAAAAACACCGCCGCTCTGCGCGATTCCCTCATGCCCGCCGCCGAGCCGGGGAAAAACGCCGCCGCTCCGGACGAACCAACCGAGACGGACGAAGAAGAAATCGACGAGGAGCCCGTGGCCGAGGCTGACGTCGAGGAGGATGAGGAAGACCGCGCCGACGACCCCGACCCGGCCCAACTCGGGTCCGCCGCCGAGCCCGTCGAGCGCCTCGGTCAGGGCAGCATCGGCGCCCTGCTCGGAGCCGGCGCCCCGCACGCGGAAGAAAATGGCGACGACGGCCCCGACACCCTTTTCTCCGGCCGCGAGACCGACGCCGACGCCGAAGACGAAAGCACCGCGCTCACCTCGGCCGACGCCATCCGCATCCCCAAAATGCCGCCCGGATTCGTCCCGCCGGATCAGCGCAAGAAAGGCTCCGAGCCCGAGAAACGCGGCGTGCGCTGCTTTGCCTGCAACCACAAGCAGTTGGTCAGCGTGTCCGCCAAATCGACCCAGTGCGGCCGTTGCAGCGTTTACATCAGCCTGATCGACCACGACATCACCACCCCCTGGTCGCAGAATATCCGCACCCGCGGCGACGTGACCATCCACCGCAAGGGATCCGTCACCGGCTGCGACATCGCCTGCCACGATCTCGTCGTCGCCGGGAACATCTCCGCCTCCGTGGACTGCTCCGGAAACGCCACCTTCCGGACCTCCGGCAAAGTCATGGGCAACATGCACTGCAAGACCCTGATCGTCGAAAAGAAGTGCGAGATGAACTTCCCCCAGGGCGTCGTCGCCGAAAACGCCGAGGTTTACGGCACCCTGGTCGGAAACATCATCTGCTCGGGCGCCATCCGCATCTACAAGTCCGGCTCCGTCATCGGCGACGCCACCGCCAAAGCCGTCGTGCTCAAGGACGGCGGCATCCTCACCGGCCGCATGTCCATCCGCCCCGACATCGACATAGAATTGCCCGAGAAAAAGGGCTACTTCGCCAAATACGACTCCCACTGAGCGCCCGGCCGCGCGGCCCGTTGACAAGGCTTGGTTCCCGCGTTTGGCTGCCCCGCTCCCCCGCCCCGGCGGGTTCGCCCGTTTTTTCCCGCATTCCCCCCCCTCCCTCCAAAGCCATGGTCCAACTCGCCAGCCCGCCCAGCGCCGATCTCCGCGACGAAATCCTCGCCCTCAAAAAAGAGCGCAACGCCGTCATCCTCGCCCACAACTACCAGATCGGGGAGATCCAGGACATCGCCGATTACGTCGGCGACTCCCTCGGCCTTTCCTACAAGGCCCGCGAGACCGACGCCGAAGTCATCGCCTTCTGCGGCGTGCATTTCATGGCCGAGACGGCCAAGATCGTCAATCCCCACAAGACCGTCGTCCTGCCCGACAAGGACGCCGGCTGTTCCCTCGAGGAAAGCTGTCCGCCCGACGAACTCGCCGCCTTTCTCGAAGAGAATGCCGAAAAGAACTACTACGTCATCGCCTACATCAACTGCTCCGCCGGCGTGAAGGCGCTCAGCGACGTCATCTGCACCAGCGGAAACGCCGTCCGCATCGTCGAAGCCGCGCCGAAGGACCGCCCCATCCTCTTTGTCCCCGACCAGAATCTCGGCCAGTGGGTCGCCAACCAGACCGGGCGCGAGATGGACTTCTGGCGGGGCGCCTGTTACGTCCACGTCGAGTTCACCCGCGACAGCATCGCGAAAATCAAGGCCCAGTATCCCGACGCCGCCGTCGTCGCCCATCCCGAGTGCACCAGCGCCGTCCGCCTCCTCGCCGACGAGGTCTGCTCGACGGAGAAGATGGTCCACTTCTGCCGCGATTCCGAGGCGCAAAACATCATCGTCGTCACCGAGTCGGGCATGCTCCACCGCCTGCGCAAGGAAGCCCCCGGGAAAAATCTCATCGCCGGCCCGACCGACCGCTGCGCCTGCTCGGACTGCCGCTACATGAAGCTCAACACGCTGGAAAAACTTTACCGCTGCCTCCGCGACCTCAAGCCGGAGATCGTGCTGCCCGAGGACATCAGACAGCGCGCCGAGGCCCCCATCCTCCGCATGCTCGAGCTGAGCCGCTGACCCAACAGGGTTGAGTCCGTCACCATACCCTGTTGGGTCACCGACGATTGCGCTTGCCGGGGCGCGAACGATTTCCTATGCTCGCCTCCATGAGCATGGAACCCTCGCCCGCCCAAACCCGCCTTCGCCGCCGACTCGTCGTTTTTCTCGACGGCACCTGGAACAATCGCGACGACTCGACCAACGTCAGCAATCTCGCCAATCTCGCCAAAGAGGGCGATTTTCCCGACCGGGATCATCCCGGCCAATTCATCCGGCAACAAATCTACTACGACGAAGGCGTGGGAACCGGCCCGCTCGACCGCGTCACCGGCGGCGGCTTCGGCTTCGGTCTGGAGGTCAACGTCCGCCAGGCCTACAACTGGCTGATCGAGAATTATCGGGATAGCCCGGACCCGGAGAATCATTCCCTGGACGACGAGATTTTCGTCTTCGGCTTCAGCCGCGGCGCCTACACGGCGCGCTCGCTGGTGGGCTTCATCAGCCGCTGCGGCCTGCTCCGGCCCGGCGCGCCCCTGACGGTCAATCAACTTTGGGAAGGCTACCGGATGCTGGGCGTTCAGGAGGAAAAACGGGACCTGACCTGGTGGGAAAGAATCGCCGGCCGCGAAGAGCCGCCCTTCCGCAAAATCACCGATCTGGCCAATGATGCCTGGGAAACGGAAACGCACGATGTCGAATGCCCGGGAAACCTGACCGAGACCTTGTTGATCGAATGGTCGCGCCGGGTGCGCATCACCTTCCTCGGCGTGTTCGACACGGTGGGGGCGATGGGCTGGGAGGCCCTGTCGATCCCGGGACTCCGGAGCCGCCTGGCGATGCATCACAACATGCGCATCTCCTCCATCGTTCAGCGGTGCCGCCACGCGCTCGCCATCGACGAGAACCGGAGCAGTTTCAAACACACGCCGATCGTCCAATATCTGGGCAATAGCTGGACCGCCGCCGAAATAGACGCAAAAATCGATTTCTGGGAAAAGCGCGTCAAACAGCGCTGGTTTTGCGGCGCGCACTCGAACATTGGCGGCGGCTACAAAAACAACCGGCTCGCGGCGGCGCCCCTGCGCTGGTTTCACAAGGAGGCGAAATGCGCGGGCCTCGAACTGGAAGAGGTGGACGACGCCTTTGTCGGCGCAACGGCGAAGGACCGGACCGATTCCCACGCGGAATTCGCCGCTCCCCTCTGGGCGCATTTGCTCCGGGCTAAACTCAACTACCGGCCCATCGATCCGCACGACGAGGTTCGCGGGCCGAGTTCACGGAAGGAACACCCGAGCGACGAAATTTCGGAGACCGAAGCCATCAAGCGGGAAATTATCTTCAATGGCTACTCGCTGCACCGCATCGGCGAATCGGTCGACCCGTCGGTCCGCCAACTCGCCGACGCTTCGCCGGCGCAAGAAAAATACGCCCCGCCAAACCTGGTCGAATACTGGGGCCGCAAGGGCGGCGGCCCCGACGGGGTGAAATCGCTTCACAACTGGCTGGCGAACTCGATTGGCGGGCGGATCTGGCTGCTGGTGTGGTGTGTCCTCGGCGGCCTGGGCCTTGGCGCGTTCGGGGTGGTTTTCAGCGTGAACTTCTGGCCCGGATTCGCCGTGATCGTCGCCGGATTGCTCGCCCTGATCGACTGGGCCGAAAGCCGCACGAATTTCGAGCGAGCCCTTTTGCCCGGCAACAAACAGTTTCGGGACCTCAGCGGACGGTTTCGGGCCTTCCACGACACCCTCTACTGGATGCGGGCGGGCGGCGTGGTGCTCGCGGCGGCGGGCGCGGCGCGGTTTTTGGCGGCCTTTTTCCGGGCGGGCTGGGAAGGCGGATCGCTGGCCGACTTTTCCGCCAACGCGCTCGACCTGTTCAAGGCCCCGGGTCTGGGAATGCTCGGCGCGGCCTTTGTCGCCACCCTCCTCGGAGACGGGCTGGACCGGTTTTTCACAGACTCCCACACCCACAAACTCCCGCGCGGCGCGTCCTTCGTCGCCGCGCTGAAAGCGGTGCCGAGGCAACTCTTTTCAAAACGGCGCGACGCCGTCTCGGCGCTGGGTTCCTTCTTGGTGCTGGCTGTCGCCGCCTGGTCGCTGGCGCTCGCCGGTTTCTGGACGGCGCGCTGCTCGGGACACGAGGCGGCGAGCTTCGATGGGCTGGCGAACTGGAATTCCCGCCCATCTCCGGGCTATTCGCCGGGCGGGCTGATCCTCTACCTGGCGATCTGCCTCGGTTATCTGGCGAAGGGCTTCACCTGGGTCGGCGGCCCGCTCGCGAAAGCCAATCTCTTCGGCATCCGCGCCCTGCAGAAATGCCGGACGCCGGACGCGTTGCGGGCTCGGTTCGAATCCTGGCGCGATCTGCTGGTGCGAACGCGCGATTCCGAGTCCAAGCGAACCAAGAAGGCAACCAAGCGGGTCCGGGCGCTGGTGAACGAGTCTCTGTGGCGCGACATCGTCGGGTTCATCCTGCTTTACGGGATCGTCTTCGGGGTCGCGGGCTGGATCGGCACGAAACAGGGCGTTTGCTCGTGGGTGGCCGATTTTCTCGGCGCCAAATGGCTCCGCATTCCCGTCTGGATCTGGATTCCGGCCGTCGGCGCGGTGGCGGATTGGATCGAGGACGCGTTTCACCTCCGTTTCACGGCGAATTTTAGTAACGGAAAACCTATTGCCGGGAAACTCAGCGCCGCGCTCGCCTTCGCGGCCGTTTGCGTGAAATTCGCGGCATTTTGCCTCGGTGTGGCGGTCTGCGCCACGGTCTTCGTCATTCTTGCGTTCGACGTGCTTTTCCTTCGCCGGCCCGCCGACTGGCGCGACATCGTGGCCGGGACTTTCATTCTGGGCGGCGCGCTGGCGCTCGCGATCGGGGCGATGCTGGCCGGAGTGGAGAGGCTGAAGGCATCCATCGAAAAGAAAAAACAATCGATCCCATGACGACGACCGAGAGAGCCACCATTCTGGCCCTTTGCCTCCTCGGAACCGCGCACGCGATTCGCGAATTGTCCGTCGTCTGGTGAATTCAAGCGTGTGTCCACGGGACGCTTTCGCCGTTCGGCGCCGTCTTTCGAACCATCGGCGGCGGCTTGGCGGTCACCTTGCTCGTCGCCGTCGAAATCGCTGAGACGCCATCGCGTGAAGCGAAAATCCGTGTCTTTCCGGCCCTCGCCGGATAAAACCGGATCATGAACACCACGCCCCCGAAGTCCTCGCGCCGCCGATTTCTCCAGACCACCGCCGCGGCGGCCGGCGGGATCCATTTGTTCAACATCTCGGGCACCAAGGCCGGCGCCCAGATCATCGGCGCCAACGAGCGCGTCCGCGTCGGCGTCTGCGGCATCAAGGGACGCGGGAGCGGCCACATCGACGGCTATCTGACGCAGGACAATGTCGAGATCGCCACGCTCATCGACGTGGACGAGACGCAGTTTGCCCCGCGCCAGCGCCAGATCCGCGACAAATCCGGCCGCGAGGCCCCCAACACCGTCAACGACATTCGGCGAGCGCTCGATGACAAGGACCTCGACGCCGTTTCGATCGCCACCTGCAACCACACCCATTCGATCAACGCCATCCTCGCCTGCCAGGCCGGGAAGGACGTTTACGTCGAAAAACCCATGTCCCACAATCTCTTCGAGGGCCGGAAGGTCATCGAAGCCGCGCGGAAATACGGACGCATCGTCCAGCACGGCACCCAGCAGCGCAGCGACTCCAAGCGCGCCCGGGAAATCGCCGCCGTGAAGTCCGGCAACTACGGCAAGCTGCTCGTTTCCAAGGGCTACTGCTGCAAGCCTCGCTGGTCCATCGGCTTCAAGGAGCCGAAAGACCCGCCGGCCTCGCTGAATTGGGACGCCTGGCTCGGGCCCGCCCCCATGCAGCCCTACCACGAGAATCTCGTCCATTACAACTGGCACTGGTTCTGGGACTTCGGCAATGGCGACACCGGCAACCAGGGCGTCCACGAAATCGACGTCGCCCGCTGGGCCATCGACGGCGCCACCCTGCCGACCAAGGTCTGGGCCCTCGGCGGCCGCCTCGGCTACGAGGATCAGGGCCAGACGCCGAACATGCATCTCAGCGTCTTCGAGTACGGCGACGTGCTGCTCGTGTTCGAGACGCGCGGTCTCGTCGACAAGGTCGAAAAATTTCCCCGCAAAGTGCTCAACGAGTACTACACGACCGAAGGCGTCATCCGGCAGGGCAAATTCTACCCGAACGGCTCCGATCAAGGCGAGGACGTCAGCGGCGGCACCCCGGACAACATCACGCCCGGCGGCCCCTTTCAGAGCTTCATCGCCTCTGTTCGCGCCCGCGATCCCAAGCTCTGCAACGCCGGACCCGAGCACGGCCACTATTCCAGCGGCCTCTGCCACCTCGGCAACATCGCCTACCGTGTCGGGGAGCAGATTTCCTTCGGCGGCTCCGCGAAACCCAAGCGGCTGGGCGACGATCCCCGCGTCGCCGAAGCCTACGACACCATCGCCGGCAATCTCGAGGCCGCCGGCGTCAATCTCGCCGCCACCCAGTACAGTCTCAGTCCCGTGCTCGAATTCGATCCCGCCGCCGAAAAATTCACCGGCGGCGCCGAAGCCCCGACCCTCGAAAAGGCCAACAGCCTCCTGACCCGGAAATATCGGGAACCGTGGGTCGTGCCCAATGAAGTCTGATCGCGTGTCCCGATCGCCGCGGAAAGGGTGAGAATTCCGCTTACCCGAAGCTCCGCCCCGGAAAACCCGCCTTTTCCGTCGCACATCTCCGCGGAGCCACCCGTTTTCGCCGCCTTGGGTGCGCCTCGTCCGGCCCGACCCGGGCGTTCGGGGCGGGTGGCCTGTGCTCGTGATTCAAACGCCCTCCGCACCCATACGGAATCCCGCCATTTATTTTGATAAATATGAATTTTATAATTAATCCAATTCTCAAACTGAAAACCGGAGAATGCGATTCGCAATCCCCTTCCTGGCGCTTTGCCTTTGTCCCGGCTCAATCTTTTCCGCTCCGGAGGAAGATGCCGCCGACGCCGGTTTGCGCCGATTTACCGACAAGGAAGGCCAGCAGATCGAAGCCCGGGTCATCGGCATTGACGGTTCGCGTCGAAATGTGAAGATCGCCCGCGCCGACGGCCGGGTTTTCGATTTGACCATCACCCGCTTGTCCCTTGACGATCAGCAATTTCTCAAGGAATGGCTCGCGGCTCAGCCCGGCGCCTACCATCTGGAAATTGTCGTCCATCCCTCGCCGGCGGCCGCCTCCCCCGAGCGGGTTCGGTTGCCCGGCAACGTTTACGAGGCGGACTGGGAGAAAATCGTCGCCGGTTTCGAAATATCCGTCGTCAACCGAGGCAGCGAAGCCGTTCAGAGCGCCCGGATCGAGTATTGCCTGCTCTACGAGGATCGCGTGGAGGTTCGCGCCGGCAATTTCGATCCCGAAACGGAGACCCGCCCCTGGCGGGCCCGGTCCGCGGAGGAAATCCGCTACCGGCGGGGCACCATCGAACTGCCGACGCTGGCCTTCAATCGGCCCGTCGAAACGCAACCGCCCACCATCGACCTCGACCGCGTTTACCTCGACGGAGAACGCCGCCCAACCGCTGAAGACGTGGCCGTCGGTGTGCTGGTTCGCGTATTCGATTCCATGGGCAACGTGATCGCTGAGGGCGCCAGCCTCCAGCGCGAGCGGAGTTCCCTCAATTGGGAGCTGATCGACGAAAACCGCGATCTCACCGAGGAAAACGGCGCCGGGATTCTGACCGCCGCCGTCGCGGCGCGATAATCGCCCGGTCGGGGCCGCTCCGCCGGCGACAAAAGGCATCCCTTCGATCCGAAGCCGGGGAAAAACGCGTGGCGCATCAGCGGGCTTGTCATTTCCGGACCGGACGGGAAAGATGCCGCTGCCATGAAAAACTCCCGCCCGATCTCCGGCGCCGCGACGGTGGCCGGATTGCTCGCCTTTTTCGCCGCCGCGGTCCCGGCCCAGGACAAGGATGAGGAGCCGGCACAAAAGCCGGCCTCCGACCGCGACGCCGCCATGGCGGGCAACGACCAGGTGGCCGAGATCATCAAGAACTACGAGGGACGCGGCACGCTGGCCGACGACACGCCGCCGACGCCGCCCCGGGAGGCGGTGAAGCAATTCAAGATGCGCGAGGGCTTTGCCATCGACCTGATGGCCAGCGAGCCGGAAATCGGGCAACCGCTCTTTGTCAGTTGGGATTCGAAGGGACGGCTCTGGGTGATGCAATACCTGCAATACCAGTTCCCGGCCGGCCTCAAGATCGTCGAGTACGACAACCACCTGCGCGCGCAGTTCGACAAGGTGCCCGAGCCGCCGCCGCTCGGCGCGAAGGGCGCGGACAAGATCACGGTCTTCGAGGACACGGACGGCGACGGCTTTTTCGACCGGCATCGGGATGTCATCACCGGGTTGAACATCGCGACCTCGGTCGAGACCGGGCACGGCGGCATCTGGGTGACGAACCCGCCCTACCTCCTGTTCTATCCCGATCCGGACGGCGACGGGGTTCCCAACGGCGATCCCGAGATCCGGCTCGCCGGCTTCGGCATCGAGGACACGCATTCGGTGATGAACAATCTCGAGTGGGGACCCGACGGCTGGCTCTACGGGGTCAACGGATCGACCACGACCGGCAAGGTGAAGAATCCGGCCACCGGCAAGGAGGTCGCGTGGCAGGGGCAGATGGTGTGGCGTTATCACCCGGACAGCCATGAGTTCGAGATCTACGGCGAGGGCGGCGGCAACACCTTCAGCCTGGAGATCGACGCGGTGGGACGCGTTTTCTCCGGCACCAACAACGGCAACACCCGCGGCATGTATTACCCGCAGGGCAGCTACGGCATCAAGGGCTGGGGCAAGCACGGGCCGCTCACCAATCCCTACGCTTTCGGCTACTTCCAGCACATGAAGCACGAGGGCGACAAGGAGCGCTTCCCGCAGGCCTTCTGCATCTACGAGGGCGGGTTGTATCCGGACAGCTTCGACGGCAAAATTATCGCGCCGAATTCGCTGCTCAACCGCGTCTATGTCAGCGCCCGGCTGCCGGACACCTCGACCTATCGGACGATCGATGAACCCTACCTCGCCGAGAGTCCGGACCGGTGGTTCCGTCCCGTGTTCGCCGGGGTCGGGCCGGACGGCTGCGTTTATATGGGCGACTGGTACGACACCCGGCTCAGCCACGTGCGGCCGGTCGACGACTGGCACAAGGAGAGCGGGCGCGTTTACCGCGTGCGCCCCGAGGGCACCAAACCGGCATACACGCACGGCGACCTTTCAAAGCTCGAACCGGAAAAATTGACCGCGCTTTTCGCCGATCCGAACCGCTGGGTGCGCCGCCGCGCCGTGCTGGAACTCGGCTGGCGGGGCGACGACGATTCCGTGCTGCCGAAACTGCTCGACCTGGTCCGCGCCGGGAAGGGCCAGGAATCCCTCGAGGCGCTCTGGGCGGCGAACCTGCTTGGCGGCCTGACGGAAAAGCTCGCCATCGAGTGGCTCGGGCACCAGGACGAGCACGTTCGCCGCTGGGTCGTGCGCCTGATCGGCGACCGGCGCGAGGCGGGACCCGACCTCGCCGACACCCTCAGCGAACTCGCCGGCCGCGAGTCACAGGTCCAGGTGCGCTCCCAGCTCGCGGCCTCGGCCAAGCGGCTGCCGCCCGAGATCGCCATTCCCATCGTGCGAAACCTGCTCGGGCGCGACGAGGACGCCGCCGACCTGCACCTGCCGCTGATGAACTGGTGGGCGATCGAGGCCCATGCGGAGGACGGCCGCGAACTGGTGATGCGCATGGTTGCCGACCCGGCGACGTGGAAGCTGCCGCTTTTTCGCGAGGAGATCGCCCTGCGGCTGATGCGCCGCTACGCGATGGCCGGCGGTCCGGAGAATTTCGACACCTGCGCGAAGCTGCTCTCGCTGGCCCCGGACGAGGACGCCTCGAAGCGGCTTATGACGGGCCTGCAACTGGCGTTTCAGGGCACGCAGATTCCCGAGCTGCCGCCCGCGCTGACGAAGGCGATGGACGACTACGCCGCGAAGTTCGGCCAGAACGACCTGGTGCTCGGCATTCGCCGCGGCGACAAGGAAGCGCTCAAGAAGGCGATCGCGGTGGTGTCGAGCAGCGCGTCCGATCCCGTCGAGCGGATCGAACTGGCCAAGCTCTTCGGCGAGACGGGCGACTCTTCGGTGGTCAAGCCACTGCTCGGTCTGCTGAGCCTCGACGGCCAGAGCGCCCTGAAGCGCGTCGCCCTGCAATCGCTCGCCAACTACGACGATGCCGCCATCGCGACGACCATTCTCGGGCGTTACGGCTCGAGCCTTCCGGCGGAGCACGATGTGCGGTCCACGGCGGACCGCGTGCTGGCGGGCCGGATCGAGTGGGCCCGGGCGTTTCTGGAAAAAATCGATCTCGCCCACATCAAGGACCGCGATATTTCCCCCGATGTTGTGCAACTGCTCGCCCTCCACAAGGACCCGGAGATCAACGCCGCCATCGCCCGCCACTGGCCCGCCATGCGCGCCAAGACCACGGACGAGAACCTCGCCGAGATCGCGCGGATCAAGGAGGTGCTGAAAGGCGGCCAGGGGAGCCCCGAAGCCGGGCGACTGATTTTTCAGCAGCGGTGCATGGTGTGCCACAAGCTCTTCGAGGAAGGCAACAGCATCGCGCCCGATCTGACGGGTTACGAGCGCGGGAACCTCGATTTCTGGCTGCCGGCGATCATCGATCCGAGCCTTGAAATCCGCGAGGGATTCGGCAACTACGTCGCCAAAATGAAGGATGGCCGCCTTCTCATCGGCATGATCGCCGAGCAGAATCCGCAATCGGTGACCCTGAAGGACGCGGCCGGCCAAACGACGCTACTCAGCCGCGGCGAGATGGAAAGCCTCGAGGCCACGCCGGTCTCGCTGATGCCGCCGGGTCTGCTGACCGGAATGACCGACGGGCAGTTGCGCGACTTCTTCTCGTACCTGCGCCTGAACGCGAAGTGACGCGAACGATGGGTGATGGCCGGATTCGGATGCCCGCGATTCGAAACGCGCCGCTTGAGCGCCCGGCCGGATACAGCGCGAAGCGACCGGTTCTGGACAACCGGAGGTTTCGCCCTTGGTCAGCGCGGGTGAGCGTTCGCTGCGCGACGCGGGCATTTGGGCGTCGGAAACCGGGCGTTGAAACGCCCGGCTACGAGTCAGCCGTCGCTTCGAGACGCCGGGAAATGAGCGGTCGCGGGCGCGCCAGCGGGAGGGAAAGCGGCGGGTTGCGGAGATTGGCGGTATGTTGGTCGACGGCTTTGATGCGGGCGGTCCGAAACGCACCGCCGGGCGGTTCGCGTTGCGATCGCTTGCCGACGGACGGGAAGGCGAATTGCGATCCGAAACGCGCCCTCGGACCCGTCGCGAAACGACCGCTCCTCGATAGCCGGGGGTTTCAACCCCCGGGTTCAATCGCAAACATCGGGCGCGTCACGAAGCGACCGCTCAATCCCGAAGCGCGGTCGAGAGACCAATTCGCACGCTTCAAGCGAGTGCTCATCAGCTCATCACGTCAGCCCCAGAGGTATTTGGGATCGAAATCAACGCGGTGCCTTTCGAGAAAGGCGACGAGTTCGTCTTCGAACGAAAGCTTCCGATGATGCTCGCGCTGGTTTTCAATATAATGCCTGACTTCATCGTGCCGGGACGCGCTCACGGTGAAAGCCGCACAGCCATCCTGCCAACCGAAACGCCCGGAGCCGGTGAGGGATTTCTCGTTGATGGAGTTTGATGAACCGCCCTTCAGGCGTTTCATGGCTTCGGAGACGGAAAGCGTTTTGGGAATTTCGAGAAGGACGTGGACGTGATTCTCGATACCGCCGGCTACGGCGAGCCGCATGCCATGGGCTTTGGCTGTGGCGCCAAGTATGGCCCAGACGGACTTCTCGATGTTTTGGGAAATGAGAGGTTGACGATTTTTGGTGCTCCAGACGCAGTGGTAGTGGAGTTGGGTGAAAGTGCTGGCCATGTTCTAGGCTTATTCCGGGAAGGACATGGTTTTAAAGGTTTTTCCGAAACAATTCGACAAACGGTCGTTTCGCGGCCCCTTGGCGCGGCGATACGGGAAATGGAATTTGGCGTTGATGAAACCGGCCGTCGAGTGGACAGGGCGGGTGAGCGGTCGCTTCGCGACGCCGGCCATTTGGGCGTCGGAAACCGGGCGTTGAAACGCCCGGCTATGGGTCAGCCGTCGCTTCGCGACGCCGGAGAAGTTGAGACCGCGGGTGAAACGGATGCGTCGCCAAGCGACCGCTCCCCGATAGCCGGGGGTTTCAACCCCCGGGTTCAAACGCAAACATCGGGCGCGTCGCGTAGCGACCGCTCCTCACCGGCCCGACGCGTCCGACCGCGGACCCCTCAAATCCGGCTCGCCAGCAATTCCCGCTGGAAGATCAGCTCCTTGGGCAAGTGATCGTAGAGCCGCAGATACAGGTCCGCCTCCGAAAGCAGTTCGTGGCGAAATTCCTCGTAGTTGACCGCCATCAGCTCGTCGAAGGTCTCCTCCGAAAACTCCATCCCCTCGAAGTTCAGCTCGCCGAAGCGCGGCATCCAGCCGATCGCCGTTTCGTGGCCGCGGGCGCGCCCCTCGCAGCGATCGACGATCCATTCCAGCACCCGCATGTTTTCGCGAAAACCGGGCCAGAGAAACTTTCCGTCCGCGTCCTTGCGGAACCAGTTCACGTGAAACATCCGCGGCAGGTGCCCGATTTTTTTCCGCATGCCCAGCCAGTGGGCGAAGTAGTCGCCCATGTTGTAGCCGCAGAAGGGGAGCATCGCGAAGGGATCGTGCCGGATTTTCCCGACCGCGCCGGCGGCGGCGGCGGTCGTTTCGGAGCCGAGATTCGCGCCCAGGAAGACGCCGTGGACCCAGTTGAAAGCCTGGAAAACCAGCGGCATCGTCGTGGCCCGCCGGCCGCCGAAGACGATCGCCTCGATGGGCACGCCGTCCGGGTTTTCCCAATCCGGATCGATGGCCGGGCACTGCGAGGCCGGGGCGGTGAAGCGCGCGTTCGGATGGGCCGCCGGGTTCGCCGACTCCGGCGTCCACGGATTGCCCAGCCAATCGGTCAGATTCGCCGGCGGCTCCGGAGTCAGGCCCTCCCACCACACATCGCCGTCGCCGGTGAGGGCGACGTTGGTGAAAATGGTGTTCGCCCGCATCGATTCCATGGCGTTGGGATTCGATTCCCACGAGGTCCCGGGCGCCACGCCGAAGTAGCCGGCCTCGGGATTGATGGCGTGGAGCCGGCCCGTCTTTCCGGGCCGCAGCCAGGCGATGTCGTCGCCGACGGTGGTGATTTTCCAGCCCTGCTCGCGATACTGGTCCGGCGGAATGAGCATGGCGAAGTTCGTCTTGCCGCAGGCGCTGGGAAAGGCGGCCGCGACATAGCGTTTCGTGCCGTCGGGGCGTTCAACGCCGGTGATCAGCATATGCTCGGCCATCCAGCCCTCCTCGCGGGCCATGACGCTGGCGATGCGCAGGGCGAGGCATTTTTTTCCGAGCAGGGCGTTGCCGCCATAACCGCTTCCGTAGGACCATATCTCCCGTTCGGCGGGGAAATGCACGATGTATTTCTCCGGATTGCAGGGCCACGGCACGTCCGACTCGCCCGGCGCGAGCGGTTTGCCGACGGAATGCACGCAGGGGACGAAATCGCCGCTCTCGCCGAGCCGGTCGAGCACGGCGCAGCCCATGCGGGTCATAATCTTCATGTTGACCACCACGTAGGGCGAGTCGGTCAGCTCGACGCCGAAAAGCGACATGGGCGAGTCGAGCGGTCCCATGCAAAACGGCACCACGTAGAGGGTGCGGCCGCGCATCGAGCCGGCGAAGACACCCTCCAGCTTCGCGCGCATCTCGGCGGGCGCCATCCAGTGATTGGTCGGTCCGGCGGCGTCCCGGCGGCGGCTGCAGATGTAGGTGCGGTCCTCGACGCGCGCCACGTCGCCGGGGTCCGAGCAGGCGAGGAAACTGTTCGGTCGTTTCTCCGGATTCAGCCGCGTGAAGGTGCCGGACTCGACCAGGGTCTCGCACAGCCGGTGCCATTCCTCGTCGGAACCGTCGCACCACCGGATCGCGTCCGGCTGGCAGAGGGCGGCGATTTTTTCGACCCAGTCGACGAGGGCGGCGTGACGGGTGGGCGGAGCGTGGGAGTCGGGCGCGGCGGACATGATGGTGGAACAAACTACGCCCGTGGCCGGGGGCGGGAAACCACCGTTTCCGTCAAAATCCCCGCGATCCGGGCCGATTCGGCGGGCGACCCAACAGGGTTGACTCGACGACCTAACCCTGTTGGGTCGCGGTCGTGTCGCGGATGAATGGCCGCAAAATGGCGCAAAACTCACCCGATCGGGTTTTTGCGACTTCCGCGACTTTTTGCGGCCGTCCAGTGGTTTGGCAAATCACGGGCGCGGCGTTTTCCGGGCGCTTGGGTCGCTTCCGCCGGGCCGCCGGAATACCTTCCGCTTCTTCTCCACCGCGGCGCGGGCGGCGCAGCCTTCGAGGTGATCGTTCACCAGGCCCATCGCCTGCATGAAGGCGTAGGCGGTGGTGGGGCCGACAAAGCTCCAGCCGCGTTTTTTCAAATCCTTGCTCAGGGCCCTGGACTCGGGCGACTGGGACATTTCGCGGAGCGCGGCCCAGGTCATCGATTTCGGGCGCGAGGCGGGATCGGGTTCGAAGCGCCAGAAATAGGCGGCCAGCGAGCCGCATTCGTCGCGGAGTTCGCGGGCGCGGCGGGCGTTGTTGACGGTGGACTCGATCTTTCCGCGGTGGCGGACGATGCCGGCGTCGCCGAGCAGGCGGGCGACGTCTCTGTCGCCGAAGCGCGCGATTTTCTCGAAATCGAACCCGGCGAAGGCGGCGCGGAAATTTTCGCGCTTGCGCAAAATGGTCAGCCAACTGAGGCCGGACTGAAAGCCTTCGAGGCAGATTTTTTCGAAGAGCCGGAAATCGTCCGTCACTGGGTGGCCCCATTCGTGGTCGTGATAGGCGCGGTAGTCGGGCGAGTCGGCGCCCCAGAAGCAGCGGGCGCGGCCATCGTCGCCGGCGAGGAGGCCGTCGGGGGGAATTTCGGAGGGCATGTCGGAAGGGACGATGGCCGAATCCCGCGCCGGCGCAAACGGCGCTTGCCGGGGAGGCGCCGGACCGGCACAATGGCGCCATGCGAATGTCTTTCGTTTTCCCGGCGCTGTTCGCCCTTTTCGCTTTCGGACCGGCGACGATCCCGGGCGCCGCCGCCGAGGGGGAAAAGCTGAACTTTCTCATCGTCACGGTCGACGACATGAGCTGCGACTCGATCGGCGCCTTCGGCTGCAAGCTGGAGGGCACCACGCCGAACATCGACAAACTGGTGGCGTCGGGCCATCGCTTCGAGTACGCCCATGTGCAGGTCGGCAACTGCATGCCGTCGCGCAACGTGCTGTTTTCGGGGCGTTATCCGCACCACACGGGCGTCGAGGGTTTTTACCAGGTGAAACCGATCGATTTTCCCGTGATGTGCGACCTGATGAAGGCGGGCGGCTGGTTCACGGGGATTCGGGGCAAGGTGTCGCATTCGACGCCTTACCAGCCCTACGCGTGGGACCTGGTGATGGACACGCTGCCGGACGGTTCGCAGGCGCACATCAAGGACGTGGAGAGCTACCACACCTCGACGAAGATGGGCATCGACGCGGCGAAGGCGGCGGGCAAACCCTTCTGTCTGGACATCAACGTCTCCGATCCCCACAAGCCCTTCTGGGCGCCGGGCGACAAGCACCCGACCTCGCGCGTTTTCACCGCCGAGGAGGTGCCGGTGCCGGGATTCCTGCCGGACGACCCGCGCATTCGCGAGGAGTTGGGCCTCTACTACAGTTCGGTGCGGCGCGCCGACGATTGTGTGGGGGAAATCCTGCGGGCGCTGGAGGAGTCGGGCGAGCGGGAGCGGACGGCGATCGTGTTTCTCAGCGACCACGGCATGCCGCTGCCCTTCGCGAAGACGCAGCTTTACCACCACAGCACCCGCACGCCGCTGACGGTGATCTGGCCGGAGGTGACGAAACCGGGGACGAAAGACACGGCGCACCTGGTCTCGGCGGTGGATTTTTTGCCCACGCTGCTGGACATGGCGGGGCTCGAGCCTCCGGAGGGACTCGACGGAAAATCCTTCGCGCCGGTGCTGAGGGGCGAAATCCAGCCGGGACGGGAGCACATCGTCAAGGAGTACAACGAAAACGCCGGCGGGAACCGCAACCCGATGCGCGCCGTGCAGACGTGGTATTACCTCTATATTTTTAACCCCTGGTCGGATGGCAAGCGGCTCATGGCCACGGCCACCAACGGCACCGCCACCTGGAGGACGATGAAGGCCCTGGCGCGGGAGGACTCCGCCATCGCCGAGCGGGTGGACCTGATGGAGCACCGGGTCGTCGAGGAATTGTATGACGTGGACACCGATCCCGACTGCCGGCGCAACCTGATCGCCGAGCCGGCCCACGCCGAGGCCCTGGCCGAGATGCGCGGCATGCTCGAGCAGTGGATGGTGGAGACCGGCGACCCGGCGCTGGAGGCCTTTCGCGGGCGCGAAAACCCCGCCGTGATGGCGGCTTACCTGAAAAAAGTGGAGGACGAGTCCGCCTCGCGCCGGTCGAGCCAGCGAAAGGCAAAGCCCGCCGACAAGGGGGCCGAAAAGGGCAGGAACAAGAATCGCAAGGCGAAGAACGCCGCCAGGGACGATGAGTGAGCGCGCCGACAGAGCCGCGGCGCGGTTGGCCGCGGTCTTCGCGATGCTGTTGCCGCTGGCGGCTTCGGGCGAAGCTCAGGAACCGGGGGACCGGCACACCTTCACCGGCGCGAACGGCCAGACGCTGGAGGCCGAGGTGCTCGATTTCCGCGACGCCAAAGTCGTCATCAGGCGGCTCGCGGACGGCCAGGTTTTCGAGCTGCCGGCCAACCGGCTCAGCCCGCCGGATGTCGATTTCATGCGCGCGTGGCTGAAGGAACGGGAGGCCGCGGCGCATCCGGCCGGGTGGAAGCGGCTGCGGATTCACCTGCCCGGGTTCGCGGACAAGCTGGAGGCGCCGGGCATTCCTGAGGCCTTCCGGCGGATCGACTTGCGCACCTGGGAGGCGGAGCTGCCCGAGGGCGCGTGGGTGCTGGCGCGGCTGTGGACCGCCAGCGGCGAGGGCGAGCCGGTCGAGTTTCTGCTGCGCCACGGCGGCGAGCGGGAGTGGTTTCTGCGCTTCGAGGACGCGCGGCTTTACCGCTCCGGCTCGGCTCAGGAAAGGGGAGCGCTCGCCGGCATCCACATCCGCGCCGGAGACGGCGACGCCGAGCTGAAATCGATGAAGGCCGAGATTCCCGACGGAGGCGTGGCCTTGTTTTCCGGATTCCTCGACGCGGCGGACCTGTCCAACCTCGGCGCCGACCGGGTGCTCTCCTTCGTGTCGGGAAAAGTCGAGGATTTCTCCCTGCTCGGCGGGAAAAAGGTGCGCGCGGCGCGAGTGACGACCGCGCCGGCCAGTTTTGAGGGCCTTTCCGGCGCGGACGATCTGGAATGCCTCGACGTGAAGACTTCGGGCGATTTCCCGCTCGCCATCGTCTCGAAGCTGAAGTCCCTGAAAACGCTGATCGTCTCCGGGGACGCCACGCTGTCCGGCGGCTCGGGCGGCTGGCCCGCCCTGCGGCATCTCTCGCTCGCGCCGGCGGAAATCGAGGACCCCGACGCGCTGGCGGAGTTTCTCGGCCGGATGCCGGAGCTGGAGAGCCTCGAACTTCCCGACTTCACCGAGTTGAACATCGCCGGTCTCGCGCAATGCCCGAAACTCACCGCCCTGGCGCTCGGCGACGATTGCCACGATCCCGACGCCGCCGGCCTCGGCGCGCTGGAAAACCTGACCACGGTGCTGCTCAACGCCCGCCACGGCGCCAGCGAGATCGCCGGCCTCGCCGCCGCCGGTCGCTTCGCGAAAGTGCGCGTCTTTCGCACCGGCGTGTCGTGCGATTTCGCGAGGCTGCCCCGGCTGCGGGTGCTCCTGCTCCACGGGAGCCGCGACGAGTTCGAGCCCGGGGCGCTCGCCGCCCTCGCCGGCCCGGTCGAGCTGCGGCTGCTCAGCTCGACCGCCGACGATCTCGCGGCGCTGGCGAAAGTGGCGCCGGAAATGAAGGTCCGCTTTCTGACCGCCCGTTTTCCGAACGCGGAAACCCTCGACAGCCTCGCCGCCTTCGCCGGGCTGGAGATCCTGACGCTGGAGGACCAGTTGCTCACCTTCGAGAACAAGCTGACGGCGGTCGATCCGGGGAAATTTCCCGCCCTGCGCGGCTTCGAGATGGCCCGGATGCAGAATCTGGCCGGCGTCACCCTTTCGCCGGCGTCGAAGCTGGAGGCCTTTGCCGCGGTCGCGTGCGACGCGCTGGAGACGGTGGCCGCGCCCGCCGCCGTTCCCGAGACCGTGCTGATCCGGTGCGGGGCGCTGCGTTCCACCGGTGGCCTGGTGGACGCCTCCGGCCGGTCGCTCGTCTTCGAATGCCCGCGGCTGAAGTGAGGCGGTCGCCAAGTCAAAATTTGCGGTCCGCACAACAAGATCGGCGCGGTTTTCGCGTGATAACCACCGAAAATGCCCGATCTTGGCCACGCCGACGCGATTCCGTTCCGTTCCCACCTTTTCCGCGTTTTCCGCGGCCCCTGGCGGCCGGCCGGGGCGTAAAAAAGTGAAGCTCGGGCTGGACCTTTCGTCCACGCGGCTCTAAACACAGCCCCGAACATGCAGGAAGAAGACAAGACCCTCACCGCACAGGAGAAGCGCCGCGCCGAAATCGCGGCCTGGAAACAGATTGTCTCCGAATTCGAACAGCCCCACGCCGGCCGGGCCGCGTGGCAGGTGATCAACTCCGTCGGCGGCTACGCCCTCCTCTGGGTGGCGATCTATTTCGCGATGCGGCACGCCTGGTGGATGACCATCCCCTTCATCGTTCTCGCCGCCGGGATGCTGATCCGGATTTTCATCATCTTTCACGATTGCGGCCATGGCTCATTTTTGAAATCCCGGCGCGCCAACGAGATCATCGGTTTCATCTGCGGGGTGCTGACCTTCACCGCCTTCCGGCACTGGCGCTGGGAGCACTCCGTGCACCACGCCTCCTCCGGCGACCTCGACCGGCGCGGCGTGGGCGACATCTGGACGCTGACCGTGCAGGAGTATCTCGAGGCTTCGCGGTGGAAACGCTTCGCCTATCGCATGGCCCGCAACCCGTTGATCCTTTTCGGCGTCGCGCCCCTGGTTCTTTTCCTGATCCGCGAGCGATTTCCCTCGGCCGGCGCGAAGCCCCGCGACAGGCGATCCATCCTGTGGACCAATCTCGCGCTGCTCGGCATGGTGGCGACGATGAGCTGGATCTTCGGTCTCGTGCCCTACCTGCTGATTCAGATCTCCATGACCGGCCTCTCCGGCGCGGCCGGCATCTGGCTTTTCTACGTGCAGCATCAGTTCGAGGACACCTACTGGGAGCGCGGCGACGAGTGGGATTACACGCGCGCCGCCCTGCAGGGCAGTTCCTTCTACAAGCTGCCGCGTGTCCTCCAGTGGTTCAGCGGCAACATCGGCTTTCACCACATCCACCATCTCAGCCCGAAGATTCCGAACTACAATCTGGAGCGCTGCCACGATTCGCATCCCATTTTTCGGGACGTCAAGCCGCTGACCTTGCTGAGCAGTCTGAAGTCCGTCAATTTCCGCCTCTGGGACGAGTCGAACCGCCGGCTGGTCGGCTACAGTCATCTGAACCGTGTCCGCCGCGAGGGCCGCGAGGCCGCCTGACGCGCGGTCAACAGGGTTGGGTCGCGGAGTCAACCCTGTTGGGTGGGACCGCTTTTCGCCTCCTTTTCGCCTCCTTTTCGGGGGCGGAGATAGGGCCGCAACCTTTGCTCAGGGCTGGGCAAGAAATGCGGTGCCCGCCGGGGGCGTTTCGGGCGATTTTTCCGGCAATCGATCGAGCGGCGGTGTGCCCGCCTCGTGGGCGGGAGTCTGCGGCGTTGCGCGATCGGGAAGTTCAAGAATCCCAATCCTGTAACAAAACATGAAGAGCCATCTGAATTCGCTCGATCAACTCTCCCGGCGCCAGTTCGTCGAACGCACGGCCAAGGCCATGCTCGGCGTGAGCCTGCTGCCCGGACTGGACACCGCCATCGCCCAGGGCAAGGGCGGCAAGGCCAAGCACATCATCTACATGTACATGTCCGGCGGCATGACGCATCTCGACACCTTCGACCCGAAGCCCGGGACGGAGAACGGCGGCAAGACCGGCGTGGCCAAGACCCCCGTGCCCGGCATCGTGCTGGGCGAGTTCCTGCCCGGCCTCGCCGAGCGTTTCAAAGACATCGCCGTGGTCCGTTCGCTTCAGCAGCGGACCGCCGACCACCGCGGCGCCTCCTACTGGATGCGCACCAGCTACGAGCGTCGCGCCACGATCGTTCACCCCTGCCTCGGCGCGTGGGGCCAGCGGCTGCTGGGCAAGATGCACCCGACCCTGCCGGACTCCGTCCTCGTGGGTGACGCGGGCGGGCATCCCGGCGCCGGCTATCTGGGGCCGAGCTACGCCCCGCTCCCGATCGGCGACCCGAACTCCGGCCTGCCGAACTCGGCGATCCACACCTCCATCGACGAGAAGACCTTCAATCGCCGGCTCGACATGATGGAGACCTTCAATCGCGGCTTCGGTTCCAAGTTCAAGAACGAGGAGGTCGCCGCCTACAACGAATTCTACGACAACTCGCTCTCCCTGATGAAGAGCGACGAGTTGGAAGTCTTCGACCTCGCCAAGGAGCCGCAGGAAAAACGCGACCGCTACGGGCAAAACCGTTTCGGCCAGGGCCTGCTGCTCGCCAAACGCCTCGTCTCGAAGGGCATCCGCTACGTCGAGGTCATCAAGGGCGGCTGGGACATGCACAACGACCTCTGGGGCGGCACCATCCAGACCAACGCCGGCGAACTCGACCAGGCCATCTCGGCCCTCATCGACGACCTGAAGGCCGAGGGACTTTTCGAGGAGACGCTGCTGGTGCTGACGACCGAGTTCGGACGCACCCCGCGCATCAACGCGAACGCGGGCCGCGACCATCACTCGCTCTGTTTCTCCGGCTTCCTCGCCGGCGGCGGCATCGTCGGCGGCCAGGTTTACGGAAAATCCGACGACCTCGGCCACGCGCCCGCCGAAAACATGGTCGAGCAGAAGGACTTCAACGCCACCATCGCGACCGCCTGCGGCATGCCGATCGACCAGGTCATCTACTCGCCGTCGGGACGGCCCTTCATGGTTGCCGGTCACAAGGAAAACCGCGACACGAAGGAGATCCTGCCCGAGGGCAAACCCATCATGCAGTTCTTCAGCTGATCCGTCGCGGAACCCGCACCCTTCCCACGATCCAGAGCAAACCAAACCATCTTTAATCGGCTCGATTGGGATTCGCCGAACGAAGGCCGGCCAGAGGGGCGCTCGCGCGTCTCGCTGGCCGGTTTCGTTTTCCCGGAACGCGGGGCGGCTTCGTGAAACCTCGGAACCGAATTTCCCCACAAAAGAAGACCCGGCTCCGACGCGCGATTCGAGGCCGCCGATCCGATTCTTCACTCCACCAGGTCGCCGATCAGCATCACCGCGCCGGCGTACCAGTTCCGGCCCTCGTATTTCGCCGGGTTGCCGTCGAAATCGGGCCGGTTTTTCTCGAACAGAATCTTCCGCTTGTCCGGCGAAGCGGCGTCCAGCGTGAGCCGCGCCTCGTGAACGGCCGCCCCGTCGAGGTTTCCGCCGACCTGAAGTTTGCTCAGCCGGTGATAGGTGCAGTAGGCGTCGAATCGCGGCACGATCTTCGCCGCCTCGCCGTCGAGCGCCACGCTCAGTTGCCCGCCGTCCGGCCCGACCAGATCGTAAACCCCCGCCACCGTGCCGCGAAAGCGGAACCGCAGGCCCGCGCCCGGCTCCGAGGCGCGCCACATCTCCGGCATCAGGCGGCCAAAACGCTTCGCGAGATCGTCCTTTTCCGGATCGAGCTTTTGCCACGTCCCCTCGCGCGGCACCTCGCCGAGGGGGATCAATTTCGCGGCCTCCCAGTTGTCCTCGCGCAGCGGCGCGGCGAGCGCGTGGGGCTTCGGCTCGCCGGCGGCGGCCTCCAGCGCCTCCCACGACCGCGCGATGGTCCGGAGATAGAGTTCGTGCCCCGTCTCGACGAGCGGGTGCACGCCGTCGCTGGAAAAAACCCAGGGTTCCTTCAGCAAATCCTCGTCCTTCGGTTTCTCGGCCTTGAAGACCAGCCCACCCGCCGAGACCATCCGCGCCGCCTCGAGCCCGAGATGGATGCTGGGAATGCCGTAGCGATCCGCCACCTCCTCCATCGCCGTCGCCGAGCGCGAGCATTTGCCCGCCTGGAGATCGGCCAGAAAGGGCTCGCTGACCGTGTAAACGAAGCAGATGTCCGTCGCCGGATTCGCCTTCCACGTCTGGCGCACGATGCCCTCCATCGCCTGGTGAATGCGCGCCGGGTCCGCGCCCCCGTCGTTCACCGCGAACTCGACAAAGAGAAAGTCCGGCCGATGGCGCAGCACGTCCTGTTCCAGCCGAAAGACGCCGAGGTCCGACCCCGTGCCGCCGATCGCGGCGTTGATCTCGACCGGTTGGGCCATCGGGTGGCGTCGTTTCAGCCACTCGAGCGATTTCACCCGCCAGCCCGGCGCGGCCGTGATGCTCCCGCCCAGATAGGCGACGCGGATTTCGCCCCCGCCGCCGGCCCGGAGTTTTGCGAGGATATTCGGAATGCCGCCGCGAACGGTGACCTCGGCCGCTTCCCGGAGCCCGGACCTTTCCTGGGCGAAAGCCCCGGGCGAAAAATGCGAGGCCGCGCCCGCCGACAGGAGGACGCACGCGGACAGGGCGGAGATTCGAGAGAGGGAAATCATGGACGGGACGGGACAGGGTGTGATCGGGGATCCGGCAAAAAATGAACCCCACCATCGCACCCGCTCCCCGCCTGGAGAAACGGAAACGAAGGCCTGGAGCGCCTTTTTTCGGGGAATAAACGGAGATCGCTTGTCAGAAATGTGACAATTTCGTAACATTCGAGCGTCCCCGAGCCCCGTTCCTCGCGCCGACTCCGCTTCGTTCCATGTCCCCCCCGCTCGCAACCACGGAGAGCCTGGCGTTCGGCGAGTTGACGATGGGACTGCTCGGCGGGCTGGCGCTTTTTCTCTTCGGAATGGACCGCATGACCCGCGCCCTGCGGGTCATCGCCGGCGCGCGGATGCGGCGGTTCCTCGGGCGCCTCACCACCAATCCGGTCAAGGGCGTCCTCGCCGGCGCGGCGACCACCGCCATTATCCAGTCCTCCTCGGTGACCACCGTGCTGGTCATCGGCTTCATCTCGGCCGGCCTCATGACCCTGCCGCAGGCCATCGGCGTCATCATGGGCGCGAATATCGGCACGACCGTGACCGCGCAGATCGTCGCCTTCAAGGTCACGAAATACGCCCTCGCCCTCGTGGCCGGGGGCTTCGCCTGGCGCCTCGTCGCCCGCGAGCGGAAAGCCGCCTTTTACGGCGACATGATCCTCGGGCTCGGCCTCCTGTTTTTCGGCATGGAGCTGATGAGCGACGCCACCCGGCCCCTGCGCACCCACGAACCCTTCATCGAGTGGATGCGCCGGATGGACAATCCCGTGCTCGGCATCGCCGTCGCCGCCGCCTTTACCGCCATTATCCAGAGTTCGTCGGCCACCACCGTGATGGTCATCGTGCTGGCCGGCCAGGGGCTGATCTCCCTGCCCGGCGGGATCGCCCTGATTCTCGGCGCCAATCTCGGCACCTGCGTCACCGCCGTCCTCGGCTCCATCGGAAAACCCCGCGAGGCGCTCCAGGCCTCCGCCGCGCACATCCTCTTCAATCTCGCCGGCGTGCTCGTCTGGGTGGGCTTCATCCCCCAGCTCGCCGACCTCGTCCGGTGGATGTCCCCCGCCTTTCCCGATCTGGAGGGCCACGCCCGCCTCGCCGCCGAGTCACCCCGCCAGATCGCCAATGCCCACACCGTCTTCAACGTCGCCAACACCCTGCTGCTCGTGTGGCTGACTCGTCCCCTCGCCTCCCTCATCCAAAAACTCTTTCCCGAACGGCCCGAGGACGCCGTCCGGCTCGGCGAACCCCGCTTCCTCGACTCCCTCTACCTCGGCACCCCTCCGATCGCCCTGGAAATGGCCCGCAAGGAACTCTCGCGCCTCGGCGCCGGCGCCCTCCGCATGCTGCGCCACTCGCTCTCCGCCGTTCTCTACGGATCGCGCGAAGACCTCGAGGCCCTCAACCGCGAAGACGACGAAATCGACTCCCTCCACGGCGCCATCGTCGATTACCTCGGCAAACTCCTCCACGGCAACCTCAGCGACCGCGAGGCCGCCCTGCTCCGCGATTACCTCGCCGCCGCCAACGCCTTCGAAAGCATCGGCGACATGGTCGAAACCGATCTCGTCGAAGCCGGGCTCGAGCGTTTCAAAAGCCAGGTCGAAATCAGCCCCGGCACCGGCGAACGCCTCACCGAACTCCACCGCCGCGTCTGCTGGGCCGTCGACCAGGTCGTGCGCGCGCTCGTCGACCGCGACCGCGAGGCCGCCCGCGAAGTCGCCGACGCCAAATCCGAAATCAACCGGCTCGCCGACGCCGCCGAGGACCACCTGCTCCAGCGCCTCACCGCCTCCGAACCCCACCGGCGCAACGCCTTCCGCGTCGAGTCCGACCTCATCGAAAACTTCAAGCGCATCTACTATTTCACCAAGCGCATCGCCCGCGTCATCGCCGCCGACACCTCCGAACCGCCCCGCGACGAGGACAGTAAACAGGGTTAGGTCGCCGACCCAACCCTGTTGAATCCCAGCCTATTTGCCGCCGCTTGGTGCCCAAAATTTGAATAATATTGAATTTCAGTTGAAAATAATTCAATTCGATCGGAAAATTGATCTGAACTTTCTGAAAATGGCCACCACCCGCCGCCAAGATCGCCACCACGCCTGGCTCGACCTGCTCGAGGACGAGGATCTTGGTTTCCTGAAACGGTTTCTCCTCCTCTCCGGATCGCTCAAGGAACTCGCCCGCGCCTACGAAGTGTCCTATCCAACAGTCCGACTGCGTCTCGACCGGCTGATCCAGAAGGTCCAAATCGCCGACCAATTCGGGCAAGAGCAGGCCGGCCCCTTCGAACGCCAACTCCGCGCCCTGCTGGCGGATGGCGCCCTCGATTCGGCCGCGTTCAAGAAACTCCGCGAAGCGCACCTCGAAGAAATCGAATCCTCCACCCCGACGAATCCATGAAACCGAACCACCCATCCGACCTCCTCCTCCTCCCCGCGGCGTGGCTTCTCTTGAACCTCGCCGCTCCCGTGTTTCCCTCGCGCGCCGCCAATCCGCCGCCATCGGAGCGTTCCATCGACCTGGCGACCCAGGACCTCGGTGACGGCGTCGTTTTTCTCGCCCCGGACGACGGCGGTCCCGCCCTCCGCGTCCAGAACGACACCGCCAAACCGGGAACCTGGCTGTTGTTCGAGATTTCCTCGCCGGCTGTCGAGACCGACGCCTACGCGGTGAAGGGCGACGTCCGGTATCAGGGCGTCAAGGGCGACGCGTTCCTCGAGATGTGGAGCCATCTCCCGGCCGTCAAAGGGGAAACCCAAATCGCGGCCAGCTTCTTTTCCCGCACCCTGGAAACGGGCGGCCTGTTGGGAAAACTGACCGGCGACTCCGACTGGCGCCCCTTTCACCTGCCCGCCATCGTCAACGACGGCTCCGGCCGGCGCCCGCTGAAACTGACTCTCAACCTCGTCCTGCCGGATGCCGGCACGGTCGAAGTGCGAAATCTCCGCCTGGCGGCCCTCCCGGCGCCCGCGGGTTTGCTCGCTCGACCGGGAACGCGACTCGCGCTTCTCCTCGCGGCGATGGGTGTCGGACTCGGCATCACCTTCACGCTTCTGGCTCTCCACGTGCGCAAGAAACGGACCGAAAACGAGCTGCGGCGTATCCGGGCGGCCGATACATGACGGGGTTTAATATCAACTTTTCAGACAAATTTCGAAAAATTCGCAATTTTTACTTGTTCTTCCGAACAGTTTCTTTAAACTGTTCGCATGAGCAGTCTAAATCGTGTCTTACTCATCGGAAATCTCACCCGTGACCCCGAACTGCGGCAGACTCAGAAGGGATCGCCCGTCTGCGACCTCGGCATCGCCGTCAATCGGGCCTGGACGGACGAAAACGGCGAAAAACACGACGAAGTCACCTTTGTCGATGTGACCGCCTGGGGAAAAACCGCCCAGAACGCCGCCACCTACCTCTCCAAGGGTCGCGGTCTCCTCGTCGAGGGGCGCCTCCAGCTCGACACCTGGCAGGACGCCGAGTCCGGCCAACAGCGGAGCAAGCTGCGGGTGGTCGCCGAGCGCCTGCAGTTTCTCGGCGGAGGCGAGGAATCCGCCGACCGCGAGGATCGACAGCGTTCGGGAAACCGGGGCGAGACGGCGCGCCAGCCGCGGCCGCAACAGCCGAATCGCTCACCCGCCCCGGCCCGCGCGGGCAATGGGAGCGGCGGGCGCCAGCGAAGGGCGGCCTGACCGCCCGATTTCCCGCGACCCAAGCGGAAGATCGGATTTCGGCGCAGGGCGCCGAGGCCGGGAAAACGGAACGGAATTCGGTAAATTTTCGGTGAATTCCGACCGATCGGCCAATCGCCGCGCGCAAATCGCTTCCCGTCGTTCCAGAACGCCCCAGGGTGCCCTTACTCACCCTTCGGGACCCGGGAGACCGGTCGCTCACGCGAAAAGCTTGTCCACCTTCTCCGCCTTCACCAGTTCCCGCGGCTGGTTGAGGTGATTGTAAACGATCGTCTGGGGATCGATGCCCATGCTGTGATAGATCGTCGCGAGGATCTCGGTCGGATGCACCGGGTCCTCCACCGGCGCCGAGCCGGTTTTGTCCGATTTCCCGAGCACGAATCCGCGTTTCACCCCCGCGCCGCCAATGACGGACGTGTAGCAGTAGGGCCAGTGATCGCGCCCGTCGGCGCTGTTGCTGTTGCCGGAGGTCGAGACGCCCTTTTCCGGGCTGCGGCCGAATTCACCGATCGCCACCACCAGCGTTTCCGAGAGCAGACCCCGTTGGTCGAGGTCCTCGAACAGGGCGCTCAGGCCCTGATCCAGCATGGGGCCGCTCTGGCTTTTCATGCGATTGGTCAGGCCGACGTGATGATCCCACGAATGATTGTCGGAGTTGGCGACCTTCGGCCACACCACCTCGACCACCCGCGTCCCCGCCTCGACGAGACGGCGGGCCAGCAGACAGCTTTGCCCGAAGGTGTTGCGACCATAGCGATCCCGAATCTGATCGGTCTCAGCGTTGAGGTTGAAGGCGTCGCGCGCCCGGCCGCTGACCAGCAGGTTGAGCGCCTGGTTGTAGAATTCGTCGATGTTGTATTGCTCGACCGCCTTGTCGATGACCGGCATCTGGTCGGCCACCGCCTCCCGGAGATTGGCCCGGCGTTTCAGGCGCACCGAAAACACGTCCTCCCGGAGCTGGAGATCGTCGACGCGGATGCCTTCCATCTTCGCGAGGTTCATGTCGTCCCCGTCGGGAAAGAGGTAATAGGGGTCGAAGGCCTTGCCCAGGAACCCGGCGGTGCCGCCCTTGTTGACCACGTTCGACTCCTGGAGCGGGCGCGGCATCATGACAAAGGGCAGCATCGGCTCGTCGGTCGGCTTCAGCCGCACGATGTTCGATCCGAAATTCGGAAAATCCTTCGGCGACGGCGGCTCGAGCTGGCCGGACGGGCTCACCTTGTCCGTGGTGTAGCCGGTCATGATTTGGTAGATGGCGGCCGTGTGGTTGAAAAGCCCGTTCGGCGTGTAGCTCATCGAGCGGATCATGGTGAACTTGTCGTTCACCCGCGCCAGCTTCGGCAGAACCTCGGTGAAATTGACACCCGGAATCTTCGTCGGGATGTTCTTGAAGACGGATCGCACGTTGTCCGGCACGCTGCCCGGCTCCTTCGGATCCCACAGGTCGAGGTGGCTCGGCCCCCCCTGCAGGTAGCACATGATGACCGATTTCGCCCGGCCCCAGCCCGCCGAACCGGCGAGGGCGCTGGCCGTGCTGGCCGCCTGGGCGCGCAGGATGGTGTTGAGCGACATTCCCAGCATCCCCGCCCCGCCGACGCGAAGAAAATCGCGGCGCGACGCGCTGAGATGGGAATCGCAGAGATCTTTGCCTTTGGCACCGGGAATTCTGAACATGGCTGAAGTGGAGTGAGAGTTCGACTAATGGGAAACTTAGAAAAAATGCGACCGGGGGTCAACTGGCGCGTTTCGTGGCCGATTTGGCCGCCCGGCCCTCGATCCGCGCCAAGAAATCCTCGGCGAAGGCGCGGCGCTCGGGACTGGCCTTGAGGAGGACGTCGCGGTCATCGGCCGCCCGCAGGGCGAGGAGAACGTCGGCAAAGCGCTCCCCGGCTTGGCCCTCTTCGATCAACTTAGCGGCGGCGGCGGGCGTCAGCGCACCTTCAGTAACCACGAATTCGAGACCGCGGAGAGCCATTTCGTAAACGGCGTCATTGGCGGGCGGGCGGTGGTTCAGGAGCGCCGGCAAGATTTCGACCCACGAGGGCGCGTCTTTCCCGCAGACATCGAGAAACACCTTTCGCGCCCAGACGACCGACGGATCGCTCTTCACCCCGACAGCCGCCTCGCGCTTGGCTTCGTCAAGGCGATCCAGTTCCGCCAGCAGATCGGCCAGCCCGGCTCGCGGATAGGCGTCTGCCGGGTAAAGTTTAATGGCCTTCCGGTAGATCGCCTCTGCTTCACAATTTCGTTCAAAAAAAATATGAAGCAGGTTGCCAAGATTGTACAAAGGACAGCTGTCTTGGGGGTGAATCTTAATGGCGCGCCGGTACGCCTCCTCAGCCTCTTCATACCGTTCGAGATCAGACGAAAGGAGGTTCCCCAAATTATTCCAGGAAAAAGCGTTTTCACGCTCAATTTCTATTTCATTTCGATATGCATCCTCCGCCTCATCGTAACGCCCAAGGTGATCTTTAAGTAAGTTTCCAAGACCAAACCATGCTGAAGAAAATCTTGAATCTATTTTGATCGACCTACGATAGGCTGTTTCAGCTTTTTCAAATTGGCCAAGATGATCTTGGAGTAAATCGCCAAGATCTCTCCAAATGTACGGGAAGTCCGGATCAAATTCCGCAGCTTCTAAATAGGCTACTTTCGCTTCCTCGTACCTGCCAAGGTGATCGTGAAGAAGGTTTCCGAGGATATGCCAAGCCGACATGCTCTCGGAGTCGATTTCGATTGCCTTTCGAATAGCTCTTTCAGCCAGGCCGTATTGTTTGTGCGTTGACGAAAGTGCATGTCCGATTTTGAGCCACAGATTCGCAATTCTTGATTTGCTGTTGGGAACTACTTTTTCTTCTTCCGTAAGGCAAGCCAAGGACTCAATTAATGCGAAAACACTGCCAAGCGCTTTCTCTCCATCTTTTCGGTCGAGGAGCTGACCCAAGCTCGCAAGTCTGTCGTGCTCCCACGCGGCATAAACGCTGTCCATGGCCAGTTCGGCGTGAAGGGGCGTGCCTTCGGTGGCCTTCGTCAGGGAATAGAGAAAGGCCTCCCTGTCGGAGCGTTGGACCGAGTCCGCGCTGTTCCGCCAGCCGTCGAGGGTCCGCCGCACCCACGCCTTGAAATCTTCCTCGGAATAGAACACCCGCATCGCCTGGACCAGCCACTCGAGCCGCCGACGCGCCGAACGCGAGAAGCGCATTAAGTAATAGATGTTGTAGAAACGCTCGGCGACTTGGTAGGCCTTGCGCTTCGGCGACGAGCCGGGCGCTTCCTCGAGGAAACCGGCGTCGACAAGCCGCCCGAGGTAGATGCTGACCTTGTTCGATGGCCGGCGCAGGGCCTTGGCGACATCGCCGACCGCGACCGGATCCCAGTGCCGGGCGACGTGATCGAAGGCGCGGCGCTCCTCCGTGCTGCGGATCTCCTCGATACGGTGCTTAAAGTAAGGGGTGCAATCCTCGAGCAGCCGCTCCAGATCGCGCTTGGCGCCGCCCTGTCCGCCCTCGGCGAGCAGACGATAGATCAGTTTAACCAGCCGCGGATTCCCGCCGGTCAGCACTCGGAGGCTTTCGATCCGGCCAGGCTCCTCCCGGATCACCCGCTGCACCGCCGCGCCGTCGGCCCGCACCCCGGCCAGTTCCTCGAGCATCCCGATCATCTCGTTCCGATCGAAGCGCTCCAGCCGGATGGTCCGGAAGAAATCGTAAAAGGGCAAATCCATCTTCCCGGTCTCGTCGAAGTAGGACGGCGAGCTGGCGGCGATCATGACCCGGTCGTCCTCCATGAGGAAAGCGCGGAGCCGGTGTTGCTGGCCTTCGTCGTTCACCGCCCCGAAGAAGGCGTCGATGTTCTCCAGCACGATCAGGGCCCGCTTGCCGGCGCCCGCCAGGTGGCGGAGAAACAGGTCGCGAGCCTGTTCCTCGATGTCCTCCGGGTTTTCTTCGCGCAGCGCTTCGATGTTTTCGACCTCCGCCTCGTTCCCGATCGCGGCGAGAAGGTGGCCCGTGGCTTCGAGCCAAAAATCGGCCAAGTCGCCAATGCCATAGGTTTCCTCGGGAAAAATGACCGGCAGCCATTCGCCGCCGAGGTCGGGATCGCGCTCCAATTTGTATGCGAGCGCCAGGAGCAGCATGGTTTTTCCCATTCCCCGGGGACCGACCACGAGCAGATGCTGCTGCGGTTCGCCCCGCTCGTTTTCGCGAACGATCCGAAGCGCCGTTTCCAGTTGGCGACGGCGGGCGATGAATTCGTCCAGCAACTGCTCGGGCGACATCGAGCCGGGGCTGTAGATGCCGAAGGTGGCGAGGTGCTGTTCGCTTTTCTCGGGCTCAGGCATGACGACGGCGCCAGTAATCGCGCAGGACATTGGTGAAAAAACGGGTGCGTTGAGTTGCGCCGGTTTCCTGAAGCAGGTAACCGTCGTGTTTAAGCCCTTCGAGCACGATTTGAAGTTCGGTTTCGTCGAGTTTTTCCGACTGGGAAATCGCTCCCGCCGCGGCATCGACCAAGTGGGCTCCATCGAGCCCGTCATCCTCTCCGCGGGCCACGGCCCGCAGCAGCGCACGAGCGATTCTCAGTTCGGTTGTGCTGAAAACCTTCGCCAGGCGATCCCACATGTGGGGGAGATACTTGTTTCGCGGTCCGGCGATGAGGTGATCCCGATAGACATGACGCAGAAATGTCTCGTCAATCGCCGCAATGTCCGGTTTGCCCTCCGGAAGCGCGCTCTCGATTCCCGCCACAAAAATCTGGATGAAATAGGGCCAGGCGCCGCCGAGCAGACCGACCATCTGTTCCGCATGGATTGCGTCAAGCGGTAGCCCGACCCCCGTTCCAAGACGAGCAATGAAGTCGAACGCTTCCTCGTCGTTCAGCGGCGGAAGTGAAATCGAATCGAAGTCGTTCACCGTGTCGGCAAAACCGTGGCGGCGGACGACGCTGTCGAGCCCGACCGATCCGGTGACGAGAAAGCGAACCTCGGTGTTGGCGGTCTGCTGCCGCCACTCCCGAAACCAGCGCAGCATGGCCTCGCAACCGTCGCGATCCTGTTTCGCGGCGGCATCGACGAGTATCGGGAATTCGTCGAGGAGAAAGGTGAATCGGCCGCCGTGATCGAGCAGGGCTTGGAGAAACGTTTCCGCCGCGGGCTGCCATTCCTTTTCTCCCATTTTCCGCCCCAGTCCAACAGGGCCGAGATTGACGGTCTCGATCTTGTTCCAAGCCTTTCCAAGTGACGCCTTCCAGCGATCCGCCCTCGATTGAAACGGCAACAACAGCGCGGCGATCATTTCGCCGGGTTGGGTGCATTTTTCGAGGTTGACCCTGAGGTGCGGGTGATCCTGGGGCGCCGTTTCCTCAAGATGAATCAGAACGCTGGTCTTGCCCGTGCGCCGCGGAGCCAGAAACGAAACATGATCGCGATCAAGAGCGCGGCGCAGATTACGAATAACTCCCTTGCGCGGGTAAAAGTTATCTCCCGAGACGGGAGAACCGATCTTCAGCTTCATAACAACAAAACTGTTGCACAACAATTTTGTCGCGCAACGGAAATGTTGTCAAAATACGGTCACCTCTCTCAATCAATCTCCTCAACGATTAAACAAGAAAGCCGCGTTGTTGATCAAGGCCCAAGTGAGGTCCTGGGCGGCGGTGAGACGACGGTTGGCCGCCTGCTGAATGGACTGATCCACATCGGCTCGGAGACCCACCAGCGCCGGGTCGTCGGTAACGGGGCGCTCGGCCATGACGAGGGCCGCTTTCAACTCCTCCATCCTCGGATCGGCGGGCAGCGGGCGTTTTTCCTGGGCGAGGGTCTGCTTGCGCTTCAGGTATTCGACATCCTGATCGCGGACGTAAGCCTGGACGAATGCTTTCTGCGCGTCGCTGCGTTCCGCCGGGGCCAGGGCGAGCGCCTGCGAGAAGCCGGCCGGCAATCCCAGATCGAGCGGGCGCGAGGAATCGGTGCCCCACACGCGGAAGCAGCCCAGCGGATAGTCGCCGTTGGAATAGCGGCACAGGATCTTCACCGTGATCGTGGCGCCCTGGTCTCCGATCTTCAGCGGCTTGTCGAGCTGGAAACGCGCCCAGTGCGGACGCCGTTCCTGTCCGGCCACGGCCCAGGCGCGGTCGTTGCGATCGACGTTGCCGTTGATGGCGGCCTTCACGTCGAAGTTGCTCTGGTTGTGGTCGGCCATGGCGTTGACGAATTTCAACGGCGCGGGCTTCGGCTTGGCCTTCGGGTCGGCGGAGGCGGCGGTGACTTCGGCCTGGAATTCGGTGACGACAAAGTTGCCGTTCTCGTTGATGCCCGGTCCGAAGCCGGGGAGCGCGTCGTCGGGCAGGGCCTCGATCATGAATCCGGTGAAGGTCGAAGCGGCGCCCTTCGGCACGTCGATGGTCAGCGTGTAATCTACGTTCGTCTTGCCGCCGCTCGCGAGCACGGAGGCGTCGGCGCGGACCTCGGTCTTGAAGCCGCCCGTCGCGGCGACTTCCTTCGGCTTCAGCGGCTGCCAGCGCGTCCAGAGACGCTCGACGGTGAGCGTTTTTTCCCATTCGGCGACTTTGGCCGGCAACTGCGCGTCGTAGTCTTTGAATGCTTTGTCGGCGGCGGCGATTCGCTGTTTCTGGGCGGCCTCGGCCTCGGACTTTTGCTTGTTGAACGCCGGTGTGTAGGCGGTGATTTCCCCGTTGGCCTTGGCGATGGACTGGAGGCGTTCCTTTTCCAGGGCGGCCCTTTTCGGCACCCAGGCGCCCTCGTCCCGGGCGAGCTTTGAGACGAGCAGATTGTGGTCGTCCTCGATGCCGGACCAGTTTTCCAGCACGATCGCGATTTCAGCCTCCGAGGGCCGGCGATTCAGCACGCGCAGGTAGAGCTTTTCGATCAGTTTCTTATCGTCCGATTCGGCGGCGACGAGGGCGGCGATGGCGTTTTTCGGATCGCCAATGGCGTCGCCGACGGCGGGGCCGCTGAGCAGGGACATCACCGAGCCGAGCTGCATGTCGTTGACGCGGTCGCACTCGCAGGCGCTCTCGCGCGGGGGACGGCCCAGAGTGGCGAGGAAGCCGCCCTTGGCGTCGGTCTGGGCGTCGACGATTTGCGCGGCCCGCATGCCCGGAACGGCGCCGGGAATGTTGGGCATCGCGCCGGTGACCGCGTAAACCGAATCGTAGAGCACCTCCGCCGGCAGGCGGCGCGCCTTGGCGTGGGAATAGTTGGCGCCATCGTCGGCGTTCCAGCGGTTCGTCTCGATGGAAAGCTGGTAGGCCCGCGACTTGCAGATTTCGGCCATCAACTTGCGAATGTCGAACCCGCTTCCCGTGAACTCCTTTGTCAGATAAGCCAAAAGCTCCGGGTTGGTCGGCGGATTGCCGGCCCGAATGTCGTCGATGGGCTCGATCAGTCCCGTCCCGGTCAGGTAACCCCAGACGCGGTTCGCGTAGCTGAGCGCGAAATAGCGGTTGTCCGGGCTCGTCATCCACGCCGCCAGTTGTTCCCGGCGCGTGGCGTCCGGTTTGGCGGCGAACTTCGCCTCGTAGGGAAAATCCGGCTCGGCCACCTTTCCCGTCAACTCGTGGGTCACCTCGCCCTCCTTGGCGTCGGTCACGATCTCGTAGAGCGGTTTGGCGCCCTCCACCGCGGTGCCGCCGATATTCTGATTGGCCGAGTTCTTCCCGTCGCGCGCCAGATTAACCCTTCCGAAGTAAGCCGCTGTCTCGTAATAGTTGTCCGTGTTCCACCGCTCGAAGGGATGGTCGTGGCACTTGTTGCAGTTGAATCGCGTCGCCAGGAACAGGTGCGTCGTGTTCTCCATGATCGCGTCGGGCGTCCGCAGGATCTTGAAATACGACGCGGCGGGATTCTCCTTGTTCGACCCGCCCGCCGTCAGGATGGTCCGGACAAACTGGTCGTAGGGCGTGTTTTTTTCCACCTGTCCGCGAATCCACTCGCGGAACACCGCCGCGCCCTCGCGGCCGAGGAACTTGCTGTTCACCTGCAGCATGTCGGCCCACTTGTTCGTCCAATGCTCGACGTATTCGGGCGACCCGACCAATTCATCGACCAGGGCGTCGCGTTTCGCCCGAGCCGGCCGTTTGTCGGCCGCGAACGACACAACCCTGTCGGGTGCGGGAGGCAACCCTGTCAGGTCGAGATAGGCGCGGCGAACGAATTCCTCGTCGGAGCACAGGCCGGAGGGCTCGATCTTCATCCGTTTCCACTTGGCGGCGACGAGTTTGTCGATTTCTCCCCAGGTCTCGGGCTCCTTCCAGGTGAAGCCCTCGCGATCGCCCATCACCGTCAGCGTCGTGGCGGCGTAGGCGCCCTCGTAACGGGCCAGGATCGGCGCCTCGCCGCGGCGGATCGTCGTCAGCACGCCAAAATCGTCGTGCTCGGCGACCTCGGTGTTGCCGCTCTCGATATAGGCCTCGCGGGTGACGTCGCGTTGCTTGCCGTCCGGGTAAAAGGCCACCACCCGCATCTGTTGCCTGGCGGCCGTGTTGAGTATGACGGGATTCTTCGGAAAAATCTCGATGCGCGCCACTTTCTTCGACGCGGCGTCGAGGTTCGCTCCGTCGGCGATCCACTGCCGGATGGTGTTGTAGTGGCGCGATCCCATGTCGGTGAGCATGCCGGCCTCGTGGGGCACGGCGCCGGTGGCTTTCAGCAGCATCAGACTGTCGTCGGGCGAGGCGTAGTTCACCCGCCGCGCGGCGTGGTCGTCGCCGAAGGCGCGCACGTCGTAGAGCGGATCGTAGCCCCGCAAGCTCAGCTTGAAGCCGTTCTTGCCGTCCTTCGCGCCGTGGCAGGTGCCCGCGTTGCAGCCGAGGCGCGAGATCACCGGGTTCACGTCACGGATGAAATCGGGATGGAACGGCGCCTTCAGCCCGGTGACGGTGACCTTTGCCGTCGCGGTGACGCCCTCGTAGGTCGCCGTCAGCGTGGCCTCGCCCTCGGCGAGTGGTTTGGCCGTGCCGCCGGCGTTGACGGCCGCGACGGGCTTGTCGAGCGACCATTTCACGAGCCGCGTCAGGTCCGCCCCGTCGCCCGAGTCGAGCTTCGCCGTCGCCAGCAGTTGATTGTAGGCCTGCGGCGAGTCGAGCACCACCGAGGCGGGCGAGATTTCCAGCGCCGCGATCTTGCGATTCTTCGCGAGTTCCTCCTTCCCGGGGCGGGATTTGCCCTTTTTCAAATCCACCGGCTCGCCCGCGATTTTCGGCGCGGCTTTGGCGACGCCGCCGGCCTCCACCTCCACAGGGGCGAAGGCCACCTTGATCGCGGCGGAGTTCGCGTCGATCAGGCGCACCTGCCCGTCGTCGGTGCCGGCGGCCACGGTCTTGCCGTCCGGCGAAAAGGCGACCGAGAACACCGCCGCGTCGCCGATTTTCACGCTCTTCAGCAGCTCCGCGCCTTCGGTCTGAAATTTTTCGACGATGTCGTCCTTGGCGCCCTTCTGGCGATTGGCCGTCTCGAAGGCCTTTTTCAACTCGGGCGAGATGGTGGCGTCGTACTCGCTCTTGTAGAGGTTGACCATTCCCGTGCCATTGTAGCTCGAGGCGGCGGCGAAGCGTTTCCCGTCCGGCGCGAAAGCCACGCTCCAGATGCGGCCCTCCATGGCGGGATATTTGCGGATGAGGTTCGCGTTGTCGCCGATCTTGCGGGCCGTTTCCCGGTACATGCGGTAAATCTGCGGCACCCCGTCCGAACCGCCGACGAGGATGTGGTCGGTCTTCGGATGCCGGGCCACGGAGTTCATGCCGCCCTTGAGCGCGCCGGGGGTGATGGAGGTGATATTGTCGATGAAACGCTCCGTCTCGACCTTGGTGAGCTTCGCGGTCATGTCGCGCCCGACCGAGACGAGGTGGTCGCCTTTGATCGACCACACCGTGTCGAGCACCCAGTCGCTGTGGCTGCCCATGAAGAGCACTTGTTTTCCCGTCTCGGCCTCGATCGCCCGCAGCGTGTTGTCCGGCAATCCGTAGGCGATCAGCTTGCCGTCCGGCGACCAGCTCGCGCCGTAGGCGGTGTCGTAGCCAACGGGACGGGAGAGCTTCAGCTCGCGCTTTTCGACGTCCCAGATCTGGATCTCGCCCATCCGGCCCGGCAGACCGCCCGCCACGGCGAGCCGCTTGCCGTCCGGCGAAAAACGCGCGCTCTCGATCCGCTCCGACAGGCCCACCAGCCGCGCCACCAGCCCGGATCCGTCGGCCTTGTGCAGCAGCACCTCGTGAAAGCCCGCCACCGCGATCAGTTTCCCGTCCGGCGAATACTCCAGCGACGTGATCACCGGCGGCACGGCGTATTTCGGCGGGTGGGCCTGGTCGTAGAGCTGCTTCGCGTTTTCCGGGGTGTCGTCCCTGGCCCCCTGCTCGACCCATTTGCGCACCAGCGACAGTTCGTGTTCCGTCAGGGGATCTTCCTTGCCCTTCGGCGGCATCTCGGGATGATCGGCGTCGGCCGCCTTGGTGACCTGCTCGATGAGAAAGCTCTCGTCCGGCTTGCCCGCCACGACCGCCGGAGTCGTTTCGCCGCCCGCGATCAGCTTCGCGACCTCGGTCATGATGTAGTCGCCTTTCGCCTTGGCCGGCTGGTGGCAGCCCTGGCATTTCGCCTGGAAAACGGGACGCACATGCTCGTAGTAGCTGACCGTTTCCGGCAGGGCGTCGGCTTTGCTCATCTCGGCGCCTCGTCCGCGGGTCTGGGCGATCGCCGCCAGGACCACCGTGGCGAGGACAAATACGGGGGCGGGTTTTCGAATGGAAATGACCTTCATGATGGCGGGATACGAAAAAGCGGACATCGCCTCGGCAATGCCGCCCGGAGGGTGAATCTTTGGGGTGTTTCGGCGCCGCGAACGCGCGATCCGCGGCGATCGGGAAAATCTACCGGCCCCTCGGAACGCCAACAATGGCGTTTTCGCGGGGAAGGTCGACGCCCGCCGGCGCCGAATCGCTCACAGGCGCACCCAGTCCTTCAGATCCGGATGCTCGAAGATCATCGAGTCCTGAATCGTCAGCTCCGTTCCCGCTCCCGCCTCGATCGCCCGCCGAAACATGGCGTGGGCGATTCCCACATCGGTGTAGGCAAGGCCGACGGCGTTGAAATAGGCGCGCTCCTCCGCCGATTCCCGTCCCGGTTTCGCGCCGGAAACCAAATCCACGAGATTCGCGTGAATGTCGCCGTCGGCCAGCTCCCCCGCCTTGTACATCCGGCTCAGCGTCTGGGTGCGGTGCTTCACCGTCTCCCAGTCGTCGCACACGATCTTGTCGCACTGTTTGGCCACGGCGAACTCGTCCTCCCACCCGCCCACGTGGCTGTAAAAGGCCCCCGGCTTCATCCAGTCCGCCTTCAGCAGCGGCGCCTGGGCGCTGGTCGCGGTCACGATGATGTCCGCGCCGGACACCGCCTTCTCCAAGTCGGTCCCCGCCTCGACAAAGGTCATGTCCGGGATCAGCGGCGCCATTTCCCGGACGAATTGCGCTTCCTCGGCCCCCGTCTTCGCCCCGATGCGGCATTCCCTCAGCCCGGGGCGCACCGTCTTCATCGCGATCAGGTGCATCTTGGCCTGCTCGCCCGAACCGATGAAACCGATCGTCTCGCTGTCCTCGCGCGCGAGATGTTTCGCCGCGATGCCGCCCATCGCCCCCACCCGCATGTTCGAACAAAGCGTGCCCTCCATGAACGCGATCGGAAATCCCGTCTCGATCTCGCTCAGAATCATCACCGCCGACAGGTTCTGAAGACCATGCTTCACCGGATTCGGCGGAAAGACCGACACCCACTTCACCCCGCAGACCTTTTCCCGCAAAAACGTCGCCGGCAGACAATTGATCCGCTCCTGCGTGTCCTCGTTGAAGATCTGGACGATTTTTTCCGGAAACAGAATGTCCCCCGCCGCGTAGGCCGTCATCGCCCGTTCGGCCGCGTCCATGGCCATCCGCGGATCGAGACAACCCGCCCGCAAAAGATCTTCCTGAGACAAGTACCGGCATTGAATCGCGTGATCGTTCATCCTTTTCCCTCGCACGGATTTCCGGTCCGCGACCCCCGGAAGCTGGCAATTGCTCGTCGAATCTTGGCCCGCCATCGGCCCTGTCCGCCGAATTTCCAAAAACCCGCTTGACGGATTACGGATGTAATCGTATTCCGATTACACGCGTAATTTTTCCCCATGCCGAAATCCCTGGACATTCCCCAGATCTCCGACGCCGAATGGACCGTGATGCGCGTCTTTTGGGAACGTGGCGAGGCCACCGTCAACGACGTCGTCGCCGCGCTCGAGGGCTTCACCGATTGGAAACCCCGCACCATCCAGACCCTCATCCGCCGCCTTCACCAGAAAGGCGCCCTCGCCCACGAAAAAAACGGCCGCGAATTCCTCTACCGCCCCGCCGTGGACGAGCGCGACTGCGAACACGCCGCCAGCCGGTCCTTTCTCACCCGCGTCTTCGATGGGCGCCTCACCCCGTTTCTCGCGACCTTTGCCGAGCGCGAATCGCTCTCCGACGAGGAAATCGCCGAACTTCGGAAAATCCTCGAGCGCAACACCCGCGACTCCTGATCGAGTCATTCCGTGAAATCCGCGGTTTAAGAAAATCCCGCAAACCCAACCCAAAGAACCAGAACTCGCCCGTGAAAACCCCGCATCGCATCCTCCCCATCCTCGCCCTGTCGGCGGCCTTCGCCATCGGCCTCGGCGTCGCCCGAGCCGCCGACGAAGGCGGCGCCAAAAAAGACAACCCCGAGGCCAACGCCGGCCCAAAGGACAATCCCGAAGCCAAAGCCGGCCCCAAGGACAGCCCCGAGGGCAAAAAAGGCGGCGAGGGTGACGCCAAACCCGCCGCCGCGGCTCAGAATTCCAAGGAAGGCAAAGTCTTCGTCGCCTACGACAAGGACAAAAACGGCACCGTCTCCGCCGAGGAAATCGAGGGCATGCTCGAGGGCAAGCAAAACTCCCGCGGCCGCCGCGAAATCCGCAAGGGAGTCGACAAAGCCGACGCCAACGACGACCACGAGCTGAGCTTCGAGGAGTTCATGGTCTGGATGAAAAACCGCCGCGGCGAAGGCGGTTGATCCGCCCCTACCCGCCGTCGGGCCGAAATCCCTTAGCCCCCCTGTGACGAACATGAGCCTCCTCGCCGCCGAACCCGCGCCCGTCCTGACGGATGCCCTCCTGTGGCTGGGCCGGAATTCGCTCGGCGGGGCGGCGCTGATCGTGGCCGGACTCCTGCTTTTCCGCGCCTTTCCCCGCGCGTTCGATGCCCGCTGGCGGGCGGCCTTCGGATTCGCCATTCTGGCGCGACTCGTCCTCCCCCTCGCCCCGGAGAGCCGCTTTTCCGCCGAAAATCTGCTGCCCTCCGCCGATCCACACGCGGTCCCGAAACCCTCGCCCGCTTTCCTGGCCGAGTTGGCGCGCCCCGCCCCCGCCGTCATCCCGATGCCGGAAATTCCGGAGCTGGCACTCCCGCCGATACCGGAGCCCGCGGCATTCCCGGCGCCATTGGATTTGGGCTTCGTTCCCGAACCCGCCGCGAACCAAACGCCGGCCTCCCAGGCGCCCGCCGTCCCGAGCCCCTCGCCCGCCCGCATCCCGATTCGGATCGCGACCGCTTTCGCGTCGATTCCGCTCGTCGCCTGGCTCGCCGCGGTTTGGCTCGCCGGCGCCGCCGGTCTCCTGCTCGCCGCCGCCCTGCGCGCGATCCGCCTCGCCCGCTGGATTCGCCACCGGCCGGCCGTCGGCGACATGCGAACCCTCCGCGCCGTCGCCGAGGCGGAACGCCTCGTCGGCTTGAAACCCGGGACCCTCCGCGCCGTGATCGCCGACGGCATTCCCGGCGCCGCCGTCTTCGGCTGGCGCCGCCCCGTGCTGCTGATCTCGCCGGAAATGACCGCCGCCTTTTCCGACACGCAGTTGCGCGGCGTCCTGCTTCACGAACTCAGCCACATCCGCCGCCACGACGTGCTCTGGAACTGGCTCGCCCACCTCGTCCTCGCCCTGCACTGGTTCAACCCGCTCGTCTGGCTCGCCGTCCGGCATTTCCGGGCCGACCGCGAGCAGCTCTGCGACGAACTCGCCCTCGGCCACCTCCCGCCGCCGCAGCGACGCGCCTACGGCGAGGCCCTCTTGAGCCTGCTTCAAAGCCTTTCCATCCCTCAACCCCACCCGGCCCGAACCGCGCCCAGTCTGGCGCCCTTCCTCAGCCGGAAAAATGAAATCAAACAACGCATCGCCATGATCTCGAATCGCAAAAAGCCCCTCCCCGGCGTCGTCCACGCCCTCGCGGCCGCCTTCTTCCTCGGCGCCGTCGCCGTCACCTTCACCTCCGCCCTCGGCGACGAGGAACGCCGCGCCCCCGAGCGGGAGCGCGAGCCCGCCCGAAGCCCCGAAGCCGAGCGCGGCGATCGCGGAGGACGTCACCCCGAGGCCGATCAGCCCGGCCGCCGACCCGCGCCCGAAGCCGAAGCCGTCAAACCCCGACGCGCTCCCGAGGAAGGCGCCCCCCGCGACGGCGATCGTCCGCGTCCCGAGGGCGTTCCCCGTGATGGCGACCGGACTCGTCCCGAGGGCGCTCCCCGCGACGGCGACCGGCCTCGTCCCGAGGGCGCTCCCCGCGACGGCGACCGGCCGCGTCCCGAGGGCGCTCCCCGCGACGGCGATCGTCCGCGTCCCGAAGGCGCTCCCCGCGACGGCGACCGGCCGCGTCCCGAGGGCGCTCCCCGCGACGGCGACCGGCTGCGAAACATCGAACGCCTCCCGGATTCCGACGGGCCGCGGCCCCTGCCGAATGTCGGGATGACCCCCGAAGCCGCCATCCGCATTCGTCACCTGCACGAAGCCGCCGAGAACCTCGAGCGCGCCGGCCTTCCGAACGAAGCCCGCCAATATCGCGAGAAGGCGGCCCACATGGAGGCCGAACTGCGCGCCCGCCACGCCGGCGAACCCGGCCCCGGCAACAACGAAGACCTCCGCCGCCACGCCGAGAATCTCGAACGCGAAGTCGCCCGGCTCCGCGAGATGGTCGGCGACCTCCAGAACCAACTGCGGGAGCTGCAGCAGTCGCGGCGCGAGGGTCGTTGACCGGCTCCCGGCCCCGCCCGACCCAACAGGGTTGGGTCCCCGACCTAACCCTGTTAAGTCACTCGTTTTTTTCCGTGAAAGCCGTCTCCCTGCCGCTGTCTTTTCTCCTGGCCTGTGCCCACGGCGCCTCGGCGCAACAGGCGACCCGGGAATCGGCGACGGCGGCGCTGGCGAAGGCGGTCGGCTTTTACCGCGAAAAAGTCGCTTCGCACGGCGGTTATGTTTACGTTTACAGCGGCGACCTCTCCCTGCGGGAGGCCGAGGGCATTCCCGGGCCGGACACCATCTGGATTCAGCCGCCGGGCACGCCGCTGGTCGGGCTCGCCTTTCTCGAGGCCTACCGCGCGATCGGCGACCCCGCCTGCGCGCGCGCCGCGCTCGACGCCGCGCTGGCGTTGACGCGGACGCAGCTTCACTCCGGCGGTTGGTATTACAGCGGACACTTTGACGCCGAAGGGCGGCGCCCGTGGTTTTACCGGCTCGATCCGGACGGAAAACCCCTGCCCGACCCGACGCCCGAGGCCGACCTCGACGCGCCCACCGGCTGGAACACCACCCGCCAGGCCAAATACCGGGACAAAAACGAGACCATCCTCGACGACAATGTCACCCAGGCCGCCCTGCGCTTCCTCGTCGAAATCGACGGAGACTTGAAGGGAAAAAACGCCGAGATCCACGACGCGGCGATGCACGGCCTGACCGCCTTGTTGAACGCGCAATACCCCGCCGGCGGCTGGAGCGCGAGCTTCGACCGCTTTCCCCGAAACCCGGCCTCCGAAGCCGAGTATCCGATCGCCGACGCGAGCTATCCCGCCGACTGGCCGCGCGAATGGCCGAAGGATTTCCGCGGCTGCTACGTCACCAACGACGAGCTGATGACCCGCTGTGTCACCACGCTGCTCAAGGCCCATGAAGTCTATGGCGCGTCGGACCCGCGCTATCTCGAGGGCTTGAGAAAGGCCGGCGATTTCCTGATCCGCGCGCAGATGCCCGATCCGCAGCCGGCCTGGGCGCAGCAATACGACGCGGAGATGAAGCCCTGCTGGAGCCGCGCCTTCGAGCCGCCGGCCATCAGCAGCCGGGAGTCGGAGGAAATCCTGCGTTCGCTGTTGGAGATCGCGTTGGTCACCCGCGACAAGCGCTATCTGGAACCCGTCCCGAAGGCGCTCGCTTACCTGAAAAAGTCGGAACTTCCCGGCGGCAGGCTGTCGCGTTTCCACGAACTCCAGACCAACAAGCCGCTCTATTTCACCCGGGGACAGGGCGGCAAGGGTTTCGTCATGACCTATGACGACTCGCGGGTGTCGAGCAACTACGGCTGGATCAACGAATCGCGCCTCGACGCCATCGAACGGGACTTTCGCGCCGTCTCGGCCGGCCAGAAACCCCGGCCCGAACGCGATCCCGACCTCGCCAAACACGCGGCCGAAGTCATCGCCGCCCTCGACGACCGCGGCGCCTGGACGGAGCCGGGCACCGTCCGAAACGCCGAGGGCAAGAAGACCGAGCCGCCCGGGGGAATCGTCAAATCGGAGACCTTCGTCGCCAATGTGCGGACGTTGTGCGCCTTCCTGGAGACGCTCGCGCGCTGAATTCCAATTCCCTTGCAAGCGCCGGGGCTTGCGCTGACGATTAGCGCCCTTCCGGGAGGGAGGGTCCGTTTTTCGACGTCGTGGTATTCAGTTCGCACATCTTTGTCTTCTATTTTCTGCCGCTGGCGCTGCTGCTGTATTACGGCTCGCCGCGCGGGCTGAAGCACCTGATGCTGACGCTGGTCAGCTACGTTTTCTACGGCTGGTGGAATCCGTGGTTCACCCTCCTGATGCTCGGCTCGACGGCGATCGATTACGCCTGCGGCAAGATGATCTGCGCCGAGGGCGCCACGCCGAAACAGCAGAAGACCGGCATGATGCTCTCGGTGGTGTCGAATCTCTCGATCCTCGCCTTTTTCAAATACACGACTTTCCTGGCCGGAAACATCAGCCTTCTGGCCCAGTGGCTCGGCTTCGGACACGTCGCGCTGCCGGAGTTTTTCTACAACATCGTGCTGCCGGTCGGCATCTCGTTCTACACCTTCCAGTCGATGAGCTACTCGATCGACCTGTATCGCGGCCACGCGGTGCCGGCGAAGAACTTCGTCGATTTCGCCTGTTACGTCTCGATGTTCCCGCAGTTGGTGGCCGGCCCGATCGTGCGCTACGGCAGCGTCGCGGACCAGTTGCAGGAGCGCGAGCACACCGTCGAGGGTTTCGTCGCGGGATTCACGCGCTTCGCCTGGGGTTTCGCGAAAAAAATCATCCTCGCCAACCCGATGGGCGCGATCGCCGACCAGTGCTTCGGCGCCGGGGAGGGCGCGCTATCTGCGCCCATGGCCTGGCTCGGCGTGATGGCCTACGCCTTCCAGATATACTACGATTTTTCGGCTTACTCGGACATGGCCATCGGTCTGGGACGAATGTTCGGCTTCCAGTTCCCGGAAAATTTCGACTCCCCCTACAAGTCGAAGAGCATCACGGAATTCTGGCGCCGCTGGCACACCTCTCTGTCGTCGTTCCTGCGCGACTACCTCTACATCCCGCTCGGCGGAAACCGCAAGGGCACGGGCCGCACCTACGCGAACCTCCTGCTGGTGATGCTGATCGGCGGGCTCTGGCACGGCTCGCAGTGGACCTTCGTCGTCTGGGGCGCGATCCACGGGCTGATGCTGGCCTTCGAGCGATTCATGGGCCGGGACTCGTGGTACGCGAGACTCCCGAACACGGGCCGCGTGGCGCTGACGTTTGTGGTCGTGCTGTTCACCTGGGTCTTTTTCCGCGCGGAAAATTTCGAGGTCGCGACCCGTTACCTGGCCGCGATGTTCGGCCGGGGCGGCGGCGCCGATTCGGCGGCGATCCTGACCGGCTACCTGTTGCGTCCGGCGAACTACCTCTATGTCGCTCTCTGCGCCGCGATCTGCTGGGGCGCCCCCCGCAGCGCCGAACTGCTGGAGGTCATCACGCCCGCCAAGGTCGTGCTCGGGATCGTGCTCTTCGTCTTCAGCCTCGGCCTGATGTTCACCCAGGGCTTCAACCCCTTCCTCTACTTCCAATTCTGAACCGCGAATGAACACGAATTTTCACGAATTCTTTTCTCCGTTCGTCCGATGGCGATTCTGAAAACCGAATCCCTGAAAACTTCCCCAACTTCCCCCATGGAAAACCCCTACGAGAAATACGGCGCGCATCGCTGCGAAATCCGGCTGGGACATGGCCTGTCCTGGGCGCTGACCTTCGTGTTTCTCCTCATTTGCACGCTCGCGCCTTTCTGGCGAAATGTGCGGGAGCTTTTCCGCGGCCCCAACGGCTGGACGCCGATTGTCGAGCTGTTCCGTTACGATCCGGATCCGGAAAACACGCTTTACCAGCACCTCCGCGCCGCCGAAAGCCAGATCGAGGACGCGCCCTATACCGCCGCGCCGCGACGGTGGCTCCAGTGGTCGCTGACCGCCGGCCTCCGCGAGGGCAACCGCAAGGCCGCCATCGGCCGCGACGGCTGGCTCTATTTCCGCCCGGCCATCGACGCCATCACCGGTTACGGCCCGCTGAAGCCGGAGCCCGACACCGTCGCCAAGGACCCGAACCGCGAACCGTGGTCCGGACCGCTCGACGCGATCCTGAAGTTCAACGATCAGGTCAACGGTTATGGCGCCGAGCTGATCCTGGTGCCGATTCCGGTCAAGCCGATGATTTACCCCGAAAATCTCGCCGGCAGCGCCGCCGACCACCCCATCCGCCATCGTGACGCGGCGGCGTTTTACGACCAACTGAAAGCGCGCGGTGTCGAAGTGCTCGACCTGGCCGACGCCATGCGGACGATGAAGGCGGCCGACGCGATGGAAGGCCCCGTTTTCCTGAAACAGGACACCCACTGGACGCCGCGCGGGATGCGGGCGAGCGCGAAATTCGTCGCCGACGCTCTGAAAACCCGCCCGTGGTGGAAGGAAGCCGCCGCGAGCGCCGATCCGGCGCGCTTTTCCGCCGCGGCGCCCATCGACCTCGCCTCCGAGGGCGATCTGGTGGAAAAACTCGACCTCCCGGAAAGCGCGCCGGTTTTCCCGGGCGAATCAGCCACCGTCACACCGATCGCCGACGCCAAAAATCCCGGCGGCATGTCCGTGTTCGACACCGCTTCGCCCCTCGCGCTGCTCGGGGACAGTTTCGCGAATATTTACCACCAGGAGTCGATGAAGTGGGGGACGAACGCCGGCTTCGCCGAAACCCTGTCGCTCGAACTTGGCCTCCCGCTCGACACCATCGCGCAGAATGGCCAGGCCTCGACCGGCGTTCGCAAGACGCTCGCCACCCGACCCGGCGCGGTGACTTTGATGAAGCGAAAAAAGGCCGTCATTTGGGCCATCGCCGAGCGCGATCTGTTCCTCTCCGAAACCGTGGCGCGGCAGGAGAACATCCGCTGGGACGCGGTCGAGTTTCAGGACACGGCGCTTCCCGAGCCCCCGCCCGGCGACGCCCCGAAGGAGATCGTGGTCGAGGCGAAGCTGCTGCGAAAGTCGCCCTTCCAGAACCCGAAGACCGCCCCCTACGACGCGTCCCTCTACGCCGCGGACTACGAGATACTCAATGTTCTGGAGGGCGCCTACGAACCGCAACAGGCGCTCGTGTTTCACTGGGCCTTCAAAAATCGCGAACGCCTGCCGTCGGCCAACTACCGCGTGGGCTCGACCCAGAAACTGACGCTGGTGCCGCTCGACACCCAGACCGACCTGCGCGCCGTCAATCAGGCGAACGACTCCGAGCTGTTCGAGACTCCGTTGTTCGCGACCGAGGTGGAGGCGGGCGCCCTTCCCGAGGACGCCGAGCAAAAAGCCGCGCGCATCGCCTCGATCGCCACCGGGGGGCTGGCGACGTTGCTGGCGATGGCGCTGGCCTTCGTTTTTCGCCGGAAAAAGGCGCTGCGGGCGTCGCGGGCGGGCTGACCCACCACTCGCGTCACGCCGTTTCGTCGAGCGATTCGCAGAAGGCGCGAAACTCTCGTTCCTCGCCCTCGTTGGCGACCCCGGCCACGATGTGTCCGGCGAGACTGCGGACGACGAAGGCCTGATCGAGCGCAAGCGGAAGCGTCCCGACCACATCGCGGATGATCGCCGTGAACGTGTTGCCATTGTAAAAGCAAAAGGGCGCCATCTGATGGCATTGGCGGCACAATTGAACCGCGTCCTGCAGTGTCATGGGCTCCCCATGCCAGCTTTCCCAAAGCGCTTTGGTTTCGTCGTGTCCGTCGGAAGTCGGCTTGTGCAACGCGTTTTTCGCCTGGCAAAGAAGCCGGTTTTGCGCGGTTACAAATTCCCAAGAATACTCAGAAAGCCAAGGACGCGAATTGGGCATCTTTCACTTTTTTCTCTTTTTCGCGGACTCGGATTCCTTGATCCGCTTCAATTCCCCGACCCCGGCGCTCTTCAGGAATCCCTTTCCGGTTTTGGCGTAAACCGGCTCGGCAGAGAAGCGATCCTGAATTTCGAGGGCATCCGCAAGAACTCTGCGAAATACCGGATCCTCCAGCAACTTCGGATCGATCTTCGTTTCGTCGGCCATGTGGGCAACATACCGCCATCCCCGCTCGCGGGCAAGACGGCACGACGGTTCGTCCAACAGGGTTGAGTCATCGACCCGACCCTGTTGGGTGGGAGATCGGAGCCGGATTCGCGCGCTTTACTTTTCTTCGGAACCTCCGCACTACTATCGCCATGCTCACCTTCGACGCGCACCTCGACCTCAGCATGAACGCCATCGAGTGGAACCGGGATCTCCGCATGCCGGTGCCGAAAATCCGCGAGCTGGAGGCGGGCCTGACCGACAAAAAGGGACGCGGGCTCGGCACGACGGCGTTTCCGGAAATGCGCGCGGGCCACATCGGCGTCTGCGTCGCGACCCAGATCGGCGGCTGCATGAAGCCGCGCGCCTTCGTCGCCTGCTGGGAGTCGCCGCCGCAGGCCTGGGCGATGACGCGGGCCCAACTCGCCTGGTATCGGGTGATGGAGGAACTCGGCGAGATGCGCATGATCCGCAACCGTGCCGAACTCGAAGCCCATCTGGAGACGTGGGCCGACCCGGTCGCCGCGGCCGCGCGCGGCGAGGCGATCGGTTACATCCTCAGCCTCGAGGGAGCGGACTCGATCGTGACGCTCGACTACCTCGAGCGGGCGTGGGATTCCGGGCTCCGGGCGCTGGGACCGGCGCATTACGGAGCGGGCCGCTACGCGATGGGCCACGATCAGGTCGGCGGTCTGAAGCCGGAGGGCCGCGATCTGGTCCGCGAAATGGACCGGCTCGGGATGATCCTCGACGCGACACACCTGTGCGACGACAGCTTTTGGGAGGCGCTCGACCTTTTCTCCGGCCGCGTCTGGGCGAGCCATTCGAACTGCCGATCGCTGGTGCCGGACGTGCGGCAATTCTCCGATGAGCAAATTCGCGCGCTCATCGAGCGGGACGCGGTGATCGGCGCGGTTTTTGACGCCTGGATGGTGGTGCCGGGCTGGATTCGCGGGCGGACGACGCCGGAAACCTCGGAGGCGACGATCGACCGCGTCGTGGATCACATCGACCACATCTGCCAACTCGCCGGGAACGCCCGGCACTGCGGCATCGGGACGGACCTCGACGGCGGCTTCGGCACAGAGCAGTGCCCGAAAGACCTCGACACCATCGCCGACGTGCGATCGGTCGCCGGGAAACTGCGCGACCGCGGCTACGAAGAGGAGGACATCGCCGGCATCATGCACGGCAATTACCTGCGCCTGCTGCGGGAAGCGTGGGCGGAGTAGGCGTTCGCCCGCGGAAAACCGGCGCCACGAGTCGCGGCTCGCCGGTCCCCGTCAACTCAGTGGTGCGAATGCCCGGCGGTCTCGTTTTTCGAGACGAAGGGGAGGATGGCGCCGGCGGCGAAAATCGCCATGAAGACCGTCTTCAGCAGGCTGGCGAGAAGCGGCGCGTGACCGGTCCAGCTTTCGAGGGTGAAAACGGCGAGCGTCACCGCCAGCAACACCGCGCCGACCGATCCGGTGGTGTTGATCGTCTTGTCCGACACCGGCAGGCAGCCCATGATGGCGAACACCACCACGAACGCGAGAACGAACAGCAGCAAGGGCAGCGGGTTGCCGTAGGCGGCGCGCAGGGCGCACTCCGCCAGGGCCCAGGACATGCCGCAAACGTAGAAAAAGCCGAGAGTGAGGGAATTCATGAGGCGGCAACTAAGGGACCGCGCGGGGAAAGAATCAAGCGGCTTTTCGGCCCCTTTGGCCCGGGCAAAGCGCCCGACCCATCGTCACCGGGCGGGCGCCGCCATCGCCGGATTCGGCGCGGGCTGTGGATTGTTGTTCTTGCCGCGCAGGTTCGCGATACCGTTCCCGATCTTGTCCGTCAGGCGGGTGAACAGGCCGGGCCCTTCGTTGACCTGGGAGTAGTCGCGCGTGCCGGGCCGATGCCAGACCGCCCGCAGCGTTTCCCCGGTCACAGCCGACACGTAGAGGGCGCCGACGATGGCTTTTTCCTGATCGATCAGATTCAGCACCCAGACCGGTTCGTTCCGCAGATCGCGACAGCGAAGCTGGTAATGAATCGAATCGAAACCGATCCCGGCCCGGCGCGCCGCGACCTCGGCGATGACAAAGGCGCGGTCGGAGTCGATCTTGAGACTCCCCATCGACAGCGGGATATAGGGGAGATCCTGCTCGGGATCGCGCTCGAAGTGCCGCTCCGCCACCACGCGGCCCTGGCGCACCACGTATTCGTGAAGCAGCGCGGGCGCCTGAGGATCGACCGTGAGCACCAGCCACTGCACCGGCTGGTCCTGACCGTAAAAGCCGACCATTCCCACCACGCGGGAAAGCTCGCGCTGACCGCGCTCGACCCCGAAGGATCGCAGACTGGAAATGGCGGTGAAACGCTCCGACGCGAAAACCGCAACGGTCATCAAGGCCAGAATTCCGATGGAGAGTAGTGGTCTCTTCATGGCGGGGAAAAAGGAAAAATTTAAGGAGCCGGGATATTTATACAGAAAAATTGATAATATTTCAATCTTAGAAATAAGTTTTATTCGATTTTCTTAGGTTTTTTCTCTCAAATTCGTGATATTTACGGTCGCGCTCGCCCTCATGGGGATAGCCCTCAACGTTTTCCGGTTGCGCGGCGGTGTCGCCTGCTGCCTTTTTCATCCTCCCTTTCTCCCATGGTTTCCCACCCCGACGCCGCCCTGCTGATTCTCGGCCACGGATCGACGGAGAATCCCGATTCCTCCGATCCGACGTGGCATCACGTCCAGGCGATCCGGAAGCTGGGGCTGTTCGCGGAAGTGCATTGCGCTTTCTGGAAGGAGGAACCGACCTTCCGACAGATCCGGCCCGCCATCGACAGCCGCGAGATTTACGTCGTGCCGAATTTCATCAGCGAAGGGTACTTCACGCAGGAGGTCATCCCCCGCGAACTCGAACTGACGGGCCGGACGACCGTGTTTTCGGACGGCACCATGGCGCACTATTGCGATCCGGTCGGCATCCATCCATCGATGACCGATCTCCTCCTCCGGCGCGCCCGTGAAATCGCCGGGCCCGACACGCCCCTCTCCGAAACCAGCCTGATCGTCGCCGGCCACGGCACCAGCCTGAACGCCAACTCCGCCGCCGCGATCCGCGACCAGGTCGAGCGCATCCGCGAGCGCGAGCCCGCCTACGCCGAGGTTCTCGACGCCTACATGGAGGAGGCGCCCTTCGTCGCCGACTGGGATCGCCTCGCCTCGGCTCCGAATGTCGTGGTGGTGCCATTTTTCATCTCCGACGGCTTGCACAGCTACCAGGATATCCCCGTGATGCTCGGAATCGAGGATTCGCCCTCCGCCGCGGCCAGCCGAAACGCCGTCTTTCGCCAAAACCCGCGCCGCCTTCGAGACCGGACGCTTTTTTACAGCGGAGCGATCGGCGCCGACCCGAGCATGGTCGGCGTGATCCTCGACCAGGTCGCCTGGTTCGACGCCCACCATCGCGACCCTGCCGCCGCCTTGTCATGAGCGATACCGCCACCGAAAATTCCACGACGCTCCGCTTTTTCGCCGACTGGCTGGACGCGGGTGGCGCTCGAGTCGGGCAGATCGCCATCCTGCCGCGCGGCACGGACGGCGACGGCCGGGCGAAATACCGGCTCTGCCATCGCGACGACGCCGACGAAGCGCAAAACGCGACTCCCGCGACACTCGAGCGCTACCACCGCGCCGACGACGCCCTCGAAATTTCCAAATCCAACGCCCGGGGCGATTATCGGCCGCTCAAGTCCTCGCCCGACCTGCGGCGGGGCTGGTATCTCGCGCTGACCGGAGCGGCGGCGGTTCGCGAGGCGCTCGATTTTTTTCACCCCGCCATGATCGGCAGCTTTTTTCGCCACCGCGACGGCGCGCTGCGAACCGTGCCGCTGCGCCAGACCCTCGAACGCCAGACGGGCATGTACCGCTTTGCCCGAAACATCTCACCCGCCGGCGCCCAGGCCTTGATCCGGGAGCACTGCGACAGCACGCGCGGCTGCCTGAAAAAAATCCTCTGGCCCGTCTCCGCCGACGAGCCGATCGCCTCCCTGCCGCCGGAAAAGCTCGATCCCGCCGCCGTCGCCGCCGGCGAAATGCCGCTGCTCTGCAACGAGGCCTGCCACCTCCTCGTCGCCGGGGCGCGCCTCGCCGCCAAACGCGAAGCCGCCGCCGCCAGCGAGGGCGATTCGTGACGCCCGCTCGGGAATCAAATCAGCTTCCACCCCTCGCGGTAGTCCCGTCCGAGGAAACGCTCGGCGTCGGGAGCGTTCGTGATTTTCATCGCCTTCGCGTCCCACTCGAGCTTTTTCCCGGCCCGATAAGCCACGTTGCCGAGGTGGTTCGCCTCCGTCAACGGGCCGGCGTAGCCGAAATGACAAAGCGGCCGCGGCCCCTCGCCCTTGCACGCCAGCACCCACTCGGCCTGCTGGCCGGGCGACGGCGGAATGCTCGGCGCCGGGCGCTCGAAGTCCTTGAAGCTCTCCTCCGGCAACAGCAGGTTCTTGCCGTAGTCGGCCAGCAGCATGCCCTTGTCGCCGATGAAAAGGCAGCCGTCCTTCCATTTCTGGATCTCGGGGTTTTCGTGCCAGATTTTCGGCTTCGCCGTGCCCTGGTGCCACGTCAGTTCGAGCCCGGGCCGGTCGCCGCGCGGCCCGTAGGTGTATTTCACCGCCATCGAGGCCGGGGCGATGTCGCGATGCGGCGGCGGTCCGTCCACCGGCTCGATCGTCAGCGGCGCGTCGAGATCCAGCGCCCACCAGGGCAGGTCGTTTCGGTGGCTGCCGAGGTCGGACATGGTGCCGTTGCCGAAATCCCACCAGCGATACCAGCGCGGGCCGGGGAAATAGTATTCGTGGAAATCGCGATACGGCGCCGGGCCGATCCACAGATCCCAGTCGAGTCCGTCCGGCACCGGCATCCCCGTCTTCGGCGTGTCGGGTGTGTAAATGATGTCCTTGTTCGCCTGGGCCTGCTCCTCGGTCTGCCAGCCCCAGGCGCGCGACACCCACACATGCGCCTCGCGCACCGGGCCGATCGCGCCGCCCTGAACCAGCTCGACGACGCGCCGGTAGTTTTCGCTCGAGTGAATCTGGGTGCCCATCTGCGTCATCACCCCGGCCTTCTCCGCCGCCTCGGTGATGATCCGGCACTCGCGCACATCGCGGGTCAGCGGCTTCTCGCAATAGACGTGCTTTTTCATCTCCAGCGCCGGCAGCGTGGCGAAAGCGTGGGTGTGCTCCGTCGTCGCCACGACCACGGCGTCGAAATTCTGGAGCTTGTCGTAGAGCTGGCGAAAATCCTTGAAACTCGCCGCCTTGGGCGCGGTCTTGGCGGCCGCGCCGATGTGGTTTTCGTTCACGTCGCAGAGCGCCACGATATTTTCGCCCAGCTCGGAGATCGCCTTGATGTGCGCCCCGCCCCGGCCGCCGACGCCGATGTGCGCGATGTCCATTTTGCTGTTCGGCGACTGGCAACTGACGATGGCGGGAAACCCGGCCACGCCGGCCCCGGCGGTGGCGAGCCCGGCTTTCAGGAACTGGCGGCGATCGAGAGAGGGGGAAGCTTTCGGCGATTTCATGGCCCACAGCCTAGCGGCCCCGCCGCCGCCCCGGAAAGCCGGAAATGCCGCGCAATCGCGCTCCCGTCCGGAATCACTCCTTCAGCTTCGCGATCAGGAAATCCTCGAGCGATCCGTGGGTCTCCGCCGGATGATCGGGCGACTGCACGTGGCATTCGAGCCCGAGCTTCGTCATCGCCTCCTGAAGCTTGAGTCCCAGCCGGACGTGGTGCACCCAGGCGCCCTGGTCGGTGTCCCGGGTGACGGGCGTGTCAGGCCGGTCGTATTGCATGAAAACGGGCACATCATCCTTCGTCAGGTGCGTGATCGCCGACGCGTCCGTCATGAGCTTCTTGACCCGGTCGCTCTCCCAGTCGGCGTCGCTCTGAATCCCGTAAAACGCGATCAACGCCTCGTGCGGCGCCAGGTCCGGCACGCCGAACCATTCGCGAAAGGTGCGCAAATCGTAGGTCGACTGGCCGTTGCTGGTCGCGGCGGCGACGAGGCGCGTGGACTCGCGGGCGACCGGGTCGTCGCTGTCCGGCTTCGCCAGGTCGTCGTGAAAACCGAGCCAAAGCGAGATGCCCGCGCCCGCCGAACCGCCATAGCAGGCGATTTTCTTTGGATCAATGTTAAACTCCTTCGCCCGGTGGCGAATCGTCTGAAGGCCGCGCGCCGCGTCCTCCATCATGATCGGATACGGTCCCGCGTCCGAAAGCCGGTAATTCATCGAGGCGAAGGCGACGCCCGCCTCGCGGAACCTTTCGACCGTCCCCGCCGAGACGCCGCCCTTGTCGCCGCCGCGAAATCCGCCGCCGTGGATGTGGATCGCCAGCGGCGTCGGCGCCGTCGCGTCGGGCACGACCCACAGGTCGAAGCGCTGTTTCTCATGCTCGCCATAGGCCACATCCGCGTGGGTCGGCGCCCGGCGGCCATCCGGCGCCGATTCGCCGCGCCGTTTCCGGTTGAACTCGGCGACTTCCCTGCGCGTGAGTTTGCCGTCCTTGTTGAGATCGCTCTCCGGAAAACGCTCAAGAAACTGTTTCAGCCGCGCCTCCGGATCGGGCCGATCCGCGTTTTGTTGGGAAAAGGCCACGCCGCCCCAGACGACAGCCGAAAAAATCGCCGCCGTGGCGAAAAGGAATCGGGAAACATTCGGAACGTTTTTCATGACAGGGATCGAACCCGGCCGCGGCGGATGGGTTGCGGAAAACGGTTCGTGCATCACTCCCCTTCGATGGTGAATCCTGTAATCCTTGCACCATCGGGCAAATTCCTCACTTTTTCGTGGAGTTGGCCCGCGATGTTTACCGCTACAACAAAGTTTCGCGGTTCAACGTTTTCATATTCCAACTTTCCTCCTACCACAGGATTAATAGAGAAGTCGTAGCATTCACCTTCGTTAAGTCGCATCCCTTCTCTTTCCGCACGCTCGACGAATCCGGCGAAGAAGAAGTGATTCTCTCCATCTTCCGTTCTTAAAATCGCTTCGAGTTCGTTCCGCGATTCGCAAACCTTCGTCAGTTTTCCTTCGAGGGTATCGAGAAACCAAATCCCGTCTTCTCCGGAGAAAAATATATCGCCAAATTTTGTTACACGAATGGGTTCCTTTGACTCCAGTGGAAGCCAACGCCATGATTCGATCGCCCGCATAATATCTTCGCGGCTTGGTTCAATATGGAATGTAGTCATTCAAACGAACGGTTTATTCGTCCTCCCAACAGGGTTGAGTCGCCGACCTAACCCTGTTAAGTCAGACCAGAATCTCGTCCACGACGCGGCCGTAGATGTCCGTCAGGCGAAAATCGCGCCCGGCGTGGCGGAAAGTCAGCCGCTCGTGGTCGAGACCGAGCTGATGCAGAATCGTGGCGTGAAGGTCGTGTATGTGAACCTTGCCTTCCACGGCGTGGTAACCGTATTCGTCCGTCGCGCCGTGGATGTGGCCGCCGCGAATCCCCGCGCCGGCCATCAGCGTGGTGAAGCCGTAGGGATTGTGCCCGCGCCCGTAGTTTTCCATCGAGGCTTTGCCGTCGGACAGGTCCTGCTCGTAGGGCGTGCGGCCAAACTCTCCGGTCCACACGACCAGCGTGTCCTCGAAGAGGCCCCGCGCCTTGAGATCGCGGATGAGCCCGGCGACGGGCCGGTCGATCTCGCGGCAGGTCCTGGGCAGGCCCTGCCGGATGTTGCCGTGGTGATCCCAGCCGCCCTTGTTCAACTGGATGAACCGCACGCCCGACTCGGCGAGACGCCGCGCGAGCAGACACTGGCGGCCGAACCAGTCGGTTTCCTTTTCGCCGATGCCGTAGAGCTTTTTTGTCGCCTCGGACTCGCCTTTCAGCGAAAACAACTCGGGAGCGGCGCTCTGCATTTTGAAGGCCAGCTCGAAGGACTCGATCATGCCCTCCATGTGCCGGTCGCCCTGGAGCCGGTCGAGCTGGCGGCGGTTCAGGCCGCGAACGAAGTCGAATTGCTTCCGCTGGGCGGCGCCGGCGAACTTCGGGTCCCGCAGGTATCGCAACTCGGCGTCGGCGCCCTCGGCCGTTGGCAGGTCGATCCGGGTGCCCTGGTGTATCGCCGGCAGGAAGGCGCTGCCGAACTGTTGCGGACTGCCGCCGTCGCCGCTCAGCATGTGGGAAATGGTGATGTAGGCGGGCAGGTTTTCGTTTTCCGTGCCCAGTCCGTAACTGACCCACGATCCCATCGACGGCCAGACGAAGGTCGTCGTTCCGGTGTGGATCTGCAGGCAGGCCGGAGCGTGGGCGAGATTGTCGGTGTGCATGCCGTTGAGCACGCACCAGTCGTCGATGGTCGCTCCCATCTCGGGGAGCAACTCCGACACGCGCGTTCCCGACTGTCCCCGGCGTTGAAATTTCCAGCCCGATCCGAAGAGGCGCATCTTCCCGACACCCGGCTGCTCGACCCCGGCGGCGCGGGCGAAAGGCGCGACCTCGCCGCTCCGGGCGTCGAGTTTCGGCTTCGCGTCGAAAGTCTCCACATGCGACGGGCCGCCCTGCATGAAAAGAAAAATCACCCGCTTCGCCCGGGCCGGGAAATGCCCGGCATGCGCCGCCAGCGGCCGGGCGCCGGAGGCGGCGGCAGCCTGGCCATGCAGCAGCGCAGCCAGGGCGGTGTGCCCGAACCCGCTGGCCGCCGTCTTCAAAAAGGCGCGGCGTCCCGGAAAAACTGTGCCGTCGAAGCGCATCGGTGGAGTGGGGGAAAGTGTAATTCGGATCGGGGGGCGGAATCAATCGCGGAAGAGGAATTCGTTCGCGATCAGACAGCTTTGGCCGAGGCGGGCCCAGGCCTCGTCGCGCGCCTCGTCGGCGGGCCGGTCCGCGGGGTTTTGGCTGAGTTCGTCGAGAAAAGCGAGCGCGGCGTCGATTTCCTCCGGCTCGGCCGGGCGGGCGAAAACCCGCCGAACCAGCGCCGCGGCCCGTTCGCGGTCGTCGCCTCCCCCGGCGCGGCCGGCGAGCGCCCGCCCGCATTCCACGACAAAGGGGGAATTGGCGAGCGTCAGCGCCTGGGTCGGCACCGCGGTCAGGCTGCGCTGGCCGTTTTCCTGGTTTGTGTCGGGCAGGTCGAAGACGGCGAGAAAATCCATCGCGTCGAAGGGACCCTTCCGTTTCACCGGCAGATAGACCGAGCGCCGCCGGCTGAGCGATTCGGGAAACCGGGCGCCGTCGCCGACCGACTCGGGTTTGCCGGTGTTGAGGTTTCCGGGGATCTCGAGCGGCAGCGACGAACCGCCGGCCTCGCGGCTAAGCATCCCCGACACCGCGAGCATGGCGTCGCGAATCGTCTCGGCGTCGAGCCGGCGCCGGTTCGCCCGCCACAGCCACCGGTTCTCCGGATCGCGCGCCTCGATCCCGGACGCGACGGCGGCGGGATTCACGGCGGCCTGCCGCCAGGCGCGGGTCGCGACGAGGCGGCGGATCAGTCGCTTGGTGGACCAGCCGTCGGCGATGAAATCGGCCGCGAGGCGGTCGAGCAGCTCGGGATGACTCGGCGCCTCGCCCCGGAACCCGAAATTGTCGGCCGTCCGGACCAGTCCCTCGCCAAACACCTGCCGCCAGACGCGGTTCACCCAAACGCGCGCGGCGAGCGGGTTTTTCGGATCGACGATCCAGTCGGCCAGCTCCCGGCGACCGCTCTGTCCGGCGGAGGGAGCGACGGGCGCGCCGTCCCAGGCCGGCCCCCTCGGAAAGCCGCGCGGCGCGACCTCGCCGAGCTGGCGGGCGTTGCCGCGAATGTTGATCCGGCAATCCTCGGGCTCGGGCATTTCGGAAACCGACATCGCGAGGGCCTCGATTCGGTGGGGCCGGAGGTAGGCCAGCACCTTGAGACGGCCGTCGCCCTCCCGGACGCGGCCGTTGGCTTCGTCGAGCTGCTTTTGAAGCTCGGAAAGCGCGGTGTCGGCGGTCTCCGCGCCCGAATTCGCCGGAGCGGTGGTGGAAGCGGTGGCGAGCTCCGCTTTTCGCGCCGCGATTTTTTCCTCCAGCGCCTTCGCCTCCGCCCTCGCGTCGGACCGCCGCGACTCCGCCTCGCTGACCTCCTTTTGGAAGACTCGCGCGGCTTCGGCCCGGGCGACGAGTTGCTCCGGCGTTTCCGGCAGGGGACGCTCTTCGATCGCGCTGAAGACGCCGTTGAGCCGGCCGTTCAGCGTGACCGTGCTGTAAAAGATGCCAGCCAGGCCGTAATACTCCGCCTGCGTGACCGGGTCGAACTTGTGATCGTGACAGCGCGCGCAGCCGAGCGTCATGCCGAGAAGGGCCTGACCGGTGCGCTGGACCTGCCGGTCGATCACGTCCATGCGCAGCTGCGCCTTGTCGCCGTTGACCAATTCCCACGGCCCGATCGCGAGGAAACCGGTCGCCACGATCCTCCGGGCGCGCATGGCGGCATCGGACGACTCCAGCAAATCGCCCGCGAGCTGTTCGCGGACGAATTCGGGAAACGGCTGGTCGCCGCTGAACGCACCGATCGCATAATCCCGGTAACGCCAGGCCTCCGGCGCCGGAATCGCGCGGCCCAGGCCGATCGTGTCCGCGTAGGCCGTCAGATCGAGCCAGTGCCGGGCCCACTTTTCGCCGAAGGCCGGGCTCGCGAGCAGGCGGTCGGCGAGGTCCGCCACCGCCGCGTCGGGATCGCGCTCGTGGGCGGCCCGGAAGGCGTCGCTCTGCTCCGGCGTCGGCGGCAAACCCGTCAGCACCAGATATAGCCGGCGCGCCAGGGTCCACGCATCGGCGTCCGGCGCGGGCGTGATGCCTTCCGACTCCAGCTTCGCGAGGAGAAAGCGGTCGAACGGATCGCGCGGCCAGCCGGCGTCGCGGACCTCGGGCGGCGCGACCGGTTTCAGGGGCTGGAAGGACCACAGCTCGGCGGCGGCGGGCACGGCCGGCCGGGATTTCCCGGCGTCCTCCGGCGAAAAGGACTCCCGCGGATCCGGAGCGCCGCGGGCGATCCAATCGCGCAGCAACGCGATCGTCTCCGGCGGCAGTTTACCGTCCGGCGGCATCTGGAGATCGGCGTCGGCGTAACCGATCGCTCTGGCCAACAGGCTTTCGCCCGGCTTTCCCGGCGCGATGGCCGGCCCCGAATCCCCGCCCTTCGTCCAGCCGCTTCGCGAATCGAGCACCAGCCCGCCCTTCGCTTTGCCGCCGGCGTGGCTGTGGCATTCGAAGCAGTGCGTCTTCAGCAGCGGCTCGATTCTCGAGCGGAAATATGCCGCTTCGTCATCCGGATTTCCGGCGGCCATCGCCCCGGAAAGGAGAGCGGCGGCGGAAAACGCCGACAGGATGCTCCGGAGCGGCCACCGTCTGTCGAAGTGCCGGTTCATGCGAGAATCTCCCGGATGACGTGGCCATGCACGTCGGTGAGCCGCCGGTCGAGCGAGTCGTGGCGCACGGTTAGCCGCTCGTGGTCGATCCCGAGCAGGTGGAGGATGGTGGCGTGGATGTCGTACACCTGGGTGGGGTGCTCGCGGTCGAGCGGTTTGTAGCCCCACAGGTCGCTTTCGCCATGGGTGACCCCGCCGCGCACGCCGCCGCCGCACAGCCAGTTGGTAAACACGAAAGGATTGTGGTCGCGACCCACTCCGCGCTGCGCGCAGGGCATGCGACCGAACTCCGTGGTCCACAGGATGATCGTGTCGTCGAGCATGCCGCGCTGTTTCAGGTCCTTGATGAGAGCCGCCGCGCCGACGGCCATGCCCCGGGCCAGCGGACCGTGGTCGCGCTTCACATCCTCGTGGGAATCCCAGTTGCGCCGGGGAAAGCCGTTGTCGTTTCCCGACCAGATCTGCACGAACCGCACCCCGCGCTCCAGCAGCCGCCGGGCGACGAGACATTTCCGGCCGAAGAACTCGGTCTCGGCCTTCGCGTTGATGGTCGTGTCGTCCACTCCCGGCCCCTCCGGCGCGAGCCCGTAGAGATCCTTGATGTGTTGCGGCTCCTTCGAGACGTCGAGCGCCTCCGTCGCGCTCAGTTGCATCCGCGCCGCGAGTTCGTAGCTGCGGATCCGCGCGTTGAGCCGGCTGTCGCCCGCCCGTTCCGCCGCGTACCCGGCGTTCAGGCGCCCCAGCAATTCGAGCCCGGCCCGGTCGGCGGCCGGGGTGATGTATTCCGCGTTTTTTCGGGGAAAAAGATCGTCGATCGGCGTCTCGCCGCCGGGCCGGATGACCGTGCCCTGGTGTTCCGCCGGCAAAAACATCGAGGACCAGTTCTTCGTGCCGTTCGAGGCCAGCCCGCGGTGGTCGGGCAGCACGACGAAGCTGGGCAGGTTGTCGTTTTCCGATCCGAGCGCGTGGCTGACCCACGATCCCGCGCTGGGAAAACCCGGCCGGTTGAAGCCCGTCGTCTGCAGCAGCGTGCCCTGGCTGTGGACGCCCGTCTTGCCCACCACATTGTGAACGAACGCGATCTCGTCGGCGACCTCCCCGAGCGGCGAGACGATTTCCGAGAGCGCTTTGCCGCATTTCCCGTGCGGCCGGAAATCCCAGACCGACTTCATCGAGGCGCCCGGCGTCGACTGAAACAGCTCCACTCCCTCGCCCGGGTCCCATTGTTTGCCGTGTTCCTTTTCCAGGCGCGGTTTATAGTCGAAAAGGTCCACATGGCTCGCCGCGCCGGCCATGAAAAGCTGGACCACGCGCTTCGCCCGCGGCGGATGGTGGAGATGCCCGCCGGAAAGCACGCCGTCGCGTCCCAGCAAATCGGTCAACGCGAGCCCGGGAAAGGTTCCCGCCAAACCGGCGAGAAAACCGCGCCGCGAGGAAAATCCCGATGCACGAACGGCGGAGATTGGGCAATCTTGCGATGCTGACATGGAAGAAGACCTCAAAGCGTTGGCGGATTCGATTTATCGCGAGCGCGTCGGACGGGCTCGAACGATTCCCTCGTCGAAAAAAATGGGATGGGGGCCGGGACGATATCCATCGCTGGACGGGTCAACACGGCACCCGCGCGCTCCCCGACGAAATTCGCGCCTCGATCCCGCCGCTGGATTGATTTTATCGGCTCAGTCCACATAGGCAAACTCGCTGAGGTTCAAAATCACGCGGCAGGCGTTGGCGAGGCCGTGTCGCTTCCCGTATTCGGCCAGCGCGCCGGCCTCCTCCGGACGCGGCGCTCGGCCGGTCGCGATCTCGAAGGCGGCGGCGGTCGGCGACGGCGCGTCCTTCACCCGCGCGGCGAAATGTCCCGCCATCGCCGTCATGAACGGATTGTTCATCAGGGCGAGCGCCTGCGGGGCGGTGGTGGTCTCGTCGCGCTTGGCGACCATCTGCGAGGGGTCGGCGCAGTCCAGCGTCGTGAGAAAGGGCTGGGTGCGCGAACGGACGATCATCCGGTAAATCGAGCGCCGCTGCGCCTTCGGATCGTCGGGATCGTGCAGTTCGTATTCGTAATGCGGCGAGTGCTCCGGCTTTTCGATCACGAAATCCTGGAAACTCGGCCCGCCCATCTCGCGGCCCAGTTTGCCCGACACGCTCAGCACCGCGTCCCGCAGTTCCTCGGCGGAGAGGCGGCGCCGGTTCGCCCGCCAGCAGAGCGTGTTTCCCGCGTCCACGGCGGAGGCGGCGGCGTTTTCGGCCGAGCTTTGGCGCCAGGCCGCGCTCGTCACGATGAGCCGGTGCAGCGACTTGAGCGACTGGCCCGGGTCGTCCCGCAACTTCGCGGCGAGGAAATCGAGCAGCTCGGGATGGGTCGGCTCCATCCCCATGCGGCCGAGGTCGTTCGGCGAGTCGACAATCCCGCGGCCGAAATGCCAGAGCCAGACCCGGTTCGCGATCGAGCGCCAGGCGAGCGGGTTTTTCGCGTCGGTGAGGTATTTCGCCAGGGCGGCCCGCGCCTCCCCCTCCGAGGCGCCCTCCGGCAGTGGAAACTCCGCCGCGCTCCCCTCCCACATCGGCGGCGCACCGGGCTTCATCTCGTCTCCGGGCGCGAGAATATCCCCGCGCCGAAGCAGGTGAATCGTCCGCGATTTGCCCTCCGTGGGCGCCACGTTGCCGAATTTCTTGAAGTGCGTCGCCGCCGCGTAAACCATCCGGCCTTCCGGCAGGCCGCCCAGTTCCTTCCGCGCGCCGGCGAGTTTTTCGTTCAGCGAATCGCGCTCGTCCACGATTTCCGGCGTGTTCAGCCGGTCAAGGATCGTCGTCTCCTTCGCGCGCAGCGCGGCCAGCTCCCGCGTCGCCTCGGGATCGCCGCCGGTCGGAAATCGCCCGTCCACCAGGTTCTTCGCGCCCCAGCGCGCGCCCTGCTCGATCGAGTCCAGCGCCGTGACGGTCGCGCCGGCGGCGCGATTTTTGCCGTCGGTGTCGAGAACCCGCATCTCCGCCAGAGCCAGCATGTAGTCGTTCTTCCGCTCGGCCAATTTCGTGGCCGTGAAACGAACCGCCCTCGCCTTGGTGACGCCTTCGGCGGGAAACGTCAGCGGCACGATCCCCGGGTTCGGCTGATCGCTCCTCGTCCGGTCGGCAAGCACCCGGACGTTTTCGGAAAACGCCGCGTCGTCCGCCACTTCCACCCGATAGCGGACGGGAAAGCCGAAGCCCCCGCCGATCCCGGCGTAGTCGTCGTGCGCGCCGATGACGACGACCTCGCGAATGGACACGGGCTCGGGAAACTCGATCCGCACCCACTTCCCGGCATCCGGCCGATTGACGATCTGGCTGTGAAAACCGTGTTCGGGAGACTTTTTCACCTCGCCGGCACCCTTGTCCCTCAGCAGCCGGAGCCGGTCGCGGAGTTCCGCCAGCTCGGCGCCGCCGGCGTCGGTGACGCGTTTGTCGAGCGCCTTGAGGGCCGCCTCGAGCTTGCCGATTTCGACCGAGAGGCGCTCGCGGCGCTGTTGCGCGCCCGGATCGAGATCGTAAACGCGGTCCGCCCGGTCGACCGCGCCGAACACCGCGTGCAGCCGGTAGTAATCCTCCATCGTCACCGGGTCGAACTTGTGGTTATGGCACTGCGCGCACTGCGCCGTGGTGGACATGAAGGCGTTGAAAACCGCGCTGACCATGTCGTCGCGGTCCATGTGCTTGGCGATGCGGCCGTCCAGCTTGCCTTCGCCGACCTCGTAGTGGGCGATGAAATCCCACGGCCCGGCCGCGATGAAACCCAGCGCCACAATGCCGTCCGGATCGCCGGGGTAAAGCGTGTCGCCGGCGATCTGCTCGCGGACGAAGCGACCCCACGGCTTGTCGTCGTTCAGGCTCCGAATCACATAATCCCGGTAAGGCCACGCGTTCGGGCGCGGCTTGTCCTTGTCGTAGCCGTGCGTCTCGCCGTAGCGCGCCACATCGAGCCAGTGCCGTGCCCAGTGCTCGCCGTATCCCGGGCTTTCCAGCAATTCCTCGACCAGCGCGCGGTAGGCGCCCTCGGGATCGGCGGCGCGGGCCTTCTCGAAGGCGGCGAGCCGCTCCGGCGACGGCGGCAGGCCGGTGAGGTCGAAAAACAACCGGCGGGCCAACACGCGCGGTTTGGCCTCGGGCGACGGTTTCAGGCCCTTCTCCTTCAGCTTCGCGAGGATGAAGGCGTCGATTTCGTTCCGAACCCAGCCCTTTTCGGTCTCATTAAACAGGGTTGGGTCGGGGACCATACCCTGTTGAGTCGGGATCGGTTTCAGCGACCACCAGTCGAGGCCGGGCACGTGGCGGTCTTCCAGCACCCGGCCGGCGGGAATCTTCGCGCCGTCTTTCACCCAGGCGGCCAGCGCGGCCACCTCGGCGGCGGAGAGCGGGGCGCGATCTTTCGGCATCTCCGGTTCCGCGCCGGAAATCGCCTCGACGATGGCCTTCGGCGTCTCGACGGCGACCGGCGCGCGGTCAAGCACCACGTCGCCCTTGTGATCCTTCGCGTTGTGGCAGGAGACGCAATTTTTCTCGAGAACCGTCAGCGGGTCGAGCGCGGCCGGGATGGCGAAGGCGATCCGCGGAGCCAGGATGGCCAACACGAGGCCAAAGATGGTTGGACGCCCGAATTTCATGCGGTCCGGGTGGCGATTCCTTCCGACGCCTCCAGATCGGTGGCGGCTTCTTCGACGTGGGTCCTCATGAGCTTCGCGGCATCGTCCGGAAGGCCGGCCTCGATGGCGGCGAGAATCGCTTCATGATGGGCGATGGCTTTTTTCAGGCCGCTCTGGGAAAGGGTTCGCAGGCGGCTGGTTTCGCCCAGGTCACCGAGCGACGAGAGCACCAGGGCGACGATGGCATTGCCGGCGGCCCGCGCGATCTGTTCGTGAAAACGGGCGTCGATTCGAGCCGCCTGGGCGAGATCGGTGCATTCGGCGAGTTCGCGGTGGCAGCTCCGCAGCGCGGCGAGGGCATCGGCATCGGCGCGAAGGGCCGCGAGACGGGCGGACTCGGGCTCGAGAATGCGGCGGGTTTCGTTGAGCTGGCGGAGGCGCTCCAGCGAATCCGGAATGTCGAACTGGAGCGACCGGCTCAGGGGACGCTGGAGCTGATGCACGACCTTGATGCCGCGGCCGTGCTGAATCTCGATGAATCCCTGCAGTTCGAGACGCTTGGTGGCCTCGCGGATCACCGGCCGACTGACACCGAAACGCACCGCGAGTTCGCGTTCGGAGGGAAGCCATGTGTCCGCGTGGGGATCGATCTGGCGCGAAAACTCAGCGATGATGTGCTCGGCGAGGCGGCCGGAGGTTTGCTCGACGAGCGAGAGGCGGCGTTCGGGGGGAGGCGAGACGGCGGCGGGGATCATTGGTAAGAGGTCTTACCACTTGCCCGCCAATCGGGCAAAGGCGTGATCGGGCGATCCGTGATCGCGTGGGCTGTTCCGCATCCGGATTTCGGCCGGTCACGGGCTCAGTCTGCGCACCCGCCAGGTCCCGTCCGTTTGCACGTATTCGACGCGGTCGTGCAGGCGGCTGGGCCGGCCCTGCCAAAATTCCACGGACTCGGGCGCGAGCCGGTATCCGCCCCAGTAATCGGGCAGCGGCACGTCGTCGGGCGAGCCGGTGTCGGGAAATTTCCCGCGATACTCGGCGTCCCGGGCTTCGAGCCATTCGCGATTCGGGATTTCGCGGCTCTGTCGCGAGACCCAGGCGCCGATGCGGCTGCCGTAGGGTCGCTGGGGGAAATAGCGCTCGGCCTCGTCGCGGGGCAGACGCTCGACCGGGCCGCGGAGATTCACTTGGCGCTCGAGTTCGGGCCAGAAAAAGGTGATCGCGGCGCGGGGATTCACCGCGAGATGCTCGCCTTTGCGGCTTTCGTGGTTGGTGAAAAAATCGAACCCGGCGGCACCGAACCCTTTCAACAGCAGCGTGCGGGAGGCGGGCCTGCCCTCGGCGTCCGCCGTGGAGACGATCATGGCATTGGCCTCGCGAACGCCGGCGGCCCTGGCCTCGTCGAACCATTGGCGAAACTGCTCGATGGGATCGCCGGCCACGTCGGTTTCGTCGAGGTCGGCGCGGCGGTATTCTTCGCGGAGATGGGAGAGGTCGGTGGAGGGGCTCATGGGACGGTCGGCGAACAGGCAACAGACAAAACCATGCGCGCCGTCTTGCAAACCTTCTCCGCACCCGCTGCGCGGATTCGCCCCCTTTTTGTGGACAGTCCGGCCGGTTTGCGCCAAGGATGCCGCCCGTCTTTTTTCCGTCCCTCCGCCGCATGCCCGCCGAATCCATCGACACCGCCCCGCCGCCGGACCCGTGGTCCGCGCCGCTGGAGCGCGTGCTTTTCGACGCCGGGCAAATCCGCGCGCGGGTCGCCGAGATGGGCGCCCGTCTCACCGCCGACTACGCCGGCAAACCGCTCACCATCGTGACGATTCTGCAGGGCGGAGCGGTCTTCATGGCCGACCTGATCCGGGAGATTCACCTGCCGCTGACGATCGAGTCGCTCAGCGTGGCGAGTTACCACGGGGAGACCGAGAGCAGCGGGCGCGTGACCTTTCACCAGAGCCGGCTCCCGGCCATCGACGGGCGCCACGTCCTGGTGCTCGACGACATCCTCGATTCGGGCCGGACGCTTAGCGCGATTCTCGACCGGCTGCGGACCGAGCGCGCTCCGCTGAGTCTGCGCACCGTGGTGCTGCTGTCCAAGCGCATCGAGCGCGCCGCGCCGATCGAGGCCGACTACGCGGGCTTCGAGATCGGGGGGGAGTTCATCGTCGGATACGGTCTCGACTACCGCGGCGAATTCCGCAATCTTCCCGTGATCGGCGTGCTGAAAACCGATCGCCCCGCCTGAAACCGCCGGCCTTTCCCGGCCATTCGAACGATGACTGTCCGCGTGCTGTTTTTCTCCACCCTGCGCGACCTGACCGGGGCGGAGGAGGTCGTCGAAACGCTCGACGACGGCCGTGTGTGGCGGGTGGCCGATCTGCTGGAGCGTTTCCACGCGCGTCATCCCGGCCTGCGGGCGTGGGATTCCCGCATCCTGGTCGCGGTGAACCGGGAGTGGACGGACCGCGACCGGGTCCTCGAGGACGGGCAGGAGATCGCCGTCATGCCGCCGGTCCAGGGGGGGTGAAAAGCTCGGCATCGTTGGTTTGGGATTTACAAGAGGCGACACTTTGCCATGCTGTCCCGGATTTCATGACTTGGTATTACGCGATCGACGATCAAAAGCACGGCCCGGTGAGCGACGCCGACCTGCTGAACCTGAGCCGGGAGGGCGCCGTGCTGGCCAACACACTGGTTTGGCGCGAGGGCCAGGCCGACTGGCTCCCCTTTCGCGCGATCGGCCCGCAAATCCACGGACCCGGCGTCGAGACGGCCGTGTGCGCCGACTCGGGCCGCCTGTTGCCCGTCTCCGAGATGGTCCCCTACGGCGACACGCACGTGGCGGCGGACCGAAAGGACGCCTTCCTCCAGCGTCTCATGGAGACCGGGGACACGGAGGTTTCCGAATCGGGCCTGGCTCTGAATTATGTCGGCTTCTGGTGGCGGGTGCTCGAGATGATCATCGACGGCCTGGTGATGATGGTGCCCGCCGCGATCTGTTTCGGCCCCGCCATTGCGGCCATCGCCGTGGCGGAGTCCAAGGGAGAAGGCTCGGAGCCTCCCGCCCTGGCGATCGTTCTCTACATCATCGGCTATCCGCTGATGTTCGCGGCGATGGGGTTCTACCACAGTTGGTCGGTCAAAAAATACCAGGGCACCCTCGGCCACCACGCCATCGGCGCGAAAGTCGTCAACGCCGACGGCACCCGTGTCGGCACCGGAAAAGCCATCGGACGCTGGGCCTGCAAGCAACTGCTCAACGGCGTCATCGCCTGGATCGTGATGATGGTGATTTTCGCCATCGTCTTCGGCCTCTTTTTCGCCATCAGCATGGCCGGAAACGAGGGGGACGACACTCCCGGCACGGGAATCATCATGGCGTTGCCCTTTATGATGCTCATCGGCTACCCGCTCGGCATCCTGCTCGGGTCGTTTCCGTTCCTGATGGCGGCCTGGGACAAGGAAAAACGCGCCCTCCACGACCGCATTTGCGGCACCCGCGTGGTGAAAAAATAATCGGCCGAATCCCGCCCGAGCCACCGCCGCCGCGCGACCGATGAAGGAGATCGCCACCATCCAATGCCCGAAATGCCGCGCCCGCGTCGAAGCCGCGCCTTCCGCGACCGCCCGCGAGACCCGCTGCGTCGTCTGCCAGGCGCCCCTTTCCGTCCGCGCCTTTCCCCGCCTCGCCGCGAAGGACGCGAAGGATGCCGCCTTCGGCACCCTCTCCGCCGAGGGCGACGCCGTCTGCACCTTTTATCCCGAGCTGCAGGCCGAGACCGTCTGCGACGAGTGCGGCTGTTTCTTGTCGGAAAAAGCCGCCGTGCACTGGAACGACGCCACCCTCTGCATGCCGTGCCTGCATCAGTTGCGGGAGAAACGCGACTCGGACGCCTACCTTTCGAAACGCACCCTGCACGACAACGTCGCGCTCGGCCTGACCGTGCTGCTCGCACCCTTCACCCTGCTGACCGGCCCCATGGCGCTCTACCACCTCATCCGCCACCGCAAAGCCTCGCGGGGCATCGTGCCGCGCGGGCCTTTTCGCTGGTGGCTGGCGCTGGTGCTGGCGCTCGCCGCGACCGGCGGCTGGCTCTTTCTCATTGTGTTGTGGATCTCGATGATCGTGCGCGAGATCGCCGCCTGACGCGGTTTGCGCCCGAGGTTGAAAAAACCGCGACTTTCCCGACCTTCCGCCTGTGCGCATTCACGGCATCGGCATCGACATTGTGGAAACCGCCCGCATCGCCGACTCGATCGAGCGATTCGGCGAGCGGTTCCTGCACCGCGTTTACACCGACGCCGAGCGCGCCTACTGCGACGCGATGAAACATCCCGCCCGCCACTATGCCGCCCGCTTCGCCGCGAAGGAGGCCGTTTCCAAGACCTTCGGCACGGGCATCGGCGCCGAGGTGAACTGGAACGAGATCGAGATCCTGCGCGAAGGCAGCGGAGAACCCCGCGTCGTCCTCCACGGCCACGGCCGCGAGACCGCCGCGCGGCTCGGCATCACGCGGGTGTTCATCAGCCTCAGCCACGCCGATCACTACGCCGCCGCCAACGCCGTCGCGGTCCGCGAAGAAACTTCCGCGCCCGAAGCCCCGACCCGACAGGGTTAGGTCGCCGAGTCAACCCTGTCGGGTCGGCGGCGGTTGAGGCTTCGGCCGTCCGATTTTTTTTCGGCCATTTTTTCCGGCAATGGGTTTATAGTGTGTCCATTCCGAATGGCTCCGCCCCGAGCCGCCGGCCCGCTCGCACCGCACACTCGTGGAAATCGACGATTCAGAAGCCACCACTGTCGGCACGCCCGTCCGGCAGCTCTCCGTGTTTCTCCAGAACCGCGTCGGCGCGCTGCTGTCCGTCGTTCAGTTGATGGAGGACCACCATGTCGTCGTCCTCGGCCTGAGCGTGCAGGACTCGATCGACGTCACCGTGGTGCGTCTTGTGGTGAGCGATCCCGATCTGGTGGAGACCACCTTCATGGAGCGCGGCATTCCCTTCTCCACGACGGAGATCATCGTCGTGGAATTCACCAGCGGCGCCACGGGACTCTCCGACTGCCTGCGATCGCTGCTCAACGCGGAGACAAACGTCCACTTTGTCTATCCCATCCTGAGCCGGCCAAACGACCGGCCCGTGCTCGCCCTGTGCCTCGAGGACAACGAATTCGGCAAGAGCGTCCTGCTTCGCGAGGGGTACAAGCTCCTTTTCCAGGAAGATCTCAGCCGTTGACGGCCCTTTCCCACTTCGGAAGAAAGGCCGCGTGGTCCTCGTGGTCGTACTGGATGGCCCGAAAACCGGCCGCCGCCCCCGCCGCCACGTTGTCCGGCAAATCGTCGACATAGATTGTCGCCGCGGGATCGAGCCCGAGCCGGTCGATGGCGATCCGAAAAATTTCCGGCTCCGGCTTCATACAGCCCGCCTCGTGCGAATAAATCGCCGCCCGGAAACAGTCGAAGACCCGATACCGGCTCGTGAACCACGCGACGTGGGGACCGCTGGTGTTCGAGAGCAGGTAGAGCGGCGCCTCGTCCCGCGCCGCCAGTTCCTCGATCAGAGCTGCGATCGGCTCGTTCAGCGTGAAAATGTCGCAAAACGCCCGCTCGAACGCCTCCGCCTCGCCCGTGAACCCCGAGCGCCGGATGGCCTCGTCGAAAAAGGCCGGCCCGTCGATGGCGCCCCGCTCCAGATCGATCTGAATCTCGTGGATCGCGGGCAGGATATCCTCCGCCGCCAACGCGCAACGGTCGGCGACGGCGCGCACACCGATGCCGAAGTCGAAACGCAGGATGACTTTTCCAATGTCGAACAAATAGGCCTTCGGACGCATGTCGATGGAGGAGACCGGGCGACCGTTCGCGCATTTCGCGACGCGCTCAAGCGAACATCCGGCGAAAAAATCCGTGCCGAGTGTCAAAAAGGGAAGAAATTAGGGTCCAAATCGGCGGGACACCTCCGGGAGGAGGAACACACAGGGAGTGGCTTATTCGCCCAGCCCCCCGGGCGGATAGCGAAACCCCGGTCTCACCGGCGCTCCCGCGGTTTTCACCACCCATCGAGCCTTTCACATCGTTTCATCGTCACCATGCGCATCGGCATCACCGGAGCCAGCGGACTCGTCGGCCGCACCCTGACCGCCACGGCGGCCGCCGGCGGCCACCAAGTGATCGCCTATTCCCGCAGCCCGGAGCGGATGGTGCCCGGCGCCGCCGAAGTGCGCGACATTTCCCGCCCCGCCGAAGCCGACTTCTCCGGACTCGATGCCCTCGTCAGTCTCGCCGGGGAAAGCGTCCTCGGTTTCTGGTCGGAGGAAAAAAAGCGCCTCATCCGCGACAGCCGCGTGGCGGGCACCGAGGCGATCGTGCACGGGCTGTTCCGGCTCGACGAAAAGGAACGGCCCCGCGTCTTCGTGTCCGCCTCCGGTACGGGCATCTACGGCGACCGCGGAGACGAAGTCCTCGACGAGGACACCGACCCCGGCTTCGGTTTTCTCGCCTCCGTGTCCCGCGACTGGGAGTCCGCCGCCCGCCGGGCGGAAGATTTCGGCGTCCGGACCGTGTGCGGCCGGCTCGGCCTGGTGATGGGGCGGACCGGCGGCGCTTTGCCCCTGCTGCGCCGGATTTTCCGCTTCTATCTCGGTGGCCGCCTCGGTTCCGGCCGGCAGTGGATGCCGTGGCTCCACGTGGAGGACGCCGCGCGGATGTTTCTCCACGCCATCGAGGACGAAACGCTCTCGGGTCCCGTCAATTTCGTCGCGCCGCGGGCGGTGACCAATGCCGAGTTCACCCGGGCCTTCGCTCGATGGTTGAACCGGCCGGCGCCCTTCCCCGTTCCCGGCTGGGTGCTGAGCCGGGCGCCCGGCGGGATGCGGGAGCTGTTTTTGTTCAGCGAGCGCGCCGAGCCGGCCGCCCTCCGGGCGAGCGGCTTTGACTGGCGCTTCCCCGATCTGGAGACGGCCTTCATCGAGGCGCTCGGCCCCAACCTCGCGGCGTGACAACCCCGCTGGTGGCCGGCGGCGTTCGATGGTATCGTTGGCGGCTTTTCCAGCCCTCCCATTTTTTGCCGAACCCGAAACGATCATGGCCGCCCCGCAGAACATCATCGGCATCGTTTACGATTACGACCAGACCCTCAGTCCGACCTACATGCAGGACGAGGTGCTGTTTCCACGCTTCGGCATCAACGCGGCGGAATTCTGGAAACGCTGCAAACGCCTCGTCGAGGAGGAGGGCTACGAAAGCGAGCTGGCCTACCTCAAGGCCATGCTCGACTACCTCCAGCTCGACCGCCCCTCGAACGAGGATCTGCGCGTGCTGGGCAAGGACCTGAAATTCTACAAGGGCGTGCTCGAAATGTTCGGCGAAATGGACAGCCTCCTCGAGTCGAACCACCGCACGATGGGCGTCAAAATCGAGCACTACATCGTCAGCTCCGGCATCAAGACCCTCATCGAAGGCAGCGACCTCATGCCACACGTCCGGAAGGTCTTCGGCTGCGAGTTCGCCGAGGACGAGGCCGGCCGCATCGCATTTCCCAAGCGCGTCATCTCCCACACCGCGAAGACCCAGTATCTCTTTCGCATCAACAAGGGCATGCTCGAGCCCAACGAGGACGTCAACGACCACATGCCCGAGGAACTGCGCCCCGTTCCGTTCAAGAACATGATCTACGTCGGCGACGGCCCCACCGACGTGCCCTGCTTCACCCTGATGAAAAAATTCGGCGGCCACGCCATCGCCGTTTACAACCCCGACGACGCCACCCGCGCCAGTTTTCGCAAAGCCTACCAACTCTCCGGACCCGCCGACCGGATCAAGCACATCGCGCCCGCCGACTACCGTTCCGGCAGTCACCTGCGCCTCCTGCTGGAGGAAATGATCATCGACATCGCCGACCAGATCGTCGAGCGGCGACGCCGCGAACTCAGCGAGGGCAAGATCGCCGCGCCGACGCACTGAATTCGGTTCTCAGTGGTCAGAATTCAGAATTCAGCATCCGGGGAACCCTCTGACCACTGACTTAACTGAATGCCGAACACTGACCACTGATTTTTGACTACCGATTACTGAACACCGAAACCATGCCCGCCGAAAAACCCGTCCATCTCTACTTCATGGGAATCTGCGGCACCGCCATGGGGTCGGTCGCCGCCGCCTTCAAGGAAGCCGGCTTCCGCGTGTCAGGTTCCGACTCGCAGATCTACGATCCCATGAAAAGCTTCCTCGCGAAGAAGCGGATCGAAATGTTCGAGGGCTACCGCGCGGAAAACCTGCCGGATGACGTGGACTTTTTCGTGATCGGCAACGCCCAGAGCCGCGGCAACCCCGAGGTCGAGGCCGTGCTGCATCGCAAGCTGCCCTACCTCTCGCTCCCCGAGCTGCTGAAGAAATTCTTCCTCTGGGGACGTCACAATTACGTCGTCAGCGGCACCCACGGCAAGACGACCACCTCCTCCATGCTCGCGTGGATCTTCGAGTCGGCCGGTCTGGCCCCGAACTTCGTCATCGGCGGCATTCCCGGCAATTTCGAGCAGGGCTCCCGGCTCAACGGCTCCGACTACGTCGTGCTCGAGGGCGACGAATACGACACCGCCTTCTTCGACAAGCGCTCCAAGTTCGTCCATTACCTGCCCGAAGTCGCCATCGTCAACAATCTGGAGTTCGACCACGCCGACATCTTCGCCGACCTCGCCGAGGTGAAGACCGCCTTTTCCCGAATGATCCGGCTCGTCCCCGACAACGGCCTGTTGCTGGTCAACGGCGACGACGAAAACTGTCTCAGCATCCTCGCCAAAGAAGCCCATTGCCCCGTCAAGCGCGTCGGCTTCGGCGAGGCCTGCGACGTCCGCATCGAGGCCGTCGATTACCGGAAGGACGGCACCTCCTTCGCGATCGAAGCCGAGCGCTACGAGATCCCGCTCAACGGCGAGTTCAACGTTCGCAACGCCGCCGTGGCCACCTGCGCCGCCCGGCACGCCGGCGTCTCGCCCGACGCCATCCGCGCCGCCCTGCTCGGTTTCAAGGGCGTCAAGCGCCGCCAGGAAATCCGCGGCGTCACCGCGCGCCACATCACCGTCATCGACGACTTCGCCCATCACCCGACGGCCATCCGCGAGGCCATCGCCGGACTGCGCCGCCGCTTTCCCGGCGCCCGGCTCTGGGCCGTCTTCGAACCGCGCTCGAACACCACCCGCCGCCGTGTTTTTCAACACGAGCTGCCCGAGGCCCTCTCGCAGGCCGACGCCATCTGCGTCTCCGCCATCGCCCATCCCGAGAAATTTCCGCCCGACGAGCGGCTCGACCCGGAAAGGGTGATGAGCGACATTCGCGGGAAAGGCCGGCCCGCCTATTACGAAACCAACGCCGACGCCATCGTCGAGCGCCTCAAGGCCGAAGCCGCGGACGGCGACATCGTGGCCGTCTTCAGCAACGGCGGTTTCGACAACATCCACGAAAAGCTGCTCGCGGCCCTGTGACACGACCGAACAGGGTTGGGTCGCCGACCGTACCCTGTTGGGTCCGGGCGGCTTACCGATCGGTTGTTTCGTCGAAACGGTCGCCCGGCTCGTCCTCCTCGCCCGAGAGCACCCCGAGGGTGAAGCCGCCCACCGGCTCTCCGTCCTCGCCGGGAAACATCCAGTCGTTGAGGCGATCCATCGGAATCTCCACGGCCATCCCGCGATGGTAAGTCTGCAACTCGTGGGGATCGTTCATCAGGATTCCGGCGATCGTCTTCGGCTCGATCGCGGTGACCTTCACCCACATGAACTCGGACCGATCCGCCTCGGAAAACTGCGCTTTGACGATGAAACGGTCGTCCCCCTCGTCTTCGCGCCGGAGAAAGGCGTTCGAAAACTCCGGCCACCGGCTCACGGCCTCTTCGACGGCGGATTTCATGCGGAGGTCATCCTCCTCGATCTCGATGACGGGCTCGAAAGTCGGCGAGGAAAAAAGGGCGAGCGGATCCTTTTCGCGCAGGCGATCCAGCAGGCTGAAGTCGAATTCGTTGCAGCGACGGTATTCCGGGCAGTAGATCGCCAGGCAATCGGGTCCGGCGATGGCGCTCATGATTTTTCCGATCGGCTCGTATTTCCGGCGGCGCTCGGGGCTTTCCAGAGGGGGAGAGTCACCCATCAGATCGACCGAGATCCATGCCTGGTGGTTTTCGACCGCGGTGCGCAGGCGCTTGTCGCGGATCACCTTGCGGGCAAAGTTCACCGGGTCATCCACATAGGGATTCGGCGAGACGAAAATGCCGAACACGCCGTGCGGAGTCCGCGCGATGAACTGCCGGATGCGGTCCGGCGCCCCGTCGCCCTCGTCGTCCGGGGTGGCGTCCACCGTCCACACCGCCTTGGCGGGTTCGGTTTTGCCGTCGCGGATGCGGATGTCGAAAGCCGCCTCGACGCACGAGCGGACCTGATCGACATTCGGAAACCGCGGTTCGGACAAGAGGTAAACCATCGACAGAAACGGCCGGTCCGGCGGCGCCTCCCCTTCGGCGTCCTTCCCGGATGAGGCGGGGGCGGTTTCCCGGCGCGTCGCGCGCCGGCCGGGCGGAAAGCGCCGTTCACGCAAGCGGAGCAGCCAGAAGGTCAAGCTCGTGGCCAGCCAGCCGAGGCCGCCGAGCAAAGCCACCACGCCCCCTTCACCGAGTCCGCGGTCGAAAAGGCGGTAAAACAGCGTGACGACCAGCACTGCCGGGACAAGCGGGCTCTTGACGATGGCGACTAACATCGATTTTTCAAAATTCCCCAGATTTGGCGAATTACCAAAAAAATCGACAATTACTCAGGGGGTCGCATTGGCCGGAACGGCCCGGTGCGAGGGAAACTCTGTGCGGGTTCCCCGGTAAGACACGTCGCGCTTGCCCTCGGGCCAGGGACAGAGGTAGCCCTTCCACGTTTTCGCCAGGGAGGGCTTTTCGGCGCTCAGCTCCGGCCGCAGCACCAGGCGGCCGGAGCCGAATTTCACCAGCTTGCGGCGGGGTGGTCCGTCGATCTCGAAGCCGAGCTTCGACTTTGTCTTGGTCGGTTCGAAAACGACACGCTGACAGCTTGCGAGGAAGGATCCGTCGGCGAAAACCTGGATGACGCTGGCTTCGACGGGCACCCACTCCGACTCGGCCGTGGCGACCAGGGAGCGGGCGTCGGCGAGTTCGGCCTGCTCGGCCTCGTGTTTCTGTCTTTCCCAGAACATTCGCCAACGGGTCTCGCGGTTCCGGCGGTTGAGCTGGTTCATGGCCTCGATCGCCTCGAAAGGATCGAAGCCGAAGCGATCCTGTATCTCCTTGGGCAGCTCGAAAAACGACACTCGCGCCATTCCGCCGGCGTGGCGGATGACGAGGGCGTCCGGCTCGGCGCGCACGAGCACGCAGTCCCGGTATTCCTTGCCCTTGGTGGTTTTCAGCGACTCGAAGCGCGCGGGCGTCTCCTCGGCGGAGGCGGGAGCGGTGTTTTCCGACGAAGGCGCCGGCGCGTCATCGGCCCGGCTCACGCCGAGGCCGGCGGTGACCGCCGCGGCCGATAGGAGCGCGGATCGAAGGAGGACGGCGGCGACGCTTTTCATGACGTTCGAAGATCGGGCGAGAGGTCCTCGTGTTCGCCGTTGGTGCATTGGTTCAGGACACCGGCCAGGTCGGCCTCGCGCAGGACTTCGCGCACCGGCAGCCCCGTGGTTCCGGTCCAGCGCACGAGGCGGATGCGGCCGTCGGCGAATTCGATGCCGGTGATGGTGCCGTCGCTGAAGGAACAGCATCCGGTATTGAAATAGCAGGGCCGGGCGTCGGCGGGCAGCGAGGTTTTCATCTCGTCGAGATCGGCGGCCGCCCACTGGAGTTCAGCCCGTTTGATGGCGAGGGTTCGGGGATCGGCGCCGTTTTCCCGGAGTCGCTCCAGCTCCGCGCGCAGGGTCTGCTCCCAGGCGGCGGACATGAAAACGGGATGATGCGTGTGGCCGCACACCAGCAGGAGGCCGCGCCGCGCCGCCCAGTCGTAGAGCGCCCGCTCGTGCGTGAGCCGCAGCCCCATGTCGGCCGAGGGGACCCCGGCCCCCAGCCCGGTGAGTCGCTGCACCGGCGCCCACAAGCGCCTCACCACGAAGCGGTCAAAGCCCGTGTAGCGAATCCCCTGATGCCCGTGGACAAACAACAGATCGCCCAGCGCCGCGCCCCCCTCGGCTTCGCCCTCGCGCACCCGGAGCACGAGACCGTTTCGCGGTTTTTCCCCCGCGAGGTGGCGCTCGATCAGGGGGCGATTCCACGGCCGGGTCAGCGAATCGTCGTGGTTTCCCAGAAAACGGATGCCTTTCCCGCGCTCGAAGAAGGCCCTCTCCAGATCCAGGGTCCCCTCGTAGCGGTTCACGATGCCGACCAGCAGGCGTTCCCAAAGCTCCTCGACATCTCCGAGCAAAAAGAGGGTGAAATCGAGCGCGTCGTAGTATCCCAGAGCGGCGTGATAGATCTTCCGGCAGGCGCGGAAATCGTCCGCGCCATCCCCGACACCGCGGTGCAGGTCGGAGAACACGATGAGCCGCAGGTCCTCCAGTGCCACGTCGCGCACCTCGGCCTCCCGGCGCGCCTCATCGAGGCCGCCGCCGATCATTTCGTGATATCTTTTCCGGTTACGCCACATCGTCCGTCTTCCCGCCGGGGAAAGGCGGGACTGTAACGCCAACCGGCCGCCGATTCGCGCAAAAAACGGGCGTCCGACCGCCGGGCGGGCTCCCATGCGCCTCTGGACCGCAACTTTTTCGCCCCTCGGGTTTTTTATTTTCCGGTTGGTTTCGGAAGCGGAACCCCTTTTATTTTCATCGGATGCCAGCGCGTCTCCCCATGAAACGACTTTTCCTCGCCTTCCTCCTCGGTGCCGGAGCCTCGGTGGTGACCGCGCGGTTTGCCGTGGCCGAGCCGGGCGATCCGCCGACCGAACCCGGCGCCAAATCCGGCACCGCGGCCGGCCACAATCACCACGGCGGGGAGGACCCGCTCGCGGGCCTGTCCGAGGAGGAACGGCAGCGGCTGCGAGAGGTGATGCGCCGCGCGTGGAGCGATCCGGCGGTGATCCAGGCGCGCGAGGAAATTCAGACCGCCACCAAGGCCTACCAACAGGCGCTCCGCGATGCGATCGAGCGGCTCGACCCGAAGCTGATCGACGCGGTGGAGAAAATTCGCGATTCCTCCGCCTACCGCGGCCCTTTCCCCGAAAACTATCGCGGGGGGGCCGGCGGCGGTCCGCGCGGAAATGGCGAAGGCCCGCTCGGCGGCGGCCGGGGATTCGACGACTTCCTGACCATGGAGTCGCCGCCCTTTCTGAAGGATCTCTCCGAGGAAGATCGCGAAATCTACCGTGAAGCTCACCGCAAAGCGCGCGAATCGGAGCCTTTCAAGACCACGATCGGCCGGCTCAAGGAAGTCCGCGAGCAGGATGACACCTTGCGCGACCGCAAGGTGGAGCTTTTCCGCGAAGTCCGCCGCGTTCTCACCGCGCAGATGGTGGAGGCCGATCCGCGGGTGAAGGACATCCTCGCGAAGTTCCCGCACACCAACCGGCGCGGCCCCGAGGAGGGCGGTGGCGGCGGTCCGCCAAAGGGCGGCAAAGGCGGTCCCAAGCCTCCTTTTCCCGGGCCTCCGCCCGGTCCCGGCAACGGTGACGAAAAACCTCCCCGGCCCGCGCCGGAGGAAGACGGACAGAGGAAGGGCGAATAACCCAACGCCGTTTCTCTTCGGGGGGGGATTTGCCCTGCCTGTCCGTTCGGACGGAAGGGCGTTGAAGCGGTCCCCAATTCGCCGTAAACTCGCCAGGTATGAAGACGGTGACCCTGAGCGCCCGGTATGACGGAGAGCGAATCCGTCTGGATGAATCCCACGTGATTCCCAAAAACGCCCGCCTCCTCGTAACGGTGCTGCCGCCCGAAGAGGACCAAATCGAGGTCGAACTGCGCGATTTCTGGACGGGTTTGAGCGGATCGTCTCTCGAACGCGCCTACGGGAGTGACGAACCCGAATATTCCCTGGATTCACTGCGTGAAACGAATCCGGATTTTACGTCGTGAAACCGGGTGACATTGTCTTGGCGGCCCTGCCGCAGGCGGATCGATCGCTAAAACTCCGCCCGGCTCTCGTGCTTTGTTCATTGCCGCCGTTCGGAGATTTTCTCCTTTGCGGAGTGAGCACCCAGACGAGGCACTGTCGAGAAGGGTTCGATGAAATGATCGACGCCTCCGATGGCGATTTCGGCGGGAGCGGGCTCAGGAGGCCATCGGTCACCCGATTGGGATTTCTCGGATCGGTCCCCACATCTCAGATTGCGGGTATACTGGGAACGATCGAGTCGGATCGACTGGCGCGCCTCAGAAGTCGTCTCGCGCGACGTCTTGTCGAAGGGGATTCATTCTAACGCCGCCAATGCCCCTCACCCAACAGGGTTAAGTCCGGGACCCAACCCTGTTGGGTCGACATCGAAACTTCGGGAGCCTCGGCTTTTTTCTCGGGCTTCATCGGCATCGCGACCGACAACACGAGGCTGACGACAAAGGCGGTGACGCCGAGCACGCAGAGCAGGGGCGTCCAGGATTTCAGCGCCTCGCGCTCGGTGAGGCCGCTCATTTTGGCGAAAATCCAGAAGCCGCTGTCGTTCATCCACGACCCGATGAGCCCGCCGCCGCCGATCGCGGTGGCGAGATAGACGGGGTTGAAGTCGAGATCGACCCCCTTGACCATTGCGGCGATCATGCTCGAGGCGGTGATGACGGCGACGGTGGTGGAGCCCTGGGCAAACTTCAACAGGGCGGTAATCACGAAGCCCAGACACATCAGGACCAGGCCCGCCGAGGCGCCGCCGGAGGGAAAGAGGGCGGCGATGGCGTCGCCGATTTGCGCGGCCTTGAGCATCGCGCCGAAGGCGCCGCCCGCGGCCGTGATGAGGATGATGACGCCGGCGCTCATGAGGGCGTTCTCGATGGTCTGGCCGAGCTTTTCGGCGGTGGGCCGGCACTGCGCGACGTAGACGAAAACGGCGATGGCGGCCGACACGAGCAGGGCGAGGTTGGCGTTGCCGATGACGGCGGTCCACTGGGAGGCGTCCTTGACCGCTTCGGAGGCGCCGGGCGCGCCGGCCAGCCGGGAGACGATGGTGTTGGCGGAAATCATCACCACGGGCAACACGATGGGCAGGAGGGAGACGAACAGGTTCGGCAGCTCGGCGTCGGATTTGTCGGCGGCTTTTTCCGCCTCCTCGGTTCCGGCGAGGGGTCGCATTTCGATCGGCATGCGGCGGTCGAGCCAGGCGGCGAAAAACAGACCCGCGATGGCGGAGGGAAGCGCCACCAGGGCGCCGACCATGATCATGTCGCCGACGTCGACGTCGAGATTGTCGGCCATCAGGAGGGGACCGGGCGTCGGCGGCACGAGAGTGTGGGTCACGGCGGCGCCGGCGGAGATGGCGAGGACGTACTTGAGGTAATTGCGATGGGTGCGGCGGAAAAGCGAGCGGGCCAGTGGCACGAGCAGGTAAAAGACGGTGTCGAAGAACACCGGGATCGACAGCACGAATCCGCTCCCGGCCAGGGCGGCGGACGAGCGTTTTTCCCCCAGCACGCGGACGAAAGCGCGCACGATGCGGTCGGCCGCGCCGCTGTCCATCAGGCAGATGCCGATGACGGCCGCCATGCCGATGACGATGCCGATATTTCCGGCGGCGGCTCCAAAGGCGGCCGCGACGCGGGAGATTTTTTCGGCGATCTCGCCGGGCGCCATCAGGCTGACGACGATCGCGGCGGTGATCAGGGCCACGAAGGCGTTGATCCGGCCGCCGATAATCATGCCGATGACGATGGCGACGCCGACGAAGAGGATGAGGAAGGGATTTTGAAGAAAACTTGCCTGAGACTCCATAACGGGGCCGAGCTTGGCAGCTTCGACGCGGGATGACAATGGGAAACCGAATTCCGAAACCCGAATTCCAAAATCCGAACCACGAACGGGCGCGAACGAACACGAATTTCCTTCGAAACCGCGAATCGACGCGAAATTTGTGGCCCGCCACGCAACCCGGATCCCCTTTTGCGGCGGCGAAAAGCCGAAACTGAAAAACCGGAAACGAAAAAACTGGTGCGCGGTACTGGATTTGAACCAGTGACCCCCTGCGTGTGAAGCAGGTGCTCTACCACTGAGCTAACCGCGCAATCCGGAACGCCCTTCGCCGACTGGGGCGGAGGGACGGCCAGTGTAAGATCCGGAGCTTCCAAAATCAACCGGATTTGAAAATGGCAAGACGAGACAAACAGCCTCCGCACACTTTAAAATTCCCATATTTTATTGGAAAATTAAGGATTTCTGGCTTCATTGTCCCATGTTTGCCCGGGGTCTGCCCCTCACCTTACGGCTCCTGCTGCTGTGCGCCGCCCTCGCGGTGCTCGGAAGCGGTGTCGGCTTGGGCTTTCTCTACTGGAAGGCGCGGCACGATCTCAACAACCGGCTCGACGAATCTCTCCTGACCGCGACGATCGCCGCGGCCTCGTGCCTCGACTCCGACGACATCGCGGCCTTGGCCGGCTCCGGAGACGAGGAAGCCCGGAATCGCCTTTCCCAATCGCTGCTGCGGCTGTGGAGCACGCCCCCGCTGACCGAACTCAAGACCCACATCCGTCTCGTCTTTCGCGACCCCTCCGGCAAGGCCGTCAAGCTGCTCGAAATGACGGGAACGGAGCTGGCCATCGCCCCGTCCGAGATCGTCCCCGCCGCCAGTCTGAAATCGGCATTGGAGGGATCGGCGCATTCGACCGGCATGCTGGCGGAGAGTCCGCCGACGACCTTTCGCGACCGGTTCACGGGACTGACGGCCGACGCCTTCGGACGCGGGCCGGAAAAAACCAGCCGCGCGGCGGCCCCCATCCGGCGGGGACGCGAGGTCGTGGCGGCGCTCGATATTCACGGCTCGGTTCCGGCCTCTCGTTACGTCTGGTACTCGGTGCTACCGCCGACTTCGATCCTGAGCCTCATGGGCCTGCTCCCCGGCCTGTTCGCGCTGGCCCTCACCGGCTGGGCGATCAGCGGACGCCTGCGGGAAATCTCCGAGGCGATGAAAACGATCAGCCTCGGCCGCTACGATTTCCGGATGAAAGGCGGCGGCTCGCAGGAGTTTCGCGTCGCCCAGGAGAGCTTCAACAAGATGGCGGAGAATCTCCAGCACAGCTACGACCGGATCGGGGAGACATTTCGCGAGCTGCAGGTGGCGCAGAAACAGGCCGAGGTCGCCCGCGAGGCGAAGTCCGATTTCCTGGCCAACATGAGCCACGAAATCCGCACGCCGATGAACGGCATCATCGGCACCACCAGTCTGCTGCTGGAGACCGACCTCAACGACGAGCAGCGCGAGCTGGTTCAGATCATGCGCAGCAGCGGCCAGTCGCTGGTCCACTTGATCAACGACGTGCTCGATTTCTCGAAGCTCGAGTCCGAGAAAATGGAGCTTGAAAACGCCCCGGTCGACCTGCCGAAGCTCATCGAGGAAACGATCGAAATGTTCGCCTACTACGCTTCGGAGGGGAAACTCGAGCTGATCTATTTCACCGAGAAACAGGTGCCCGAGGTCATTTTCGGCGATCGGGAAAGGCTCAAGCAGGTCCTGGTGAATCTCATCGGCAACGCCCTCAAATTCACCAAGAAAGGCGAAATCGTCGTCACGGTCCGGGTCCGCGCGGCCCAGACCTCCCACGGCACGCTGCCGGTGGTGCACTTCTCGGTCCGGGACACCGGCATCGGCATCGCCCCCGAGCATCACGAGCGTATTTTCGAGGCCTTCACGCAGGCCGACGCCTCCACGACCCGCAAATTCGGCGGGACCGGTCTCGGCCTCGCCATCAGCCGCAAGCTCTGCCGGCTCATGGGCGGTGACCTGAAAGTCGAGAGCGCCCCGGGCAAGGGATCGAATTTCTTCTTCGAGCTGGCTTTTCGCGAGGTTCCCCAACAGGGCGCGGCCAAACTGGTCGATTCCGCCGACTTGCAGAAACACCTCCACGAACGGCGCTGCGCCATTCTCTGCGCCAACCAGACGCTGGCCGGGCTGGTGCAGCACTATTGCCGGAGCTGGAAAATGGAGGCCCACACCCTCCCCGGTCTCGCCGAACCGGTCATCCCCCAGCTCCTCCAGTGGCGGCCGGACGTGCTCGTCCTCGACGCCAAGGGCCAGGAGCCCGAATTACTCGGAAAGCTGTGCAACGCCCTCGAGGAAGCCGGCATTCCCTGGCTCATCCTCCAAACCGTCGGCGAAGCCAAGACGCCTCAATCCATGCCCGGCGAAGCGAAGCAGTCGCTCGTGCGCTTCAGCTACAAACCCCTGAGCGAGCTGAAGCTCTTCTCCTGCCTCATCGACCTTCTCGGCCGCGGAAACGGCGAGGGTTCCCTCGAACCCGCCGTCGCCAAACTCAGCGCGGCCGCCCGCGACAGCGGCATCACCGGCTTTCACGAAAAATATCCCGCCAAGGTCCTCGTCGTCGAGGACGTGCCCATGAACCAGAAAATCGCCGGCATGGTGCTCAAAAAACTGGGATACGAATCCATCGAGTTCGCCGACGACGGCAAGCAGGGCGTCGAACGCGTCAACCAGGGAGACATCGATCTTATCTTCATGGATCTGCAGATGCCGGTGATGGGCGGCGTCGAGGCCACCCAGCGCATCCGCGAAAGCTTCCAGCTCCCCCGCCAGCCCGTCATCATCGCGATGACCGGTCACGCCCTCGCCGGAGTGCGGGAGTCCTGCTTCCGCGCCGGGATGGACGGCTACATCACCAAGCCGATCAGCATCGACGATGTGAAGAACGCCATCGTCTCCAGCTATCACAAGCTGACCGGCCAGCGACAAGCCGACAAACCCGGCGCCGCGCCCGGCGAATCCTCCTCGGCTCCGGCCGCCTCCGCCCTGCCGGCGAGACTCTGACATCCGGGCCTTCCGGCTCGCACACATGGCGCATCCTCGACGCTGGGGATCTTGTGGAAGACCCGGCTCCACCAACCAAAGTCGCGGGTTTGGAAAGAATTCTCTCTCATCTTCGCGAATTGTCGCAAAATTTTAAAATTTTGTTGAATTGAACTAAAAAGAGAGCTAAATAGTTCGAAGATTTTAAATATTTGCCTTAAGGCCTCCTGTTTTTTCCGTTTTCCCATCATAACACCCTGACACACAAAGCCCATGGTATCCTACAAAACCCAGATCAAGACTGTCTCGGAAACCACCGCCCTTTACCGGGCTCTGCGTCGCCGCGACATCATCAACGATCAGCGGAATGCCCGCCGGCAATGGCGCCGCGACCTGGCCGACCGCCTCGAGTCGGCCTGGGACGAGCGCTGCCAGCGCCTCGGGGACTTCGTCCTCGGCATCTTCGGCCGCCGGCGCAAGCGCTCCTCCCCAACGGTGACGCATCATCCGCCCCGCTCGCGCTCGGAACGGCACGCGCTTCCCTTCCCGGCCCGGCAACCGGATTTCTCGATGGCCGAAAACTGATCGGTCCCGTCCCGCCGGCCATTCCCTCCGGCGGGCACGGAACCGACCGCCAGTCTAACCAACGATAGGACTCCCGGCGCCGTCCCCGCCCTTCGCGGTGGGGACGGCGTTCCGCGTTTCGGCCCCGTGAAACAAATCAGGGCCTTCGCGGACCGGCTCATTCGCCCAGCAATCCCCGGGCGACCCGGTAGCCCTCGCCATCGGCGTTTCGCCAGGTCGAGCGGAAAAGCGCCGCCACCCGGGCCCGCGAATCTTTGCAGAAAAACCGGACCAGCTTCACCGGGTCGCCGTCGCCGTCTCCGGCCTTGCCGGACGCGATCAAATGCGTCGCCCGCCCGATGCTGGCGGTCATGGCGAAAAGCTCGGCGCCGACATCGACGAAGCGGCCCAGCAACACCTGCTTCTTGTCCAGCTTCGGCCCGTGCCGCAGCATGGCGTGGAAAAGTCCCCTGGCGAGCTTTTTCGACAGATTCCGCACCTTGCGCAAATCGCTCCGGAAGGCGGGATGGACCGGGCCGCCCGCCGTCATAGCCGGCACCCAGAGCAGCGGATACCACAGCGCGTAGCGCAGCGCGGACCTCAGCGCCGCCTTCGCCCGGACGGAACCCGGCAGCGTCGTGTTCAGGACCGGGCCGCCCAGTTTCAGGTGCGGATCCAGGGCCTCGCGGGCGATGAACAGCCGCATGATCTCGCTCGAGCCCTCGAAGATCGTGTTGATCCGGCAGTCGCGCATCATCCGCTCCACCGGAATGCCCTCCTCGCCGCGCGCGCGCAGCGAGTCCGCCGTCTCGTAGCCCCGGCCGCCGCGGATCTGCATCGTTTCGTTCACGATGTCCCAGCCGCGTTCGGTGCCCCACATTTTGCCGAAGGCCGCCTCGATGCGGATGTCGGATTTTTTGTCACGGTCGACCAGGGCCGACACATGCCGCACCATGGCCTCGATGGCGAAGGCCTGCGCCGCCATGCGGGCGAGCTTTTGCGCGATGGCGTCGTGTTTCCCGATTGCCTGTCCCCACTGCACCCGTTCCCGCGACCAGTCGGTGGACCATTTAACGCAGCGGTTCGCCATGCCCGCGCACGCCGCCGGCAGGGTGATGCGGCCGGTGTTCAGCGTCGTCAGCGCGACCTTCAGGCCCTTGCCCTCCTCCAGAACGAGGTTTTCCCGCGGCACCCGCACGTTCGTGAAGCGCACCACGCCGTTGTAAAGCGCCTTCAGCCCCATGAAACGGCAGCGATGCGTCACCTCCACTCCGGGCGTGTCCATTTCGACGATGAAAGCGCTGATCTTCGGCCGGCTCGGATCGGAGCCCGGCATCTTCGCCATGACCACGATCACGCCCGCCTTCACGCCGTTGGTGCACCACAGTTTCTCGCCGTTGATGACGTAGCTTTCGCCGTCCTCGGAGGGCTCGGCCGTGGTCCGCATCTTCGCGGGGTCGGACCCGACCTCTGGCTCCGTGAGGGCAAAAGCCGAGATCTCCCCGGCGGCGCAGCGGGTGAGGTATTTCTTCTTCTGCGCCTCCGTGCCGAACACCAGCAGCGGCTGCGGCACACCGATCGACTGGTGGGCGGACAGCAGCGCGGTCAGGTTTCCGCAATGCGCCCCCAGCAGCATCGCCGCGCGCGAGTAATTCGTCTGCGACAGTCCGAGACCGCCGTATTCCACGGGAATCTTGATCCCGAAGGCGCCCAGCTCCGCCAGGCCGCGGATCACCTCCTCGGGTATCTCGCCGGTGCGGTCGATGGCGTCCGGGTCGGTCTTTTCCGCGAGAAATGCGCGCAGCTTTTCGAGAAAGGCGTCGCCCTTTTGTTCATCGCCCTCGCTCTGCTCGGGAAAGGGCAGGATACTCTCGAAGTCGGGCCGTCCCATGAACAGCGATCCCGCGAAACTATTGCGCGGTCCCGCCGTGACCCGGGCGGCCTCCGCCAGTTCGAGCGCGGCGCGTTCCTCGGCCGACATTTTCGAGGTGTCGATGACCGGGGCCGGTTCCGCGGGTTTCTTGTCAGGTTCGGCGGTTTTCATGGAAGATTCGGGGGTTGGGGATTCGATGAATGAGACGGTTCGGTCCGCGGTTTCCGCGCTACAAAACGGGGGCGAATTTGGAATCCACCCAACAGGGTCAAGTCACGGACCCAACAGGGTTGGGTCGTTTTGGAGTGTGATTCACGATTTTTTCAGGTCACCGAGGTCGGCGGCGCCGTTCAACAGTTTCGATGGCGCGAAAAGTTCGCCCTCCGTCTCGCCGAGGGCCGCGAGTTTTTCACGCACGACAGGCAGGCCCACGGTGTTCGCCCACGTCACCGGCCCGCCCCGGAAAGGCGCGAAACCCGTTCCCAGGATCATGGCAAAATCGATGTCATCCGCGCTCGCGGCGACCCCCTCCTCCAGAACCCGGAAGCTCTCGTTCGCCATCAACAGGGCCAGCCGTTCGGCGATCGCGGGGCGGTCCGGGGCGTCACCCGCGGCTTCGCCGCGCAGGGCCAGCGCTTCGGCGTTCGGCGCGGTCTTTTTGCCGCGATGCTCGAAAAAGCCGCGTCCGCTCTTGCGACCGAGGTGGCCTTTCTCCACCAGCTTGGCCAGCACCGCCGGCATGGCGAAGCGGTCGCCAAACGCCGCCCCCATCGTCGCCGCGACGTGCGAGGCGACATCGAGTCCCACTTCGTCAAGCAGGCGCAGCGGTCCCATCGGCATCCCGAAGTCGAGCATCGCCTCGTCGATCGCCACCGGATCGACGCCGCGCTCGAAAAGCCGGCCCGCCTCGATCAGGTAGGGCATCAGTATGCGGTTCACGACGAAGCCGGGAGAATCTTTCACCACCACCGGCAGCTTGCCGATCGCCCGGACGAAGGCCAGGGCGGTCTCGATCGTCCCGGGCGAAGTCGCCTCCGTCACGACGATCTCCACCAGCTTCATTCGGTGAACGGGATTGAAAAAATGCACGCCGACAAGGCGCTCCGGGTGCGTCACGCCGTCGCCGTGCCCGATCTCCCCGATCGGCAGCGCGGAGGTGTTGGTCGCCAGCACGGTTTCCGGGCTGACACGGGAGCTAAGATCGGCGAAAATCTTCTTCTTGATTTCCAGGTTTTCGACGGCCGCCTCGATCACCAGGTCTACCCGATCCATCGGCACCGGCGCGGCGGAAGGGGAGATCAAATCGGAGGCGCGCATCGCCTCGACCGGGGTAAAGACGCGGCGTTTCACCCCCTCGCGGAACAGCTTGCCGATTGTCGCCATGCCGGCCCCGAGACGCGCGTCGTCGAGGTCGCGCAGCACGACGGGCAACCCGCGCGCCGCCAGCCACTGGGCGATTCCGGCGCCCATCACGCCGGCGCCGATGACCGCCGTGCGCCCGACCTTCCGTGCCTCCGCCGTCGGGTGCGGCCGGGTTTTCTTCGCGTTTTCCTGAAGAAGAAAGATGCGGATCAGGTTTTTCGCGGCGTCGGTCCGGGCCAGTTTCAACACCTCCTCCCGCTCGCGGCCGAGCGATTCCGCCAACGGGCCGGAACCCGCCCGCGACACCACGTTCAGCGCGGCGAGCTGCGCCGGGTAATGCCCGCGGGTCTGGGCCCGAATTTTTCGACCGGCCGCGGCGCGGATGACGGCGGCGCTCACCGGGTTGTTCGTCAGCCACGGCGTCTTGCGGACGGCTTTGCCTTTCCCCAGGAGACCGGTCGCCAGGTCGACGATCCGCTCGACCGGGGCGAGCCCGTCCACGAGTCCCAGTTTCTTCGCCAATTTTGGCGGGACCTGTTTTCCGGCGAGGATGAGGTCCAGCGCCTTCGGCAGGCCGATCAGGCGCGGCAGCCGGGTTGAGCCGCCCCAGGCGGGCAGGATGCCGAGCATCGTCTCCGGCAACCCGATCCTGGTCGCGTCCGACAGGCTTGCGACGCGCCAATCGCAGGCGAGGGCGATCTCGAAGCCGCCGCCGAGACACGCGCCATGGATGGCGGCGGCGGTCGGAATCTTCAGATCGGCCAGCCGCTGAAAAACCCGCTGCCCCTTCCCGATAAACGCCTCCAGAGCGTCGCCCGTTTCGCGGGCCAGGGACTTGATGTCGGCTCCCGCGATGAAGATCGCCGGCTTGGCGCTCCGGACGATCAGTCCGCGAAGGGAGGCGTCGTTTTCGATCGTTTCGAGGTGACGGTCGAGTTCGTCCAGGGCCGGCATGTCGAAGATGTTCGCCGCCGAGCCGGCGCGGTCGAAGACCAGTTCGGCGATACCGTCGTCGCGGCGGTGGAGGGTCAGGCTGGGGGTTGGATCGGGCATAAGATCGTTGCGAATCAGGTTTCGGATGGCCTTGAACGAGAGCGAATGTTTTCTCATGGGACTCACCTCACAATCTTTCCACCCAGACGGCGCCGCCCTGGCCGCCGCCGATGCACAGGCTGCAAAGCGCGCGCCGCCCGCCGGTGCGGCGCAACTGCCTCAGCGCGGTCAGGATCAGCCGGGCGCCGGTCGCGCCGACCGGGTGACCCAGGGCGATGGCGCCGCCGTTGGGGTTGAGTTTTTCCTCGGGGATCTCGAGCCCCTCGAAGCCGGGTCTTTCCAACAATCTCAGCACGGCCAGCACCTGCGAGGCGAAGGCTTCGTTGACTTCGACGACATCGGCGTCGGAGAGCTTCAGGCCGGTCCGCTCCGCGAGCCTCCTGATGGCGAAGGCCGGTCCCAAACCCATGCGGGACGGATCGCAGCCGGCGTAGGCGTGCCCCACGAGGCGTCCCAGCGGTTCGAGGTTGAGCGCGTTGGCTCTTTCCTCCGTCATCACGAGGAGGGCGACCGCGCCGTCGGTGATCTGGGAGCTGTTTCCGGCGGTGACGGTGCCGGTTCCGGGCTCGAAAACCGGCCGCAATTTTTGCAGCGCCTCCATAGTTTGGTTTTCGCGCGGGCCGTTGTCGTCGATGATGTGATTATTTTCGGCGGACGCCAGGTGGACCGGGCGCATCTCCTCCCGCAGAGCCTCGCGCCCGGCGACCGCTTTCCGGTGGGACTCCAGCGCGAAGCGATCCTGCGCCTCGCGCGAGATGTCGAACTCTCTCGCCAATATCTCGGCGGTTTCGCCCATGTTCATCGCGCTGACGGGATCGGTCAGGCCAAGCTTCAGCCCGACGATGGGGGCGAAATCGGCCGGGCGAAACCTCAGGGCCGCGGCCACTTTACCGCCCCAGGTTTTCGCGCGCGCGAGCGCGGCGAATTTCGTGGCCGCGGCCGCTGAGAAAAGCAGCGGCACCCTCGACATGCTTTCCGTGCCGCCCACCATGAAAATCTCGCCGTGCCCGGCCGCGGCGCGCTCGGACGCCGTCGTCACGCTTTCCATCCCGCTGGCGCAGTTCCGATGCACGGTCATCGCGGGCTTGGTTTTCGGGATGCCCGCGCGCAGGGCGATCACCCGTGCGATATTCGCCGCGTCGAAGGGCTGGGACACACAGCCGAAGATCGTTTCGTCGATGAGTTCGGGATCGATCCCCGTCCGGGTCAGCAGTCCGTTGACCGCCAGGCGACCGAGTTCCACGGCGTCGAGCGCCGCGAGATCGGTGCCCATTTTTCGAAAGGGCGTTCGAACTCCATCCACAATGACGAGGGATTTCGCTCTTTCGGGATTCATGCGTTTTGGGGAGTTGGGGTTGAGTCCCGGTTGGCGGCTTCGCTTTCGGAAGCAACCGATTTTGGGCGGTGATCGACGACTTTCTCTTCCTTGAGCTTTTCGCCGACGCCCTGCATTTCCCGCATGGCCTCGACATCGTGGAATTCGACGCGGTTCGGCGAGATTTCCGTGGACTCGAGAAAACGCTTCCGGATCGCGCGCGTCAGCGTGTCGCGATCCGTCCGCTCGGCCGGGGCGATGTGCACCACCAGTTCGTCGCTTTCGAGCGGGTCGTCGTTTCGCTTGCGTATCTCGATTTGCCAGGCCCCGATCGAATCCATGTCGTCGAGAACGTTTTCGAGATCGTTGAAATTGACGAGCGTGCCCTTGATCTTGTCGATATTCAGTCGTCGCACATCGGAGACGCGGGAGATGCGCCCGACCAGCCGGGGCAGGGTCCGGCCACAGTGGGGGCACGGCTCGTGATGGAGCCCTCCCGAGATCAAGTCTCCCGTCCGGTAGCGCAACACCACGCTGCCGCGCGCGTCGAGCGGCGTGAAGACGACTTCGCCCGGTTCGCCGTCCGGCACGACACGGCCGGACTCGGGATCGACCACCTCGACCAAGCCGAGATCCGGATACAAGTGATACCCGCCCGGCTCGGCGCCCTCCGGAGCCGGACATTCGGGCCAGGCCATCTTCGCCTCGGTCATGCCGTAGGTGGCCATGATATTCACCTCGCCCGCGCCCAGATCGGCGCACAGGGCGCGCAGCTTTCGCCGCATGCCCTCGGGCACCTTCTCGCCTCCGAGAACGATGCGCTTGAGGTTTGGCGACTCGACTCCTCGGGCCACGGCCTCCCGCAGCACATGATAGAGGAAAGTCGGCATCCCGATCAGCGCGTCCGGCTCGATCTTTTCCAGCAGCCGCACGTTGCCGTCGGTGCCCATCACCTTTCCCCCGCCCGTCGAGAGGCAGAAACTGTTGTACCCCAGACCGGCATAGTGAGCCTGCCAGAAGGCGAGGTGCGGCGCGAAGGGAAACAGGTTCAGGTGCCTCCAGTCCGCCCTCGAATCGCAGATCTCCATCAATCGCCGGCCCGTGATCGCCAGGTTGTCGAGGTCATGCTGCGTGTACAGAAACGGCACCGGCTCCGTCGAGCGCCCCGTCGTGCTCGTCATCAGGATGGGGCGGAATTCGGCCTCGAGCCGTTTTTTGACGCCCCTCGGGCCGTGGCGGAGCGCGCCCAGCACCGTGGAAAGCCGGCGCTTCAGCACCTCCTCGTCGGGAATCAGCACGAAATCTCGCGTCTTGGCCGAGCTTCCCGGGATGGCGATCAGGTCGCGTTTTGACGAAAACGGCACGCGCTCCCAGTCATCCCAGGTGCGCAGATCCTCGACGCGAATCCCGTGCTTCGCGAAAAGCCGGCCGTGGTGCTTCGAAAACGGCAGAACCGCAGTCGCCAGATACCGCTTCAGCCGCTTCCACTGAAGGTCGCGGACCGTGTCGCGATCGAGCCGGTCCCAGTTTCCGGCCAGTCTGGAGTTTCTAGTCGACATGGACGGCGGGGGATTCGGTTTCGGAGGTCGGCACGCCGGCGTTTCCCTCGAGGATGGCTTCCAGCGCCGGGAGAGCCGCTTCGGCGGCCTTGCGTCCCACCTCGATGTAGCGCCGGAAACTGGTGTAGTCGTGCCAGCGCGCCTTCGAGTCGACCGGACGGATGAGCACATCCGCCAGCGTCACGCTGTGCTCCACGATGCGCATCTGCGACGCCATGGCCGAACTGCGCAGGATATCGAGCAGGTTTCCGCGGGAGAACCAGTTGACCTTTTTGTTCAGCCACAGGAAGGGCCGCTTCCACCCCGGATGTCCTCCGAGTTGCGGCACCCGGCGCCGGGAGCGGTTGAACTCCTCGATTGTCGGCAACACGTTCACCGCCACGATGCGGTTCATTTCCACCTCCTCCCGCAACACGGAAACGGGCAGCGGGTCGCACACGCCGCCGTCCACGTATTCGCAGTCGCCGCGCCTGACCGGCACCACCACGCCGGGGATCGCGACGCTCGCCAGCACGGCCGAGGCCACATCCCCCTCGTGAAACACGATCCTCGCATAACTGTCGAACTCAGTCGCGAGAATGAAGAGCGGTTTTTCCAATTCGGCGAAGGTCCTCGCACCCAGCGTCGCCCGCAGGCGGCTCTCGATCTTTTCGCCCCGGATGAATCCCCGCCGCGGCCAGGCCACTGGATCCACCAGCGACCACAGATCGCTCCCCGTCCGCATCTCGGCGGCGAGTTCCTCCAGCCCCTTGCCGTCGACGCCCGACGCCCACATGGCGCCGACATAGGCGCCCATGCTCGTGCCCGCGACGGTGTGGACTGGGATGCCGTGTTCCTCCAGCACCTGGATGACACCGATGTGCGCGAGCCCTTTCGCGCCGCCGGAGGACAGCGCGAGCCCGATCTTTGGCGTTCCCGGTTCCGGTTTTTCGACGGCGGCTTCCGCGTTGGGGGGAGGCTCCTTTGAAAGTCCTCCGCGATCTCCGATCCAACGCCACGGGAGCCAGTTTCGGACCTTCCCGAGCGGGCCGTGGCGGGTCGCTTCAAAAAATTCGAGGGCAGCCTTCATGTCGTCGGTGGATCTTCCGGCGGCCCGGCTGCCTCTCTCGATTGGGATAGGATCCTCAGGTCTACTGTCCGGCGGAACCGGACGGCCAGGATGGAGGGACGAAGGGAATACGGCTCTCGATCTTTCGGTGTTTCTGAAGACCTCCGGCGAAAGGGGCGGCAAGTCGCCGAGGTGGGTGTTTTGAAATCGCTTTGGGGTGAGGGTTCTCGTTGAACGATCGGCTGGAAACTTCCGAGCGACCTGTCACGAGCCGCTCCATTCAATTGGACGAACGATAACGCTTTTCCGTTCAAGTTTTTAGCGTTTTCTTCCCGATTTCGTCCGGAACGACCCGGGAAAAATATCGTCGAGAACGGCCTCCTTTCCGGCTACACTTCTTCCGATGAAACGACTCCCCCGATCCCTCGCCGCCACTTTGCTCGCCGTGTTGTCCGCCACCGGCGCCCTCGCCGAGCCTCCGGCGCCCATCCCGCTCTGGCCCGAGGGCGTGCCCGGCGAAGCCGACCTCGCGCTCCCGGAGGAAACCCGCGAGGAGAAAAACAACGACGGCATCTGGCGCGTCTCGAACGTCTCCCAACCCACGATCACCCTGTACCCCGCCCCGGCCGACAACAACACCGGCGCCGCCGTGCTGGTGTGCCCGGGCGGCGCGTACAACATTCTCGCCATCACCCACGAGGGCGAGCAGGTCTGCGAATGGCTCAACGGCATCGGCGTCAACGCCATCCTGCTCAAATATCGCGTCCCGCGCCGGGAGGGACTCGACAAGCACCATCCCGCCCTGCAGGACGCCCAGCGCGCCATGTCGATGGTTCGGAAAAACGCCGCCGACTGGAAACTCGACCCCGACCGCATCGGCATCCTCGGTTTTTCCGCGGGCGGCCACCTCTCCATCATGACCCTGACCACGCCGTCCGACCAGCGCACCTATCCGCTGAATCCGGAGATCGATTCCGTCGATTGCCGGCCGAATTTCGCGCTGCCCATCTATCCCGCTTATCTCAAGAGCGAGTCCGACCCCAACCGGCTCGCCCCCGAAATCCAGGTCACGAAGGACACGCCGCCTGTCTTCATGGTCATCGCCCACGGCGACAAGTCCTTCGTCGAGGGCAACGCCCTCTTTTACCTCGCCATGCGGCGCGCCGGCGCCTCGGCCGAACTGCACATCTTCGCCAAGGGCGGCCACGGTTTCGGCATGAAAAAGATCGGCGAGGAAATCGAGAAATGGCCCGCGCTGGCCGAGAATTGGCTGCGCACTATGGGTTACCTCGGCGATGGCGCGGCCAGGACCGCCTCCACCGCGCCGCCCGTCGCCATCCTGAAAGGCAGCGATTACACGGTCACGCTTCACGCCGGGGCAAATGGCACGCTATTCTCCGTATTCGACGCGGCGGGCAAGCCGATGGCCCGGGAAATCGATCTCGAACACCTCCGCGCCGAATTTCCCAAGATTCACGCCGAAGTGAAGGGGACCTGGGCCGGCAACGAATCGGGCCGATTGGACTTTCGCATCGATGCCTCGGCTCCCCTTCCGGCCCGCCCGATCGGCGACGCGCCCTGAGAACCAGTCCCGGGGGGGAGTCACCTTCGTGGCGCGAAGACGCCCGCCCGCGGCGTTGATCGGCGCGGCGAAAGCCCGGTATCCTTGCGCCGATGTTGACCTTCTCCGGCCATCGCACCCGCACCCGCGACGGGGTGTCGCGCCGCCGTTTTCTCAGGGCCGGCGCGCTGGGTTTTGGCGGCTTCACGCTGGCCGACCTGCTGCGCGCCGAGGACGCGGCGGGCCTCGGCTCCTCCCACAAAGCGGTCATCAACATCCACCTCGACGGCGGCCCGCCGCAGATGGACCTCATCGATCCGAAGCCGGACGCGCCGGCCGATCAGCGGAGCCCCTTTCGCGCGATCCCGACTTGCCTGCCCGGCGTACGGGTGACCGAGCTGATGCCGAAGATCGCCGGCATTGCGGACCGCTTCGTTTTCGTGCGCTCGCTGACCGGTTCCGCGGGCCGGCACGATGCCTTTCAATGCCAGAGCGGATTCGGCTTCCAGGATCTCGCCTCCATCGGCGGACGACCCGCGATGGGGTCGGTGATCGGGAAACTTCTCGGCACGCCGGAGGATCCCGCGCCGCCCTTTGTCGATCTCCTGCAGGGACGGGGAAAGGTCCGCAACTCGGCGCGGCCCGGTTTTCTGGGCGCGGTGCATCAGCCCTTCCGGCCCGATATTTCGCGCCTGTTTCACCGCGAACTCGAGGCCGGCATGCGGACCGAACTCAACCGGCTCGGCGCCCGGGCGAGAGGCGCGAGTCTGTCGCTGACGGATGAACTCAGCCTCGACCGCGTCGCCGACCGCGCCAGTCTGCTCGACCGGCTCGACTCCATCCGCCGTCGCCTCGACGAAAGCAGCGAGCAGATCGCGGCGATGGACCGCTTCACCCGGCAGGCGCTGAAGATTCTCAGCTCCGGACGACTGGCCGACGCCATGGATCTGGACAAGGAGGATCCCCGCGTGCTGGCTCGATACACGCCGCCCCCGATGCGCGAGGGAGCCCTCGCCCAATCCACCGCCGAAGGCCCCGAGGCCGCGCGAAAGCTGCTGCTCGCCCGCCGGCTCGTCGAGGCGGGCGTGCGCGTGGTCAGCGTGTCGATCAGCGACTTCGACACCCACCGAGAAAACAACGCCCGCATGGCGCAGCTCGGTCCCATCGTCGATCATGCCCTCTGGGCGCTCGTCACCGATCTCGAGGAGCGCGGCCTGCTCGACGAGGTGGCCATCGTGGCCTGGGGGGAATTTGGCCGCACGCCCGCCGTCAACGCCAACGGCGGCCGAGACCACTGGCCGCGGGTCGGCATGGCCCTGATGGCCGGCGGCGGCCTGAAAACCGGACAGGTCATCGGCAAGACCGACCGCCTCGCCGGCGAGGCCACGGAGCGCCCCGTGACCTACCCCGAGGTCATCGCGACACTGTATCACTGTCTCGGTATCGACCCGCGCGGCGCCCAGATCGTCGATCCCACCGGTCGGCCGCAATACCTCACCGGCGGCGCGGGCCCGATTCGCGAGCTGATTTGAAATGACCGGACCGGGATCGACTTGACAGGGTTGACTCACTGACCTAACCCTGTTGGCTTCGCGACCCAACCCTGTTCGATCGCTCCCCTTCTTTTCCCTCATCCAAAAAAAGACATGCGCCGCTTTATTCGTTTCCACCTTTCGCTGCTCGCCGCCGTGTCGGCGTTCCCCTGTCCGCTTCGGGCGGCGGAAAAGCCCAACGTCATCGTCATCCTCGCCGACGACCTCGGGTATGGCGACCTCGCCTGCTACGGGCACCCGGATTTCAAAACGCCAAATCTCGACCGCATGGCGGCCGAAGGCGCGAAACTGACGCAGTTCAACACGCCTTCGCCTTTCTGCGCGCCGACGCGCGCTTCGCTGATGACGGGGCGTTACCCTTTTCGCTGCGGCATGACGCTGAATCCCGCCCCCGACGGAAAAAACGAGGCCACCAACCTGCTCCACCTGCCCGAATCGGAGATCGTCCTGGCCCAGCTCTTCAAGCAGGCCGGCCACGCCACCTCCATGATCGGCAAGTGGCACCTCGGCCACGCGAAGCCGGAATGGCTGCCGACCTCACGCGGATTTGACGAGTATCTCGGCATTCCCTACTCGAACGACATGCGCCCCGTCGAACTGCTCGACGGCACGCGGCGCGCCGAGTATCCCGTGGTCCAGTCCACCCTGACGAAGCGCTACACGGAGCGGGCGGTCGAATTCATCGAACGAAATCGCGACAAGCCGTTTTTCCTCTATCTGCCGCACGCCATGCCCCACAAACCGCTCGCCGCGTCCGAAGAATACTACCGGCAAAGCGGCGCCGGCCTCTACGGCGACGTGATCCACGAGCTGGACTGGGGCGTTGGCCGGGTGTTGGAAAAAGTCAAGGCACTCGGGCTCGACGAGCGGACGCTGGTGATCTTCACGAGCGACAACGGCGCCTGGTTCGGCGGCAGCACCGGCGGACTGCGGGGCATGAAAGGGAGCAGTTACGAGGGCGGTTACCGTGTGCCGTGCATCGCCCGGTGGCCGGGCAGGATTCCCGCCGGCCACGTCAGCGGCGAGCCGGCGGTGATGATGGATCTCTTCGTCACGGTGCTGAAGGCGGCGGGCATCCCCCTGCCGACCGATCGCGAGTTCGACGGCCGGGACATCATGCCGCTGTTCACGTCCGACTCCCCGAGCCCGCATGACGGAGTGCTCGGCCATCTCGGCGAAAATCCGGCCACGATTCGCGACGCTCGATGGAAGCTGCATCTCCTCGCGCCGCGCGACGGATTTCTGCGGCTGGACAAACCGGGCGAGCGCTGGATCGATCCCCGCGCTCCCGACGGCGTGACGATACTGGCGCCTTACGAGCAATATCAGCCGTCGGCGCATCCCGGGCTGCGCACCGGAGTCGAGCCGGCGCCGATGCAACTCTTCGATCTCGAGAAGGATCCGGGCGAGCAAACCGACGTCGCCGCCGATCACCCGGCCGACGTGCAACGGCTAAAGGCGGTTTTTGACCGGATCACCGCGGCGAAGCGGTGACGCCTTCGCGATTCCGCCAGGCGTCATCCACGATCGCCAGAGCCGCCGCCATGCCGCCCTGCCAGACGGTGAAAAAGTCGACGACCCGAAAGGGTATATCCAGGTTTTGCGCGTGCGCCTCCGGCACCCAGAAAGCGCCGAGCGACGCTCCCAGGCCGACGCCAAGCACGGTCAGCAGAATCCGGGCCGGCCACGGCTCCGCCGCGCGGAAGAAGATCGCCCAGAGGTTGACCAGACCGAGACAGCCGACCGCGCCGCCGCCGAAGCCGGCCAGGTAAATCGCCGCTTCCTCGGGAATTGGCCCCGAACTTTCCTTCGCGATCCAAATCGCCGAACGGTGGGCCATCGCCCAACTCGCGACAATGCCGGCGGCCAGGAGCAGATTCCATACAACGGATCGGCGCAAACGATCCCTCGAGGTCCCGCGAAAAGGCCCGTGCAGAACCGCGATCCACACGACCGCGTAAAAGAACCCGGGTGACCACTCGCCGAATTCGTTTTCTCCCGCCCGGGAACCGAAATACGCGTAGCATTTTCCGGACAACCACCCGGACACGACGCCCAGGGTGGCCACCGCCGCCACCCGCGTGGCTCGACGCATCGGTGTCTCGGGCTCGTTTTCCGGAAAATCCGTCTGGCTCATTTTGAAGGGGACCGTTCGAACCTGAAGAAAACACTCCGAGAAGCCCGGCAACCCTCGCCGCCGCTTCGGACGCCGCGCTTCACCGAAACGTCACCGCGTAAAGCGTCGCCTTTTTCAGGTGAATCCTCAGGCAATAGGAGGCGGGCGGCAGTTCGGCGATTTTTCGGTCTTTCCAGCTCAGCCGAAAACGGATGGCATCCTTTTTCAGAGGCGCGCCGTTTTCCTTTTCGAATCCGGGAACGCGATACCCGTCCTCCGTCAGCAGTTCGCAGCGGACCTCGCCGCCCGCGGCGTCGGCGTTGATCACGATGTCGGTGCATCCGGTGAAATCCAGCGGCTTCAGCGTGACTTGCCCGGTGTCTTGAAGGGGGTTCTTCAAAGTCGGCTGATCGCTCACGGGCACGGACCGCAGGCCGGCGAAACGATCGCGCGGCAGAATCGCCAGACCGACGCCGCTGCGTTGCCGGGGGCCCTCGATGGCCTCTCCACCGCCGATGGCGGTCGAACCGTAGGCGCCGTAGTAGAATCGCATCTCGTCCCCCAGCACGACCGGCGTCGCATTGGTGAATAGCGACCCGGAATCGAAACTCCCCGGTTCGCCCCGCGCGAGGAACCGCCCGTCTCGAAAGGGCCGCTCCCAGTCGAGTCCGTCATGACTGACCATCAGCTCGATGTCGATCCCGCCGATGTCCTTCCGCCGGTCGAGTATCTGATTGAGGCAATAGAATCGGCCGGAGTGCCAGAAGACGGGCGATGTGTGGAACTCGGCGACGGATAGGTCGAATTCGTCGGGAAAACACACGACTCGCGGCTTGGTCCAGTGAAGCAGGTCCGCGCTTTCGACCCGGCCCATGGCGTGCTTCCAGCCCATCGAGCCGTCGGGACCGTCGATCCAGAGCTTTCCGTAGATCGCGAAACGCTTGCGGACCGGATCGAACATGACATCGGCGGCGTCGGACATCGTGTTGGGCAGAACCCAGCGTTTTCGGACGGTGTCGTTTTTTCCGGGCAATTCGAAGTAGGTCTCCTCGCCGTCCCGCGGCGGTTGCATCCCCCGGGCGCCGTAGGCGGTGGGATACACGAGGCCGGGATGTTTTGTCCACCGGACACCATCCGGCGAAAAGGCGAGATGCAGCCCCGCGAATTCCCGGCCGTCCCTCACGGACCAGTCGTAGTAGGCCATCTTGTAGCGTTTCGCGGGATCGGGCTCGCGCGGATCGACGATCACGGCGTTCCCGTAGCGGTCACCGTAGCCGCCGTTGCCGATCAGGACGATGTTCGTGTCCGCGATGTCGTTGAAGGAATGCAGGCCGAGTTTTGGCTTGGAGAATTGGATGCCGTCGGGGGATTCGGCGTAGCAGACGACGCAATCGTGCGTTTTCGGATGGTGTCCACGACCGGCATAGGCCTGATACCAAAGCTGGTAAATTCCCGTCTCGGGATTCCGACTCACGGAAGTCCAGCCGATCGCCTTTTCCCAGACATGCTCCTCCGACACGACGGGGCTGGCGTCGTGTTTCCGGGCCGGAACGAAAACCCGCTCGGTGCCGGCACGATAGAGAATGTCGCGATCGTCCACCATGAGCAGGGTGTGCTTTCGCGCGACGGGCGGTCCTCCATCATCAGCCGCGGCGGAGCGACCGATGGCGGTCATCGCCAATCCCACCGTGAGAATCGTCGTTGAAAAGGACCCGTGAACGCCATTCATCGCCGCCCATTCCATCCGAAAACCGGAAAGAAATCAAAGCCGATATCCGCGGATCGCGTCGCCCGGCTCGCGGACTTCCCCCGGCTCGAGGCGGACCAGCACCCCGGCGCGGCTCAGTCCGTGGAGGGCGTGGCTTTCCTGGGCGCCGACGCGCCGAACGCGGCCGTCCGATTCGAGCCGGCAGCGGAGATAGTGCGGCCGGTCGCCCGTGTTTTCGAACCGTTCGGCGGCGAGAGCCTCGATCCGCGGAAGCGGCAGGCCGGTCGCGAGTCGCTCGCGGTTTTCCCCGCGCATCCGGCAGAGGGCGGGCGCCACGAACAGCATAAAGGTCATCCAGGCCGAGACCGGATTCCCCGGCAGGCCAAAAACCGGCACCCGACCGGCCATGCCGAAGACGAAGGGCTTGCCGGGCCTCACCCGCACCCGCCAGAATTCCTCGCGCACGCCGAGATTCCGCAGCTCCGCCTTCACCAGGTCGCGGTCGCCGACGGAGACCCCGCCCGCGACGATGACGGCGTCGGCGTCGGCCAAAGCCTCGGCCAACACGGCCCGCAGGCTCTCCGCTTCGTCGATCGCGTGGAATTGCCTGGGGGATCCGCCAAACTCGGCCGCCAGGGCGGCGAGCATCGGCCCGTTGCTGTTGAAAATCTGGCCGGCCTCGATCCGTTCCGTTCCGGGCGGGACCAATTCGTCTCCGGTCGTCACCACCGCGATCCTGGGCTTCGCGAAAACCTCCACTTTCACGATTCCCTGGGACGCCAGCAGCCCGGTCCGCACCGCGTTCACCCGATCGCCGGGATCGAGCAATCGCTGGCTGGCGCAGACATCGGATCCGCGACGGCGGATGTTTTCGCCCGGTTGAACACCGTCGAGAATCTCGATCCGGCCGGAGGCGGCGTCCGCCCGGACGTCTTCCTGCATGACAACCGCGTCGGCGCCGGCGGGCAGGGGCGCTCCGGTGAAAATGCGCACGGCGCCGCCGGGATCGACCGCCAGCCCGCGGTCGGTTCCGGCCGGCTGCTCTTCCAGGATTCGCAAAAACGCGCCCGTGCCGGCATCCACCGCGCGCACGGCGTATCCGTCCATCGCCGAGTTGTCGAAACGCGGCAGGTCGACTGAGGCAAAAATCTCGCGACCGGAAAAACGCCCCGTCGCCTCGCCGAGCGGCACCGTTTCCACCGGACCGGGATCGACCGCTTCGAGGATTCGTCGTCTCGCTTCGGTTTCTTCGATCATTGGGGGCGGTTCCGGTTCCGATCGTCGGATGGCCGCGCTCGCCGCCGCCCATCGATCCGAAGTTGCGGTTCGGTCATTCAAGCACCTGCGGCCCGTCGCCAGTCGGCTCGGCCACCCGGACCCGGCCCCCGGCGTCCTCGATGCCGAAGATTTCCACCATGTCGAGCGCGTTGGGCGATCCCTGCACGATGTCCGCCACGAGGAAGGCTCCCTTCCGTTCCGGGCTCAGCCGCAACTTCCCGGTCGGACGGCCACCGGGGTTGTAGGTCAGCATCTCCGTCCGCGGCGGAAGCTCCGTTTGGCGAGACGCTTGGATGAGGACGAAGCGCCCCTGAGTGTGCACCAGATGCACGATTCCAATCTCCAACCGCTTCGGCGCGGCGCGGTCACCACCGGAACTCGCGGGGTCTTCTTCCGCCGCCCCGTCATTCTCGTTTTTCCCGAGCCATCCAGCGATCGAAAATCCCTTTTTCTTCTCTTCCGTGTCCGCCGTGGCGTCGCCTCCTCCGGAGTTCGCGCATCCGCCGACCACGAGCAGGATCGTCCCGGCGAAAAGGGCGAGCATTGAAAAAAACGAGAACGACGGCATCATAGGCAAATAAGCTTCAGGGTGAATGGAAACGCCGGGAACGCAATGAAAAAGGCGATTCCGGGAGAGCGTGGGATTGCCTGCGGCCGTCTCCCCTTCGCTCCGGCTCGAACGGCGTTCGAATCCCGATCGGCAAATTCAACTTTTCGGGACCCGCTCCGCATTTGTGGCCCGAATATTTGAATGGCGGAGAGGGTGGGATTGATCGCGGAACGATCTGTCCCTCGGTTTGGCGGCTGTCGCCGCGAGTGGATTGATTCGGCACGCTTCGCTTTTGGCGGAGAGGGTGGGATTCGAACCCACGGTACCCTTTTGGAGTACGCATCTTTAGCAAAGATGTGCTTTCGACCACTCAGCCACCTCTCCAAAGAAAAAGGAAAGCAATCCGATCCGCCGCACCCGGCCTTGGTCGATAGTGGCCGCCCGCGTGTCGCAAATCGGGGCGAGAAAGAAACCGACTTCCCGCCGATCGTCAACCCGTTTCGTCTCGTCTCGGTGGCGAATCGGATGAACAGACCCGGTCTCCGGCGATTCGGGCGACGCTGCCCATGAGCGTGGCGCGGCGAGACCGAATATGCTTCTCGCCTCCACACAAAAAAGGCCGGAACGGTCTCCCGTTCCGGCCCTCTTGTTAATCGTTTCTCAGGACGAAATTCGTTTTCGTTTTCGGTCGATTAGAACCGAACGCGAACACCGCTGCGAATCAGGGTGAAGTCACGATCGCCGTCGACCCAGTTGTAGGTGGCGTCGGCGAAGAGGCCGAGGCAACCCATCGAGTCGAAGCGGATGTCGAGACCGCCACCCACATCGAACAGACCGTCCGTGGCGCTGTTGGTCAGAAGACCACCGCCAACCAGAAGGTAGGGAGCGATGCAGAGATCTTTCAACGGCATGCGATACACGAGGTTACCGGTGATCACATGTTCTTCGCTATCGAAGGCGAGGACCGCGTAGCTCAATTCGACACCGACGTTTTCGGTGAAGAAGTAGCTGGCGCTGGCGCCGCCGCCGAGTTCGCTATCGCCGTTATCGGGGATACCGCCGGCGATGAAACCGCTGAATTCGAATCCGGGGTCGAAGCACGCGCATCCCACCGGGATCGGGTTCTTCTCAACCGGGTTTTTCGACCAGTCACCGGCAGTGGCCAAGCCAGCGGTGAGGGTCAGAATTGCAAGAGTGGACAACAGTTTTTTCATAAGTCGATTCCTGAGTAGTTGATTGACGCGGTGATGGTATCGTTTTTCGCAAACGTGACAAGGACTTTTTTGCGCCTTTTTCCGGATTTTCTGTCGCCGGCGGCCCCCTTCCCGTCCTCCGTGCCCCCTTTTCGGCTTGCGACTTCCCGCTTTTGAACCAACGTGTGCGCTCGCGCTCAAGGCCGGGCTTTCTTCCCGCCCGGTCCGCCTTCGGACAGGTGCCAGAGCGGTTGAATGGGCACGCCTGGAAAGCGTGTGTGCCGGAAACGGTACCGAGGGTTCGAATCCCTCCCTGTCCGCCAAAGCGAAGCGTGGCGAATCACTCCACTCGCGGCGACCGCCGCCAAACCGAGGGACGGATCGCCCCGCGATCAATCCCTCCCTGTCCGCCATTCGGGTTTTCGAGCGAAATGAGGCTCTTTGGCGTACACAGAGGTCCGCCGTCCAGGACGGAGTCCAGCCAAAAGGGTTGAGTCGGTAACCAAATCCTGCTGCCTCCTCCAACCGAAATTACCGCACCACCCGCGCCCCGCCGCCGGCGACGACTTTCTCGACTTCGCCCTTGCTCGCCATCGTGGTGTCCCCGGGCGTGGTCATCGCCAGCGCGCCGTGGGCGGCGCCGTACTCGACCGCTTTTTGCGCGTCGTTGAATTCCAGAAAGCCATACACCAAGCCTGACGCGAAACTGTCCCCGCCGCCGACACGGTCGAGGATCTCCAGTCTCGGAAAAGCCTGCGACTCGTAAAACCCCCCGTCGTGCCAGCAGATCGCCGCCCAGTCATTGACCGTCGCGGTGTGGACTTCGCGCAAAGTGGTCGCCGTGGCCTTGAAATTCGGGAATTCCCGCACCGCCGTGTCGATCATCTTCTTGAAATTCGTCACGTCGATCCCGCGCACATTCTCGTCCACGCCCTCCACCTCGAAGCCGAGGCAGGCGGTGAAGTCCTCCTCGTTGCCGATCATGACGTCGACGTGTTTCGCGATCTCGCGATTGACCTCCTGCGCCTTGGCCTGGCCGCCGATCGCCTTCCAGAGCGACGGACGATAGTTCAGGTCATAGCTGACGAGCGTGCCGTGCTTCTGCGCGGCCTTGCAGGCCTCGATCGTCAGTTCGGCGGTCGTCTCGCTGAGCGCGGCGAAAATGCCGCCGGTGTGAAACCACCGCGAGCCTTGCTTTCCAAAAACGTCCTCCCAGTCGATGTCGCCCGGCTTCATCTGGCTGGCGGCGGTGTTGGCGCGGTCGGGACAGCCCACCGCTCCGCGGATGCCGTAGCCGCGCTCGGTGAAATTCAGCCCGTTGCGCACGGCGCGGCCGATCCCGTCATAGGCGCGCCACTGCACATAGCGCGTGTCGACGCCGCCCTGCAGGATGAAATCCTCGATCAGCCGCCCCACCGGATTGTCCGCGAATGCCGTCACCACCGCCGCCCGGAGGCCGAAACAGCGCCGCAGACCGCGGGCCACGTTGTATTCGCCGCCGCCCTCCCACGCCGCGAACTGGCGCGCCGTGTGCACGCGGCCCTCGCCCGGATCGAGGCGGAGCATGACTTCACCGAGGGACACACAGTCGTAGTCGACTTCCGAAGCGGGGCGAATGTTGAGGGCCATGGGCAGAATGATGAACCACGATTCGCGCGATTTTCACCCGCTTTTTTCGGGCGCTCAGCTCGCGATCAAGTCATAGCCGCGCCAGTCGGTCACCGTGACGTCGGCGAATTCCCCCACCGGCAGCGAGTCCGGCACGAAAATCGTCGCGTCCACCTCCGGCGCGTCCATCTCGCTCCGGGCCTGGCCGGGCGACTCCACCAGCACCCGCAGCCGGCGGCCCACCTGCCCCTCGTTGACGACCTCCGCCTGGTGCTGGAGCGCCCGCATCGCCGCGTTCCAGCGCTTCTTCCGCGTCATGTGATGGAGATGGCCGTCGAGTTTCTCCGCCCGCGTGCCTTCCTCGCGCGAGTAGTTGAAAACCGAGGCTCGCTCGAATTTCACGTCGCCGATAAATTCCAGCAGCTCCGCGAAATCCGCGTCCGTCTCGCCGGGGAAGCCCACGATGAAAGTCGTCCGCAGCGCCAGGTCGGGAATGCCGGCCCGCATCCGCCCGATCAGGTCGCGGATGTAGGCGCCGCCGGTCTCCCGCCGCATCGCCGAGAGCATCCGGTCGGAGATGTGCTGGAGCGGCATGTCCACGTAGCGCGCCACCTTCCGGCACTCCGCGATGGTCCGGATCAGCTCATCGCTCCAGTGCGCCGGGTGGGTGTAGAGCAGCCGCACCCAGAAATCGCCCTCGATCGCGTTCAGCGCCCGCAACAGCGACGCCAGCGACTCGCCCTTCGTCGAATCGACCGGGCTCCGCGGGTTGGGCCGGCTTTCCTCCCACCGATCCATCCCGAAATAGGTCGTGTCCTGCGAGATCAGGTTCAGCTCCTTCACGCCCGCCTTCACCAGTTGCTCCGCCTCGCGGACGATCGATTCCTGGCTCCGCGAACGGTGGCGGCCGCGGATCTTCGGGATGATGCAGAAGGAGCACGGGTGATTGCACCCCTCCGCGATCTTGATGTAGGCCGTGTGCTTCGGCGTCAGGCGGAAGCGCGGCGTGTCGTAGTCCGGGATGTATTGCGGTCGTTCGGTGACGAAATTCTCCGCGTGCGGCCCGTCGTCGCCGTGCCCGACCAGGTCGCGGATCACCGGCGCCACATTCGTGATCTGGTCCAGCCCGATGAAGGCGTCCACCTCCGGCATCAGCTTCGGCAGTTCCTGTGAAAACCGCTGCGACAGGCAGCCGGCCACCACGATCTTCTGCTTCGGCCGCGACTCCGTCCGGTCGTCGACCGCGCCGAGGATGGTGTCGACGCTCTCCTTCTTCGCCTGGTCGATGAAGGAACAGGTGTTGATGATGAGCACGTCGGCGAGTTCCGGCTCCGGCGTCAGGACCATCCCCGCCTGGGCGAGGTGGCCGATCATGATCTCGGAATCGATCAGGTTTTTGGCGCACCCGAGCGAGATCAGGCCGACCGTGGTTTTTCCGTCAACGGGCATGGAGGAGAGGAAGGCAGTGAGAAGGGCCGCCAAGGTGCGTCAGGAAGGCGCGCCCGGCAAGCGTCGGCGCTTCGGATCCGCGACTGATTCTTCGGGATCACAGAAGGGAAGTCGAAGCCGCCGGGCCTTTCGGCGGCTCGACAGGGACGTCTCGCCCCACCATCCGTCATCGATGGGCGGGTGGGGCGAAGCGTCCCGCTGAGCCGTCGCGATCCGGAAGGAGTACTCGAGGGGAGGAACTCGATCACCGATCAGAGTGAGCACCGCCGAGGTCGCAACCGATCAAACCAATTGGCAATCACTTCACGAACGCCGTTCAGTCTCCGGGATCGGCCCGAACACCTTTTTGACAAGCGTTCCATCGTCTTTTCCCCGCCAGTCGATCCCGAGGGCATCGGCGTTTCGCTGCAGCATCGCGAGCCGCTCGAAGGGCGTCTTTTTCGCCAGCGTTCCGCCGAACCGTTTCTTGATCGGTTCCTGCAGTGCTTCCCTCGCATTCGGGTCCGTCTCCGGCATGGCCCTATGGTATCACACCCCCCGTCCCGCCGCCACCGCCGATGAGGGGAGCCAGGCAAGGCCGCCCCGATCCGACTTAACAGGGTACGGTCGCCGACCCAACCCTGTTGGGTCGACGGAAATTCTCGCTATCCGGTCGCGCCATCCACTCCGCACATGACAAAATCGCCCCGCCGCCGCATTTTCCCCGACAATCACCCTCCCTTTTTCCATGAAACCCCAAGCCACCCTCCCCTGCCTGCTCGCCCTCTGTCTCCTCCCGACCGTCACCCCAGCCATCGGCCAGGACGCCGAAAAGGACGGCGGCGGCGAAGTCATCCCGCTCTGGAAAGACGGCGCTCCCGGTTACGAGGACAAGAAGGACGAGCCCGAAGTCGACAAGAACGGCACCGTCTCCAACGTCCACTACCCGACCCT